>NZ_FOCX01000087.1 GCF_900110215.1 Halorientalis persicus | reverse complement strand
ACGCAACCCACAGGCTGTGGCGCGACGGCGCGTGAAGTACGCAACCCACAGGCTGTGAGTGTACTCAGTCCTTCGAGGTCCTGAGTAAAAACCGTTTCGGGGTAACTCCCGTGCGCGTCGTCGCCGGTTCGACGGTCCGAAACCGTCGCCAGACGGCGACATGAGCACGCAAACGGCAGAAATCCCATATCCGAGTTCAGATTCTGACGCCAGCCACCCAGTAACTCGCTCGGCCAGCTGGACGAGCGCACCCGACGACCAGACCGGCCGGCAGAAACACACGGTGCTGTTCCGGAAGGCATCGGCGACTCGCTGGGTCGTGCAGCACATCCGCACCGTAACGATTCGCCAGCGGGGCGAGACGACGTCGTCGCTGGATCCCGACGCGTCGCTGTCGGACGTCCCGACGTGGGCGATCGACGAGGCCGGCCTCGAGTACGACGGGGGTGTCCTGCGTGGGTGACGCTGGCCTCTCGCTGGCTCAGGCCGACATCCTCGGCGCGGTCGCGACGATCTCTCTCGATGAAGACACGCCCAGCGACGCCGCGGCGGCGGTGACCGGGAGCGACGGCTTCCAGGACGCGCTCGTCGACGGCGTCCGCGAGACGCTCGCCGGCGTGCCCTACTACGCGCGCCAGCGGACGCTCGAAGACCTCGGCGTCACCGCGGCGGAGGGGATGTATGCGGCTGTCCTCACGGGTCTCGATAGGCCTGCTGAGCGCGTCGAGAAGGAGACCTTCGCCGAGCGGTACCCAGATGCGTCCGCGTCGGCGTACGAGGCACTCCACCGCCACGCGACCGCACTGGAGGTGACCCAGCAGTTCGGCCAGCCGGAGCCGTCGATCGTCGGCCACCTCTCGCTCGACGCCCTCGCTGAGGGGCCGGTCCCGGTGATCGGCGCGAGTGGCCAGACGCCGACGATCGCCGTCACCGTTGATCGCGATGCGTTCGAGGGCCGTGATCGCGACGACCAAGAGCAACTCCTTGAACTCGTCGTGACGCTGGCCGACGCCTGTGACGTTCGGGTGGTGTCAAAGCCGGTGACTGCCCGCTGGCTCACTCGCGAGTTCCGCGATATCCTCCCGTCCGAGTTTAGGGAATCGGTCCGTGCCCAGTGTGGCGGGTCACCCACGGCTGACCTCGTTGACGCAGCCCGCGAGGCGCTGTCTCCAGACGGCCGGCAGGTCGACGTCCTTCGCGAACTCGCCGCTACGGCTGATGACATCATGGATCTGCACGCTCTCCAGAACAGCGTCGAGGTCTCCGACGGCCGGGTGAGTCAGATCCTCGGCCAACTGGAGGAGCTAGGACTTGCCGAGCGGTACGGGAAGCAGACTGCGAAGCGCGTCGAACTGCTTCAGCCGGGAGTGGCGTTCTTGGATGCGCTCGACGCGGATGTCGGTCAGCAGGCGACCCTCGAATCTGCGTTTAGCGCAGAAACTGGAACGTCGACAGAATCCCAGCCAGACATGTGTACCATAGGCGCAGGACCCGGCCCCGGGGACGTCCAGGCCGACGCGGACAGCCACGGTGGCACCGGCTGGCTCACGTCGTTCATGCATCGCCGGCGGCAGGCGCCGGCAATCGAGGCCGCCACAGAGGGCGGCCTCACCCTGCTGGACGCCCCAGTCGACGACATCCCACCTCAGAAACGCCTCTGGTGCTTCGACGAGGATAGCCGGGACCTTGTCGTCGGCGCTCGGATCACTTCCCGACTGTCCTACCTGGTAAGCACGGCCTTGGCTTTAGCTGACCCGCGAACGTGGAACGAGGTACTTCCCACTTCAGCCGTCGACGCGGGGAGTCCCTTCGGCGGCCTCGCGATCGACGACCGGAATCTCCTTCGGGACGGTCGTCAGCTCGGCTACCTCAGCGACGACGTCGACGACAGCGAGGAGTGGCGGGACAAGATTCTCGAGTGGCGGAAGGATCTCGCCGAGTGGACGGGCGAACTCCGTACCGGCGACGGTGGCGAGGGGCTGGGCAGCCGAATATTCCGCAACGCGAAGGGGCTCATCGGCGTCATGACACACGTTCTCGACCTCGCCGGCGTCGGCGTCACCGTACTCGGTATCGTGCCCAACGTGAAGCGTGACTTCGGCAAACAGGCTGCCGAGGGAGAGAAGAGCCAGCGAGAGAAACTCGCCGAGACGATCGTCGGGCAGGCGTCGATCGACGCGGCATACGGCAGTCACACCCTGGAACGGACGGTCTTCGAGAAGCGAGAGCGAAAGGTCCAGTCGGCGATGGAACCGAACTATGACGCCGCGGACCCACTTGCCGACCTCGTCGCCGACACGGTCCTGGTCGGACCGGGCGTATCCATCCTTGAGCCACTCGTCGAAGACGCGATCAACGATCGTGAACCCCGGGATGATGCCCCGGAGATCGCCGTCCGCGTCCCGATTCGGACTGAGTGCCGTCGCGAGGTGTGGAGCGCCACCGTCCAGCGGATGTGCCGGGCGAAGAACCTGAAGCCCCAGCGCGAGGTGACGACGCTCCTGCGGGCCCTCACGGCCTCTCCCTTCTCAGCAGCGCGGGCTCTGGACTACCTCCAGCCCGAGGACAGCGAGCGCCAGATCCGACTCGATGAGGTTCGGTATGTGCTCACACAGTTGCCCACCGAGCACATTCTGCCCGGTATGGCTCCCTCGGTGGGGAAACTCGCGACCGCGCTGCTGGAGGCCCAGGAAACCCTCTCGAAGCGCGACCTCGCCGAGGCGGCCGACGTCTCCACCCGGACCGTCTCCCGGCACATCGAGAAACTGGTGGCGCTGGGGCTCGTCACCGCCGACGGCGGCACGTACCGCATCGCGCTGCCGTTCCACGGCGAACACTACAGTGACCTCGCCCCTGACGCCGTCGACGCCGAACGCGCCAACCCCCAGGAACTGCTCTTCGAGGTTGCGCTTGAGTTTGTCGACGCCGCAAAGGCCGGCCGGTTGGGCGATCCCGACGACCCACTGGGACAGGCGTTCTGCGGGCCTCGGCTGGACACGGATCCACTCCTTGAAGTGCGGCCAGCTCTGGAACCGTGGGTTGACCTCGCCCTGTGGCTCTGCGATGCCGACGCCGCCCCCGAGACGACGGTCGCCGACTACGGCGCGGAGATCGAACAGGCGAGCATCCTGGCCGCGATGTCGGATTCGAGTGAAAATGTTTCAACAATCTAGTGCTGCGTCAAGTCGGAACTGCTAGAAGCAACCGCGAAACGCCGTATCGCAGGAATATATCGAATCAGGGCTGAAGGGAAAATCTGTTTCGAATATGGTGTGGGCGTCC
>NZ_FOCX01000086.1 GCF_900110215.1 Halorientalis persicus | reverse complement strand
AGGCTGACGTTCGAGAACTGCATCGTCATGGTGTAGTTCATTCGCTCGGTGTCGGTGTCGACGGTCACCTTCGTCGGGAAGTACGTCTCGGTGTCGACCCAGACTGTCCCCGTTACGTCAGCATTCCGGTCCGCCGTGGTGTTCGGAATTGCACGGAGTCGATAGACCTCGTTGCCGTCGACTGTCTCACTGGCCTCGTACTCGAACTCGGCGGACCCGACCATCCGCGTGACCATCGTCGAAACGTTCGAGGTCATATCGTACGTATTGTACCGGTTTTCGTCGGGCGTGTACGTGATCGTCCCGGTTTCGTTCCGGACGGTGATCGTCTCAGAACCAGCACTGGACTCGACGACTTCGCGTCGGAGCCGATCAGTCTCGAAGTCGGCCCAGAGTTTCGTCTCGGTCGTCGAGGTTTGGTTCCCGTCCATGGTCATTTTCGTCGTCTTGGTCATCACCAGCGTGTCTATCGAGTCGACTCGCTCTTCGAACGTGTCGACGATCTCCTCGCCGGACACATCGGACACGTCGGATGGTCCGTCATCAGTCGGTGTACTGCCTATCGGCGCTGCCACTGCGGCAGCACCGGTCACGGCACTGGAGACCAGGAGGAGGGCTCCGAACGTCGCGACCAATCTGGAGGGCCGAAGGTCGTCAGCGGACATTGCACTCCGATCTTTCGCCCCCATCCCAATAAGACAGGAAACAGGATTTCAAACCCGGAACCGCACCCTAAAATCTAAGTCCCGGCCCTGGTGCGCGACGCGAAACCGCTCGTCGCCGAGGCGGCGGGCAGCGGATCGCTCACGATCTCGCGTGAGCCCGCTGAGTTCGACGACCGCAAGTTCTGAACTCCGGGAAGCGGCGTTTCAGGACTGGAGACGAGACATCGCGGAGACGGCTTCTCACGCCTCAGGGAACTGTTCGGCGGGCAACCTCGCCCGAGACACCGTCGACGGTCGCGGTAACGATTACCACGTCACCGTCTGGGTCGACGCCGATCCCGAGGTCGGAGTTCGTGCTCGGTGATGTCGTCCACGTCTCGTAGTCTCGTTGGACTGCTCGCAGGGTTAGCTTGTCGATCGTGAGGTTCGTCTCGAGTGTGACTGCGAAGCGGTGCCGGTCGGCATTATAGCTGAAATTGAGTGCCCCGTCCGGAACTGCGTCCGCGACCTCGGGAGGGGTGTCGCCTTCGGGCGGAACCGATTCGTTTGTCTCGTCGTTCCTGTCCGTTGTCTCCGGTGGACTGAACGTGAGATCGAGAGCGTCCGCTGGGTACGTCGCAGTGGCGGAGAGTCCGTCGCCACGTCGGTTTACGGACATCTCTTCGGCCGAAGTCCCCAGCTGAGAAGTGATGCGATCCCGCGTGGTTTCGGTGAGTCCCGCGTCTTCGACGGCGAGTTTCGCCGTGATCTCGTCGGTGTTGGGAGTGAACGAGATGGAACTGATCACGTGCTCGCGTTCGGAGAGGGGGTCACCGGAAAGACGGGCGGCTGGGTCGCCAACGGTGCGCTCATCCAGGTTGACCGGGCCTGTCCACCCAGCTACGAAGTCACCGTCCCCAGCGGCGTCGATCAACCGTCCGAATGGACCGGCGTCGGCGACGGCCCGATCGTGGTCCCCTTGCCACGTCTCGATAACTGTCTGCACTGCGTCACGAGTATCGCCCAGTACTACGGCCGTCTCGCTGACTGCGATAACTGTATCCAGCTCCTCTCTCGTCGATTCATAGAGAGTGAACGTGCCCTGTTCGCCAACAGTCTCGTGTGCGATATCTCCGGGTGAATTGTCGGGCCCGGAGCGGAGCGTCTCGTCTGCTCGCTCCGCGTCGAACTCCCCGGTCGCGACGGCAACATCATCGACGACGAATAGCTCATCGACCGTTTCTGCCGGTCGTTCTGGGTCCACGAGATACCCCAGCCCCCCTCCGAGACCGATACCCATGCCTGCGAGGAGTCGCCGCCAGGTATCGAGCGGCCACACGAGAAAGGGATCGTCGATAGCGTTCAAACCCTGAAGTTCGGGAACAGTTTCACTTCCGCTGATAGTATCCCTCGACGGCAGGAGCAGCGGAAGCAACTGATTGGCCTTTTGGGACTCTTCTGCGATTCGAAAGTCGACATACGCGAGCGTTAGGCCCGTATCTTGTGACGGAACCCACTCGGTGTACGTCGGATAGTCGGTCGCACCGAAACCGAAACAGCCACCGAGTGCTGCCGTGGTCGTGACTGTGCCGAGTTGCAGTAACCGACGCCGATCGAGGGTGAATTCGTATGGCGGGGATCCGTGGGCAGTCATGGCCAATGGAACCGATATAAAGTATCTATCGACGCTACCTGTTAAAATATATCATTACTCGTAGTAGTCGAGACGTTCGACAACCTCCGCGAAGGCAACATTCCGTTGGACATCAGTGATTTCGACGGTAACGCGTTCGCCTTGTTTGCTATCAGGGACAATGACAACGAACCCACGCTCAACTCGAGTGATGCCGTCACCTTGGTCACCGAGATCTTCGATTTCAACAGTCCGCTGCTCCCCCTCTTCAACGGGCGGTGTCTGTGGGGGATGCGTGGACTGGGTGGTAGCGTCGGTATCGCTGGTCTCGTCGGCTGTACGTGCGGCCAGCACAGCCGCACGATACGTCTTGCTGGGCTGGAGATCACCATTCTGAATCTCTTGTTCTGGGATTTCGATAACAACCGAGTCATTGCGTTTCTCGACAGACACAGAGAACAGACAGCGAAGTTGGTCGGGAATATCCATCAATCGTACTACACGGCTTGTCTGGCCGAAAGCACTTGGTTCTACTCCCCAGCAATCCGTCAGACGATCTCGGGAAGATGGGAAGCCACAAATCCGTGGAATCGCGTGACCTCCTCCACGGCCTGAAGGCCGTGGCATCCGGCCACCGGGTGACTGCCCTGCCGAACCAAGGCATTCCGGCCAACCCGCACTCAGAGGGAACCGGCAGCATCCCGGTGAAACTCTCGCTTTCTCCCTCACTGTAGGGCTGTGGCCCGGTCACGCAGGTCGTTCGAAAATCGGAGATTTTCGTGATCACGAGAGACGCCGTCTCTCGGACGACCCCATCGGAATCGATGTCATTGCCGTGTGACGATCAGACCGTGGTCGTCACCGCCCCTTGTCTGTTGGGGGCCGGCATCTCACCGATTCCGTAGCAATTTCCAATACGTCGGGCCAAGAAAAAAAAAACCTTCGGTCGGTCATCCAATCTGGCCGCAGTACGGTGGTTTGTATCCCCTGAGTGTCCGCCTGACCCCCGCCTGTTCGCTCCTCGGTTCCGACTGGTATCGGCACACTCGTCGCTCACGGGAAGGCGGGGGTATGCGCTCGTATCTCTATCATTCTCTTTTTTTGACGCCCGTAATCTCGAACCGCGCGCCACCAGCGTCGCTCACAACAACAGCGATTGACCAACCGTGCGCGTCGACGATCTGTTCGACGATCTGTAATCCGAGCCCAGTCCCGTCGTCTGACGTGGAGTAGCC
>NZ_FOCX01000051.1 GCF_900110215.1 Halorientalis persicus | reverse complement strand
ACGGGAATCGGATAGCGAGGGGGCCTCTCTCCGTGAGAGCGCAGCGTCTGAGTGGCGACACTATCCAGAGTCTCGGAAATTCTGCGTATTAGTTGGAAAAGGAATAAGAACCGCCGTTCAGAAAGCGATCTGAAGCGGATTCTGTTTATCGATTCGGTTGATACCGCGCATTACAGGCCCGCTATACCCGATGTAGTCTCAACTTCCGCATGCATGGTTTTCATATAGCGTCATGAGGTTTATAGATTCTGCAGATGCTAGATATCGACCAGTATGGGTCTCTACAGTCGGTATTTCGAGATCCGTCGCCAAATTATGGTTGCTCGTGATTACTCCAATAATCACGACCACTTTGAAGTACCCCGCCGCCGTCGGTGAAGCACGAACTGTGGAACCGCACGAAGAAGGCCTCGAACCCGGGGAAAAGCCGGTGAACACCGCCATCCTCCAGTCCGTGTCGAGAGCCTTGTCGATAAGACCTAATAGCTTCTAATACAAACCAATACTCAAGATGCCCATCTCGAAAGACGAGTTCCGCTCTATCGACGAGGACGGCCCCTCGCTTCCCGATCTGGCGCCGGACACCACACAGGGTGCGGTGTATCGCTTCCTTCTCGACCACGCTGACCAGGCGTTTCGCCAGCGGGAGATCGTCGACGCCGTCGACGTACCCGAAGGGAGCGTCGGCCCCACGCTGAAGCGCCTTGAGGAACACGGCCTCGTCGAACACCGCGACCGGTTCTGGACGATCGCCGACGCCGAGCACGCGGTCGCGTCGGCAGGGCTTCACGGCGCCGCCACAGCCGACGACATCGACGGCGGGTTCTCCGACGACGACGTCGAGGCCTGGATGGAGACCGCGGTCGACCCCATCGACTCAAAAACCGACCAGGCCGACGAGGAGTCGTGATCCCGGATGGCTGACCGCGGAACTGTCGTCTGGGCTCCTGATCCGTTCAAAACGGATGGTGGGAACCCCCGGCCGTGGCTGGTTGTTTCCGGCGAGCGGATGCCCTATCCCGACGAGGAGTCGATCGCCGTCGCGTTTACGACGCAATCCCACCACGCCGGCAGCTTCGCCGTACCGAGCGAAGCGTGGGTTCGGGGCGAACCGGGTCAGCAGAGCTACGTCCTCCCCTGGACGCTCGCCACACTGAAAGACGACCTCCACGTCGTCGGCCGGCAGGGCTCGGTCACCGATGAGTTCACCGACCAGGTTACGACGGCCACGATTTCCTACCTGGACAATTCGGAGGATTTTGACTCCGCATGATCGACGACACCACCGGCCAAGAGCCCGCAGCACGGCGGTTGCGGAGTTCCTTCGACCGCTATCTTCAGGACAAGGGCAAGGGTCGCGGCGGCGAGGGCGGGAACTACCGTCGGAACGCTGCCCGCGAGCTCGAACGATTTGCGGAGTGGGCCGCCGGCGAGCGCGGCGACGACGATTGGACTGGAATCACTCCCGAGGAGGCTGACCACGATCCGACCTTCGAGGACCTCGACGAGCGAGTCTTCCGCGAGTACGCTCGGCACCTTTCTGGTGACCGAGGACTCAAGCAGAACACGGTCCAGACCTACTACGCCTACATCTCGGCGTGGTGTGGCTGGTGTGTCAACGAGGGGTATCTCGAAGCGCACTACGCCCAGCGGGCGAGCGCGACCGCGCCGCTCCCCGACGACGACGGACGGAAGCCCGGTGACCAGCAGGCCTGGACGCCAGAGCAACGCCACGCGCTCACCCGACACGTCGACGAGCAGGCGCGTGAGGCCATCGAGGCATACACCACCCTCCCCGATGACGTGGATTCACTCGATAAGCAACGAGCCCGGTACGCGGCGCTGAAGGCGGCTCGCGACCGGGCGCTCGTGGTCATCCTCGCGTACACAGCTGTCCGTGTGGGAGAACTCCTCCGTGATTCTGACGACCCGCGACGCCGTGGCGTCCGATGGGAAGACATCTCTCTTGAAGACGGAAGCATGGACGTCTATCGCAAGAAGCAGCAGTGGGACGCTGCCTCCCTTCCCGATCCCGTTATCTCCCCGTTGCGGAGCTACCGGAAACTGATGGACCCGCCGACGGAACGGTGGCCTGTATTCCCGACACTCGATCAGCGGACGCTCGCAGAGTTCGTACAGGAGGAGTTAGCCGACCGGGGAGAGCCATCGGAGGCAATTGACGAGCGACGTGGGGAGTACGCTCGCGACCTGCTGCTGGCGCTGGACGAGGACATCCGCCCGCCGTCGATTACGACGGATGGTGCCCGCTCGATTCTCCAACGACTCTCGACGGCCGCGGAGATCGACATCGATCATCCGAAGCACGACTATCTCGCACCACACGGCGGTCGCCGGGGGATGGGCGAGGTTCTCGTCCGGGCATTTGGATATACTGTGGCTGCCCGTTACCTCGACAACTCGGAGGAGATGGTCCGGGAGCGGTACTCGCATATCGAGGCTGGTGAGTTGGGTGATGTGGCTACTGAAGCTCTCGAAGAAATCGATAGTGTACCGCAGTAACTTATTTCGAGTGAGAGAGGCAGACCGTCGCGTTCACACCGCTTCGACGGTGAACAACGAGTCGTCCTCAAGGACGACTTGTACGCGACGATGCCAGGCCTCTGCGAAGGCCTCCCGTTGCTTCTCGCTTGCGGACCCCTCTAGAATCCCCTGGAGGTTCCCGATTGCGGGTCCACCGTCAGGAACGTCGCTGACGTGGTAGGTCACTTCGACGGTCTCGTCCGTGTCGGTTCGCCGGAACCGGAACGTCGGCTCCGCCGTGTCCGGGTCGAACGCGTCGAAGACGAGGAGGTCGCGGCGGCCACCGTAGCCACCGGCGAGCCCGCTGAATCCGTCGTCTTCGGTCGCGCCAGTGACGTACGAGATGATGCGGCTCATCACGCCGTATTCAGCATCGTCCTGCGGGCCGGCCGCCTGCATCTCGATTTCGCTCCGGACTGGATAGTCGTCGGGATACAGGGCGTCGAGCCCCAACTGGACGATCCGGTAGGCGCCCGAGGCAGTCGGACAGGAGTGTCCCGCCTCTTTCACCGCGTCTCTATAGGTGATGACGAACGGGACGCCCGGTTCGAGGACGCCGAGGGCCTCCGCGACAGGGTCGCGAATTTCGATCGGATCCACATCGTAGTCTACCTTCCAATTGGTTCTAGCCTGGGTCTCGGCAGTCGCAGTCGAGTTCGATGTCATGAGTGGTGGTGATGATCGTATCTAGTGGTTAGTGGCGAAGCAGTCGCATCCCGTTGAGGATGACCGCGAGGACGCTGGCCTCGTGGACCAACATTCCCACGGCGAGGGTGACGTAGCTGGTGAGCACGCCCGCGAGCAGGACGGTCACGGTCAGCACTGCGAGCCCGACGTTCTCGAGGACGTTCCAGCGCGTCGCCTTGCTGAGTTTGACCGCGTACGGGATCCGTTCGAGGTCGTCGGCCATCAGCGCCATGTCCGCCGTCTCGATGGCGGTGTCCGTCCCGGCGGCACCCATCGCGATGCCGACGTCAGCGGTCGCCAGCGACGGCGCGTCGTTGATGCCGTCGCCGACCATCGCGACAACGTGTCCGTCGGCTTGGTAGGCTTCGATGACGGTCTGCTTGTCCTCGGGGAGGAGTTCGGCGCGGTACTCGTCGATGCCGACCTCCTCGGCAACGGCGGCGGCCGTCCGCTCGTTGTCGCCGGTGAGCATCACCGTCTCGATGCCAGTGTCTTGGAGCGCCGCGACGACCCTGGGAGCGGCCTCTCGGAGCTCGTCCCGCAGCGCGATTGCGCCGATGATGTCCCCGTCCCGAACGACGTGGACGACTGTCTCGCCGCGCCCTTCACGCTCGCGGACGTAGTCGGCGACCCGGCTGGGGACGTCAATGTCGCGGTCGTCCAGCAGTGCGCGGTTGCCGACAACGACTTCGTGGCCATCGGTATGGGCGATAACGCCCTTGCCAGCGACTACGTCGAAGTCATCCGGATCGGGGACCGACCTGCGCCCCGCGTCCGTATCGTCCGCTTGGGCGACCGTCGTTCCGCCGTCCGTCGCGGCGGTCGGATCCTCGCGGGCCGCGTCGACGATGGCGTCAGCGAGGTGGTGTTCGCTCTTCTTCTCGGCGGTCGCCGCGAGTGAGAGGACCTCGTCATCAGCAACGCCGAACCCCTCAACATCGGCGACGGTGGTCTCGCCCTTCGTGAGGGTGCCGGTCTTGTCGAAGGCGACAAGGTCGATCTTGCCGGCGCGTTCGAGGTGTTCGCCGCCCTTCATCAGCACGCCAGACCGAGCGGCGTTGCCGATGGCCGAGACGATGCTGACCGGTGGCCCGATGACCAGCGCGCCGGGACAGCCGATGACCAACAGGGTCAGCGACAGGATCGCGTTCTGCGTGACGGCGTACGCACCGATAGCGAGCACGATGACGGCCGGCGTGTAATACTTCGCGAACCGGTCGATGAGACTCCCGGTCGGCGACTGAGCCTCTTGGGCCTCCTCGACACGGCGGATGATCCGTTCGAGCGTCGTATCCGAGCCCGCACCCGTCGTTCGGATCTCCAGTGCGCCTTCTTGATTGACCGTCCCGGCGTAGACCTCGTCGCCGTCGGCCTTGTGGACGGGCGCGCTCTCGCCGGTGACTGGTGCTTGGTTGACGGCGCTCTCGCCGTCGACGACGGTGCCGTCAACCGGAATCTTCCCGCCCGGCTTTACGACGACGACTTCGCCCTCTTTGACCTCGTGGGCGGGGACTTCTTGGAGTTCCCCGTCGCGACGGACGGTCGCCGTGTCGGGCGTCATCTCCAACAGCTCCTGGAGGGCAGTCCGGGTCTTCCGCATCGTCCGTCCCTCGAGGTAGCTGCCGAGGCTGAACAGGAAGACGACGGCGGCGGCCTCCCAGTACTCCCCGATGATGATGGCCCCGATGGCGGCTAGCGTCACCAGCGTCTTGATGCCGAGCGTCCGGTTGGTGACCTCGTGGTAGGCGGTTTTGGCGATGTCGTAGCCACCCACGAGCGTCGCCAGGACGAGGATGGCGGCGCTGGCCGTATTAAAACTCGTGAGGTAGCCCAGACTCCAGCCACCGCCGTAGAGGAGACCGCTCGTCGCCGTGACGATGGCCTTCCGGTGTTTCCGGTAGTACTGCGTGATCGATTGTTTGTTCATGGTGTTAGGCGGGCTGGGGCGTGTACCCCTGGTTTTCAATGGTCTGTGCGAAGGTGTCGGGGTCAGCGACGCTGTCGTCGTACTCGATCTCGACGCGGCCGGTCGCGTAGTGGACTTCGACGTGCTGGACCCCGTCGACGTTCGACAGGGCGCGTTCGACGGTACTCGCGCAGGTCGGGCAGTCGAAGTCGAGGACGCGGAATTGGGTTGTGTCGCTCATTACAGTTTGAGGTAGTGCCCGTACCCCAATAAGTATTTTTTAGATGATATGTTTGAATACTTATACAGGTCGTTGGAACAGTCAAACGGGTCGTCTAGGGCTTTCGCTATCGCTGGTCCATCCTGTACTCGATACCTCGACAGACACCTACCCGACTCCTGCCCCGCTACCTTTTCCCGCGTGCTCACGCTCAGTTCTCGTATGAGTGATTTCGATACTGACCACCGTCTCGACGACATCGCGGTGCGAGACACTCGGGTTTCGGATGCCATCGACGAGCCGATGCGGGCGATGATCCTCGATATTCTGGCCGAGGAGGCCCTGACCGCGACCGAGGTCCACGAACGCCTCGACGTTCGCGGCGTCGACCGGACGGAGAACACGGTTCGCCACCACATCAACGAGCTCCGGGACGCCGGCCTCGTCGACGTCGTTCGGTTCGAGGAGGGTCGTGGTGGGACGACGAAGTACTACCACGCAAACACGATCGTTCTCTCGTACTCACTACCAGATTCGGCCGACGCCGCCGTCGAAGAGATGATCGACGCTGTCCAGCCCCAGATCACGGACGCGCTCACTACGCTCACCGACGAGTACGACGACGCTATTGAGGAGATCGTCGCGGATATGCAGCCCTGCGAGCACTGCCAGACCCAGAAGTACGAGACGTACGTTCTTCTGACCGTCCTGCGACGTGCGTTCGTTCGCGCCCACAGAAATTCCTGAGGGGGAACCACCCCTACGCTGGCAGGGTCTTAGAAGGAGAACCGATCACGCGCGGATTGCATCGCGAGGCGAGTCAGGAGTCGCGCAGGGCCACGCTTTGGGAGGTCCCGTACAGTCTCGATGCTGGTCGGCGGTTCACTACCACCAATGTCTAACTCCCAGCCTGTCTCGTCCATGAAGCGTTCGACAGCCTGATTTACTCGCTGTCGCACGTCGTCCGAGTCCATTGTCTCGGGCACACCATTCCGGAGGACGACGTCGCCGTCAACGATCACTGTCTCGACGTCGGCCGGGACCGCGTTGTTCACGACGTGTGCGGGAACGTTGGTCAGTGGCGTGAACTTCGGTTTGTCGACGTCGAGGAGGATAATATCCGCGCGCTTTCCCGCTTCGATACTGCCGATCTCGTCGCCCATCCCCAGCGCGCGTGCGCCCTCGATAGTGAGCATTCGTATCAGTTCCATCGAGTCGAACTGCCCGGCTGAACGCTTGAGATTTGCCGCCAGCCGAGCTTGCCGCGCTTCACCGAACATGCTGTACGAGTCGTGCCAGTAGTGGTCGTCAATCCCTACTCCGACGTCGACGCCGGCGGCTCGAAGCTCGGGAACGGGCGTCCACTGCGTCTCCCCGTCCGGATTCCAGTAACAGAAGACGGACGGGCAGTGCGCAACAGCCGCGTCCGCCTCGGCGGTTCGCTGGATGTCCTCTTCGTCGCCGAGGCGGAAGTGAGCAGCGACCAGTCGGTCGTCCAGGAGTCCAACGTCGTCGAGCAATCCTACCGAGTCCTCGCCACCGTTCGCTCGTGCCATCGTGTTACTCTCCTCGAGTTCGAGCAAGTGCGTGTGGACGAGCAGGTCCGGATACTCTGCGGCGAGGGATGCGGTCCGTTCCCACAGCTGCCGGGTACACGACCAGTCGTCGTGCGGGCAGATCGTCGCCCTGATTCGGCCGTCGTACGTGTCGTGGTACGTTTCGACGAACTCGCGAGCACGGGAGAACTGCTGATCGACTGGTTGGTCCCAGAAGAGGTCCGAGATCGCCGGGCCGAAAAATCCGCGGAGCCCTGCTTCCCCGAACGCCTCTGCACCTGCGGCAGGCCGTGCGTCCATCGAGTTCACGGTCGTGACACCGCCCAAGAGGAAATTGAGCGCTGCGAGCTCGACGCCTGCCTCGACGAGGTACTCGAATTCGCCGTTCCCTAATCTGTTAAACAAGGCCGTCCCACTCCCAAGCATCTCCGTCAGCTCGAGTTCGCTAAACGCACCGATGAGCGGTGTCATCTCCAAGTGCGTGTGGGCGTTCACCAACCCCGGCATCACCAGTTTCCCGTTCCCGTCGATAACGGTGGACGCTTCTAATTCTCCGTCTCCTGCACGTGATGGTCGGACTTCTTCGATACAGCCATCGGTGATGCATACTGTGCCGCGCTCGTACAGGCGGTTCCGCTCGTCGGCTGTGAGAACGAGTGCATCATGGATTGCCAGATCGACAGCCATCGTAAATTAGGAAGTGGATGTGACAGTTACCGTACTGGACAACCGAGCAGGCCGGCGAAGGCTGTTCTTCCAGGTGGTGTTCCCCTCATTTGGGATATCATCGGTCTCTACTGGTCCCATTAGCCTCTAATACGTCGGCGTGATTTAATCAGATTCCCCTTTTGAATCTGAAGTCGGATTCCGTGGAGCTTGTGGAGGTTTGCAATGTTTTCCCCTCTTCACGATAGATCATCTATGGCCGACGGTTACGATGCCATAGTACTGATACCCTCATAGGCAGTATATTCTAATCAAAACCGCAATAGATGATCCCTACAATGATACACCTATGCAGGCGACGATAATCGACGGAGTTCTTGAATCCCTTCGTATCGGTGTCGGATTTCTCTGGACGGCGGCGTGGGCGATCATCATGGGCCTCACGATTACGAGTCTCGTCCAGGTCTACGTCTCGAAGGAGCGGATGGCACAGGTGCTGGGTGAGGGCGATCTAACTGGACTTACCAAGGCGACTGTGTTCGGAGCAGCAAGCAGTGGCTGTAGTTTCGGCGCCGTCGCCATCGGGAAGGGCCTGTTCAAGAAGGGGGCGCACGCGGTGAACTTCCTCGCGTTCATGTTCGCGTCGACGAACCTCATCGTCGAACTAGGGCTGATGATTCTCATCCTGCTTGGCTGGGAGTTCCTCGTCGCGGAACTGCTCGGCGGCCTGATTCTCATCGCCGTCATGGCCGCCATCGTCCACCTCACGCTTCCCGAAAACCTGTTTAACGAAGTCCGCGAGAAGCTCAACGAGCGCGACCGCCAGGCGGGCGTCACGGAAGATCCCACCTGCGGGATGGAGGGGAAAGACGAGTACACGCTCACGACCGACGGCGGTGAGACGCTCAAATTCTGCTCGGAGGGCTGTATGGAGACCTATCGCCAGGAGACGTCGAGTAGCGGCGGGTGGCGTGACGAGTTGCTGTCGTGGGGTGGCTGGTACAAGGTCGGGAATCAGTACCGCAAGGAGTGGTCGATGATCTGGAAAGACATCGTCGCCGGCTTCCTTATTTCTGGGTTCGTCATCGTCTTCGTCCCGCAGTGGGTGTGGAACACGCTGTTCATTCAGGGCGACGGCCTGCTCGTGACTGCCGAGAACGCCGTCATGGGCGTCATCATCGCCGTCCTCAGTTTCGTCGGCAGTATGGGCAACGTCCCGTTCGCCGTCGCGCTCTGGGGTGGTGGCGTCAGCTTCGCCGGGATCATCGCGTTCGTCTACGCCGACCTCATCACCGTGCCCGTCCTGAACGTCTACCGGAAGTACTACGGCTGGAAGGTGATGCTGTACATCCTCGGCGTCTTCTTCGTCACGATGGCGTTCACCGGCTTCCTCATGGAGCTGCTGTTCGACGCGCTGGGTATCGTTCCAGATCTGGCGGGCGGCGAGACGGCGACTGAACAGACGTACTTCGAGCTCAACTACACGTTCTACCTCAATATTATCGCCTTTGCGCTCTCCGGGTTCCTTCTGTATGTCTACCGGCGGGGACTCGGCGCACCAGGTCAGTATCGAGATCCGGTGTGCGGGATGCGAACCGACGATGAGGGCCCGAGTGCGTCCCACGATGGGACGACGTACTATTTTTGCTCAAAGAAATGCAAGCGTACGTTCGAAGAAGAACCAACGGAATTTACTAATCAAAGCCCGCAAATATCGAGCCACGATCACGATCATGACCACTGATGATCGCACTGTGGTTCATCCGCTGTGATGGGGTTCATCATCACAGTTTCAATCCGCAATTGTCACACCTACTGCGCTCAAATAGACGGTATGAATAGTCAAATCCCGCAACTCGGGGCTGTCATATGAATCGCCGTCGAGCAGATACTGTCGTCGGTGTGCTTCTCGGGTTCGTTCTCCTGGCCGGCGGGGTACTCAGTTGGCGGGCCTATCAACAGCGTCGGGCTATCGAGCAATCGATGGGGTCAATGATGGGTTCATCTATGGGAACGATGCACGGCCCAGACCCCCTCTGGTACGTGGTTGGAACCCTGCTGGTTGCTGGCGTTATCGGTGGCGTCTATTACGTGGTCCGGGGAGAACTCACCGATCCAGAAGTGGCCGACACAACGGCGCCTGTCGATCCTGCACAGACATCGGCGGCAACAGCTACGTCGATGGATGATGACGCTGCACCGGCGACGTCTATCAATCCTGAATCGGACCCCCAAGCACGCGTTCTCGATCTCTTACCGGATGATGAACGACGCGTCCTCGAACCCGTCCTGAACTCCCCCGGAATCACGCAGATTGAACTTCGGGATCGATCTGAGTTCTCGAAGAGTAAAGTAAGCCAGACCGTGAATTCACTCGAGGAGCGAGGTCTGCTGTATCGGGAACGACAGGGTCGGACCTATCGTGTGTATCCGAGTGATGACCTTCGGCAGCAACAACCGGGAAAATAGTCGCTATCTATCGGGCGCTCTCCCTCTCGAATTCCGTAGGTATGAACGGTCTCCCTCGAGCAAAACGGTTAGAAGATGTTATAGACGTTCTCGAACGTTCTCCTGTATGGATTCACACCCATGTCGATAACTCCCGAGCAGGCCTACGAGTAACCGAGGAGAGAGACAATGACCAACTTCAAACTCGGCCGGTGGCTGCTCGTGGCGCTCGCGATTGTCGGACTCGCGTTCGCCGCACCGGCAGTCAGCGCACACGACAACGCAACGACCGCTGACGACGCGCCTACGGACAATGCCACCGCAGATGAATGGGCCACTTGGATGGAGGCACAGATGACCGAACACATGGGCCCGGGTAGCGTCGAGTGGATGGAGTCGCACATGGGTGTGACCGTCGACGAGATGGCCCAGGACATGGCTGACGGGGAATACCACGACGGGGCTGACGACGGCTACAACGGCGGGATGTACGGGCAGGGCCACTGCTGACGGCTCTGGCCGTTTCGATCGCTCCAATCGAACACCACAACTCACCAACGCAAGATAATGACGCAACTCACCACTCACATCGGACGCACTGCTCGGCGACTCGCGATCCTCGCCGTCCCGCTGCTAGTTGCGGCGACTGGACCGGCTGTTGCCCACGGTAGTGGGAGCTACGGCGGCGGCATGATGGGGGGCGGCTGGGGCCTCTTCGGTGGAGCGATGGGGCTCTGGGGGTTCCTCTGGATGGGGCTCCTCATCGCCGTTCCGCTCTACATTGTCTATGCGCTCCTCAATCGAGGCTCCGGTGGGAACGAAGAGCAGTCGCTGTCGGTTCTCCGTGAGCGCTACGCCCGCGGAGAGCTCTCGGATGACGAATTCGATCGGCGGCGAGAACAGCTCGAACGCACCGGATGACTGGAGCAGCTGCTGTTCCAGCCGATACATCATATTCCCAACGGCCGCCGTTGCGGCACCCAACCGTTAACCCCGTAGACGGGGTATGATACTTCATGGAATACACAATACAGACTTCAGTCACCGGTGAGTTCGACGACGTCGTCGACACGACGATTGCGGCGCTCAAAGACGAAGGATTCGGCGTCCTCTGTGACATCGACGTCCAAGCGACGCTCGAGGAGAAACTCGGCGAGGAGTTTCGACAGTACTGCATCCTCGGTGCGTGCAACCCGGGGCTGGCACACGAGGGCCTGAACGAAGAGATCGAACTCGGCGCACTCCTCCCGTGTAACGTCATTGTCTACGAAACCGACGGCGGCGAGGTCATGGTGAGTGCCGTCGACCCACAACAGCTCGTCGGCATCGCCGACAACGAGGCACTCGACTCGATCGCGAACGAGGTCCACGACCGGTTCGAACGCGTTCTCGCCAGCGTCGCGGACGAACTCGAATCATCGACCGAGATCTGAACCATGACATCATCAAACCAACTCGACACCACAACCATCGTCCTCCTCATCCTCGGGGCGATCATCGTCCTCCCCTTGCTCACGATGGGGATGGGATTCGGCGGGATGATGGGATACGGTGGAATGATGGGTGGATACGGGACGACCAGCGGCTGGTGGCCACTCGTCGGGATGCTCGTCCAGCTGGTCTTCCTCCTCCTCCTGCTCGGTGGCGGATATCTCGTCTTCCGTCGCGTGACGGCATCGCAGTCGTCGCGGAATCCCGCAATGGAGGAGCTGCGTATGGCATACGCCCGCGGAGATCTCACCGAGGAAGAGTTCGAGGCGCGTCGGAACAAGCTCGAACGCTCGGAGTGACGGTCCGACCACCAACCTCCGGCGTTACTCACGTCCGGCCCCTTGGAATCCGAAATCTGTGACCCTCACAGCTTTCGGATGTGAATAGAAGTGTGCTAAAAGCATAAGACCATACTAGCTACTATGACGGAAGTTATCCTGTTCACACAGGAGACTTGTGGAGCGTGCGCAACGCAGCGAGAGAAAAACGAGGGTATCGAAGATGCGTATCCGGATGTCGAGTTCCGGGAGGTCGACATCCAGACCGATCTGGAGACGGCCGAGGAGTACGGTGTCCGAAAGACGCCAACGACGCTCGTGTATGCAAACGGGGAACAGACGGCCGAGTTCATCGGCATCGTCGACCGGGACGAATTGGAGGCTGCCATCGAGAGCGCCGGCCAGCAATCGCCCGGACTCACGAACCGGCTCGCCAGCATCATCCGTGGATAACAGAAGCCAACCAGCTACAATGACAGACTACAGTAGACGCCAGTTCCTGGGAGCGCTCGGTGCTGGCACAGTCGCGAGTGCGGGATTCACCCAACCAGTCGCCGCACAGGAGACGCCCGTCGTGAAGATGGGCAACAACTACTTCGACCCGATCGGGCTCCACGTCGAACCTGGCACGACCGTCCGCTTCGAGATAGCAGCCGGAGCTCACTCGGCGACGGCCTATCCGGACCGCGTTCCCGCCGACGCCACCGCCTTCGACAGCGGGACCATCTCGCAGGGGAGCTTCGAGCACACGTTCGAGGTGCCCGGAACGTACGACTACTACTGCATCCCTCACAAGACGGTCGGCATGGTCGGTCGCATCGTCGTTGGTAGCCCTGGCGGTCCAGCTGAAGACAGCCCGATCCCGGACGGCGAGGTCCCAGACAGCGAAACGATCGTCCAGAACGGCGCCGTTGCCGTCGGCTCGGACGTCGACGGCAGTGGGAGTACCGATGGCGGAATGATGGGTCCAGGGATGATGCACGGCCGGAACGGTGGATGGTTCGGTGGGCTGCCGTTCGTCGGCGGGGCACTCGGGATGCTGGGGCTGGTCGGCGGCTTCCTCTACTGGGCAATGGGTCGAGGCGATGCACCTCCAGAGAGTGACGATTCCGCTATGGAAACCCTCCAACGTCGTTACGCACGAGGCGAGATCGACGAAGAAGAGTTCCAGAAGCGTCGTGAACGGTTGGAGACTGGGAGTGAAGACCCATCTCGGTAAGGCGCGGTGTCGTCGCCATTTCTACACGCCTGAGGTCCCTCGCTCAGGAGTCCTTCGAAGACCTGTTCCTACGCCGCGGCACTTCTCCGCGGAACGTAAGCCGCACTCATCGGTGCCCAGAGAACGAGGGACACAGCAGCAACCAGAGTCCACCGAACCGTTTGCCCGATCAGACGGTCGTAGTGAAATCCGAGTCAAACTATCCAATTGAGCGAAGCTGGATATAGTGCTGTTTGGGTCTTCTCCCCTACAGTTACCGGAGTAAGTAGTCTACTGGCCTGATCTTACTTCTCCTGTGTAATTCGGTAGTAGACGCCGATTGTGAGGACAGCTACGAGGAGGAGGTATCCAGTAGCCCACACCAATGAGAGAGTCGTATCTACGTCCGTTGTGAGTCCGGTATCGACCATCACACGGACGGGCCAATAGCCGGGGAGTAGTTTCATCCACCATTCGGGCTCGGACTGGATGAACAGCGGATCCTGGAAGAGTCCGATATCGAGCATCGGGAGAATCAGCATTAGCCACATCCCGGCTAGGCGGTCGAAAACGGCCCCGACGAGCATCCCGATGAGACCATACGTGACCGAGACGACGAGCATCGCTGCGACGAACCACCAGAGATGCTCAGGCTGGAAATCGACGAGCATCACGCCGACTGAGACGCCGGTAACGATGAGAGTGATTGCTGCGAGGACCCCAAACCGGGCAGTGATTACCTGTCGTGCACGATAGCCGGCGACTGCCAGACGACCGTCTGTGTCTTTGGCTTCTCGCATCAGGAACAACCCGGCGAGTCCCGCGATGAGGGCGCTCGTAATCGGCGTCATAATCACGCCGTGGACCTCAGGCATCCCTCGCATGACCGTCACCGTCTCACCGTCGACGAGCGTCCGAACCGGCATCTCGACGTCCTGGGTGACTGCGAACGCCAACGTGATGAACGAGACCGGTAGGACGACCAGTAGAGCGACGAGGACGTAGTTTCGCGCCTGTTCTTTGATGCCGATTGTGAACGCCGTTGTCGTACGACTCATGCGGACCACCCACCACTGGTGCGCATCGTCACTCCGAACACTGCGGTGACGAGTACAAGCAGGACTAGCAGGTATCCGGCGACGAAGCCGAGATCACCCGTCGTATATGTGCCTTGGAACATCGCCTCCTGAAGGAGTTCCTTTGGATGATAGAGCGGGAAGTATTCCACGAACTCGGGAACGTCGGCGGCCAGCGGACTGTCGCCACTGAGGAACGCATCCATCATTGCAAGGAACACCACGACGAGCGAGCCTTCGAACAGTCGTGGAAGGAGCGCCCCGACGAGTGCGCCAAGAAACGCATAGACGAGGCCGGCAAGTACGAGGAATACGAACGTCAGGACAGGGGCTCCCGGTGAAATCGTCAGCCAGAGAACGCCGTAGTTTACGGCAGCCACGACAACGGTCACTCCTCCGAGCGCCGCTAATCGAGTCGCAAGCAGTGTTCGGGGTGGATAGCCTGTCTGAACGAGTCGCCGATCGGCTGCACGCGCACTAATCATCTGCGCGAGTCCCATCAGGCCGGCAATGATGGCGACCCCGAATATCGCTCCGAGAAGGCGACCTATAGTAACCGTTAGAACTTTCTGCCCGCAGAGTGTTGTAGGAGATAATGGATCATCTCGACGAGATCTCTGTCGAGGAACTGCAAGATGCCCTTGACAACGTGGACGAGAAGAAGCCGACACAGCGACTCTTAGCGGCTATTGCGTACAAGAACGGTGTTACGCAGACCGAGCTAGCCGAGTGGTACGACGTGCAGCGGCGCACAATCTATAGCTGGCTCAAGCGACTCGACACTGACGAGTCGCTTGAGCAGGCTGTATCTGATGATAAACGAACTGGGAGA
>NZ_FOCX01000065.1 GCF_900110215.1 Halorientalis persicus | reverse complement strand
GGGACTCGCCACGCGACCATCTCGTACCGGCTCCCGTCCGGTTTCTCGCTTTCGTCCCGGTACACAACTGACGCAGGCATCGTCTCCTATGTTGTGTTTCATCCCCAACGGAGATAAACCTTACCCGGCGAAGATGCCTGCAGAATTCATCTATTTGTGTATATGTTGTTTGGTGAAAGTAGTGTTAAGAACCATTACCATCCAACGAATTGATTCGGACCTGCCCAACTTCAGACGATTCGCTGGAGTTGCGAACGAGAGAAGCTATGCATGGATCGGTATCGAGATACACTGCTTGAGTGAATTCAGGTGATTGACCGGTGGGGGACGAGAGGACCCCCGTGTGAACAACGACCGGTCGAATCGGGTCGCGGCTGGTGATGACAGCCGCGACCCGAGGTTAGTGGACGAGCGACTCGAAGATGTCGGTGCGCTCTCGGGAGGATGGACGCCGCTAACAACCGATGCAGCAGAGATACTGGAAGAGGGGACGACCGCGGTCGAGGTGGTGAGCCACCTCGACTGCGGTCGATATGCCAGCCAAGATCCGTATCCGGCGTGGTCGGAGTGCAAACCGTTCGAGCCGATGCTGCGAGCGGTGTTGTTAGGCAGACTCACTGACGCGTCCGATGCCAGCGTGCATCGGACGCTCGAATCGGACGCGGAAGTCGCCAATGCACTGGGATTCGACCCAGATGATGTTCCCGACCAGAGTACGTTGTCACGTGCACGGGGGAAGCGGTTCAGCGAGATAGAAGAGACGATTCGGGTAGCGAGTCGCCAGATTAGAGAACTTGCAGCCCGTCGTGGCTGTTCCTTCGGTGGAACCGACCAATCCAGCGGGATCAGTGATCACCAGAGCGCTTCGGGGAGCCGTCAGGCTCCACCGAAGCGCACGGTCAACCGACTCATTCGTGGACAGACCCGCGAAGTACTGGACGAACTCACCACGGTAGTCTTCCCAGCGCTTGACTTCGACCGCTCGGACGAGGCCATCTACGACGACGAGGAGTTGTTGCTGCTGGAATCGTTGCTCGGGGTCACGGGCACCGCCGCCAACGGCGGTGCCGAGACCTATGGCGATCACGTTAATCCGGAGCCGGATGTTGACGAGCCGTTCTTCGAGGACGGTCCAACTGGTGAAACGCTTCTAGAGGCGATCAAGAGCCTGGAAATAGAGGAAATCACGGAGATGGTCAATCGGGGCGCGGCCCGCGTCTTGACGCGGGCCAAGCCCACCATCGAGTTCGAACAACCGGCGATGGTGGCTATCGATATGACCTATATCGCCTATTACGGCGAGCGTGAGGAACTCGTTCGGGTACAAGGAGCGCCCGAGGACAAGTCCTACAACTGGTGTCACAAGGTCGCGACAGCTAGCATCGTCGGTGAAAACATCCTGTTCACGGTGGCGATGCTACCGATCGGTGATGCGGACAATCACGAGGCTGAGGCGTACGCCGGTGAAGCGAAATCGTACCGAGTCGGCGGCGTCGTCCGCCGACTCGTCGACATCGTCGAAGAACGGGCGAATCTGCGTATCCGTCGCGTGTTCGCCGACAGGGAGTTTCACGCTGCGGACGTCGTTGCGGCACTAGAAGAACGGGATCTCTTCTACGTCATTCCAGCCGCGCGCGATGACCGCGTCAAGCGGTTCATCGCGCGCATGGACGAAAATGAGGACGGGCAGAAGCAGGTGACGGTCAAGGACGAACACGGAATCTACGGACCGGTCAAAGACAGCGGTGGCGTCAGAAAGCGAGCTGAAACCTCGCTTGTCGGCCTCCCACCGGACGAGGACCACGACCAGACTCAGGTGTTCCTGACGAATCTCGACGTGAACGACGAGATTCGTCTGGATCGACGCTCGACACATCGACGGATTAAACGCTACACTCGGCGCGGCGGGATAGAGAACGCCTACGGCGGCATCAAGCAATTCGCACCGTGGACGACTTCACGAGAGTACGCGGTGCGGTTATTCCACTTCGGATTCGCAATGTTGCTGTACGACATGTGGTTGCTGGTCGATCTCCTCGTCCAGCGATCACTCGATATCGTCGAGTTCCGCACGAAACCGCGGGTGATCGCCCCGCGGTTTCGTGCTTTCCTCAGACGGAGGCTAATCACATTGATTTAGAATCCATCCCGAGTTTGCCTGCGGTGAGAGGCATTGCTGTCCAGTCTACTGAGATTCTCGCTCGGACGGCCCGCAACTGCCACTCAACTTCGTGAGTGGCAGTTGCTCGGATCAAGATCCCAGTCAAGACCTGCTACAGAGTCGTTTCAGTATCGATTGCGTGCATAGGATTGATGGTATTCGCAACTCCAGGATTCGGATTTTGTATAGCGTCATATGGTTTAAAAACGCAGTAAATGCGTAGAACCGCACAGTATAGCCACTGTAGCCCATATTTTGGGTTTCTCGGCTGAACCACAGTTGGTTATGATTAGAATAGTAATCACGACCACTTTGAAGTGTCCCGACGCCCTCCGGTAAGCACGAATGCCACAATTCACACAGCAGATTTCCTCTCCCCCGAGAAATCGGGCAAAACACGGGGTCAGCAGAGGTGAGTTACGCAATGTCTGAGCAGGACGATCCGATCCCGCTCGCCAGTTCCTTCGATCGCTACCTCCAGGACAAAGGCAAAGGTCGCGGGGGAGACGGCGGAAACTACCGCCGCAACGCCGAGCGCGAGCTTCACCGATTCGCAGAGTGGGCCGCGGGCGACCGCGGCGACGACGACTGGACTGGGACCGTCCCCGACGACGTCGACCGAGAACCCGCGTTCGAGGACCTTGATGAACGGACGTTCCGTGAGTATGCACGCCACCTCGCCAGTGACCGCGGGCTCAAGCAGAACACAGTCCAAACCTACTACGCCTACATCTCGGCGTGGTGTGGCTGGTGCGTCAACGAGGGGTATCTACAGGCGCACTTCGCGCAGCGAGCGAGTGCGACCGCCCCACTGCCCGAAGACGACGGTCGCAAACCCGGCGACCAGCAGGCCTGGACGTCCGAGCAACGCCACGCACTCACCCGTCACGTCGACGAGCAGGCCCGTGATGCCGTCGAAGCGTACACAACACTCCCAAAGGACACGGCACCGACAGACAAGCAACGGGCGCGCTACAGGGCGCTGAAAGCGACACGTGAGCGGGCGCTCATCTACCTCATCGCGTACACAGCCGTCCGCGTCGGAGAGCTCCTACGGGACTCCGACGATCCACGTCGGCGCGGGGTTCGCTGGGAGGACCTCAATCTGGAGGACGGCAGTATGGACGTCTACCGGAAGAAACAGCAGTGGGACGCCGCCAGCCTCCCCGACCCGGTCATCCACCCAGTCCGGCAGTACCAGAAGGTTCTGCAGCCCCCAACCGAACGGTGGCCAGTCTTCCCGACGTTCGATCAACGGACGCTCGCAGCCCTCGTCCAAGAGGAACTCACAGATCGTGGCCAGCGGCCAGCTGATGTCAAGGACCGTCGCGACGAATTTGTCCGCGACCTCCTGCTCACACTCGAGGAAGATATTCGCCCCCAGTCGATCACGACCGATGGGGCCCGATCGATACTCCATCGGCTCACCGACGACGCCGGCGTCGAGGTTGCCCACCCCCGCCACGACTACCTCGCGCCACACGGGGGGCGGCGAGGAATGGGCGAGGTCCTGGTCCGATCGTTCGGATACACCGTCGCAGCCCGATATCTCGATAACTCTGAAGAAATGGTCCGAGAACGGTATTCCCACATCGAGGCCGGTGAACTTGGGGACGTCGCGACTGACGCGCTAGGCGACATGGATGAAATCTGACCGAGGTTTCATTCTCAATCACAGTGAAATAGAGGACAGCCAATTCGATAATTCAGGGGTATTTATCACATCCCGGCGAGGTAACGAACATACTCACCCCTTCGGACAAAGAACACAATGACTGAGACCAACTCCAAAATTCGATCAATACTCACCGACTCTATAGCGGAGCTAAACGATCGGCTTAGTACCGTTCACGATGTTGAAGAAACTCTTCGAGGAGACAAGAAACTCAGTAGTGCCGATGTCGGACAACGGCCCGAAACGTTCACTGAGAACCATCTTATCTATGAACTCTTAGAAGCACTAGGCCTGGAATACGAGGAACAACCATACGGCAAAGCAGGAGATCGTGTGGTGTGGCCCGACTTCGAGATTACCAACCTCTCAGTGAACGTTATCGGTGAAAACAAGCCCATTAACAACGTCGAAAGCGCCGATTCAGAAATAAAAGACTATCTCGACAGGAAATCCATTGACGCAGACTACGGGATCACAACAGACGGGCTTGAATGGACGATCTACAAAATCGAACTTGGCGGTGACATAACCGAATACCCAGAAGTAGCAAGTATCGATCTCCGTCCTGCACTTATAACACTCGCTCGCGATGCTGGCGTCCTTGGCAGTGCCGCCATCTCTGACGACGCCGACGTCGACGACTTACTCCATGACTTTATCAGCGTCTTCAGTATCGGAGCCCTCGAACCCCTTCTTTCCGACACAGCGCCACGAGAGATCCGCGATGAACGCAAGCGTGACGTGGAAGAATTCTATGAACTCTACATTGAGCTCCTTTTCGGCGAATCTGACGAATATGACTACGAAACATCCCTGATGGACGATATTAGGTCACCTGCCGGTGCATCTGAGCGGGATGAACGTCTCTTCGCAATCACAATGATGAATCGGCTGCTGTTCATCAAGTTCCTGGAAACCCGTGATATACTTAGCGACGGGTTCCTCCGAAATCGAGTTCAGGAGTACGAACAACACCAAGACAAATTCGCAGGGAACCTCTATGAGTCTCAAATTAAACCCCTTTTCT
Source organism: Halorientalis persicus (assembly GCF_900110215.1). Lineage (GTDB taxonomy): Archaea > Halobacteriota > Halobacteria > Halobacteriales > Haloarculaceae > Halorientalis > Halorientalis persica. The sequence goes on along the minus strand of NZ_FOCX01000065.1, from coordinate 4,652 downwards.
ACAAACTTCTCAACGTCCCAAAACCAGAACGAGATCCAAAATACCGCGACGAGGATGCGTGGTTTACTGATGTCGAATACTTGAACGGCGGTCTTTTCCGCGAAAACATCCCCAACGAAACTGAATACACCGTCGTAGATCGGATTCTCCCTACCGTCATTAGCGACCTCATCGAAGGTAGCGAACTCGAATTGAACGGTGGAGGGTTCGATCCACGAGTCCTCGGGTCTGTGTTCGAGAAGACAATCAATCATATCGAACAGGAACGCAATCAGAAGGATATCGGTGCGTACTACACACCAAACGACGTCACAAACCTCGTTAACCGGCGGTCTGTAGACCCCAAAATCAAGTCCGATCTCATCGACGCTTTCGTTAACGAAGCCGCCAGTGACAGTGACGAAGCAGAATTCCTCCAGTCAAATATGGAGGACAAAGAGCTGTCCGAAATCTTGCGTCGTATTGAAAACGGGGAGGGATTTTACGGAACTCCTGACGCGATTGATGCCGCACTAGACGCTCTCGGCGATCTGAAAGTTATCGATCCAGCATGTGGATCCGGGCACTTCTTGACCAGTGCGATGGACGAAATCTTCCGTGCTGAAGAGTCCTTGATGCGGGGTCTGAACCGTGGTGACGACCCAGACCCCAAAGACCGATATGAAGCAAAGAAAGACCTCGCGCTCCATTCCGTATATGGCGTGGACGTCGACCCAGTCGCAACGGAGATAGCAAAACTTCGGATCTGGCTCAAAATCGTCGAGGGCAATAGCTGGAGACCACAATTCGGGAAACTCCCAAATATCGACGTTAACATCAGCGACGGGAATTCTCTGGTTGGTCTCCCAATCAAGGGTACTGTTGAATCGCTCGACATCTGGAATGAAGACATCGAGCAATACGCTGAGATGCGTGAACAGTACAAATACGAGGACAAAGGAGATCGCCGGAATATCGAAGAATTCTACGCCGATGAGATTCAGCCCCACGTTGATTCCGCATTTCTTGACCGCCTTAGCTACTATGTAGAAACCGACGTTTCGTCCCCTGATGAGTGGGAGGCCATCATAGAGTCAATCGAGAATGGGACATTATACCCAGCGATAGAAACAGTCAAAATCAGACGTAGCGACCGCGATGCCTTCACTGACGAAGACGCCGAGCGTTTAGAAGATCTCGGTTTTTCGGTGTATAAAAAGAGCGCGCGGCTTGACATACAAGAGCGGGAAAAAACACTGAAACCACGTGACTTAAATGACAATGTAAAGACCGTTCTGGCCGAGAATCTCCAAAATCTGCTTGAAGATCACTTCGTGTTCAGTGAAGTAAATCGGCAGCCTCTCCGTGTAGACATTGTTGATAGTCTTGGCCGTCCATTCCACTGGCCCATCGAGTTTCCCGAAGCTTCTGAGTCAAATGGTGCTGAACACACAATCCATTTTGATCTGATTTTGGGGAATCCGCCATATGGCGACATCATGGGAGAATCTGAAGATGTACTTACAGCAGAATACACTATGGCAAACTCAGATATTGCTGCTCCGTTCGTAGAACGCCAACTGCAACTTCTCACCGAAAACGGATCATTTGGTAACGTAACAACCGCAAAACTTCTTTATAAGGCGCAGATGTCTAAAATGCAAGATGTGTGGCGTGACTATCTAGATACCACACGTATCGCTGCATTTGGCAAAAGGCCAAGTAAAGTTTTCAATGGAGCAGAGGTTCGGGTGAGTGTCATTACTGGCGGAAAAGATACAGAAGTGTCCGGAAACATCCGAACAAGTGAGTTCATTCGGTTCGATAATGAGAAGGATCGTGACAGGCGTTTCCGGGATATACCTGATAAACCCATTAGTGGATACACACTTCGAGAAGATGGAATCGGTGGTAGCGGTACACATGTAGCCATTCCAAAAATCGGTCTTGGTCACATTGAAACCATTCTTAGCAAATTGAAGGAACAGCCAGAAGAGAACCATATTCGGAATTATGAAGAAGAAGACGAAACAGAGAATGTGATTTGGAGACGGAGAGGAATAGACTACTTTACTAATCCGATGTTTGGAGAGGAATTGTATGATTCAATGGATAACTATGCCCTCTACTTCAATTCAGAACTAGAAGCTCGTGCTGCCTTCCTTGGCATCTCGTCCAGTATCTTCTATATCTACTGGTGTGCATACGGCGATATGTTCCATCTAAATCTCAGTGAGATTCGTGCATTCCCACTCCCAGATGAAGATGCCCTGAGGAGTAAACGTGATGACATTGAAGACATCTCTAACCGGCTCTGGGAAACAATGAAAAATGGGTTTGACCCAGACAGTGAGACATTCAAAAACTACGAACAGCAAAAACCCATAATCGAAGAGGCAGACGCTGTACTCGGTGAACTATACGATCTTCCAGAAGACACTATTGAGTTCGTTCAGAACTATCATTCAGAGTACGGCCGTCACGGTCCCGCCGACGAATCACTTGACGCCTATGAGTAGTGCCAGACGACGAGAAATCCAATACAATGAAGCGATTTGAGGTTGGGGACCGAGTGCGGGTTGACATACCGAATGAAGATGATCCCGACCACGATCTGCTCCATCGAAAACGCGGGACGGTAATCGAAATACTCGAAGATGACGCTAACAAAGAAACTGGGGATCCACGTGATTCGTTCCTGTTTACAGTCGAAATGGATGACGGTGCTACTGAAGACCTTCGATGGAGAGATCTCCGCCCAGTCTCAGAAACTTAGCAATCTGCAGCAAAATTGAGGTTCTGCTCTAACAGAACCTCTACGCATCTGACGCAGCTCAAGAACGGATTTTGAGTTGAGAGTTAGCGGCCAGGATGCAATGAACGACATCCACGACGCGGTCCGATCACTGCTCGCTGAGCGCCCTCGATACGCGAAAGAGGCCGTTGTCGATACTGCCACTCGCGACCAACAGATGTCCGACTACGGCACAGATTCGCTATACGCAGAAAGGGCACGGTCCCTCCGGCGACTCGAACAAAAAATCGAAAACAGCACCGTCAGTGGTGACGACCTGATGCTAGTCGCCGAGGCCGTCCTCCGGTACGAACTCAACAAAGCCGTCGAACAATCCCCAAAGCAGGTTAGCGCGATGCGCTAACATGGTCTCCGGAACCGAAGCCGTCGCGACAGGATTTCTCGGCGCAGGTGCGATCGGGGCCGTCATCGGCTACGCAGTCAAGAAGATCGCCAAGATCGTCGCCGTCCTTGCCGGCCTTGAACTCGCCTTTCTCGCATATCTCGAACAGATCGGCATCATCACCGTGGACTGGTCAGCATTCGCGTCGACACTCGGCAGCGGGACGCTTGGTCTGGTCGTCGACGGAGCCTCTGCATCTGGATCCTCGCCGCTCCTTGGCCTGCTTGGGACACTTCCTGTCGGAACTGGATTCGCAGGAGGACTGTATCTCGGACTCAAGAAGGGGTGACTAGAGACATCCGAAAACTCTCCGAAACTTCAGCACTGCTTAACCAACAATTCACCAACGTTGGTTAAGGCCAGTCCGTCCAAGAATCTGCTTCGTGCCAATTGGCTCGTGGCAAATTGCTACAAGGCAGAATTGGGGCACGGCGGTCCAATTGACCAATGTCGCAGAATACACGACTCGCTGAATACTGGGATGCAGACGGTCCAGGATCGGGACAGAGCGGAATCGCCGCCTCCTACCGAGAGCCCGTCACGGCCGATCGGCTCGTCACCGACGGGTTCTACGATCTGAAGGACGGCCAGAGCACCGACTACGGACTCACACTCCATCGATTCCAACGCAAAGACAAATCCAGCCAGTTGTTCCACAACGAGCGCCGGTATCTCGCCCACGCTCGATGGGTCAGCGACGGCGACGTCGAGTCCTACATCGACGAGCATGGTGAAGCCGTCTGGGAGCTCCCATCCGCCTACGCGAACTTTCGCGAGGAATTCAACCGGTGGCTCCACCAAGCGAGTGGGACCCTCACCCGGTACGGCTATGGAATCGGCCCCAAGGCCGTCGAAATCGCACTCCGGGCGCTCGCCGGCAAAGGGCGGTACTCGGTGGAGAACTACGACCTCATCGTCTGCGACGACGCTCCTGCCGTGCTGCTGGGGCCGGCCGGCACGGTCCTCATTCGGGAACATCCGATCCACAAGCCCGATCTGGAAGGCCAGCACGCCGCACAGACGGTCGAAGCTCCAGTCGGTGAGATGATTGTCGAAGAAGGCAAGCCCACCATCCTGACCGGGATCGAACGCTTCGCGAGCATCCTCGAACAGGACTTCGACATCACGATCACCGGCCACGTCTCCCCACCACGATCGGGAACCAGCCAACACCGGTTCGCAGTCGAGAACTTCACCGTCGACGGCGAGGCGATCGAAAGCATCGCGATCAACGCCGACGCGCTCGCGACGCTCGGCCAGTGCCAGCGAGACCCGACCAACGTGCCAGTGTACGATGGCGGTGTCGTCGACGCACCTGTCGGAGACGGACAGTACCGCTGCAGCTGGGACGGTCCAGACGAAGATGAAGAAATCGGGAGAGTGGACAAGTACGGTCGAATCGTGGTCGGCTACGAGTTCGACTGGCGGTCAACGGTGACCGGGCCGAAGAAGAACCAAGCCTGTGTTCGCATTCAC
>NZ_FOCX01000081.1 GCF_900110215.1 Halorientalis persicus | reverse complement strand
ACTGGACTGTAGTTCGGCGATTTTTCCGCTGAGTCGTTCTGGGTCGAGTTCTTCTGTCGATGGGACGATCTTGATGAATTCTTCCGGACTGTACGGCCCATCGGTCATGTGGAATCCTAGTTCAAGCGACATGGTTTGTGTGGGGGTGTGGGGGGTGTGAGGCTGTGAAAGCGGTTACTCAGATTGGTCTGAGTCGTCAAGGGGATCGGCAAGTGCCCACGAGTCTGGATCATCGCCAACTTCGCGGTCCTCGCCGTTGTCTTCCGCTTGATCACTTGCCTGCTGTTCTGCGAGCCGCTGTTCCTCGAAGTTCACAATGCCGCTGCGAAGCGACTGGGGGAGTTGCGAGAGTGTTGTGAGGAGTTTCTGCGAGATGGAGCGGTACACGGCTTCTTCTGCCGGTGCCCCTTCCTCGATCTCTTCAAGGATACGGTAGATTTCGTCGTCACTGAGAACGTCGAGGGCAGCCAGTTTCCCGACATCTCCACTGGCCCAGTCTGAGAGGGCGTCAGTATCCTGGATTGATGAGGTGCCGGTGAGTTGGTTGTATTTCAGCCGCAGGAGTTCCTCGCGAATATTCTGGACGAGTTCCGAATCTCTGGCTGCATCCCGGCCGGGCAGGTCGCTGATCTCGTCTTCGACCCGGTCGAAGTCCACGACGGCGTGTTCGGTCTGTGTGGTCCGGATGTTGATCGGGAACGGCTGCTTGTTGATCGTCATGAGCGCTTGGGAGTATTTCCCCGATTTCCCGGTCCGAGCGTTTTCGATGAACCGGACCATCCGGTCGTTCAGATCGAAGTGGTCCTGGTATTCGGCGACCTCGTCCGTCCGGAGGAAGACCTTGATGAAGGTGTTGTTCAGGATCGGCTGGGACTGTGAGCCGCCGTCGTCCATCCCGCCGAAGAAGTCTGAGACCTCCTGGGTGAGGAACCGCAGTGACATATCATAGTGTCGCGCGTGACGCACGCGCGTTTTGAGATAGTCCATCGAGGTCTCATCACTCATGAGGTAGTGAGCCTCGTCGATGACCATGATGACGTTGTCGGGGACCTCTTTCGCGCGTTCGTAGACCAGCGAGAACAGAATCTGCAGCATGAGGCTCCCGCCAGAGGTGTTCGTCGATTCCTGCTGCTTGAGGTCTAGGTAGTAGACGTCGTCGTCGCGAAGGTCGAACTCCGTCTCGCGTGTGAGGTTTTCGTACTGACCGTCGACCCATGGCCGGAAGATTTTGAGCAGCCAACTGGCGCTCCCTCGGATGTGATCAAGCATCTCCTGTCGCTTTGAGTCGTCGGCGTCCGATGGCAGCTCGAAGACCCGGTAGTCTTCCGGGCTGTTCTGCATATCTTGGAGGATGTCGAACACATCCGTCATCGTCGGACTCTCTTCGTCGTGGGTGTTCACATCGCGGGTGATGCCTTTTTCCGCGTAGGCTTGCTTGACGGCGGAGTTGAGAACCGGCCGCCGATCTCCGAGCGGAGTCCCCTGCTCGTTCGCATAGGCTTCGAGGTAGCCCATCACTTCCTTGATCTTGGTTGAGAGTGGGTCATCGCCCGACGTCGCCTCGGCGGCCATCCGTCCCTCGGGCTGCCGGATTTCGAGTGGGTTGAGTCCTTTCGACCCACCAACTTCGATTCGAGTGCCGCCGAGTGCAGAAGCGATTCCGTCGAACCCGCTCATCGGGTCGACGATAATGAGCATCGTGTCTTCACTGGCGGCCTTGTCACGCAGGTTCCATGCTTTCTGCGAGTAGGACTTCCCAGCCCCGGAGTCGCCGATAACGACCCAGTTGTAGTTCGTTTCGCTCTCGAAAGTATCTTTGATGACTGGCGTCCCGTTGTAGGTGTGGGTCCCCAGGAGAACGCCGGAGTCTTCCATCAGCTTTGACTCGTTCGCGGAAGACAGAATTGACCCGACGCCAGCATCGGTAACGATCCGTCGCACGTCCATTGGGGCCTCGTATTTGAGTTGGTTGTAAGCGATTGGGGCCGTTGCTTCAAGCGCCCGGACTTGCATACCGTGGACTGGCTCAAGCTGAACGTTTGCGGTGTCCTGAGCTTCTGAGACAAGCTGGTCGGACTTCGTCTCGAGATCGTCTTTTGTGTCGGCAGTGACAGAGAAGTATCCCGAAACGTAGAACGGTTCAGCGCCGTCGTTGAGCACGTTTCGGAAGTCACTCGTCCGGTTGGCCTTTTCCATCGTGTCACCAACACGGAACTGCTCACCGCCGCCGGCCTGTTGCTCGGACGTGATGCTTGCGTCTGCTTGAAGCGATTCGACACGATCTTCGGCGTCACTGATCGCGCGCTGCCGATCGATCGGCTCAAAGTGGAATGAGGCATCGAAGTTCAGGTCAGGGCGACGGAACATCTGGCCGAAGATACCATCCTGCAGCTGATCGGGCCAGTGTGCCACATAGAATGTCTGCCGATAGACACTCCCCGCTTTCAAGTAGCTGTAAGCCCGCCGGATCGGCGGGGGAGCAACTGTTTCCTTGTGTCGCGTCACCGTCTCTTTGAATAGTTCGTCAATTGTGTCGCTGCCAACATCGTCTGGGATCTCGTCTTCCGGAATGTCCCAGTCGTCGTCATCATCGTCTCCGTCCGACTCGTTACCGCCGTCATTGTCGCCCTCATCTGCGCCTTCGATAAGGGGACCGTCCGGCTGGTCGTCGTCGATCGTATCCTCAAGACCGTCATCTCCCGACCGTCCAAACAAGAGGACCAGGATGATCAGGAACACAGCAAATGCTGCCAGCCCGTAGAAAATGAGCCCATTCAGTGGCACTTCACACTGGGCGGCAGTACACGCGTCAGATGTCGATGGAAGCCAATTAAACAGCCAGTTCCACTGCTTACGCGGGATTTTGATCCCGCCGACTAATAGAACCGCGACCGTTAGAATCGGCCCAATACCTGATGCGAATGCTGGTGTGTCTCTCTGCGGTGTGGCACCTCTCTGGCCGAGATGGGACTGGACCCACCGAGAACACGAACCCGGAGTCGGAAGCAGCCCTGAGTCCCCGTTCATTTTGCCACCTCCACTTCGTCGGGGACATTCCCTTCATCCCGCGTCGACATTGGCCGCTGGCCGAGGTGTTTCTCAGCATCAGCGTATTCGGGACTTTCGCCCTGCCAGAACTTCTGCGTCTGGAGATACCACTCTTCGATCGTCAGCTCTTCACTGTCCCAGCCCTGCGTCTTCGCAACAAGGGATTGCTGGATCGTCTGGAGTCTATCCTGGAGTTCATCGTACTTGGCTTTCTTGTTAGTACTTGTCGTGCTTGTATCAGAGGCGTTCATGAATACACGGACAAAGCTCCCGACCACCGGCGCTTTCGAGAGTTGCGAGAGGGGGGATTCGCTGGTACTACTCGTGTTTGAGAGAACGTCTGACGACGAAACCGACGTGAAAATGTAATAGGATTTCATCCCTTTTCCACCGCCATTGATGATACGCGGGTGGTTGCGAATCTGGTCGTCGACGATTGCTTGCATCGTCTCCTGAGATTGGATGTCAGCATCGGTTCGGCGGTCTTCGAGGTTCTCGATATAATCGTCGAGTGGGTACTCGTTGGTGGTGACGTACAGCTGGAACTCGAAGGTGGCACTGTTCCGTGCGAATTGGGTCACTTGATTGGCTAACTGGGTGAACCGCTGTCCCTCGTTGAACGTTACTGGTCCTGGATCGATCCTGACACCGCCAACTAACTGCCCATCAGTCCGTTCAATGATGCTATCTTCTGGGTAGAGTTTCTCAATCTGCGAATATTCGCGGGTATCCTCGTCCGTCTCAATCGCGCGCTTGAGAGAGTTATCAGCTTCAACTGCGGCATCGACTGTTGAATGAGTCTCTTTCGGCGCTTTGACGTAATATACGATCCCGCGAATCCACTCCGGGCCTGTGAGGTGACTAGGGGCTGCGATCAGGACGGCGACGCCGGCGAGCCCAAACAGCACTGCAAGCGCAAGTCCCGCAAGCCCAAACTCGAACGCCTGAGCGATCAAGAATCCAGCCATCATCGGCACGATGACGACGTAGAGATTCTCTCGCTCGACGTCGATCAGTGAAAGTTTTGTTGGCTGGTCGAGCGTTTCGATGACGTACTTGTCCGGTCGTGACGTGGCGCGTGACATTGTTCTGTGGTGGATTTACTGAGGCGGATCGGATCTCTTTTAGTCAGCTGTGGTACGGCTCCTTGACAGGCTCTTATGGGCGATGTGTGGGTGTCAGGGAGGGGGATGGCACTGTTCGAAAACTAGCATCCCAAAGTCTGTGTACTGGGGCACGACGCCACTATCTGCTGTTCCTTTCGGTGGACTGAGACGTGCCTGACATGGCTGTGATCCAATCGCGCTCCCTGCTGTTCTCCCCCTCCCCCGTGACCTCCGGTTGCTGATTGGGAGTCTTTTCTTGCTCATTCTGACCCTCCAGACCCGCTTTCTTCGGATTCACTGTCTCCGCTTTCCACTGAGTCATCTGGACCCTCCATCTGCTCTCGTGTCCGGTCAGGGTCTATTGGATCTATGTCGAGATGATCTGGGTCATCTGCAGGGTCATCACTATTCACCGAGTCATCTGGACCCTCCATCTGCCTTCGCGACCGGTCGGGATCTGTCGGATCTATATCGAGCTGATCAGGGTCAGTTGCTGCTGTATCTTCACTGCCCGACGCTTCGGTATCCCCGAATATATCGGTCGTGAGGTAATCTGCGTCCTTTCCTCTGGTATCTTGACTGTCTAATGCTTCTCCGGTATCTTGACTGTCTAATGCTTCTCC
>NZ_FOCX01000079.1 GCF_900110215.1 Halorientalis persicus | reverse complement strand
AAGTCGATGCTGGAAGGCGACAAGAACGGTCGGAATACGGCCGAGGTTGGGTGGCGTGACTTCATCGCTATCCTGAAACACCACGGTCGGAAGCGTGGCTGTCATGTCGTGGAAGTTGACCCGGAAGACACGACGAAAGAATGCAATCAGTGTGGTGTGAAAACCGAGAAGCCGTTGTGGGTCCGGGAACACTCGTGCCCGAGTTGCGGTTTTGAAACCGACCGTGACTATAATGCCGCGTTGAACGTCTGGGAACGTGGTTTGCGGAAGCTAGGAGTGGTTCACTCCGAAGCAACGCCTGCGGAGACTGGAACCGCTGTGGACACGGATGCCATCCATGAAGTGTCTGCAAGTTACGTCGTGGAAACAGGAAGCCCCTGCCTCAAGGAACGAACGGCGAGAGCCGTGAGTGAGTAGGCAGGGGTAGTTCACCACGCCATTCCTCTCAACTTCTGAGGGTTTCAACAGATTCCGGTGCCGTTAGACGCCGTCCGGACGGGGGGCGTTCTCGTACTTGACCATCTTCTCGGGCTTGTCGGAAATGGTGTCGTAGATCTGCTGGAGCGTCTCTTCAGCGGCCAGTAGGTTGTGTTCCTCCAGGAACTCCCGGCCCTCCTCCGTGAGGCCGTAGAACTTCCAGGGGTAGCCCTGCCGGCGCTGGTCGTCGTCTAGGGCGACCTCTTTGACGATGCCGGCGTCGATGAGCTTCTGGATGTGCTTGTAGACGGTGGCATCGCTCACGCTGGGGTTGAGCTCCTCGAGCTCGTACATCGAGGGGAGCTGGTCGGGGTGCTGGAGGATGTTGTTGATCAGCGCGAACCGCGTCTGTTGGGTGACGAAGTGGACGAGTTCGCGGGATTCCATCCCCTCGGCAGTTCCCAGGTCGGTACTCATACGACACGATACACGGCCTGGCGGCAAGTAGTTTACCCTTGAGTAAACCACTCTGTACTAAACCATACTTAACTAAGCTGGTGATTTACTCCGTAAACCATATCGCACGACGCTGAGAGGGAGCGTGTATGTCCGACGAGGAGTCGCCCGTCCCTGAAGAAGTCCTCACCAGTGCGAAGGACCAACTCGACGACGAAGAGATATCGCTGGCGGACAACGAGGAGATCCTCCACGCTCTGAGCGAACTGACCCCCGTCTACGAGAACGACCATTCATACTTCGTCTTGGGTAACTACGACCGGGAGCCGATTCGGCGGCTGAACCTCGTGGTCGACCGGCTCAACCGCCGGCAGGACGCCTACGCGTTCCGGATGGTCGACATCCGCGGGGAGTGGGACAACAGTATCCAGAAGTTCTGCCTGATTGCCGACATCGTGACCTACCTTGTTGGCGTCGCCGAGAAAGAACCGAGTGACTTCCTCGTCGAGCAGGGCCTCCTCGTCGGCACGACGGAGTTTTTCGAGAAAAGCCACGTCCTCAAACGGGTGTATGAGGACGAGGAGCACCCCTTCGGCTGGATGCAGGACGGCGTTTTCAAGCTGTTCGAGCAAGAGGGACGGCTGTACCGCTGGCAGACCCAGGAGGAGCTCGTCGACGTCACAGAAGAGCTCCCGTGACGACAGTGGAACCGTAACTGTCTGTGTTAACCAACAATACTATGCTGATACTCGGTTTGTTGGTTAATCACTCAGGGGCGACGACATCCCCACAGCCAGGACACTCAGCCCAGATACTATCAGTTCCGTCATCCTTCGTGTATTTGACCAAAATCCAGGTTTCAGGTATGGTCTCAGCGCAGTTTGGACACCGGCCAAGAACCGTTTCATCACCTTTCATGGAACAGAGGATGGAAGGAGCGTGTGACTAGATCCTTCCAGCAATTTCTTTAGCCTCCTCAACTGTAAGTGTTCGCCGATTTTGGTACCAGCACACTACGTTTCCGGTGAAATTCCCAGTCGATATATGAGCAGACCTCGGGCTACTGACAAACTGAGTTGCTGACGGATTCTGTAGGCAGGCAAACATTCAAAGTAGTGACGAGACTACAGGATAGGTGATGGAACAGCGGCCCAAGGTGAAGTACCCCGCGCACGGTGGCGCGGGGCATCCGTGTTTAGTCCTGCACTGCTGAGGCAACGGTCTTTAATTCCTCTCGCGCTCCCTGTGACGGTTGTGCCGACGTTCCGTGTCGGTGAACACCCGAAGCAAAAATTGCTCCGTGAGAGTCGGTCCCTCCACCAGGACCCGATGCCGCCCGTCTCACCTTCCGTACTCGTGGAAGGGTTTCGAGAGACGGCACATTCTCAGTCTCTTGCTCGTCAAACCAGTTTTGCACCACGCACACTGCCGCCTTCCTATCACTGTGGTCTTGGAACCCACACCGTTTGCACTTGAACCGCTTTTTCTGGCGATTCGCCTGTTCTGTGTGCTGGCACTCCGTTCTCGGACATCGCTGACTCGTGTACTCAGGATTAGCCTTGTCAGACGGAATTCCCTCCCACGCAGCTTTGTACGACACCATGTTTTGGAGTGCTGCAAACGGCAGCGAGTGTAGGCGGCGGTTCATCCGCGTTCCGTAGTCGATGGAGTCACGCATGTCTTTGAGGTCTTCAAAGACAATTACCGGGTCTCTGAATTGCGAGACCCATCCAACTACTTTCCGCGACACTTTATGCAGGCAATCGTGAACGTAGTCGCGTTCTTTAGTCTGTACGACTGTCTCGAATGCAGTCTGTTCGGCTTTCTGCATCCGCTTGCGCTTGGTGAAGAACTCGTGGCGCTGTTCTTTCACTGACGGATACTCGAATACCACGGAGTCTTTCACCGATCCGCTCTGACTCATCGCAACAAGTGCAATACAGTCTTCGTTGACATCCACACCGACAATCGTGTCTGCATCGTTCTTGCTAGCGACTCGATGAGTTGCGTGTGTGACGGTGACGTGGAGTCGCCACTCGTTGTGTTTGTGGACGACTTCAGCGGTCCCAACCCGCCACTCTTCGTCGTTGAATGCGGTTCGTAATTGATCAAAGTGGTCGGAGCAACCACGGAGTTCGCCTTTGACGTGCGTGCCTCTCGTGGCAGTGATACGGAAACGAACTGTCCCGTCGTCTTCGGGGAACAAGCGGTAGCCTTCGCCGTGGTTCATCAGCACTGGGTACAACTCGTCAATATACGGGTCTGGCCGCCCCCAATCATCGTCTTTATTGTCGTGGTAGGTTTCGATTTCACCGAGTGCCTTGTCAACGATGAGTTGACTAGTGTTTTTGACGTGGTTAGCGTTATCCACGACAACTGATTTGATGGCATCCCATTCACCGCCTTGTCGGTCGAGACGATTGGTCTCGTTGCGGATACGGCGGGCTTCGAGACAGCCGGTTAGCAAGTCGTCGCCACTCCCCGTGTGGATGTCTAGTCCAAACGATAGTGTTTGGGTGAGTTTGGACGACTGCACTGGATTTTTGTACGGTTCGCTATCTGTTAAAAGCTCGTGTTCTGACGCGCTTCACCCCCGACCACGGTGGGTCGGGGTACTCGCGCTGCTCTCTTCTATAGAAGTGGATATTTTCCTCTATCCTCAGAGGATCTGGAAGTTGGGGCTTCGCTTGTCACAACAATGAGCCTGCACGTTTACCTAATGCTCTCTCATCGATGATGGGATGAAACAAACGACAACCGGTCGCTGCATACATCCTCTGCATCTAGATCCTCGACCGCTACTCGGCCTTCTTGTAACACTCCCTGTCAGAACTAGATTCGTGGAAAGACTGTATCTGGTCCTAAAGAAGGGCTGAACCGCCGGAATATACTTTGAATGGGGGGTGTCTAGCCATGTTAGCATACAGTGCTAACTGAAATTGCTTTGTACCAAATTGGCTCGTGGCAAATTGCAACGAGACAGAATTGGGGCACGGCGGTCCAGTTGATCGATGTCACAGAACAAACGACTCGCCGAATACTGGGATGCGGACGGTCCAGGATTGGGACAGAGCAGAATCGCCGCCTCCTATCGAGCTCCCGTGACGGCCGACCGGCTCGTCACCGACGGGTTCTATCAGTTGAAGGACGGCCAGAGTACCGACTGCGAACTTACACTCCGTCGATTCCAACGTAAAGACAAATCCAGCCAGTTGTTCCACAACGAACGGCGGTATCTCGCCCACACACGCTGGGTCAGTGACGGTGACGTCGAGTCCTACATCAACGAACATGGTGAGGCCGTCTGGGAGCTCCCATCAGCGTATGCGGACTTTCGCGAGGAATTCAACCGGTGGCTCCACCGGGCCAGTGGCACGCTCACCCGGTACGGCTACGGGATCGGCCCAAAAGCCGTCGAAATCGCACTCCGGGCGCTCGCCGGCAAAGGCCGATACTCGGTGGAGAACTATGACCTGATCGTCTGCGACGACGCTCCTACCGTGCTGCTGGGGCCGGCCGGCACGGTCCTCATCCGGGAACACCCGATCCACAAGCCCGATCTGGAAGGCCAGCACGCCGCACAGCCGGTCGAAACTCCAGCCGGGGAAATGGTCGTCGAAGAAGGCAAGCCCGCCATCCTGACCGGGATCGAACGCTTCGCGAGCATCCTCGATCAAGACTTCGACATCACAATCACCGACCACGTCTCCCCACCACGGTCGGGAACCAGCCAACACCGGTTCGCAGTCGAGAGTTCCACCGTCGACGGAGAGACAATCGAAAGCATCGCGATCAACGCCGACGCACTCGCGACACTCGGCCAGTGCCACCGGAACCCAACCGACGTGCCAGTGTGCGGTGGCGGTGTCGTCGACGCGCCCGTCGGAGACGGACAGTACCGCTGCAGCTGGGACGGTCCAGACGAAGATGAAGAAATAGGGAGAGTGGACAAGTACGGTCGAATCGTGGTCGGCTACGAGTTCGACTGGCGGTCAACGGTGACCGGGCCGAAGAAGAACCAAGCCTGTGTTCGCATTCAC
>NZ_FOCX01000078.1 GCF_900110215.1 Halorientalis persicus | reverse complement strand
AACGCCTGCGGAGACTGGAACCGCTGTGGACACGGATGCCATCCATGAAGTGTCTGCAAGTTCCGTCGTTGAAACAGGAAGCCCCTGCCTCAAGGAACGAACGGCGATAGCCGTGAGTGAGTAGGTAGGGGTAGTTCACTTCTTACTCCGGAACTGCTTCAGCCGTTCGCGGACAACTGCACTGATTGTCGCCTCTTCGTGAGCTAGATCTTCGAACCGGGAATCCTCACGGATCGTCTCCATGATCGTTTCCGGATCCTCAGAGAGGGAGAAATACATATGCACTCCTCTGCCTCGACCCTTACCTCGTCGCTCAAAGTCCAACACACCGTACGTACTCTGCTCAGTGACGTGATTTACGAACGTCTCGCGACTGTACTGGTCCGCGTCCAACGTATCAGCAATGAATTGGTACGTCTTGAACGCTGGTCCAGCAGGGATCCACTCAACGTGTTCTCTTGCGTAGTTGGCCGTTGCCGCCACGGCGTAGATAGAGAGTTTCTTTTGAGTCGAAATTCCGCTGATATGGCGGAGTTTGCGGTTTTCGGTGTATTTCTCCTGGGCTTCACGGACATCAGTCTCGGTAACCGTGTCAGCTCCACGCCGCTCAGCTAATTCGCCAGCCCATCTGAGGAGATCAATCGCCTTCCGCGCATCCCCATGCGTTTGGGATCCGAACGCGGCAACAAGCGGAATGACATCATCTGCAAGTGATTCTGGCTTGAAGGCGTCCTCCCGGTTGTGGAGAATACTACGGAGTTGCGTCGCATCGTAATCGTCGAAGAAGATGTCGTCGGGATTGTAGGAACTTTGTGCGCGGCTGTTGAGCTCCTTCATGAAGTCGGCGTAGTTCGTGATCGTCGTGAGTGAAATGGGACCATCAAAGTCGGCGAGTTTGTGAGCCCGTGAAAGCTGGTAGATGAGAGAATTGTACTCTGCTTCCTGATACGGTCCCTCGAGCATATCGATCTCATCGAGGATGAAGATGACACCGTCGTAATACTCTCGCATGAGCTCGTACAGTCGCTCGAGCTTCTGATCCGTTGAAACGCCCGTTTGGGGAACATCAGGATCGACACCGAGGTCGTCGGCAGCAGCTTTAACTAACCGATAGACAGCCCGATCTGCAGTCTTCGGCCCCTCACAGTTGATAGAGAGAACCCCGAACGTCTTGCCTTGAGACTCACACAGTTCGACGATTTGTTTGCAGACCGCATGAATGATGAGCGACTTCCCCGTTCCAGATGGTCCACTCAGAAGCATATCGGGGATCCCTTCATTCTGAAGAACCGGTTTTAGGTTGTCGACGACACGGCCCAGCTGGTCGTCACGACCGACGATACGGTCCTCGTCGATGATGGTATCTGACCGGACGAGGTCTTTGTTCGAAAAAACACCACCAGACGACTCAGTTTGTAGCCGATCACGAATTGAGATGCCGCCATCGTCACCGTTAGCTGTTTCTTGAGATGAGTTGGTGGGATCTGATCTGTCTCCGATGGTCGTTTGTGACGTGCTAGGAGAATTCACCACCTCATCGATCGTCTCAGAATTTTCAGGATCAGCAGAAGAAGGTTCACGATCCTCTTCATCTTCTGGATTATTCGATCCTGCTCTACGTCCCTCTCGTCCCATTATGAACTCCCTCGAACTCTGGGTATAAAAATATGGACCATTGTGGAGTTGTAAACGTGCGAAAACAGGCTATCTAACGACTACAGCCCTGTATCCTCTGGATGAGTCAGATGCCGTCTTCGGAATCTATCACCCCCCGTTTTCGAGTTGTAACGGTTCGACGAAGCTCGCTATCGTCGAACTTCCTCGATGACCCAGACCCCCCGTTTTCGAGTTGTAAGACGTTGGGGACGGTAACACACCTAGTTCGATGCTTCCACCCACCCCACCCCATTTTCGTGTTGTAAGGAGAAGTGAGTCGAGATGAGTCCCGGAGCAAAATCCACCTAGATTCTGTGAATGATGTTCTTAGCAGATTGGGCGAGAAGCCCCCACCCTCAAAGAGCGACCGAATGGGAGCGAGTAGGGTGGGGATGCATTCGTCTTTAGCTAATACCCTCTGGCAGTGATTTCCAGTCGAATTTCGTCTGTAGCACTCGCCAACACGCCGAAAACATCAGAACATAGTGTGGCTTATCGCCGAATTTCACACGGGAAAGTGCTTCACCAGACCGTTTTCTCTCCCCAAACACTGTCAGTTATAATCCGACTCCTGGAAATTACCACAGGTCTTAGCTAAAGACAAATGGTGACGGCGCAATACCACGGCCTGAAGGCCATGGTATTGCGCCTGCTCAGCGTATAATTGCTCGCGAGGGCTGTTTTCGTGATCCCGAATGTTCCACCCCCTCTCCCCTTTTTCGAGTTGTAAGTCGCTCTGGATAGGCTACTTCAGACACCATGTAGCGAGTGTTGAATAAATAGAATATAAGGTAGAGGGAGTGAGACTTGATAAAACACGGGATTAGGATCAAAGACGAGTATCTACATCCAGAGATCTCAATCGTCTAGCTTCTCTAGACGATATGTTTTCTTTGTCTCTAGTACGGATATGGTTAGGTAATATGCAATATAAACCTTCGCATTTCTAATTGCAAGTTAGAAAATGAGATACTCAACCTCTCTATTGCGTATATCCGCCACAATCGGCTGTTTTGGAGCCCTTCTGCCGTTCAGCCCCTCCCCGGCACCACGAGTTTACAACTCGAAAAAGGGGGGAGGGGGTTCGTCTGGTTTCGTCTGTGATACCGATCTCGATGAATGAGGAGTTCAAGCGTTGCTGGACTTCGATTCCGGTATAATGTGGATGTGAAGCGTGCGACTTAGAGACACACGCTGATGTTGCTGGGGCGTGGAATATCTTGCAGTCTGAAGTTGGGCCGATGGCTCGGCCTGCTGCCCTGTTTGCTGAACGCAGCAGGGACGCACCCTCTGATGGGGCGTACTGGCAGTGGAAGGAACACGACTGGAGACCTGCCGATTTTGGGGAACAGTCGTGGTCGTTCAACCAACCGTTCCAATTTTCAGTAGCTTTCAGTAGTACACAGTAGGAATCGGGTACACTGTTGGACGGCTGGGCCACGTCCATTACTACCATCTGCGTTCGACTCGGGCAGGGCGACAGCGGGCGCTATCACAGCCGACCCACCACCAGCGGTCGCCCGTGCCTGTTCGGGTTCGTAGGCAACGACGCCAGTCCCGAACGTGAGCCGCGTGCCAGCGGAACGGCTAGCTAGCATGATTTCAGCATCCCCCGTGTAGGAGGACGTGAAACCGTGGTCTAGCTCGTCCGTCTCGCTGAAGAACACCCGCGCCACGTTCAGCGCCCCGATGTAGTCGCGGTCGCCCTCGAACCCACACCGGGCATTGTCACACCGGAAGTGCCCGCCCCACCAGTGTTCTTGCTGGTGGTCGGGTGACTTGCAGGTGTGACCGGTCGAACCACATCGGGGACACGACCGACTCGTTCCCTCTGGGTAGACTCGTTCAACAGTCAGACCGGCACAGTCTGCCCGGTATTCGATGTTCTCGATGATGTCCCGCCGCGCCCACGACGACAATTCCCACGACAACGTGCCTTCGTCACGCGGCGGCGAGAGCGAGCGCAAGTCCTCGTGAACGATGGCGTCTACGTCGTAGACGAGTGCGAGTGCGAGGACTTGGTTGGCTACGTCGTGTGTCAGTTGCTCGCGCTTGTGCTGTATCTTGGCGTTGACCCGTTCGTATTCGCTCTGGATGTGAGCGAACTCCTCAGTATGCGAGCGACCATTACGGCGCAACGCGGCAAGGCGGTCGTTCAAGCGGGTTCGTTCGCGGTGAAGTCGCCGCATACCGTCACGGTCGGTGAACTGGATGAAATGTGGCGTGGACAGTTGTTCACCGTCGTCAGTGACCACCACAGCAGTCATGTCTTTTCGCATCCCGGCGTCGAGTGCCAGCACGCAGCCACCGTCGTCGCTTGCTCTAGTCTGTTCGACATCGACCGGGAAGGAGAGTTCGTAGTAGGCGTCACCAGTTTTGCGACAGGAAGGCTGGAACTCAGGAGCCGAGAGATCGCCGTGAGCGAGGAGATCATGAAACGCCTCGTAGCCGCCACGCTCGTACTCCGTCCACGACCAGTCGCCCCGTGCCTCCGGTGAAAGTGTGTCTGGCGTCTTGAGTCGGATGGTCAGCGTCTCGCTATCACTGTCGTACTTATAGGCGGAGCAGGCGCAATACCACGGCCTTCAGGCCGTGGATACGCGCCGTCACTCCGTGAAACAGTCCACCGGATACACCACTGCTGGATATTCCACAATATTTAAAAAATAGTCGTTCATAACAATAGGTAACGGATGCCGACAATACGCCGTACCTACGTTTGCCGTATCCAGAACCACTCGCAAGTGGCTGGTGCGCTGGACGACCACGGCTGGTCGGCATCCAAACTCTGGAACGTTGCCAACTACTACGCCCGTCAACAGTGGGACGAAACGGGCGAAATTCCCGACGAAAACGAACTCAAACACGAACTGAAAACCTATCCAAAATACAAGGGACTGCATTCCCAGTCCAGCCAGAAAGTTCTCGAAGAGCTTTCTGAAGCCTTCAGTTCGTGGTTTGGCTCCGACGACGACCGGGACAACCCACCGGGCTACCGCAAACGCAACTACTACGACAACGACGGCAACAGAGTCCACGAGGAACACCCACGCTCGACGGTGACGTGGAAGCAGAAAGGTATCCGTCACGACACGAAACACGGCAGACTCCGCCTCAGCAAAGGCAAAAACCACAAAGACGGGCGCGACTTCATCCTCTGCGAATACCAAGCACCACCAGCGGTTGAGCTGGAGAATATTCAGCAGGTTCGTGCTGTCTACAACAGCGGAAAAGACCGCTGGGAGTTGCACATTGTCTGCGAGAAAGAGATCGGTGCAGAGTCGCCCGGCGAGAACACCGCAGGCGTTGATCTTGGGATCTGTAACCCTGCCGCAGTCGCGTTCCCTGACGATGCCCTGTTGTATCCGGGCAACACGTTGCGCGAAGACAAGCACTACTTCCAGCA
>NZ_FOCX01000041.1 GCF_900110215.1 Halorientalis persicus | reverse complement strand
ACGCAGGCAGAACTCGCCACGGAACTTGATCTTTCGTCAGGGACGGTCGCGGACCACCTCCGCCGGATTGAGAACAAATTAGCGTCGACAGTCGCCAATTCGTGGGTCTAACAAGCAGTCGCAGCGCAACCGGGCGTCAGGAAGAGTTGTCGGTTATGCCATCGAATCGGTCTCGGTAGTCCTCGACCCCGATAACCTGCCTTGTCTCCTCGTGCGTGGGGTCGCTATCAGCCGATACCACCGTCGGGTCCAACTCCCATCCTCGATCCAGGGACGGGCTCGATCTCGATCCGGCAAGCCGAGGTCATTGAGGCGCTGGAATCGCCGATCGACGATCTGGCCTTCCCGGCCGACCCACTGCGCGATCGCGATGCCCACTGCGAGGTCCGGATGACCGATGGCCAAACCGAAATTGTCGTCGCTCGAATCCCGAAGTCGGCGCTGGAGAACCCCTCGGATTCCGGACATCGGGGGTGGGCGTCTGACCGGATTTCGGCGCAACCGCTCAGATTTCCGAGTTCCCTCCCGCGGGCGCGGGTCACGAATAGGCAGGGACATCCCCCCGCGCGTTCAGGGGGCACCCCACCCTCCCCCAAACGGTCGCGCAGTTTTCTCAAAAATTTCTGAGAGAAACGTCTGCGTGGTTGGTGTGTCGGCGGTGGCGGTGTTGCTCGCGACAGTGCTCGCGATGGCTGGGATCAAGCTGGACTGCGTGCCATTGTACACAGGAACAACGGGAATACAGCCAGCTTTACGGGAATCCTTTTGACTCTTCCCGTACTACGCGTACATACGCCATGTCGAAGTCGACAGACGAGCGGGGGCGGCTTTACCTGCCGAAAGCGGTTCGCGAGCGGTTCGGTGAGCAGTATCGCATTGTTGAACTCCCGAGCCATGTTGCGCTCTTTCCCGTCGACGACGACCCGCTGGCGGGGCTCCAGGCGGCCGTCGGCGATGCCTTCGCCGAGACGGACGCTGATGCGTTGCAGGGACAGGCGCGCGAGGCGATTGCTCGCGAGGCCGACGCCGAGGCGGGCGAGCGGTCCCAGGACAGCGGGGAGTGAGCCGTGTACGTCGAAACTGACTTTCTCATCGCGCTGGTGAAAGACGACGACTGGCTGCAGGACGCGGCCATCAACGCCTTGGAGGAGTACGACGAGATCCATACCTCGATCCTTGCGTATGCCGAGGTGCTGGTCTTGTTCTATGACCGCGAGGCGGCCGCATACGAGATCGATGCGCCACGGGCGATTACCAACCTGCTCGAACTGGTACCGATCCAGCCGGCCGAACACGAAGACGCGGTGCTTGCGGCGGCGGCGTTTCTCGATGAGTACGAACTGACGCCGTTCGATGCACTGCATACCGGCCTCGCCACAACCGGTGGTGAGCGTGTTCTCTCGACCGAGCAGGACTACGACACGGTTGGCCTCGACTGGCTCCCGCTGGGGCCCGACGCCGCTGAGTGAGGGCTGCCGGGGGCGACCCAGACCGCGTCGGGCGCTCGCGAGTCCTACGGCGGGCGTGGGAACCGCCCGTGTGTGGGCGGGCACGTAGGCGAGTGGTGTGTCTGCACTACTACGGCGGCCGGTCGCGGCCAGGCGGTGGCTGGCCGGGTACCTACCAGTCGCGGTATTGCTGTTCCCACTCGCGCCGGGCCTCGATCTCGCGGCGGCTGCGCTGGGTAATCGTATAGGCGTTGGTGCGGCGATCCTTCGAACTCTTCTCGACCAGTCCCTTTTCGACGAGCGTATCGAGATTCGGGTAGAGGCGGCTGTGGTGGACTCCTGACTCGTAGTAGTCGTTTATCTCGTCTTTGAGCGCGAGGCCATGGGGTTCGTCCAGACCGGCAATCACGTACAGGAGATCGCGCTGAAAGCCAGTCAGATCGTGCATATCTGCCCAGAATAGCCAGCCTGCTGTCTTGAATGTAGGGTGAAATGATCGGGGCGTCCCGAGTGGCTGCCCGCCAGTACAACAATGAGCGGACGCCGGATACGCATCTCTACTAATCACACTTAGTATATTTTACACAATTATTCTATACTGGAAATTTAGGAATGATACAAGTTACTCACTGGCAAATCGATCGACATGGGCAGCCGCCACGCTACTGCTCCCCGAACCATCAGGGTGGCCACTTCTCGTCGGGCAGGGTTCGACCACATCCCCTGCCTGGGCCATAGCTACGACGCCAGACCAACACTCCAGCAGCGGTGGTGGATAGACCTATGACTCAGAACTTGCTCTGGCTGTTACTCTACACCACACTCCCGCTGATGAGCCTCATCGCAGCTGGACTCATCGCCGGCTGGTTCGTGCTCACCTCCAATCACTACCAGTTACTCGTGATGGTTGCGCTCGTCGCTGTCATGAGCCTCCATCAATTCGGTGAAGCGGCAACGTTCCTCACGTCGGGCGTCGTCCAGGCCAATCACCTGCTAGAGATTACCGAAACGAGCGCGAACTTCCTTGCGGCTGGGTCCGTGTATATTGCTGCCGTCGTCACCGAACACCGCCGGCTTCAGAGCGACAATCTCGCTGCACTGCTTCGCTTCCTCCGCCACGACCTCCGGAACGACCTCAACGTCACGCTCGGTTGTCTCGAGGCGGTCGAGGCAGAGCAGTCCGATGGTGCGATCGCTGAGCGGGCCCAGACCGCCCGGGAGATGCTCACCCGGTTCGTCCGGAAAGCGGAGCGAAGTCGCCTTGTCGAGCAGTTCTTCAGGCACCCACCGGTGACACAGCGACTCGCCCTTGGCGAGCTCCTTCAGGCGGAAATCAGCGCCCTCCAGGAGCAGAACGCATCCGCACGGATTTCAGCGACTATCCCCACCGATGTCGATGTGCTCGCTGGCGCGTTCCTTGAGGATGCACTTCACGTCCTGCTCGAGTATGCCGCCACTCACAGTACAGGTGACCGGCCACTCGATATTCAGGTCACGGAACGGGCGCGGACTGTTGCGGTGACTATTCAACTGCCGGAGTCGGACCTGTCGTCGGATCACTGGGAAGTCTGTCTGCACGGCGATGAAACCGACTCACAGCACCACAGTGTCGGCCTCGGGCTGTTTTTCGTGCGGACCGTCGTCCAGTACTATGACGGGACGATTGCTTACCAGACGACCGATGACGACACACACCAGATCACGCTCTCGCTGCCACGACCCACGCGGCGTCAGCTGGCGGCACACGCGCTGTTGCCCAAGCACCACCACTGGGTCTTTCGTGTTAGCGGCTGACCCATCACTCTGTACAGACGAAGGACCGTTCAGAGTCCATCAGCGTCCTTCAACAACCGCAACAGTAGACCCAGAGCCAGTATCATAACGACGGCGAAGGTAATTCCGATAATAACAGTCCCTGTGCCGACCATACTTGCTCTGAAGTGTATATCCTCAAGAAGATACTGGCTCGAAGTACCTCTTTTCGATATTACGCAATCTGATCAGTTCGCAGGGACACTGAACACGGGCGGTATCGCTGTCAACAGTCGTGCTCTCGCACCCGCTCGGGCAATCCAACCCGCCCACAGCTGGGATACTCGGCGAGCCCCTTCGGGATCTCCGCATCGAGTTCCAGCAGCGCCGCGTGGATGTGTTCGCGCGCAGCGGGCTCTAACGCCCGCGTGTAGGCCTGTGCCAGCTGCGTCCCGACGACATCGAGATCCACGTCGTTCATCACGCACGCACCCCGCTGTTCCAGGCTTCGCCGAGGGTCTCGAAGAGTCGCCGCGTCTGCCGCCGGCGGCACCCTGTTAACCAATATGCGCAGTCCTCGGCGAGTGTGTTAGTTAAGGTGGATGCAGCGGGGAACCTACGCAGTGCAAAGAGAGAACTGCTATCGAGTGT
Source organism: Halorientalis persicus (assembly GCF_900110215.1). Classification (GTDB taxonomy): domain Archaea; phylum Halobacteriota; class Halobacteria; order Halobacteriales; family Haloarculaceae; genus Halorientalis; species Halorientalis persica. The sequence continues at coordinate 20,239 of NZ_FOCX01000041.1, read as the reverse complement.
ACGTACTGTCACATGACAACAATTGCAACGTGGAATTGCAATATGGCGTTTCGGCAGAAGCATGGGCAGCTGTTAGAGCGGGATGTCGATATGCTCGTTATTCCAGAGTGTGAAAATCCATCGACGAAAGGCGACTGGCATGAGTTTACGGATTGGGCATGGATCGGTGAAAACGACAACAAGGGCCTTGGCGTGTTTACCCGAAATGTGATCGCTATTGAGTCGACGACCGAGTTCGAAGGCTACCGGTATGCGTTGGCTGTCACGATTGACCGACTGACTCTTCTGGGCGTGTGGGCGATGAATGAAGAGCAGCACCCACGCCAACGATATATTGGGCAGGTCTGGACGGCCCTACAGAATTATCCCGGGTCTATTAGCGATAATATGGTCGTCCTTGGGGATTTCAATTGGAATCACATCTGGGATGAGTCGCCTAAGAGCCCGCTATGTGGGAACTTCTCTTGAATGGGACCGTGAGTTCCGCGAGATCGTCCTGATGTGCCTCGTCTACAACATCAAACAATACGTGACCCGCTAATTCCAATGCCCTATGGCGATTCAATGGAGCCGGATATCCTCATTACCCATCCCAAGGGTGGTATCTCGATTGAGGTGAAACTCGGCGACACCAACCTTGCAAAGACACGCGACACTGCAGCGCTCGTCGAGCAACACTTTCGGGGCGAGTGGACACATATCCTCCTGTTGCCGACGGATCAGCGCGGAGTGGATGTGATTATTAAACCACTACGAAATGCCGATATTACGGAAAGCTACTTGGGAAATGACATCAACGACGATATATGCAGAATATTGGGTTGAAATTACGGATGGGTCTTGCAGCGGGAGTTATTTTGTTCACTTATGTTCTCATAATGGACGTTGTAATGTCTTTTTTATTCGATGGCGCGAGCCTCGCTAATCTCAAGTGGGCTACTATCTTGTTTATTGCCACGTGTGTGGGAGTTACCATGACATACATAATGGGTGTCTCGAGACTTTCGCAAGAGAATATAGTATCGTCCGATAATTTTCCTGAACTCGCTAGACGTGCGGATAGATTAGCAGATGAGATGGATATAGCAAGGCCAAACATTGCGGTTGGGAAAATGGGCGTTCCAAATGCTTACGCAGTTGGTCGGCAAAATAAGGGGTATGTTGTTATCTCCACGGAACTTCTGGACACGCTCACCCTCGATGAGGTCGAGAATATTATGGCGCATGAGTTTGCCCATTTGAAAAATCGGGATAGTATAATTACGACTATTGGCACTACTGTCACCAAGATCTTGGGGTGGGTCGCTTATATCACTGGAATTGTCGTGGGATATATGACGTACACGCTTGTCAAGATAGTAAAGAGAATACTTGGGGAACCATACTATTCTGGATTTCCGACACACCAACAAGCCCAGATCAAACTCCTTGCAGACACTGCACGCGATTTTATGACTGGCTTCCTTACTATTTTCACTCGTGCGCTCTCACGCCAGCGGGAGTATATCGCCGACGAAACAGCGGTCACGTTCACTGAGAAGCCAGGAGCCATGCAATCTGCTTTGAAAAAAATCTCGAGTACACATTCAAACTCATCATCCCAAAACAGTGATGGGAGTGAGAGCCAGACATCTCATACTGGCGCCCCGGATGCGCTCTGTATTCATTCAGAATTCGGCGGCGCATTTGAGGCGTTGTTCAAGACACATCCTTCCATGGATAGCAGAATATCTAGAATAGATAAAATCGCTTCTACTGATCAGTCTAGCTCAAATACAGTGGAGAACACTCGGAGTGATAATAGGAGTACAACTAGTTCGGGTCGAGAATACAACACTGCATATGGAACCGTCGTTAGTGGTACAACAAACGGACGTGCATCTATACAGACCGAACTTGCAGCTGATGGTGCCTTTCATCTAAGTAATATCAGTGAGGATCTTTCGGCTGGTGATAAGGTACGTCTCTACTATGCTACCCGTGATCCAACAGCTGCCGATATCAAGGATATTGAAATAGTGAGGCAAAACAGCACGTCAAAAATGGCGAAGGGGATAGGCAGAGTCAAGTCAGTCAACGGTACCAGAATCGCAGTTCAATCTGAACTTGCCGACGGCGGTGTGTTTTATTTGAGTAATGTTCAGACTGAAGTGTCTCCTGGTGATCGAGTACACCTCTACTACCCAAAGACACAGTCTAATCCATCTGCAGGCGACATCAAATCTGTCCGTCCCATTGCCAACGAATGAGTTAATCAGTGGTCTCGAATCACGCGAACGTCAAATACGCCCCAATATAGTTAGAATATGATAGTATTCGTGTTGGTCTACAAAGATGATCCTGTTCTGCGATTAGAATAGTACACTCGGCGACTCAACGATCCTTCCGCATACCGCCGGAGTAAGGTGTCTTCCGAGAGAAGAAGCTCTGGAAGCTGGTACAGGATGCACAAGGAAGTTTGCGCTCAATATTGTTGCTAGTATTGAAAGTCGCGACTCATCCCCCACCAATTGTCTCTGACTATTTAATAATCCCTATAACAGGTGTTGATATGAAGCTAACACTTTAGTTATTCTGTTATAAGGCACAATTGATGGCTCTTGAACAAAGAGACGGGTCAAAAAATAAGAAATTATCTAAGTATACGCTGCCAAATGAAACGGTGAAGACAGTAGTGGCGGGTGCGGGAAGGCTATTTGCTGTAACGGATCGGCGTGTTCTGAATGTTAAGAAGGGGTCGACAAGCGCCGGACGGGAAATCGAAGAAGTGGAGAGTACCCTTTTTAACGATGTGTCAAAAGTGAATGTAGTCGCGAAAGGAGATACTGGCACATTTGACATGACGAAACTAATCGCTGGTATACTGGCTATACTAGTTGGTTTATTTATGTTCGTTGTTGCTAATGATGCCTATGGCACCGAACAAGGACTCCTGTTTCTTATCGCGATCTCGTTCCTTCTTCTAGGAGCATATCTGCTGTATAACGCGAAAACAACCTCGCCAGGAGATATCGTAATCACATTTGAATATGTTGGAGAAGATGGGTTTATCGCTGACTCATACATACTTCCAGCAGACCAGACTGATACTGCCCACGAAGTTGTGAGGGCCGTTGGCGAACCAAATGCTGATTGAACTATACTGCTGGCTACCGCGATGTCGCTGTCGAACTCGCTGTGGGACTTCAACATCGAGTTCCAGCAGCGCCGTGTGAATATGCTCCCGCGCCGCGGGCTGCAACGCTCGCGTGTAGGATTGCGCCAACTGGGTCTTGACCACATCGAGATCCACGTCGCCCATCAGCCGCTCACTCCACTGGCCATCGCATCGCCCCAGGTCCGGTACAATCGCCATGACTGCCAGCCATCACCGACCACCATAACCAACATATGATGGAGATCGGCGGTCGTGTTAGGTAAGACAGAGCGACCGTCGGTCCGCCGTTCAGTACAACCTGACCATCGAACAACTGTGCACAAAGAGAAATACGTCTCGCCTGATTGTGTCAACATTAAGCAAACTGAGTACCTCTTTTCGCCTGTGCAACCGTGGCTGCGGAAGTGCCGCGGTCTGTCCTAATTTGCACTACGCCGTTGTGGACTCATTAAGCAAAGGAGAACGAACCATTAAGTCTGCCGCCCGATACTTACCGAAATACATCATTCATGAGGAGACACATCGCGTTCGGCGTTCTTTTTTGCAGTATACTCTGTGTACTTGCCGCTATGATGGGCGTTGCAGGGGCTACCGCAACCGACTCCTCGGGTGAGCAGGTGAAGGGCGAGTTCACCGATGGCAGGAGCGCCGAGGGGAGTATACAGACGAACAACGAGACGCGTATCGCGGTATTTCTCAACGGTACGAGGTTGCCTGCCGGAGGCGAACGCACCACTGGAGATAACCCTAATCTGAGGGTGTCAGTGTCCGCTCCGACGACAATCGAGGCAATATCAGTCCGAATTGATGGGACAACACGCCGAACATACTTCCCAAACGCGACATCGTTCTCCGAGTCCATGACGCTGAACACCAGGGGGGGCAAGCATGCGCTTACGATAGTCGTCGAATCAACGACGACTGCGAGTTACAATGCAACTATCATTAGGGACGCAGCCGCACCTCGAATCCAGTTCGATTCCCCATTCACGACCAGTGTTATCGAATCTCCACCGGATGAATATGTGACCCGCACCTCACAGGTTGTCATGGGTGGGTCGCTTTATGATCGCAGTGACATCGAATACATCGAGTTCACACCGAAATACTACACTGGATCAGGAAGCGATGAGCGGTTCGAGACACGGCGTACCGTCCGAATCGAGGACCCAGGGACACAATTTAATGAAACAGTTCGACTGATCTATTTCACCCAACAGAAGCGAATCACGAACCTCATTCAGATTCGTGTAGCAGATACTTACGGCCACGTACGGACGTACTCGACCAATTTCGATATTCTTGATAACCGTCAACCGACAGTTGACGTACAAAAGCTGACACCAGTGTTTGAGCACGGCGCAGTCGAGGTTACGTTCACGGTGCAGGATGCTGTCGGCATCGAAAACGTGTTACTCCAGTCCAATAGCGTCGAAAAAGCGGGGAACAATTATCTCTATCGGCGACCTGCAGCCACGACTGCCCCAGCACCCCGTGAACTGACGTTCACTGAGCGGATTCGTATTGTGGACCCGTCAGGGCGAATCGAGATCGCTGTCGAAGACCGGGCTGGGAACACGAATAGGTATGTAGAGCGGTTCAATTCCAGTGAACTCATCCGACCAAAGATACGAATCAATCGCAGTACATACCTCAGCAGTGAGCGAACAGTATCAGTCACAGGTGCGGTATATGACGGACAGGTGTCCAGTGTTCGTGTCGAGACAGTGGCTGCCGATGGCAAGGTGATCGAGTCACAGACAGTCTTCGGTGGCGGTATCAAAACCAGCGTTCCAATTGACGCTACTGTTTCCACAAGTCCATCGTTCGAAGCTGTCGTTGTGCGGGCAGTTGATTCATCTGGGGTCGAACATACGCAGCGGCTCTCGATAGCCGGAATCAAAGGGGTGGGCGCAGAGGGATCGCGCCCATCGCCACGATCGGAGACACAGACTCCCTCCGAGGAGACAATGGTGCCAACAACGACGACATCACAGCCGCCTACAATGACCACGTCAACGACTTCAGCGGCAGCGACTGGGTCGATTGTTAACAGTATTCTATCATTACCGGTGTTCAGAATCATGGGGATTGTCCTAGCACTCGCCGCAGTCGCATCATATGCTGTGTACAAGTTAACGCGAGTGTGAATCACGCCGGGCCAACCCCCAAGGCTTCCGCTGTGTTGATTAGCGTTCCGCTGAACGAGAATGAACCCAACCTGTCTCTACGAACACTATTCTTAGCTGCTCGGTAGACCTAGATTGTAACACCCACGAAGACACCGCTATTCAACAGAGCAGATCGATCTGGCTCTCGACCACGTCCAGATTAACGTCGCTCATCAGGCATCACTCCGGTGTTCCAGGCGTCCCCGAGCGTCTCGAAGAGCCGGCGCGTCTGCCGTCAGTGGTCCCCTGTTAACCAACACACGGTGGCTCCCGGTGGTCGTGTTGGTTAAGAGTATTTTATATATCGGGGCCCGGTCGTGGCCGGTGCAAAGGCTGCAGCGCTCCTTCTTGTACTCTGTGCTGTCTTTCTGTATCTGGAACCAGCTCCGTGAGCTATCCCATGCGATAAAAATACGGTGGACCTCTTCCGGCTGGGCTATCCGTTGCTGTCGGATTGTGTACGGAGCGTGCTGTTGAGGAAGCGTAGGGTCTTGTTCCAGGCGTCTCTGGTTGCTTCTGGCTGGAACGACTCCCCACTCGGGTTAGCGAAGGCGTGACGGGCACCCTCGTACACGTAGATCTCCCGCTGGATGCCAAGTTCACCGAGTGTTTGGTTAAATTCACGGATGTTCTCGATCCCGACAACTTGGTCTTCGGACCCGAATATACCGAGCACAGGCTCATCGATTTGCTGGAGTGTTGTACGGTCAGTTGTAAGCGTCCCGTAGTAGATGACTGTTGAGTTCAGGTTAGTATCGCTCAGACTTAGCTGAAGGCTCTGCCCACCACCGAAACACCACCCGAGGCTTGCTACCTGGGTGGTGGTAAATGAGAGATCACGCACTCCAGCAGTTGCCCGGTGCATCTTCTGGACTGCTTCGTCGGGGTTCTCTCGTACCTCGCCTGAGAGTTCGGCTGCATACGACGAGTTACCCGCAACGCGTCCACCGTACAGGTCCACGGCAAAAACGACGTACCCCTGCCCGGCAAGGATATCAGCCATGTGGCGAATGTTCTGGTTGAGACCCCACCACTCGTGGATCATGATGACCGACGGATAGTCCCCGTCGGCAGCCGGCCGCGCGAGATAACCCTGTGTCCCGTTAATGGTGGTATTCTCTGTGGTGATGGGCCGTAGATTCTGCGCACTGAAGATATCTGCATTCGAATCAGCAGTGACTGCTTGGCAAGTGCCGTCCTTCTTAACTGCACCAGGTTGGCACCCCGTGTGAGGCGTTTGCGTATACGCTGCGTCTGCTGTTCCTGCGTCCTGCTCCGTTGGCGACTCTTGTGGCGTTGGCTCCGGCTCATCTGCTGTCGATTCAGTCGGCGATACGCCAGAACAACCGCTAAGCAGTAGCAGCATGGCAGTGACCACTGCCAAAGCTTTGACGCGCATCTGTCGTACCCGGGGACTGGATTGATATAAAAGTACGCCAGCAACGACTACTGACGCGACTAATGAGGCCGCTGTTTATATGTACAACAGAGGGGTCGCGACCTTCCCGAGTGTCTCGATTTGTTTTGACCACAGCAGTGCACACGCGACGCGTCTTATATGCAGCAGCCGTTCTGCATAGAAACCGGGGCGAAGACCTCAGCAGTCGTGCTCTCGCACCCGCTCGGGCAGCCCCACGCGCCCACAGCTGGGGCATTCCGCGAGCCCCTTCGGCACCTCGGCATCCAGTTCCAGCAACGCCGCGTGAATATGCTCCCGCGCGGCCGGTTGCAACGCTCGCGTGTAGGCCTGTGCCAACTGGGTCTCGACGACATCGAGATCGACCTCACTCATCATGCACTCACCCCATTGTTCCAGGCATCGCCGAGCGTCCGGTGGAGCCGCCGTGACTGCCACCCATACGCGTCGGCCACGGCGTCGGCGTACTCATTCACGTCGCCGCCGTCGAGGAGCTTCCGCCCGCGGCCACCGTCCTCGCGGATGATGTGGACGGTGTTGGTCTCGCGGTCCCAGAGGTGGTGTGCGCCACGATCGTCGACGCCAACGAGGATGTAGGCTGGTCGGTAGTCGGTACCAGTCGTGCCGACAGATTGATTGTCGGCGGCGTGTGCTTTCGACATGGGTATCGACGGAACCCGGCCCGCCTGTCTCAGCAGGCGGGCAGTTTTCACGCGAATTCGTGCCCTGGAGAGCCGGGTTTCCGTAGTTAATCCATATAGTCCTACCACCATTAATCTTTTCCAATTGGAAAGCAATGGCCTAGATAGGGAGCATGGTAGGCCGCACACCCAAAGTGTCTGATGAAGAAATCATGAACCACATTCGAGAAGTTAATGATCCGTTTGTCACGGCAAAAGAGGTTGCAGAGGCAGTCTCTTTGTCAAGACAGGCGGTCAACAATCGACTTAACAATCTCCATGATCGGAATTTGGTGGACAAAAAGTCAACCGGCAGTGGTGTAGGGTGGTGGGTTACTGAGGGCTACGATCCTTCTGATTCTGCAAAGAATGACTGCCCTTCCTGAGTTATCCAGAACATCCGGCGGCCACCCGCTGTCTTGCTATTGAGGTAGCCTTTCTGCTCCAGCTCGTCTAGTCGGTTGTGGATTCCTTGCCGAGACATATCCAACTCATCAGTGAGTTCAGAAGCTAAAAACACAGGATCTGGGTTGACGACAAAAACCCGAAGAATCTCGGTGTCACTTACAGTTGGCTTCCGGCCCGGGTTTCCCATTGACTTCTTCTTCAGCATGAAGGGCAAAATCTCATGTGGTTGATATCATATTCCATATGTAGTCTAGTTTCCGTACAGCAAAGAATGAAGTAGCGTGGACATAATGGGGATGCTAGGGAAGTCTACGCGGCAATGAGTTCGCCTCTTTAGAAAGGCGACGACCCGAGCCAAGCGGGTCGCCGCGGTGGGCTTCCTGTCATGCCAGGAAGCCATGTCAGAACACAACGCTCCGTCTGATAAACCGGCCGCATCGACAGCCAACCACGCCCCGGATGGTGGTCGCTAATGTACGGCGACCAGCGCGTCCTCACCTGCGAGGAGTGCGGAACCACTGGCCCCGATGTCCAACCAGTCACCGTCGACGGCCAGCGCCGGCCGCTGTGTCCCACGCACAATCACGTCCTGCTGGCCGGTGAGCCGGTTGGGGTCGGCCCAACAGTCGGTTCCGGAGGTGGGGACTGTGCGTAGCTTCACCAACCGCGCGCGAACTCGTAATTCTCCCCTTATCCCACAAACCCGGCTCATATTCGCTGAATCCGCTTATAAATGCATCTGCGATTTAAATGGGGGCGACTGGTTCCATGCACCCCACATTCCACTAGCAGTTGGACCAGCCAAACCGCATGACTGCAGTGGGTGTGCCCGGTCTTTGAGTCGGGCCAGCCATGTCATGACTGTGCCAGGGTTTGAAGTATCCGATACCTGGCCCCTCGAATACGTGGACGGAGCCAGATTGGGCAGCACCGAAAGGCGACACGCACACCAACAGACAGCGTTAGCGCACTGTGCTAACCTTGGCATCCGAGACGGTTTCGCTGGAGGTGGGGCCGATGTCTGAGGCCGACGCGATCACGGTCTGGCCAGAGTGTGACGCCGCCGAGATTCACTCGAATGTCGGGACGCCGTTCGCACCCGACCCGGCCGACACCGAATATACCTGTGGCAACTGTGGTGCGACATTCGACGAGCCCCTCAAGCGCGAGAAACAGCACCCGGGCGGCCGGCGCGGACTCGCCGGCCACCTCGCCGACGAGGACACCACCCTCCGATCCGATGGCGGCCACCGCCTCGATGACCCACTCGGCCCCGATCCGGGCGATCCCGCCCAGTGGTGTCGCGACTGCGGTCGCGAGCGTGCCGGGATGTGTGCCTGCTGTGGCAGCCCGCTCTGTGCCGCCCACCTCGACGACGACTACTGTAGCGCCCACGTCACGATCGACACGCGCGTCGGCTCCGTCCCCGCGTGCATCCGCACGCTCGCGAACCGCCGCGTGGTCGTGCCTGATGCGCCCACGTTCAACAACGCCCGCCCACAGCGAGCGCGCCTGCCCGACGCGCTCATCACCCGCGCTCGCGAGCACGTGCAAGCCGCGCTCGATGAGCTGGACCAGGCCACCGCCCCGACCGTTATCGAGACACTGCTGGCGGCCACCGATGCCCTGCGCTTTGGGCTGACGGCCCCAAACCCGGCCCGCCGGGCCGGCTGGCTCCAGACGGCCGCCCAGGCACTCACACAGGCCCTGGCCGCCCTCGATGATGCCAGCCTCCAGCCACCACTCACGACAGCTGCCGCCCGCCTTGAACAGTTGGGCGCGGCCGCTGACGCCCCCGGAGGTGCGCGCGATGGGTAGCACCCACGAGTTCCCGGACCCGCGCCCGGTCACGTGTGCCTACGAGCCGACGTGTGGCGGGGCTGCCCAGTTTGCCATCAACGTCGCCGTCGATGCTGCCGACACCAAAGCGATCCTGGCCTGCCCCGACTGCGTTGCGACGTTTCTGGATGGCTACGGCACTACCGAGACACAGGTTCGAGAACTGGAGCCGGCAGAGCGCTGGCGAGGTGGCTGGGATGCGTAACTGCGCGCACAGCCAGCAGTGGCGACGGGCTGTGTCTCACTGCAGGAAGTGGGGGCAGTCGGTCCGCGTAGGGAGTTTGGATGACATCTGCCCCCGCCAGCAATTGGCCCTTGATTCTAACAATACTTTCGGCGCTGCCCTGTCGTATCGCGCCGGCACACCCCAGCCGCGACACGCTGCTGCCAGCCCCTCCCGAGCACTGTTAGCACCCCCCGGCAGAGCCGGGGGTGAAAGTAGAGACTGGGGGCAGGGGGTTCTCGAAGGGAGCTCTGTTGAGGCCTGCCCCCATTCTCGGTTGTCGTTCATCTCAAACAACGGTTTCGACTTCGGTATCTCACGCTGGGTGGGCGGCCGTATCGAGCCAGTTGGGCGACAGCGTATGCCGCGCGTCAGACGCACCCGGCGACGGCCCCGGTACTTTCAAGCCCCATCGCTGTGTCACCTCTCACCATCAAGATACGCACACCACAGACCCACCGCTAATGGGTTGGTAGGAAAGGGAGGGAGAATCGCCTCCCCCGGTTGGCTACCTAATCCTTCCTACCGACCTGCAATAAGTGTTCCCCTCAGTCAGACGCATCTCCGTCTGCTGCTGGGGGGGCGTCCGCCGAGCAAGTTGCATCGTGAGCCGAGCGCCCGTCGTTCAGATCCACCAGTGGTAGACACACCTTTCGCCTGCACCGGCCCCGATCGCACGAGTCCGCCCAACCCTGGCCCGCGTGTCGCGCTGTGGCGAGTGCGTCGGCAGGTCAGCGCCGCCGGACAGCCCAGCTGGGCCAACCGCCCGGCGGCGGGGCTAGTACTTAAGTTCGGGCCGTTTGAACAGCTACAGCGACACGACCGGCTCCACACACGACACCTGGAAAATGGGACCGAGACGCCGAACGAGGGTTCCAGCGCACCACCACTGCCCTCGCGGCTTACGTCTCATTTCTCCAGCCCGGCTAATAAGCGTTCCCCACAGCCAGCGGTAGCGCTGTCCAATTGTGGGGCTCGTGCCCGCCTGCGTGGCCAGAGCCGTGTCTCTAGTCAGTCCTGAGTATGGCCGGCCCACCCAATTCCCCCGACCGCTTTGCCGTGCTTGGCTGCCGTGAGTGCGAGGCACTCTGGGTGGCCGAGCACTACCACCAGCAGGACCGGGTCGAGTGTCCCCGCTGTGGGCACAGTCGCGACCCAGACCTCGTCAAGGCCCAGGCCACGGCCGACAATTGGCAGGTCGCCTGCGAGCAACGCGCGCGGCTACTGGCCCGTCGCGCCGGTGAACTCGGGGCGTACATCGGCACCGTCGATGACTACGGGCGGCTGGAAGACGAAATTGACTGCACGGTTCCGACGACCTCGCTTGAGCAGGATGCTGGCTACCATGCTGTGTTCGGCGATCTCGTCGACGAGCGGCTCGATCAGTGGGGCGAGCAGCGCCGGGCCGTTCTTCGCGATGAGGCCGATGCCTACCTGGAGCGCCGCTTTGGCACGCTCGACACCGACTTTCAGTACAACACTGACCGCACACTCGATTTCGAGACTGCCGGCGGCTCGCTCACGCCCTCGTTGAACGACGGTGGCGACGTGCGGGCCGCCATTCACGCCACCGCCGACAGCGCGCCGGCCGACCTCTGGACGACGATCGCCACGTCGAATGGGTTCCAAGACGCGCTCGTCGACGCTGTGCGCGAACTCTGCCAGGGGACGACCCACGCTGATCGGGCCGCGACGCTTCGGGAGGCAGGGGTGACGGCGGCCAACGGTGGCCTCGCGACCGTCCTCGCGGCGCTCGATCGCCCGGCCGATGATCCCGCTCACCAGGACGCACTGGAGGTGGTCGCCGGGATCGGCCAGGACGGGGCCACCGACCTCGGCCACCTGCCGATCGAACTCATCACGGACGGCCCGCTGGCGGCACTGGATGCCGCTGCACTCGTGCCGAGTGTGTCGGTGCTGTTGCCGGAGGGCTTTCGCGACCGCCGGCGCGAGCAACGCGAGACGACGCTGTGGCTCCTGTGTGCGCTCGGGCGGGTCGCGGACGTGCGCGTGACCATGACCGGGCTGGTCGCGAGCTGGTTGCGCTCGGAACATCGCGATGAGCTGCCGGCTTCGTTTAGCGCGCAATGCATCGCCGGGCAGGACAGCCGGGCCACCTCGACGCGACTGCGAGCGGCCCACGACCAGCTCGATCCTGAGGGTCGGGCCGTCGAGGTACTCCGGACACTCGCCGCTGAGCCGGCGCATACGCTCTCCTATCACGAACTCGTTGCCCAGAGTCCCGTCAGCAAAAGCCGCATCAGTCAGCTGCTGGGGACGCTCGAAGAGCTTGCACTCGTTGAGCGGTATGGGCCACGCACCGCCAAGCGTGTCGAACTCCTCCCACTGGGAACGGCGTATCTGGACACGCTGGCCGCCGATGCCGACCGGGGCCAGGAACTCGACGCCCTATTTAGCGAAACCGGAAGCCAGCCTGACAGGCCGTGTAATCCCGCGCACACGAGGGCCGGGGGGGATGACCCCGACGACACCGCCGACCGCGACGCCGACGGCGCTGGCCCCTACCGCACCCGCTGGCTGTCCCGGCCCCAACACGCCGCCATCGCCGGGACCGCCCGCAACGGCGGCGTGACGACCGTCGACGCGCCACTCGACGCGACCGACGCCGAGCAACGCCGCACTCGCTACGCCAGCTACGACGCCGATCGCGACGAGCTGGTGCTGTCGAACTGGGTGACTTCGCCACTCCAACACGTGGTGAGCACTGCACTGACTTTATCGACGCCGAAGGTCCTGCAGGCCGCTTTGCCACCGGACCGGCTCGACGATCTCGATCTCGATCCGGTCGCAACCCGGTACTGCCGGTGTATCGGCGGCTTCCCCGAGGAAGCTGAAACCGATCCGCAGGTCCTCCTGGACAATCTCGTCGAGTGGGGCCAGGAACTGGCGGCCATGACGACCGATCTCCAGCACGAGGAGTACGCCGATCGCGATGCCTTCCGGGGCCGAATCATGCAGTCAGCGCATGGCCTAGCCGGGTCGATCGTCCATCTGCTCGATGAGGCCGGCGTCACCATCCATCGCGAACTCCTGCTGGCGCCGGGCCTGGATCACGACACACTGGACTCGATCCGAGCGACGCTGCTCCATGAAGCTCAGATCCAGTCGCAGTACCGCGATCACACGGTCTACCGCCAACTCTACGAACAGCGGCCGGACAAGGTGCGCCAAGCCCCACTCGTCGACGTTGACGCCGCCGATCCCTTCGGCGAGTACATCGGCTCGCTGACGATCCGCGGGCCCCACGCCAGCGATCTCGGCCAGCATCTCGAAGGCTCCCTCCGCAGCGCCAGGAAGCCGACGCGTGAGGACGCCCCCGAAATCGCCGTCCGACTCCCGATCGGGACGGCTGGTCGCGAGGCCTACGCCGCAACGATCTCGCGGCTGTGCAGCCAAAAAAACCTCCACAGCACTCGGGAAGCCGTCACGCTGTGCCGGGCGCTGGCGGCCAGTCCCCATGCCGTTGCCGACGGCCTGCACTGGCTGGAACGCGAGGACACGCCGCGGGATCTCCGCCTCGACGAGGTCCGATACGCCCTGGCCCAGCTGGGGCCGGCCCGGCTCCTCCCTGAGGCAGCGCCAACGGTCAGCGCGGCGGTCGCGACGCTGCTGCAAGCCGCCCAACCGCTTACCCAGACGGAACTGGCCGAACGGGCCGACGTGTCGACGCGGTCGCTCCGGAAGTACGTCGACGTACTGGCAGCGCTGGATCTCGTTCGCGAGACCGAGAGTGGCTACCGGCTGGCGCTGCCCTTCCAGGTCGACGACCGTAGCGACCGGATCTGCCCTGAACCAATAAAGAGCCAGTCGACGACTGCGACCGAACTGCTCTGGGACGTGGCCGATATCCTCCTGGACGAGCCGATGCGGCTGGGCAACCTCGACGATCCGGTCGGGGCCGCATTCGCCCATCCCGTCGATTATGACCTGTTACGACGGGAATGTCCGCGGATCAACCCCTGGGTTCGCGTCGCCAGACTCCTCTGTGGCGCTCCGGATGCTGAGGATCGTGTCGTGCAGTTCGGACAGGTATATAAACAGATGACGTTGCCGGAACAGCCAAAGTCGGCTTCCGGTCTCGCTAAACGAACTGGGGACTAACTGAACAGGCCACCGTCGTCCTCAGCCATCCGCTTGTGGATCGCTTTCAGGTCGTCCGCAATCATGTCGACCTTTTGCTCAATCCTGCTGTGTTCACACCACTTTTTTACTGGACACGTTGTCCGCACCCGTTTTAGTGGGGCCTGTCCGCACCCTCTGTCCGACTTCCCTCTCGAAACTTTGTCCGCACCCTTACGCGAATGGCCACGGGTGCGGACAGTCGAATCAGCGGCTCACACGCCGGTCACTGAATCAGCAAACAGGTGCGGACAATTTGGACGCGTCCGTATTAATAGAGGGAAACAGGGGGTGTAGCAGCAGGGGGTCGTTCAGGCGCCATTACCTTGGCTCATGATCTTCTTGTGGAATGTATCGAACGTTTCGATACCAGCCAGCGCGTGGTGTGTCCCAGACACTGGGTCAAGGTAACTGTCCAACCGCGACGGCCGATACTCGCTCGGATTCTCGAACGGTGCGTTCGGGAAATCAAAGTCGTTGACGCGACGTTCGAGGATGTTGATCGTTCGGGCTGCGGTTTCACCATCGGGAAAGAGCCAGTACACGCGTGGCTTCCACCCTTTTTTTGCGTCCGCAGCCAGCTGCACGAAGCCACGATACTTCCGCGCTATCTGGGCATGATCGTTGTGGCCGGTCTGGACTTCGCAGGCACGCGGGTACGTATACTCGTATTCGGCGATCGCGTCAGGCTGGGGGCCTGATCCAGTCGGATAGAGTGTGAAGCCATCATCTGCGCCATCCAATTTGAGTTCAAGGAATTGTCGCACGCCGTACCGGTGCAGCAATCCCTCGTTTTGCTCGCCGGCGAGCACTGAGTCGGTTTCCTTTTCGGTTGGGAGTGTACCCCAGCCGCCGAACTCACGCCGCCACAGAGCACCGAACAGATCGTCGATGACCTGCCGGCCAGTCCGTGTCGGGCGGTACTTGACCTCTTTACGGCAGACATACGCCGACTCCTCGTGGAGGATATCGAGCGTCCGCAGCCGCTCGACGGCCTGCTTGAGGATATCGTACTGATCAGGCCGTGCCGACACCAACTCCCGGAGACTTGGCGGGCGCTCGCGACCGATGTAATACCCGCCCGGGAGCTCCATGCCGTTGTAGTAGAGGAGTACGCGCCAGAGAATGTGCCGTTCGGCGCGCGAAAACGAGACTGCAAGGTTGTGCGACTCTTCAAAGATCGCGTCCGGATCCAAATGAGTCATCAGCGGCGCTTCGAATCGATATATAAAATATATCGGATCGGTGTGCGTCCTCGAAACGCAGTCAGGGGACTGGCAACACAGGTTGGGTGGGCCCGGACTGGGCTTTCCATGATGCTCTCTGCTGCCTACCGCTGCGCCCACAGCGTGTCGATGCGATCTTCGATGGCATCAAGCACGTGCTGGCACACGTCTCGATGGTCGGCTGGCCATTGGGGAGCTTCTGCGTCAGTCCGACTGGCGGCCGGCGGCGGATGAAAGTGCCCTCGCGTGTTGTGCGCGTCCGGGTGCCGGTCCCAGCGACACTGCCACGTGCTCTCCTGGCGTGTTTCCTGATAGTGGATGCTGAAATCATCATTCCGATACCAGCGGATCTCAAGCCGCGCCGACACCGTCCCAGGGCAGTAGTCCTCGGCCACCTCCATACGGAGGTGGACGTTCCTTTCTGTGACGATCGCCGCCGACTTGGCCAGCCGGCTGCCACTGAATCGGGACTGCATCCGCTCTAGGATGGGTCGGTCTATTGGTGCCGGACTTGCACCGGAATCAACCGGGACCATCGTCAGCTGTGTGATGGCGTGGCCGATCCAGCGGCCTTTCGCCGCGCACGTTCGTGCAGGTGGCGTTCCTCCATCGCGGTGGCCCACTCCCCGAGATCAGCGTACACTGCGTCAACGTCCGCTGCGGGGTACGCAAGCACATCGACAGCTGCGGGCGTGTCAGCATCGTACTCTTCGCGATAGGAGTCGATCTGATCGGTCAACTCTGATACACGGGTCTGCAATTCCTCAACCGTGTGATTCTGAGCCAGTTCGTTCACCCGTCGCCACTCGAAGTAGTCGTCGTTGCGTTCGTACCTGGCTGGCCGACCCTCGTGGTGAATCACGATTCCAAGATCCGCATAGAACGACAGGTGGGTACGAGCTGACTCCTCGGAACACCCCGCTTCCTCGGCGATTGCAGCAGCCGTCATGGGCTCACGCGCGTGCAACACGGCTCCATACACGCGCTGTTTCGTGTCCTCGCCCTCGAAAGGTCGATCGAACGGCGGCGGCCCATCGCGAGCATCTCCTGACATACGTGACTTACGAGATTTCTCCATATATTTTTCCTCCAGCCAAAATATATTCACCTCTCCCGGCTGGATTCACCATACCCTCTTTCATAAAACTCTGCCTGGCGGTTCTGTACGGCCCACTCTGCAGGCGATGGCCATCTCCTCAATATGGTGGCCGATGTGTCCCATTGGATCGCCGTTCGCGGGCCAGAAGGTTCAAACGCAAAACTCCATTAGTTGTTGTGAACTCGCGGTTGAATCGCCGGGCCCTAAACTCCGGCATAGAACCCCACACATGAGTCAGTCCGAATCCCCCACCCACGATGACGTATCGGCTACCGATCTGAGCACGTTCGAGAAGGAAGTCCTCTTTGCGATTACCGAGATCGAGGCGGCTGGTGATGAGCCCTACGGGCTCGCGATCAAGTCGCGGCTTGAAGACCAGCTCAAGATGGATGTTAATCACGGCCGGCTCTACCCGAATCTTGACGAGCTTGTTGAGCGAGGGCTGATCGAGAAATCGGAACTCGACAAGCGGACCAACGAGTACAGCCTCACCGGTGCTGGCAAACAGCTAATTACCGAGTATGCCCAGCGTCTTGAAGCACTCGCCGAGAAGCTCTGATCTAAACCGATAGCCCGCACCGAACGCTTTCTGCAGGCACTGGTGGGGCCGGATTCCCACGCTGGCCTGATTTAATGGTATGGTAGCCATGGCTGACCCTCGCGGCGTTGGATGAGAGACGCCGTCGGCCATGGCAACAGGACCATCTACATTGCTGTACAAGAATCTAGGGTTGCTCGGGAGAGACGGTGGTCAGAGGTGACCAAGGGCAGGCGACGCAGGCCACGCGACTGCGCGTACCTGGCGTCAGTGCGGTGTGACACTGCAACAGGTACATCGGCAGCCGTTCCTGCCCACCTCGTTCTGTGGATAAGACGATAACAACGGTGCTGGTGACGCAAACAGGTGTCTGACACTCTGCCTGCGGCTTTCTCTGCACAAGTCACTATTGCTCATGCTTGAAACGGGGCCCGACTACCCGCCAAGATTGACGGGCCCCGGACAGGAACACGCGACAACAGTCCTGATGGGCGCTACAACAAGGCCCAGTGACTGTGTCGTGTGGGAGCAGGAACTCGTGCTCGTCCCGATTGGGTCGGAGCTGCCTGCCCATTCATCCATAGTGAGTACAGGGTTACAGCGTTTGTGGTTGCGTCGCTGCAAAGCCTGTAGTGACCTGTGCCTGTGAGTGCTAGGTTCGGGATGAGAGACGGCGATTCTCGCCACAGAATGAGGCAGGGGCGTTGATGGTCCCCAACGCCCTGCCCATATCACGCTTGTCGCGATATCTGTAAAACGGTTATTACTCCACTCGTTCGGCCTCGATCAGATCGGCAATCGCTTCGGGATGCTCGGCTGCGAACCGAAGCACCGCATCGTACTTCTCGCTTTGGGGTACGTCTCGAATGTCTCGCTCCCGGAGTTCACGCTCGAGGTCGAGATCGAGCATATCGTCGAAGATGTCCCACGTGGCCGGCCGCGCGTAGAGGGCATCCTGCTCGGTTTCGCTGAATTCGAAGGCGGGCTCGGTCAGCGGTGCAGACTCGTTGGTACTGTCCTCTTGCTTGTCGATGTCCTCGCTAGCTGCCTGGTCGGCGGCCCCATCGACCTCTGTGGGTTCCTCGCCGGCTTCGTCGCCATCGTCCTCGCGATCCTGCTCTTCGATCGCTTCGTCGAGATCATCGAACGCCATCTATCGAGCCACCTCCCCACGCTCGACGATTTCAGCTAGTTCCGCGTAATGGGCCAGCTGGTCACAGTCGGGATCGTAGTCTCGTAGCGGGAGCCCAGCGCTGTGGGCGGCGTCGATACTGCGTCGGTGCCGGATCCCCGGAAGCGACCCGTCGTACTCGCCGGCGTCGATGGCAGCCCAGTCGTCCTCCGAGAGGTAGGCGAAGTTGGGAACGTGCTGGGCGACGTGCTCGCGCTTGGTCATTTCCTCAAGGAGCGCGCGGTCGCGCGTCTGGTGATCGACGCGCTCCTGCAGATCGGTTGGCACAATCGCAAGGATGTTCAGATCGAAGTACTCCCGGGCTTCCTTTACCAGCCGTTGCAAGGTGTTTGTGAGGCCGCTCTCGTAGCCGTTTTCCGGTCGGAGTGGGATGATGATGTTGTTGGTCGCATACATGGCGTTGTCGTTGAGTTTTCCACGATTTGCCGGGCAGTCGATCACAATATGGTCGTAGGTTTCCCCGAGTAGCGGCTCGACCAGGTTCTTCGCGAGCCGGGTCGTGCCCATCGTCGCGTCCTTGAGCGCGTTCTGGACGCTTTCATAGTCGACGTGGGCCGGGAAGAGATCGAGTCCATCGACGACGTTCACGATGTACTGCTCTGGGTTCTGGCCATCGAGGAGGACCTCGCCGGCGTGGTTGATCGTCTCGTCGCTGTCAGCCCAGGCCTCGCCACGATACGCTGCGTCGAAGCCGAGATTGAGCGTCATGTGGCCGTTGTCATCGAGGTCGACCACGAGCGCCCGCCCGTTCCGACGTGCGAGCTCGCGCGCTGTGTTAAGGGATGTGGTTGTCTTCCCGAAGCCGCCTTTCAGGACGCCGAACGCCACAGCACGCGGCTCAGACACGAACGTTCACCTCTGGTCCCATACTCTCGTCATGTTGTCTACCTAACTTAGGTGTTTTGCGTGGTGTATCTAACTCACCTAATTCACCTAGCTTACCTAACTTACCTAATCTACCTAATCTAAATTGCTTACCTAATCTCCACTCATGTAGATCTGTATTGATATTGCGCGGATAAACCTCATTTCGCTATACAAATTCACTACTCTCAATTCTGATACAGGTGTCTGACGAATGACAGTGCAGAAACTTGTGTACCACGAGAATCTCGACTAACGGTACAAGCCGATTTATATGCGATAGAAAAAATAAATAATACAGTCACATCGATGGCAGATGGTCCAGACAAGCATCAGTTAGAAAACCGCGATCTCCGGCAGGTTCAACAGGATATTCAGAACCAATTCGATGAAAAGCGAGAGCTACAGCGGCGTGCTGAGCAACTCGTCAAGTATGTTCTGGTGCCCTTTGGTACATTATTGCCGATTCTCGCGCTGATTCTGTGGATTGAATCTGGTACTGTTCTCGAACTCTTCTCACTCAGGAGTCTCACGAGACTAATCACAGACTTGACTACAGAGACGTTCCTACAGGACTATCACTCAGAACTGATACTTGCTGTTGCTATATTTGGGACCTTCTCCCTTCTCGCTCATACCATTTATTCTGTGTTTGTGAAGTTCTTCCCGATGGCTATCGAACTAATATCCTCGGCAGAGATGCGATCGGGCGTAAAACCATCGCGATATGCGGCTCTGAACAGCGATACCACTGATAAAAAGGCTGAGCAATTACTTCTCTTGGATCTAATATCTGCCTTAGAACACAATCAGGAGATCCTCAACAACCTGCAGACACAGTTTGATGAGTCAGTACAGTATCTGCAGAACGGCGTTACGCTCCTCGTGGGGTCTCTTCTGGTAATTTTTGTCCCACTCATAACCCAGAGTTCGCTTGGCTTTGTGGTTGGTAGTGCTGGCGCAGCGGTTGTTGGAAGCCTCTTATTGCTGAATGAAGTCTCGCTGGCAAACTACGGTGACCTGCTTGTGCATGATCCGAAGACGGACCTTGCGATCGCTGTTGCCGTCCTCGCGATTCTGCCACTAAGTCTGTTTCCTGCTGCACCGCTCATTCTTTTAGGGCCACTTATCGTAGTGGTCATCCTCTCGGGTGCAGGAGTGCTGTGGTTTGCGATTCATGTTGATCTTGATGCGCGCCTCGCAATCGCGATACGGACACTGATTTTTACTGTAATCGCTCTTGTGAAGCACGTTGTTGATTTTTAGAGGACGGCGTCGAGAGCAT
>NZ_FOCX01000062.1 GCF_900110215.1 Halorientalis persicus | reverse complement strand
CTGGCCGATGTCCTCTACCACGAGTGCGACTGGGAACCGTTTGAGATCAAGAGCCGACTGAAGCACTACGAGGGCTGGGAAAACCACAACTGGGCGTAGCCGTGTTCAGCCCGCAGTGGCAGGCGACCTGATGCTAGATATGCAGGGACACTGAACACGGGCGGGATTGCTGTCCACAGTCGTGCTCTCGCACCCGCTCAGGCAGGCCAACCCGCCCACAGCTGGGACACTCAGCGAGCCCCGTCGGCACCTCGGCGTCCAGTTCCAACAGCGCCGCGTGAATATGCTCCCGCGCGGCCGGCTGCAACGCCCGCGTGTAGGCCTGGGCCAACTGTGTCTCGACCACGTCCAGATCAACCCCACTCATGACACGCGCACCCCGTTGTTCCAGGCGTCACCCAACGTGCGGTGCAGTCGTCGTGACTGCCAGTCGGTGGCACTGGCGTAGGGTGTTCTTCGACCATCTCGTCACAAGACACTTTATTCAATCAGAACGAATCGTACTATGGTCCGCTTGGCCCTCATCTTAGGATGTCTGGTGTTATTGAGTGGGTGTGCCGGCATGAGTACAAATTCCCAATCAACACCGACTGTCACAACTGAGATGCCGACCACCGCCACTCCGGCATCGTCGACACCTGCTCCAACACCACCAACCGTTTCTGTGGCACCCACTAGTATGGAGCTCCCCGGAATCGCATGGGCATTTGATGGTCCGTGGCCAGATTCGGCACGACGGTACGTTGTCGACCAACCGTCAACACCCCCTCTTGACGGTACTGTCAGTGCGTACGTTTGGAATAATGGCTCTGCGGCGCGCACACTCTCTGTCTCATTAGTATACGGTACCGCTGGTCCAATCTACCAGGAGACAGTTCGCCTCCCAGCGAACGAAGCGCTTGGATTCAGACTGCAAGAACCCGGACAGTATGTACTCAGAGCAGAATATCGGAATACATCAGGCCAGTTGCGGATTCCGATCGAGCCGTCTGAGTGCAATGATAAAAACTATGTACTTCGTGTGAACCAATCCGGCGAGATCGACGATAAGTATACTTCGACGTTGGTGGCGTGTATGTCACCAACATCGTGACTGCCAGCCACCGGCGTCACCCTGTTACTCAACACATGGTAGCTCTCGGTGGTTGTGTTGGTTAAAGAGTCACGCTGCCGGGCAGGCATTTCGCCTAGCACACTGGCCGAACTAACTCTGGCTGGCCTCTCACTGGCAGTCTTAGCGCTAGCGTAGCGATGGCCCATTCCGCCCGCATCCTGTGTCGGGTCGCTTCTGGATGTAGAGGATGGCCACCGCGACAGCGCCGATGACCGGGGGAATGAACATCCCGAGAATGAACCCAACAGCCCACATATCGGCGGTATCCATACCCCGTTCACGGCCGTCGAGGTAGATCCAGGCCGCACCGAGGCCGGCGACGGCAAGAGCGAGGGGCCACGATAGCTGGATGGAGAGCATACGTCATCTGGCGAGTGGCTGCGACAAAACCTTCAGGGACGGAGCATCAAGCGGTGGTCTCTCTGCGCAACACAAGCGTCCTGTGGGGTCACGGTGTATATCAGCCGTCGGATCTCTGCTCAGTACAGGCAGAAAATTTACCAACGCCGCTTGAGGGTTCTAGGTATGGGTTGGATTGGGGGCCCTGTAGTCCAATTTGTGGCCGCTATCTTCGGTGTAGTAGTGGCTGCTCTCGGTGGATACAGCTACTATCGCAGCCGGATTTCGTGGTCGGAGCTCACATTTCTATTGGTCGGAGCCGCAGCGGTGTTCGCCTATGCGATTGCGGGTGCGGGAACGTTTCTCTCGGCCCCACAATTCGTGTCAGATCTCCTCGCTGGACTCGCAGGACTGGCGTTTATCGGGCTCTTCCTGTACTGGGCATACAGCCAGGCAGACGAAACAAGCGATTGATTCGCAGCCACTCTGCACACGAGATCGCTAACCGAGGCTGGCAGTCGTGGGCTCGCATCCGCTCGGACAAGCCTACCTGTTGATCCGGATTTTGGGGGCCCTTGTTGCACTCATACTGACGCCCGATCGCGATGCAGAGTGGAGATCGCGTATCGGCTCAAATGAGCTTCAGTCGAGCGCATCTCACCAGAACTGGGTCCAGTCGTGGTCATCAGTGGCCTTGAAGGTCCCACCCCAGTCGGGGACCTCGTTCGGATCGACCCGCCGAACGGCGTGGAGGAACTCTTGACCACCCCAGGAGACGTCGTCTGCCATCAGGCGTTCTTCGAGCCGATTATCGACGTACTGGGACAAGTTGTACAGAACGGTCGCGATGATGAAGTAGTACGCCCGGAGCCGATGATCGCTATGGTTGCATTTCGCGTGGTAGCGGTCCTTGATCTCTCGAATTGAGGTCTCGATACCCCATCGCTTCCGGAACTGCTGTCCGAGGCCCTCGAGGTCGCGCTCCTCGACGTCAATGTCCGTGATGAAGGCCTCGTGAGGGCGGTCGCGATCGTCGGCTCCGGTCTTTTCGGACGGGACTGGCCAGGCAAACGCGTTCGGCGGCCGTGAGAAGTCCCTGTCTCCGAAGCGGACGTCTTCCCGTGTAGCGATCTCGCCGGCCTCTGCCTCATCGAGTAGCTCTTCGATGCCCCCGTCATCTTTGCCTTGAATGAGGAAGTCGACGTTGTTCTGACGCAGTGCTGAGACGGCTTCCTCGGTGTAGAGCTGTGAATCCATGTAGACGCGGCCGATATCCAGATTGTAGGTCATTATTGCTCGCCGCAAGAACCGGTTAAGGTAGGCGCCGATCTTAGACCGGTTCTGGAGCGGTAGCGCCCCCAGCACGTAGGACATGTCTGAGTCGACGATGGAGAGGACTCCAAACTCCCAGGCGGATGCGCCGTTGTCGGTCGGCAGCACGCCGGAGGTCCACCTCTCATTTTCGTCACCGTACCAGCTGACCTGGGGCGTGTCGTAGGCCAGATGAATCGGCGGCGTGAGCGCCTCGCGACTCGGATCTGTCATCGACTGCTCGAATTCTTGCTTGGGACCCGGGCACGCGGATGGAAGAAATTGCTGAATATGCCAAACGTGTCGCCCCTCATAGTGTCAGCGCTAATGGTGCTGAAACGACAGCAGTCGGACTCACCAGCTCAGCATACAAGTCAAAATCTAACCGGAAAAACTGGGAAGCTGATGCTGGGACGCTTGTTCTTGGCGATGGTGGTCTTACATGCATCACTCAGACTGAACAGTTGAGCGAAGATGCACAAACTGCGTTGCAGCAGGTGATGCACGAACAGATTGTTGAGACTAGTAAGGCAACTGTGAATCAAACACTTCCTGCCCGAACCGCCATTTTAGGTATTTCAAAAGCAAAATATGGTCGGTTCGACCAATACGAGCCCATCGCAGAGCAGTTTGACCTCACTCCTTCGTTGGTGTCGCGGTCAGACTTGGTCTTTGCCGTGACAGATCAACCGGATACAGAGCAGGATCGCGATATTGCAGACCATACACTCTCCGCGAATTATGCTGGCGAAGTGAATACACAGCGTGCCAATGCTGACAAATCTGGCCATTCACAGCAGGATGTCGAAGAAGAAATTGAGGCCATCGCACCACCGATCGGGCCAGACCTGTTCCGCAAATATATCTCCTATGCGAAGCGCAATGTCTTCCCAACCATGTGTCCGGATGCCAAAGATACAATTCGAGATTTCTATGTTGACGTGCGGTCACGGGGAGACGATGATTCGCCTGTGCCTGTGACATCGCGAAAACTGGAAGCGTTGGTTCGCCTTGCCGAAGCCAGTGCCCGAATGCGACTTGACGACACGGTTAGACAAGCAGACGCCGAGCGTGTGATTGATGTTGTGGAGTTCAGTCTCAAAATGGCCGGTACGGACCCCAAAAAAGAGGAACTGGATGAAGATGTTGTCGCTGGACAGTCCCAATCTCAACACGACCGGGCCAAGAACATGAAAGCCCTCATTCAAGAAATCGAATTGCGTCATGATCTGGGTGCGCCCGTTGAAGATGTGCTTGAACAGGCTCAACAGGCTGGAATGGCTCGATCTAAAGCCGAACACGAAATTGATAAACTCAAGCATAAAGGAGAAATCTATGAACCTGCATCTGACCACCTCCAGACAACCTGATAACTTCGCCGACGCAACGTAGACTTGCCTTATTTGCCGATTCAATCGGTGCAAACAGCACTCCTATGACTCTAACCCGGCGACAGCGGTGGAGACGATATTCTCCCGCGAAAACGCAGCCACCAGCGTATTAGCGATGCGCCGACGCGCATCTGGAGTCCAGTCCTCGGCTGGGTCCACTTCTGAATGGGCCTTCTCTAAAACCATCGCGACCGGCTCGGAAATTGAGCAGTCGGCGACTTTGAGCTGGACACCGGTGTCAATATCGCGAGCGAAGAGTCGCCACTTTAGTCCGTCTGTGGCAATGCCGATCGAGTAGCGTACTTCCTCGCGTCGCAACGTCTTCAAGAACGTCTCGTCGTGGAGATATCCCTTGATATCCTCGGTTGCCTTTCCTTGATTGCGTTCTCGGTTCAGAGCTTTGCTCTCGCCGATCGCAAGACAGTTTGTCGCAACGTCTCGGAGACGATAGTCCGGACGCCTCTGCTCGTCTTTTACGAGTTCCACTGGCCGTGGCCACGGCCCTAGGGCCAGTTGGTCAAGCACTGATTCGATCAGATACTGTTCTGTGAAGTATTCGGGTGCTTGATCGACGTACCCGCCTTTGAATTGGGTTGCTGCATTGCGAGCCACTTTCTTTACTTGCGTAACTGCACGCCGCTGGCGCACCTCTGCAGCAAAGTCCTGGAGCGCTTGGAGGACATTCTGGGCTCGAAGGTGATCAACATCAAACTCAGATTGTGTGAATTCAGACTCTGTCATTCGAAGACTGGATCGGTTGTGTCGGGTTGCTGTGATCGCAGGTCAATCTAGCAGTGCTGTCTGGTCAGGTGACTTCTCACTCTCCCTGTGTTGTGTCCGATGCATCGCTATCGCCGAATGCTTCAAACGTGGCCTGATCATCTGCCCGTAGGTAGTCCTCGACGCGCTGTTCCATGACCAGTTCCTCAACGCGAAGAATCGTACTCATATGCTCTCGCCGGAATTCGTATCGGTGTGTGTCTACCTCTTCACACGCGCCGACATCCTGCAAAAACTCGAATACAAGCCCCAGATCGCCGGGGTTCACATTGTGCTGTGGCGCGAAAAAGTCGCGGACCTGCTCGCGTGTCACTTCAACACCACCGTCATGATCAAGCGCCTGTTCGCCCCAGATGTCCGTAACCGCAATTGCCAGGATTTCTGGCTCCATGCCCTCTGTGAGCATGATTTTATCTGGCGGATTCTCCGGCAAGGATACGCCTGCACTGAGCGCTGATTGCAACGCGCCTTCGGCAGCAAACTCACCGGCAAGGACGCGGAGGTCGCCGCCATAATCCTGTGTCAGCAACACTGCGTGGTCTGTCAGTCGATCAAGGGCATCACAAAAATCATCCGACTCCTGGCGTGTCTCTGCGATGTAATCCTCATCCAGATCTTGATAGACAATAACTGATTCGACAGCAGTGACAGTGCCGTCGTATTCTGTTTTCTCCTGCACCTGGGCGTTCTTGAGTTCTGCTTCGGCAGTTTCAATCGCCACCTTGTCGCATTCTGCCATTTGCGCGATGTCTCGCTCGTTGATGTGGTGCCCGCTCTTGATTTCACAGAGCATACACGTCGACCCATCATACAACACCATGTCCGGTTCGGCCTCGATGTCTCTGCCCTCCGACGTATCCTCAAAAACGGGGAACATCACGGGGATACGAACGCCACGCGCGGAGAGTGGTGGGTCAGCACGAGCGGTCACAGCAGCATAGAATAAATTGTAGGTGTTTACTTCACGCCGTTGCCGCCCACCTGCCGACAGCGAGGGCATCTATGTGATCGCCACCGGGTTTTGTTTCTTTTCGAGGGAGTACGTCGAATCAAGTTCCGTATAGACCCCGCGGACAAACTCACGGAGACTTAATGCACTGGTCGTCCGCCGGGTGTATAACACGATTTCTGGCGGCTCAAGGGCAACATCAAATGTTTCGTCGTGTTCGGTATCGAAGACGCGAATCTTTGTGCCGCCGTCTCGGAGCCCGTGGCGGTATCGGTTGCCATTCAGGACGTGTGTCTCCAGGTCGGCCACCAGCTCTTGGGCCGTTGCCTCGTCGCGATCTGGGTCCGTCAGCTCGATCGCGGTGAACCCATCGACAGCAAAGCCGTTCTCAAGCTTTTCCAACTCTGACTGAAACTTGACATCGAAGCGAGCGTGATCGAGCGACTGATAGCCCTCTGTAATACCGAGTAGCGTTTCGACGGCTTTGGGCTCTGATCCATCACGCACCGAGCGCATCGAGATCCGACCGTTGTTGGTGTTTGCACCTTGAATCGCCGTACTGGGCGAATTCGTTTGATCGAAATCAATGCGCGTGGGCTTTGCCTCGAAGACCTCCTCTGCCTTCTTGAGGTCGTCTGGTTCGGCACCGGTGAAGCGAAGCGTGGCGTCCCGCTCTCGGTTGGGCGCGTGGTACTTGGCAGTAAAGCCAGAGACGCGGGAATCTCGGATATCCGTTGTGAGGTCTTCGAGGTCATCCGACGACAGGAACAGGCGCTCGATGCAGGGGAGATAATCTAAGAGCCGCTCGATGGTTTTGTCCCGCCAGTCCGAATGGACGGTCGTGATGACCCAGAGGTAGTCACCATCGTTTGTGGTGACGAAGAGAAACTCGTCTTCGCGCCCTTTGGCGGGTGTGGTGATGGTGACGATCGAAATATCGTCATCAGCGACAGTCTCTGAAAACGTGTGTTCGGACGCAAAATTCGTTGCGTGCCCAGTGATACGGTCATCTTCGGTGAGCTGGTGGACCCAGTGGTCGAGGTGGCCGATCTGGAATCCCTGGTTATCACAGAGATAGAGGTTGAGGTCGGTTTGTCCGCCGCTACGCGTAGTCTTGTCCTCCATTTCCTCGTCGGTTTTGACGACGTATTCGACGAGGGCGCGGAGGATATCCCGTTTTGATTTATCCTCGTAGTCGGCGGGGTCAAAATCCATTCTGGGGGTACTCCGTATAGTGGTCGTTACGTTGCCGACCGTTTTATGCTGTGGTTCTAGGTGTGTATGGCTATACGATTGACAATAAGATTATTCATTATTTGACGACACGAATTCCCGATTGCATGGGCTCGCCACAACCGAACTGTCTCTTCACGGACGGGCAGTGGCGCAAGTGGATGGGCCTTGTCTCGATCCACTTCACGCCGATCCTAGTGCCAGAATTTGACAATCTAGAACTTCTCGACCTATTCTGCCGCGAGAATCAAACGTTTGGAAAAAGTTAGTCTTTTGTGTGTTTTCTCGAACCGTGTTGGTCCGATGTGTCCGCTCGCTGACCCCGTGTTCCCGATCCGAATTACCAACCCCAACGAGACAACCTACAGCGAACGCGCGCTCAGAGCATTTGCACGGAGTATGCCCCACCACGGTCATTTGTTCAATCATCACGACTGGGGCTGGGCGCTGAACCTGCTGGTCGATGAACTGTATCCCGAGCGGACGTTCGAGGTGATCGAGATTCCCGATCCGACGACTGCGTTTGTCGACTGCACTGACAGGGAGTTCGTGATCGAGGTCATCACCTCGGGTACGTGGGTCGACCAATACGTGATCGAGCAACTGGCGGCCCTCTGGGATCGCCACCTGCTGATCCTATCGACAACGCCGCTCACGGCCGCCGCCAAGGATCTCGTCACTGAGTTGGCGGCTGTCGACTATGCAGTCGTCAACCATCGTCATGGCTTTGCTGTGACCGAGTAGCGGGCGGGCGATCAGCTGAGGTGGCCCTTCGGGAAGAATGATGTGTGCGATACACCTCAGGAGTTCAGTGCAACCGGTGTGGTTTTAGGCTGAATACTATGTTGCAGTTATGGGCCAGTCATCTATTGAGGGCTTCATTGACGGTTTCTCCCAACATTTCCCAATAATCCGATTCACTCTCGGCTGGCGTATATTCTAGCGGGATCCCATTCTCCCAATGATATGACCGGACAACGTACGGGGCCCCCTCATCTAAAGTTAATATCTCAAATAGAACGTCAAGCGCGGCCACGAACAGATCGCTTCGTTCATCGGCGACCAGCCGGGCGTCACGACGACGCCACGAGACTCCTACGACGTCGACGTGAAACACGTCGGCGGCCGAGAGCCGGACGGTGAGCTGACGACGATCGGCCACTGGACGTTCCAGACGCGGATGGTCCGCAAAGTCGTCCGGGACGCTATCGTTCTGGCGCTACAACCTCCCCACACGCTGGGCACTCCGCCCACACACCTTCGGTACCGTCGTCCTTCTGGTATTCCACGAGAACCCACGCTTCTGATATATACTCACCACAGTCAGGGCAACCACCGAGAGATGATTCGTCGGTATTCATGGAAAGGGGAACGGGAGGAGCGTGTGACAGGTCCCTCCCAATTGGTACTGTAACGTCCTCAAACGTAAGGTTTCGGCGCGACTTCACCCGCCGAAACACACCATGTTTCCGGTGGAATGACTTGTCCGCCAAGATTAAATCGCAGTCATCAGAACTCACAAAGACGATGGGTGTCCGCACAGTCCTCACTCGATTACTGCCCGGCGGTGGTTCAAAGGTCGTAGTCGAGTGTCGCAACTGCGGAACAAACGTATCACCGGGGACTGAGGAATGTCCGGATTGTGGCGGAACTGAGTTCAGTCGGTACGAGATACCGGAGTAGGTGCTTGTCGGAGGATGTTCTACAGAATCCCATATATATTTCTATGAACACATTGGCTTCAGCAGTGAAACAAATAGGACTCCAGATAGGCTCATTGCTCGAACGAAGCCGTAGTTGGTATGTATCTCAACCGCTCCTGTGTGGATAGGATGACACACGTGAGCGTCATTGGTTGCGGGAACATGGGTGGAGCATTCGTGACGGGGCTTGCCCAAACTGGGGCCTACGAAGTGACAGCTATCGATCTCGATCCTGAGGCACTGGCGTCAGTCGCCGACGACGCGGACAGGACGACCGACGACATCGACGTGGCCCGGGAGGCAGAGATCGTCGTTCTGGCGGTCAAACCAAAGGCAGTCTCCGCAGTCCTCTCGGATCTCGATCTCCGGCCTGACCAGTCGCTGGTCACCATCGCGGCGGGTGTCCCGCGGTCGTCCGTCACAAGCGAGACGGACGCGACGGTCGTCCGGATCATGCCGAACCTGGCGGCCGAGACCGGCGACATGGCCGCTGCAGCCACCCACGAGGGGATCGACGACGACGTGCGAGAGATGCTCGATGCGGTCGGCGAGTTCGTCGAGATCGACGAGGAGCTGATGGACGTGGCGACAGCAGTCAACGGCAGCGGCCCGGCATTCGTCTTCTACCTCATTGACGCGATGAAGGAGGCCGGCGTCGACGGCGGCCTCGACCCCGAGCAGGCCGAGACGCTGGCCGCCCAGACGTTCAAAGGCGCAGCCGAGACCGTCCTCCGGGATGACCGGAGTGTCTCGGAACTCATCGACGCCGTCTGCTCGCCTAACGGGACGACCATCGAGGGCATGGAAGTGCTGTGGAACAGCGACGCCGATACGGCGGTCGTCGACGCCGTCGAGGCGGCCGAGCGGCGATCCCGCGAACTCGCCGAGGAGTTCGACGATGAGTGAGCGGCCGGCGATCGAGGCCATCGACGACGAGACTGTCGAGCAGGCACGCGACCAGGCCGCCGCCGCCCAGCGCGTGATCGTCAAGGCGGGGACGAACTCCCTGACCGACACAGACTCCCAACTTGATCGCGTGAAACTCGACAAGCTGGTCAGCGACATCATGACTCTCCGGGAACGTGGGAAAGACGTACTGTTGGTCTCATCTGGGGCAGTCGGTGCCGGCAAGGGGCTAATCGATGAAGAGACCGAGACCGTCGAGGAGAGCCAGGCGCTATCGACGGTCGGACAGAGCCACCTGATGCGCCACTACACGCAGAGTTTCGACCGCTACGACCAGACGGTCGCACAGATTCTCCTGACCGAACACGATCTGTCCAATCC
>NZ_FOCX01000077.1 GCF_900110215.1 Halorientalis persicus | reverse complement strand
AACGTCGATGGATGTGGGAGATCGTCGGGCTCAAGTCCAATAATCTCCAGAATTGGTCGCATCACCTCCAGCCGGTCGATGGTCATCTTGTAGGTCTCATCGAGGAAAATCCGTAGCCCGTGGAGGGAAATCATCGCGTACTCTGCGAAGCTGCCGCCGCCTTCCGGGGCGGCAGCTTCATCGGGATTGTCGCAATAACTTTTTGCCAGCGACACCATCTCCTCGGTGAAGCGGGTGGTGATGTTCATCCAAACTACCACTCACCCGCTTCAACTCCTTTGATTTACCGACCTACACCGACGCTGTCTAGTGATTCAATAGAGCCGAATGATTACTACCGTAGAGTTTGAGCTCGGCATTTGGATGAGAGCGTCGAACGAGAGGCCACGCTTCTACCAAGATATCTATACCTTTGTGACCTCGATCGTGACCAAGATAAACGACCTTTTCCTTGCTATGATCAGGAGTTACTTGCTCCAGTTGGTCGAGTAACTCATTCCTGATAAATGGCGTCGCCACCGATATTTCACCGCTGTACCATGTCGAATTTTCCAAAAACAAGTCAGAAACCGTGATGATTCCGTCAAGATATATATTGCATAGCCAACGTAATATTTTAGCATCTACGCTTTGATTAACCTTACCCAGGTACTTCAGAACCAGATTGTAGTTAATCATTGGATACATTGCTGAACCGAAGGGGCGAACGTTTGTATGTAAATATATCAACTTCGAATCTAATATCTCATCTGATAGATTTGGAAGTAAGTACAATGTACTGGGAGACTCGAACACGAATATATCGTAGCCTGGATCGAGATCGTCAGTTAAAAAGAAGAGATCTGAAAAAACTGACCCATTCAACGGACCCGGGAGGTCCCGCCGATACACAGTCTGAAAATCTGCGCCCACACTAATTGCCATTTTTCTGTGTATTGGGTGCATACTCCCCGATTCACCGGGTGCTGCAGTCTGGATGAAGCAAATATCCATACTGGTGTCCTTTCGCTGATTAGACATTAGTTGTTATATTTTCATCCCTGAGTTTATTTATTAGTGTACGCTTTTTAATAATTTTTTCTCCTAAGCGCGGATTTACAGAGTATATTTTACCTATAATTAGACCGACCTCATAGCTGTATCTGATATCTGGATCAAATATTATAGAAAAATATTTTTGCGGATGCCTCATTCGGAATTTCCGTTCAAGCGATCTGTTAACCGTTGTGCGTAACGGTCCAATATGTTCAATTACATTCATTGTATCAGCCTGGCAGTGCTCTACCCCATATTCGTCTTCCATACGCCAGCCAAAGTCCGTGTCTGCCCTCCAACCGGATAGTGCAGAATCGAACCCGCCGATCTTGAGCGCACTCTCTTTCCTATAGGCTAAGTTTGCCCCGACATAACCCCGAGGCTCACGGTCAAGTTTGTCTAAGAATCCCTCCAATAAGACCAGCTCGGGGTCGGAGTCGAAGTGATTCGCTATTCGTTCTATCCAAGTTACAGGAGGTCTGCAGTCATCATCTGTCTGCGCAATAACGTCTGCCTCCGCAGTTTTGATCCCCCTGTTTCTAGCTTCACAACGATTGATTGAGGCGTCCGAAACAACAATAACTTCGTACTTATCTGCTGTTTGATTAACTAAGGCAGGCGGAACTTCATACTCATTTTCTGGTATTGTTGGAATTACAACAGAGACGTTCGGGTCTGGGTGTGTTATTGGATGGTGTATTGGCATATTGAATTTGAAATGTTCTGCTCCCTTAATTACCTTAGCTATATATATCCGAGCGCCTTCAGTCGGTCTTTTGCTTCGTCCGCACCATCCTCATTCACTATACCACCAGGTTGGTCCTCCGTGACAGAT
Organism: Halorientalis persicus; assembly: GCF_900110215.1. Taxonomy (GTDB): domain Archaea; phylum Halobacteriota; class Halobacteria; order Halobacteriales; family Haloarculaceae; genus Halorientalis; species Halorientalis persica. Next base: position 3,802 of record NZ_FOCX01000077.1, on the reverse strand, counting down.
CGGGGCTCACCGTCAAGTTGTAACCAAGGAACGTCAACGAGTTCTGGAACATATAACCCGGGCATATGTGAGTACCCTCGGACTGGAATTGGTTGTTGTCGCTCCCCGAGTAATTTGCCGTGATCAGCAGTAACAGATATCCGACCAGAAACCTTGTTTAACAGGTTCTCAACAGACTCCCAGACGATTTCAAGGTTTTCGCGGTAAGCTGCCCTGAGATCCTTTCGAGTTGTATCTCCTTGAGGATAATTTGAGTGACCCCAGTTCACCATCGACATTGATCTCCCTACCTCGCCCAGGTAAGGTTCGTGGGGTTGCATAAAGTGGACGATGATCCGCTTATCAGGATGGTTTTCGTGGGCCTCTTTCGCTAGTTCTGCCGTCGTCTCAGGTGAGACATACGCACCACCGTCAGTCATTTCTGTAGGGACCATGATCAATTTGTGGAACGTATCCTCGTCAAGTTTTGCAATAAATGGATTTCCAGTAACGTAAACAGTATCGTGGAATGTGTCTTCCGCAAATTCATACTGTGCAAACTCGCTGCTATGACTGGAATTCGTCCGTCGCTTGGTTAGGTGGCCCTCACCCTCGTAGAAGTCACTAAAATAGTCATACCGGGCGCAATCTAAAAGAATCAGCGTATCCCACTTTTTTTCCATCACGCTCGTCGTCTCTGGCGGACCAATAATTCGGAACCACGCTCGATTAAGTTCTGTGAAAATCTGATTTATTGTCTCTTTATAAAGGTCTGGCCTACTGAGGACGTTTGTTACCCTCGACCCAATTGTCATATACTACAGTATATCGCTACAACATAAAAATATTAGATATCGCCATCTAGGTGATGATTTTAGAGGGCACTGTTTAGTACAGCACCTCCTCGACAGTACTGCGGCCATCTAATGCTTGGTTCTGCCGATTACGGTTGTAGTAATGTCTGAAGCGCCTGAGTCAACGCTTCGTGCTGGCTTGACTTCCCCGCCAGAATATGTGGAAGCGGTCGATTCGCATGGTTACAGTCTGGAACCATTTTTCGATGTGGTTCCGGTCGGTGTAGTTGAGTTGACCGCTCAACTTTTGACGAACGAGGGCAGTCAGATAGCCGCCAGCATCGACGAGAAACTCGGTGTCAGAGACATCGTGTTTCTCGGTGAGCCGATGGAGAAACGCCGCCGCGGGACCGATCCCGCGGCGGCTGTAAACATCGATCTTCAAGAGCAACTTCGAGTCCGTGTCGATCGCGGCGTACAACCACTTCTTTTCGCCGTTTACTTCGATTTGTTTCTCGTCAACCGCGACCCGCGACGGTTCCGCCGTCGACGGGTCCCTCTGTGTCTCGGCTAACTTCTCCTTCCAGTTCCAAACCGTCTGATAGCAGCGATCGACACCTACCTAGGCTAAGACTCTATCGACTTCACGCACCGAAAACCCTATCGGAGTGAAGCCGAACCGCGAAACAGTTCACGGTGTCGGCGTAAGTTCATTCTCCCAAATGTATTCATCGTCTATCTCTAAATACTCTCTGAGCAGGTCTCTTTGAGTGTCATGGACACCACTCACTACGACCCGCTCACTTCTCAAATACCCTCACTAGACAGTGCCCTTCACCGCATGAATTCAGACGTCTAAACATGGATCTGAATTCAACTAGTAGCAGTATTCACCAAGGGACGCAGTACCCGTTGTGCTTCTGATCGGATTGGTTCGTACATGAGCACGACTGCCCCATAGACGACACCACCGACCAGTACGACTCCGAGTAGCGAGTATATGGACTCGATCGCAACGAGGCTGTGGAGGGTGTATACACAAACTCCCATTACGCCTGAAGCGACGATACTCCACCCTGCCTCACGTACAGGAAGATGGATATCGACGAACTTGTTCAGGAAGTACGCGTGAAGTAGCGTGTTCACTGCGAACGCGAGAGTCGTCGCGATTGCAGCTCCCACTAACCCGAATTGCCAGATTAACACTACGTTGAACACCAGATTGAGAATTGCGGATATTACCGCCGCGACGGCTGCGAGATCGGGTCGATCGATACCATTGAGTGCCTGACTAAGGAGAATGTGAAGTGACTGTGGGATTTTTCCGGCAGCCAAGACGATTAGTGCTAACCACGCAACCGTGAATTCTGGACCATAGAGAACTCGAAGCAAGTCCTCTGACAGGATAAGTGTCCCTACGAATGCGGGAATGACCAGCAACAGGGAAGGGAGGAGTGCCGACGGAATTGCCGATTCGATCCTGTCGGTTGCGTCCTCGGCATCCCAGCGTGAGAGTTGTGGAAAGAGTGTTATCGCAATCGACTTACCGACTAGCATAACCACCAGGGCTAATCGCCACGCGTTCTCATAGGCTCCCACGTCGCCACGGGTTACTCCCGTCCCAACGACGACGAACATTGTCATGACGGCAACGTCTATCCAGCTGTAAAAGAAACCACCAATGGACGACACAGCACTAAATTGGGCGTACTCTAAGATTGATTTGGCGTGTTTGATCGTTGGTCGACCGATCGGTATCGACACCTTCCACCAGCCGATAATCGCCATCAACAGCGAACCGAACAAGTATCCGTATATCAGTCCACGGACTCCGTATCCTTTTAGGTAGAACAAATATCCAACGACGAGCCAACTGAGAGGTCGGATAACTTCCAGGATGGCGGTTTCTCCGACCCGCAACTCGCCGCGTAGTACGGCCATTGAAAACCCACCGGCCATTTTGACGAAAAGAGTGACAACAAACAGCAAGGCAAGATCAGCTCCCAGAAATTGATTGACGTATTGTTCGAAAATCAAAACGAGGATACCGACTATCAAGACTATCGGTGTTTTGAGCACTAGGGCAGCACCGAGATACGAACTTTTTTTTGTCCCTTCACTGAGCCGCTTGTTCGTCGCTTCCCCAATACCCAGGTCAGCCGGAAGTCCAACAATTCCCAAAAGTGCGAGAAAGGGATAGTATGTGCCGAGAGGAGATGCGCCTAGTTTCCTAGAGAAAATGATAACAGCGAGGAAACCGAACGCTGCTTTAAAAGCTCTCGCTACGAACATTTTCAAACTCGACTTGGCGAGATTCACTCTGTCGATATAGGTTTACATCTAATTGGTATAATAGATACCGATATCGCGGAATTAGTTTGGATAATGGTTATGATCTTCTTATAAGGACTATCGCTATTTTCTATCTAAACTTCCAAAGGGACTGTTGGTAGTTGTAATGGCGGTGTTCAGATAAGGATGAATAGCGAGGCGGTGTGTTTTCTGAGTGCCTATGCCCGAAAACACACGCCTCGGCGGAAGTATCGACCAGATCGACTTAGAGTTTGTTGAACGCGAGGCGACACCGCGACTGCTGATGAAGCTCGGTATTCAGTTGCACCTTGCTGGACTCTCGCTTTCGAATACCGTTTCGGTTCTTGATATATTCGGTGCCGAGCGAGCGCGATCCACCGTGCATAATTGGGTTCACAAGGCAGATCTACAGCCCGAAACTGGATGCAGTCCGGATCACGTTGCGGTTGACGAGACCGTGATCCGACTCAACAACGAGCAATATTGGCTGTACGCTGCGGTCGACCCCGACACGAACGAATTACTCCATACAAAGCTTGAACCGACGAGAACGAACGTTATTGCTCGCGCATTCTTTGCCGAACTCCGCGAGAAACACGACGTTGACGATGCGGTGTTTCTCATCGATGGTGCAGCACCGCTGAAAGACGCCTGCCAACGACACGGCCTCGATTTCAGATACGAACGCCACGGAAATCGGAACAGTGTCGAACGTG
>NZ_FOCX01000076.1 GCF_900110215.1 Halorientalis persicus | reverse complement strand
GCGAGCAATAACGTTCGTTCTCGTCGGTTCAAGCTTTGTATGGGGTAATTGATCGTGTTAAGTTAGGAGTGAGGCGGTCGTTGATTCGGATGCCTATGACCGAATTAGACCGCCTCAGCGAGTCTACCGAGTGGATCGACTTGGAGTTTATGGAGCGCAAGCGGACACCCGAGCAGATCGTTGAAGTGGGTATTCAGCTCCATCTTGCTGGAATATCAATCTTGAATACCAAATAGCATCTTGAGAGGTTGGGAGTCAAATGGAGTTGGACTGCCATCCATAACTGGGTGCAGAAGGCCGATCTACAGCCAACCAGTGACGGAATTCCGAATCAAATTGCGGTCGACGAGACCGTGATTCAGATCAACAACGAACGACACTGGCTGTACGCTGCGGTAAATCCCGAAACGAACAAATTTCTCCACGTGCGACTGTTTCAGACCAGAACCACCCAACTCACTCTGCTGTTTCTGCGTGAACTTCGCGAGAAACAACAGGTCGAGCAGGTAACCTTCCTCGTCGATAAAGCGCACCATCTCAAAGCCGCGCTGGAGCGACTCGGCCTCCGATTTCAGACAACGCGTCACGGAAATCGGAATGCCGTCGAACGTGTCTTTTGTGAGGTAAAATGACGCACCTCTTCGTTTTCAAATACATTCAGTAACGTAGAGCCACCGACAGCAGAATCGTGGCTCCAGGCCTTCGCCGTCTGGTGGAATCAATGCCAAAATTAACACGATGCTCCGCCCCCGAACTAAGTATATCCCTGCTCACCCCATTACACTCTACTACCCCCCGTCTCACTCTCATCTCTCTGCCACGGGGTGTGTTTCAGCAGGCATACCAATTTCTCGCCACCGGACGAGTGATACGTGGCACTTTCGAGTACACAGCTGAGAGCGGCATCGCAGTGCAAACGCCAAAACAGGCCATTCGAGAACTTCCGTTCCACGAACGGGGCGATGCTCTCGCCGCATTCGTCCGTCGCCGGCTCTCCAAGCCAGACCAGGGAGCGATGAGAGAAGCCGCAACAACGGTCGCCATCCACGAAGCAGTCGGCGTCTCCGAGATGGCTGGGATGATCCCCCTCCCAGAAGTCTACTAGCACCTCGCGGGCTTTGCAGAACACTACGACGGATTCGAGGTCATCGGCAACCACGGCGGGGACTTGCTCGAAGCACTCGCCCGAAATACCAAACCGGTCAACAACATCACCTAATTCGAGGCGGAGGCCCCACCCTCAAGGAGCGCCGGGCTTCCGGCCCCGGCGGAAGCACAAGCGAGTAGGGTGGGGAGGAAGCTGACCCGGTATCAATCAGCCGCCAACCTGTTGCCTGCTAACTCCCAATCATTAAGTAACTACAGGCAGATATATGAAAATATCGTGGAGTACCGTCGTACCGCCGTTATCAAGCTCGACGCGCCCAAAGGCGCGGATACACACCTGCGGGAGACTATCGAGCAATTCAAATACTGTTCCAACACCGCGAGCGAGTGGTGCTGGCACGGCGACGACGGCTACCACGTCACATCGAAGGCGAAGGCCGAAGATGCACTGTACGACCAGCTACGCGAGGACACGGAGTTGACCGCAAATCTCGTCCAGAAAGGGATTCATCAGGCTGTCGAAGCAATCAAGAGCGGCGTCGAACGACTCAAAAACGACCAAGATACGTCCCGTCCGACGTTCTCGGCAGATACCGCTATCTACGACAAGCGAAGCGCCACGTTCCACCGTGACCACGTTTCGCTGTCAACACCGGACGGGCGCATCGAGTGCGACTACATTCTTCCCGACGACGCCGACGTACCGCCGACGAAGTACGTCGCCAACGAGAACTACGAGTTTCGGCGGGCGACACTCCATCCACGTGACGGCGACTGGTATCTCCATGCGTCGATGCTCAAAGAGGGCGACGACACCGACACCACTACCGGGCACAGAACAGTCCTCGGTGTGGACCTCGGTGTGAACCAACTCGCGGTCGCTTCGACCGGACGCTTCTGGTCGGCAGACGAGTTCAACCACTGGAAGCGAGAGTACGAGAAACGGCGTGGCGACCTCCAACAGTGCGGGACACGGGCGGCACACGACGCGATAGCAGGCGTCGAGCGGAAAGAGGACGGACGCTTCGAGATGTTCCTGCATCGTGTCGCCAACGAGATCGTGGCTGAAGCCGTCGAACACGACTGTTCGCATATCGTGTTTGAGGACCTGACCGATATTCGTGAGAACGTGCCAGAGGCGTCGTGGCACCATTTGTGGGCGTTCCGTCGCCTCTACGAGTACGTCGAATACAAAGCCAGCGAGCAGGGCATCAAAGCCGTGCAAGTAGACCCACGAAACACGTCAAAGCGGTGTTCGACCTGTGGATTCACTCACGACGACAACCGCCACGGCGAGGACTTCGAGTGTCAGGACTGTGGCTACCAGAACCACGCCGACTACAACGCTTCCAAGAACATCGGCCTTCAGTATCTCCGGCGTCGGCAAAACGCAGACGACGGAGGCGCACCTGTAGACGTGCGCTTGAATCGCGGGACGTTGAACGTGAGTGGAGAGTACGATCTTCCCGCCTCATCCGAGGCGTAGAACGGGAGTCCACGCGAAAGCCCTCCCCTCAACGAGCGAGCGGGGCGATTGCCCCCGAGCGAAGTAGGGTAGGGTAGTTTACACACGTTCCGTACGGCACGCTCCAGACACTGTACCTGCGGCTGACCCTCGAATCGCTCCCACTCTATGAAGGCCCGCTCCCACCAGAATGGGAAACGAACGATGAATACTGAATCCCCCGCCGAAGAGAGCGCAGATACGTCCGAGACACAAGTCGGGCAGGTCGGCAGAGACCGCACACCGGTTTCGATGCCGTCGCGGGACGGCCGCGTTGCGACTGTTCCCTACCGCGATGGCTGGGAGATCGTCGTCGGCTACCGATGGGCCGTCTACGCGCTCATCACGCCAGAGAGAGAGATCGTCGTCTTCCGGGGCTGGAAAACATTTTCTGAGGACACACGGGGAAGCATCACAGCACTCGAGGCCGTCGCCAGTCAATCCCTCCCGGGAGCCCCAGCAATCGATCTAGGCCCAACGTCACCGGAGAATCCCAGCGATCCGGATGCATCGTCGTCGCCACTCGTCCAACGGACGGCCTCGTCGGCACTCCCCGAGATCGTCCCCGAGGCGTGGATCAAGTCTGTTGTCTAGTCTCACGAGCCACACTCACGGACGTTCGTTGGACGACTTCGACCGACTGAACGGATTGAGCCGCTGCCAGTCAGCTGTTATACTCGACAATCAGATCGACCACATCGGTAGCACTGACTGGTTGGCCGCCGATCTGCGAGCCGGAATTGTATGCGACGATGGCGTTGATGATCTCGTCGGCTTGAATCCCAGCCTGCCCGTTCGTATCGAACCGCTGGAGATTCGACGGCAGTGCGGAAATTCCGTCGCTGACAGTCTCAAATTCAAGAACCGAAAACCCCCCTCGCTTATCCGCAAGAGGAAGAAAATTACTGTACGGGAGGCCAAGCCTGCCTCCCCTTTCAGATCCGATTTCATCTTCCACACTCCAGAGTAGTTCGCCAGTATGTCTATTGACTCCGTAGGTGTCCCCATTAGTCGATGCTACGATAGCATCACCCATACCTACAGCCTCAACGACTCCATCACCTGTCTCAAAAGTCCAATCTTCAGTCAAGCTTCCATCAAATGTGAAACCTTTCATCAAACCATTATTGTCGCCTACATATACCTTAGTTTGGTTTTCCTCCTGAACTAGTACAGGAATAACATCACCGATTGCTGAAAGAGGCGATTCATCTAATCTCTCTAAACCATTAGTGTCAAATACCTTTAATTTACTTTCCCCTGATAAGAATATATTCTCTCCATCCATAGAATAACCCCTACTCGTAGAGTCGAAATCAGAGTTCCTTTCAACAATCATATCATCCGAAACCCTGTGTTTTGCTAAACCTGAACTATTTCCAGCCGCAGCATAATAAATGAAATCTCCATTTTCTGTCAAATATGTTTTAGGAGAAGCTCCATCATAACTCCCCAAACCGCTCTCAGCATTGATAGTAGTTGGATCAAACTTTGATATCGCGGTTCCTGAAGAGAAAGCTACCGGCGCAAATGCACTCCCACCTGCTTTGAACATATCCTCTCCTGGACTAATTACAGATATTTCTCCTATTTTTTCGCCAGTAGTATAGTCAAATCCTTTGATTGCTTCACCATCAGCCCATGATACGATGTTTCCTTCGAATATTGGATGGGTCGGCCGTCCCATTGCAGAAAACTCCTGAATCATGTTAGCTTTGTTGTCGAGCACCTCGACTCTTCCTTCATAAGGTGCTGCAAATACTCCTTGGCTGCTTGCGGTTGGCGAACGCCAGACGAAGTCCTGACTTGGCTTTCTGTGTACTTCTTTGACTCCTGTGGGTGTTATTCCCGCTCCCAGATACCCGGTGTTCATGGAGTCGCCCATAAACTGCCCGCCAGTCGTCGATGCAGTTTGTGCGTCTACAGACGATTGGGCCAGTCCAGGAAGAGTTTCTGAAACCTCTATCTCCTGTACGGTTCCAAGCCCGGTGACTGCCAGGGCCCCTTCACCGAGCCGTTTGAGCACGTCCCTTCTGGATTGGTTATTCATTATTCATCACTGGTCTATCAACTGTGTTTAATTTTGTGACTGTGAACAGCCTCGGGGTTAGCGCCGAGACACTCAGCCACAGCACTCGAGGCCGTCGCCATTGACTTCCTCCCAGGAGCGCCAGCAATCGATCTAGGCCCAACGTCACCGGAGAATCCCAGCGATCCGGATGCATCGTCGTCGCCACTCGTCCAGCGGACGGCTTCATCAGCACTTCCCAAGATCGTCCCCGGGGCCTGGATCAAGAACGCACTCGAAGACTGACCCGTCGCCGCACTGCATTTTTCGCCCGCGACAGGAGCGAACCATGAGTTCCGAAAACAAAAACCACGAGCATAGCTGCCCATACTGCGACCAGCGACAGTTTGTCCAGCCGACGACCTGCCTCCAGCCAGGCCGCGTTGTCCCCTGGAACGACGACAAACCGTTCTTCGAAGGCGGTACCGGCTTCACGCTACACGAGGCCCTGACCATCGACGGGAGGGACGACGACGACAGTATCGTGAAGTGCTGCAACTGTGAGACGTTCTTCCGACTGTCCGAAGACGGGCTCATCGAAATCCCGATCGATGGGCTTCGGAGTGTCCCAGAAGACGCACTACTGACCGTGGTGGATCCGCGCGACCTGGATCAGGGCGTGCAGGAGCAGCCCGTCACTCGGATGCCCGCGCCGGAAGGTGACCGGCCGGGGACGAGCGACGGCCACGAGATGAAGCGGTACAAGAAAGACGATTTGCGGAAATCCAGCGACGCTCGCCAGGGTTCGCTGGGCGAGGTCGCCGACATCGTCGGCGAGCGTGACAAAGTGTCGACGAAGAACGTGACTCGCGAGATGGCTGAGAGTCGCGAGGTCAACGAAGCCGACGCGCTGATCGATCACCGGGAGCACCACGACGAGCGGTGTGCGACCCAGATGGGCGAGGAGGCTCGCCTGAACCTCAGTCGGCGGCCGGGCGAGACGCTCGAGCAGTACGAGACGCGTCTGGCCGAACAGCGCGTTCACCAGGACGACCACGAGACGGCCAA
>NZ_FOCX01000075.1 GCF_900110215.1 Halorientalis persicus | reverse complement strand
GGAACGCGACTGCGGCAGGGTTACAGATCCCAAGGTCAACGCCTGCGGTGTTCTCTCCGGGCGACTCTACACTAACTTCTTTCTCGCAGACGACGTGCAACCCCCATCGACTTTTTGCGCTGTTGTAGACAGCACGCACCTGCTGAATATTCTCCAGTTCAACCGCTGGTGGTGCTTGGTATTTGCAGAGGATGAAGTCGCGCCCGTCTTTGTGGTTTTTGCCTTTGCTGAGGCGGAGTCTGCCGTGTTTCGTGTCGTGGCGGATTCCTTTCTTCTTCCACGTTACCGTGGAGCGTGGGTGTTCTTCATGGACTCTGTTGCCGTCGCTATCGTAGTAGTTGCGCTTGCGGTAGCCCGGTGGGTTGTCTCGGTCGTCGTCGGAACCAAACCACGAACTGAACGCTTCAGAAAGCTCTTCGAGAACTTTCTGGCTGGACTGACTATGCAGTCCCTTGTACTTTGGATGGGTTTTCAGTTCGCGTTTGAGTTCCTTTTCGTCGGGGATTTCGCCGGATTCGTCCCACTGCTGACGGGCGTAGTAGTTGGCGACGTTCCAGAGTTTGGAGGCCGACCAGCCGTGCCTGTCCAGCGCACCAGCCACTTGCGAGTGGTTCTGGATGCGGCAGACGTAGGTGCGGCGTGTAGTCGGCATCCGTTAGGTATTGTTATGAGTAGCTATGTTTTAAATATTGTGGAATATCCAGCAGTGGTGTATCCGGTGGATTGGTCAACGGAGTGACGGCGCGTATCCACGGCCTGAAGGCCGTGGTATTGCGCCTGTTCCGCCTATAAAGGTTTGTCTATGGGTAAACGTTTGCTTATGGGTGAAGTACTAAGTGGCTGGGAACGGTACATGGAAGTGTGATGTGTGCGAATAGGCAAACCAAGATGGCCCGGACGAGGGCGCTCCTCACGGAGCGTGATCGAGAGTTGCTTGCTGACGAAGAGGGTGGAAATCGTCGCTATCAGGCTATTTCGGAGATTCGTTCCCGAATCAATGATGAACTATCGACCGACGTTGAAGTCCTCAAAGAGAATCATCCAGAACTCCTCGAAGAGCTTCGAGAGGTCGTGTGTGACGAGGAATGACGGACGACGAACCGCGAGAGTACGACCGGGAGTTCACGACACCGCTGGAGTATCGCACACGCCGACGTATCGGCTACTCTCACGAGCGAGGTGACGTGACACGGTTCGTCGTGCAGGTAGAGTATCGCGTCAACGGCGAGTGGTTGGAAGTCGTTCGATTTGACCACGACCCGGAGAGTGATCACGCCCACGACGTGACTGAAGAGGGCGTCCACATGGACGTGTACCGCGATGGCGAGAAAATCCGTTCAGAAGAGGTATTCCCGCCGATGAAGGCGAGTGATGCTCTGACATTTGCCGAAGAACACTTGAACCAGCACGCCGAACGATACATTAACAGGTTCGAAGAATGGCACGAGATCAGGAACCGATGACGGACGAAGAGATGGAAGAGTTCGAAGAGGCGATGGACGAACAGGCCGAAGAACTGCGTGAAGCACTCGCAGAAGACCTCGGTGGCGATCCTGAAGACTACCGGAAACGCCCGGTTGCTGACGGGGGCGAATGAGCAGCCCCGCGGGCCGGCACTTTTTACAAACCAGCGCCGACCGGAAGGTGCGTCCCGCGAGGGAGGCGCGGGGCGCGTTGGTCGGCACTTGGGAGGGTGCCACGCCGGGTGGGCACCGGCGCTGTCTGCTATTCTCAATCTGTCCGGAATCTGCTAGATTTTAGTGTCCGCGGTCGCTTGCCGGCGGTATGACTGCCCCCCGGCGACGACGGCCAGAACGCCCCCGAGGAAGACGGGGCGGAACGGCCGACGTGGCCGGACGAACCCGAGGATTGGGAACCGCCTACGATTCTGGGGGTAGAGGGCGAGTACGGCAACATCTTCGATCAGTTCGGTTCCTACGCCGAGTACCAGAGCTACCGCGAGGAGATCGAGGAGCGCGTCATCGAGGTGTCGCTGGCCGAACTCATCTTCGAGGGGCTGCCGAAGGGCTGGTGCGAGAGTGCCGACCCGACGCCTCACGAACTGCTCGCGGAGCAGATCGGACAGATCGACGTAGAGGGGAAGTATCTCGACTTCGAGGCGACGCCCAACCTCTCGGACAAACTCTCCACCGGAGAGGCGTTCCGGCTGTACATCTTCTCGGAGTTCTCGGTGCTGGCAGAGACTCGTATCGCCAACCGGCTCAGCCGAAAATCGTTCCGTGAGCGACTGGCTGTCTACGAATCGGTGAGCCAGCCGACGATCAATCGCATCGGTGATCGCGTGCCGCCCGAGGCGGTCGCCTACGTCGAGGGTGAGCGTGAAGTGCTTGGTGACCGTCTCAGGGCCCACGGGATGGACACCGACGCCCTCAAGCTACCAGACCCGGAGCCGACCCCGGACGGGAGCGGCCCGCCCGAGGTCGTAGAGATCGGCCGCCAGATGCGACAGTCGATCCAGCAGTTCATCCGCTTCGACCGCGACGCCAGCACGAGGTACGCGAAGGACGAGCTGCTGTCAATCCTCGCGGCCGCCGGGAAGGACGACATTTTCCCGAACGAGGCTGCGGAGAATCTGGCGCTCAAGCCGTTCTACTACGAACGCCCGGTGCCGGACAGTCAAGACCTGTTCCACCACGTCTACCCCATCCAGCAGCGCGAGGTCGAACGGATGTTCATCGCCGCGAACGAGGCCCTGATTGACCTCGCAGAGCTGTACCACGACTTTGGAGAGTCCGTCGACGTGGCGGCGGACATCACCGACTGGCCGTGGTACGGCACCATCGACCCCGACGACCGCCCCGGCTGGGTGCAGGGGACGAAACCGGGCCGCAACTACGCCTACTCGTGGAAATTCGCCACGTTCTCGATTGTCGATTCCCCGGCGCCGCTGACGGTGCTGGCGCTCCCCGTCAAAAGCGAGTCCAACGCCGGCTACTACGTCCGGCGGCTGTTGCGGATGGCCGAGGCGAAGTTCAACGTCCGCCGTATCTATCTCGACCGCGGGTTCTACACAGGCGACGCGACACGGATGGTCAAGTCGATGGACGTGGACTGGATCATCAAGGCGAAGCGGCAAGCGAGCGACATCAAGGAGATGATCGATGACGCCAAGGACAATCCCCCGAGGCAGGGCGTGATCGACTGGGCGATCACCGGGATCGATGAGGAAGACTACGCCTTCACGGTGCCGGCCGAAAAGCGGTCGCCGTTCATCGAGCAGGTCGGGGACGACGACGAGGACGAGGAGTACAAGAACTGGGCGGTGTTCTACACGAACCTCGACCCACGGAACCACGGGTTCGACAAACTGGCCGCCGACTACCGGAATCGGTGGGGGATCGAGACATCCTATCGCGTCATCAAACACAAGTTCCTGCCGAATTCCGGGTCGAGACACCTCAATGTCCGGAGTTTCGTGTTCAACTACGCCGTCTCGCTGTACAACTCGTGGGTGGTGGCGAACCTGCGGGCGGCCGACGAGGAAGGCATCAACCTCGAGGCAGAGACGACCGACCGGCCATACAAAGCGAATCACTTCTTGACCGCGCTCGTGGACGATACGCACTTCGTTGAGACAGACGAGGTGTCGAATCTATCAGATCACAGTACCATTCTCTCGAAGGGGACGTTTTTCTAATCTGATACAGGATTCACCGGCGGGTTTAATTCAGAGCAAAGACTGAATAAAGAATCCGTACTAGCAACTACTGGTACAAAATAGGTGTGTCACCAGTGGAAGAAATAGATGATTTTTGAGATTTATTCAAAGTTGACAAAATGGAACTGCTATTCTGGAGTGCTAATGCTGAAACAGCATCGTCAAAAGAAATACTAGTATTGATCTTTGAAGTCTTGTTAGTGTGTGTCGTATTATTTGCCCAGTTACTCATTGTTTCTGCTGGATTCGGAGAAGACCCATGTTGTTCTCCAACTAATTCAGCAGAAGAATGAGCGCCAAGAGCGGCTACAGACCCAACACAACCAAAAAGTAAGACTCCAACAGAAAATACTATAATAAGTGAGAGTTGGTATTTATGAATCACATTCATGTGTAGAGTGAATGATTCACATGGTATGAAAGTATGGATTATCTCCAACGGTCAATCGGCTCGGGATCAAGCCCCGAGGCTTGTCAGTGGACACCCGTTCTAGCCGTTGACCTCCTCCCCGCGCTGAACAGTAGACACCGAATCAAATCGGGGCTGGAAGAGATTCGTTCCTTTCGCCAGCTCAGGTGAGACGATTCCAAAACGGAAACTCATAGAACGGAACCGGAGATTGAGGGACTGCCGCCGCTCGGCGGCGGTCCCGAGCGTTGCCACTCTGCTTGGGCTCTGGCCGGTCGTCCCGGTCGGTGTGACTCAGCTATTAGCCGTAGTCCATCGAGAGGACGAACACGCGGAAGATACGCGTCGAGAGCGGCGGTTTCTTCGGAATCGTTCCACCTGCGAGGAAGACATTCGCTAACACCCACAAATTGTACAGCGAGACCGCAAACAGGAAGTAGAACAACCGCACCGAGAACGTCGGCGACGACGTTCTCGGCAGGAAGTCGCCGATCTGCCGATATGATGTCTCGATGCCCCAGCGGCGGCGGAACGCCGCCGCATACGCTCTGGCTGTCTCTGGCTCTACGTCGAGGTTCGTCACGAACCAGACGTGTTCGTCCTCGCTCGTTCGATGAGGTACGGCGAAGACAGTGACATCAACCGACGCTGTCGGTGGCCGCTTTCGCTGCATCTGGTAGGTATCGACGACCGTCTCAGCGCCGGCGCTGAGACGGTCTTTCATCCCCTTACTCGGCCGCGCACGGACGATATACCCCACGTCCAGCCGGTCTAATTCTGCAGCAACGTGAACCTGATAGAAGCCCCGATCGAGGTAGACGTGTCTGATCGAGACGTATTGACGCGCTTCAGCGATGAGTGAGCGAACGGCTTCCTGCTTCGCACGGAAGCCGTTCGCATCCATCGGTAAGACAGCAAGAGTGAATCGAACACTCGGAGCAACGATACAGAGCGTTGCAAAGCAGTACGCTCGGCTCGTCCCGAGATCAGGATAGGTGATGTGGACGCGGTCTGTGTCGGCTGAGCCGTAGAACCGTCACTCCTGGAGGTCGATCGCGACGTCGACACGAGAAGGAAGTAACCGAAGTGATCGAAGGGCCTGAAAGAGGCGGTCCGCGTCGATATGTCGAAGGTGGTAGAGCAGTGATTTCGCGAGTGGATTCCGAGCCGTCGACGTGATTTCGACCGGCTCGGACCGCCCCAGTTGGACGGTCTTGCCGCCCGTGTTCGCGAACTCGTGATCGAAGGCACTTCGAGAGAGGACTTGCTCGAAGTCCTCTCTCGTGTAGGATCCACAGGGCTTGATGCCAAAGTCCAGTGCCGGGTAAAGAAGAGTTGAGACGGCACGACAGACCTGTTTCGTCTCGGTTGTCTCGACCATGCCGAGAGCTACGAGTCGAGCGCTCAGTTAGGTTCGGCAACTACTGTAAAGGGCGAGGCTTTCGCCTCGAATCTTTCGTAACTCGGCAGGCACGTAGTCGCCGTTCACGTTCAACATCCCTGACTTCAGGGCCAGTTGACTGGTGGCCCATCCACCGCGAGACTTCTGCCCGCGATGGATGTATCCGCAGTATCGGTTAGCGATGTTCTTCGCCGCATTACAGTCTGCGTTCACCTCATACCTCAGCAAGCGCGTCAGCGCGAGCAGGTATTCACGTAGTGAGCATGGCACCAACCGTGGAGGGTC
>NZ_FOCX01000073.1 GCF_900110215.1 Halorientalis persicus | reverse complement strand
TGCTAGATATCGACCAGTATGGGTCTCTACAGTCGGTATTTCGAGATCCGTCGCCAAATTATGGTTGCTCGTGATTACTCCAATAATCACGACCAATTTGAAGTGTCCCCACGCCCTCCGGTAAGCACGAATGCTACAATTCACACAGCAGATTCCCTCTCCGCCGGGAAACCGGACAAAACTTGGGGGTAGTAGAGATGAGTTACGTAATGTCTGATCCGGAGGACCGAACTCTGCTCGCTAGTTCCTTCGACCGCTACCTCCAAGACAAAGGTAAAGGCCGCGGGGGAGACGGCGGAAACTACCGCCGCAACGTCGAGCGGGAGCTTCACCGGTTCGCAGAGTGGGCGACCGGCGACCGCGGTGACGACGACTGGAATGGGATCACTCCTGACGAAGGTCACGATGAGCCCGCGTTCGAGGATCTCGACGAAGGTGCGTTCCGCGAGTATGCACGGCATCTTTCCAGTGACCGCGGACTCAAGCAGAACACGGTCAAGACCTACTACGCCTACATTTCAGCGTGGTGTGGCTGGTGCGTCAATGAGGGGCATCTGCAGTCCCACTACGCCCAGCGAGCGAGTGCGACCGCTCCATTGCCCGAAGACGACGGTCGCAAGCCCGGCGACCAGCAGGCTTGGACACCCGAACAGCGCCACAAACTCACCCGCCACGTCGATCAGCAAGCGCGTGAGGCTATCGAGTCCTACGAGAAAGCACCGTCGGTGGACACGGCGGCGGCAGACAAACAGCGAGCGCGCTACAGGGCACTGAAAGCGACACGGGATCGGGCGCTTGTGTTCCTCATCGCGTACACGGCTGTCCGAGTGGGAGAACTACTACGAGACCCAGATGATCCACGCCGGCGCGGGGTCCGATGGGAAGACCTCAATCTCGAAGACGGTGGCATGGACGTCTACCGGAAGAAACAGCAGTGGGACACCGCCAGTCTCCCCGACCCCGTCATCCACCCCCTCAAACAGTATCGGAAGATGCTGAAGCCCCCAACCGACCGGTGGCCGGTCTTTCCGACATTCGATCAGCGGACGCTCGGGATACTCGTCCAGGAAGAACTCGCAGATCGCGGCCTCCAGCCAGCTGCCGTCGAAGACCGTCGCGACGAGTTCGTCCGCGATCTCTTGCTCGCACTCGAGGACGATATTCGCCCCAATTCAATCACGACCGACGGGGCACGATCGATTCTACGGCGGCTCACCGACGACGCCGGCGTCGACGTTGACCATCCCCGACACGAGTATCTCGCACCCCACGGAGGACGCCGAGGAATGGGCGAGGTCCTGGTGCGATCATTTGGGTACACCGTCGCAGCCCGATATCTCGATAACTCCGAGGAGATGGTTCGGGAACGCTACTCCCATATCGAAGCCGGGGAACTTGGTGATGTCGCGACTGAAGCCCTCAATGAAATCGACGGGTGACCTCCTCCTCGCCGTAAACGGAGAGGGAGCGAAGCTCTCTCAAGCAGTCGGGCGTAGCCCGACGACGGCGAGGCTTCCCGAAACCGCACCGCAAGCGTTGGGATATTTGCTGGTCTACGGGCAGACCTGTTCTTGTGGGGCGATTTGCCCCGTTGATTTGTCAAACAGGCGCACCGAAGGTTGGGCCAGACAGCCGTTACTCCTATCCATCTCTGGATTCGGAATTACCGTCGCTCGCATATTCTCCGCTGCATTCAGGTCGCTGTTAGCGACCAGTCCGCAGTTCCCACACACGGACAAGCCACGCTCAACACGGTTTGAATCTGCTTTCGTCCCACACATACAGCACGTTATCGACGTGGCCAACTCGTACTCATCGACTCGCTCTACCTCGATACCACGTTCCTCTGCCTTGTACTCGATGTGCTGAATCAGCGTATCAAACGCCCAGTCGTGCAGGCGCTTGTTCCCGTGCCGCCCCCAGTCTTCATCCCCCTCGCTCGTCAGGAATTGAGCGGTCAGCTCAACTATACTGCCCGGAACCACATCGAAAAGTGGTTCCAGACCGTCACCATGCGAATCGACCGCTTCCACTCGTTTTGGCGGGGCAGTCAGGCAAGCGCGAAACGCTGGCTGCGGCGGTTCAGGCACTACTACAACTGACACCGGCCGAATCAGGCATTAGATGGCCGCACTCCCGCCGAGGAGGTACTGAACTAGACAATGCCATGACATCGGTTGTATCAACTTGGGTTCGCCGTCTCCATCTGTGTGTCCGAGAAGTGTTTCCGCCAGACTTGATCGCCCCGACCACGTCCCGGTCACACTCGTAGCCACACTCGGGGCAGTGGAAGTTCCCGCCATGGCGCTGTTCGATGTGACATCCTCGCCTGGCGTGAACGCCGGGGCTTCCACCGCAGGTGGAATACCAGCAAACTGCTGGATTGAGGCTTCAAGACGTGTGCGTGTCACCGGTCTCCGGCTCCGCCCCCGCTCCCACCGCTGGTGAGCTAGACGAAACCTTGTCATTGGAAACCCGCCTCTCGGACGGGAGTTCCTCGCTCGGTGACGTGTCTTGGTGGGCCTGCCACTGGCCCCCGTTCCGTGGCGAGTCATCGCCTGCTGATTTCCAAGGCAGGCTCTCTCCCCACGGATTCAGCCGATTGGCTATGTTCGCTGCTGCGTTCAAATCCGCCTGATACTCCGACACCCAACACGAATCATTCGTACACCGAAACGTGCCCTGATGCGGCCTGTACCCGATGTGTTGGCAGGCGTGGCACGTCCTCGACGTGTGGTGCGGATGCACGTATTCCACAGATATCCCGTGTTCCGCTGTCTTGTCCTCGATGCGCGACTGTAGTTGGGAGAACAGCCATTTACCGAGGCGTCGATTCCAGTACTTCCCGATGTCCTCGTCCGTAATCCCTTCAAGATATTCAAGCACGATGACGGGGTTCTCGAACTGGGAAGCGTATTCGACTGCTCGCGTTGAGGCTTTCTCGATCTCGTCTTCGATGGCGTCTTGCCACCGACCCCACACGAGGTCATCGAGGAGTTTCGAGGCGTATCGTGGTTTCAAGCGGTCTTCGGCACTCGCTTGTTTCTGCCGTAAGTGTCGGACGCGACCGCCATCAACGAACAACGGATCGACAGGAGTGTCGTCTCGGAGGGCACAGCCCACCAAGAGCTTCGACTCACCCACGTCGAACCCGACAGGGGTCACATCGCCACTCTCTGGTGAACACAAGTGGTCTGGTTCGACTTCGTAGTTCGCAGTGACGTGCAACACCCACTGTTTTCCATCGCGTTGAAGACGGAGTTCGCCCGCCCATACACTCTCATCTTCGTCGTCAATCAGAGAGTGCCACCAGTCCTCTTGCTCGGGGTTCAACTGGAGTGGTATCCAGAAGTTCGTTCCGCGACCGGGAAGAGGGACTTCCCAGCAAATTTCGTGGTGACGGTCCTCGTCGTGGTCGAAGACAGCGGCGGTGTTGGCGTAGCGAATTGGATGGGTGTCTGCGAGTTGCTTCGCACCATACGTGTCCTCGTCAAGCAAGTCGGGGACGTGTTTCTTGAGTGCGTTTTTCGAGTGCCAGTTGGGGGCTTCACCTGTGACGACCTCGTTGACGGCACTCATCGTGTCGCACTCGTTGTTGAAGCTCTCCCGAAGCAACGCTTCGTATCGGCCGTGCTCGTCGTGGAGCTTGCACTGCTTGTGCTGGGTGGGTGGGGCAAGATACGCTTCGAGCGTCTTGCACTCCTCTCTCATTCTTCAGCGTCGAGTCCCTGTTCCACGAGTTCGGCGTATGCGAAGTCCATTCGCAGGCCGTTCTCACGAGAGTATTTTTTCACACGTTCGTGGAGGTCGCTTCCACGTTCGATGGCGATGTCAACCCGCATCCGTTTTCCAGTATGTTTTATCGTACATTAAAAGTTCGTGTTGCCGCGGGGTATTCAGAGTGCTGTCGATCGTGGCTTGCACGGTGGAATGACGCGATTCACGCCCGCCGTAAACGGCGGGATTCTCTCGCTGTTTAAAGATAGCAGCGTTGTCACTAACCGGGCGAAAATAAAGAATTACGAAGTCGGCGCTGAGGCCGATGATTTAGTCGCGGCGGCGGACTGCCAGCAGCGCAGCGGCGACCAGTGCAACGAGAGCGAGCACGGCCGTGAAGCCGGGCCCGGTCGCGGTGGTCGTCTCTTCTGCAGGCTCGTCGGTGCCCGCGGCCGTAGTTTCCACGGGTTCTTCCGTGGTGTCAGTCGGTTCTTCCGTGGTCGGCTCCGGCTCAGGCTCCGGTTCCGGTTCCGTTGCCGTGTCAGTCGGCTCCGGTTCCGTCGGTTCCTCGAACTGTTCGTCGGTCACCTGGAAGCTGCGAACGTCGGTGTTGCCATCGACACTCGCTTCGACCGTGTAGTTGCCAGGTTCAGCGCCGGCAGTGTCGACCTCAACGCTCCACTGACCGTCCGTGCCCCACATATCGGTGGATTCGATGCTCAGATCGCTCGAGCTGGGACCATCGATGATTTCCACCGTGATGCTGTTGTCATCGGGCTGTTTGTTGGTCGTGCCCGACACAGTCATCGTGGAGTTCGACGAGACGAGGAACGGTTCGTCAGCGCCAGGACTGGTAACCGAGTCGACGCTCACGGTCCCGTCAGTGTAGCGGAACTGGAAGACCTCCGAGATGTCGTCGCTGCCCGTGTCATCGACGGTCTCGGACGAGACCACGTTGATGAGCTGCTGCTGGGTCAGCGACCGTTCATTCAGGTCGAGAGCCCAGTTTGTCGAGTCGTCGTAGCTCGGATCGTAGGTCTGGAAGTTTCCGAAGTCACCATCACCAGTCGTGTCGTCACGGCCATTCGAGAGGACCGTCATCACGACGTTGCCTTGGCTGATCTCGGTGCTGACTCCTGAAGCGAGAGCGCCGAGATTGCCGCCAACATCAATGTTGTCTTCGTCGAAGGTTCCGTCCGTGTCAACGGAAACGGACTGTGAGTCGTAGGTACCACGCGGGCCGTAGAAGCTCACGCTGACCTCGTTTTTACCGGGTGCAGTCCCGTTAATGCTCAGAGTGTCATCTTCAGCGACCTGCCCGTTGATGATGCTGACGTAGTCCACCGTAAGGCTCGTTTCAGTGACGCGCAGCGAATACTGCTCACCGACTGCCTGACTGATGGCAGAGGTGTTCTGCGTCTGGTCCAAGTTGAACGGATTGTTGTCGTCCGCATCGGGTCCGAGAGCCTCGTCGGTGGCATCGACGACGGCCAGGCGGTACGTGCCCGGAAGTGAGAGGATATCGGATCCAACATCGTCCGTATCGCTCAGCACGATGTCTTCCTCTTCGAAGGTGTCGTCACCATCAACGTCAATGGTGGTCAGGAACTCGTAGTCACCCTCACTGCGGGCGTAAAGGGCAACATCATCGACACCCGAGGAAGTCGTCCCGTTAACGGTCGTTTCCGAGCCGACGACATACGTTCCCATCGGGTTGTCCAGGGTAACCGATCCCTCAGTCACCTCGAAGTCGTCGTCATCAGCCGAGTTGGTACCGGGATCGACTGCCGTAAGGTCAGAGGCAGTCACGCCTTCGCCGTCGTTGTTGGAGTCAACGGTGTCCGCATCGTAGACATCGACGGTGACGTCCGTCTCGTCAAGTGGCGACGTGTCGATGCTGCCGACCCCGACACCGTCGTCGATCTCGACGAGTGCGTAGGCACCAGCATTGTCCGACGCAGTCGCGATCGTGTCACCGACGTTGCGGAAGACATCCGCTGCGTCACCCTCGATATCGTCGCTTTCGACGGTAACAAGGTGAGTGTTCCCTTCGCCGGACTGGTCAATCTCGAAGGTGACGTCCTCACCGCGGGTCACCTGATCTTCCTGGACATCAATCGCAACTTCGTCACCGGAGGTGACGTCAAGCGTCGTACTCTGGGATGCCTCACCGAAGTCCAGATCTTCATCGCCTTCGACGGTGATCGTGTACTCCTCGTTATCGAGTTCGTCCTCGAGGAAATCGAGGGAGAGGGTACCGTCGTCAGGCATGAAGGGACCCGACTGCTGAAGGACCGAGTCAGTCACTTCGAGGCCGTTCGCGTCCTCGATCGTGACATCGAGGGGCTCGGCCTGCTGGAAGTTGTACTGAACGTCGAGCGTCAGCTCGGTGCTGTCCTCGATGTTGACGGCCCCACCAGCAACGTCGTCATCGTTCCGGTTGGTGATTTCGAGGTTCTGGATCCGCGGCGTCGAGACGGTGATACTGGTGTCCGAGAAGCCAGAACCAGTAGCCTCGTATGACCCAGTCGGCTGGTCTGTCGGAATCGGCATCGACAGCGTCTCGCCTTCGTTTGCACCAGCAGTGCGCTCAAACTCGGTCGGCGCGATCGTTGTCCCGCCCGAGTCAACGAAGGTAATGTCTTCTTCGCCCTGGAAGACGGTCGCACCAGGCCCGACCTCACCAGCGTCCTGCCCACTGGAGGCAATGTCGTAGGTGCCTGCGGAACCACGCTGCTCGCCAGCGGGCGGCTGCGGGTCCTGGTCACCGTTATCAGGGTCCTGGTCACCGTT
>NZ_FOCX01000105.1 GCF_900110215.1 Halorientalis persicus | reverse complement strand
GCGGAGGCGATGGACGACGAACAGAAACAGCAGTTCCTCGATCAGCAGGACGAGTAACCCATCCGGTTCCCCGCACAGAGTCGGACGAGTTCGCCCGGTACACCGACCGAACTTCCGCCTCTCACCGTCCACATCCGGGGTAATCTGGCCGGTTTCTCGACTAACCGGACTGATTTTGTGATTTTCGTTGTCTGGACTGGGACAACGAACCGACCCCGAACCCGCTACTCCTCGGGCGGGTCCATACCCCGATCAGTCTCCCACGACTTCCCCACCGTGTCGCGCCGCTCCTCGACCGTCCCCAGATACATCCACTCCTGCGGCATCCGCTCGCAGTCCGCGCAGATCAGCCCCGGCCCGTCCGGGCTGCCCAGCCCGTGCAGGTCTCCGAACGGGTGGACCGTCGGGCAGCCCTTCGCCGCCTTCACGAATTCGAGTTCTTCTTCCAGTTCTTCGAATTCCGGCGGCTTGACCGCGTAGCCGACGGTCTCGGCCAGTGCTTCGGCCGCGTCCTGCCGCTCCGCCCGGTCGTAGATACTCCGAACGTCCACGACACACGCATCTCCGGTTATATCCTCCCAGACTGCCGAAATCGCCGCCTGTGGGACGTAAGCCATGTCTACGAGGACGTGGGCGTGAACGTGGAACTGTAGCGGTCCCTGCTGCTTGATGTCGATCCCGTAGATCCCGCCGTTCGTCAGCTCGTCGAGCGGGATGTTCCGACCGACGTGGGTTCCCGTGATGTCCTCGTACTCGTAGTTCACGTATTCGCTCTGCAACCGGCGCACGAGGTCGTGGTGGCCCTGTTCCTGTAGCTTCACCTTCCACTGTTCCAAGTCCGGGTCTACGTCGTCCACGTCGGCACCCCGCCACCAGCACCACGACTTCTCGACCGTCTCGCCGTCGTCCGTCTCGCGGGTCGTCGTCCCCTCGAAGGGGATCGTCCGTCGACGGAACGCCGCGAGGTCTTCCATCACCTGCCGGCGGCCCGCCACCGGGTCGCGGAAGTTCTTCTCGGTCAGCGTCAGCATCACCGGGTTGTCCATGCCCTTCACCCGGTTTTCGTACTTCTCGATGTTCTGACCCACCTTCCGGTCCTGACAGTCCGGACACAGCCGGCTGTCGCACGTCACCGGCAGGTAGTTGTCTTCACTCTCGCAGCACCCGCACTGTAGCTGCACCGACTGCTGGCCGCACGTTGCCAGCCGCAGGGCATGGCGTACATCGCCCCGGTCCAGCAGCGCCGCCACCTTCCACTGTCGCTCTTGGTCGCGGGTCAGCGCTTCGAAGATCGACGTGTGTACGTCACCGCCCTGCCGGGCGATCTTCGCGGCCCGGTCGATGTCCTCGATGCCAAGCTCAAGCAGGCCTTCGAGCGCATCCCGCTCGCACTCCATCAGCCGGACGGACGGTGACGACTCGTCGCCTCGCTCATCGCTCGGCGTGGCATCTCCCTCGCCCTGCTCGGTCGATGCCGAACCCCCACCGTCGGCCGGGCCGAAGTCCGCGTGCAGCCCGACCCGCTCCGGGTGGGCGGCAGGGTGGGTATCGGCAGATTCGGGTTCGTCGGTCTCAGCATCTCTCGCGTCGTTTTCTACGGAGATGTGAGAACAATCGCAATTATGGACTGAAGGGGGGTTCTCAGGGGG
>NZ_FOCX01000072.1 GCF_900110215.1 Halorientalis persicus | reverse complement strand
GAGTCCACGTCCATTGGGGCCACTCTTCTCATCGAGTTCGAAACCCCGTTGGCGATACGTGAAACTCCGATACTCATGTGGCGCTTTCCAGTTTAACGACCCAACCGAGTAGCCTTTCTGCTTGAGCTTCCCAAGGTTTTCGATGTTGGTGGCGATCTGCTCAACAGCCGTTGGTGGCGATCTGCTCAACAGCCTGTTGAAGGACTGTCGAGTAGATGTTCGTCAGATCAGTCCACCAGTCTTTCAGATCGGGTATCTCATCTCTGACCTGTGTGACGCGCTGTTTGACAGTGCCCTCGGTTTCGGGTATCCGGTTGTAGCGGTGCAGACTGTGGTTGTAGAGTTGTCGCACGGTGTCACGCACCCAGTCCAGTTGCTCCCGCTGCTGACTGTCAGGAAACAACCGATACTTGAGTGCGTAATCCATGCGCCGTACCCCAATTATTTACCTGTAGGAAGTTAAAGGTGAGGTGTCCTCGCAGGGCGATTCATCCCCACCCTACTCGCTCCCATTCGGTCGCTCTTTGAGGGTGGGGGCTTCTCGCCCAATCTGCTAATCTCGCCCGTATTCTCCCCGCACTTACTTCTCGAAAACGGGGGGTGTTCGTATCTCGCATGATGTGTTACAACTCGAAAATGGGGAGTGTCGGTCGTCGGGATGTCTCGTTACTACTCGAAAACGGGGGGTGGGTGAGTCAAGCGATTCGATATGCCGGGCGATGTGCTTGTGGGTTTACGCACGAGGACAATCGCGACGACAAGGCGTTCGAGTGCCAGTCATGTGGGTACGAGTTGAACGCGGATTACAATGCGGCGAAGAATATCGCCAACCGATACTGTGGGTATATCCATCGCGGGCAGAAGTCTCGTGATGGATGGGGTACCAGTCAACTGGCCCTGAAGTCAGGGACGTTGAACGTGAACGGCGAGTACACGCCTGCCGAATTACTTGGTTAGAACGGGAGTCCACTGACAAGCCTCGGGGCTTGACCCCGAGGCGGTTGACGCGACCGCGATTTGTTGTCTGCGGTATCTCTTGGACAGAATATGAGTCCGACAGACACTATTTCGATTCGCGACGTGCCAGTGGCAAGCTTAGCAGTTGATTCGGACTTTGCGGGTCCTTGTTGCACTCAACGTATCTCCCGATCGCGATGCGGGGGGGAAGACACCACGTATCGGCTCAAATGGGCTTCATTAAAACGTGTCTCGCCAGATCTGGGTCCAGTCGTGATCATCAGTTGCCTTGAAGGTCCACCCCAGTCGGGGACCTCGTTCGGATCGAGCCGCCGAACCGCGTGCAGGAACTCTTGACCACTCTAGGAGACGTCGTCTGCTGGTGTAGGAGTCAACGATCTCCAAAGCACGCGTCGCACTGGCAAGGCTCTCTGGCGCGTTCAGCAAACTGTCGCTCTTTGACAACGTATCCTTTTGGCTGGCCAGGAACTGAGCAGGCCGGCACCGGTTCTGATGCATTTGGATCTGGACGATGGAATTTTGTACTGTGGACGCTCGTTGCGCGGACGACCGGCTCCGTATATGTCGTCCGCCATTCAACTGTTCCGCAATTAGATTTGACAGATGAGTGTTCAACCATGGGTTCGCTTGCCGGTATCAGTTCTTGTTGACTTCCTCCCCGCGCTTAAGCGCGAGGATTCCTCCGTGTAGCGTGTCATACAATCCATCTCATAGTTTCTCACAGCCCGGTTCGTTTCCTCGCTCGTAGTTGGTGATTGCAACGACGAGCCGGAGACATAGCGCAAGGAACACTTCTGTGCGTGCGTGGACGCGGCCTCGGACGCGGACGTGCCCGAGGCCGCAGTCCTTGACAGCGTCGTTGGTTCGTTCGACTCCTGTCCGGTTGTTGCACGTCTCGTCCAAGATGGATTGTTTCAGCTGAACGTCCTCGCTGTGTTCCTCGATTCGGTCTTCGACCCTGTACTCGATGTCTTTCGGGTCGTCAGTGTTTCGCGGGTTGTACGGAGCGATTGGCACGACCCCTGCGGCCAGCAGGTGGTCGTGCCAATCGAGGATGTCGTAGGCGCTGTCTCCGAGCATCCAGATCGGTGTGCCGACGGCGAGCGCGTCACGTGTGACGCGCATCGCCGTCTCCTGATCCGCTTGTTTGGCTTGTGTGAACTCTGCTGCAATCGGGATTTTGCGCCGGTCGAAACAATCGTACAACCGAACCCGTAGTAGTACTCCTCAGCTGTCGGATCGTAATTCCACGAGGCAGCGTCGTTGTACTGAATCGCCTCGATGTGCGTCGAATCGATGGAGTATGTGGAGGCGAGCAGGCCGCGGACAGCGGCCTGCTCGACGAGCCTGTCCAAGACATTGTCGATGACGTGTTCGAGGCCGGTGAGAAAGCGATCAACCGTGTCTCTGGATGGCGGTTTGTCGAGTCCGCAGTAGTACCAGACAAGGCCGTTCTGAATTTCTCGTGTAACCGGACGCGTGCCGTAGACATCCTCGTAGTAGCAGTGGAGGAAGCCGCGAAAGAGATCTGGTGGCTGGTGCACTCGTGTTCGCCCCCTCGAAGCGGGGGCGAACACGTCGTATTCCAGGAGAAACTCGAACTCAAGATGGTCGAACAGCGGTACTGTTTCGGTAGCCGCCGCATTCAAGAAGTCGTCTACCGAAGCTACGTCTTGCAGGGTGTTGGCACTGTTGGACACAGTTTCCAAACCCTGCGGCCTCCCTTGGGAGGCTTTCTATGACACGCTCCCGTGGGTAATCCAGTCGGTTGGTTACCCCACAAGTCCAACAGTGCAACGCGTGGGTAACGCCGATCGCGAGAGGGTCGCCGGCGGACCACACCACCGTGTCCGGAGCTATCGCCACACAGTCCACCTCCTACGGCTGAGTTTCCACAGTATGATATGATTCTGACACGGGGCGTTTTGGCCCCGCCAGAAATCGCCGATTTTCCCACCCTCGTTTCGAGAGATCCACCGAGTCATTCCCCATACTCCTTCGCACATCATCACCCCCTAACGACGGCCTGAGAGGGCTGGAGCGGCCCGCTCCAGAATGTAAACAGCGCAACTGGCAGTACAACCCATATATACAATTCCGGCAGTTAGACAGGAGAATACCGACGCTGTCGTTCGGTTTCGAGCTGTATACAGCGAAATCCACCGGATCTCATATCAGTATACAAAAACAGAGTTGAGGCGGCGAAAACCACCAGCAGGCGGCCGAGTGTAGAGTGTTACAGGGCTGTATACAACTTACCAGTTGAGCGGCGATTTTCTGCCCACCGTCCCGCAGTTTTGGGCTGTATACAGTGGCAGTTTCTGTCAAGAGGTCGATTTTTCCGTCTGTGACGTCGCCGGGACTGCCTGGTCTTCCCCCGCCCACCAGCTGCTGGAGGGGGTCCGTACCACATTCCGTAAGGTTACACACTCCGATTTCATACTCAAAATCAGCCTTCCTAGCGGAGGGTTACGCCGATTGTGGAACGTTTGACGTAGCTGGATAGAGTTGCTAATCGAATCTAAGACAGCATACCCGTCAAATCGGTTCCTAGGAAACCATTCGGCTGTGTGGATTACTCCCCGCCGTCGGGGACAGCCTCGCCGCTCCGCTCTCCCTCATCGTCGAAGCGTTTGTTGGCACGGTAGTCCGCAGGGTCGCCACCGAGATCGGCGGCGAGGTCATCGCGAACCTCTTCGCGAAGATCCTGAATCTGCTCGCTGGCCTCGGCGAGTTCGTCATCGGTCATTGGCTCCTGATCCCGTGCCATTCTTCGAACCTCTTGACGTACCGTTGGAGGTTCTTCGCTAAATGGTCTTCGGCGTGATCGAGGGCGACGCCGGCCGGCAACGGGCCAGTGATGAACTCCGTTGCGTGTTTCTCGCCGTCGCGATAAATGTCGACGTGGAGCCCCTCCTCAGCGGCATCATGGCCGAACTCACTGTCATTGGTCCCATCGTGATCGTACCGGACGACTTCAGTCCACTCACCCTCGAGGCGGTATTCCAGCTGGACGGCGAACCGAGTCACCTCACCACGAAGCGTATCGAAACCAATCCACTCTCGGAGCGGTCCAGGAAGTGGCCGGATATACTCCCGGCCGTATTCGCGGGGGACGTCAGCCATCACCCGCGACACCGGCACGACAGGGCATAAAACCCTTCAATATGCGGACTTCCGGCCGTGGTGAAGATTCAAAGGTCCAGATTCGCAAATTCCGAGTCTTATTCGAACTACTGTCCCCACACAGACCGCCACGCCAGCAGTTTGTTTAAATCAACACGCCAGTCTCTCGGTTTCTCGAAGTATGTCTGACGCCGTGTGTGTCAGTCAAGCAGAGAGGTTCGCCGGGTTCGAAAGGGTTGAGCAGCCAGAATGAGAATTGCGCGTGGGCAGGCTCCGACGCTTGACTCGTCGCCACCCTTCCTGCCCATCTCTACCTTCAGCTCCGGGTCCTCTGGCCCCGGAGCTTCCGAATACTCATCGTGCCAGATGGATCTATCGCACCTCTCGGTCCAGTTCGTCGAGGATCGCGTCGATCGGGGCGCGCTTGAACTACCTTGACCTGCCGCTGGACGGTAGTTGTGGGGCTTGGAGTACCGGGGGACTCGTCTTGGAGATTGAATACAGCTTTCGCCGGGCATCATTAGGATGTTCGTGGGCGGTCGCGAGGCCTTCCGCCCGTAGCGTCGCGAGGACCTTGTTAACCGTCCGCCGAGCCGCGCCGGTCCGGTCCTCGATCTCCTCGCGGGCCAGTGGCCCCGCATCGTCAAGGACCGCGTGGACGAGACGGGCCGTCGGCGAGAGGTCTTTCACGTCGCCGGGGATTTTGACACTCATCGTCTGGTAAATAATATATGTGTAATTAGAATAAGTTCCAAAGCGTTTTTGAGAGAGTCGTCGAGCGGGCCGTTCGATGGCTCTCAGTCCGTGAAAACAGACTCGTCGATATCCATCATCTCGAAGTGGTCAGCACAGTAGGGGAGGCCAGGGAGCGCATCGTGTTGGCAGCGCTGGCTGGTGTACACAGCGATCGCCTGGCACTGCTCCCGGTCGCTATCGTTGGCACTACTCGCCACAATCCTCACCTCCCGTTCCATGGTACCGCCAGCGCTGCCGCCCCGTCGGCGTGAACACCTCAGTCTGGACGAGGTCGCGCACCCGATTCCGGAGGGTGTCGGCGTCACGGACATCCGAGCGCTCCTGATACAGCGTGCGGATCCGATCGAGGTGGACCTCGTCGCCAGCGTCGAGTGCGGCGAGGACTCTGGCGTCTCTGTAGTCCTTGGCGTGTCTGAGGAGCGTGGACGAACCGCCGATCTGGTCCTCCAAGGCATCGACACGATCGCGAAGCCGAGCCACCTCCTCTCGAAGTGCGGCGACGGCGTCGGCGGCCGGACCGTGCTGGTTGGGATTAGAGCTCACGCAGTACCTCCCGAGGCCGCGGCCTGGATGCTGGTCTGTTCGATCTCGGCCCCGAAGGAGACAGTCACACTGGGAGGGTCTGCCTCGTGGCAGAGGGTTCTGGCGACGCGAACCCAGGGGTGAACCGCCTCGGGGTCAAGCCCCGAGGCTTCTTCCCGTAGATCGTGGAGAGATTGTCTGTCATCGGAACTCCTCCGGCGAAGTGTTTTGATGAGTCAGTCGGTGATTGGTGTCTGACACACCGTGTGCCGGTATCCAAGGGGCACAAACTGAATCCGAAACGGTTGTACGATCAGAAGACTAAACATCCCACCGGGCAGGTAACATCCAAAACCCCTACCCGGGTGCCCGCCTGCTCCCCGTCTCTACTTTCACCCTCGAATCCTCTCGGATTCGGGGGCTTATCAGAACACAGGTTTCCGCCATTGAGCGCGGCCTGTGTGGTCGTCATGCCGTCTCACCTCGCGACGATAAATAAGCAGCGTCCAAGCCGTGCCAGCTTGCAAAACGATATTGTGTAAGCCATCCTAAAAGATAGTGTGCCAAGAGCTAAGGGTCAACGCCCACTCTCTGCACCGCCGACACAGCCCTTGTCTCTCATGGAGCGAGCGTGAACTACCCCGGCCTACTCGCCGCCGTTGGCGACTCCTTGAGGGAGGGGGCTTAGCGCCTGCAATCAGCTAAACGAAACGCAGCGCAAGTTCCCTGGCCTACCGTGGGCCGGGATGAATCTCACGTCATACTTTTGAGAAAGCGGATTAGGTCCGCCAGACCTCTTCCTGACGGATCGGCTGTGAATTGTGCCGAACCGGTACGCTGGTTTTGCCAGCAGACAGCTTCGGTCTCGAGCCGATGAAATGCTTTCGAAAGAGAATCCACGAACGACCTGCGTTGCCCCCCACCCGTGTCTTCGATAGCAGGTTCGGCAACCCACGTACCTGGTGGACACCAGGGCGAGGCGGGCTCGCGGGGACGCCAGTCCCCGAGGTCGGCTGCGCCGGCCACTATCGAGCGAGGCAAACCCGCAGGGGCAAACTCGGAAGCGATATCTGGCGCAGCGACCGCGAGCACGCCGAGGGCTGGCAGGGGCCACACGGCGACGGTCGCCGAGTCGATCACACTCCCTC
>NZ_FOCX01000103.1 GCF_900110215.1 Halorientalis persicus | reverse complement strand
TCCGGGAAATAACGCTCATAGCCGGCGTTTACAACGTGGAGCAGGCAATTGAACGCTGAAACGCCGAAATTCGCCGGATTCAATTGAGCCGTTTGCACCTATCCGACCCACCCAACCTACCCCCGCCGAGTGGATAGGTTTTGGACAGTTCAATTCAGTTCTGTCCGGGCGCTTGCCGTGGGGGGAACTGCGAGAAGGTGTGGTTCAACGACCGCCCGCCTTCTCACAGGCTCTTGCTCTTAACGGAAAATGTACTTTCAAGGGCTTAAGACCTTCGCAAAACCGCTATACAGTACTATGGAGATTTGCGAAGAAGGTGAGAAGGGGACGGTCGTTGAACCATGTAGACCAAACCACTACGAGAAAATAATACTGTCGGTAATATCCCGCTCGAACAGATTCATTCGGGCCTCCTGATAGGGATAATGCAGAGCGCCGTAGTCGAACCGCTCAAAATCAGGTTGGGGTGTGGGACTCGTAACCCGGTCGATTCGAGAGCGACACCGGGGGTGTTTTCGAGAACCCCACCGGGGCGTCTCCTTGTTCATTCCCTATACCGGGATGAATGGCTAATCTGACTGAAATATAGTGCGGACTATAGACCGGGACCTTCGGCTCGCTCAAACGGGGGTGAAACGGAGAAAACCGATTCTAACACCAGCTAACGTCGTTTTAGACGGACCGAGAACAATGTAGCGACCTGCTACAGCCCTGTAGGACCGGGGAGACAGGGGCCACCCGACTGTCCCCACCCGTCCCCTGTCGTCACACAGCAGTCACAGGCACCTGTGAGCGGTGTCAGAGACGGAGGGAGCCGGGGGACCCTGCCGGGCCGGGACGGGCAGGGGGCCGGGGGGACTGCCGGGGGAGTCCGGGGCTGGCCCCCGGTGGGGACGGGGATACCCCCCTACTCGCTGACACGCTCGTAGCGCTCACCGTCCACGAGCAACCCCCTTCGACGCTCTCGACAGGGATACTCTCTTTCCAAGACCCATATCCGATTTGGCACTTGGTCAGACGACCGGACTCGACACCCTCGAAAACGGCGTCCATCTGGTAGGCCATGTGCTACCTTTGACACTGTAGGGTGTCGAGAGTTTCGGCAGTGGCAGGGAGCCGCGAACTGTTGAACTTGCTCTGACTCTCTGATTGAGAGTCCGTTTCACCGGTTGTCAAACCGTCCGATTTTCATGCGTTCGTGAAGCGATATAGCGCCTCATACGGGCCACGTAGCCGGTCGTGACGGTCGCCTTCGACGGCATGACCCACTCGTCGGCGTTGGGCTTCGAGGGCGAGAGGGGTGGACTGTGGGTCGAGAACGGGCTGTTGACGGTCGGCGGAAGGGGCCGGGATACTGAACTCGTCTTTTGTCCCGCTTTTATCCGATTTATACGCGTGGCGCATATTCACTCTCTCGGAATATAGCCACCTTCAGGGTCCAAAGAAGTGACTGGACCAAGAGTTGAATCCGTCATGAAGGCTTTTCTGATTCCGGTCGAACATCAATCATGGTAGTCAAAACACACTTCCGCCCACTGCCAACCCATGAACCACCCACAATCAAACCCCGCCCAAGACTCCATTAGTAGTGCGGTAATTGAAGCCGTAGCCCAAGAGAGAGGCACCGAACCCGAAGACCTCTCGGAAACGTTGCACAACGTGGTTGACACCGACGCGTTAGACGCTCTCTTCGCCGGTCAG
>NZ_FOCX01000071.1 GCF_900110215.1 Halorientalis persicus | reverse complement strand
TCGATGTCGACTGTTGCAGACTTCGACTCTAACTGCCCGGGCGGCTCCGCTTCCAGACGATCTGTGTTATCGACCACCACGTAGTAATTCCCCTGTGGTACAGTGAAGTCGCCGCTATCGTTGTTGATGCGTGGCTCCAACACCTCCGGAGTGATGCGCATCCCCTGCTTGTATCGTATGAACTCGCTGGTTGTAACCACGAACAAATCAACCGGGATGTTGCTCTCGACGGTCAGCCGATACCTGAACTGCGCCTCCGAGTTGATTGAGAAGTCCTCCGCGATGTAGTCGTTCCCGTCGATTGTCTCCGTCCTGTCCATAAGGATACCAGATGATGTCTCCGGGCCAGGGACGGTTTCCTGTGCCCCAGGTCTTGTAGTGACTTCATCTGCGCCAGCCGCTGTAGCATCGTCATTGGTGCCTGGAATCGTTTCATCGCTCACACAACCCGAGAGAGTCAGCCCTGCAGCCATCCCTGCCGCCATCAGGAAGTCTCGCCGTGGCGTCTCCATATCTCTATATGTTTATCAAATGGCTAAAACCTATCGTACGGGCGGACCGGTTTGTCCCGGCGCGCCCGCGACGCAGACGTGCGTCATCAGCCCGCCGCCGCCGTCAGCGACCGTAGCCGGCCGCCCCGTAGCCCCGGCCGTGGATCTCCGCGTTGCGGGCCAGCAGGGAAGCCTGTTCTGAGACGAACGAGCCGTCTGAGCCCCGATGCAGGGGTTGCGTGCGGGCGATCGCTGGGAGCCGGAGTCTGTGGTTTCGATGACGCGCTCGGATTTGGGTTTGTTACACTGTAGTTCGGGAAACTCAGCCGGTCAGTGGGCAGAGACACTGAACAGAAACAGTAGCCCCAGCAGTCTCGAACGCACTCACCACGGACACTGGCCGCTGACAGCCTGCACACCTACCACTCAGACGTTTCTCTCAGAATTTTTTGATAAAACTGCGCGGCCGTTTGGGGGAGGATGGGGTGCCCCCTGAACGCGCAGAGGATGTCTCTGTTTTATTCGTGACTCGCGCCCGCGGGAGGGAACTCGGAAATCTGAGCGGTTGCGCCGAAATCCGATCAGATGCCAACCACTCGATATCCGGAATCCGAAGGGTTCTCCAGCGCCGACTTCGGGATTTGAGGTCCTCGATGACCTCAGCCTTCCGGGTCGAAATCGGGCCAGCCACTGGGTCGAGGGCGGGATACGCGGCGACCTGTCGCTCAAGAACGGAGTTTTTCTGTCATATTTCAGTGTGGAGTCCTCTGGCCAAACAAATAACCAATGTCAACCCCAACGTCAACGAACCAATGGCACCTACCGATGAGCAGATCCGGGTCAGCGGCCGGGTAAAGCGCATTCTCGATCGCCGCCGACACGAGGGGAAATCGTACAACGATGTCCTCAAGCGTGTCCTCGGCGACGACGCGGATGGAGATTTCAACGACGGGTTTGGCCGGTGATCCGACGAGGAGGCCGATCGAGTTCGTGACCAGCGCGAGCAGGCCAAAGAAATGAGGAAAGCGCGGATGCGACAGTTGGGCGAGGGCGGGGACGCGGACGCATGAAGGTCCTCGACGCAAGCTTTCTCATCGACTACCTCAACGGTGTCGAGGCGACCAAGGAGTTCTACGAGGCAAACGACGGCGACGCTGAGCGGTGGGTGCTGCCCGTTCCGGCGTACGCCGAGGCGCTAGTTGGGGCAGGGAACGTTCCGAATGGCAATGTCGAGGGCTTCCGTGCCGACCTGGCGTGGGCTGCGGCACACGCCGTCGACGAACAAACGGCTGCCCCCGCTGGGGAGATTGCGGACGAGGTCGCTCCTGAGGGGGTGTTCCTCGACGGTCATGATGCACTCATCGCGGCCGTCGGGCGGGAGTTGGACGCGCCGGTAGTATCGGCTGATATCGATCTCACGCACGAGGAGACGAGCAAGTCATCGAAGTCGAAGACTACCGAGACCAATCCGATGACGTAACCGACAAATCTTTTTGACGCTCGGTTTCGCTGCGACTGCTTGGGTTTAGACCCACGAATTTGCGACTGTCGACGCTAATTTGTTCTCAATCCGGCGGAGGTGGTCCGCGACCGTCCCTGACGAAAGATCAAGTTCCGTGGCGAGTTCTGCCTGCGTTGTTTCGCGTGGCATATTGTAGTAGCCATGCGACACAGCAGTTGCAAGCACCTCCTGCTGGCGCTCTGTGAGAGAGACCAATAGCGGGCTCACTGAGCCATCAAACTGGCCAATCCGCTCTAGCTCCACAGAGACGTCTGGCGGTGAGTTTGCCAGCGCCTGCGAGACGGACTCGTCAGTCCCGATCAGCGTTACCCGCATCCCCCGTGGGTTGCCATTGAGCAGGGTGACTGGCCATTTCAGGACCACTTCGTGCTCAAATAGGGTCACCATCAACTCATTGAGTAGTGGCGAGGGCTCTGTGTGAAGATAGGCGAGCCCATCCTGCTCGGTGGGGCCCTCCAAATCAAGTACCGCGTCGGTATCGGATAGAATGTCCCTCGCGACGGCCATGTCCCCGCGAAATCGGGAGAGATGGGCGTACGTTCCATCCTGGAGTGGGCTGATGTAGTATGTTTCTTCCAGATGGGCAGCGTTCTCATTAGCCAGCGCATTATCCAGCGGATGGAAAGCGTTGTCTTCCCACGTTATAACCTCCGTTGCGTATCTCATATTGTATTCTCTAAAATCTCAGGTTCTATCTATAGCCGCGCGTCGCGTGTAAATGTGCGGTTCTCCTCACAGTACAGAACGTCCCGGAACGCCAGTCACTGTCGACTGCCAGCCGGATCCCTATTCTAAGACCCTACTACTGCAAGAGAGTTGGTTCACGAACGTGGATGTTAGCCATTGGATTCGAGCCGTTCGATGGCGTCTTCGAGCGTGCGTTCGTCGTCGCTGGTGTCAAACTGCGCCATGCTGTGAGTCATGTTGTGCCGCTCCTGCTGTTCGGTAGCCGACGTGTCGAGTCGTTCGATTGCTTCGTCGAGGTTGTCCTGGGTCTCGTCGGGGTTGTCAGCCTGTGCGGCGGCGGAGCCGGGCAGCCCAACGAGTGTCAATGCGAGTGCCAGTGCCACTGCCAAACTGACTGAGCCAACGCGGTGTAGCGTGCGAGTCATTGGTTCCAACTACACCTGAAACAAGGGGCCAGACGACCCTGCGCTTCACTGCTAGGATACACCCCTCATTTATAGTCACCGACAGGCCGCTACACAGACCGGCTCAGGCCAGTCGATGCTGGATTTCTGGAAACTGGTCGATTACAAACATATACACGCGCAGGCAGGTGCCAACGCTTATTCGTGTCGGCAGCGTTGAGCCTAATGGCCAACCTGGGGGTCGGCACCCTGCCGGCCCTATTTTGTCTTTATATCTGGTGAGCGCCAGTTCTCACGACAGGTGTGTCCAGCCACACGCGATCGCCACGAGTCGCTGTACTCGCATGGTGGGTCGTGGTCGTGATTTTCAGTCCTGTCCACACACAGCCCCTTCTGTGCGGTCTGCGTCCCGCCCAGCAACAGCTATGTCGGAGTGTGCCTGCACCCACTGCCAGCGCTCCAATAGCCCCAGCAACCGCTGCTGGTGCAGTATGTCAGCGCTACCGCTCCTCGGCGAGCGGTCGAAAGAAAAGTGTCAGTTAGGGCCGGAAAGCGTTCCGGTAGTTAGTCGCGGCGGCGGACTGCCAGCAGTGCAGCGGCGACCAGTGCGACGAGAGCGAGCACGGCGGTGAAGCCAGGCCCGGTTGCGGTGGTCGTCTCTTCTGCAGGCTCGGTGCCCGCGGCCGTGGTCGGTTCAGGTTCGTCCGTGGTCGGCTCCGGCTCTTCCGTGGTTTCGGTCGGCTCAGGATCCGGCTCCGGCTCCGTTGCCGTGTCAGTCGGCTCCGGTTCCGTCGGTTCCTCAAGCTGCTCACCAGTCACCTGGAAGCTACGGATGTCGGAGTTG
Source organism: Halorientalis persicus (assembly GCF_900110215.1). Lineage (GTDB taxonomy): Archaea > Halobacteriota > Halobacteria > Halobacteriales > Haloarculaceae > Halorientalis > Halorientalis persica. Next base: position 2,617 of record NZ_FOCX01000071.1, on the reverse strand, counting down.
CCACCGACACTCGCTTCGACCGTGTAATTGCCGGTTTCGACACCCTCAGTGGGGATCTCGACACTCCACTGGCCATCGGTGCCCCATGCGTCCGTCGACGCGATGTCTAGGGAACTCGCGCTGGGGCCTTCGATGACTTCCACCATGATGGTGGTGTCGTCGGGCTGGCGGTTGGTCACACCCGAGACCGAGATCGTGTCGTTGGTCTCGACCGTGAATGCCTGACCGGCTTCGCCGGTCACCGAGTCAATGCTCACACGACCTTCGGTGTAGCGGAACTGGAAGACCTCAGAGATGTCGTCACTGCCAGTGTCTTCGACAGTTTCGCTCGCAACCCGGTCGATGAGTTGCTGCTGGGTAAGAGCCTGATCGTTCAGGTAGGCGTACCAGCCATCTTGGCTATCCCCACCATTCGCCGCGACATAGTCAGTCGGGAAGCTAATGTCACCATCACCAGCGGTACTGTCACGACCGTCAGAGAAGACGGACATGACAACGTTCCCTTGGGTCAGGCCGGTGTCGAGCTGACCAGCCGGGTTACCCTGTTCGTCTACGCCGGTCAAGGCGAGGTTGTTGCTAACCATGACACTCTCTGACTCGAATTCGCCGTTCGAGTCGACAGTGATGGTGGTCCGGTCGTAGGTGCCGCGCGGGCCGTAGAAGCTCACGCTGACACTGTCTTTCCCGGGCGCAGTCCCGTTGATCGTCATTCCCGTCTGGGCATCTTCGACGGCAACCTGGCCGTTGACGATGCTGACGTAATCGACAGTCAGTCCCGTGTCCGTGACACGCAGCGAGGACTGGGTCCCGACTGCGCTACTGACTTCGGATGCCGTCAGCGACGCTTCGAGGGTCACATCAGGATCCGTGGGGTCAACAGTGTTTTCACCGGACTCGTCGCCCACCGCTTGGACAGCTTCATCATCAGCATCAACGGCGGCGATCCGGTAGGAGCCGGGCAGCGAGAGAACGTTACTCAGCTGGCTCAGGATCGCATCTTCCTCTTCGAAGGTGTCGTCGCCGTCAACGGAGACGGTGAGAAAGTGTTCGAAGTTGCCCTCGTCGCGAGCGTAGAGCGCAACGTCGTCAATACCAGGTGCGGTCGAACCGTTAACGTTGACTTCAGAGCCAACGACGTAGGTTCCCTGGGGGTTGTCAAGCGTGATGGACCCTTCATTGACCGTGAAGGTGTCATCATCAACTTCAGACAGGTCCTGAACATCAGGCGCTGAATTCGCTCCAGGATTCCAACTGCCACCCTGCTGGAATTCAACATTGTTATCTACGACGCTCGGGTTGTGGACCGTCACATCGATGTCGGACGTATCGAGCTGGGACGTGTCAATACTCCCGACACCGACACCGTCGTCGATCTCGACAAGGGCAACTGCGTAGCCGTCGCCCGATTGACCCTTTTCGAGCGTGTCGCCGACGTTCCGGAAGACACTGCTAGCATCGGCATTGTTCGGGATGCTGTCGTCTTCGATGCTGACGAGGGGCGAATCACCCTCTGCAGCATTGCCGATCTCGAACTGGACGTTCTCACCGCGGGTAACTTCTTGACCTCCTCCACGGCGTAAACGCCGTGGAATCCCGCCATGGGATTTCGGGCCAGGCTACTGGCCCTTCGAGGTTTCAAGACGTATGCGTTCCACTCGTCGCCAGGCGGGTTTCGCCCTTGGAGTGGCTGTCTTGTGGCCCGGTCAATGAGGCCCCATCCGTAGCCGAGTCATCGCCAGCCGTCTTCTGACCGGAATCTTGGTCGGTTTGGGGCTGGCTCTCTCCGCTACGGTAGCGGTCTGCGATGTTGAGCGCGGCATTTACGTCCGCCTGATACTCTCCGACCCAACACTCGTCGTTCGTGCATCGGAACGTCGCCTGCTGTGGCCGTGTCCCTGTCTCGCCACAGACGTGGCACTCTCTGGACGTGTTCCGGGGATTGACGGTTGCGATGGGAATCCCGGCTTCTTCGGCCTTGTATTGGATTTGTGCGTGGAGTTTGGCGAACGCCCACCCGTGCAGTCGGCGGTTCATGAACGCGTCGTAGTCCAAGTTCTCGCGGATGTACCGGAGATTCTCCAGTACTAGCACGGGATTATCGACCTGTTGGGTGCGTTCGACCACCTGCCGCGAGACACGGTGGATGATGTGGTCGATGCGTTCCCAGAGACTGTCACCGTACTCCTCCGCAATCCGTTCGCTCTCGCGCCGCTGGAGGCGGTGGGTGGCCGAGAAGTACGTCTTGCGGAGGTACCGTACCTGCGATGCCTCGTCGCTGTAGATGTCGGGAGCGGTCGGGGTGCCGCGCTCGTCACGGTGACACACCGTAGCCAAGGCAGCATCCCCGATGTCCACCCCGACCGGCGTCCGGTCTGTAGGGTCGGACGCCGACCGCTTCTCGAGATCGCGGGTCGCGGTGACGTGCAGATACCACTTGCCGTCGCGTTCCAGTAGCCGACACTCACCCATTTCGGCGTCACCCGCGTGCAACGCTTCCAGCCACGGGCGTTGCTCGGGGTTTGCGGCGGTGGGGATCCAGAGGTGGTAGTCGTCGTGGTGCGGGATTTTGACGTACCACTCGTAGTGGTTCTGCGGTTGGTGGTCGAGTTGGACGCCC
>NZ_FOCX01000092.1 GCF_900110215.1 Halorientalis persicus | reverse complement strand
CCCTCGGGGAGCGGATACTCGTCGGTGTCGGGATAGCCCGGCGTGCTGGCGTAGATAGCGTTGTCGGGCATATCCTGAATGTTCGTCCGGTCGATCCGTAGCGTGCCAGCGTGGTTGCGGTAGACGTAGATGCCGGTGACGCCAGGGTAGGCGTCGTCCGGTGCGCCGTCGGCGAAGTAGAAGTTCTCGATCCGGCCAGTACTTCCCCGATCGACCGCCGCCCGGAACGGCTCGCGTTTCTCGTACTGGTCCCAGACGCCCTTGATTCCGACGTTGCGAACGACCCAGTCGCTCCCGGTCGCCTCGATGTCGAAGGTCGCCCCCTCGGCGCTGATGTCGATCAGCACGTTCTCGAACCGTTCGCCCGACGAGACGACCTTCTCGAAGCGGTCGCCGGCGGGGACTTTCACGACATCGTAGTCTTCACTTCCCGTGGCAGTTGCTCCGCCGGTACCGGCGAGACCCACTGTCGTGGCGATGGCCGAAGCGCCGAGCGCTCCGAGATACGACCTTCGCCCCAGTCGGATGCGATCGACTCGCTCGATGTCGTCGGCGACGTCCTCTCTTCGATCTGTCATACGGGCTGATTAGCAGATGCTTACTCTATATAAAGATAATCTTTGCTTACTTTTAAAATATAATCTTGGCACGTAAAAATATATAACTGGTACGGAAAGCCGAGTATCGTGACCGTAACGATGGGGAGCCAACAAGCAACGTGTAACTATCCGGGAGCGACCGGTACGCATCGCAGATCGAAACCTCCGAGCGCGCAACTACCGCGACACCGATCGGCCCACTGTCACTTCCCGGTCAGGTCGTGTGAGTAGGTAGCAACTATCGGTTGCGTCGACCGGCCCGGTCGGTGAGGGATCCGACCCGCGCAGATCCGACGGTGAGCCCGATCGGACGAGGGACGATCCCGCTCGTGCGATCGGCGTCGGCGAGACGAGACACAGCGGAATTCGCTCTATTACTAACATCGACGGCGGTCTCGCCGTCGATATGACACAGCCGTCGACCGCGAGCGAGGCGTCGGTGTTGATCGTGGCCGACTTCGCGGAGAACGTCGAGAAAGTCGAGCGCCACGTCGGGCCGGTCGGGATGGTGGCCGAACCGACGCTGCTGTGTGTCGACGCGCCCGACGACGTGGCGGGCGTAACCGTCGCATCGGTCTCGCCGGTCGGGATCAGACCGCTCGATCTCCTGGCGCTGTCGGTGGTTGCGGTCCTCGAAGCACTGCGGGGCGAGTACGAACTGGTCGGGTCGTACTCGTTGCTCCCCTACGGCGTGATCGCGCTGATCGCCGGTCGTGCCGCCGGCGTCCCGACCCATCTCGGCGTGATCGGGAGCGATATCGACGTGCACGCGACGGCGCGGTACGGCGCGGCAGTCAGGTGGCTGATGAGCCGGTTCACCGTCGTCTCGGTGACGGGACGCACACACCGCGACCGGCTCGCCGAACTGGGCGTCACGCCGGGCGCGGTCGAGACGCTGGCGAACCCGATCCGGCCGGCGGCCTACCCCGTGTCCGACGACACCGAGCGGTCGATCGACCTCCTCTGGGTCGGTCGGTTCGGGCCGGAGAAAAACCCCGTTCGGTTCGTCGATATCGTCGACCGACTGACCGAGACGGTCGCGGGCGACCTCAGGGTCGTCATGCTCGGGACCGGCGTCCGCCGGGAGGCGGTCGAAGCGGAGATCCGGCGGCGCGGCCTGGCGGACATCGTGGAGCGACCGGGGTGGGTCCCGGAGCCGGCGACATACTACCGGCGAGCGCGGGTCTACGTCCTCACGTCCGAACGTGAGGGGCTCCCGCTGACGTTGATTGAGGCGATGGCGTCCGGCGTGCCAGCGGTGGTTCCCGACGTGGGGAACGTCCGCGACCCAGCGACGGACGGGGACAACGCGCTCGTCGTGGCCGACAACGCCGTGGAACCGATGGCGACGGCCGTCCAGCGCCTCCTGACCGACGAGGCGTTACGGTCACGGCTGGCGACCAATGCGACCGACGTGCGCGAAGATTACTCCTACGACGCGGCGGCGGCCGACTGGCGAGGCATCCTCGAAGCGGCCGGCGTCTATACGTCCTCGTCCGAATCGACCGTCGAGTCGCCCGCCGTCTCGCCGTAGCGCCGGTCTCAGGTCTCGAACCACCGCGTAGTCAGGCATCGCCGTCACTGGACCCGCTCGCGGCTGCCTCGGCGCTCCGCGGGACACCCGCGGGTGGCTCGGTCCGGGGTCGGCCGACCGATTCCCCGTGGAGGACGTTGCCGTCCCGATAGCGGTGGATCGTCTCGAACCGGCAGTTCTCGACGGTCACGGCGGCCTCGTCGCTCGCGTCCCAGCCGCGAGCGCCGACCACCACGTCGCCGTGACTGCTGTCGGCCAGGTCGCAGTCGATGGCCCGTGTGTGCTCGAACCGGCCGATGAATCCACGGTGGCCGCCGACGGCGACGCAGTTACGGGCGAACGAACCCGCCGTGCCCAGTCGGAAGTGTGCGGCCAGACAGTCCGCGGCGTAGGAGTTGGTAATCTCGACTACACCCCCGCCGCCCTCGGGGAGCGGATACTCGTCGGTGTCGGGATAGCCCGGCGTGCTGGCGTAGATAGCGTTGTCGGGCATATCCTGAATGTT
>NZ_FOCX01000070.1 GCF_900110215.1 Halorientalis persicus | reverse complement strand
GCTCGAACGAGAAGATTTGATCCGAGCTGTGGCTGTTGTACTGAGCGACTTTCAACCAATAACCAAACACAATCTCTGACTGTTCAGTGTATCTGGCAAAATAGCGTTCTATGGTTTGGACTCAACGGTCGGATTGTGCTGAGAGCGGTATCCTTTGTATGCGTAGTATGAGACAATTCCGGTAAATACTGCTATAGCAATGATCCCGACAGTGTAAACGGGATCAACACCCGCTATTGGCTCACCAAACACGATATAACCCGTGGCGAGAACCGCTAATAACTGACCGGCAAGCCAGCGATAATTCATACTTTCAATTCGTTACGACTGATTATATCTTTGGTGGTCAAACGGCGACCTGTATCGAGCAGTTAGACGAATACTTGAGCATGTCGTAGTCAGCCTCTCGTTGTGGCCCCAACACGTGAGTCTCGCCGTACTGTCTTTCGGAAAATCGCCCAGCTATCCCCCGTCGACTGGCCCACGTACGAGTCTGGCCCGCTGTTCGATCGTACGTCTCTCCCCGGAGTAGAATCGGATGTTCGCCTTGTTGCGGAAACATGGTTCCAACATGATGATCACGAGAGCGTTGATTCATTCGTCCACGCAGTGCCCCTCGCATACGTCCAGTTTGATGCCCACGACCGGTATGCAGGTTCGACGAGCTACGAGATGGAGACACTGTTTCGCTTATTCCTGCTGAAAGAATGCCATGGCTGGGACCACGAAACCGCGCTCGTCGAATACCTCACCCAGCATCCCGATCTCTGCGAACAGATCGGTCTGGAGTCGGTGCCGAACCAGTCGACGCTGTGGCGGAGCTGGCACAAACGGTTCACTGCTGAACTCCAGGATACCGTCGAGACGGCAGCACGGACGATCCTCATCAAAGCCCAGAATGCGGGTGTCACAGTCCCGCGCGATCCAGAAAGACAGACCCGTAGACATGGTGACGAGAATACAGAACCGGATCCTGACGACCAGACCATCCTGAACCAAGCAGAGACAGTCACTGATCGCGTCAGCGATATTGCTTTCCCAGCGTTCTCATTGGACCGTGATGAGGGCTGTGAGATACACGAGAACGCCTACTGGGACCTCCAGACCTATCTCGGACTTCGAGAGAACTTGGCCGTCAACGAAGGGGCTCGCAGCTTCATTCACGAGTCCAATCGAGAGCGGACACCGCTCGGCCACGCCCATCGCGAGCATGTACACGATCTCTCCATCAAACAGATACGCGAGATGTACCGCCACGCCGTGAGTCGCCTCTTGGATCGAGTCGCAGAGACGGAGGAGTTCTTCCGAGCCGGCATCGTCGCCATCGATATTACCGAATCTGACCCGTTCACTGGCGACCGTGCGGGTCACGAAGACGAGATCATCGGCACGAAGGAGAAGACCGACGAGTACGCTTATCAGTGGGCGACAGTCCAACTGGTCGGGAATGCCGTCCCAATAGTCCTCGATGCGCGCCCAGTCCGGAAAGGCGATACGCGTAAGGAGATCGTCGAAGACCTCCTGGACTCGGCTGAAGCGGCTGTCCACGTCGATAACGTGCTAATGGATCGGGAGTTCGACAGCCAGCATATCCTGGAGATGCTCAGCCAGCGCGGGCTGTCCTACGTCGTCCCAAAACGGATGCAGACCAGCGAAAAAGCGCAGGCGAAACGGCTCCTCAAAAAGGGAAAGGACCGCTACGAAACTGATCGAAAACTGCACTTGGGCGACAACGAGTGGCACTCGACAACGCTGATCTACCGACGGAAAGAGAACTCCGAGCACACCGATCATCGGCAGTACTCGGTGTTCATGACGAATCGGAAGAGTGGCCTTCTCTCGGAGTATGGCTACCGGTGGGAGATCGAGAGCGGCTACAAATCGATCAAACGGTTCATGGGCGCGACAACCTCGAAGCACTTCGGGCTGCGGTTCTTCTACTTCGCGTTCGCGTGCCTACTGTACTCGATTTGGCGGGCAGTTGATCTGCTCGTGCAGGTCAAATTGACCGGTGAGTATGAACACTCGCCGATCGTGACGGCTGATAACACGCTGACGCTGGTAAAGAAAGAAACGGGAATAGGATAGCGAGGGTCTCTCTCCGTGAGAGCACGGCGTCTGAGTGGCGACACTATCCAGAGTCTTGGAAATCCGCTGGAATAGTTGCCTGTGGAACAAGAGCGGGCGTTCAGAAAGCGATCTGAAGCAGATTCTCCTTTTCGATTCGGCCGATTCCACGCATTACAGGCCCGCTATACCCACTGTAGTCTCAACTTCCAAATGCATACAGTAGTTGAGACCGGTCGTCTCAATGCATATGGCAGTCTGGCGCAGTTCATAAATAGTATGAAGTCGTAGTTTGGCATAGAACGATGGCACGAATCACCGGCTCCTATCCAGACGATCTCGACCTCCTCATCGAAGGTGCTGTCGAGGCTGGTGTGTTCGGGGGCAAGAGCGATGCGTTGCGAGAGTTCGTGCGTGAGTACTTCGAGGACCACGAAAACGAACGCATCGCTGCTGCGGTCGCCCTCTACGAACGCGAGCGGATCACGCTCGGTGATGCAGCCAGACTCGCTGATGTCGATCGCTGGACGATGCGTGACATCCTCCGTGAACACGGTGTGGAACTTCGGCTCGGGCTCACAGGTGAGGAGGATGCGGCCTACGAAGCGGAGGCGGCGACAGAACTCGAATTCGATGATGAGCCTGCTGATACCGAGACATCGGACTCGCAATGACGGCTGCCGATCTTCCAGCGGACCCAAGCGTTCTCAATACGACTGTTCTATCAAACTTTGCCTACATCGACCAGTTGTGGGTAGTGGCTGGACTCTCTGGAATCTGTACGGTGCCGGTCGTTCGCGAAGAACTCCACACTGGTGTCGACGATCATCCCTACCTCCAGTCGGCATTGGACATACTAGATGATGAGATCCCGGTCGCGACGGTCTCGGACACTGTTGCAAATAGAGAAGCGGTTGTCAGCGACCATCTTGATCCCGGAGAAGCACAGGCGTTTGCACTTGCCGACGCACACGATGGTCGGTTACTGACGGACGACGGCGACGCCAGAGCATTCGCGAAAGAACAGGGCGTGACCGTTGTCGGTTCGGTCGGCGTCCTCCTGGCCGCCATTGATGCTGGACGGATTAGTGAGGAGACTGCGAACGAATGGCTCTCGACCTGGATTGATGAAATCGGATACTACGTTCCCTATCGAAATATTACGGACTATCGATGACTAACTGATTGCCTAACTCTGATCAGTGCTCTGTCGCCACTGGGCGGGCTGAGTTGGCTCTCCAGTGAGCGGGAAGTGCTGGACAGTAATCTGGGTTGGCCGTTGTGACACGTCGACAGTAGCTGTATATTCGATCTGGGGAACGCATGTGTGGCAGTCGGCCGCTGTCGTCTGTCTCTCTTCGATTTCAACATCAATGTGTCCCGCAGTCTGTTGGTCAATTCCAGACTTTATCGAGAGCGTCAGGTCAGTACACTCCCCGGTTGCTGGAAAAACACCGTTGACGGTAATCTGAGATTCTGAGACAGACACTGTTGCCTGTTCCTCCAGCGAAGATTGACAGCTGATGTCATCAATAGATAAAGACGAGTCGGCTACAGAGATTCTGTCCCCCTCGTTTTTGTCCCCGAACCCAAGGCAACCACTCAGCGCAAATAGTGAAGCAGTTGAAATAACACACTCCCGTCGATTCATACGAAGTAGGATGCCACCACCTGTAATGTCTCTTGTGGGTGGACAATCCATCGGTACTGAGCGAAGCCACTCACCATATCGAGGCGGGTTCTCACTAACCGGATTTGCCGTGAAACAACCGCTCAGTGAATATGCGTATTGAGCAGAAGTTACTTATGAACATATTATAAAATAGAAATCATGTACCCTGATCGGTCTCGCCGTGCTCTCCTTACTTGTCTTGGAAGTCTGGTTATCGGTGTCGCCGGTTGTATGAGTCAGGACACTCGTGAAGTCACCACGCTGCTTTGTAACCAGACGGAAAGCCCGAAGGAGGGAGACTACCGAGTAATCAACCCTCAGAACGATGAAATTGCTGCCTCGTCGCCGTTCATCTTCGACGGGTCACGAACGGAGACAGTGACTGAAACCATGCAAAACGACCGTTGTAGAGAGTTTACAAATGAATTGAAGCCCGAGAAAACGTATACATTCGTCATTGAATTGCAATCCGGTTCGACAAGTAGTGAGAACTGGACTGTGAGCAACCAATCAACGCTACAGATAAATATCCAATCTGGCAACATCGAATTTAAAGAGCTCACGAACTCTCCTACATGAGAGACACACGCCCTGTACTGAATGACTCATTACCAAGAAGCAGACACAGTTTTTAGGAGTAACGCGAGCAGAGACGGCCAAAGCATCACTATTCAGCAAAGAGGAACCGTGTCTCTCTTGGAAAACTGAGAAGTGTATATGTGAGGATCGTAGTGAGGAGACACAAGACACAGCCACCAAAGACAGCAATTAGAACCGCTGTTTGGCCTGGCCAAAATGAGCCGGTGAATGCAACACTCCCCCCAATAACAGTGCCACCGAGAACGCTATACTGAAGCTGGCGGTCCGAACTGACTCGCCGTCCTACCATGAGAAGTGCGACTCCAATACCAAATGCAAGAAGTCCCTTGATTACTCGTTCAAATCCCATCCCATGCCCACCGGTTTGGGAGGTGAAGAGTTCATAGTAGTTTCCCTGGTAGCGTATCGTGTAGCTCATCGTTCCGTCAGTGAGATATTCGAACTCATGAGGCTTCTTGGCTTCGTCGTACACAGGGTATGTTCCACCGTTTGGCCCCGCCTGATGCGCCTGTACAAACGCTGTTTGTGCATTTTCCGATAAATCTGAGTAATTGTAGACGTCGCCATTCTCAGGTGCGTTATCGAGGGATTGCACTTCGTGCTGATAGGCGCGATCATCGAAAAACCATGCTGTGACACCACCAACAACCAACATTGCTCCTAGTAGTAAAACGAGAGCTGATTTTATGGAGGGCATACAGTATTGGTGACATTGATTGGATAAATACCTTGTCTGTGACTAGTCTGCCGAACTCTTGAGTTGGCGTGGCCAGCCTTTCACTGTGACATTAACTCGTGAGTCTCGCCGTACTGTCTTTCGGCAAATCGCCCAGCTATCCTATGTCGAGTGGCCCACGTACGAGTCTGGCCCGCTGTTCGATCGTACGTCGCTCCCCGGAGTAGAATCGGATGTTCGCCTTGTTGCGGAAACCTGGTTCCAACATGATGATCACGAGAGCGTTGATCCATTCGTCCATGCAGTGCCCCTCGCATACGTCCAGTTCGATGCCCACGATCGGTTTGCAGGCTCAACGAGCTACGAAATGGAGGCGCTGTTTCGCCTGTTCCTGCTGAAAGAATGCCATGGCTGGGACCACGAAACCGCCCTCGTCGAATACCTCACCCAGCACCCTGATTTCTGCGAACAGATCGGGCTGGACTCGATGCCGAATCAATCCACGCTGTGGCGCAGCTGGCACCATCGGTTCACGGCCGAACTCCAAGACACCGTCCAGACAGCAGCGCGAACAATTCTCATCAAAGCCCAAAATGCGGGTGTCTCTGTTCCACGAGAACCAGAACGGCAGAGCCACAGACATCATGACGAGAGGACAGAATCAGATCCTAACGACCAGACCGTATTAGAGCAGGCTGAGACAGTCACTGAGCACGTAAGCCGGGTTGTGCTCCCTGCCTTCTCATTGGACCGAGGCGAGGGATGTGAGATCCACGAGAACGCTTATTGGGACCTCCAGACATATCTCGGACTTCGAGAGAATTTGGCTGTCAACGAGGGTGCCCGGAGCTTCATTCACGAATCCAATCGAGAGCGAACACCACTCGGCCACGCCCATCGCGAGCATGTGCGAGACCTCTCTATCGAACAGATTCGGGAGATGTACCGCCAAGCCGTGAATCGCCTCTTAGATCGAGTCGCAGACACGGAGGAGTTCTTCCGAGCCGGCATCGTTGCGATCGACATTACTGAATCTGACCCGTTCACTGGCGACCGTGCGGGTCACGAAGACGAGATCATCGGCACGAAGGAGAAAACCGATGAATACGCCTACCAGTGGGCGACGGTCCAGCTGGTTGGGAACGCTGTTCCAATAGTCCTCGATGCGCGCCCAGTCCGGAAAGGAGATACGCGTAAGGAGATCGTCGAAGACCTCTTGGACTCGGCAGAGGCGGCTGTTCATGTCGATAATGTGCTGATGGACCGGGAGTTCGACAGCCAGCACATCTTGGAGATGCTCAGCCAGCGTGGCCTTTCCTACGTGGTGCCCAAGCGGATGCAGACGAGTGAGAAAGCACAGGCAAAACGATTGCTCCAGCGCGACAAGGACCGGTATGAGACCGACCGGAAGCTACATCTCGGCGATAACGAGTGGCACTCGACGACACTGATCTACCGACGCAAAGAGAACTCCGAACACGACGACCACCGGCAGTACTCGGTGTTCATGACGAATCGGAAGAGTGGCCTTCTCTCAGAGTATGGCTACCGGTGGGAGATCGAGAGCGGCTACAAGTCGATCAAACGGTTCATGGCCGCCACAACGTCGAAGCACTTCGGACTACGGTTCTTCTACTTCGCGTTCGC
>NZ_FOCX01000069.1 GCF_900110215.1 Halorientalis persicus | reverse complement strand
TTGAATACTCGTGTTGAACCGTAAGAAGACGTAGATCGTGAAGTACCATTCTTTCAGCGAGAGCTTCGAATGAGCAAATATCGTGCCGGTCTTGTCGTTGAACGTCCGGCCGCAATTCTTACACAGATACCGCTGATACTCCCGATAGCTGCCGTTTCTGACCGTCAGGTCAGAACGGCAGCGGGGGCACTCGACGCCATCACGCCAGCGAACCTGCTGCAACAGGTCCGCTGCAGCCGATTCCGACACGAACCGGCTTATTGGGAACATATCGGGCACCGCTGGCGCGGTGCCCTTGCCCTCTTCGACATTCAGCCGCAGCTCTCGCTATCAACAATCTCCTTCGCAAGAGCGTAATTGTATAGGCGATAGCTGCGAGCAGTACTACGACAACAAAAGCACTGACGACGACGCCCATGATGGTCGGCGACGAACCGTCAGAGGTCGAATCAGCATTCATAACCTTTTGTTCCCGTAATATAGTGTGTATTGTACATATTTCAACAGACCGAAGCCAAGAAAGGTACTGATGTCGCTTGTCCGTCTCACAGACATACAGAAAATCAATCCCGAACCACCGGTTTTCTGCTGGGAAATGGCGGCCATATATAATGGCAAGGCCATTATTGTATGACGAGAATTGTGGCTCTCATTCATTACTAGTCTGGTATACTTGATTTATGTGACCGCTCAATCGACCACAGAGCGCGATGGATCGTATTTCAACCTGCCAGCAGACCCGGTCGGATATCTTGCGATTCTCGCGGCGTTGGTGACGGGCGTAATCCACCTCCTGTTAGGACCACGCGTGATGGGATTCAGTCAACTGATGGGAATCCTGTTTATTCTGAACGGGCTCGGGTTCCTCGGTGGAATCGCACTGTACGTCACATCGTACTGGCGTCGAGAGCTGTATCTCGTAGCCGCCGGCTACGCCATTATCACGATTATCGCGCTATTTGCTTTCCAGGGCGTTAGCGTCGATGCATTCTACATGGGTGAGTCGCTTAACCCCATGGCTGTCGGCTCGAAAGTTGCAGAACTCCTTGTCGCAGTCTGTGCTGGGTATCTGTACACCCAAACTACCTCCTGACTACAGGTATTACCGTCTGAATCCTCTCGAAGCCCCGGTCAAACCGGTCCTGCGACTGGATGTCAGTGCTGCTCTCAGTGATCGGGCCGTCGCTCACGCGTCACCTCACCGATCCCGGCATTCGCGGAACAGCTGGGACAGGCATACACACGTCCGGTTTCGTCGCCGAACACTCTCGCAAACTGCTCGGAAACGTGTTCCTCACAGGTTTCACAGACTGGCATATCCTGTGTCCTCCAGGGCTATTTAGGGGTTCCTCCAGTCCCGTGCGTACTTCGAGCGTTCGCTGCGAGCGTCTGATACGCGGCACCAGCAGCGGCAGTGAGCGAACGCGTCCCGTCGAGATTGGCTGGCTCCCGCTTCGCACCGGCGACGCCCCGCACCGCGTCACCGATGCGCTCGAAGTTGTCCGCGACGATATCCTGAACGAGCGTCGGGATCCCAGCACGGTCACACAGTTCGCCTGCAGTGGCCGGGCCGATCCACAACCGGTCCGCTCTTCCGTCGACGAGTACCAGCGCGAACGGGGGATCGTCGAACTGGGCCGCGAGGAACTGCTGTGCAGCGTCGTTGTTCCACTCGATGACGCCAACTTCGGGGAGTTGTCGGAGTGCCGTCGCTGCTGCCGAACAGAACGGACACTCTCCATCGAAAATGAGGACTGCCCCGTACGCTGGCTCTGCGTGATCTGTGTCGACCGTTTCAGTCGACTGTGTATCGTTCGTACTCATGATCTGTCTACGAGTCCAATTTCGAGTTGCCAGGTGGCCTGTCGTTGGCCGCTCTGAACTCCAGAAAGTCGTCGTACTGGTCGACAACGACGGTCGTGTCGGTTCGTGGCTTCGCAGTGCAGGGCAGGATGTAGCCGGCCTCGTCGTCCTCGTCGTAGTACCGACGTGCGTTCGGGTTGGCAACGTCGCCGTCTACGAGGCGGGCGGCACAGGTGGTACACCAGCCCTGCTGACAGTCGGCCGGCAGCCACACACCCGCCGAACGCGCGGCCGCGAGGATCGTCTCGTCTGCGCCAACTTCGAGGTCGTACGTCTCACCGGCCTCCTCCAGCGACGAATCCTCGGGAACGACGATCGTGACGGTCCACGTTTCGTTCGACGATTGTGTCATGACAGGGGAGTAGGGGAAGGTGGGGTTGGGAGTCGACTACGGGGATCAGGCCGAGTCGTTGAACCGGTTGTTCGTCGAGTACGGCGCGTCGCCCGGTTCACCGCGGGCGAAGTGGCCGGCCGGGTTGATCTCGTCGTCCCGTTCCTTGCTCAGTAGCTCGATGAACCAGGCCTCGTGGTCCATCTCCTCGTTGAGGATCCGCTGGGCCATGTCGTAGGTGCGCGGGTCGGCACCGCGAGTCATGTCACAGATCTCGCTCCAGGTCCGGATGGCACACCGCTCTGCCTCCAGCAGCACCTCCAGAATGTCCTCGACCGCCAGATCGGACGTGTCGAACCCGCCGCTGTCGTCCATCGGCGTCGGCACTTCGGCGTCCGGACAGGACGCGCGATCTGCGAAGTCACGGATGTCGTTCGGGAGCGATCCCTCAAGCTCGTAGATCCGGGGCACGACCAGCTCGAAGTGGGCCCGATCTTCGAGGCGAGCGTCCTCGGTGATCTCCTTGTAGTCTTCCTCGCCGGCGAGGTGCATCCGGAGGTTCGTGTAGTAGTAGTACGTCGTGAACTCCGCCCCGATGGCGTCGATCAGTTTCTCGCGGAGTTCCTCGGGGTCGACACCACGCTCGCGAATCACTTCGGCCCCGACTCGTTTGCTCGTGTCGCCCGGTGCCACCGAACCGCTGCCGTGTTCTTTCTCGTCGGACATCGCATTCTTACGTACCCCGGGAGTAGCAATCAGCTTTGGTTTAGCGATAACCAACTACTATAGCAAATAGTTATTAGGGTCCGAAATACCGGTGCTTTTGTCTTAGTAGTAATTAGCGTTAGATGAAAATGACCGGTAAGGCCGTGAGGGTCGACGAGACACGTGAGTTCGAGTTCGTCCTCCAGTTCGAGTCGGGGGCCGACGAACTGATGGACATCTTCCGACAGTACGAGAGTCTCTCACTGTGGTCGTCCGCGATTTTCGTGAACGACAATCATATGTGGCGACTCGATCACGCCAAGGGAACCGACGAAGCGCTGAGCGCGTTCGACAGGGTGTTCCTCGACGAGACGCGCTGTAACGAGTGCTTTGATGTCGACACTTGTGATACGGCGCGCTCGTATCAGGTCCTTGATCGTCAGGAGACGAGTCGAACGATCTACACCCTCCGTCGGGAGATCAAGAAATGTCACTCACTCCCACGTTTCGTTCTCGATCACGTCCAAGAGGGGACCGTGTTTGAGTCCCGCCGCGTCGGCGACGAGTACCGCTGGCGCGTTCTCTTCCCGGGCAATTACCCTATCGGTGATGTGTACGACACGATGGAATCGCATCTTCGCGATGGAGTATCGCTCTCGGTATCACATATCACCAGTGCCGGCAATTGGAACGCCACCGAGCGGATCGCCACGGACTTCTCGCCGGAGCACTGGCAGGTGTTGAAAGCCGCAGTCACGCATGGCTACTACGAACGGCCGCGGGAAGTGTCCGTCTCCGATCTGGCGTCAATACTCGACGAACCCCGTTCGACGGTCCAGTATCGGCTTCGGACTGCCGAAGACCGCATTGTGTCGCAGTTTGTCGAACAGACACTCTAATGAGGCAATCGAAGGGAGCTAGCCCCATATGCATTCAGACGATGGGTCTCAGTCCGAGCCACGTAGCAATCGTCCGGTTCTGACTCACCAGGCTCGTTCCAGTGGTATCTGATCTTTCATGTCGGTTCACGCGGAATCCCAACATCCGCATTCTGGGCTTCGCTCTAGGTTGGAGGATTGTTAGTGGAGAGCTGCCTGGTGATTTTGTAAGAGCTGAACTACGCGATCAATCGATCCAGAAGTGGGGCGAAACCGGTTGAACGAGGAATCTCAGGGAACTCACCCGATGTACGAGATCCTAACCAACAATCTCCGCCACAAGAGTGAGTCACGAATTCCGGTGCAATTCATACTGAATGCATTGATTTGTCTGGTTTCAATCAACCCTTATTGATAACGGAAACTTAAATTCTGTTTTGGCAAGTTTAATCCGGTGCAGGATCAGAGATAGGATAGAGGGATTCGATGCAGTCTAGTCCTGATACCATTCACATCCTCCACGTAGACGATGACCCCGAACTTGCCGACATGGTCGCGACGTTTCTCGAACGCGAAGACAGCCGGTTCGTCGTCAAGACAGCCGTCGACGCCGAGGACGGTCTAGACTGTCTCGACGAATCGCACTTTGACTGTATCGTCTCTGATTACGATATGCCCGGCCGCAGCGGAATCGAGTTTCTCGAAGCCGTTCGCGCCGAGTATTCCGATCTTCCATTCATCTTATTCACAGGCAAGGGATCAGAGGAAGTTGCGAGTGAGGCCATCTCAGCCGGCGTGACTGACTATCTGCAAAAAGAGTCAGGAACAGAACAGTATCGAGTGCTGGCGAACCGGATCAGGAACGCGGTCGAACGGGCCCACGCCCAGACCGAACGCCGGCGACAACTCAACGCGATCGAGACCGCAGGCGAGGGGATTAGCATCCTCGACGACCAGCGCCGGTTCATTTATGTCAATCAGGCGTACGCAGATCTCTATGGTTACGAGCCGGACGATCTCATTGGTGAACACTGGCGGAAACTCTACCGCGAAGACGATATCCAGTTCATCCACGAAGAGATCCTCCCGACAGTCGAATCCGAAGGACACTGGGAGGGCGAAACGGTCGGCGTCCGCGCGGACGGCTCGACATTCACCGAGGCACATCGGCTGTCACTGACCGAGAACGACGAACTGGTCTGTACGGTCCGAGATATCTCCAACCAGATCGAACGGGAGCGAGAACTCGAACGGGCGCGGACGCGGCTCGAAGCTCTGTTCGAGAACTCTCCTGATATGATTAACCTCCACGACGCTGACGGGAAGATTCTGGACGTGAACGAGCGCTTCTGTGATGTACTCGAGGCGTCCGCTGAGGAACTCGTCGGACGGAAGGTCTGGGAGATTGACGCCGAGATCGAACCCGACGAATTCTACGCCACGATTGACGAAATTGATATCGGTGACCGACGACGCCTCGAAACGAAGTTCCGGCGTGACGATGGATCGACGCTCCCCGTCGAGGTGCACATCGTTCATCTCAGTATCGACAGCAGTGACCGGTTCATGGTTATCTCACGTGACATCACAGAGCGCAAAGAGTACGAACGCCGGCTCAAAACGCTCAACGAGACTACCCAAGAACTGATGGTCGTCGACAGCCGGCAACAAGTCGCGGAGATCGGTGTCGAGGCGGCACGGACCGTGGTAGGACTGGAAGCGAACGCGATTCACCTCTGCGACGAGGAGTCAGGTGATTTAATCCCAATTTCACAGACTGATGCCGGGAACGAGCTCGTCGGCGAGCCACCGGCGTTTCAGGGAGGGAATAGCATCGCATGGCGCGCCTACGAGTCCGACGAGACAATACTGCTTGACGACGTTCGCGACGATCCAGCAACCTACAATCCCGAGACAGCCGTTCGGAGCGAACTGTTTCTCCCGCTTGGGGAACACGGGATCCTGATAGCAGCGACCGAGTCATCTGGGGCGTTCGACCAGCGCGATCGCGTCCTCGGCGAGATTCTGGCCGGAAGCCTAACCACGGCGCTCGATCAGGTCGAGCAGGTGCAACAGATCCGCGCCCACGAGCGTGAATTAGAAGAGCAAAACGAACAGCTTGAACAGTTCGCTAGGGTTGTGAGTCACGACCTCCGGAACCCACTGAACGTCGCCTTAGGCCGGTTAGAACATCTCCAGCAAGACTCCGAAAGTCCCCATCTCGACGCGATCGGGACAGCGCTGGATCGGATGGACCGCATCATCGAAGATGTCCTCTGGCTTGCTCGCGAACGCCAAGACATCGGTGCGACAGAACAGACAGCATTGGGAGATGCTATAGACGCCGCCTGGGCCATCGCGTGCGATGACGCACCCGACGCAGACATCCGCTACGCGAGCGACGCTGTACGACAAACTGTTATCGAAGCAGACGACGACCGACTGCGTCAGATGCTCGAAAACCTGTTTGGGAACGCCGTGGAACACGGCGGAAATGATGTCACAGTCACGGTCGGCGCACTCGACAATGGCTTCTACGTCGCGGACGACGGACCAGGTATCTCACCGGAGAAACACGAAGCGGTGTTCGAGGCCGGCTACTCCACGTCAGACGACGGGACTGGGCTCGGATTACAGATCGTCGAACAGATCGTCGACGCGCACGGTTGGTCAATCGCTGTTGTTGTGAGCGACGCTGGTGGCGCGCGGTTCGAGATTACGGGCGTCAAAAAAAGAGAATGATAGAGATACGAGCGCATACCCCCGCCTTCCCGTGAGCGACGAGTGTGCCGATACCAGTCGGAACCGAGGAGCGAACAGGCGGGGGTCAGGCGGACACTCAGGGGATACAAACCACCGTACTGCGGCCAGATTGGATGACCGACCGAAGGTTTTTTTTTCTTGGCCCGACGTATTGGAAATTGCTACGGAATCGGTGAGATGCCGGCCCCCAACAGACAAGGGGCGGTGACGACCACGGTCTGATCGTCACACGGCAATGACATCGATTCCGATGGGGTCGTCCGAGAGACGGCGTCTCTCGTGATCACGAAAATCTCCGATTTTCGAACGACCTGCGTGACCGGGCCACAGCCCTACAGTGAGGGAGAAAGCGAGAGTTTCACCGGGATGCTGCCGGTTCCCTCTGAGTGCGGGTTGGCCGGAATGCCTTGGTTCGGCAGGGCAGTCACCCGGTGGCCGGAT
>NZ_FOCX01000066.1 GCF_900110215.1 Halorientalis persicus | reverse complement strand
GGGTCCTGGTCACCGTTATCAGGGTCCTGGTCACCGTTGTCACCATCACCGTCGTCAGCACTTTCGACAGTCACCGTAGTCGTCGAGGTGGCTACGTCGGTGTTTTCGTTTGCGTCTTGAAGGCTTGCCTCAGCGGTGATGTCGTAGGACCCAGGGGCCTTGTCACTGCCGACATCAATCTGGAACGTAAGGGTTGTCCCATCAGAACCTGGTAGCGGGTTACCGAAGCCAAGGGGTTTTACGATATCAGGACTACCGTCACCATTCGTGTCCTGAACCGAGAAGTTGCTGGGCAGGTTCGTCAGTTCGACTGCTCCACCTGCGGCCGCGTCGCCATTGTTTGTAACCTCTACTGTCACTGTCACCGTATCGCCGGGATTGACCGGTCCACTGTTGGACGCGGAAGCCGACGTAGACGGTTGTGCGGAAACCGGCATTGCGAAAACGGACGCAACCATTAGCGCCGTCATCACAATCGCCAGTGCACTTTGTCTGCGTGTCATGTTATTGTATCAATTTCAGTTAGTCGTTCAATACTTATACAGCGGTTCTATTTTCATGAGGTCTGTCTCAGCCTCCTATACTCACAACTAGCCCTCTTCTGGCTGATTTAAATATTTTCTGTAAGTGGCTTCTTGTCCATCTGTGTGTGTGTGACCGATTATACTTTCTAAGTACTGTATTAAATACTTTCTGTGGAGTGGGTCGTCAACAACCACAAAGTCAAGCCCCGAGACTTGTCAGTGGACTCCTGTTCTAGCCGAGTAACTCGGCAGGCGTGTAGTTGCCATCCACGTTCAACGTCCCTGACTTGAGGGCCAGTTGACTGGTGGCCCATCCACCGCAAGACTTCTGCCCGCGATGGAGCTGAATGCAGGCGTTAAGCCCCCTTCCTCAAGGAGCACCGCAGTCCGCGCCAGCGGACAAGGAGCGCAGTAGGGAGGGGATACAGCACCGCCATCGCCGCTCGCTGGGGGGCGAACACGAGTGCATTGGCCACCCGATCTCTTTCGCGGCTTTCTGCCTGCTGCTACGAGGATATCTACAGGCGGAACAGGCCGAGTGCCTCGGGGCTTGACCCCGAGGTGAAGGCTATAAGCTCGGTTAAACGTGTTCCGTTCGCTCGATGTACTACTCGATTCTAGTGAATCATTCAAGAGCGGCGAAAAAAAAGCGTCGCGGAAATTGATCGCGATTAGTTCTGACTGTTGTACTGGACGATCATCGAGATGATGTCATCTGTGGTGACATCGTCGCTGCCACTGTTATACTCAACAATGGCGGTGATGATATCATCCGTGGTGACCTGACCGTCAGTACCGTTGTCAGACTCAACCGTCAGCGTCGCCGTCGCACTGGTATCGACATTACCGCTGTTGAGAACGTACACACCATGCGTGTACGTTCCGTTGCTAAGCGACGCAGTGTCGATGTTGTTGAATGTCACAGGCACCGTCTCACCGCCAGGAACGGTAACAGTCTGGGTGGCTATGACACTGTCATTCACGCGGAACTGCACATCGCGCGTTACCGTTGCAGTCCCAGTGTTCGAGACGTTAGCAGAGACATCGATCACGTCACCCTGCGTGACAGTCACGTTCTGCGGGTTGAGGTCAGAGACACCGAGTTGTGCTCCAGCCTCCGGAATCACGATGTTCGCGTCGTCAGTCGAGCTAACACCGGGGAAGGCCTGTGCAGCTCCGACGTTTCCTTTGTCCGTAAGTGAGCGGACGTTGAACGCGTTCTGGAACTGCGCACTGGTACCCTTCGCAGGCACACGCGGCAGCGTGTACGTTCCGTCAGTGCGGGTCTCAGTGACCAGCGTGAATCCGGACGGCTCCGGGGGCACGAGACCGAAGCGGACCCGGACAGACGTGCTGAAGTCTTCGAATCCGTAGCCGGAGACCAGTTCACTTCGGGGAACAGTCTCGCTAGCAATGACAGCGCTGGTACCGTTGATGATGTTGATCCGGTAGTTCTCGGGTTCGTTGTCGTTGTTGGAGTCAATCGGCTCCAGATCAACTGCGGTGTTGAACGGTGCGCTACCACTCAGGAACTGCGTGTTGAGGTCAAACTCGTCCACGTAGACCTCAGACTCACTGATACCGTTGTTGGCTTCGTCAGTGACGAACCCTGAGATGGAACCGAACTGGGTGATGCCAACGATCTGTTTTGCCGTCCGATCAGGCTCGTCGGCATTGTTTTCCGCTGTCGCCGTGATGTTTGCCGGGCCACCGTCACCAGGGTCGTACGACTGGACACTGCGGTCGGCCTGGAACCAAGCCTGAGCCTGGCCATCAGCACCGACCTCAATCGTGATGGTGTCCTGGGTACTGTTGACGATCGTGCCGCCAGCGACTTCAACCCACTCACCAGCAATGTTCGTTGCGTTCGAGTCGGGACTATCGTCAGCACCGTTGACGTCGATGTCATCCTCAACCTCGAGGGTGACAGTCGCATCAACGGGCTGGCCGGACGACTCTGCGGTTGCAGTCACGTTGACCACGTCGATGTACGAGCCGTCACGGACGATAGTCTGCAGGAAGGCGTCAGTCTGGTTGTTGAACTCCTGGAAGTTCTGAAGCTGATCGTTGTCAGTGAGTCCCTCCGCGAAGCCCACGTTCTGCACGTCCACGATGGGCGTGACCTCGCGGGGCTTGAGGTTCAGGTTCTCGTCTTCACCGAACTCTTCAGGAGCGGTACTGACGAACGGACCGATGGTGCCGATGTCGAAGCCACGCTCCGTCACACCAGCGTCAACGAAGTCAGTGGAGTAGCCGGCTTTCTGAGAGATGACGACGTACTGTTTGCCCTGCTGGAAGTTGGTGTAGAGTTTACTGAGGACGTAATCGCCGTCTTCGTCCGTCAGATCCGCCAGCACTGGGCCACCCTCATCGTAGGGTTCGCTGTTATTTTCGGCGTCAGCGTACGTGAGGTTCTCCGTGGCGCCGAACTGAGCGTCGTTGCCAACGGTGTCAACTGCGTCAACGAACGACTCTGCCGGTGCCGTCTGCGGAGATGCCTGCCGCGTCGCGTTGGGTGCGGTCTCAGAGACCTGAACCTGGTAGTCTTCACCGTCGTCTGAATCGGGTTCAAGCGGGACGATGTAGAACGGCACCTCACCGTCAGTGATTCCCCGATCCGTGATGAAGAACCCAGAGCCAACGCCTTTGTTACTCTCGTTGAGGAACTCGACCTTTCCAGTCGCCGAGTTGGCAGGAGCTTCGTCAAGTGCGATCCGGTAGTTGTCAGCGTCGACAACGTCACCCGTCGATTCGTTCACGACACGGAAGTAATCCGTATCACCGCTACCGACATCGAAGGTGGGTGTTGCCGCATTCCCGGTGAACCGGTTGTAATCCACAGCCCACACTTGGGCGTCTTCAAGACCACCGGTGGTATCCTCAGCAACGACCTGACCCTGAACGGTTCCTTCACCCGACAGCACGCCGAAGTTGGCGGGTGCCATGGTGAAGGCTGACTGGTTCTGGTTTGAGCTGAAGTTGAGGACTGCACTCTGAACATCCCCGGAGTCGACCCGGAACATGGTCGTCCCGTTGACTGTCGTTCCGTTGGGGAGCGTCAGTTCTTCAGTCGTGTTCTGACCCGGCGGAGGCGATGGACCGTCTGGCTCGATGTCGAGCGTTCCGCTGGAGTCGTTAATATTGAGGTCGACAACCTTGTCGTTCAGCGGTTCGCCATCAACGTTGCCGAGCTGACCGCGCACCTGCACGTAGTAGACGATATCCGACGTGTCGTCAGCAGGCTGCTGCTGGTCAGTAGGCACCGTGTGGATGACCTCGACGGTCTTCGGGATACCGACTGCCGTTAGCGTGATCGGTAGATTAGTCGTGCCTGGGTTAGCGGCTTTAGTTGCAGAGCTGGAAGTCGTGAAGCCACCTTTCCGAGCCGTGGCGGTGTATTTGTTACCTTGCGCAACCTGCACGGACGGGATGTTCCCGTTGGAGTCAGTTGTCTTGGTAGCAACAACCGTTCCAGTTGAAACCTTGATGATTTCAACAGTGGCGCCCGAGACAGATCCCTGCGTAGGGGAACTAACGGATGCCGTCACAAACGTGTCAGAGTTGTCAATTTCCTGCGTGCCAACTGTGTCGTAGGGGCTGTTGCCGCCGAAGGACTGAAGCGTGCCGCTCGTATCTTCGCCTTTCACTTCGATGCCAGCGTCAATGACTGCGCCGTCACTGGCGTCAGAAGCAATCTCAGCGGTCACAGTGATGGCTGCAACGTTGTCTCCGCCATCAGTTGCCGTTCCGACGAAGGAAACGTTTTCTTCATTCTCGTTGTAGGTCTGGACCTGACTGGCCAGCAGTTCGCCGTTGTTATGGTACAACGAGACATTAATCTCGCTGACATCGCCAGACTCAATTCCACCGAGAGAGTCACTTCCTTGGTCAATGCCGACATCAACGTACGAAACGTTACCGGGGGTTTCGAAGTCGATGTCAGCGATTTCCGCTGGGCGATCAGGGGCCGCGAAGGCGGTCGGTGTGTTGTCTGTACCTGGAATAGTCCCTGAGGAATAGCTACCTGCGTCTGGTGCGTTCCCAGCTGCTGCAGTCCCAGAGACTGCGACGGCGCCTCCGAATACGGAGAACACCATCAGCACTGCGAGCCCGATCGCCCGCAGTTTATTTTCTGTTGTAGTATTGCGTGTCATTATGTGTCTATTTATCTTTGGAATTTCGTGACTTGTTGAATCGAGAACCGGTACTTCGCGCACGGTACGCCTCAATCATCTACTTTCTCAGCCTCCATTAGACGCTCACAGTGTAGTCTCATGTGGATGATTTAAATATTTTCTGGGCTATGCTGGTAGGCGATAGTTGCTGACCTATAAAAATTTTATTGTCAGTAATAGGCACTCCATACTGTGGTTAGATTATCATATGAAACTCTTTTTACCATTTTTACTTACCAAGTGTATGCTTGACGTATGGCAGATGACTATTCGTTTCGCTCATGGGTAGATTGTTGGTGGAATCATAGTGCAGTTTCGAGGATGGTTTTGAGTGCTTCGTCGCCGGGTTTTCTGCGGACTCGTTTTCGAAGCTGTAACGCTCTGAGGTAGGGTGTGAGTTTGTCTTTGGAGACGCCCCGATGGGGTGAGAGCCACCGTCGCGCCAGCGACGCGTGGCTCTCGCAGGTGTTGACGTGCACGTCTCCATCAGCGTATTCACCCTCGCCGTGGACGACGTACTGCCGGTCAAAGGCGTCGTCCCCGTCGAGTGGTTCGTACGCCCGAAAGCCATCGGTATAGACGGTCAGCGACTCCTGCTGGCGGTCGCCAAGCAGGAGTCGAATCGTCGATTCCGCGGCGGCTTTCGCCGGGTGGACGTAGGTTTCTCCACTGCCGCGGTCAGCGAGAATGAACACTGGTGGCTTATCCTCGTGATACGTTCCACGACCGCGTGTGGACAGGCCACGCGAGCGCGACGGCCGATCGCGCTCGCGGCCCTTCTTCCCTGCGTTGACGTACAGCTCATCGATTTCGACCGGCCCTTCGAGTTGTGGCCGAGGCGCGTCCAGCGCCCGCAGGAAGCGCTGGACGCGCCGGTAGACGGTCTTGTAGGAAACGGCGAGTTCAGCGTCCAGTTGCCGAATGCTCGTGTTCAGCCGGATATACGTGTAGATGGCGAGATACCACTTCCTGAGCGGTATCGACGAGTATTCGAAGACCGTGCCAGTCTTGTCGTTGAACGTGCGGCCGCAATCCTTACACAGACACCGTTGAAACTCTCGATAGCTGCCTTACCGAATCGCTGATTCGGTACGGCAGCGCGGGCAATAGACGCCGTCACGCCAACGAATCTGTCCCAGCAGATTCGCGGCCCGACGCTCCGAGACGAACGTCTTCAATGGGAACATTGTTCGTCGGGTGGCGTGGTCGCGCCACCCTTGCCCGCTGTGACTTCCAGCTACTGCTCCAACTCACCAACAATCCGCTACAGAAGAGCGAAAGACCGTTGTCTCAGCAGTGCAGGACTAAACACGGACACCCCGCGCCACCGTGCGCGGGGTACTTTACCCCGCGCATGATGGCGCGCGGGCCCGCCTCACTACCTAGTTTGAACTACTCTGCAGGTGTACCAAATTGTTAAATCATCCGAGATACAATTACTTACACCGCCCGGTACGGAGGCGACAGGAAAAGTATCCGACAGTGTCTCAGCCTCCATCGTGGAGTATTTTTCCACGATGTTTTGGATCAAAGACCCATCGGATACATCCCTGGGTGTCGACGATGTAGTAATAGGTTTTGTGGCCCGTCCTCAGATTCTGTTTGATCATTTGGCCCCCTCACGTTCAGACAGGAAAATTTTCATCGAGATTGAAATGTTGGGTTTTACAGGCGGTCAAGGCGAATGCCCCGGGGTTTGACCCCCGGGGTTGAAGCCGACAACCCGTGATACAAACCATTAAATAAACACGTCTCTAATCAAGAGACAGCGATGGAGTACAGTCACCGCTACCCCGCATACCCGACACAAGAGGTAGCCGGTGAACTGGAACGTCACATCGACATTCATCGCCAAGCGTACAACTACACCCGGTACGAGTACGAAAACGTGGACGCCGACAACATCGGCTCCGCGTACAAACACCACTACCGACTTCCCGACTGGAAAGACCAGTTCCCCGCCTTCTCGGAAGTCAACTCGAAGGCCCTGCAACGAACCGTCACACGGTTCTACCAGAACCTCGACGGACTCTCCGAGCAGAAACAGAACGGGCGTAAGGTCGGCAAACTCAGGTGGAAGTCACCGAGGGAGTTCCAGAGTATGACGTTTTCGCAGTCTGGCTTCGAACTCAAAAACACGAGTGGCCGACGCGCGACGCTCTGGCTCTCCAAAATAGGTGACATCCCCATTCGCTACCACCGCGTAATTCCCGACAACGCTGACATCAAGGAAGTCACCATCAAGAAAGAGACAACCGGAGAATGGTTCGTCTCCTTCGGCCTCGAAACCGACGACGCCAGCCTCCCCGAGAAACCCGACGTTGACTCGCTGGACGCGAGCAATAGCGTTGGCGTTGACCTCGGCATCCTGAACTATATCCACACTTCCGACGGCCATACTGTGGATTGGCTCGACCTCGAAGACGAGTACGAGCGTCTTCGCCGCGAACAACGCAAGTTGTCTCGCAAGGAGAAGGGATCGAACAACTACGAACAACAACGGAAGCAGGTTGCCAAGGTCAAGCGCCACATCCGTCGGAAGGTGCTGGACTATCAGCACAAAATAACGACGTGGTTGGTCCGCGAGTACGACGCCGTATTCGTCGAAGACCTGAACGTGAAGGGGATGCTAAAAGACTCGCACAACGCTCGCAACAAGCAGGATGCGGCGTGGCGGCAGTTCATCACCCTGCTCGAATACAAGGCCGACCTGTATGGCTGTCACGTCAAGCAGGTTGAACCCGAAGGGACAACCAAAGAGTGTGCGTCGTGCGGTGTGGAGACAGCAAAACCCATCTGGGTCAGGGAACACTCCTGCCCAGCGTGTGGGTTTGAGTGTGACCGTGACGCGAACGCGGCGATGAATGTCCTGCAACGCGGCTTTTCTGAGTTAGGGCTGGGATGGCCCGAAGACACGCCTGTGGAGACTGTGCTCCCTACGGACACCACTACGGTGTCTGCAAAGCGCGTCATCGAAGCAGGAAGCCTCGGGGCTTGACCCCGAGGCGATTCACGTCATTCGACAGTGTTAGTTGGACGATGGCTCAGGATTCGTTTTTATATTCCACCAACAAATCGGTAATCGTTTGCTCGTTTGGAAGGCCAGGTGCAACACGATCAGTCAGATGGTCCACAATCGACGTTATCACAACACGCTCGGTGACTTCACCATCGTCGTTAGTCACAAACTCGGTATAGAGCTCTTGGGTATCGGATGTGTTGATATCTCCATCCCCAGAATAATCAAACGCATCTGGGTGTGACTGAACGGCTGAACTTGTGAGATGGTCCTGGAAGACACGCAGGTCTTCCCGAGTAACGACCCCGTCGCCTGTTACGTCTTCATACTGTGAGTCGTTATCGGGATCCGTCGGCACAGCAGTCTGATTTGGCAGCATTGGGATTGCATCAGCCGATTCGATCGACAGGGTCGTTTTTTCCGACTGACTAACGGTCGTTTTATCGTAGGTCATGAGAGTAGCATTAGCTTGCAGTTCAACGGTTTCTGCCGTCATATCCTGAGGAACAGTGACATTGAACGACTTTGAGACAGCGTCGCCAGCTGTTGGTGGCTCTTCGTACACGCCGATAAACTGGATCGGTTCCTCCGAGACTGAAAGGGGCGACTTGGGTTGCAGTTCCACAGAACCACTACCAGCATCCAACTCACCAGTGTTCTTGACCTCCTCCTCCGCCTGAAGGCGGAGGAATCCCAAGCGTTGGGATATTAGGGTTTACACGTCACTCGGCGGTTGCTCGCGGTTGGAATCCGCGAGTCCGGCTGAACTGAATGACGCGAGGCTGGGCCAAACAGCCGTTACCGCTATCCCCCAGTGGGGGAGTCACGG
>NZ_FOCX01000090.1 GCF_900110215.1 Halorientalis persicus | reverse complement strand
GCTTCTCTGCCATCTCAGCTACTTTTCTGGATCGTACGCTGGCTCTCCGTCTTCCAGTCTTGGTCAGGTGCAACACAGCCGAGCGCTTGATACAGGGGACCGACTAGTCGCTTCTGAGAGACCAACTATAGAGATACATGGGAAGACCCACCATCAGACCGACGACGGTCTGAGACAGGATGTATATCAGGGAAAGGCCGGGAATAAATGAATCACTCGTCAACAGATTGATGTTGATCATCAGGACAAACACCAGTCCAACGATTACGTTGATCTTCTTCCGTTGCATACTACTCTCAGCGATCGTGTACGGTGAGAGAAACGCGACGACAAACGAAGCGACTCCATAGGGTGCCCAGAGTACAGATATGAAATCGACAATCGAATCTCCATAAAACGAGGACGCCCACTGAATTGCTTCGAGACTGTACCCGACAGCTACCGCCATCAGCGCCACCAACAGTGCGTAGGTGAACGGAACATGATCCCTCGCCCCAAACAGTTCGTACAGGGTGAACATCACAGCTGTCGTCGCGTAGACCCCACCGATACCGACCGCGAAAATATCCCAGACCACTACGTCTGGGAAGGCTACAGAAATTGCGATGATAAGTATTCCCAATCCGAAAACAACGGTACTCGATCGTTGTGAGGTCCACTTCATCCCAGAGTATTGGGTCGTGATTCTTTGCTGATAAATACTTTCTGCCGCTGAGTGGTTTGCACGTACACTGAGAAGTTAGAGATCGCATCTGGTTCCTGGCTGAGAGTCGCTCAGTACAGGTTCTGCACTCATGATTCACCTCGTCCGCGAGTACTCAATCTCAGACCTGCCCCGTATAGGTCTTCACATAGTTCCCGACCCTGTTCAGTGTTATTAATTTATTAATAATATCGTGGGAGGATAAGGTTGATATGGATCTAGAAAAGTGATTTCAGTTGATGGTACCGATAACATATTTGGTCCCTTTGGCACTCACACTGTTTGCAGGAGTTTCTGCCGGGGTTTGGACATACTTTGACGCGTCTAGTCGGAATGCTGTGTATGCGGGAACCATTGCAGCTATTGTCACAGTGTTCATTCCTTCGATTTTGGTGTATCTTTATTACCGAGACCGTATTGGTCCGCGAACTCGAAAAAGAAAAACCACAGAAAGTATCGCAGGTGCGATAGCGGTTGGTTGTCTTGGAGCAGTGACGATAGGTCAACTCATCGCCTCATCTGACCCTGCTGAAATAGGACTAGTGCAGGGTATTCTACTCCCGATTGGAATTGCAGTTGGGCTTGTATGGATGTATAAAATCAGCCCAAGAATATTTAATACCAGATAAAGCTTGTTTGTGGTTATTTACGTTTCCTTCAGGGTGTAATTGTCCAAGTTATAGTAGCCTTCGAATTGTCCGTAAGGTGCTTCTGCGGCCGAAATAGCTGTCTGTGAGGTTCCTATTGCCGCAGCAACGGATTCAGCTTTCATGTTGACATAAAAGTAATCTGGTGGATCTTCCATATAGATGTTTTCAGAGTAGTCTGACTCCTCTGTCCAATAATCACCAAGGAAAGTACTCTTTTTCCGAGTGGTTGTATGACCAATCTGATCACCGTTTGAATTATCGATGAAGAACTCTAATGTTAATTCAGAAGTGGCCAACGCATTCCAGGCAGAGGCATTATACCCCCCTTCAAAGTTTGCGATGAGTGACTTATTTGACGACCAGGAGTGACCAGTCCAGGCCTTCGCATAGCCGGAGGCGGCTCCGGCGACGGTAGCACTTGAAGCAGACTCAGCGTGAGACGGGCCGGCCTCATTAAAGGTATCACCTGTAACTGGGACATTGATCTGCCCTGAAGTCCAATCTTCAAAGCCCGTCCAATCAGCAGCTTGTATGCTTGATGTTGTGACTTGTGTGGTCGCTTCTCTTTCTTGATCAGATTCTTTTTCAAGTTCTTCTTTGGCTTCCTTCATGCGTTTTTCTAATGTCTCTTTCACCTTTTCTCGCTTCAGACTAAACCGTCGACCGTTAATCTCTACTGTAATATCCGAGGTATCCTCTCCCGAAATAACCTGTGTTACCTTAGTTCCATCCTCATGTCGCTGCTTTTCGACTGCGGACAGCCCTTTTGAACTATTTTTTAGGGCTGACATCTTTTGTCCCTCTATTTCAAGGGGATCTTCCTTTTCTGATTGTTTGGCTTCAGATGGAGAGGTTTTGGTTCTTCTTCGCCCCTTTTTAACGTCTCTTTTTTGGGGTTTTCGCTGGAGTTCTTTGACACTACCCCCCTCGATTTGTGCTGATTTTTGGGTTTCGATCTGCCCGTGGTCATTTATCAAACCGTCACAATACTGCTCGTATTGCTCTATGTCCTTGCCTTCCAATGAACTAGCGTTTGCATTGCCGATTATAACAGTACTACCCAGGATTGCCGTACCAGTTCTTACGAAGTTACGTCGTCTCATTTCAGAGTGCATTCTATTAGATACACACATATAGTAAATGCTTTTCTATCAGTATGTTGAATGGCAATGTATAGTATAGGACCTCCTCGGCAAGAGTGCGGCCATCTAATACTTGGTTCGGCCAATTACGGTTGTAGTAGTATCTGGAGATCTTGAGCCATAGTTTCGCGCTGGTTTAATCCCCCCGCCAGAACTATTGAAGCGGTCGGTAAGCATCTACACTGAGCACTCGGGTTTTGCACACACGCAGCTGAATGTGACGTTGGCCGATCACTGAGCCTTCCTCGTACCCCTGGCCGGGTTGGGC
>NZ_FOCX01000063.1 GCF_900110215.1 Halorientalis persicus | reverse complement strand
CCCCTAGATTTCCCGTACTTCGCGGACAAACCTTTGGACGAGTTCAGGGAACAAACCTTTGACGGGTTCGGTGGGAGTCCGATCCCGGTTGACAAGGACCTTGGATGGATAGTCCCAAAGGGTTTGAAGAGGAGGTGGGATCTCCGCGTTGGGAAGTCTCAGGAAGTTCTTCCGGGTATCGTGTCCGACGTCGAGGGGATCAATCTCTTCTTCCACGACTCCAAACACTCCCGCCCGTGCATGATGTTGAATACGAGATTGCCTACCAAAACATGAGCAACGGGATTATCCCCTCCGACGATATCGTCTGGAATTCGGCGTTCGAGGTCTTCGTGGACGAACGAGACGTCCGGACTACCAAGCTGGCCGAAGAATTCGCGATCATGGAGGTGTGAAGATGGGGATCAGAGGATATCTGACGAATGTGAGGCGGTGTTATCGGGAAGAATCTTTCACCGATGCGACAGCGTGGGCAGTCCATGAACTGAAGAATTCTATCGTTTACCGGACATTGGGTGACAACATCGGCGAGTCTGTGTGGGACAAAGACTGGGACGTTCTCGTCGTACTCGACGCGTGTCGGGTCGATATGATGGAAGAAATTGCAGACGCCTACGGGTTCGACGTTGATACACATCTCTCTCGGGCGTCTGAGTCGCCGGACTGGATTCGCCGAGAGATAGAAAGATCTGAAGCGGGTGTCGGATACGTCACAGCAAACCCTTTTACACACGACGAACGGGTCGGTATCTCAGAAGGTGACGATGTCGGTTACTTGGACGAGGTGTGGAAGGACAAGACAGAGACACGAAATGGGGTTACCACGGTCTTCCCCGATTCAGTAACCGACCGGGCGCTGTGGGCACACAACACACAAGATCTTGATAGACTTGTCATTCACTACATGCAACCCCATCAGCCCTTCATCGGATATCCTGAGCTGGCGACCCTGGATCTGGTCGAAGATCAGGAGACCACGGACCTTCTTAACAAGAACAGCATCTGGCACTGTACACGCTCCGGAAGGTTTGATAGGGACGAGGTTTGGAAGGCCTACATGAGTAATCTCACCTGCGTTCTCGATGAGATCTCGGAGAGGCTTATACCCGGGCTCTCGGGAGATGTCGTCCTCACTGCTGACCACGGGAACGCCCTCGGCGAGTGGGGTGAATGGGGGCACCCCCGTGGCAGTGTGAACCCGAAGATCAGACTGGTTCCGTGGGTTCAGGTCCAGGGAGGAGACCGCGACATATCTGGCGAGTCTCCTCCAGCAGACGGGAATGAGTCTGAGGTCGAGTCTCGACTCAGGGCACTCGGATACAAGTAAATCAATTAAAGGTGGACAACCAGTACAAAGTATATGACACTATGTATCATTGCGCTTGACGGCGCAGATTATGACATACTACCTGATAACCTTCTGAATTTCTCGGGCAGTCTGGAGACATTCACCTATTCGATGGACCACCCCTACACCGGTGAGGTTTGGCCGACAGTCGCCACCGGACTCCACCCCCGTGAACACGGTGTAACACAGAAGTCGGAGTCCGAATGGTCGAACCCGGTCCTCCAGTTCGGATCTTGGACGATGAACACGCTGAACGTCAGCGGCGACCTTCGTAAGAAGCTCGGTGATACTATTGAGGAGAACACCGGGGCATCCTGGGATCTCGCCGAAACAGACGCACCGACGTTCTTCGACGCTGACGGACGCTATGTCCACAACTGGCCGGGCGTCCACCGGACGGAGGAACTCCAACGGATCTGGTCGTGGTTCCGTGAGACCAACAAGAAGGGGATGTCCACGGACGAGTTCATGCGCCGAGCACGTCCCACGGCAGCCGCCAAGTTCGGGTGGCTGGAGGAGGCCGTGCAGTCCGACGCCACACTCGTCGGGGCACACGTCCATATTCTCGACGTGGTGGGCCACCTCTTCACCGATGATGAGCAACAGGTCCGGCAAATGTATCACTGGGCGGAGGACCAGATCCGAGAGATCCGACGGCAGATGGGTCCCGACGATGAGCTAGTCGTCCTGAGCGACCACGGGATCGAGTTCACGTGGCTCGGTGACGAGTCCGGCGGCGGTCACTCCATGCGGGCCTACTTCGAGACCACTTTGGACACTCGTCCAGAGTCGGTGTTCGAGGTCCGAGAGTGGGTTGAAGACCACGTGCCGGAGTGGGACGTTCAGGAAGAGAACGCATCGCTCCCGGAAGAACAACTCCGCGACTTGGGTTACATCGAGTGATGAGGCGGCAGGTCGGGATCGGGGCTATCGGACGAGTCGTGACGACGGGACTCGGGTTCGTCGGCGCGATCGCAGTCGCACGGTTCGTCGACGCTCCCGAGGTTTACGGCTCATTTTTTATACTTCTCGCGGTCGCCGAGGCCCTGATGAAACCGGTTGGCGGGTGGGTCGCCGGGTGTCGAAAGCGGATCACGGAACGTGACAACGCCGAGGAACGGTTTTTCGGTGCCGCGTGGGTAGTCGTAGCCGGGTCGTTCGGAATTCTCACACCGGTCTTGTGGGGCCTCAACGACGTTCTCGCCCGGTACGTCATAATCGATTCGCCGTGGCTCCCGCTCTGGATCCTCTTCGTGTCTAACGGCGTGTTCACGTACAGCCTCAACATCCTGAACGTGAGGGGGAACTTCGGAGTGGGTCCGTGGATCGACGGGATCCAGGGGCTCCTGAAGTACGGGTTCCAGATCGCGCTCGTTCTAGCCGGGTTCGGGGTCTGGGGGATGGCGATCGGGTTCGCGACTGCGGCGCTTCTCGTCACCCCGGTTATCTGGTGGTCGATCGGTATCAGACCGGCGCTACCGGATCTGGAAGTTATGAGGTCGACGTGGGACTTCGCTCGCTTGGCGATCCCGGGGACGCTATTAGGGACTCTGTTGGGACGGGTCGACACCCTGATGCTCGGGTTCTTCACGTCGAGCGCGGTCGTCGGGAACTACCAGGTGACCAACCAAATCACGATGGTGATGCCGATGATCGTCGGGGTCGCCAGTGGCGGGTTGCTCGGTCGCATCAGCGACCTCCACTCGGTTGGGAAACGAATCGATACAGTGACCGAAGACGTCCTAAACATCAGCGTCGTGATCGCACTCCCCGTTCTGGTCGGAGGTCTCATAATCGGCCCCCAAATCATCTGGATCCCCTTCGGGACCAAGTACGAAATGGCGTTCGTCTTCTTTCTCTGGGTTGCGATCTACCGGACGATCTCGGCGTACAACAGCCCGATGGCCTCTGTCGTCAACGGGATGGATCGGCCAGACTACGCACTCAGGGCGAGGGTTGTCAAGTTCACCAGTAATATCGTCGGGGGTATCATCGGCTTCTACGTATTCGGACCGATCGGGATCGTCGTCGCAAGCGTCCTGTCACAACTCCTGACGACAGTCCTCTACGCGCGGTTCGTCCAGAAACACACCGCGGTCAATCTGTTCCCATGGACAATTCGGTTACAGGCACTCGCGAGCCTCGTCATGGGGATCGTGGTCTACGGACTGAAGACCCAGATTGGGGTGGCAAAGTGGTACCACCTCGTCTCTCTCGTCGGGGCTGGCGGGATAGTCTATGGGGCCGTTCTTCTCTTCGACGAGTGGCACCGCGAGACTTTCGTCGGTACAGTTCGCGAGTTTATCTGATCACGCTCTTCGGTAAACACGTACGAACGGTCTATCTTGATTCAGTGAGAGAATCCCGCCGTTTACGGTGCGGAGGCTGTCATAACGTGGTCTTTTGCGGCTCCGACCATTCAGGTGTCGTATCGGACCGATTCCGTGCCGCTTCGACGGCATCTCGAAGCCCTTGTCGAAACTGGCCGACC
The DNA here is from genome assembly GCF_900110215.1 of Halorientalis persicus. Lineage (GTDB taxonomy): Archaea > Halobacteriota > Halobacteria > Halobacteriales > Haloarculaceae > Halorientalis > Halorientalis persica. The sequence continues at coordinate 6,055 of NZ_FOCX01000063.1, read as the reverse complement.
GAGAAGTGGTCGTTAGCCCATGTCGCGATCTCGTCCGCTGACCACCGCACGCCTTCGTCTTCGAACCACTCGAGCGCTGCCCGGAGCGACCCCCGTTCGTACGTCACACCGTTCCAGTTCTCCTCCGTCTCGAAACGGTGGTTCTGGCGGTCCATCACCTGGAACTGCGTGAATCCCTCTCGGACGCCAACGACCGGGGTCCCGGCGGCCATCGCCTCGACGGGTGCCATCCCGAAGTCCTCGTTGTGTCCGTTGAAGACGAACGCCCGTGCGCCGGACAGGAGCTCCTCTTTCCGTGTCTGTGAGACGTAGCCCTCGAAGACGACGTTCTCGTTGGCCATCTCCTCGAGTCGCTCGCGTTGGGGTCCACGACCGGCGATGCGGAGTTCACGCCCGGTCTCGTTGAAGACACGGATGACCTCGTCGAGCGCCTTGTTCTCACTGAGACGGCCGACGTGGACATAGTAGTCCTGGTCTGGTGCATCGTTCGGGCTGAAGGCGTCGGTCTCGACGGGTGGATAGACGACATCAACACGTTCAGGATCGATATCGAAATAGCGACAGATCCGCCGCTTTACGAGGTCCGAGTTCGCGACAAAGTAGTCCGGGCGTCGCATGTTGTGGTCGAAGATCACCCGCACGGCGAGCGAGTAGAGCTTCTGGAACCGTCCGGACGATGCCTGGAAGAGGTCGTACTGGTATCGCGGTGGGGAGTGGATATAGGCTAGGACAGTCTGTTCATCCGGTGGGACGTACCACAGCGGCTCGTTCCCAGATGTGATGACCGTTTCGTAGTCGGCGAGCTCCGGGACTCGTTGCCACGTATCCAGGTAGGCCAGGGATCGCAACGGCCCGCCACGTTCGATAGCCCACTCGGCCACCCGACTCTTGTCGATCTCGTGAATGTCGATGTCCGTCGCGTTGCACCGTTCGGGATCGTGGTTGCCGACCCACATTGGACAGTTGAATGTCCGTGCGCTCTCTTCGGCGAGGAACTCGCCGCCACCGCGAACGTCATAGTCCTTGTGCGCGACAGCGATGTCCATCTATCTATTCTTACGTTGCCGTCGACTTAGTACACACGCTCTTGGGAAGGAGATTGTTAACGGTGAGAGCTGCGACCATTCGTGTTCGATTAAGGTCGAGAATGCCAGATTGTCCAGGTGCCGGATCTGACTGAGTACATTCAAACAGCCGAGTCTCTCTGACCAGTTCTTGGTTGAGCATAGGCACCGAAACCAACGAACTGCTCACTTCTCAAACTGTACTGACCGCTCAGGGGAGTAGGAAAACTATCGAGACTGGTCTGCGATATGTGGGTGTCGGCTAGGCGATGTCGTCTAGAGCGTCGTCGGTCGCCGAGCCACTGCCGGACTCGTCGGCATCGCTTGTGTCGTCGACAAACCGCTCTCCCGCCCCACTGGGCCCTGTATCGTTGGCTTTGATTCGGCGGCGAAGCGCGCGACTTGTCTCGGTGTAGTCGGGCACCAGTTCGTTCCCGGCATCGAGGCGCTGGCTAGCACCAGGAATTGCACTCCGGCCAGTGTGTGCCGGGGGCTTCGCTCCGCCGTGGTTTGCGGTTGGCGGCCCACTGGTGTCGCCACGATCGAGGATGTTCACGTCGGTTTCTGAGGTGGCCGTGACCATCGTGTCTGTCGTCGCGTACTGATCGTCAAACTGGCTGGTTGCGAAGTTCGTCAGTTCGACTGTATCGCCCTCTCGAAGTGCTTCACTCTCGGGCATGGCCCCGTCTTGGTCGCCGTAGTCGCCCGGCTGTCGGAATCCGCGGTAGCCGGGTTCGGACTCGCTAAGCGACCGACTCGGGATGGTCACTTTGGTCGTGCCACCCCACTGATCCTGTATGTACGCGACCTGGTACAGGTTGTTCGCGCCTTCCTGTTCGATGGTCTGGAGTTCCCCATCGATCATCACCTGTTCGCTCTGGGTCTCGTTCAGGTCGACGATGTGAGTGATCTCGCCACGGATGGTCGTTTCGTAGTCGCCGGTCGGCGTCTCGCCGTAGTTGTCGCCCGTATGCAGGTCGTCGATGTGGGCCGGCTCGCTGGGCACGCGATTCTCCGTGAGTTGGAACGCAGTCTCCCGCGGGTCGGCACCGTTCTGGGCGGCGACCTCGAGAAGCATATCAGCCTCGTCTTCTGTTAGGTCGGCGAAGTGGTCGGTCAACTGGTCGACGGTCTGCTCTAGCCGTTCGACTTCACCGCCGATCTCGGCGAGGCGGTCGGCGGTCCCGTCGTCAACGTTCGAGATGTCGGCCAGCGTCTCGGCGTCGACGCCGGCGAAGTCCGACCCGCGTTCGTACCCGGCGGCGATGAGTGACACTGCGGCGTCGTTGCCGACACCATCGATTTGCGTGACGGGAGCGACCGTCGGATGGGGCTGAGTATCGGGATCGGCTTTCACGCGGTAGGTGTCTCCATCGTCGTCTTCTGCCTGCTGGAGCCCGTCCACCTGCCCGGCGACTGTTTCGAGATACGGTTCCACGTCGGCGAGTGTCGCCTCGTCCTGGACCAGCACGTCGTCTTGGAAGGTCCGGGCTTTGTCCTGTAGGTCTGCAACCTCTGTCCGCATATCCTGCATGGGCGTCTCGCCGTTCCGGGCGGCCGCCGCCGCGTGTTCGCGCTGCGCTTTGAGTTCTTCCTGACGGCCTCTCGCGGTGTCCTCGTCAATCGCACGCCGGCCTTCGACGTCGTCGGGCTCGCCCGGATTGTCGAAGTAGAGATTCGGATCGTCAAGGTCGAATCCTGCTTCTTCGAACGAGCCGGCGATGGTCATTTCGTCGGCGGCACTGACGATGCCAGCCTGCTGTGCCCGCTCTCGCTCGATGACGACGCGGTCGCCCGATGCTGTCGTCGGGACCATGCCCGTGGCGACATCATCGATCTGGGCGGCGATCGGAGCCGCTTGCATATCTGCATCGTCGAGTTCGTCTTCGGCAAGTGTCGAGTAAAACTGCTCGCGAGCGGTCTGGCTGGTCCCCGGATTGTCTGATTCTGAGACCGGATGCCCGGGCATTCCCGGGTCGGGATCGCTGCCGCCTTCCGCTGTTCGGGCGGCGGTTTCGTCAGACCAGTCGCGAGCGTAGGGGCTTTCTGCGTCTTCTGCCGAGAGCCCGCCATCGCCAGTACTCTCGCTTGTGGCTTGCTCAGGTCCTGACGGCTCTCCGGCGTCTGATGGGGCGATTTCGGCAGGAGTGCCCGCAACTGTGGCTTGCTCGCCTTCGCCTGCATCTGCTTCCGGGTCCGTGTCGGCATCTGGGTCTGCTTCGGCGTCAACGTCGGCGTCTGCCTGGGCGGCGTCGCTTGCCGCAGCCGCCGCAGCGGCGATGTTCCGTTCCGTATCCGCACGGAAGTCCCCGATTTTTTGCTGTGTCGAACTGTCGCTCGAGCCTTTCCGCGACTCGAACTCCCGAGGATCGTCTTTTTTCTGCCGCCGTTTCCCCCGGTTTTTCTTCACCATGTGTGGGACCTGTCCTCAGCGAGGACGATTGTCTAGCCCGCTTTTGTGTCTAGCTGCCTATCAAAGTAGGGGGCCACAGACGGCGACAAAATATTTTCTCGGCGGAGGCTGGCGAAAATCAGCCGATTAGGCTTGTGAAGAAAGTCTCAGAACGTCGTTGTGTTGGCAGTTAACCAAAAACGAGGAGTGTGGCGGCGACGGAATCACCGCTCGCGCTGGTCGACGACAGTCCCACACTTCGGGCATTTGACCGAGAGGATACGGTCGCCGTCCTGGTCGGTCGTTGTGTAGTTCCAGTCTGGGCTTGGGCCGCCTGTGTCCCGAGACGTGTGCGGATCGTTGCCGTCGATCCGTGACCGTTCCTGTGGCGAGTGGTCGATCGTCGGATCGGAACTGTCGGACATCCCGTACCCGGTGTCGGCGGCGCGGTTGCCGGAACGACGGGAGGACGCGGATGAGCTACTCGGCCGGTATCCACATTTCGGGCATGAGCTTGGGTCTGACATGAGTGGTTCAGTGGTGTTTGGAAGTGGTTTCGTCGAGCGTCTCCTGATCGTGGTCGTGGTTGTCACTGTCATCAGGAATATCTTTGGCCGGCTGGGGGCTCACGAGGGCGTCGCGAACGCCGTCAACAAGATCCTGGTACCGGGCTCGCATTTCCTCGTCGTCTGTTGCGGCCTGCTTGACCCGCGTGCGCCATTGGTACTGGCCGGCACCGGCGACGACTTGCTCGGGAAGCCGCCGAAGACCGCGTGGCGAGAGGAGGCCAATCACCAACAGGTCGCTGGTTGTTTCCCCCGCGACCGTGTTCATATCCGCGACGAATTCGCGGATCCGTCGGCCACCGCCGCCTGAAAAATATCGTGTCGCATAGACTGCCGCGTAGTCCACACCGATCTCGTTGTGAAGTGTGTAGCAGATATCCCGTTCGGGCTCGGTCAAGCCTTTCAGCAGTGGGATGAGTTCGGTTTCGACGCTGGCATCTGCCAGTTGGTCGTGAAACCAGAGCGTCCCTTCCATCACCTCTTGGACGCGTTCTGCCCGCTCACGTGGCTCCAGATCGACGTAGTCCGACACGTCGGCAGGAATGTGGTAGGCGGGCTCGAACTCCGTGATCGCCTCCAATTCGTCGTCGTGTGAGGTCGTGTTGAGCCACTGGTCCGGCTGTGTGGATGTCGTGATCACGTCGACATTGGGACCAAAGTAGGAGTCGGCTGTCTCGCCGACAGCAACGATCCGCTCGGCGTGCCGGAGTTTGAGCATCACGTGGTCTGGCTGGACGGTCTGGACGAACTCTCGATGTGAGCGCTGGTGTTCGACACGCGGAATCGTCCCGGTTGGCCGCCCGTCTTCCCGTGCCAACTGAGCCTCGTCATCCGAACTCATGTCTAGTTGTGTGTCTCTTTGCCAGCGGGATATATTCTCTGCCGAGGCCGTTTTCTCCCTTCTTTCAAGGGCTGTGACTCCGGAATCACAGAACGCTCAAGTATCTAGGAAGTGAATGGTCAATTGTTGTGCCTTTCGCCATCTGCCCGCACTGCGGCCCGTCGTGGTTCAACGAACATCCGAGTGGCTACGCGTGTTCGGAGTGCCACTATTGTTTTGAGGCGATCCAAGTGTCGATTGATGCGTCGATTCGGGACTAGACGTACTGCTCTTCCCACTCTTTTCGGGCTTCGATCTCGCGTTGACCGCGCTTGGTGACGCTGTAGGAGTTGGTGCGGCGGTCTTTCGTGCCTTTCTCGACGAGCCCTTTCTCGACAAGCGTATCGAGATTCGGGTAGAGACGGCCGTGATGGATCTCGTTCTCGTAATATTCCTCGAGTTCGTCTTTAATCGCAAGTCCGTGTGGCTCGTTGGTGCCAGCAATCACATACAGGAGGTCGCGCTGGAATGCAGTTAGATCGTACATCTGTCTAGACATATCCGATAGTGGTAGTATTAAAACTTTCTCTGAATCTCAAGCTGACAACGCTAAGAAAACCGATTTGATCAAGACTCTAGATCGGACTGAGATGTCATATCATCGTTTTCGAAGAGGATCGAGCGCACTTTGTCGATGTTGCCTTCGACGGTTCGTGTTTCCACGCGGCAGGCGGAGGTGATTGCTTTCGGTCTATCATCGCGGCGAGGAGAGCACATTTCACTAAGACAGAGCTTGCGGATCACGCTGGTGTCACTCGGCAGACGGTGAGTAAGTATATCGATCTCCTGCTGGAAACCGATATCGTCGAAGAAATCCCGAACCCGTCGCCGTGACGGTACCAAGTCGCCAAGAAGGCCGTTGTGCAAGAACTCTTCGAGCTGAACAGCGGCCTGAACGTGGCCGATAAGTGATATTCTTTTGTTCGGGGACGATCAAGGAAACGCTGCACAGTACTTGGTTCCGGTAGGACCTTCCAATCCCGTGCTGGGTTTTCTGGGCGTCGCGACCGTATCCGATGTTTATCTGCCACTCGACTCTGTGGCTGTTTCAATCCCGGTGTGGGTTTTCTGCCCGTCGTGGCAGTATAACATGGGACCGATAGTTGAGGGTGATTAGTTTCAATCCCGGTGTGGGTTTTCTGACCGTCGTGGC
>NZ_FOCX01000056.1 GCF_900110215.1 Halorientalis persicus | reverse complement strand
TCGAATGAGCAAATATCGTGCCGGTCTTGTCGTTGAACGTCCGGCCGCAATTCTTACACAGATACCGCTGATACTCCCGATAGCTGCCGTTTCTGACCGTCAGGTCAGAACGGCAGCGGGGGCACTCAACGCCATCACACCAGCGAACCTGCTGCAACAGGTCCGCTGCAGCCGATTCCGACACGAACCGGCTTATTGGGAACATATCGGGCACCGCTGGCGCGGTGCCCTTGCCCTCTTCGACATTCAGCCGCAGCTCTCGCTATCAACAATCTCCTTCGCAAGAGCGTAATGTTAATGCTTATCTGTACTGTGAACCCGAATATGGGAAGACTCACAGATTGGTGAAGGCTACTACTCTCCTCCGTCAAATAACTGAATCAATATTATAGAGTAGGACCCCCGACCATAATTAAGTGCCAGCACGTTAATAAGACGGTATGCTGGCAGTATGCGTTGATGTTGGTAAAACAACTACACGGGTTGGTGTATATGATGAGGATTGGATCGTCATTGAACGCTCTCCGACGAGCGATATTGCGACTGGAACTAAAACAGAGTTCCTGACTGGACTTGAGAAGCAGATACGAACATCTGTTAGTTCACAAGGTATCGACAAGGAATCTATCGATCGAATTGCCGTGGCTGCACCGGGGCCCATTGATAGTGTCTCTGAAACAGCGTATTTCCTCCATGACGAGCCGATAGGCATTGAGACACTCTCATCTCTTGCCCCGACCTATTTGGTGAATGACGCAACTTGTGGGGCAGTCGCTGAACACCGTCTTGGGAATCATGACACCGATGACATACTGTACGTGACGATCAGCACTAGTATCGGTGCAGGGGTAGTCCTCGGCGGCGAAATCGTACAGGGCTGGCGTGGGAACGCTGGTGAGGTCGGCCATCTGAAATTAACCGACTGCGAGATACCCTGTCCTTGGTGTGACGGAATCGGTCATTGGATGGCGGCGTGCTCCGGCAGCCAGCTACCAGCGCTAGCGAAGAGTGTGGCGGACAAGGATATTTCCGAGGCTAGTGAGCTATTTGCCGCAGCCACCTCTGGTGAAACCGACGCGCTCGCCGTTCTTGATCGGATGCACGCTCATAATGCGGAAGCATTGACGCAGTTAACAAACATCCTGAATCCAGAAGTCGTAGTTCTTGATGGAGGAGTTGTTCTAAATAACGAACAAGAGATGCTTGAAGGAATCGACCAGCACTTTGGTACCGGATGTTTTAATTCATATCCCCATATTGAAATTGCCAATCTCGGTGATAGATCTGTATTGGAAGGGCTTAGAATTATCTGTACGCAATCTACTGGGATGGCCCCGATTCATTCATAGGGTGTGTGTTCTTTTTATTAGCAAAGCGGTAGAAGAGTTATCTTCTGAAACCTCAATACTTGAAGAGAATTTCACAGAAGAGAAAGCCCTATTCAAAAGAGATCTGAAGTTGCTCTCTGTCCTCTAAATTCTCCTTGTATGCCTGCAAGATATCATCCCATTCCGCTTGCCCCGCTAACCACCGACTCTTCAAGTCAGGGTCTGGGGTCGCTTGTTGCAGACTAGTGAATGTAATACCCTCCAGCGTTCGATCCCACCCATCGAAGACGTCGTCCTCGTCATTAAATTCATAGTCTTCCCACATCGTGCCTCGCCACATGTAGGTGTCCAACCCGGTCTGCTTGATGAAATTCTTCTTTTCGCCCTCGCTCATCTCAGACTTCTTCACTCGGCCTATGTCCAGTTCTGGCGGCCGTGGGATCTCGATTCGCGACTTGATCTGGAATGCGAGGCGAATGTTTCGGTCGTACCACTCGGGGTACGCGAACGCCTGCCGGTAGTCCCGATACTTTCCTGCCATTGGATCGAGTTGCCCTCGATCCGCCATATCACGAAGCCGCTGATAGAGCGTCAGTGCCTCTACTGGACCTCGGTTGTGGAACGAGACGAACGAGATAGAGTAGGGATCGTTAATATAGTCGATCATATTGTCGCTCCCCGACCGGCGGGTAGTACCCCCGATCATAGTGTCGACGCCTTCGACAGCATACTGCTCGTTGTCCTCGTGATACAGAAGCCACATCTCCTGTCGTGGGTTCTTTTCTTCACCCCGGTCGGTTCCCGAGTAGTTCATATCGAAAACCGGCTCTTCCCAGCTCGTGGCGTTACTGAGCCACTGGTGATGCCGTTTTGACTTTCCGCTCCACGATAAATTCCTAAGAATGCAGCTCAGGGCAATCGATCATCAAGTCGTTCACCTATGTATGTTTTCCTCAGGAGCAGAAGCGATTTCTCTTCTTGTGGATCAGTATCAAGATAGAGGTGGCTGAGGTAACCAATAAAGAAACTAGTACCCATGAGAAACGCTATCGCCGCAGGATTTGAGATAGACAACGATACTGCGACCGAGGAAACAATCGAAAAGAGTATGATTGCTACCAATAAACCAGCGGGGATTTGATGTAAGATACCTCGATGTGGTGGATTATAGACGTAGAGAAATCGAAAGATCATCCAGCCAGCACCTATCACCATGCCACAATAGATGGTCCCACCAACGAATGTGGGAGACGTAGTAACTGGAAGAAGTTCTCCGACATTAACCACTAATCTACGATTCACATATAGCACAGTTGCGATGACTCCACCTGCGAAGACCGCAACCCCTCGTCTGAAGTGCCGAAATGGGATGGATCTTTTTGCATCTAAATCCGGAAACATCGCTCCAATAAGAGTGAACGGTAACGCGACTGCACCTGTAGCTAAGAGAATGGGGGTTCCTTCCCCTATAACGTGGAAAAGTGCAACTGCGGGTGGAAGTATACCATAGGATTTGATCCCCGCCCACATATGTTTCTTGAAGCCCGCCACTAGCGAATTACCTCTTGCTGTCTGAAACTCTATCCGGGACTCTATAATTTTCTTCGGTCATTGGTGTCTATATTCCAGTTCGGAATAGTGCTATTGGGAAACAATTATGACGTGATGGCAGGTACGTCACAATCAACGTATGACACGACGCTTTTCCCGTATGTTGCCACTCCTCGGTGTCGTGATTCTCGTGGTTTTTAGCTCAGCAATCGTGACTGCAGCGGTCACGACGACCAGTGATACGAGTTATAACGGTACTCAATCAGACTCAGACCAAGCAATAGAAATCACTTATACTGTGTCTCCTGAGGGTGGTACAATCAATAATATGACTGTGAATTTTGATAGTACCAGTCAGACGTTTATTCAATCGAATTCGTTCAGTTTCACTGTTAGTCCTGGTGGTGCAGATATCAACGTCGAATCGCGTCAAGGTAACCGATTCTTTATTCAGGAGATTGAACCAAACGAAGAGGTGACCTTTGTTTTCGAGGTATATCCAAAGACGATCAAGCAGGAGGAGATTGATGCGGCATCAGTACAAATGGATTACATTCAAAACGGTCAGGACCTTTCTGACTCAGAAACTGTTACCGCTAATATGAGCTCTTCACCTTGGTTCGAACTCCAAGCAGCTGAAGAGACAATCAATCAACAAGAATCAGAACTCCAGCAGGTTTCCCTTGTCGGACAGATCACCGATATTGCGTTTCTTGGAGGAATCGTGATTGGACTTGTCGGGATCGGTTTCGGGACTTATTCGTGGCGGCGGCGCAAGAGCGAACGAGCAGAGCTAAAACGGGAACACGCCGCGAACCTTGAATCGCTCGCGGAGCGGATGGAGAAAACGAGTGATGGGAAGAAACTCAACAACGAAGCAGAAGACATCCGGGCTGATCTTGAAAGTTCTGGAGATGGAGGAACCAGTGGGGACGACTGGTAATCTGTATCTCTCGCCCCAATCGAAAACGACTCCGTTCTAATACGATACTGAAACAGCTGCGCTTCTCCTGTCTGTGTCCCTTAATTATATTATGTCGTGCGCTCAGGTTTCGCACAGAGAATGGTCACTAATCCATCCATCGTTATCGGAATTGGCGAGGCGGGTTGTAAGATGGCTGCTCGAACGTATGAGAGTATCAAGGACGAAGTCGCCGCAGATCGTGGGGATCCACAGGAAGTTTTAGACCGTTTCAAATTTGTAGGTATTGATACAAAAGCTGACGAAGTGGAGGAATATACGCCGGAGTCGTTCCAAACGATTGCATTAGAGACTCCGACTAAGAATTGGGAAAACGATGTGGAAGAGTTTCCGTACCTTCGAGAGGATATGCAGCTCGCAGATGTTGGTGGGGCCACCCGTCAACGGGCTGTTTCCAGATACTATATCGATAACCTGCAGAACTACAAAAGCTTCCGACAGCAACTGGAGCGGGTTGTGGAAGAGTTTGAAGATGATGCTGGAAAAGCTCTCGACGATCCCGATATCGAAGGTGCCAACCTGTGGATAGTCAACTCGTTCGGAGGGGGGACTGGTAGCGGTGCTTTCCCCCTAATAGCGGGTATGCTCGATCAGATCACCGACGACGCTGACGAGAATTATTATCTGTGTGGTCTCGGGTCACTCCCCCGCCTGGATCAGTTGGACGACCAATCACGGCCACCAGCTGCTAACGAAAACTTCTACGCAAATGCATATACTGCGCTCAGGGAATTGTCCGTCCTTCTTGACTATGACTTCGTTGACGAGTTCACTGACGCTGCTGGGACTGACTTTCCGATTGAGATCCCCCTCTACGCAACGCACGGAGAAAACCAGCTACCGGGGTACAATGATATTCGATTGGAGGAACCCCCCTTCGACTTCTATGGGCTGATTGGGTTTAACGAAGAAAAAGGCGATAATACTGATTATCGGCAGAATCTAAATCAAGTTGCGTCTGACACCATTCGACTTCTTGCTGAAGAGTTTGAGGAAGACTTCCCGAATGACTACTCCCGATCAGGAACGACCGGCAAACCGACTTTGTATTCGGTCGACAGCCGAGGAGTTGAGGTACCCGTTTCTGCTGTCGAAAATTATGTTCAGGCTTTGGAAGATATCCAAAATATAGAAGACCGTATAGAGGACAAGCACGGTGAACTGGAGCGATATCAGGAAAATCGGAATTATATTAATCAAGTCTTAGATATTGAGCCGGGAACTGACCCTTATGAAGAGGAGTCGGAAGGTGACCTGGATGACGAAGAGATCCTCGTGGATCGCTCAATTATAACGACAGCACAGGACCACGCCTACGACGAAATCGATCCGAGAAGTGGGTATGATGATGAGCTTCTAGATGAGCGGTACGAAAAAGCACTCTCACAAGTCGGTCAACTCTCAAATAAGTACGAATTTGACGTTGAGGATGTCTTTGCGTATCTCTACTATCGAGAACTGGTTTCGCGTTTCCGTTCCCTGAAAGAAGGACACCAGTTTGCAAAATTGGTACAGGATGCAGTAGAGGACTACTCCGACAAATTCTCCCGATACCTCGATAGTGATCAAACTGAACTTCTCACCGCCTCCGACGAAGCGCCACGGGACAAGTGGACAGGTGGTCTTGAAGAATGGTTCGAAGAGGCAATCGAAGATCAGGAAGAGAAACTTGAGGAAACTAGTCGGATCAAATTCCGTGTTCGTAGTGAGATAGAAAGCCGGATCGAAACACTTCGATCACGGAAAAACGAACTGACTGACGAATACGCAGAGTACAAGCGTATCGATGATGCCCAAAATACGGCCCGTGGTCGGCGTAACGAGGCCAGAACTAGCTTAGAAGACATTCGAGACGAAATTAACGATGGGATCCGCTCGACAGAATCGGATTTAGAACAACTTCAGGAGGAGAAGGGACGCCGAGAGAACGTCCAGCGGTCCCGACGGGAAACCTTAGAATCCTATGAGCGGGAACGATATGTGAGCATTCCCTTCCAAAACTTCGAGAACGCCAGCGTGGAGTTCCTTACTGATCTCGAAAGTATAGGTGATCTACTTGAGCGTGAGATCGTGAGTGAACAGCGGGTGGCCCGCGCGCTGGAATTCACGCTGGAGAATCTTGAGGAGCCGTTCCAAGATCTGGAGCCACAAAACGTTCCGATCAATGCCTACCGATACTTGGGAGTACTGACTAGTGAGTCAAATGTCGGTATTCTCCAAGGGGATCTCGACGGTGTTGAGGGAATCGATAAAATCCCCACTCTGATGTCGACCAACAGTGACGAGCAGGAAACAGCAATTATTGACGACGTCTTCCGGATTCGATTTACCGCTACCAACGCAGACATCGCGTTAGAGAACAGTAGCGAATTCGCTCAGATTCACGAACAGTTCCGATCTGAGGAGGATGTCGGTGAACTACTCGGATCGACGGCCTCTGACGCCGAACTCATCGGTCGAAAGTTCGGGTATCCAGAATTTTTCCCGGATGACGACCAAGTCAGCGACGCTTGGGATTTCGAAAAGGAGCTGACTGAGCCAGCTGAGGACTGACGCCGGCTAATAGTGTCCCATCTTATTTTTAGATAGCTTCTAAAGACGGAGACTTGCTCTCTGGAGGAACTATCCCGAGACCAGAGTCCGAGCCAGAACCAGAGGACGATGAAGAGGATGAGGAGGAAATCGGTCCAGATGACGAGATCGACGAATGCCCGGTCTGTGGAGAGTCCGTTACTGGTGACCAACAGTTTTGCGAGGCTTGTGGGACGGCACTGTTTCGACAATGTCCCGTCTGCGGGCGCGGTGTCACGGACGAACTATATTGTCCAGAGTGTGGCACAGCAATCCAAGAGGAATGTGAGGTCTGCGGAGCTCGAAGACATTCCTCAGAGGAATTCTGTTCCAGCTGCGGTACGAGGTTTTGTTAGAGGGGCTTTCCGGTGATTCCGATGTGAGCTACCACGTAGCTTGCGACAAAGAAGGTGGTCGCTAATACCGTACCGGTGAAAGACTGTATGTGAAGCGTGTAAATACCTCCTGGGACCGCGAGTACCATCCCAGTTATTCCTATGAGGATTAATACTCGAGCGATACCACCAGGCGGGAAACCAAATGATCGTGATTGTCCGTCCGGGTCAACAAACTGGCCTGTGTAACAGTAGTGTGCGATCAGGTATCCTACCCACGCGGGCAAACCAGCCAAGAAAACCTGATCGAGTTCCTGACCATTTCGAGCCCAGAATATACCGAGAGCTGTCCCATAGCAGGTGATAGCGAGTGCGAAGACTGCGACAATCTCCCGAATACGACGATTCATAATACCGTATTGTTGAGTGCTGCGTGCATAATGAAGTATCCACCAACCATTCCGCATCCAGCGATCAGAGCTCCATGAACGCTCAAAGAGAGAATAGTTTGTGCACCGACTGTTCCCCCGTATCCAAGTAGAGCAATACCACCGAGAGCGATGATGTACCTGAATATTGTTTCTCGTATGCTCCAGTTCCTAGAACGATCTGTTTTGGGATTGGAGTGAGCGGTTCGTTGGCTGATACGGTACCCCACGATCGTGAGTCCAAACCCGACAGTGGCAAGACCGACATTACCATTGAATGCCTCAACAGCAGTTAGTGCCGCACCAAACACAAGTATAATACTGCCAATGATGAGCGGGATGTATCGGCGGCCTTGGTGCGAAGCCATAGCGATCTCCATTCAGTCAACGCTAACCCCTGCTAGAGGAAATATTTTACAATCATTGACGAGACAAAGTGAGGTAATGCAGTTGCCGGACGAGGATGACATTCGGTCGGATGACCACAGTCCGATTGACCTCTTTGTTCGAGGAGTTATTTCTCGGGAAGATGAGGAGGCACCAACAACTACAGAAACACGAGATAATCTTCACTTTCACGAGTACTGTCTGATGTTCGAAAATCGGGAATTCTATGCGAGGGAGTTCCATGAGCATAAACTGAAAATATTCGATGGGGTACTTCGGCAGATGGGGCTCTATTGGCCAGTTATTATACTATCTGCCACGGTAGCCATCTTCGTCGGCGCTGAATTCACTTCGCTCACCGGCCTTAGCGGTTATGTTCCAGCTCTGACTGAAACTCGAGTATACCTACTCTTGGGTATAGGCGTCCTCTGGTTGCTTTTGCTTTCACTTCTTAATTATGCAAATATTATAAGTAGAGATGAATTCATCACGCCGTTGATAGTCTACGGACTATTAGGATGGCTCGGCCTGATGGTAGTCATTTCCATTACTACTGTTTTCTTCTCGGCTAAACCCACTGAGTTACCTAGATTGCCGATATTTGCCAGCGGATTGCTTCTTGCGATGCTCGTAGGGGGAATGATTGGGTATGATTTAATGATCCGAGGAGAGAATCTATTCTGGAATCTGGACCTGAAAAACGTTATTGAAAACCCTGAGGGGTACCGCGAATTTCGCCAAAAAGTTAAGCAGAGGCTCAACTTAACGATACCGTTCACCGAGATTCCAGTCGCACCAGTATTTGGGGCCTTATTCGTTCTTCAGTTTGGCGCTTTCTGGATAGTTACCAACGGACCCCAGGGTCTCAACTCCAATATCGGATTAGTAATCAATCTACTGTTGGATTTCTTTATGGTGGCTGCAGTATTTCAGTTTCTCATCGGCTTGCAACTATTTCGACCCCTTCTGACTACAGGTGTCGACACAAATGAGGGGAAAGTCGAATTAGTTTATCGACCGTTTCATCCAGACAATCATGGCGGGTTTCGCGATTTCGGTCGAGTCGCAATGCGCATCAATAGTATGCTTGCAATCGGGGGGCTCTACTACGCGTATCGACTCTACGTTCAAGGGTCACGAGCGTACGTGCCCGGAATGATGGATTCAGTATCACTGTCACTAATCATCTGGATTGTAAACTACATTAGCCCAATAGTCCTGTACATATTACTCGCGGCAATTTGGCTCTACTCCACGTTCTGGCAGTTACACCTCCTTATGAGCCATCATAAAGAACGTCTGGTGCTGGCCAAACAAAAGCGTGAGCGGGATCCCGACGCAGATACTCCGATCGGCGACATCGTTGACGAACGCGGATGGAACGAACTCCGGGACGCTCCAGAGTGGCCAATTGACAGGCGGCAAATCAGTACTGCATTGTTTGCCAATTCTCTACCGGTATTACTCTCAATCTCGAATATTCCCTTTTTATGAATGTGCTGATCTTCTTGGGGTCACGTTCCAGCACACAAACCCCACGTCACACGAATGGTACTACCGGTGGAAAGATTTATATTTTTAACCCTAACCTCCCTCAAGTGACGAGAGGCTTTGATGACTGATATCGTCGCATTTAGTGACGCGTACTTGCCCACCGTCAACGGTGTTTCCTATACTCTCTCAACTTGGGCGGAACAGTGGAACGAAAACCGAAATCAGATGGAAGTCGTCTATCCGAACGCGAAAACGTATACATCTCGCTCTTGGGAACACCCTGTAGCTAGCGTGTCGTTTCCGTTCTACGAAGGATACCGTATGTCACCACCTTGGATTCCCCAGGCGGTGTCGGTCCCCGACGTTGTACACATCCACAGTGTATTCAGCCTCGGTTTAGCTGGATGTTTCCTAGCTCGCAAACACAATCTTCCACTTGTTGCGACATACCACACGCCGATGACTAAGTACGCCCAGTACGTTGCTCCTGGCTCAAGAACAACGGATCTGTTGAAGCGAGTCCTTGAACGATACGAACGAGTGATTCTTGAACGGGCAGATGTTGTCACAACACCCTCCAAGGCCACACGATCATTCTTGCGGAACGAAATCGGGATCACAAATCAAGTAGAGGTAGTTTCCAACGGTATTGATTTGGAGTTGTTCGGCCCCGTAGAAACAAACGAGTTTCGAGAAGAACACCAGCTTTCGGGGGTTGTTGTCGGATACACCGGAAGACACGGCGTTGAAAAAAACATCGAAGCAATATTCGCAGCCACAGAGCAGCTTGAACAGGATGTCACGGTCGCTATCGGCGGCGACGGTCCACATAATGAAGCACTTCGAAAGGCGGCCCAGCGATACGATGTTGAGGTTCGCTTTTTCGGATTTCTACCCCGTGAGCAATTACCGTCCTTCTATTCAGCCATCGATATCTTTGCATTTCCGAGCCCTGTAGAGACGGAAGGAATTGTGGCTATGGAGGCGATCGCCTGTGGGACGCCGGTTGTGGGAATAAATGCTGGCGCGTTGCCAGAAACGATTAATACCGGGGAAACCGGTCACCTCTATGAACGGGGCAATATCGACAGTTTCACGGCGGCGCTCGAAACAGCTATTAGTGACCTATCAAATCTCCGAGAATCCTGTCTTGAACATCGTGAAGCGCTCGGCGTCGAGCGAACACTCAAAACACTCGCTGACCTCTACGACGATATCCAGTAGTGGGTAACAATGATCAACAGGATGTGCTCTCGGCCAGAAAATCATTAAGAGAAATACGGCGGCTTCAGCTCTGATTCAGGCCGTATGACGACGCACATGGTACGCATAACCCCATATGAACGCGAGGGCACAGATAATCACCACGTAGAGAGCGGTCGTAGTAAGGTCCTCAGTGAGAGGTATCAACGGATGTGTGTTAATAGTGGTAGCTACTGATTGAACAGATGTTCTAACATCTTGAGTCCGAACTAGAATCTCAATCATTCGTTTGATTAGAGGGCCCACCAACAATACCGTGAGAGCCGCTGCAGCATGCGAAAAACCGGTCCACCGTGGCATATCTGTGCTACATTTTTGCGTGTTATAAATTTGTGTGATAGTATTGGGTATGGCTTGGACTCCACCGAAGCTCCAAGACGTCATCTACAACCCGGAAGGGCCCCCGAACTGGAAGGCTGGCTGCTTCACGGCTTCCACCACATCAACTGGCCGGACCGATTCTCCTCTGTCGACTACGATACTCGATGCGTCAATTTTTCAGTCGAGCTGCTCAACTACCGACCGCTGGTGAGACAGGTTAGTCAATTATCTGGTTTGCGGCAAACGATTCTCCGACCGAACCACCGCTGAGAACGCCCTGGGCAAATGACTGAATCCGACCTCGAACCGATCTGCAGTGTCGAGGGCCCTACCGTTGACTTACTGGTCATCTCCGATCTACACCTCCGGGCGACAGGGGCGCAATATCCGGTTGCAGACCTCCCGGTCGAAACACACGATATCGTGCTGTCGCTCGGTGACGTGATCGACGAGAACCGCGAGCATGCCAAGTCCGTGTCTGCTGGCGAAGCCTACGAAGAACGAGGCCGGACAATCCTTGAGCGTCTCGATGAGCAGGGAGTTCCAGTACTTGCAGTACCTGGGAACCACGACCCCGTCGATTGCACCCAGCGGCTGAGTGAGGGGCTCACGAACGTCCACTCACTACACGGCGTTACTCGAAACGTGGTCGTCGGGGCAGAATGGTCGCTCACCATTGCCGGATGGGGCTGTGAGCAGTTCGACTTCACGCCAGCCCTGCTGTCTCCTGACTACCCAGACATCCCAGTCGAAGACGAGGCACGGACGCCAGATGCCGTCGCAAGCACTCTTCTCCGTGCGGCAGGGGAATACCTCGCCGGCGACCTGTCCGAAACGAACCTCGCACACAAACTTGGCACCGAGGCGACGAACCCCTCGTTCGAGACGTCGCTCGCTCGGCTGGATGCCCGCTTCAAGACGCTCGTCGAATTGGTAGAGGGAGCCAACGGCCCGACCGTGGTCGCAAGCCACATCTCCCCGTTCAATGTACCGTTCGACATCCGCGGACAGCACTCACACGACGGAGACTACCATTTCGGCTCCGTGGCGCTTCGGGTCGCACTGGCGGCGGCCGGTGTCGACGCCTGTCTCTCTGGACACACCCACCAACGCGGACTGACAGCGATCCCGACCACCAGCGGGCATTCGTACGTACATAATCCCGGTGACGCGGGAGTCTCTAACGTTTCTATCAGCCAGGATGGAACCCTCCGGGCGGAGCAAATCGACGTTGCGTGGCGATGACCGGAAGTTCATCAAGTTGCAGGCGGATCGGACAGACACTTTCTCTATAATCACTACGACTTCCTACGCTCAGCTATCACTGATAGGGAGATCTTGAGGGTGGGTCCGGGGTTAGCCAACGATAGGTAGCTTCGAGATCGTTTCCGCAATCGACTCACGGTCAGCGTCACCTGGTTCGAGCACGACCGCAATATCGTGTGTATTGCAGTACGATAACACCCACCGAAGCCCGTCTGCTGGGCGCTGCGTTTCGGGAAGCCCATCTGAAGTCGGGTCATTGAGATGGATTGCTTGGATTTGCGAACCACCGACGATCGCGAGCGTGACAAATACGGGACGCCACGGACTCCCCTCTGGAGGGGGTGCTACATCGAGATCGGAAACTTTCTTGCTCTGTTTCACATTGTCCCGTAGGAACTGCTGGAACGCCTCTGATAGCTGATCGCGGAGCTGCTCATCAGCATGCTCCAGCACAGACTCAATCGCTCTGTCGTCAACTGTGAGCTTACGCCGTTCCATCGCGACGTGTGCAGTATCGATTAGTATCGACACGTCATCGAGTCGAGGGACCTGTTCGGTGAGAAAAGCCAGCGCCGCGATATCCTCGGGCGTGTGGTAGCACGAGGCGTCGGGCGTGTTCTCGACGGCGAGTGGATAGCCACCGACTTCGGTGATCGTTGCAAGCCGTTCGACGTGTTCCCGGTAGTCGAATGTACGCGTAGTGTGGACGGTCAGCCACTCAGGTTCAACTCGCTCGCCGAACGCGTTATGAACGAAATCAGTTATGTCGCCGACGTTCCCCGGTGCTACGCTTAACCCCCGGGGTTGGCTCGTTCCAGGTGGAAGGTGGATACTGGTAATGGATTCGGGTGAAACACCCTCCATCTCACATTCATCTGAGAGCGTGTTACCCCGAGATAGAGATTCTGTATGCTTCCAATCCAATTTTGCTTCGACGCTCTTGCGAAGGAGATTGTTGATAGCGAGAGCTGCGGCTGAATGTCGAAGAGGGCAAGGGCACCGCGCCAGCGGTGCCCGATATGTTCCCAATAAGCCGGTTCGTGTCGGAATCGGCTGCAGCGGACCTGTTGCAGCAGGTTCGCTGGTGTGATGGCGTTGAGTGCCCCCGCTGCCGTTCTGACCTGACGGTCAGAAACGGCAGCTATCGGGAGTATCAGCGGTATCTGTGTAAGAATTGCGGCCGGACGTTCAACGACAAGACCGGCACGATATTTGCTCATTCGAAGCTCTCGCTGAAAGAATGGTACTTCACGATCTACGTCT
>NZ_FOCX01000061.1 GCF_900110215.1 Halorientalis persicus | reverse complement strand
CGTCAAAAAGCTTTCTCAGTGTGTAAAATCTAAGGGTGGTTACGTCGACCGGGGCTGTACAGCTAATTAATAAGGGTCCACGTAAATCACTCAGAGAACATTGGATTTTTCGTCCGGTGGATCCGATCCAATATCGGTCGTATTGTCCTGGCAGGACTGACAGAGACGGTAAATTCGAATCCGATCACCGTCGACTGGCTCGATATGAGATTCTAGTTCGTCCTCAAGCTCAACGCGCTCGGATTTCGAGACATCCACTTCGAAGACACTGTACTGCCGCCAGGCACCGTACCGTTCGAGTGTGCGATACACCCGTCGACGGTCCGTGTCGTCGTTTACGTCGTAGGCAATAGCCAAACGCATCGTTATTTTGAGAAGGTTAGCGCATGGTACTCGTCCAATTCACCCGTGATTGCCTTCCGCAACAGAATTGCCTGCTGTCGAACAGCCTTCCGACGTGTAACGGTATACTCGAAGTACGGATGGGTGAATTCCTCTTGCATAAATTCATCAAACTTCGAGCAGTAGGTCTTGAACGCGTCGTCAACCAGATGGTTATCCTGTGTAAACTCATCATGTGTAATTACACCACGATTCACCAGCCGTGTCACGAACGCATCGCAGAAGATTGGCCTGAACTCTTCCTGAAGGTCGAGTGCCAGTGATGGCCGGCCGTGGCGATCGGCATGAAGGACACCCAAGAACGGATCGAGATTATACTGACGTAGCGCACTCAGTACCTCGTTTTTCATGAACACGTAGGTCAGTGACAACAGTGAGTTAATGTGGTCTTCCGGTGGTCGCTTCGTTCGTTTTTCGAAGGTCCACCCATCGGTGAGTGTCTCGTCGAGACGATTGAAGTACCGCTCACCTGCTTCACCTTCGACACCGCGGAGGTCATCTTTCGTTGAGACGGTCGTCGCACGGACACCGAGATCTTTCAGAACATCCGTCCCGTGAACGCCTTTTCGGGAAAGCAGTGTTCGGGCATTGCGGATTTTCGCAGCGATCATCGACGATGCGATATCCACCTCTGCGGTCTCGTCAAGTGCGTACTGTGCCCGCCGTACCTCGGCAATGGTGTTCTTTTCGGGGACGAAACTCCCTCGGTATTTGCCGTTCTCGGTGAAGTAGTTGAGAATGATGCCATGTTCGTTCGCCTCGGCAACGAACGGTGTCGAAAAGTTCACGCCGCCGAAGACGTTGACAGTCTCGAGTTTTTCCGTGGGGAACACGGCGAGTTCGCCTTGGTCGCCGTCGACATCCCAGACAACAATGCGGCCGCCGTCTTTTCGAACCTGGGTGCCCTGTTTAGTGACGTAGACCACCGACTCATCGAACATCCCCTCGGTCGCTTTCATACCTCTCCCTCCCAGCCAGTTCCGTGGGCTCTGTCAGGTTCAAGCATCGTTGTTTCTTTTGGCATACAGTACTCTCGGGCAGAGCAGGCCTCACACTTCGAGGGATTGTCGGTGAGTGTGGGTATCTCGTCGACTGACATGGTTTGAATCTTCCTTACAATTTGGTTGACTGCTTGGCGATGATCCTCTGTGATCCGAACCGAATGTCGCTGGTCTGTAGAATACAAATAAATATATCCAAAGTTGACAGGCTCGCCGATTGCTTTGGACAGTAACATACAGTAAGCGGCTAGCTGAATTTCATCGTTGGTGTAGTACCCACCACTTTCAGCTCGCTTCCGCTCAATTGGCGTCAGGACCCCGTCTTCTGATTCGATAATGTCGATTTTGCCATGAAGACTCAGTGAGGTATCACACAAGTATTGTTCGTTGATCCAGTCACCTCGGTGAGCAGCGTTCTCGTGTTTACTCCGACCATCGACCAGTTCGTACGGTGTTCCGATTTCGTCGTGATACCGCTGGTAGTAGAATCGTCGTGGACAGTAGAGGTACTCATTCAGCGCACTCACGTGAACGATCTCGTCGTGATCTGCGACGGAACTTCCTGACATCATAACTCACTCACCTCAATATCAAGTCCATCAGTATCCTGCTGATCCTGCACTTGGCAGTACAGATAGAGTGCATCATGGCTGAACGCGATAGATGCTGTATCTCCTTCTGGATGTAGAAGTGGATACACGAATCCGAACTCGCCAATGGAGTATTGTTTCGAGACCTCGCTGACATGACCCTCAATCGGGTAACAGAGAATTTCGGTTTCACTGAGGGCGATTTTCAATTGGTCTAACCCATCGATGTCCGGTGACGTTTCGACTTCTAGACCGGTACACACTTTTGGTTCCCGAGTCTGCCGTTGTCCCTCACTCAGTAGTGAGTACAGTTCACCAGTCGGTTTGAAGCAGAGATCGCGCCCAGTGTACTCTTCATCACCTTCGGTTCCATCGCTGTCGTAAGTCCCGAAATAGATGCAGTATCCAATGCTGTAACGTTCCACCCGTGATAAATCGTCTTCGAGATGATCAGGAAGATGGGTCAAAAAGTCATCCCGCTCCAATAACCGGATGTCGCCGTGTCGTAGTAGATACGTCAGATTGTAGTTCTGGACGACTTGTTGGTCTGGATCATAGACTGATAGTTGGAGACTGTTACCGCGGTACATCTGCAACGTATCGAGAATCTTTGTTTGGACCGCGTCATGACATCGTTTCGCATCTTGCTTCGAGAACACGGTACCATGCGGTTGGCAAAAGTGCCGTTCGATTCGTTTCCAGCCCTCTTTTCGGATCAGGCCAGATTCGTCCGATGGTGCGTTGTCTACACGTTGTTCGACGTGATGGTACGCTTCGACAGCCGAATACCGCCAGTCAAACGACTTCGGTGTTGAGTTATCGACGTAGTGTTTTTCAACCAACCCCTTGAACTGATCTCGGCTAATCCACTCGTTATTGAACTCATCGATCTCCGGCTGAAGTTGTTTATGTACGTAGGGTGGGAGGTACGCGTAGGCACTTGATGTCTCTTCACGTGTTCGGAGACGGCCGAGTCGCTGGAAGAATGTTGCGGCGCTGTGTGCCGAGAAGAGCACCTGATCAGTATCGAAATCGACACCAACTTCGACTGCCGCATTGCTAACAAGAGTATCAAATCGGTCGAGTTTATCACCGATATCTCCACGATGAAATCCGTCGATTCGTTCGACAATACCGAGTTCAGAATCCTGCAGCAATCGATATATACGGTCGACTTCGTGAATCCCATCCAGCATCAGAACAGTTCGTCCCTGTAAGAGGCGGTCAATAGTTTCCTCTCGCTCCTCAGCCAGTCGTGTCGCAGTCTGAAAGGTTGCAGCCGGCTGCAATCGGAGTTCGAGCGGTGGTAATACTGGACGGTAAGCAGTCGGTAGCTGACCGGGTGCAAATGCGATAACTGACTGGTCATCTTCAGCCATTGCTGGATGTGCTGTCTCACGCCATCCGAAATCCGTGAGTGGATAGTAGGGAGCAGAGACCGACTCATCGAACCGTTTGGCTAACTCCTCGTCAGGTGTCGCACTGAGGAACACGAGATGTGATAACTTACATATTTCAGTATCGGCGTCTTGCATTTCATCCAACAAAAACAGTAGCGTATTCTGTTCCTTTCGTGTCGCTCGATGAAACTCATCGACCACAGCGACTTCAAAGAGATTGATGCCATCGATTCGTTTGTGATATATTTCTCGTCGTAACAGGACGAATATGTCTGGATTCGTGAGCAGAATTACCGTTTCCGGTCGCTGGAATGCATCCCGTAAGAGGTACGAAAGTAGCTCTCCGTTCGACTCAGCAGCAGGGTACTCTGTAGCGTACTCGTCTTGAAGTGTGTCACTTGAGACTGCCAGTAAATGGACGTCATCTCCACCATCAATATCGTCCAGTTGTGACCCGATATTCTCTTGTTGATCTTCGATCAATGCATTCGTTGGATACACCGCAACCGTGTCCAGACCCTCCGAAACCGTCGGTGCGAGCCACGAAAGCGTCTTTCCCGCACCAGTTGGTGCGTCGTTCACGAAGACACCCGGAACATCAGTTGTCAGGGCATCGTGGAGTGCCCACTGGTGGCGGTGAGGGGTGACGCCGTCAACTGGATACGAATCACCAGGATATTCTCGCAACGCGAGCCCCTTCAATTGAACCGTTAGTTGGGACGAATCACACATCGTCACGTTTCGTTGCGAGGAATTTGGCATCTGCCGGGTAGTACACACGGTCAGTAGAGTCAATCGGTGACTCTATCGCGTAGTGGTCAGCTTCGAACTCACCCTCGAACCAGAGCGGCGTGGGTTGCATCTGGCGCATCACGACGCCACCGAGTGGCTGTGCGTCATGATCGTAGATACTCAGCGGATGTCCTAGCGAGAACGCCCCCGATTTTCGATCGGCATTGACAATACGATAGCGAACGTGGCCTTTCCCACGCTTTTTGCCCAGTCGGATGTACGACGGAAGTGTCTCTTTGACGGACTCAACTGTCCGGCCGTACGGAAAGACATAGAACCGGAAGTGGTTACCCGGCGCTAGCGCTCGTTCACGCTCAAACGTTGGAAGGTTCTGGCTGGCCTTTCCCGTTGGATCGTCATCGGCCGGATAATTCGGGGTCGCGTACGTATCTGCTCTCGCGTTCCGGATGGTCGTGAGGTATTCTGTTTGGATCGAATCGCTCTCGACCGCTACAGGTGTGGCTGGGGTCACGTATACTTCGTCTACGATGTCCGCTGTATCCTCAATATAGGTTGGCTGGTGGGTAATATCAACGTAGTTGCCACCTGCTAATCCGAGTGCATAGTGCAGTGCTGTGTTGAGGATATACGGGTCGGTGTCAGCCATCCGACCGACTTCCCGGGATGCAAACCCGACTTTCCCGTGTGTTGTCAGCGTTGCTTCGAGTACCTCCATGGCTTGGATTAGTTCTCGTCTGCTGCAATTGCGTCGTCAATGAACGACTGTGAGTGGGGTTGTTGGGCTTCAAGCACAGCCTGGAGGTCATCGTCACCTGTGAGCGACAGTAATTCATCGAGAATCTCGTCATCGACAGCTTTCTGTGCGATTGTCTCCGCACACGCTGTATCGTAGGCTTCTCGGACGTATGTTGCTGCTTGGTCAGCATTCAGTGCCGGAGCCTGAACGATATCACCAAGCGTTCGATCACTCTCACTGGCGAATGACACAATCGTTTCGGCAGTGAGCTCTCGGTTTGACGGCCCCTCTTCAGATCCAGTGTAGAGACCGAGGATACGATTGTTCACCCGTCCAAGCCGAGTCGTTGCCGCCCCGTAGCGTTTGTTTCGGCTCGTAATCGCAGCGACGAACGCCACTTCCGCAGGTGTTGCGTCACGAAGTGTTATGGTACACGGGAACAGGGTTCCCGGTTCGAAAAAGTCCGGCTCTCGAATGTTGGCAGTCGACCCTTTGGCGTACCCCTCACCGGGCGCGTTCTGGAATTTCTCGTCGATACACGCACTGGCATCGCGGACAGTAAACGCAGTATCGTACATCACTCGCGACGTGACGCCGATATCCACATCGTCGTCTCCACTGGCTGCACTGCCGTAGAGTGCCGACTCGACGGACTGGGGATTCATATCGTTGACATCCATCGAATCGCTCTGGTCGTACTCCAGTAGTTCCCGCTGAATCGCTTTTCCAGTCCGGCGATCACTCCCGGTCTGTTTCCGCATGAACATCAGTCCTGGTGAGTACTCGATACTCCCATCGTCGTCAACGACAGATAGTGAGGTGATGTCTGCGTCCTGCCCATTAGTTGTAAAGACGGCATGGCTCTCCAGTTCCCGAAGTACCAGAAGCGTCGTGTAGTTCGTTCCGGGCGTGTTGGTCATACCATCGATTGGAACAGTGCCATCTGCAAGTGCGTCGGTAATACTGTCTGGAATCATTGTTAGATTTGGTCTGCTGTCTGTTTCTCCGCATCGTCTTCTTCGTAGTACTCTGCCTCAGCTCGAAGTGTCGCACCGAAGAAACCGTCTGCGAGGTTGTTTTCGAGTCGCTTCAGTTGGGAAGGACGCCCGTTTGCGATCCCGTAGAGGATTTCATCGACAAAATATCTCGCGTACTCCTCTAGTCGCTCCTGAAGCGATGTACCAGCGTCTGACTCTTCGGCACTGACCGGATAGACCGCATCACCGGCCTGCCGGTCGATCATCTTCTGAAGTCGCCCGGAGACGCACATTCTGTAGTCCTCTCGGTCGAGTTGCTGTCCGGTCTTTGAAACCGCTTTGACGCTCTCACGGAACACACGTTCGACACGATGGGGTTTCCGGTCGTGTCCGCTCGCCGGTCGGATGGCATCGTATGCGAGATTCGCGAGTGTCGTGATGCGGTTGTGTGGTGTATCAGTCATTTGTGAATTGGATTGTCTGATCGCGTTTCGCTGATCGAGCGCGACTGCATACCTCATCAGGGCGGGTATGTACGGCCCCTCATCTGAGGAATTTAGCTCGGCCTGTGTAGCCCGTTTGAACAAATAGGAACCCGGCAGCATTTCGTTCCGCGTTATTCTGAGGTACTTTGCGAATAGCGAATCATTGTACCGATTGTTTTTACTCTTATTGTCAAATTTGTAATATTGGAGCGAATATCCTAGTTTGATCAAAGCCGCGGTAGACTGGAGTTGATCACTCAACTCAGTGAGTGTTACCTTCCCGTCAAAGAATTCACTCACCTGCGTGAACCCGCTCCCGATCTTTGCGAACTCCGGGAAGTCACGAGAGCGCATCTCTGGAACAGGCGACGAACTCAGATACACACGCATCCCAGTGTAGGCGCTCACAGTGAGGGCCAGAAACGCACCGAAAAACTGAAATTCGGTATCGTTGTCCGGATTCTTGAAATAGCCGACGGTCTGGGCACCGAACTGTCGATTACGGTCGAAATCTTGGGAGAGTGACTCGATCATCGTTCGCCCATTCCCTTCCGGCTGTGTCAATTCGTCCATCACACCGGTGAACTCTTCGAGCGAGTCGATATCGAACACCCGCTCGGCAAGTCGTCCTAGTCGAACTCGGTTTTCACCGGTGAACCGGTTGACTAAACGAGAATAGAGCCGCCAGGAGTAGGGCGTATAAAAGTAGTCAGGTACCAGATGGAAGAACAGTCGCCCTTCGTCTCGTCGAGATGCTGCTGTCTCACGCAACGAAAATTCGATTCGACAAATCAAACAGAGCAAAAGTTTTCTTTCGGAACTTCCAACCATCTTTCTATTTGAAAAGCCGTCTCGCAAAGTAGTGAGTGATTTTTTTGACTTCATCGGACCAAGATTTCCGCCTGCCGCGACGCCACGGCTACATAGTGTACAAATTTTACCTTTGTATCTATTTTCTTTTTGTAATCTATATTCTTCGTAAGTGTCGACGGTTGCGCTCGTGAGGATAGAACTGTTATTCCCTATACTTAGGTTTTCAGCTATAAATGCACGTACTCCTGTCACCATGTCACCTGCATGTGTCTCCTGTATCCGAGTCCGCCAATCAGTGTCTTCGTCAACGAGTGCAGTCAGACCATCTGACACTGTTTTAATAATATCGTCTTCGACAGTAGGGATTACAGGCCCGGTTCCGTGTCGATCAAGAAGTCCTTGTGCAATTGCATACGAATACTCCCATTTGCCGCCGCTTTTCAACTCCGAGGTAGTGTCCTCTGAGAGAGAAACAAGGTTCTCAGATAGCTCATCGGAAAGGTTGAACACGGAGACAGTGGCTCGAATCAGGTCGTTTGCAGTTCGGTCCCTGGGAAGCAAAGGATCGACAAACCAACTCTTTATTGTGTTCACAAATCGAGCGAGACCGTACTGTTGTGCCGTTTTCTCGAACTCGGTTTCCAGTTCACTTTCCAGCAGTTCCATCGACTCTGTGGCATCGTCTGTGGCACTGTCGTTCGCGTCGCCATCGGTGACGCCTTTTCGAACGACAGCCTGCAACATTGTTCCACTGCCAGCGTAAAAAAAGTCGGCTTCGTTCGGACTGTAGAGTCCCTGTGCATAGGCAATCGAGAGGTTTGATTGTAGTTGATCAACATCGTTGTACGATGGGTGGGAATTGCTGATACTGTCTTTTAGCCGTGAGGTAATTGTGGCGACAAGTTCTTCATTATTCTTTGGCTGATCCTGTTCGGTTGGTGCAAGGTACACACAGCCATCCTGATACATCGTGAGCAGTTGATAGTCGTATTCTTCCTGCAAATACTCGCTCACAGCTTTATTCAAGAAGTTCGTAAAAACGCCACTAATGTGGCCAGTTTGATGATGTACAAGCTCCATATCACCATCGGGGAACGCCTCGCGGAATCGATCTTGAACGCGATCATTCGTCGCTGCCTCTGGTGTCGTCGAGGAAGCCATCGCGTCGGCCAGTCGTATTAGTGGTCGGTACTCTCGCCAGGTCGTCGTGACGCGAGTCGAGTTAGCGTTTTTAGTGTCGTGATGATCGACGGCGCACGAACGGAACGTTCGAATCGAGAGTGTCGAGTTGGGATCGTTCTGAATAGCGCTAAATTCGTCTAGTCCCATTTCCTCGATGAACGGCTCCAGTTCCTTGACTTGGATATCGAACCGTTCATCTGGATTTTCGTCTACTTTGCGGAGCTTGTGATAATCGTGAGCGACCGCGAGTGCGATGAGATGGCGGAGTTTCTTCGGTGTAATCGGAGGAAGATCAGTATTCTCTACCTGCCGAGCAAGCTGGTGTAAAAAGTACACTAGATTGCGAGTATGATTGAGCATCGACTGGTCGACTTTCCCGTATTCGACACTCTTATTCGGGAGAAACGACCATCCTGCTTCCACAAGCCGTGGATCTACCTGTGTAATATACTCGCTTAAGACACTATCCAATTTTGACTCAACAGTCTCTGAATTGGGGTCAGTTTCAAACTCTTCTTCTGGGTTTTCCAAGAAAGCCGTTGAGAAAGAATCAACGCCTTCAGTAGGTTCTTGTTCTGAACCACCATCGCTCTCTGACCCAATATCATCAAATTTGGCCTGCTTTCTATCGTCGTCCGTCATCAATCTTTGACCTCCGTACTCACCTGTCCACAACCCCGAGCAACAGCACTCCCGACGCCACTATACTCGGCAAACAACCCAAGCGCAGTCACCGCATTCTCGACGGACTCACTCGCGTCCTTGAACTCGTAGGTACAGTCGGCTGTGAAGCCCTGCCGGAAGAGATTCCGCGTCTCTCCGTCGTCGTTCTCGACGCGATTGACCAGCACCGAGTGGGTATCATACGTGCGTGCGTCGGGTTTCTCAATCACGTTCGCCTCAACCGCCTCTCGCCCCAGATCGAGCTCCAACTCCTCGGGCGCGGACCGATTCCACTTCCCCAACAGCGACGAGAACACGGCCCACCGATGGGGAAACATCGTCGTGATCTCGCCGGCTTCCTCGATACAGGTCGCCGTCTCGAAGGACATCTCGATAGTCGGGTCGTCCATCGAGCCCACCTCGTCCAGCAGCTCGCCCTGTGTCGTGTTCGCGCTCTCAAACTGTTCGACGTGCAACTTACCGTGACTCAAATCGATACGATCACCTTCCAAGACGAGCGCGTTCACCAGCGCCTGGAATATCTCGATGTCGGCGGGGTCAACGACGCCAAGCGTCAGATGATAGGCCTCGTCTGGCAGGAGCGACTTATGATAGGCGCGGTCACTGTCACCGAACACACCACGAAGGCCACTGCTGTGGAGGCTCCCAAGTGACGAATCATGAATGTGTCCGCTCACGTCTGCATCAACCGCTTCGAGCACACCCAACAGCGCCGAATACACGGAATATCCGTCGGAAATAGGCACTGGAAACCGAGACGCCGGGCGAGCCGTGATGTCGATCCGGCGTAATCTATTAGTCGGCGAGACTTCTTGTTCGATCATCAGGTGTACCTCAGCCGTTAACCCAGTACCACCATAAACGTTTCCCAAAAACGGGACGGTTTCAATTTCATGCAATCAAAATCCTCCAGCCGTTAATTTCACGTCTATGCAACAGTACTGTTTTTGTGTACCATCCCATTGAGCCGGTAATGCGGACGTATCTCTCGGCGATCGGGTTCAACAGTACGAGCGTCACGCGCCCGCTATTGAGTCATGGTATCGACACTGGCGATGCGGTCGTGTTAATCCGCCCCGACCAGGAACCAGATTCGCGTGCCGAGGAGGCAATCGGAGATGTCGAGCGGCTCCTTCAGGAGATTGAACCAGACATCGATCTGAGGACGGAGCGAATTTCCCACAATGAATTTCAGACTGCCGTGCTAGAGTGTAGTGATCTGATTCGGGCTGCCGAGGGGGAGCGGATTGTCTCGCTAGGTGGCGGTGCACGCGATGTCTTGCTACCATTGACGATTGCTGCAATGACACACGTTCGATTGCTCTCGGCTGCACTGTTTTTCAGCGATCTCGACGGCACGGTTCAGGAGTGGTCACTCCCTCGGCTGACCGCCCACGTGCAGGATACGACGCTCGAGACACTCCGGGCGATTGCCACGGCAGATGGCGGGAGTTCAATTCCGGAGTTGACTGAAACAACAGGCAAATCCAAGAGTACTATCACACGGCATGTGACTTCGCTATCTGACGAAGATGCTATTGAGACGTGGACTGACGGGAAAACAAAGTTCGCCAAGGTGACGCTAACCGGGCAGTTGGTTCTTCGGGAACTGGCGTAGCTACCTGGACATTTATTAACTTCGTGTACGGCCCCGGTTGACGTAGCCGGGTGACGATATGCGTGGCTGAGAAAGCTTTTTGATCGCTATGGCCGTATTTCCACCCCCAGCCACGACGGTCAGAAAACCCACACCGGGATTGAAAC
>NZ_FOCX01000020.1 GCF_900110215.1 Halorientalis persicus | reverse complement strand
GCCCGAAACTGGATGCAGTCCGGATCACGTTGCGGTTGACGAGACCGTGATCCGACTCAACAACGAGCAATATTGGCTGTACGCTGCGGTCGACCCCGACACGAACGAATTACTCCATACAAAGCTTGAACCGACGAGAACGAACGTTATTGCTCGCGCATTCTTTGCCGAACTCCGCGAGAAACACGACGTTGACGATGCGGTGTTTCTCATCGATGGTGCAGCACCGCTGAAAGACGCCTGCCAACGACACGGCCTCGATTTCAGATACGAACGCCACGGAAATCGGAACAGTGTCGAACGTGTCTTCCGTGAGGTAAAACGCCGTACTTCTTCGTTCTCAAACTGTTTCAGCAACGCCCAGCGAGACACAGCTGACGACTGGCTCCAATCATTCGCCTTCGCATGGAATCAGCTAATCTGAACACTACCAGTTGTAATACCCGCAAAATTCACGATATTATTCTCTGACAGCGTGTCCGCACCCTTTCCACTTGCATTCAAAGCGGCCAGTCCGTACCTTTGGAGTCTGAAACCAACAGTTCGAGGCCGCACTGTCTAGTTGAGGGAGTTTGAGAAGTGAGCAGGTCGTAGTGAGTGGTGCCTATGACACTCAAAGACCTGCTCAGAGAGAACTTAGAGGTAGACGATGAAGACGTTTGGGAGAACGAGCGCACGCCGACACCCGTGCGCTGTTTCGCGGTTCGACTTCACTCGATGGGGCTGTCAGTGCGTGAAGTCGAAGGTGTCTTAGCCTGGCTGGGTGTCGATCGCTGCTATCAGGCGGTCTGGAACTGGAAGGAGAAGTTAGCTGAGACCCAGAGCGACCCGCCGACGGCGGAGCCGTCGCGGGTCGCGGTCGACGAGAAACAAATCGAGGTAGACGGCGAAAAGAAGTGGCTCTATGCCGCGATCGACACGGACTCGAAACTCCTGCTAGAGGTGGACGTGTACAGCCGCCGCGGGACCGACCCCGCGGCGGCGTTTCTCCACCGTCTCACCGAGAAACACAACGTCTCCGAGACGGAGTTTCTCGTCGATGCTGGCGGGTACCTGACTGCCCTCGCTCGTCAGGAATTGAGCGGTCAGCTCAACTATACTGACCGGAACCACATCGAAAAGTGGTTCCAGACCGTGACCATGCGAATCGACCGCTTCCACTCGTTTTGGCGGGGCAGTCAGGCAAGCGCGAAACGATGGCTGCGGCGGTTCAGACACTACTACAACCGCCATCGGCCGAATCAGGCATTAGATGGCCGCACTCCTGCCGAGGAGGTGCTGAACTAGACAGTGCCTTCGAGGCAAAATTGTTTGGTTTGCTAGATATATGGATTTTAACATCTTATAGACAGTCTATTTTTTAGATGAGTATTGTAAAATCGGTGGTCTTTGTACTATAAAGAATATTTTCACCAAATTATAGTGTAAATATAATAGAATATAATTAGTATGCACATCGTTTGATAATTCTGATTCTCAGCGGCTCCAAGCTATACCACTGCCTTCCAGTATTTCCGCAGGACAACCACCGACAATGGTGTTCTCGGGAACGTCATTGAGGACCACACTGTTGCTGGCGACGATTGCTCCGTCACCGATCTCGACGCCTTTCGTAATAGTCGTATCGTGACCGATCCATACATTATCTCCAACCACGATGGGGGATGATCGTTTGCGTTTCTCTCCATTGACCCAGAGTTCGTGTCGATTACTATGCAATAGTTGCACGTTCCAGGCAATGCTTACTCCATCTCCGATCGTAATTTCGTCGGCACACAGAATTCTGACGTTCGAATTTAATCGACAGTCACCCATCGAGAGATCTCCCTCGACATGAACAACTGAGCATGGCCCAATAGTAGCGGACTCTTCGCCAGAGTGCGTGACCGTACTCCCGGGTGTAGTTGTAAAAACGGACTTTCCCGCCCGGGGATGTGAAGCACCGGTGTTATACAATCCGACTGTTAAACGTTCGTTGATAAAAAATGACGATTCTGGATCAATCTCAGTAATGACCTTTGAACTGAATAGTAGGGAGGAGGGTTTATTTGTATGTCTGATGGAATGATATTGTGACTTGACGATACCACGCAAACCCATCTTTTTTATTGTGGATGATATCCCCATGTTATATCTCAGTAAACAATAGTGTGTTTTTGTTCGCTTTGTCTCATTTTGAATAGGTGTATCTAAATATTGTGCCTTCCCCTGGGAACATATTCACCTACAACTGCTTACCGATTGTTAATATAATTTAATATCAGTAATTGACTCCGAATGACGTGCGGTCGGAACCATGGCTATCTGAGATCTCCACGGTTTTAGTGTCCAGTTTCACTAATTGTAGTTCAGATACGCTGACGGCTGGCTTGAAGCATCCACTTTTGCATGGACTTAGCGAATATGGAACTACCAGGAAATCAGACGGAATGAATAAGTGTACCAATCGTTGTAATTGAGGTAGGTCGACACTGGATGAGTACTACGTTCCCGACGGTCCGGTTTGCCCGCCGACTCGGGGCCTCGTCGACGCCACCGTCGGTTCAGTTGTCGGCGTTCGTGTTGTTCGTATACACTATTTGCTTAGTACCGGTTAACGTAGCCGAACTCTCCGTCGTGCGGGCCGTCTTTGGGTTCGTCCTCCTATCGTTCGTGCCTGGATATCTGGTCGTTGAATACCTGCGCGATGAGTTTAGGCCGGTCGATTTCCTGTATGCTGTCGGACTCAGTGTTTCATTGTCGATGCTTCTCGGATGGGCTGCAAACTTTCTGTACCTGCAACTAGAGGCCGGGCCCGAACCGTTCGGTCAGCCGACGACACCCCTGTTGTACGTCGGTGTGTATAGTCTCCTAACTACACTCACCTGGTACGCTGGCGACGGCGTGTCTACCCAGCCGGTTGATCTCCTCATCGGCGACGCTGACTTCCGTCCGCTTACAATCCTTGCTATGATTCCAGTGTTGGGGATCGCAGGGGCCCTTCTCATCAATCGAATAGGACGCAACGAAGTGACGCTTCTTACTATTCTCCTCGTCGGACTGGTTCCGGTCGTCGTCTACACGTTCGACAGCGACAAGAGGTACTACGCAGCCGCCATCGCAGCGATCTCACTCACACTCATCCTGCAGAATACGGTCATCATGACGTATCTAGGGCGTGGTGACGGATTGATAGAGTACGAGATTGGAAAGCGAGTGATCGCGAATGGATACTGGATCCCTGGTGGTGGCAAAGCAGGGATGCCGAGGATTGGGGTCCTTCACCCGGTATATGCCCTGGTTATGGACATGAATCTACTCTGGGAGTTCAAACTTGTCCATCCTATTCTCTTCGCACTCGTCCCACTAGTAACCTACAAACTCACAGCTCGGTATTTCTCGAAAGACATCGCCATCCTGAGCGCAACGTTATATATCTTCTTGCCTCGGACATACCAGCTTCTCGGTCGAAATACCCGGACTGGGGCCGCGATATTCTTTGCGGCGTTCCTGTTGCTTGTGCTGCTTGATGATGAGATAGACCAACTCCATCGATCGGTGCTCGCGGTCGTGTTTTTCTGGTCAGTGATCAGTTCACATTACGGGGTCGGCCCACTGGTCCTATTTGGTCTCATCTTCGCCTACATTCTGAACGTGGCATCGTCGTTTCTCTTGGGGAACAAGTGGCCATCTCAGTTGCCCTCTGAACGGATCGTTCTCTACGTTGCGCTTACTCTCGTGTGGTACCTTTACCTGACAAGTGGAACCCTCGGATTTGTGGCCAGTGTTATTATCGGACAGACTACTGGGCAGGTATTTCTCACGAGTTCGAGCACTGCCACACGCTCGCTCGCATTTGGGATGCCGTCACTTTCCTATCGGGTGATGCTGTACGGCCATCTGTTAGTTGGGGTCATGAGTACCCTGGGAATGGGCTTTGTTTACCTCCGGTATCTTGAAGACGGAATTCCGTACTGGGAACGCCTCAGAACGTGGCTACGAAAAAAGGTTTACCCAGGATTATCTGATCGAATCCTAAAAGATTCGAACTATATCCACCTTGCGGCCGGAATCTACCTTTCATTTCCGCTTTCGTTTGGCCCGCAAATCCTGAGTGCTGGACGGACGTTCGGCCTCGTTATGATGATCCTTGCGCCGTTTCCCATTATCCTCTTGTACTCGACTCGTCTCCCGTACGTGGGGGCAAAGCCAGCACTCGCCGCGCTATTCGGATTGCTGATTGTTACATCTGGATTCATCCCAGCAGTGGTGACTCACGATGTCTCTCCACAACCGGAAATAGATGGACAGCGGATCGTGGAATCAGGAACGAGGCTTGAGCAGTTTAGTTATTACCGCGTCTCATCTCAGAAGAACAGCATTTTCACCTCGAATTTTATTCTAGGCCATTTCCCGAACGACGCAACTATCCACAAATCGAAGCTTGGAAAATTCAACCAGCAGTTGTATGAGGGTCAACGACGGGCAAATGTTGGATTCACACAATTGGAAGCGCCAGGTGAAGCCGCACAAAAGTATATTTACTTGTCAGAGACTGACACAGTGACGGATACAAATACCAACGGATTCCGTGGCTTCACATACTACACATACGACCCCCTCTACCCGTACGACACAGCGAGTACTATCTATACGACGGGGGATGATCGAATTCATTACAACGACCGGACGTAGTTTCAGGCACCGAGATCTACCCGTGCTATTTGAGGTAGTTTCCGCTAGCGTTGAATGATAGCTTTACACAGAGCGTGTCATAGAAGAGTTCACATGGTTCGCTGAGCCAGCTTAGACAAGTTGAAACCGCCGTACACTTGGTGCACGCTGTTCTCAGGTTGTTTTAGCTATGGCGAAAGAGAAGTTCGGCGTCGCTGTTGACGAGGGAATTGTGCGAGAAGTGGATGAATTGGTCGCTGAGTGTGACGATCTCGGAGCCAGTCGCTCCGAGATCGTTGAAGCCATCCTCACAGCGTTCGTTCAATCCGAGACGGACCACGTTGAACGGGTGCGAGAAATCATTATTCGGAAACGAAAGGGCACTCTCTAACTGATTTTAAACTTCGTGCACCGAGTGCACGTTCTTTTAAGCTAATAACCTATTATAACAGTAAACAGACTGACTATAGTGTGTGAAGAGTTCTATGACACGCTCTTACACAGATTAGATAATCATAACGGCTGGTAACGTTTGTGAAATCAGCTCAAAACTCCCCTACTTATCATCACTATAATTCAACTGATCTTGTCGGCTAACCGGCCCCTGTACTCGTATAATAGCCTGATTGGGCGGACGACCCGGTAAAGCGGCGATAACCCCGCGGGGAGATCAACGAATTCAAAGTCGTCTTCCCGAGGATCTGTGAGGACACTTATCCAGAACCGCGTTTTCATTGCCAGATTCGGATGGAGTTTCGATCGGAGCCGAAAGTCCGCGATGTGCGTCCGCTTGTCGTGTTTGTTACTGGCCCATTCAGCGGTAAAAACCCAGTCGAGAATCGTATCGGCAACATCCTCAACAACGCGAATCGATTGGGAGGGCTCGTTGAGACGACGCTCGATCGAAGGTCGAAACGACGCATCGAACAGTTCCCTGGACAATACGATTGCCAGTAATACCATCCGTTCACAGCCCATGCGTTCTGCGCGGTCGAAAAGCGCATCTGTATCTGTGGTCTGATGGATCAAGATGGCAACTGCGAGAATCCACTCGACCCGAAACCAGCGATGCTTCGAACCATGGATCGCGTGCGCGAGGACAGCATCCGGTGTCGAGAGTGTTGGCACAGACTGGCCCCCAATATCTACCTCTGTCTGCCGGTTGTGCAACGCTTGGAAATTAAACTGAAACGGGAAGTATCGCGGAATGATTCGGGTATGCAAATCCAACAATATCGATTCATCGGGTCGTTGAAGTATACTCTCGAAAAGCTGTTCCTTCACAATCTTCTGTTCGTACCCTTCTTCTCGAAGGACTTCAAGCGCAGACTGGTGATCTGATGGGTCGACCAGCAAATCGAGATCGACAAACCGGCGATACGAAATATCGCCATATGCCCTGCTCGCAACTACTGGCCCTTTATATGCGAGTACACAAACCCCATTTGACTCAAGCTTCTCTACCAGCCGCACGAGTTCCGCGGACATTGCTAGGTTGCGTCGCTTCACCCGATTAGACTGTGATTCGAGGTTCTGGTAGAGAACCTCTGGGTAGTCTAAATCAGGATTGTCACGAAACAGTTTGAACAGCAGAAATTCCATTCGGTGACGCCCAGCTAATTCACACGCCGACTGCCAGTCGACATTGTCTGTCGGTACTGAAAATGATACTCCGTCTTGGTCGTCCAAGAGAAAGTTTTGGCCACACCACGAGAGAACACGGGCCTCGGTGGGCAATTGCAAACGTCTGTCGGTGGGAGTATCAGTGTTCATCGTCGTTCGAATATCGAGTTATAAAACAAACATGTACGAGCACATATAGCGTTGTGGGAAGTAACACTCTCTACTTCTATCTCTTCCAGGGTGCGAATATATGAGCCATTGGGATTTCCGAACCAAGATATCGAAGTTAATCGGATCAGGCTGAGAAAGAGTATCGGAAGAGCATGATTTAGCTATACTCGTTCATTTCGACTTACTCCCGACTGCATCTCTGAGCTGTGACTCGAATTCAGCAAGATCTCCATCTTCGGCGAGCAGTGTATCCTCAATCGAACTTGTTGCCGGAATAGAGTCGTAAGCGACTATCTGTGTCCCAAAGCGACTCGCCTCCGAAAGAGGCAAGCCCCACCCTTCGGAGAGCGAACACGTTGCGTACACATCGCTACGCTCGTAGAGGCCTGCTAGTGTTTTATCGTCGACAAAGCCTGTGAATATCACATCATTGCCAGCTCGCTCACGTACGGACTCTGAGTAATCGTCCATGTTCTCTTTTCCCACCAGAACTAGTTTGCAGTTGTCCCGGATGTCGGTGACTGCCTCAAATGAGTCCACCAGTTCTTCGATGTTTTTTCGAGGTGAAATCCGTCCAACGTGGAGGACTACAGTGTCCGTCGGGTCAATGTCGTACCTGTCTTCAATCACATTCACCGATTCAACGTCAGTGAACCGCGATTCCGGGACAGCATTTGGAACAAAAATAGCATTTCGTCCAGTCTTGGATTCGATGTACGAGCGTGACTTTTCACTCACAGCACAGATGTGGTCCGCCCGTTTGATCGCGAAGTTCTGTGTTTCGAAGTGATGTTGAAGTTTCGCCCACACCTTCGCTACACCGTCAAAGAGTTCGTCCGACGATTGCGACGGATGGGACCAAAATACGTATTCCGTATCGTGAACGGTCGATGCTACGTAGCTCAATACGGAAAACGGGAATCGATGTGCGATGACGAGATCTGTTCCGCCAAGATCAGAGAAAAATCTCCAGCCATCTGGTGTGACGGGAGTGAGAAGTTTATCAAGCTCTTTGTAAGGCGTCGTTTCGAACCGCCCAATTTCGTGTAATTCGGTGCTAGGTGGCGACTCTGTGGTGGCGGTGAGCGTGTAAATGTCGACATCATATTCCTGTTCCGAGAGCGCGAGAGCTTGTTGTTCGATTACCCGAGCGACACCCCCAGTATCGCTGTAGGACGTTCCACAGATAGCGATCGAATTCACTTCCGAGGACAGGTCATTGACGAAATCGACGACCGATGGGTAAGTTTTCTTCATTAATCCATTACCTCACACTGGTACACGTCGATTGAGACAGGGTGGCAGTTCGACTGAAAAATTCTAGACTGACGAATTCGAATCATGTTACCCATGGATTGCTCCTTCGTACACCGCTTCGACGCGTCCAGCGATCTCATGCCAGTCGTGAGCGTCAGCCCACTCCACACTCGACTGTGCCATCGCGTCGTACGTGGCTGGTTCCAGCAGCAGGTCAGCCATCCGATCGGCGAGCGCGGCTACGTCGTCGCGCTCGACCAGATACCCCGTCTCGCCGGCGTCGACGGCGGTCGGAACGCCCCCAACCTCCGTGCCGACGACCGGGGTTCCACAGGCCATCGCTTCCAGGAAGACGATCCCGAAGCCCTCGTACTCCGAGGGAAGGACGAACAGGTCGGCCGAGGCGTACAGCTCCGGCAACTCCTCGTCCGGGACGAACCCCAGGAATTGAACGTCCTCCCGAACACCCAACTCCTCGGCCAGGTCCTTCAGCGAGGACTCCAGCCGACCGGTCCCGGCGATCAACAGCTCGGCGTCGGTGTCGTCGAGTCGCGCGAACGCTCGAATCGCCTTGTCGATTCCCTTGCGAGGATCGAGACGGCTGAGTACGAGTATCGACGTTTGGTCGTTGCTCACCGAGGGGTGGTCACCCGTCGTCTGCCCGAACCGGTCGGTGTCGATGCCAGGCGGGACGGTGACGAGTTTCGATTCGTCGAACCGGTACAGGTCGCGCAACTGCTCGCGCGTGTGGTCGCTGACTGCGACGATCCGGTCGGCGAACCGGCCGCTCACTGCGTCGAGTACCACGTTGATCGGGTGAAAGACGTACCTGAAGAGATAGTCGGGCGGGCTCTGTGGGTCGACCGACCGAGCCTCGTCGTAGGATGTTCCGTGGCTCGTCAACACCAGTGGCGCGTCCAGCGATTCGACGAACCGCGGTCCGAACGCACAAGTTGAAGCTGGCATCAGCGTGCCGTGGATCACGTCGTACTGGTCGAAGTCGATCCGCCGACGGCAGGCGATACTAAAATACGCTGTCGAGATCACGACCAGCGGGCGGGCCTTCGTGATCCGCGTCACCGTCACGTTCGAGTCCGTCGGCGGCGGGTCGTCGCCGTCGGGAACGGCCTGCGTATACACGTCGACGTTGTGACCCCGCTCGCCGAGTGCGTTGGCGAGTTCGTAGGCGTACGTCGCGCCCCCACCGGTCCGGGGCGGGTACATCTTCGTGATGAAACAGATATGCAGCGAGTCGGTCATACGGTCGACTCCTCGCTGACGACCGCGGCCGTCGCGGTTCCGATAGCTTCCTTTTCAGCCTGTGTTTGTTCGTGCCGTGTCAGAACCTCGGACAGTGCTTCGGTAACCTGTCGGTGGTCCCTGGACACGTCCGTCGACTCCTCGGGGTCGTTTCGCAGATCGTACAGCCGTTTCGTCTCGCCGTCGCTGATCAGTTTCCACTCACGCGTTCTGACGGCGAGTTTCCGGTTGTTCTCGATCTTCGACACCGCGAACGGTTGCGTGTGCGACTGGGGATCGAACGTTGACGGCTCCGCGAGGTCGACCAGCAAATCTGGCATCGAGCGGAGCGAGAACTGATCCGTAATCTCGCCCGTCGAGTCGGCGTTGTGGACGAACGTCGGAACTCGGAGGTTCTCGTCGTAGAGTGCCTGAGGATGGCCGAAGTTCCCGTGTTCGCCGATGGCCTCGCCATGGTCCGAGCAGAACACGGTCACCGGATCGTACGGTGCGACGTTCTCGTGGAGTGCGTCGACGAACGCGTCCACCGACCGGACGGCGTCACGATAGGCCTTGGCGGTCATCTCCCGCGCGTGGTCGGGGATCTCCTCGTCGGCGATTTCGCCACGCCAGTACCGGAGGATCGAGTAGTACATCTGCCACGCCGACGCTTCCTCGCGAAACCGTCGCGGCGTTATGTATGGCTGGTGTGTATCGAGGATGAACACCCACAGGAAAAACGGCTCCGAGAGCTCCGACAGCTGGTCGGTGATCGACTCGAAGTAGCCCGTCCACTGCGAGAACCACTCTTTCTTGCCGCTCCAGTCGAATGGATCGACGGGCATCGCCTCGAACCCCGTGTCGGCAAGTTTGAACAGCGTCGAATCGGACAGCTTCGACGAGTCGATGTCGTCGCTATCGGCACTGATCTCGACGAACTCGTCGAACCCCGTGTGGAAGTTACTTTCTCGGGTCGTCCATGGATTGGCTGTGAAGGCGGCCGTTTCGTATCCCTCCTGTTGGAGCCGTTCACTCAGGTGCCGAAACCGGGCCATATGGCGACCGATACGTTGCTGTCGCCCGCGCCAGTCCGCCATCGACCACGACTGGTCGTCGGCCATGAACTCCCCGGTGAACATGACGGGAACCGAGGAAGGTGTTCGAGGCCCGGCCGAAACCGCCTGTGTGAACGACAGGCCATCGCTCGCCAGCGAATCGATCGCTGGCGTCAGGTCCGAGTCGGGATTCACGAACCCACAGTGGTCCGCACGCAGACTGTCGACCGTGACGAAAACGAGATTCCGGTTCGGCGAGTCGGTCGCCGTCATTCGTCGAGATACCCCAGTGATTGGAGCCGATCCTGTACGTCGTCCCGGGGGGACGCTTCTTCGGACTCCCGCCCACCGTCGTCGTCGAGTCGTTCGAGCACCGATTCGAGGACGAACTCCGCGTACTCGTCGGCCGTCTCGAACTCGGTGTGTGCTGCTCGATCCTCGATACGTTCGATCAGCGCGTCCGAAAGTGATATGTCTCCCATTGATACTGAAACCCTATTTGTACCCCAGCGCCGACAGTCGGTCCTCAATCTCGTCGCCGACGGCGTCGTCTTCGTCGGTCGTCCCGATCCCACCGCCGACCTCGATTCGCTCGCGAATGTGATCCCGCAATGCCTCGGCCACGTCGTCTTCCTCGCCGGGCCCCGAAAGCGAGAGGTCGCCGGCCGTCGTGTCGTACTCGCCGAACCACGTCGCCGAGCGCCCGCGAGCGCTGAACCGACGGACGTGTGCGTCCTCGTCCTGGCCGCGGGCCTGCGAGAACACCACCCGGTCCTCGTACGCCGCCGGTGTGTCGGCGATTGTCCGAAGATCCGAGCCCGGAAGGCCCTCGCTGGACACGCCCGCCGCGCCGAGGACGGTCCGGGCCACGTCGAGCGTGCTGGTGGACGCGTCGACGGTCGCCGAGTCGAGACCGGGACCGGACAGCACGAGCGGGACGTGGACCAGTTCGTCGTGGAGGTACCGCGGGTGCTCGTAGTAGCCGTGTTCGTCGAACGCGTCACCGTGGTCGGCCGTGACGATGACGAGCGTATCGTCGAGCAACTCCCGCTGGTCGAGTTCGTCGAAAAACGCCCGGAGCTGGTCGTCGGTGTATCGAATCTCGGCGTCGTAGAGGTCGATCAGCCGCTGTCGTTCCTCGTCGGTGATGCTGTCGGGAGCGTCGATGGCTCGCTGGTACAGCGACTGTGCCGCGGAGTCGGAGACGACTTCCCCGTGAAACTCCCGCTGGTACTCGGCCGGTGGCTCGTAGGGCCCGTGGGGGTCCATGTAGTGGTTCCAGAGGAAGAACGGCTCGTCCACCGAATCGAGCCAGGCCAGCGACCGGTCGTTAATCTCTGACGCGCGCGCGTAGTGGCGGTTCCGGAGCTTGTCGAGGGCGCGCTGGGCCAGCGCCAGCAGTTTGTTCTTCCCGAGGTGGAGGTCGTCGTCGAACTCGTCGAACCCCTGGTTGAAGCCGTAGGCACGGGACACGAATGGGTTCGAGTGGAAGCCGGCGGTGGCGAACTCCGACCGTTGTAACGATTCGGCGACGGTGTTCGCGTCCCGGTGGAACTTTCCGTCGACAGCCTCGTCGGGATAGCGTCCGGTCAGGATCGCCGGGACTGCCTCGCGGGTGTGTGAACTCGCACTGAACGCTCGCGAGAACCGGACGCCGTCTTCGGCGAGTGTATCGAGAAACGGAGACGTGTCTCGCTCGTACCCGTACGACGAGAGGTGATCGGCCCGTAGGGCGTCGAGCGTGACGAGAACGACGTTCCGCGGCGAGGCCATTACGATCGATTCCGTGTCGGCCGAGTATAATGTTTCTCATTCACCACAAAGTTTCGCGCCACCGTCGACCGAAATAGCCAATGGATGTGAGCAGGAAGACACGAACAGTGAATATCGCGTTCGTCTCGAACGTCGTCTACCCGTATGTCAAAGGTGGGGCCCAGAAGCGTATCCACGAAATCGGGCGACGACTCGCAGCCGACGGGCACGACGTGACGGTGTACGGACGCCACTACTGGGACGGGCCACGCGTTATCGAGTCTGCGGGAATGACGTTACAGGCGGTCGCTCCCGAGGCCGACCTCTACGCGGGCGAGCGGCGGTCGATTCCCGAGGCAATCGACTTCGCCGCTCGGGCGCTCCCCTCGTTGCGATCACTGCTCCCGGCGCGTGAGCACGACCTCGTGGTCGCGTCGGTGTTTCCGTACTTCCCGGTACTGTCGACGAAGTTGGCGACGCTGGGGCTGGACGTTCCGGTCGTGACGACCTGGCACGAAGTGTGGCGCGACTACTGGGAGGAGTATCTCGGCCCGCTCGCCTTCGGCGGCAAACTCGCCGAGTACGCGACGGCTCGCGTCCCACAGCTCCCCGTCGCCGTCTCGGGTGTCACGGCCGACCGGCTGGCGGGCATCGGCCCGGACCGGGACCGCATCCGCGTCGTCCCCAACGGCCTCGACACCGAACAGGTCCGCTCGGCACCGCTCCCGAACGACCCGGCCGAGGGCTACGACGTGCTATTTGCCGGCCGGCTGATCGAACACAAGAACGTCGACGTCCTGCTCGACGCGTTCGATAGCGTGGCGACCCGACACGACGCGACGCTCGGTATCGTGGGTGACGGTCCGGAGGCGGACGCACTCCGCCGTCGGGCCGAGGGCCTCGACGCCAGTGACCGCATCGACTTCCTGGGGTTCCTCGACGAGTACGAGGACGTACTCGGCCATATGCGTGTGGCCGACATCTTCGCGTCGCCGTCGACCCGCGAGGGGTTCGGCATCACCTTCGCCGAGGCGATGGCGGCCGGCTGTACCGTCATTGGGGCCACACATCCGCACTCGGCGGCCGACGAAGTGATCGGCGATGCCGGCTTCCTCGCCGAACCGAATACCGGGGCAGTCGCGGCGGCCCTCGACCGTGCGCTCGGCGGCGAGCGGCCCGATACCGACCCGCAGGAACGTGCCGACCGATACGACTGGTCGTCGGTCGCGACACAGGCGGAACGAACGTACGAGCGAGCGATCGACGGCGATTGGTAGGCCGCTCCTCAGTCGGCACGAATGCCCACGCGAGCGAGTACTCCCCGGGCGGTTCGCTGTGACTCGACCGGCTGGATGGACAGATCGAGCGGACGGAGGACCTGCTCGATCGTCTCGACGCGTTCGCCGAGTTCACGCAGTACCGCCGTCCGCTCCTCGGTCGGGGCTGTCCAGGGGAGGAGGCCGCCGGCTGCTTGCCGCCTGATCCGACCGACGAACCCGTCCGTCGAAACTGCCTCGGGGTCGAGCCGCGTCACGACGAAAGACTCGCGGTCGGTTCCCAACCCGGGATTCGGACCGGCGTCGGCCAGCGCCTCCCGACACTCAGACACCGCGACGGTGATCGGATCCGTGGCCGCGTCCCCGTCGTAGGATTTCGACTCTGCGGGTACTGGCGGAGCCGGGCCGGTGACGCTGGTGGGAACCTCGACGATCTCCGTCTCGAACTCTAACCCGGTGAGGAACGGCCGGACATAGCTCTCGAGGGATCGCCGGCTCTCGTCGGTAAGGTTGCCGACCGGTTCGGACCCGAGTCGGACGATAGCGAGTGGCTGCTCGTCGACGACGACGATCCCCGCACCGCCGGTGTCGAGCGTGTCTGTATCACTGTCGGAATCGAACAGGAACTCACACCGGTCAGCGTCGACCGGGTCGAGTCGCTCGTCGGTCGGATCCCAGGCAGTGCCCGCGCCCTGCTCGGCTACTGGACTGACGGCATCGGTCGCGCTGGGCCGGTCGAATCGTTCCGTTACGTGGACGGTGACTGGCACCGATCCGTCTGTTTCAAGCTCTTCGAGATCGGTTCCGTTCCGTGGTCCGCTCGCCGGTTCGAGGACCTCGATCTCGACTGCCTCGCGGCCACCGACTTCGACGTAGTACTCGCCGGGTGCGTCGAACGACACCGTGTACGCGAGTGTTTCCGTACTGCCGCCGCCGAGCACGACCTCGGTCTCGTGGACGCGGTCGCCGTCGACGCGGAGTCCCACCGGCCGTTCGTCGGGGTAGCCACTCCGGTTGCGCAGTGTCACCTCGAACTGGTAGCGCTCGCCGATGGCGATACAGCCGTTCTGGGCGTCGAGTGGTTCGACGACGATGTCGCTCGTCGCGGCCGTGGCAGGCAGCGTGTCGTCCCCCGTTTTCGAGGTGTCCGACTGGAAGTCAGCTTTCCGCACGTCGATCCCGTGACGCCGAGCGAGCCTGACCAGCGCTTCGAGTCGACGGTCGGCTTCCGGAGACGACCCACCCTCGTGTATCTGTGTCCCGTACTCAACGATCGCGTCGCGTCCGTCACGATTCGTGCCGTCGAGCGTATCGACGAGTCGCTGAACGCGCTCACCCAGCGGTCGGCGCTCGTCTTTCAGCAGTTCTACCCCTCGGTCGTGTCCGTCGTTCTGTTTGCTCATGTGTCGATCATGGCGGAGCGTGTTCGCGCCACTCCCGGTTCGCTGACCGACACACATCACCACCCTACGACGACTCCCCGGTTCGGCTTCGAGTCGGGCCACGTCGTCGAGCACCCCACTCCCGACGACGAACCCGTTAACGATGTCGCGATCTCGCCATCCTGTCGACCGACAGTAAGACAGAACGAATATTGATAGTTTCGAACAGGCAGAAATTGCCGACGGAAGCCGACTGGCGTCGTTCCCGTTACCAGGGACCCGTCTCGGTGTCCGATGTCGAGTCGTGGTCTGTACGTTCTTGGTCCCCACCCCAGCCGAAGATGAGCAGTGGTTCACCGTCGTCGTCGGTCGTCGCGCGCGTCTCGACCGGTCCGTCGACGACTGTCGTCAGGCCGACGCCGACAAGCGACCTGATCGGATGGTCGATGCCGGTGGGTGTCCCGACGGTGTTATCGACGACTTTGATCGTGACTTCCGTCCGCCCGGACTCGGCT
The DNA here is from genome assembly GCF_900110215.1 of Halorientalis persicus. Taxonomy (GTDB): domain Archaea; phylum Halobacteriota; class Halobacteria; order Halobacteriales; family Haloarculaceae; genus Halorientalis; species Halorientalis persica. The sequence continues at coordinate 64,471 of NZ_FOCX01000020.1, read as the reverse complement.
GGCTCACTGTAATTGATCGTCTTGACCGTCTCGGCGAACTCGAAGAGATCGGTGGCGGCCTCGAACAGCATCGGCAAGGCCGAATCGACATCCTCCGGCAGGTCACCGGACTGTTGACGGACCTCGGTCAGCAGATCCCGCCCTGTCGGTTCGAGTGCGATTCCGTAGTACCCATCCTCGTCGACGACGGTCGAGGTGAGTGTCTCCGCCGGTGGGATGCTGTCGCGTTCTGTGGCGGCCACGTACAGGCGTGCGACTCCGGTCTCGGTCGGAACGTACCTGATGGGTCCGTCCGCACCGAGCGCGTGCGCGATAGCGGCGCGGTTTCGACTCGTCGTCTCACACACCGACCTGACCGCTCTGGCAGGCAACAGCTGCTCGGCCGTGAGCGTGAGCAAGAGGACTGCGCCGAACGTTCCCGTTCCCGCGAGCGCGAACAACACGTCCCGCTCGCTCGGGAACACCTGTACCGCTCCGACCGCCACAGCGGCGAAGGCGAGCAGTAACGCCGCGGCGCGCCGGTAGGTCACTCTCGTCTCCAGTCGTGATTGGAGCCGCTCGTTTTCGCTCTCCAGATCACTGAGCCTGGACTGTTTCCTGACGCTGTCCTCGTCGTCAACTACCTTCGAATCGTGTTCCGAACCCACGCTTTTCGTCCGCTGACCTCCATGAGCAACCCTAGTCAGGTTCTTCCAGAAACGTGTGAAGAAAGCGATTACACGTGCCCCATGCCTTCTTCAGTTCCCGACCATAATTTGCTAATCCGACATTTTCAACCAAGCTGTAATTAATGGTTCGCCTGTCTATCTTCCTGAACGCGTTTGCAGTTATTTCGACAACATGGTCTCAGTGTTCGAGATATCTTTTTTGCCCACGATCTCTCAGATAATAATTCTTAATTAACTCCAGCGAAAAGAAAGGGCACGAGAGTGTGAATGTGACGACAGGTCTTTGGTTATCGGTCTACAGAATGTCCGGCTGCATGGAACGTGTTCTAGCGACCTATGGGTGATCCTGAACTGTTTGACGACGGGGATGATTCGGAGTTGCCGTTCGAGGAGTGGGACACGGTTGCGGAACTGGACGACGATGGTGCCACTCAGCAAGAGCGATCGGACGAAATAACGGCCGACGAATTGAACGGTGGGATACCGTTCGAGAACTGGGATTCACCGGCTGAAACGGACACCCCGTCAGAGTCAGCGTGGCCGGCCCGTCGCACGGTTCTCAAGTTTGGCTCTCTCGTCTTTGGTTCGCTGGTGATCGGACCGTTCCTGGACACCGACAGACAGCGTGTGGAACCGGAGTCAGAACGCAGATCGAGCGAAACACGGTTTGGATACGGAGGACAACCAGTTGGAGCTGGTTCGGCAACTGATACCGATGGCAGGTCGTCCATGACAACGACTACGAAGACGACAGCAAGCCCACCCTCGACACCGAACCCGGCTGACAGGCGATCGGGCACGGACGCTGCTGACACTGTTCGGACCACTGAAACGACGGCGACTGATACGACCATCGCACCGACCGGTACGGAAACGATCATCACACCGGACATGGTCGATACGACCGAGCCTCCCACGATCACACCCGTCGAGACGACCGACGGAGAGTCGACTGTCGATAGAGCAAACGGTGGTGGATTCAGTGGAGGCGGATCCGGTAGTGGTGGCAGTGGGTCAACCGGTGGTAGCACGACTCCGGCAGTGACTGAGACAGCGACGCCCGAAACGACGACACCGGAAACCAATACGCCCACCAGTGGCACTACCTCACAGCCCACGTCTTTCCCCGGACGAGCACTCGGAAAACAGGGGTACGGACAGCAGGGATACGGTGGCGTCGCGAGCCAGTGAGCGCCAGAACGTCTGCTTCTTTTCGGGAGTGCTCCCGAACGTCTCGTTTCTGCCTCGGGACTTTTATTCTTGTACTCATTTTTACTTGATAACAGAGGTATCTCAGTGAGACCCGCACTTCACATCGGGGCATCGAAACGAGCCGAACACGAGCTGATATGAGCGGACTCGTCGCGATTTTTCAGCGGGGGCGGGACAAAATCGAGCCAGCGCGTCTCGAAACGGCCCTGACGTCGCTCGATCACCGCGGGCCAGACGGAGATGATATGTGGATCAACGACGCAGTCGGGATGGGTTACCAGCATCTCCAGTCGGTCCCAGCCGCACAGACCGACGACCAGCCGCAACGTCTAGACGAACTCGTCGTATCGGCCGACGTTCGTCTCGACAACCGCGCCGAGTTGTGCCAGCGACTCGATCCCCCCGGCGACGACGAATCGGTATCCGACAGCTACCTGCTGTTGGCGGCGTATCGTGAGTGGGGGCAACAGTGTGTCGATCACCTGGTTGGAGCGTATGCCTTCGTCATCTGGGACGCTCACGAGAACCGACTGTTCTGTGCTCGAGATCATTTCGGCGTCAAACCGCTCTATTACCACGCCACCGACGGGCTGTTCGCCGTCGCTTCGGAGCCAAAGGCGATCCTGACGCATCCGTCCATCCAACCGTCGCTAAACGAAAGGAAAGTCGGCGATTTCCTAACAAACCTGTTCGAAGACGAGGAGAACACATTCTACGAGTCCATCAGGCGACTTCCGCCCGCGCACGCGATGATAGTCAGTGCGGGGAACAGCCGACGCTGGCGGTACTGGGACCTTGACCCGAGCCGAGCAGTGACGCTCGATTCCAACGAGGACTATGCACGTCGGTTCCGTGACCTGTTCGAGCAAGCCGTCCACTGTCGGCTCCGGACGGACGAGCCTGCTGCGACGACGCTTAGCGGGGGGTTGGACTCTTCGTCCGTTACGGCCGTCGCGCACGAACAACTGTGGCCGGACGAGCCCCTGAAAACGTATTCCGGCGTGTTCGAGGACGCGCCGGAGAGCGACGAACGGGAGTACATCGAGACTTTGGTCGATAGATCTGGAATCAACTCCCAGTACGTCTTCGCTGACGACCTAAGCGCCTTATCCGGGTTCGACCAGGCCATGGACTACTACGATGCACCAGTCCACAACACGATGCACTTCATGAAATGGGAGATTGCGCGACGCGCCAGCGACGACGAAGTCGGGGTCGTACTGGAAGGAACTCACGGCGACAGCGTCGTCGGCTATGGACTCGTGTTGCTCCCCCATTTGATTCGGACCGGTCGGTGGATCCAGCTGGTGAAAGAACTTCGTGCGATGGGCGACGTTTTCGACCGACAACCGCGAAGTCTCTTTCTCCGACAGGTCCTTCCAGGGCTGATTCCCGATCCGGTAGAGCGACTGTATCGCTGGATCCGGCGGAAGCCGTCGGTCGAAATGAGGGCAAATCCGACACTCGACCAAGGGTTTGCTAACCGTATCGACCTTGCGTCACGCCACCACCGACTAACCGATCCACGGTCCGCTATCGCACGTACCGCACGAGAGTGGCAGTATGAATCGGTCACTGCAGGGTCCCTCGTCGACTTTCTTGAGGCCAACGATATCACTCACGCGGTGTTCGGCATCGAACCTCGGTACCCGTTTCTCGACAAACGATTGGTAGAGTTCAGTCTCGCCATCCCACCAACACAGCAACTCACCGACGGGTGGACGCGGATGATTCTCCGCCGTGCTCTCGACGACCTACTGCCGGAAGAAATCCAGTGGCGGTCCTGGAAGACGACGATGAACGCAGCGTTCATCGGTGCACTCGCGATAGCGGACGATCAACTCTTGGAACTCGTCGAAGACCCGAGCATGGTTGAGCCGTACCTCAACCCTGAGTCACTACGAGAGACTCACGACCGTTTTCAGGCGGAAAGAGACATCCATTCTGCACGTGTTCTCTGGCGTGCACTTTCGCTTTCGGCCTGGCTTGAGAACACTGCTGGTACTCAGTAACCGGAGTCGACGGACTCGGCCTGTCTTGGTCACGATATCCGTCTTCGAAGATCGTCCACAAAGTCCGGCGAGTATCACTCTTGATGTCGATCCGTTCGAACGACTGTCCGGAGTGAGCCGGTAGAATTGTTGGCAGACAAATCTTTACGTGGCTACGGAACGAAAAAATAGATATGACGGAGAAAGAGGGCGGCGGTAAGTACGAGAAACCGCACCTCACCGAATACGGATCTATCGAGTCGGTCACCGAGACGTGGGGCGATCTCAAGGAAGGAAATGGCGAAGACACCGACTGGTGTCTGCAAATACTGGGTGGTGGCTCATTCTGAGTCGGTGTCTAGATCACTAACGACACAACGAACAAGTGTCGGTAAGATGTCGAGACGCCGTGGGCGAATGAGTCTCGTGACCGAGACGTGTTTGACGACGCTTGAGCAGGCCTCGAAGTTTCTGGTCGCGGCGTCCGTGTCGGAAAGCAGTCCCGCCGTGTACGTGGACAAGACAAGTTCGACGAGCCGCTGGCGAGCCGGTACTGGTTCGACGGCGACCGTATCGCCATCGGATAGGATATAACACCGTGAAAGGGGAACTGCGCCGCAGCCACCGGCGCTTTGCGTTCGATGAAACGCCTTCCCGCTGAAGCTATCCACCTCAGTTCCGGTGACCGCTTCGATTCCGAGTGCCACCGCCGTCTCGGGTTCGAGCTTCAATTGCGGGACGCCAGCAACGACCTTCGGTGCCCCATCTGAGAAACGGATTACGACGACATCGTCGTCGAGTAGCGGGTACCCAGCGTCGTAACAGGCTGCGGCAGTGGTCGACTTTCCGGCACCCGAGTTCCCGAGGAAGACAACAGCATTGCCGCCGAAGTCGACTGCGCTGCCGTGAAGGACTAGATCCCCTCGCTGGTGACAGAGCACGCCGAGTGCCTGCCCTTCCAGCAGTCGCCGGAACACGAGCGTCGAGGTGATATCCGGTGATACCGGATCTACAAGCACACGCTCGCCGCCGATGATGAGAAATGTCCCAACCTCCTCGTATGTAAAACGACAGCGACCGGGTTCGGCGTCTATCCAGCGCTCCGATTTGGCAGGACTCGTCTCGGCTTGGGCCGGTTCAAGGGTTTCCGAACAGATCGCGACATCGGGCTCAGTGACGGTCTGGTCCAGTTCTCGTAACTCTGGGAGCCGGAACGGTGATCTGACCGTGAGCCCGTATGCCTGATAGTCATGCATGGCCGTCGGGTATTGAAAGATAGGCGATAGCCCCTCTTATTCGTTCGCTCCACAACGTGGGCCACACCCCAGACATATGCCCACGGTCGTACACTTCTCGCTCTGAAGCTGGTGTGTCTACTATTGTCCCGAGGTATTTAGGTTAGTCAGAGGTGTTATTCGAACAAACAGCTATGATGCCCTGGGGGCACCTCGTCATTGGCTATCTTATTTATTCGGCAGGCCTACACCTCTGGTCACAGCGGTCGCCAGCCGGTGGCCCCACGCTTGTCCTCGCCTTCGCTACGCAGTTCCCCGATCTCCTCGACAAGCCGCTCAACTGGTGGTTCGGTATCCTTGACGGGCGCGGCATCGGGCACTCGTTCCTGACGATGGTGCCGTTCTGTGTCGCGGCCTATCTGGTCGCTCGGCGGTACGACCGCGGGCCTCTCGGTGCCGCGTTCGGCGTGGGTGTCATCAGCCATCTACCGATGGACGCACTGGGTGCGCTGCTGACCGGGACTGTCCCAGAACGAGCACCGTATCTGCTCTGGCCGCTTTTTCCCGCACCGACGTACCCGAAGGATAGTTTCTGGGATCACTTCGAAGTACTCCTCGCCACTCTCCAGTTGCTCCCGTGGAACTCTCCGGTCGAACTTGTGTCGATTCTTCTCGGCCCGGAGCTACTGTTTCTGCTCGTCCCGTTCTCGGTCTGGGCCTACGACGGATTCCCGGGTGTGAAAACGACCGTACACCTGCTCACTGGCGGACGACTGGTCGAAAACGAGCCGATGTGATCAGGGGCGAGACGACGTCTTCGGTCGCGACTGCGAGCGCCCGACGAGTCGCCCACCGGCCGCTCGAATCCGGTGCAGTTGCCGGACAACGGTGGTTGCGAGTGTCCCGACGGACAGCACGACGACGTAGACCGCGAGCAACACCAGAATTCTGACCACGTCGTAGCTGTACCCCAGCACACCGGAATGCTCCCTCATACCCCCGTAGTTCGAGAGATTACCAATAAACGCTTTGGCCAAATTATCACAGATTGAAACGTTCTCTTCGCGCGCACGACATCACCTCGTGTGTTCGCCGTCGCGCATCGAAGCCGCTTTGATGCAGACACACCCAGTCCCGGTATGCTCAGAGTCGGTGCACACACCTCTATCGCGGGCGGCGTCGACAACGCCGTCGAGGAACAACTCGACTACGGTGGCAACTGCGGACAGATCTTCTCGCACTCGCCGCAGGTCTGGCAGGATCCCAATATCGATGCCGACAACGCCAACCAGTTCCGGGACCGCTCCGAGACCGAAGACGTGGGTCCGTGGGTGATCCACTCCTCGTACCTGGTCAACCTCTGTACACCCAAAGACGACCTCCGGGCGAAGTCGATCGACTCGATGCAACGGGAAGTCGACGCCGCCGCAGAGCTCGACATCGACTACGTCAACGTCCACCTCGGTGCCCACACCGGGGCCGGTGTCGACCAGGGCCTCGACAACGCCGCGAGCGCGCTGGACGAACTCGACGTACCCGACGGCGTCACAGTGTTGATCGAGAGTGACGCGGGCAGCGGGACGAAACTCGGCGGGCAGTTCGAGCACCTGGCGACCGTCCGGGAGCGGACCGACCAGGACATCGAGTTCTGTCTGGACACCGCCCACGCGTTCGCGGCGGGGTACGATCTCTCGACGCCCGAGGGGGTCGACGACACGCTCGCGGAGTTCGACGACGTGGTCGGCCTGGAAGACCTTGCCTGCGTCCACCTCAACGACTCCAAACACGACTGTGGCACGAACAAGGACGAACACGCCCACGTCGGCGAGGGACTGATCGGTGACGACGGAATGGCTGCCTTCGTCAACCACGAAGCCATCCGGGACGTGCCCCTGGTGCTGGAAACGCCGACCGAGGACGGTCGAGGCTTCGCCTGGAACATCGACCGCGTCCACGAACTGCGGGACAGCGAGTAAATTCACACGAGGGTATCCAAACTCGTCGACTCATCTCGCGGAATCAGTCGGTTTTTGATGCGGTCGGGCGAAGTCAGCCCGTGCGCGAGTTCAGCGCCGAGTATCTGGAGACGACGCGGGCGGGGATGTGGGCCGACTCCCGGGAGGCGCTCGCCGACCTCGACCTCTCGGCCCGGGAGCGGATCCTCGACGTGGGCTGTGGGACGGGCGAACTCACGCGTGTCCTCCGTGCGGAGAGTCCCGCCGAGGTGGTTGGTCTCGACGCCGACCGCGGCCTGCTCGAAAGTGTCGACCCGCCCCGACTGCAGGGCGACGCACTCTCCTTGCCGGTGGCCGACGACAGCTTCGATCTGGTGGTCTGTCAGGCATTGCTGGTGAACCTCCCGGACCCGGCCGCGGCGGTCGCGGAGTTCGCTCGCGTCTCGACGGACCTGGTCGCGGCCATCGAACCGAACAACGCCGCGGTGTCGGTGACCTCCTCGGCCGACCCCGAAGCCAGTCTCGCGCGACGCGCGCGTGAGATGTACCTCCAGGGCGTCCCGACCGATGCCACGCTCGGCGCGGACGCGGCCAGTGTCTTCGAGTCGGCCGGCCTGACCGACGTGACCACGACCCGGTACGATCACGAACGCCGGATCGAGCCACCCTACTCCGAACACGCCGTCGAGGCGGCTCGTCGGAAGGCCAGCGGCGAGGGACTGGAGGCCGACCGCGAGACGATGCTCGCCGGCGACGCCACACCCGAGGAGGTCGACGACCTCCGGACGGCCTGGCGCGCGATGGGTCGGGACGTGATCGACCAGATGCAAGCCGACGAGTACCACCGCCGCGAGGTCGTCCCCTTCTTCGTCACCGCCGGTCGCGTCCCCGAGTAACTACCAGAAAACGCATATTTGTCTGTCGGTCGGCTGACGCTTTTAGATAAGAAATCTGGTATGTATTATACCAGATAACGTATATTTCTGCGGGCGTAATACAGCCTCGGTGGCTGTGCAGTCCTGCGGTTCTCGGGTTGTCGCCTGGGCGGTTTCGGCGCGTCGACCGACGATCAAACCACGTCCCCTCTGACGGTCGCCCCCTCCGCCTCGGCGCGGTACTGTTTCACTGCATCGGCGGCCGTTTCGGCCTCGTCAGCGTCGAGTCCCAGCATCTCCAGCGCGCCCGAGAGCGGTGGGAAGGCGAACTCGCTCCCCCGGAGTTTCCGGACCGCCTCGTCACTGCGCTGGCCCTCGGCCCACAGACAGACGCCCCGTGGATCGAGGATCTGCGTGTAGTCCTCCCGGGCCATCGCGCCCTCCAGTCGCTGTCTGACGTTGTCCTCGAAGGAAGCGTTGCACACTTCCAGGTGGATCGGTTCGTCGTCGTCGATCAGGTGGGCGGCCAGGCACTGCTCGGGCGCGGCGTGGCCGTTGGCGTTGGCGCGCAGATACTCCGGATACTCGTCGGCCCAGTCGGCGTCGACGGTCTCGCCGACGCCCTCGACACCGTGGGACTCGCGGAACTCGTCGGCTCGGTCGGAGTCACGCCCGAAGAGCATATCCTTGGTGACGTAGACGTCGAGCCGCTCGACGGGGTCGAGGCCGAGCGCCACGTCGCCGTAGACCCACACCTCCCGGACGGGTACGGGCATCGGCTCGGTGGCGACGGTCTCGACGAGGTCCGTCACGCGGTCGACGGCCGCCCGGCGCTCGAAGTCGGTCATCGGTCCCACTACCGACGCGACGGGCAAAACGGTTCCGTGGTTCGACGGCCGTGTCGGCACGGGGATACTTACCGTTCGCTGCCGACGCGCTGGTATGCGCCGCGAACTGTTCGGCCCCGAAGACGGCCCGGATCTCGTCGTGATCCTCGGCTGGGGCAACGAGTTCGAGTTCGAGACCGTCCAGTGGCTGCTCGACCAGCTCACCGACGCGGGCTATCGCGTCCACGGCTTCCAGATCCCGACGGTCGTCACCGACTTCGAGGAGGAGTGGCTCGCCCCCGTCGCCGAGTACGTCGCCGACTTCGACGAGTACCGTCTCCTCACCCACTCGACCGGCGGCCTCATCGGCGAGTTCCTCGACGACCCCGAACCCGTCCACAAGGTCCACCTGAGCCCCTGGTGGGGGTTCCACGACGACCTCGACAACCCCGTGGTGAATCTGGCGATGAAACTCCCGCTCGCGAAGCCGATCCTCCCCGCCGGCATCGACAAGGAATCGCTGGGTGCCCACACCACGGACCACCAGATCGAGGCCACGCCCAGCAAGGCAGCCCCGACGTTCCTCCGGGAAGCCCGATGGGGACAGGACCGCCTCCCCCCGTTCGACGAGGATACCGTCGTCTTCTACACACCGCAGGATCCAGTCGTCGGCGCCGCCGCCATCGAGGCCCGGACGCCCGAGCGCAACCGGATCAGCTACGAGGGCGGCCACGAACTGTTCGGCTCGGCCAGCCGCGAGGACCACATCGACACCGTCCTCGCCGCGCTCGATTCGGGCGTCGACGCGCTGGACTGATCAGGCTCGCTTCTCCTCGTCGGTGCTGACGTGGAGTGTCTTCTCGACCGTCGCGTGGACCACGCCGTCCTCGTCGACGAGGTCGACCGTGTACTCGCGGTCGATGGACTCCTCGTCTTCGAGCGCCTGCTGGATCTCGGCGACCTCCGCGTCGGACACCTCGAACGTCGCGTAGAGGTCTGATTCGCCCGGTTTCTTGAACCGGATCTCGGCGGCCTTGTCCCAGACCACGTAGTCGTCGCCGAGGCGGTTGATCAGCATGAGCATATAGATGGGATCGACCGCGCCGTACATCGACCCGCCGAAGATGGTGCCGACGTAGTTGCGCGTCCGCAGGTTCCGGGGCACTTTCACGCGGACTTCCGACCAGTCCGGTTCGATGTGTGTCACGCGCCCGCCGGTTCCGCGGTAGGCAGGGAACAGTCGAAAGGCCAGCTTCCACAGTCGCGCACGGAGTCGGTCGAACATACTTCTCGGACAGTCCACTCCGGCAAGTGCGTTTCCGAAACGGGCGACTGCGGGACGTACGTTTCCGAAACGGTCAACCGCACCCATCGGCAAGGACTCGCCAATGGACTGTGACAAGTGCGGCGACGAGGCGGTGATGCACGCCGCCTATTCGGGCCTGCATATGTGCGCCGAGCACTTCTGTCGGTCCGTCGAGAGCCGGACCCGCCGGCGCGTCCGCGAGGACAACCTCCTCCCCGACGACGCCAGCCCCGACGACCCCGAGACCTGGCTGATCGGCCTCTCCGGCGGCAAGGACAGCGTGGTCCTCACACAGATCCTCCACGACACCTTCGCCGAGGACCCGCGGGTCGAACTCGTCTCCCTGACGATCCACGAGGGAATCGAGGGCTACCGCGACGAGTCACTCGCCGCCTGTCTCGACCTGACCGACGATCTGGATATGCGCCACGAACTCGTCACCTACGAGGAGGAGTTCGACCTCCGGATGGACGACGTGGCCGTCGAGGACCCGATGGACATGGCCCCCTGTGCTTACTGCGGGGTCTTTCGCCGCGATCTGCTCTCGAAGTACGCCGCCGAGTACGACGCCGACAAACTACTGACCGGCCACAACCTCGACGACGAGGCCCAGACCGCCCTGATGAACTTCTTCGAGGGCGACGTGGAACAGATGGCCAAACACTTCGACGCGAGTCTGGGCGCATTCCCGGGCGCGGCCGACGGCGGCGACGACCGCGACGGCACGCCCGTCCGCGTCAGCACCGACGGCCCGTTCGTCCCCCGCGCCAAGCCTCTCCGGGACGTACCCGAGAAGGAGATCGCTCTCTACGCCCAGCTGAAAGACCTCCCGGCTCATATCACCGAGTGCCCCCATTCCAGCGAAGCCTACCGCGGGGAGATCCAGCAGCTCCTGTTCGACATGGAGGAGAACCACCCTGGCGTCCGACACTCGATCATGGCCGGCTACGAGGACCTGGCCGCGATGGCCGCCCGCGCGTATCGGGACGGCGGCGGCCCCGAGTACGGCGAGTGCGAGCGCTGTGGCGCGACGACGACCCGCGATGTCTGTCGGAAGTGCTCGCTGGTCGACGCGGTGCAGGCTGCCGATTGATTGACTTCGTCCATCAATCGAGCCTGCACTCGCCTCGCTCGTGCAGATGCCGACTGACCCACTCAGTTCGTCAGTCGAACCCGTGCTCGCTTCACTCGCGCGGACGCCGACTAGTCCGCCGTGCGTCAGACACACGTCACACGCGAAACCGCCGGCTACCCGGACGTAAACGTACGTTTTCGTGAGAAAAGCGGAAATTTAGTGGGTCGCTTCGCGAGTGGGCTGTGGCTCAGTTCGTCCGGATGACGTCGAGACCGTTCTTCGTCTCGCCGGTCTCGTCCTGACCGCCGTCGGCCCAGCCGTCACTCTGCGCACCGGAGGCGTTCCCCGCGCCGTTCTCGACGTGGTCGCTGGCGTCGAAGGTACCCTCGAACTCGGCCTCGTCGGTGTCCATCGCCTGCTTGGACTTGTCGGCCTGTTTCTGGGCGGTCGGACCGAGGATCTGGGCGCTCTGGACGCCGGTCATGATGGCCATGACCCGCACCTTGCCCTTGTACTCCTCCTGGATCCGCGCGCCCCAGATGACGTTGGCGTCGGCTTCCAGGCGGTCGGTGATGTTCTGGGCGATGCCCTCGGCCTCCTTCAGCGTGAGGTCGGGGCCGCCGGTGATGTGGACCAGTCCGCCCGAGGCACCGCGGTAGTCCACGTCCAGCAGCGGGTGGTTCATCGCGTCCTTGACGACCTCCTCGGTCTTGTTCTTGTCCTGGGTCTCGCCGACCAGCATCACTGCGACGCCACCCTTGTTCATGATGGATGACATATCGGCGTAGTCCAGGTTGATCAGCGAGGGCTGGGTTATCGTCTCCGAGATCCCTTTCACTGTTTCGGCGATGATCTGGTCCATCACCGAGAACGCCTTGCCGATCGGCAGGTTCGGGACGTAGTCGAGCAGGCGGTTGTTGTCCAGCACGATGATCGAGTCGGCCTCGTTGCGCAGCTTCTCGAGACCTTCCTCGGCTTTCACCGTGCGGGCGCGCTCGACGTTGAACGGCGTCGACACCATGCCGACGACGATCGCACCCTGCTCCTTGGCGATCTTGGAGACTACGGGGGCCGCACCGGTCCCGGTGCCGCCACCCATGCCTGCGGTCACGAAGACGAGGTCCGCTTCACCGATGACCTCCTTGATGGTGCCCTGGGCCATCTCGGTCGCACGCTCGCCCATGCTGGGGTCGCCGCCCGCGCCGAGCCCGTTGGTGAGGGACTTCCCGACCAGGATCTTCGTGTCGGCCTCGATCATCTCGAGGTGCTGGCGGTCGGTGTTGATGGCGATGGTCTCGGCACCGTCGACGCCGATGTTGTACAGCCGGTTGACGGTGTTGTTCCCGGCACCGCCCGCGCCGACGATGACGATCCGGGGGTCACCGAAGCCTTCCGCACCAGCGTCTGCCTGCTGTTTCTTCTCTTTCTCGTCGTTTTCGAGTGCCGACTTTACGAGGTCCTGCATCGTCTACACCTTGGCCCAGGACCGCTTGCGTTTGTCAGAGGAGTCCCGGGAGTCCTCCTGTTCGTTTAGCATGTCGCGGACGGCCGACCGTATGGCCTCGCTCCGGTTCGGGTATTCCCCGGAATCGACCATTCGTTCGACCTCTTCGATCTGCTGTTTCGGAATCCGTAGTGTCACACGCTCCATTTTTGGTTCCCCTGTTAGGGTAAGACGGTGGGGGTATGTCACCGCGCCCCAGTGTTTTACACACCGGAAATCGCACCACGGCAGCCGATTGTTGTGCGTCGCGCCCGGTGTGTAAGACGCACCGTCTTACGCAGGGTTTACATCAGACTGTTGGGTTATAAAGGTTTCCCCTACCGTAAGACAATGGCGTATTATCGGAGTAAACGCCAGCCTAACTATCGTTTACGGCGGGTTACGGTTGGTCTAACACGTCCGCTGCGGGGGTCCGGCGGCCACAGCCGGGGCAGAATGCCCAGTCCGAACGCAGCTCGTCGCCGCACTCACAGAAGACGCGCCGGGCTGCCTTCTCACCGCAGTTCGGGCAGTAAACGTGGTTAGAGCCCAGCTCTTCGCCGCATTGCTGGCACGCACCACGCTCGTCCGCGGCCGCGTCTGACACGTCCTCGCTCTCCTCGGCGGGCGTCTTACGCTCGTCGACGCTCACGTCGTCGGACTCGGTGGAATCGCCGTCGAGAGCGATGTTTACGTTGATATCCTGTGGCTGGCGCGGCGTAAACGCCGTCTCCAGCCGGTCGGCGATCATCGCGTCCACACGTTCCGCCACGAGGTCGTCGAGGCTGTCTTCCGTCGGCGTCCCCGACGCGCCCGACTCCGAACGCTCGGGCGTGCTGTCGGTCGCCCCGTCGAGGTACGTCCGGAGAGCCTCGCGCATGACCTCGCTTTTCGACGCGTCGAACTCCTCGAGTTGCTCGATGAGTTCGTCGTCCGCGCGGAACGTTATCTTGCTCATTCGACCTGTCATACACCAAGTCAGGCAAACTATTTCAATCTTCCCGAGTGTCAGACGGGCGTCAGCCACCGCGACGACGGGATCGCCGTGAGTAAGACGGTTTCCCGATCCGTACTGGAGACGGGCCCGCGGGCGATTCTCGAATGATAACGGTTAAGTCCGACAGTGGTCCTACGTTGGAATGCGTCCGCCCTTAGCTCAGACTGGTAGAGCAGTCGACTGTAGATCGACTTGCCCCCCGTTCAAATCGGGGAGGGCGGACTGGTTTTCACGTCGGATCGGCGTCGACTGTAGATCGACTTGTCCCCCGTCCTCGTGAGCGGAGCGAACGAGGGCTCGGAAGTCACAGCCCGCGCAGCGTAGCGAGCAGGAATGTCTTTCGGTGTTCAAATCGGGGAGGGCGGACTGGTTTTCGTGGCGCTCACTTCCGAGCGCCCGCTCCGCCCGCTTCCGCCTGCGCTGGGGCCGAACGTCCCGTTCTCAGAAACCGGGAGACCGCTCGGCCATACTTACGATCCCGGGTCAGTGGAACGGACATGGACGAGACCACACGCCGCTGGCTGCTTCGGGCCGTCGGTACCGGCGTGGTCGCCGGGACCGCGGGGTGTAGCGCCAGCAGTGGACGTGCCGCCGGAAACGACGCCCCGACCCTCCCGGGGAGCGACTATCCGACGATCGACGAGTGGCTGCAGACGTCAGACGTCGGGAGACCGGCGACGAACTACCACGGCGAAGTGCTCGACTGGACCGGCCGGGACACGGTGACGATCTCGGTCGGTGCCGACGGGAACGAAGGGAACTTCGCGTACGGGCCGCCGGCGGTGGTCGTCTCGACGGGGACGGTCGTCGAGTGGTCCTGGACCGGGCTCGGCAATCCGCACGACGTCGTCGCACGCCCCGCCGACCAGCTCGGAGAATCCGACTACACGTTCGACTCCGATGGCATGAAAGACGGGTCCGGCGTCAAGTTCACGACGACGATGGACCAGCAGGGGATCGCGCTGTATCACTGCACCCCGCACCTCTCGCTCGGGATGAAAGGCGGAATCGCCGTCGAGTAGGGTCGGTCAGCCTCGTGTCGCTCCGGGGGTGACAGGGCTCTCGGGACGGCGGTCTTCGCTCACTCAAGAAGCGCCTGGAGGATCCGGAGTTCCTCGTCCTCCGAGATCGTCTCGGCGTCCATACACGCGTGGACGACCTTGTGGACGAGGTCCGGGTCGTCGAACACCGACCCCTCGCCCCCGTCGCTCTGGGCCGCTTCGAGGGCCGCGACTCGTTTCTGGAGGTCGTCGAGGGTAGTCTCCAGCTCGGTCGTCGCAGGGCGCGGGTCGTCGGCCTCCGCTTCGGGCGGTGGCGTCTCACGCGTGTCTGTCGCGTGTGTCCCGGCCGCGGGGCCGCCGTCCGTCGTCACACCGGGGGACGGTGGTTCGTCGAAGACGGCGTCGACGAAGGACTCGCGATTGCTCCACTCGAACCCCTCGATCCCGTTGACGCGTTTGTTCACGGTCGCGCGCGAGACGCCTACGCGCTCGCCGATCGCCTCCTGTGTCGCCGTCGGCTCGGCCGCGACGACAGCGAGCACTTCACGTTGTTTCTCCGAGAGATCGTCCGGCTCGGGATACCCGTCGGACGCCGTGTCCGTCGTCGAGTCGGCTGTTGTCGAGTCGCCTGCCGTCTCGTGGTCGTCCGCCGTCTCGTGGTCGTCCGTGCCGGTCTCTACGGCGGCCGACGCGTCCGACGGGTCCGCCTCGGCCGCGGGATCACCGTGTTCCTCGAAGACGTGTTCGACCAGATCGGGTGTCGCGCTCGGGACCATCGACGCGAGGTCGTCGACCGACGCGTCGGGATTCTGCCGCGCGACGTCCAGAATTCGCCTGTGCCGCATCGAACTGGGGAGTGACCCACCCGTGTCCTCGGTTCCCATCCTTGTGTTCACGACAGTTCTTCTGACATGATAACTCTTCTTCGAGTTGCAATTTTCGCCATCCGCGCCATCGGGCGGTGTCGGTGTCAGACCGAAGAACGATACGTTAAATAGTCCGACCGACAACCACGGAACGAGAGGATTCTGTCGTCGTGTGGCGCTGCAGACCCAACCAGATCGCTATGACACCCCCTGACGACAGGGAGGTCACGTACGATGCGGAGACCGGAACGTACCGGACCTCCTACGACCCGTCGACGCAGAACCCGAGCATCCGCGTCCTCGAAGCCGTGGGTGCGGTCAGAGACGCCGAACCCACCGCGCTCGATCCGCTCGACGAGTACGTCGATCCGGACGCGCTCGACCACGTGTTCGGGCCGACCACAGAGCAGTCCGGAGTCCACGGGTCGCTATCGTTCAACTACGAGGGACTGCTCGTCGTCGTCCACAGCGACGGCGAGATCGAACTCCGGGAAGGGGTCTGAGCTACGCGCGCTTCTCTGGCGGACGCCCACCGCTGTCCAGCCACTCCCTCGACCGGATGTCGTAGCCGCCACAGTCCGGACAGACCTGTGGTTGCCGCTCGAACGTCGCGTGACAGGTGAGACACTCGTACTGGGTCCCCTCCGACTGTTCGCGGGACAGGTACTCCTTCAATCGCAGTAGCGTACCCATCCGGATCACCTCGCCGTCCGCAGGGGGTGTGTACGAGACCGCACTGTCGTTCTGTGGGTGGGGGGATAGCGACCTCGGGCCTCAGTCATATCACGGGATGACGAACCTCGCACTATTGAATGTACCAGACCGTTCAATCGGGGGATGGCGGCGGTATCCCCGCGGTTTGCAGGTCCGGCTACCGATATCGAATCCGA
Organism: Halorientalis persicus; assembly: GCF_900110215.1. Taxonomy (GTDB): domain Archaea; phylum Halobacteriota; class Halobacteria; order Halobacteriales; family Haloarculaceae; genus Halorientalis; species Halorientalis persica. Next base: position 48,090 of record NZ_FOCX01000020.1, on the reverse strand, counting down.
GAGGTTTCCCGGCGACGTTCGCGCCGGTAGGTTGTCACTTCGTCGCTGGTAGTCGCCGGATGACCGCGCCGTTTTTGTGAGTGCCGCGGGTGGATTCGCGCGTGGCAGTTTCGTTCGACCTCTTCGGGACGCTGGTGGACGTCGACCGATCCTCGGATCCGGCGGCAGCGGTCGCGACGGCGCTGTCAGACAGGGACGTCGACGTGCCCGACGACTGGGCGAGCGCCTACCGGGAACGGCACATCGACGCGCCCGACGGGGCGGCGGTACCGCTGCCGGCCCACGTCAGCGCCGCTCTCGCCAGCCGTGGCGTCGACGCACCCGGGACGGCCATCAGACGCGCCGTCGTCGCGGCGTTCGACCCCGACGTCGAGACCCGGGACGGGGCGGCCGCGGTCGTGCGCGCGGCCGCGGCTCACGGCCCGGTCGGCGTTCTCTCGAACTGCAGCGTTCCGCATCTGGTCTCGCGCGTGCTCACGCGCTCGGCTGTGGATCGGGACCTGCTGGACGCCACGGTCACGAGCATCGGCTGTGGCTGGCGCAAGCCCGACCGCCGCGCCTTCACGGCGGCCGCGACGGCGCTTGATGCCCCCCTCACGGACCTGTGGCACGTCGGCGACGACCCGCGGACAGACGGTCGCGTTCTGGACCGCGAGTCGTCGGCCGACGCGTCCGACGCGGCGGGCCCGAACCACGTCCTTCTGGCGGACGTGTCCCTCCCCGAGTTCGGCGAGTACATGGAGGGTCGCGCGTGGGACTGACGGGGGTGTGCGGGCCGTGCTGACCGCCGGTGCCGTCGGACTGGCACTCGTCCTCGACGCCGCGGTCGCGGAACTCCCGACTCCCGTCCATCCGGTCGCCTGGTTCGGCCGCGCGGTCGGGGCACTGGACCGGGACTGGCCCGCGCCGCGGCTGGTCGGTCTCGTCGGCGCGCTGGCGTTCCCGCTGGCCGCGGGCGTGCTCGTCTGGACCGTCGTTGCGGCGGCGACGGCGTTCGCTCCACTCGCGGGCGCGGCCGTCGCGGGACTGGTGCTGTTCGTCACGACGAGTCTCCGCCGGTTGCTGTCGGCGGTCCGAACTGTGAGCGAGGCGACCGAGCGAGACCTCACGCTCGCCCGCGAGGAACTGCGGGCGCTGGCTGGTCGTGACGCGTCGGCGCTGTCGGCCGGGCAGGTCCGGAGCGCGGCCGTCGAGAGCGCCGCGGAGAACCTCGCCGACGGACTGGTCGCGCCGCTGCTGGCGTTCGCCGTCGGCGCACAGTTCTCACCGGCGATCGGCGCGGCCGCGGCCGCCTGGGTGAAGGCGGTCAACACGATGGACTCGATGCTGGGCTATCGATCAAAGCCCGTCGGCTGGGGACCGGCGCGGCTCGACGACGCGGCGATGTGGGTGCCTGCCCGCGCGAGTGCGCTGTTGCTCGCGGTGGCGACTGGCGCACCGACCGCGACCCGCCGCGCGTCGCGCTGGGTCGAGTCGGTCCCCTCGCCGAACTCGGGGTGGCCGATGGGAGCGCTCGCGGCGGGCCTCGATGTCAGATTGGAGAAACCGGACGTGTACGTCCTCAACGCCGATGCCAACCTGCCCACGGTCGCGGACGCCCGGGCGGCCGTCCGGACCGTCGCCGTCGCGGGCGGCCTCGCGTACGCGCTCACGGCCGCGCTCGTCGTTCTCCCGGAGGTGCGCTGACGTGTCCGACGACAGTGTGACGCGTGACGACGCGTCCGACGACACCGCGTCGGACTCGTCACACGGCGACCCGTCGGCGGGGACGACCACCGAGTCGGTCGACCCGGCCGGCTCGTTCCCTGCCCGGATCGCCGCCGCCGCCCGCGGGTCGCTGGGCTTTCTCACGCGGTTGCCGGTCGGCACCGACCGGCGATCCTGGGACGCGTTCCGGCGGACGCCGGCCGCGTTCGTCCCCGTCGGCTACCTCGTCGGCGCGCTCGCCGCCGTCCCCGTTCTCGCCCCGCTCCCGGTCGCGACCGCGGCCGTCCTCTTTCCGCTCGGCTTGATCACACTCACGGGGATCAACCACGCCGACGGCGTCGCGGACGTGGGGGACGCGGCGGTCGTCCACGGCGGTGAAGACCCCGTCGCGGCCCGCCGACGCGTCCTGAAAGACAGCGCGGTCGGCGTCGGCGGGACGCTCGCGCTCGCTCTGCTGGTGGCGGCGCTGGTCGCTGCCGGGGCCGCGCTCGCGGGTCTCCCACCGCGCGCGGCACTCGCCGTCGTCGTCGCCGCGGAGGTGAGCGCGAAACTCGGGATGGCCCTGCTCGCCGGTCTCGGGACCGCGCCGGCCGACGGACTCGGCGCACAGCTCACTCGCGTCTCCGGCGGCCGGGACCTGCTCGTCCCCGTGGTGCTGGCCCTGCCCGCCGCGATCCTGAGCGTGCCGTCGCCGGCCGCGGCCGTCGCGCTGACGGGGGGCGTCTTCACGATGCTCGTGTTCTGGCGGTGGGCCGACGCACGACTCGGTGGCGTCAACGGCGACGTGTTCGGCGCGGCCAACGAACTCGCGCGCGTCGTCGCGCTCCACGCGGGGGTGATCGCGTGGACGCTCTCCTGATGTGTGGCGGCCGGGGAACCCGCCTCGATGTACCGGTCGAGAAACCCCTGTACCGGGTGGCCGGCCGGCCCATGGTCGACCGCGTCCACGACGCGCTCACGGGAAGCGAGGTTGACTCGGTCGTCGCCGCGGTGTCACCCCACACGCCCGAGACCGCGACCTCCCTCCGCGAGCGCGGCGTCGCGGTCGTCGACACACCCGGCGAGGGGTACGTCGCGGATCTGGACGCGGCGCTCTCGACACTCTCCCGCCCCGCGGTGACCTGCGTGGCCGACCTCCCCCTGCTCTCGTCCGCGCTGGTCGACGAGGCCTGCGAGGCCGCCCGGAACGCCGCGGCCGACTCGCTGACCGTCGCGGTTCCCGCCGACCTGAAACGGCGGCTGGGGGTGAGCGTGGACACGAGCTTTCGAGAGGGCGGGCGGGAACTCGCGCCGACGGGGCTGAACGTCGTGGGTGGCGACGAGGGAGGTGTCTGGGTCACGTCGGCGGCGCGGCTGGCGGTCAACGTCAACCGGCCCACCGACGGGGCCGTGGCGGGGTGGTTGGCTGCACGGCTCGGCCAGCCGAAAGAATGAAAAGTATATTTCGACCGGCGACACTGGATACTGGCGATGGATCCCGACGCGGTAGACGCCCTGCTCTCGGGGGAGTCCGACGACGACGATCCGGTCGCCGACGATGCGCGAGTGCCACACGGGAGTTCCGACGACCGGGAGGTGCTCGATTTCAGCGCCAACACCAATCCGACGTATCCAGCGGCCGTCCCGCGGATCTACGAGACCGCACTCCCGACCGCACGCGAGTACCCCGCCGACGACTACTCCGCGTTCCGCGTCCCTGCCGGCGAGTACGTCGGTTGTGACCCCGAGTCCGTGATCCCGACCGCGGGCGGCCTCGCGGCCATCCGGCTCGCCATGGGCACGGTCGTCCACTCCGGCGAGTCGGTCCTCGTGCCCGCGCCGTCGTTCAGCGAGTACGGCCGCGAGGTCCGCCTCCAGGGCGGTGAACCGGAGTTCGTCCCTCACGACGAACTGCTCGACGCCGATCCGGCCGACCACGCGATGGTCGCGGTCTGTAACCCGAACAATCCCACGGGCGAACTGTACGACCCCGCCCGGCTCCGCGAGTACGCCGACCGCTGTCGGCGGGCGGAGACGGTCTTGCTCGTCGACGAAGCCTTCCTCGATTTCACCGAGGACGCCTCGCTCGCGGGGGAAGACGGCGTGATCGTCGCCCGCTCGCTCACCAAGATGTTCGGCCTGCCCGGCCTGCGGGCCGGCTTTGCGGTCGCGACGGGCCAGCTCCGCGAGCGCCTCGCGGCCGCGCGACTCACCTGGTCGCTATCCGAACCCGCCGCCGCCGTCGGCGCGCACTGTCTGCGACAGACGGAGTTCGTCGCCGAGACCCGCCAGCGCATCGCCCGCGAGCGCCCCCGGATGGCCTCGCGACTGGGCGACCGCTTCGACGTGTTCGAGTCGGACGCTCCCTTCCTCCTCTGTGACGCCGGGTCGAGCGAGGCCGTCGACGCGGCCATCGCCGAGGCCCGCGACCACGACATCGCGATCCGGGACGCCCGGACCTTCCGCGGACTGGACTCGCACTTCCGGGTCGCCGTCCGGATGCCCGCCGAGAACGACCGCCTGCTCGCCGCGCTCGGGGTATGAACACGATCGTCGCCGAGGGCGTGCTCCGGGTCTCGGGCCCTGACCGCTGGCTCGCCACGGGACCGAACGGCGGCTACCGAACTGCCCCGGCGGCCTACAACATCTCCGTCCCCGAGGGGTTCGACCGGACCGACCTCGATACCTACGTCGCCGAGCGCCGCGAGCGGGCCGGCTTCGAGCGGGCGGGCCCGGCCCTGCTGACCGGCGTCGATCTCGCACACGCCCGGGGTGCCCGGGCCGGGCCCGTGACCGTCGTCGCCACGGCGGGGCTCTCGAACCCCGCAGCGCTCCCGATGGACCCGGACGCGGCGGCGAGCGACGACGAGGCCGGGGCCACGACTGCCGACCGTGAGACTGGAACGGTCAACCTGCTCGTGGGGACCGCCCGCGCGCTCGACCGCGGCGCGCTGGCGACCCTGCTCGCGACTGCCGTCGAAGCCAAGACCGCGACCCTCCAGTCACTGACCGGCTTCACGGGCACCACCTCGGACGCCGTGGTGGTGGGCTCGACCGCCGACGGCGAGCCCGCCGACTTCGCGGGCAGTGGCACGCCCGTCGGCGCGGCGACGCGGGCTTGCGTCCGCGACGCCGTCCGGGCGAGCCTCCGCGCCAGATACGCCGACCGCGGGATTCCCGACAGCGTGACCGACGCCGACCACGGCGTCCGGACCGACGAGCGAGCGACCGTCTTCGAGCCCACGGACCGGGAGTGATACGGTCCTCGCGCACCGACAGCGGAGTATGACAGACGAGACGGACGCGACCGACGACCCGCTCGGCCCTCGGGAGATCGAGCCGAGTGCGCCCGAGGAGTTCGGCCTCGTGCAGGTCTGGTGGGGCGACGGCAAGGGGAAGACGACCGCGGCGCTCGGGATGGCGTTCCGGGCCGCGGGCCACGGCTACCGGGTCCACGTCCTGCAGTTCATGAAGGGCGGGACTAGTACTGTGGAGGACGTCCGCGGCGAGTACAACGCCATGGCGGCGATGCCCGGGCTCTCCTACGAGAACGCCGGCCACTACGGCTGGCATGGGTTCATGGACGACAGCGAGGACGACGAACACGAAGCCCGCGCTCGGGGCGCGCTCGCGCGAGCGCACGACCTGATCGAGGGGGCTCGCGAGGCCGATCTCGACGACCCGCTCACGCTCGACGGCGACCCCGACGCCGGCGTCCATATGCTCGTCCTCGACGAAGTGCTGTACGCCGCCAACCGCGGGCTGATCGATCCCGAGGACGTGATCGACCTGATCGAGGACAAACCCGAGGATCTGGAACTCGTCCTGACGGGTGGCCACGACCGGCCCGAGTACGTCACCGAGCGCGCCGATCTCGTCACGGAGGTCGGGAAGGAGCGCCACCCCATCGAGGCGGGCCAGGGAGCCCGGAAGGGGACGGAGTTCTGAAAACCGACGGACGGCTGTCTGACGCGCGGCGAACACCACCACAAGACACATTATCCACCCCCTCCCCTCCAGTGTCGTGGCGGACGGGCGCGACACGCGCTCCCCACCACAGTCACACGCTCCTGCGGTCGAATCGGTTTAGTCGCTCGCCCCCTACCGACGGGTGTGAGCGAGGCCAGGACCATCCTCGTCGCCGGCACCGCAAGCCACGTCGGCAAGAGTACCGTCGCCGCCGGCCTCTGTCGCCTGCTCGCTGATCGCGGCGTCGACGTGGCCCCCTACAAGGCCCAGAACATGAGCAACAACGCTCGCGCGGTGGCCGACCCCGACGGCTCGACCGGCGAGATCGGCGTCTCCCAGTACGTCCAGGCCCACGCCGCACGCGTCCCCGCGACGACGGATCACAATCCCGTCCTCCTGAAGCCCCGCGGCGACGGTGAGTCCCAGCTCGTTCTGCAGGGCGAGGCCGTCGCCCACTACAGCGCCGGCGAGTACTACGCGGACCACTGGGACGATGCGCTCACGGCCGCCCGCGAGTCACACGCCCGCCTGGCCGCCGAACACGACGTGATCGTCGCCGAAGGCGCAGGTTCCATCGCCGAGCCGAACCTCCGCGACCGGGACCTGGCCAACGTCGAGACGGCCCGATTCTCGAACGCGGACATCCTGCTCGTCGCCGACATCGAACGCGGTGGCGTGTTCGCTTCCCTCGTGGGAACTATCGAGTTGATGCCCGAGGATCTTCGCGAGCAGGTGGTCGGCGCGGTCGTCACGAAGTTCCGCGGCGACCGCTCGTTGCTCGACCCCGGGATCGCGGAGTTCGAGGACCGGACCGGGGTGTCGATCCTCGGTGTCCTCCCGTACGACGACCCCGGTCTGCCCGAGGAAGACAGCGTGTCACTCCCGCCGGTCGGCGAGCGGGCCGTCCACGGCGACGACGGGGTTCCCGACGAGCAAAGCGTGACCGTCGGGGTCCCGCGGCTCCCGCGCGCGTCGAACATGACCGACCTGGAACCGCTGGCCCGCGAGCCGGGTGTCCGGGTGGCGTACCTGCCACTCGATGCCGCCCTCGATGACGCGGACGCGGTCGTCCTCCCAGGGACGAAAAACACCGTCGACGACCTGCGCGCGCTCCGGGAAGCCGGGTTCGGCGCGACGTTGGCGGCGTTCGACGGACCGGTCGTCGGGCTCTGTGGCGGCTACCAGCTCCTCGGCGAGCGGATCACGAACGCGGGCGTCGAGAGCACCGACGACCTCGACACGCTGGCCGGCTTCGGCCTGCTCCCGGTCGAGACACGGTTCGAGGCCGACAAGCGGGTCGAACCGGTGACACGGGAGGTACGCGGCGTCGGACCGCTCTCGGGCGCCACGGGCACGGTCACGGGCTACGAGATTCATATGGGGAAGACGCGACTCACCGGCGACGCGAAGCGCCCCTTTCCCGGTGACGAGGGGCGCGAGCCCGACGGTGCTGCGACCGACCGCGTGCTGGGGACCTACCTCCACGGGCTGTTCGAGAACCCGACTGCGCGCGAGGCGTTCGTCGCGGCGGTGTTCGCAGCCGTGGATCGGGACCGGCCGAGCGGGGACGGCAGCGCGACCGGGACCGCTCCGGGCGGCATCGACGCGGCCGCGGACCGGGCGGCGGCGCTGCTGGACGAGTCCGTCGATCTCTCGCCGTTCGACCCCTAGGCCCGGTCGTCGTCGCTGGCCTCGAAGAAGGCCGAGACGAGCGACTGTTCGGCCTTGCGGAGGTGGTTGTGGAAGGTCGCGGAGGTGATGTCCATGCGCTCTGCGACCTCCTCGGCGTTGTGTTCGCGGGGCCACTCGAAGTAGCCGGCCCGGTAGGCGACCTCCAGCGCCTGGTTCTGCCGGTCGGTCAGGTCGGGATCGAGGCTGCCGTCGACGCCGTGTTCGTCCAGTGGCTGATCGAGTTCGCGCTTTGCCACGAGGTCGGCGTCGGCCTGGACGCGCTGGACGCGGTCGACGACGGATCGCACGTCCACGTCGGGGGCGACTTCGGCGGCGACCCGGACGCCGTCGTCGGCGCGGGCAAAGCGGACGTTCGCGCCGTGTCTGACCAGCGGGACCAGCAGTGACTCGTCGGCGACCGTACACTCGACGACGCCACCGTCGTCGACGCGTTCGAGTACGCTGGCGTCGCCGATGCCGGGTTCCTCGGCGAGCAGTTCAGCGGCGACTTCGGGATCTGTGCCGTCGATCCGCTGGTAGACCACGAGGCGGTCGGCCGCCGCGAGGACGATGCCGTCGAGGGTAACGGTGCAGTCGAGATCGGCAGCGGGGGCGAAGGCGGGGTCGCGGGTGGCGACGAACTCCAGTTCGATGACGCCGTCGGCGGTCAGGAGTCGCCGGCTGGCGGTCGCGTCGATGGCGTGGCCGACGATCTCACCGAGCTCGTCGAGCACGTCGAGCTCCCGCGCCTTGAAGCCGTCCTCGCGGTCGGTCGTCAGAGCGAGCGCGCCGTAGACGGTCCGCTCGAACGACAGGGGGACGACGGTTCCGTGGCGCGCGTCGTCGGGGTCGCCGTCGGTCCACTCCGTCGCCGCGGCGGTGGCCGCGTCGGGAGTGTCCGATCTGGCGGGCAGGGCTGCAAGGTGGTCGTTCCCCGCTGTCGACGTGTCGCCAGCTTCGGTGCCGGCCCCCGAGACCGGTCTGCCGCCGTCGGTCGCGTGGTACGTGTACAGTTCCTCGGGGGCGTCGGCCGGGCGGTCGCCCATCCAGACGGCCCCGTACTGGTCGGCCTCGACCAGTCGGCCACAGACGGCGCTGGCGATCTCCTCGCGGGTGGTCGCGCCGATCAGTGCCTGGTTCACGTCGCGGATGAGTCCGTTGAGACGATCCAGCTCTTCGAGTTCGTCCCGCTGGCGGCGGAGCCGTTCCTCGCGCGCCTTCCGGCCCGTGATGTCCGAGAAGATGACAGTGTGGCCGACGTTTCGTCCCTCCCGGTCGGTGATGGGTGAGGTGCGGACCTCGTAGGTGCTGTCGCCCTTCTGCAGTTCGCCCAGCACGTCCTCGGTGTCGAAGTCGACGGCGTCGGTGTCGACCAGTCGGTCGATCCGATCGCCCAGTGCCGCGCGCGGTTCGCAGTCGAACAGGTCCCCGGCCGCGGGGTTGCAGTAGACCACGCGCCGATCGGCGTCGAGGATGACGACCCCGTCCTCGAAGTCACTCAGCGCGGCTTTCCGGCCCAGTTGTCGCGTCGCAGGCACGATGTCGAACAGCCGGTGGCGAAAGAGGGCGTAGCCGAAGGTAACACCGGTGACGCTGCCGGCGTACGGTACCAGGTCGAGCCGTGGGCCGGGTAGGGGCGACGCCGCCGCGGTCGAGAGAACGCCGGCCAACACCAGGGTGGCGATGCCGACGACCAGCAGCACTGACTGGTCGGCATAGAGGTAATCCGAGAGCACGACGAGTCGGAGCAAGAGGAGCGCGCCGATACCCGTCAGCGCGAAGACGTAGCCCTCGATGACCTGGAACCCGGGACCGAACTGCTGGTCCATCAGCGCCAGCCCCTGCGTGACCACGACCTCGTTGGTCGGCCAGACGAGGCCGTGGAGACCGTTCGTCCAGATCAGCAGGCTCGCGGCGACCGGGAACGCCGCCAGCGCACCGACCGAGCGCGGCGTCGCGAGTTCCTCGTAGCCGGTGTACGCGAGCGCGAAGACGAGCCAGCAGACCGGGGCCGACAGCGTCGCGATCCACTGGACGTTCTCCATCGCGATCCGCAGCGTCGGGTCCCTGAGCGATAGGCCAGCACCGTGAGTGACGGTATAGGCCGTCAGGACCCCCATCAGTGCGGCGAACTCGCGAGTGCCCGGCTCGGATCGCCGACCCCAGGCGTACACCGCGAGCCCACCGGTCGTAACTCCCGAGAGCGCGAGCAAGCCGAAATGGAGGGCGACGACGGTGCGCACACTACTCACCCCGTCGTGGCTCCTGCTGCCCTGTCATTTATCCTATGATCCCTGTCCTACAGTATTAATTTTCCGTCATCATTTGGTCGAAACGGCGGCGAGGGAACTCCGAGACGGCGATACGGTTACCTGTACCCGGATACCTCTGACCCGCCCGTTGCGTCGACGACCTGACCCGTAGATTTAAGTGCGAAACCGCGGCCATCCTCGCGTAATGGTCGAGGCGTTTGCGGTCGCGAGCGGGAAAGGGGGGACGGGCAAGACCACCAGCACGCTCGCGCTGGGAATGGCGCTGGCGGAGGAGTACGACGTGACGGTGATCGACGCCGACACGGGGATGGCGAATCTGCTCTTTCACGCCGGACTCTCGTCGGTCGACACGACGTTGCACGACGTGCTGGTCGAGGGCGGTGCACCGGTCGAAGACGCCGTCTACGACCGGTTCGGGATGTCCGTCGTCCCCTGCGGGACGAGTCTGGCGGGCTTCGAGGCGGCCGAACCGGAGCGCCTGCGCGACGTGGTCGCGACGCTGGCGGTCGACACCGACGTGATCTTGCTCGACTCGCCCGCGACGCTGGGCTCGAAGTCCGCCGTCCTGCCCATCGTGCTGGCCGACCGGGTCGTCGTCGTCCTCCAGCCCACGATCCCCGCGCTCTCTGACGGTCTGAAAGTTCAGGAGTACGCCCACTCTTACGGGACCGAGACGGCGGGGACGATCTTCAACAAGGTGACCGACCCGGACGACGTGCAGTCGGTCGCCGAGAAATCCCGGCGGTACTTCGACGGGCCGACGCTGGCGACCGTGCCCGACAGCGACGCCGCCCGGGAGGCACGCCGCGCCGGGAAGCCTCTGCTCGCGTACGCGCCCGCCGCCGAGGCCGCCGAGGCCTACCGCGGGGCCGCCCGTGACCTCGACGTGCGCTCGGGCGCGGCCGACGACGTGGCCGACCGCTTTCGCAGCGCCGTCATCCCGGAGCCACGATGAAGCTCCCCAGCGGTCGGCTGGTGCACTCCCGGGTCGTCGACGACCCCGGGTCGGCGCTCGCGGCCGCCCTCGACCGCGAACTCACCGGCTACGCCGTGCTGGAGCCCCAGGAGACGTTGCTCCTGGCCGCGGATGCGCGGGGCGTCCTCACCTTCAGCGAGGGCGTGCCGGTGCTGGCCTATCACACCGAGACCGACCGTGGCGGGCCGCCAGCGCTCGCAGACCTGGCGGTGCCCGGTCCCTACCGACTGGAACTCGTCGCGCTCTCGGACGCCGTCCTCACCGACCTCCACGACACGCCCGCACTCCGCGTCCCGCCGGGGATGCCCGCCGAGCGCCTCGCGGGCGACCACGACCTCGCGGCCCGGACGCGAGCCAGCGCCCCCGACGACCGCGTGCGTGAGTCTCCGGGTGGCGATGCCGATAGCGACGAACCGGCCCAGGAGAGCGCCGTCGAGGCTTTCCTGGAGGACGAAGGGAAGATCGAGGCGATCCGCGAGCAGGCCCGCGAGGAAGCCCGGGAACGTGCGTCCGAGTGGGGCCTCGACGACGTGTGTGAGTGAGCGTGCCGTACCGTACAAACAATTAATACGTTTCGTATCGTTTGTGCTCTCGTATGGCGACACGCCAACAGTCGATGGCCTACCACTCGTGTGGCTGCGGTGAGCAGTTCGACACCACCGAAGAACTGCTGGAGCACGCCCGGAGTGACCACGGACTCTGGGTGCACTGAGACGGGCGCGATATCGAATTTTACTCGTCGACGTGAACCGGAATCCACCAGACGCGGCTCCGTCCACCGACCTTCTTGCTCGTCACGTCGGTCTTCTCCGAGAGCGCGTGGAGTTTGTTCAGTGCTGTCCGGCGCGAACAGTCCAGTCGGTCGGCGATCTCCGTCGCCGTCAGCGGCTCCGCGTAGTCCTCGCGTGACGTGAACACGTCGAGCACGTTCGATTCGGTGTACTCCGTCTCGCGGCCTGCGTCGGGCATATGCGGGTCCACTCCGCCGGGGGACTTATTACCTTCGTGTAAACACCTCAGGAGCGGCGGTCGGTGGCGGACCCGTCCCGTCGGTGGCTGAGTTTCTCCCCGACGATGCCCGGAACCGACGTTCCACAGTACGTACAGGACCACGACCGGCCGGCCGTCCCGTCCTGCCGGTCGAGTTCGTCGACGGACTGGAGCAGTGCACCGCAGCCGCCACACCGATGTGCGGGTAAACTCACGGGTACCTGCCAGTAGGACGGCCGCCGATATGAACGTCCCCGTCGTTTCGGCCGTTCGACGGGGAAACCCGTCTTCAGGCCGGACGGACCGGGGTCTCGCAGTCCGGGCACGCCGCGTACCGCGCGTGCCCGTCGCCCCGCTCGTACCGGATGAGCAGGTTGCGAGACGGGATCGACGTGCCACAGCGGGGGCAGGTTCCGAGACACTCGTGGGTGGCGGGTCGTGACATCGAAAGGAGCGTGTGACAGGGGAGGGCTGGTCGCCCTCTACTAATCAGTACTAGCTGGAGGATTATGTACCCGAGCCACGCGGAGTGAAAGTGAAACTGCCGGATGTGACGGCTACATTCTGGAAACATAATTAAACTGGTAAGTGGTACTTTCGAGTGACTCGACCGTGTGCGGCGGGCGCGTTCCAGCCGGTTCCGGCTCAGACTGATCCGCGGATGCAGGGCCGACGCCGACCGAGGCGCTCGTGCACCTCGCCTCAGGCGCGGGTGAAGACGTTCGGGACCGGGACTTTCCCGGAACGGACCGAACGGATCGGTGATGGAGCGGACTGCGGAGTTGCGCGGGCTGGCTGCCGACCTCCGAGAGCGGGAGGTGGTCGCGGACGCCTGGCTCGCCAAGAGCTTCACCGACCGCCTGCTCGTCGTGGACCTGGCGACCGACGCCGGCGTGCCCGCGGACCTCCGCGAGCGACTGCACGATCACGACCTGTACGGAGCCAACGAGGTGTACGACACCGGCGAGTCGGCCCCGTCCTTTGCAGGGTCGGTCGGCGACGCGACCCGCCACCAGTTCGTCGACGTGCGGACGCGGGGTGACCACCAGTCCTACGTTGTGGAGTAACCCCATCCGCCCGCTCTTTTCACGCTGGCCGACGAACGACGGGTCGTGACACGGTTCGACGCCGACACGCCGACGGATCGACGCGACCTGTTCGCCGACGCCGTCGCGGCACACCGCGAGCGCGACAGTCCCTTCATCACCATCGAACCGGAGCCGACTCCGGCCGAGAAAGCGGCCGCCGACGACCCGGACCTGCCCGAGGACGCCCCCGAGCAGACGATTCCCTGGATCCAGCTCGCCGACGAGACGGTGAACCTCGACTGCACGGACGCGGAACTGGACCGACTGAAGGACCTGCTGGAGGAGTACCCCGACTTCCGGATCGACGAGTTGACGAGTCCCGAGGACGCCCACGGTACGAACGTCCGGATCACGGCCCGCGCCGACCCGGACCGACTGGGTGCCTTCTTCGATCGGGTGTTCCAGTCGGTCTACGGTCGCGACGATGGCTACCGGGCCTGGGTCGTCGAGATCTGAACGCGACAGCAGTAGTCGGCCGTCACCGCTCGTCGGCGATGTCCTCTCCGGTCAGGTGGAACAGGAACTGAAACACCGAGAGGACCGCGAGGCCGAGGAAGAAGCCGCTGAACAGACCGAACGGGATCCCGACCGATTCGAGCGGGCCCATCAGATGGTCCCGCGCGGACAGCGACAGGACGAAGGCGAACACCGACACGGCCCCGACGTTACAGCGGTAGCGAGGCGAAAGCCCACCCGTTCACGGGTGGGATGAAGCCGACAACTGGGGAGGAAACCACGGATATCGGCCCGCCTGATATTCCCACGTTTTATTGTCATTCAGACATACATTACGCCTGTAATCGTGGTCACGACGACCGTCACCACGACGTTTCACAACCCCTCCCGAGAGCGCCGCAGGGAGTGGCAACGCGCCACTCACCTGTACCGCGATACCAAGCAGTTCTGCATCGATGGGTGGGAGACCGGCGAGTTTGGCATGAGCGTGACCACGGCCAGCATCGACAACGACCTCTACTCGGCCATCCAGAATCAGGCCATCCGCGAAGCCAAATCCGACTACAAGAACGACGGCATCGTGGAATACCACGCCAGCCAGCCCTTTGCAATCAACAACCAGAACTGGGAGATCGACCGCACCGAGAACGGGTCGGTCGTCGTCGGTTTTCCCTGTATCTCGGGTTGGTGGTACACGCCTATCGACGTGTACGACGACATCGCCGACGACGTTGCTCGACTCGTGGCTGGCGAAGCCGACAAGTCCCGGTTGCAGGTGTATCGCCGGGATGACGACTGGTTTTGCACGTTCACCGTCGAATACGACGCAGAAACGGGCGAGGAGACGGCAATCGGCGTGGACATAGGTCACAACCACCTGCTTGCCGCCGACGCAGAAACGGGTGAGTCGATGCTGGTGTCCGGTCGTGAGGCGAAATACGTCCGGCGCAAATATCGTTCCCTGCGCGAGTCGCTGCAACAGGCGGGTGCGCTTCGCGCACGTAACCGCGTGGGTAACAAAGAACAGCGCCGGATTCGTGATCTCAACCACAACGCCTCCCGTCGCCTCATCGACTGGGCCGAACAGTTCGAGAATCCCGTCCTGAAAATCGAGGACTTGGAAGGTGTCAGGGACGGGAGTGACTGGCGCGGTGTCCACTCGTGGCACTTCCACCAGTTGCAGGAATTCATCGTCTACAAGGCAGAGCAGGCCGGGATTCGCGTCGAAGAAGTTGACCCGTTCGAGACGAGTCAACGCTGTTCGGTCTGTGGTGCCGAGGGGTCGCGTGACGGCGACCACTTCTCGTGTCCCGAGTGCGACCGTGGCCGCCACGCCGACCTGAATGCCGCCGAGAATATCCGTCAACGGGAGGGAGAACCATGCACGGCGTAGCAGTTCGGGTGCGGCGACCCGTGCGGCCTCGTGGACTGAACACTCCACCGACTGCTTCGCAGCCGCCCGGCGTGACCGGGGAGGAAGGCCGCGTTGACCCGGCTGTACGCGCTGGAAAGCACGTCCGGGGTCGTAACCGGATGGCGACCTGTGAGGCTGGCCACGCGAAAGCGTCCCTGAGCCGCCGAGGAAACGCGCAACCTGAATATCCCCGTCGGGGAATCCCACCCCTTTAGGGGTGGGAGGAGGTCAATCCACGTCCGCCAGTGTGTCGGCGACGGAGTGGCTGGCATCACCCGAAACGTGGGTCGGCCAGCTGGATAGTGTTTTGTGGGTGGCCCTCGCTGTGGCGTTCACACTCACCGCCTCGTGGCGACGATCAGGAAGGTCTCCGGTCGCGTCGCCCGGAACTCGACCTCGAACCCGGCGTCGTCGAGCGCCGTAGCTGCCGCGTCCTCGCCGAACCGTTCGTCGAGTGGCGGCCCGTCCTCGCCGGTTCCGTCCGCGGACCAGTCGGCCACGACGAGGCGGCCGCCCGAGTGGAGGACTCGCGCGAGTTCGGCGAGCGCGTCGCCCGTGGCGAACTCGTGGTAGGTCATCGTCGAGACGGCCGCGTCGAGTTCGCCGTCGTCGAACGGCAGGTCCTCGATCCCGGAGGTGACGGGGTCGACGTTCGCCGGGACACCCTTCTCCCGGTAGTGGTCGTGCATCGCGTCCTGGATGTCGACCGCGTACACGCGGCCGGCGTGGGGCGCGATGTCGTCGGTATAGAAGCCAGTCCCGCTCCCGAGGTCGACCACCGTCTCCGTCCCCGTCAGGTCGAGTCCCCAGAGGAGTTCCTCGCGGGAGACCGAGCGATAGCGCGTCGCGGCGTCCTCGAGTTTTGCCGCTTTTCCCGCGTCGAACGTGTGGTGTCCCATGTGGTCGTAGTTGTGTACGCGACGTGAAATAGTTGCTGAATCGGGCCGGTCTCCCTCCGCTGTGGGCCCTCGGTCGCACCAGCACCCTCGAAAGCGTGGGAAGGCCACATTCGCACCGCGGCACGAACGTCACCGCTCGTTCCAGTTTCAACATATTTAAGCCCGAACCGCGCCCTGGTATTGGACGAGATGAGCAATACCGAGATCGAGGTCGCCGAGGTCGCACGTCGGATCGGGGCCGACGACGCGGCGGATCTGTTCGTTCTCGACGTTCGCACGGAGCGTGACTACGCACAGCGGCGAATTCCCGACAGTACGAACGTTCCAGTCTACGAGGACCTGCTCCAGTACGAGTATTCGACGCTGGAAACGCACCTCGACGAACTCCCCGAGAACGAGGAGATCGCGGTCGTCTGCAAGGCCGGTGTCACGTCCGCTCGTGCTGCCGAATTCCTGCGAGCGAACGGCTTCGAAGCGAAGTCCGTCCGCAACGGAATGCGCGCCTGGCAGCGGCTCGACCACGAACTCCAGTAGATCTGCCGCTGACCGGACGGTTCGAGGGGATCACTCGGCCGTCACGGCGTCCGCGTCTGTCTCGGCCTCGTGGCGTTCGAGTCGTCGACGGAGCGTGGTGGCTTTTCTGGTCGCGAGTGCGGACGCGGGCTCCGTTCGATAGTGCAACACCGATTCGGCGTC
The DNA here is from genome assembly GCF_900110215.1 of Halorientalis persicus. GTDB lineage: Archaea > Halobacteriota > Halobacteria > Halobacteriales > Haloarculaceae > Halorientalis > Halorientalis persica. The sequence continues at coordinate 31,972 of NZ_FOCX01000020.1, read as the reverse complement.
GTCGGACGCGGCCTGTGGTGTGTGGACGACGGCGACGAGCACGCCGCTGGTCGTCCTGATCTTGGTGCCGACGGGTGTCGCCGTCGCGTGGAGCCCCTTCACGGCGTCGTGGATCGCCTCGAGTGCCTCGTCGCCGTCGACGGTCACTGCGAGCGTCTCGAACTCCGGATCGGTGAACGAGCGGTCGGTGGTCTGTGGGTCATCTGGCTGGTCGGTCATGGTTGTGTCTCCGTTCGCCCCCACTCACCATTCGATCCGGACGGAATTAGTCGTCCCGGCCGTGCCGACTCGGCCGACGACGGCGGACCGACGCCTGCGTGACCGCTAAGTGCCTGCTGGCCCTGAACGGGATATGCGCGCCGCGATCTTCCACGGCCCGGGCGACGTTCGAATCGAGGACGTACCGAAACCGGAACTGACCGAACCGACGGACGCGCTCGTCCGGGTCACTCACACCGCCGATCTGTGGCTCCGATCTCTGGTTCTACAACGGCGACAGCGACCGCGAGCAGGGCTCCCGGGTCGGCCACGAACCCATGGGTATCGTCGATCTTCACGAAGACGGTCGATCTGGCGGGCATACCGGAGGGCTATCGCGCGATGGCCGACCGCGAGGCGCTGAAGGTACTGGTCACGCTCTGGCGCGGTGTCGGTCGCTATCGAGCCCCGGGAAAGACATCACCGCAGTACCGTCACCCGTGCCCGGGCGCGGGACTGTCAAGCAACGCCTTCCGCGACACTTACGAGACCGTTACCCACTTCGACGAGCGCAGTCTCGGACGGCGCGCTCCCGACGAGACAGTCGGCGCTGGAACTGTCGGCACCGTCGACCCGAACGTCGACGTGGTAGACCGCACGCGGGAGTCGCGTCTGGATGCTCGTGACCGCCTGTGGGGTGAGGGTGTAGGTCCGCTGGAACGCGATTTCGTCGTCGGCGTTGTGAAACTCGACGGTGACTTCGTGAGTGGTTTCGCTGTCGTAGTTCCGAAGGACGAGGGTCTCGTCGGAGACGAGCAACCGTTCGTCGCCAACCGACGGATCCACTGCGGATCGACGTTGGAGGGGCGAGTCGGGCAGCATAGTTGCAAAAACGGTGCGACGCCACTAAAAACGGGATTCGGTGTTTCCGGCTCTGAAACTGAGCGTGTATCGTCAAGCGGTCGCGGTGTTCGAACTGGGGTGTGGGCGCACGTTTCGAGCGGACCGCCCGCCTCTCGTGGGCTCGAACGACCCCGAACCGGTTCGACCGCTACGTTGACTCGACGACCAGCGTCACCTCTCGCTCGCCGCGCTCGGTCGTCACGGTCACGTCCAGCGCGACCGCGAGGACGTGGGTTTCGCCGACGCGTTCCTGCACGACGACCCCATCTTCGGCCACGCAATCGCCGAAATCTCGATTCGGACCGTCCGGACAGCGGTCGGCCGCCCGGTTTGCCGCGGCCGACTGGTTGTAGCTCGTTTCGTAGGCCGTCCCGGACTCGATCCGGGCGGTCGCGAGCATCGACAGGGGTTGGTCGAGTCGGTTGCGAACAGTTCGAACGGTCTGGTCGCGCTCGCTCCAGGGTCGGCCGGTCGCGTTCGTCCCGACCTCGTGGACGGCCCGCTCCAGCAGTCGCTCGGCGTTCGCGACGGGCGCGTCGTACTCCGTGCTGGCCGCCACGTCGGCGTGGTACCCCAACTGGAGGTACGCGAGGACGACCGGCGCGAGCGCGACCGCGAGCACGGCCGCCGCGGCGAGGACGAGTTGCCCGCGCTCGCCGTCGCGTCGCCCCGCCTGCTCGGTGCCGGTCATGCGTACCACACCCAGATGGTCACGTCGCCGTTGACCGTCGTGACGGTCGCCCGACCCACGGGGACGCCGGCGGGTTTCTCGAACCCGACCGCCCCGTGTGGCGTCTCGACGCGGTACATGAGGTTGTCCGGGAGGATGCGCTCGACCCGCCGGTCCAACGATCCTCGCTCGCGCTCGAAACTCCCCGCCGAGGCGACGACCTCGGCGAGTCGGGTCGTCCCCTGGTGGCGCGGCGCTTCGCCGCGCAGGACCGTCGCGGCGTCCTCGGCGTACACGTCGAGTTGGGGCTCTCGCGTGTCGGGCTGTGGGACGCCAAGCGCGAACCCCATCGCCACGGTCAACAGGAAGACGACGCCGACGCCCGCCTCGATCAGCGACAGGGAGAGCTGACCGCGGTCACCTGGCATCCACGGTCACCTCCAGGATCGATTTGGTCTCCTCGGCCGGGACGTAGGTCACGGTCACGTCGCCGGTCGAGAGCGTCCGGTTGGCCGAAAAGGCCAGTCGAGTCGTCTCGAACCGGGAGAGGTCGGCGGTGACGTTCCCCTGGAGTCCCGAGGCGTTGTGGAACACGGCCCGACCGTTCGCACGGACCGTGTGGAGCACGGTCCGCGGTGGCGGATCGAGCGTCAGGCGAACGCGATCCGTCCGCCGTGGAATCGTCGTCGTGTTCCCGATATCGAGTGCGGGCTCGTAGCGCCGGGTCTGTGTCTCCCGGACGAGGACGATCCGGCGAATCGTCGTCCCGCCGTCGGGGGTCCCCGTTTCGACGAGCGTGCGGTCGTCGAGTCGGACGCGGACGGCACGGTCACCGACCACAGGATACTGGTTCTGAAGCCGGTTCGCGGTGAGATTCTCCACCGCCGTCGCGTTCAGGACGTTCGCCCGCGTCGTCAGCGGTCCCGCGGGACCGACCAGCCGTTCCGAGAGCGCGACGGCGACCCGTCGCTCCCCGGAATCGCGCTCGGCGCTGGCGAACGCCCCGTCGGCCAGTGCCATCCCGAGCGCAGCGGTCGTGGTCAACACCAGCAGGGCGACGGCGAGCGCGGGGAGGTTCGTCTGGGCTCTGGCGCTCATCGTCCCCCCGTTTCGAGTCGAACGACCAGTCCCGCGTCCACACGACGAACGTGGACGTACGTCGTCTCGCCGCTCCCCCATCGCCCGTCGACCCGAACGACCGACTCGGGGAGCGCGAGGCGCGCTCGCTCGTCGAGCCGGTCTCGCGGGTGGTCGAGGACGAGCGACCGGTTCTCGGCGCGGATCTCGTAGCCAGCACCACGGATCGTCGGCGGCAGATCGACCCGCACCCGCACGTCGGCGGCCGTCGCGTTCGGCGGGACGGCCTGCTGGACCCGTTCGGCCGCCGTCGCCAGCGTCCGCTCGCTCAGTTCCTCGCCGGCCGCCGTCCGGGCGTCGGGGACGACACCGCCGTAGACCGTCACCGAGACGAGGCTGATGAACAGCGTCACCAGCCCGATGGCCAGCACCTTCTCGACGACCGTGCTGAAGCCCCTGTCGTCCCGTCGTAACGCGTCCATCATCCACCGTTCACCTCCGCGTGCATATCGTGAACGACGAGGTATCCCGTCCGGTTCCCCGGGAAGCGCCCGACGACGCTCTCCGTCCCGTCGCCGTCGAAGTCCCGCCGCGAGACGGTCGCGTTCCGGTCGCGGAACCAGCGTTCGAGCGGTTCTGGGGTCGCCGTCTCGACGGCGATTCCGAAGGAGCCAGTCCCGAGCGCGGTCCGGTTGTGCGTGACGCGCGTGCGGACGGTGACTGTGGTCTCGCCGGTGCCACCGACACCGACGTTGCTCACGTTGAGGCGCGCGACACTCGCGACGAACACGTCGCCACGGGCTGTGGCAGTGATCGGCGGTCCGTCGTGGAGCCACGCGCTCCCGCCGGACCGCCGGACGATAGCGTCGCCCACGTAGGTAACGCGGCGGTCACCGGCCTCGAAGACGAGGCCGCCGACATCGACGGTGGCGCGGACGCCCGAGGCGTCGAGGACTCTGATCTCGCGGTCGGCGGTCGAGAGGCGGCCGCTGGTGAACCGGACGGTGTCGCTGTGCTGGCCGGTCGTCTCGACCGGTTCGAGCGCGTCGTCGAGTGCTGTCGCCACCCGGGCGGCGTCGGCGCTGGCCGCGTTGTGCTGGACCAGCGCGCCGACGGCGGCCGTGAGCGCGGCCATCGAGATGACCGCGATGCCGAGCAAGAGGGCGACGCCGACGACGTTGGACTGTGCGCGGGTCATACCATCCCCGCCCCCGTGAAGACGACGTACGCGACACCGACCAGCGCCGCCGAGTGGAGTAGCGCCTCGTAGCGACCCCGGGAGGCCGTGCCGGCGAACCAGCCACACGCGAGCATCGTCGCCTGCGTGACGACGTAGAACCGCCAGCGATCCCGCGCCGGCTCGACGGCGTCGGGACTGATCGCCAGGCCCGCGCTCGATCCGGCGACCGACGACAGCTGGGTGAACCCGTCGAGGACGTAGCCGTTGACAGCGACCATGATCGCGACGACCAGGAGCGCCGTCGTCCAGCCGACCGCGACGTACACCAGCAGCGACGACCGCAACTGCTTGCGAGCGTGGTAGAGTCGGCCGATCTCGGTCTGGAGCGTCTCGAACACGTCCTCGGAGTCGCTTCCGGCGTCGAGCGCGCCAGTCACCAGTCCCATGGTCTGTTCGGCCATCGGTGTCCCGACCTGGTCGACGAACTGGGCGAGTGCGGCCGCCTGTACGTCGGTCGTGTCCTCGTTCCGGTCGCCCCCGGTCGTCAGGTTCATCGTAAACGCCAGGTCGTCAACGTCGTCCTGCAGGGCCCCGAGATCGACCTCGCGGGCGACCCGCTCGACGGCGTCCGGGAACGGCCGGCCGAGGCTGACGTGGCCCGACACCGCGTGGACGAAGTCTTTGATTTCTCGATCTTTCGCGTCGTCGAGGCGCGCCCGCCGGACGGCGACGATCCCGACCGGCAGTCCGAACGCCACGTACCCCAGCAAGACGGCGTTCAGCGGGCGATAGCTCCAGGTCCACAGCAGGACAGCGATGCCGCAGGCCAGCGGTGCGGTCACGACGGCCGCGCTGGCGGGATTCGTCGGCACGCTCTCCAGCAGTGAGAGCGCGTTCTCGGGCAGGTCGTACCGGCCCGTGGAGTGTTCGGCCGGCCGGAGCGATTCCACGAGCAGCGCCGAGCCGGCACCGACCGCGAGGACGAACGCACCGCTCCCGTACACCAGGATCGTTCTCGTCGCCACTGGTCCGACGGGTGTCGCGACCGGCTCGGACAGCCCGGGTGCGAGGACACTCATCACCGTCAGGATGAGGACGAACAGCGCGGGGAGGACCAGCAAAACGACGAACAGCTCGGAGAGGAGCTCGAGGAAGCCGCTGGTACGCTCGCGGGCGCGTGCCTCCCGGTTCGAGAGCATCCGTCCTTCCAACTGGAGGTAGTTCGCCAGTGCATCCCCGCCCTGATTGGCGTGTTCACGGAACTTCAGCAGGAAGGGCGCGAGCAGGTCCGTCGAGGGGGTGTCGCGGGCGACCATCTCCAGGCCTTCGTCGACGCTGCCGGTCAACTCGGCCTTGTTCAGTGCCGTCCGGAAGGCGACCGCGGTCTCACCGTAGGCGTCCTGATCGGCGACGGTCCGCAACATCGTGCGCTGGTCGCTGGTCCCCGTCGCGAGGACCCGCAAGTACCGGACCGCACCCGGCAGGGTTCGCTCGATACTCGACCGTCTGGCGCTCGCGACCCACCGGAGGTAGAGCCCGCCGGTCCAGACGGTGAGTCGTTTGCCGGCCAGTCCGGTCACCAGTCCGGCCCCGAGCGCGACGTACAGGCGTGGAATCGCGGGCAGGCCGATTCGATTCACGACCGGCAGGCCGGAACCAAGGAAGCCGACGATGCCGTCGATCAGCGTCGCCGGCAAGGCGGCGGTGACCGTCCCGGTCAGCACCGCGAGCGCGACCAGTACGACCCAGGAGGCACCGTAGACCCGTGCGAGGTACACGTCGAACCCGGTCGGGAGGTTCGCCGCGCGGTAGCGTTTGCGGTCGCGTTCGTGTCGCGGCCGGTCGGCGTGGCGAGAAAAGAGCGCGTACAGCCCGCGGTCGAGGACGGAGAGCGAGCGGGTGCCGGTGGCCGGATTCGCCGCCGTCTCGTGATCAGTCGTCGCCATCGGTCCCTCCGAGTTCCATCTCGATGTCCGGTTCGTAGCCGGTGCCGTCGCGGCCGGAGAGTGACCGACTCGCCCGCTCGACCGTCGCTGCCTCGTCGGTCCGCAGGTCCGCGAGGAACTCGAACAGCGCCTCGAAGTCGGTGACGCCCTCGCGTTCGAGGTACTCCACGTACCGGTGTTTCCGGTGGAACTCGTCCTCGACGGCTTCGACTGGTCTGTCGGTCCGCTCGGCGAGGCGGTCGAACACGCGCGTCCCCATCGAGCGTTCGTCGTCGCCAAGCTGGGGGTGATCGTAGGCCAGTCGGAACTCGCCGTCGTGCCCGCGCTCGACGACGGTGTTGTAGTAAATCGTCGTGCCGTCCTTGCGGATCGTCCCGCAGGTGTCGGCCTCGCGATCCAGTTCTCGGAACGCCGACTCGTCCAGCAGTTCGACGACCCGTCCGACGTAGCGGTCACCGTCGATGTGTCGGGGGAAAACGACGAGATCGAGTTCCTTCAGCAGGTACGGCGGGAGGCCCTGCTCGACGATCCGGTTGACCAGCGTCCGCACGTCCTCGGCGTGCGTGGTGCCGATGATGCCGTGGCCGGTGTTCAGGCTCTCGGCGAAGGTCTCGAAGGAGGCCGGCGTGTTGATCTCGGCGATCACCTCGATGTCGGGATTGAGGTAGTTGGCCTCGGTCATCAGATCCGACATCGTGACCCGCTTGTACTCGCTCTCGTGGTCGCGAGTGGTGAGCGAGACACCCGTCTCGTGAGGCAACTGAACTTCCCGGGACCCCTCGTCGATGCTGATCGGCCGGTCGTCGTACCGGACGAACGGCATGTGGGCGTTCATCAGCGTCGTCTTGCCGACGCCGGTCGGGCCCGAGAAGAGGACGACGCCACGGTGTTCGTACAGCAACCACAGCAGGGCGACCAGCTCCGTCGAGAGGCTGTTGTGCTGGAGGAGGTCCACGGGTGTCAACACGTCGGGGGCTTGCTTGCGGATCGAGATGTGCGGGCCGTCCTCGCTGATCGTCGGGAGCGCCACGGCACAGCGGATCGTCTCGTCGACCCCCTCGGGCTGGAGGTTCACCTTCGCGCTGGGCGTGCTGGCGTTCAACTCCGTTCCGTCGGCCGCGGCCAGTTGCGTGACGACGTTGACGAACGTCTTCTCGTCCTCGAAGGTCAGATTCGTCGGGATGCGCTCGTTGTGACCCACGTCCGTACGCGGGACGACCTTCACCCGCTCGCCGACGCGGTTGGCCTCGATGTCCTCGAGCGTCGGGTCCCGGATCGGGATGGTTAGTTTCCCGTGGCCGACGTAATCCCGGAGGACGTAGTAGACCAGATCGGAGAGGCGGTCGTCGGCGAACCGGCGATCGACGGGCGGCACAGCCAGATCGTACTCGGCCAGTGCCGTCCGGACCCGATAGGAGAGGGCGTCCAACCACGCGCGGGTGTTCCGGGCAGTCAGTTGCCGGGAGAGCAATTCACGGGCGCGCTCGTCGACGAACGCGGCGGCGTCCTCGACGAGGCCGTCGGTGCTGGTCTCCCAGATGCGTTCCTTGCAGTCCTCGATGAGGTCCTCGTCGCCCGGCAGGAGGTCGGGTTCCTGCACGGCGTACTTGGTGGTGAACGGGTCGTTACCCAGCACGTTCTCCCGGTAGATCACGACGGGAATCTCGAAGCCGTGGAAGGTGACGGTGTGGCGTTCCAGCCGGTCGCTGGCGAACCGTTCGAGGTGGTCGGGATCGGCGGGCAAGTCGGTGACGGCGGGCGCGTAGTCCTCGGTGTGGACGACCAGCCGGTCCTCGGCGGCGTCGGCCACGTCGATGCGCTCGTCCAGCGCGTACGGTGTGAGTTCTTCCAGACCGCGCAACTCGGCGAGCGCGTGGTAGTCCAGACGGCGACGACCCGCGGGCGTGCAGTCGGTCAGTCGGTCGATCACGCGGCGGGATTTCGGGGCGAACCCGTCGGCCATCCGTTCGACGGCTCCCTCGCGGGTGAGCGGGCGGGCGAAGCCGGCGTCCGCGAAGTGCTCGCGAACGCGGCCGAAGTCGCTCCGCTCGGCGGGCGTCATGCTCGGCTCGCGGACCTCGTAGGCGAATCCGTCCGGGCGCTCGCGGATCGTCGCGACCACGCCGGAGTGGATCTCCCGCTGGTCGCACACGTCGGGTGCGTACCAGGCGTCGGGATCGTCCGGCGGGACCGGCGCTGGCACCTGCTCCCCAACCCGTTGGCTCATGTGTCGGGCTTGGTCGCGTTTTCCGACTTAAAATTAGGGACGTACTCTGCCTAGAAACAACTCACCGCCGACTGCCGAACGTTCCCCACTGCAAGAATAAGAACGGTGGGGTCGCCCCGTCGTCACTCGACAGTCACGTCAGTGCCGTCCGCGGTGATGTTCACGACGGTGCGTGAGACGGCCTCGCCGGTCTCGCGAGTCTCGACGACCGGCTGGCCGTGGGGGATGGCGACCCTGAGACTGAACGGTCCCGAGGGGAACTCACCGTCGAGTGTCCGCTCCTCGCCGTCGTCGAGTTCGACCTTGGTATCGAACCGAAGTTCGTCCTCGTCGTCGGCCCGAACTGAGATGCGGCACCGGAGTGCTGTTCCGCTCGCGTTCGAGAGGTGAATCGGAACAGTGTCGTCGCCACGATGTCGCCAGTAGGCACCGACACCGAGCGCCGTGAGGAGCGCGCCGGCCAGCAGTTCGACCGGGGGACTCGGCGATCCGGATCCGTCACTCGAACCATCAGTCGGCGTGTCGTCGCCGCTGGCGTCGGTCGCACGGACGGTCGCCGTCGGCGATGCCGTCGCTGAACCCGGCAACTGCGGACCGATCGCGTACAGGGTGTTGTCCGAACTGCCGATGTAGAGGGTGTCGTCCAGCACCGCCGGCAACCCGTAGATCGATCCGGGCTCCTCGAAGAGCCAGCGCTCGGACCCGTCGGCCGCGTCCAGTGCGTACAGTGTTGCGTCCTCGCTCCCGACGTAAACCGTCCCATCGACGACGGCTGGTGAGGACTGTACGCGATCTCCCGTCTCGTAGGCCCACTGCTGGGTGCCGTCACTCGCGTCTAGAGCGTAGACGCTGGAATCGTTGCTCCCGACGTAGACCGTGTCTCCGGTGACTGCCGGTGAGGACGGCACCCGGTCGCCGGTCTCGAAGCGCCACTGTTCGGTTCCGTCCGTGAGACTGAGCGCGTACACGTTGGTGTCCGAACTCCCGAAGTACACCGTCCCGTCGACGACAGCCGGGCTCGAATCGACCGTTCCGGTGTCGTCGAACCGCCAGTTCAGGGACCCGGTATCGGCGTCGAGCGCGTACAGGCCACCGTCGCCCCAGCTCCCGATGACCACTGTTCCATCGACCACGGCCGGGGCGGTGTTAGTCAACCTGTCGAGTCCGTATGACCAGCGCTCGCTCCCGTCGGCCGCGTCCAGCGCGTAGGCCGTGGCGTCGTGCCCGCCGGTGTAGACGGTCCCGTCCACGACTGTCGGTGGGGCGACCACTGGTGATTCGGTCTCGAACCGCCACTGTTCGCGGCCCGACGCCGCATCCAGTGCATAGAGGGTGCCGTCGTGGCTGCCGATGTAGAGCGTGCCGTTCGCGAGCGCCGGTGACGATTTCACTCGGTCGCCGGTCTGGAAGCGCCAGCGTTCGGTCCCGGTTCGGCGGTCGACAGCGTAGACGTTGGCGTCGTTACTCCCGACGTAGACGGTGTCTGCATCCACCACCGGTGACGAGAGGACGATACCGCTTCCGGTCTCGAACCGCCATTGGACGGTGGCGGCGTCGTCCGGACCGGTGTGATCGGGTGGGGCCGCTGTGTTTGCGGCGTCGAATCCGTATGTCTGCCACGATCCCGTTGTCGCGCGGGTGCCTCCGGCAACACCGATGAGACCTGTGGCACACACGCCACCCGCGAACTGGAGCGCCCTGCGCCGCGAAAGCCGACGAGTCACGACGGTACGTCAGCTGAGACCAACTTCAATGTCCGGACAGTTACGGCGCGAACACGGCAACCTCCACTCGGATCGGGGGTGGAACGGCCGCGATAGCCCTGCACCCGGTCACGACGCGCCGTCGGTTTCACCGGTCAGCCCGGCCACGACGACGTACAGGCCGAACGTCGAGACGAGCGTCCCGGCGAGCTGGACTCCGGCGGTCGGCAGGAACCCGGTGTCTCGGTACAGCAGGGGCGCGAGCATGAACCAGCCGCCGAAGATCGTCGTGAGGACGGCCGCCGGCAGACCGGGTCGCCCGGTCGCCCGGAGCAACTGGACGCTCCGGACGCTGAACACCAGTCCGAGCAGTCCGCTCGACGTGACACTGCCCGTGAACGCAGGCAAGGCACCCGTCCCGAGCGGGACCACGGCCGCGGCCGCACACGCGAGGACACACACGACCGCCGACACCAGGAGGAACCGTGATGGTGCTGTCTGTGACACGGGCTAACGTTGGGCGCTACGAGATTAAATCTCCCGTCGGAATCCCTCGGCGGAGCCGACACTCTCGCCACGGGATTGTCGACGACGGGTCGGCGACGGGACCGCCGCTCGCTCAGGGCTCCAGGACGACCCGGAATCGCGCCTCGTTCTCGATCATGCGCTCGTAGGCCGCCGCGACCTCCGCCAGCGGGTAGGTCTCGATCTCGGGGCGCACGTCTCGCAGGGCGCTGAACTCCAGGGTGTCCTGGGAGTCGCGGGCGTGGCCGGAGGCCCAGCCCTCGACGCCGCCGCGGGTCCCGACGAGCGTGTTGGCGTCCACTTCGATGGGCGCACCGGGGACGCCGACGACGACCACGGAGCCGTCGATGCCGATACCGTCGACCACCGACGAGATAGCGTCGCTAGAGGGTGCCGTTGCGAGGACGACGCGTGCGCCGCCGAGGGCCTGCAACTGTTCTGCGGGATCGGTCTCGGCGGCGTTCACGAAGTGGTCCGCGCCCAGCGAGCGCGCGAGGTCTTCCTTGTCGGGGCTTCGCGAGATCGCGACGGTCTCGTAGCCGGCGGCGTGGGCGTACTGGAGTCCGAGGTGGCCGAGGCCACCCACGCCCAGCACGGCGACGAGGTCGCCCGGTCGGGCGTCGCTGTTGCGCAGGGCGTTGAACGTCGTGACGCCGGCACAGAGCAACGGCGCGGCGTCGGCCGCGTCGAGGTCGTCGGGCACCGCCGCGACGGCCTCGTTCGGGACGGTCACGTACTCGGCGTAGCCGCCGTCGAAGGTGATGCCGGTGATCTCGCCGTTCTCACACTGGAGGAAGTTCCCGCGCCGGCAGGGCTCGCAGGTGAAACAGTGGCCGCCGTGCCAGCCTGCGCCGACCCGGTCGCCCTCGGCCCAGGTGGTGACGTCATCGCCCACGGCATCGACGCGACCGGCGATCTCGTGGCCCGGGACGTGGGGATAGCTGAGCCCCGGATACGTCCCCTCCTTGGCGAAGGCGTCGCTGTGACAGATCCCACAGGCCTCGACGGCGATCCTGACCTCGCCGGGCTCGGGATCTGGGACGTCGCGTTCGACGAGTTCGAAGTCGCCGCCCGCTTCCGGAACGACCGCGGCACGCATGGTATCGGACATAGCAGCCACTAGTCGCGGTGAGCGGGCAAAAAGACGGCGACACGGACAGGTGGCCGGCCGCGTCCGAGAAGCGGACTGGCCCCCTCGCTCGCCGGTCGTGGAACGCCCGGCCACGAACGGCTCCCAACAGGGCCCCACTCACTCGGTCACTCGGCGGCACGATCACGGGAGGGCGGCGGCTGTCCGTCGCCTCGTTCACTGGCGAGGAGCGCCCGGAGGGCCGTCACGTCGGCGGTCCGTTCGAGTTCGTCGAGCGTCCGGTCGACGACTGCGTGGCACGTGTTCGCGTGAGCTTCGAGCGTATCCTCGTCGAGTGCGGGTGGGAGGACCGTGCCGGTGTGTTCCGAGGCGAGCGCGCGGTCGATCCGCCGGGCCGTACTGGCACCCCGACCCAGGGCCCTGAAGCGCTCTTCGTCGGCCTCGCTCACGCCCGCGAGCGTCGTTCCGATGACGGCCGCCCCCTCCCCCAGACTGCCAGCAGTCTGTTCGATACTGTGGATCTGGTCCGACCCGTCGGTGGGAGCCCCTTCGACGGTGGCGAACGCGCCGGTGATCGACTCCAGCACGCTCGTCAGCGTCGCGAACCCCTCGTCGAGATCCGGGTGCTCGGCCGACCCGAGCGCCGAGTAGGCCGCGGTGTAGAGGTAGTCCGCACCCAGCAGTGCGGCCGTCGGGTCCCGCGTAATCGAGTGGGCTCCCCGCTCGGCAAGCTGGACGAGCAACTCGCCGCGGAGCCGGCAGTACCCGCGCAGGAGTTCGACGGCCGCCGCGGCGGGGAGCACCACGGCCGTGTCTCGCCGGTCGACCGTCGCGTCGTACGCGCCGAGGACGAGCTGGCCGTACCACCGATCGTCGAACGCGTCGACGGTCTCCCGGGCGACCGCCAGTCCGTCCTCGTCGGCCGCGGCGAGTGCCGTCTCGATCCGGCTGTCGATCTTCGCGCGTCGGGTCGCGAGCGCGTCGGTTCGGTCCATCAGTCGTCCCCCGTCGCGGTCTCGACGGCGGATTCCTCTACGTCGACGGTCGATTCGGTGAGGTCGCTCTCGCGCCAGGTGCCGCGGCGATACCACGTGTAGGCGACGATAGCGCCCACGACGTTGGAGACGGCGAAAGAGAGCCAGATACCGGTCTCACCGAGCGGGCCGGACGCGATCCACGCGATCGGGAAGCGGACGACACCGAGCATCAGCACGGAGATCGCCGCTGCGACGAGGGTCTGGCCCGCGCCACGGAAGCTCCCGGTGTAGGCCCGCATGATGCCGATGAACCCGAAGGTCAGCGCGACGTACCGGAGGAACTTGGTGCTGCTCTCGACGACGGCGGGATCGGTCGTGAACAGGTCGGCGATGGGGGCGGCGGCGACCCAGACCAGCACGCCGGCGGCCGAGAGCACGACGAAGAGGACTTTCGCCGCGAGGCCAGCCGCTCGCTCGGCGCGCTCGGGTTTGTTCGCGCCCATGTTCTGGCCGGTCATGGTCTCGACACCGCGGGCGACGGCGATGGCCGGCAGGAAGACGACCGAGAACACGCGCGTCCCGATCCCGTAGGCGGCGACGACGGTGTCGGGAAAGAGCGCGACGATGACCAACAGCAGGTTCATCGACAGCGCTCGGCCCATGTTCTCGATCGAAGCGGGCAGGCCGATGCGGACGAGTCGGCGGAGATAGGCGGGGTCGGGCACCATGTCACGAGGGTCGATCCGGACGCCGCGCTCGCCCCGAAGCATGATCGCGAGGCCGACGAACAGCGCGAGCGACCGGGAGAAGACGGTCGCGATGGCCGCACCCTCGATTCCGAGTTCGGGGAACAGCCACCACCCGAAGATGAGGAACGGGTCGATGACGATGTTGAGGACGACCGACCCGAACATGACGAGCATGGGTGTGATCGTGTCGCCGGAGCCCCGCATCAGCGAGACGAAGACCATGAACCCGAACATGAAGATGAGGCCCAGTGAGACGACTTCCATGTAGCTGGTCGCCATCGGCAACACGTCCGCCGAGGCACCCAGGAGGCCGAGGAAGTCGCCGACGACGACGTAGCCGATCACGCCCAGCACGAGCGAGACGATGGCGGCGAAGGTCACGGTCTGGGAGGCGGCGTACTCGGCCGCGTCGGTCTCGTCGGCCCCGGTGTACTGTGCGACCAGCACGCTCCCGGCCACGGAGATGCCCATGCCGAGCGAGATCAAGAGGAAGACCATCGGGAAAGCAAAGGAGATGGCCGCCAGTGCGTCCGTGCTGTACTGGCCGAGCCAGAAGGTGTCCGCGAGGTTGTAGGCGGTCTGAAAGAGGTTCGTGACGACGATCGGCATCGAGAGGAAAAAGAGCGGCTTCCCGATGCTGCCCGATGTTAGGTCGAACTCCTCGGGGCCGCGAAACAGCGACCCGAGTCGGGTCCGGAGGCTCACGACTGGATCGCCTCCGCTGGCTCGTCGCCGGTCCCGGCGTCGATGTCACTGGTCGTGCGGGCCGCGTAACCGTGGCGACAGAGCGTCCGATAGGTCGCCTCCAGAATCTCGGTCGCTGAATCGTCGTCCATATCGTTCGTACGCCAACTTACTAACTAGTTAGTCAAAAAGCTTGGGTGAGGCGACAGCCGGTTCCACGGCACGAACGACGATCGGAACGTGGGCGCGGGGAATGACTGGGCGGTACGACGGCGGCTGGCGAGAGGGGTGGTCAAAACCGTTATCTGATCGTGGGGCAACCCAGCGTACGATGGCTGATCCATCGGACCGGTCGTTCTCGGAGCCCGACGAGGAGATCATGCAGGCCACGTATCGAGCGCTCCGGGAGCACGGGTACGCCGATCTCACGATCAAGCGGATCGCCGACGAGTACGGCAAATCCACTGCGGCGATCCACTACTACTACGACACGAAAGAGGACCTCCTCGTCGCCTTTCTCGATTTTCTGCTCGAACGGTTCGTCGACTCGATCCACGAGGTCGAAACGACCGACCCGGAACAGCGGTTGAACCTCCTTCTGGACGAGTTGCTCGTCGCACCCCGAGAGAACCGGGATCTGTCGGTCGCGCTCCTGGAGATGCGGAGTCAGGCTCCCTACAAGGAGGCGTTCAGCGAGCGCTTCCAGCAAAACGACGAGTACATCCGCTATATGATCAAGGCCGTCATCAACCACGGGATCGACGAAGGCGTCTTCGAGGACGTGGACGCCGAACACGTCACGCGCGCGCTGATGACCATCGTCGACGGTGCACGGACCCGCTCCGTAGTGCTGGGAGAAGGTGAACTGGAGACGGCCAGACAGGCCGCCGCCGAGTACGCCGACGCGATGCTCCGGTAACTTCTCTCCGCCGATCAGGCGTCCTCTGTGTCTATCTCGTCGCCAGACTCGCCGAACGCCTCCAGATCCGTCGAACACCAGTGACAGAACTCGAGGTCGTCGTCGAGTTCCTTCCCGCAGTTGGGGCAGTGTGCGAGCTCTCCGTTGTCGGTGGCCGCTCGCCGTCGAGCCAGGGCATTCTGCGCGCTGGCGAGCAGGTAGGCGTCGACGACGCTGAACCCGCCGATCACGGCGATCGGCGCGATCGTCAGCGGATCGACCGGGTTTCCGGCGAGCAGCGCGTCCACCGTCCCCGGATCCACGAACAGCACGCTCACGGCCACGAGCGCGGCGATCCACCCGACGGCACGCCGCCACCGCCGGAGATAGAGGTGGCCGAGCCCGGTCGCCAGTACTGCCAAAAGCGCCGCGAGCCAGGGTCGCTTCTGCGAGAGGGTATCGCTCACAGACTTACTAGCCGGTTAGTCAGCCATAAACTTTCTCCCCGGAGACTATCGGACGGTGGCCCTCGAAGCTCTCGCTACGGATTTTGAGCCGCTCGGTAGTCCGCTCCGCTACTCGTTTCCCTCGATCAGGACGCTCTCACGTGGAGGTAGATCAGGGAGGCGAGAAGCGAAAGCCCGCCTGCGATCCCGGTGAGTCCCATGATCGTGAATCGATCCGGGACGAGTACGTTCAGGACGAAGAGATCGATGACCCAGTGGATCGATATCCAGGTGAGACACACCGCGATCGGATCGAGTACTGGATGCTGTAACGGGGACTCGGACATTGCCCTGCAGTGTCTCTTCCACTTCCGAATATTTTGTGAGTGACACTACCGTCGTCTCGGAAGTCACGCGGCGCGTCCGTCACTCCCCGAGACCGACGCCCTCGGCGATGAGTTCGTGCGAGCGGATCCGGTCCTCGGGGTCCTCGATGAGGTTCTGGACGATCACCTCGTCGGCTCCGACCTGCTCGACCATGCCCTCCAGCAGCGTCCCGATGGTCTCGGGACCGCCGGAGATGGCCCGGGGCCACTCGCTCGGGTCGAGCGACTCGGGCGTCGGGTCCGGCACGCCGCCGATCTCGTCGACGGCTTCCTCGACGGTCGGCGGCGGGCCGAACGCGCCGCGGGCCATCCGCCGGTAGGCGGCCTCCGAGGACGCCCGGAGCCGCGCGGCCTCGTGGTCCGTCTCGGCACAGGCGACGTTGACGGCGAGCATACTGTGTGGTTCGTCCAGTCCACCGTCGAACGGCGAGGACTGGAAGGACTGTCTGTAAGTCGCGAGCGCCCGCTCGGCGACGGTCGGCCTGATGAACGCGGCGAAGGCGTAGGGTAGCCCGAGCTCACCGGCGATCTCGGCGCTGGACGGGCTGGACCCGAGGACCCAGACCTCTGGGATGCCGTCTGCCGAACGGGGCAGCACGATGTCGCTGTAGGGGTGGTCCTCGGGGTAGGCGTCGTAGACGTGGCTGGCGACGGCCTCGATCTTCTCGGGGTGATCGTCGCCACCGCGTGGCGGGCCCGACTGCAGGGCGCGGTCGACGGCTGGCATCCCCGTCGCGCGGCCGAGTCCGAGATCGACCCGGCCGGGCGCGAGCGCGTCGAGCGCGCTGAACGTCTCGGCGACTTTGAACGGGCTGTAGTGGTTGAGGAGGACCGTCCCCGAGCCGACGCGGATCTCGTCGGTCTTCGCGGCGAGATGCGAGATCAACACTTCGGGGGTCGTGCTCGCGATGGCGTCGGCGAGGCCGTGGTGTTCGGCCACCCAGAACCGCGAGTAGCCGAGCCGTTCGGCCGCCTGCGCCAGCGCGACCGTGTCCTCGTAGGCGTCCGTGGCTGTCTCTCCCGCGCGAACCGGCGCGATGTCGACGATCGAGAGGTCCATTACGAACTTACTGGACGGTCAGCCGGATAAGCCCGTCACTCTCGGGTCGGGTGCTGACCCCGACCACGGCCTGGCCCCGAACGCGGTCCGACTGCGACTCGCTCACGGCCTGTCGGACTCGGCGTCGGTCGCGACGCCGTCCCGTGCGTCCCAGGCGACGAACGTCCGTGTGAGGCGGGTCAGCGCGGCGAAGGTCCCCTCGACGGTGTCTTCCGCGGCGACGGCGTCGTCGAACGCGTCGAGCCAGCCGAGTTCGCTCACTACCGTCCGCTGGAGGTCACGGAGCGTCTCGATCTCGCTTGCGTCGCCGTCGCCCCGGTGGAGCGTCGCCTCCCGGGCACAGAGGGCGGACATGAACGCCAGTTCGGCGGCGACGTGGTCCGGGATTCCGTCGCCGCGGTCGGGCTCGAAGCCCACCCGAGCGTACAGCCGTGCCATCGTCGCCGCGGGGTCGCCGAGCAGTTCGCCGGCCGCACCCTCGTCGTGGTACGGCGAGTCCGACTCGAAGGACTCGCTGGGGTCGTCGGCGTGCGCCGACGCGAACGGCGGGACGTAGTGCTGGCCCGGGACCACGAACAGGTTGTCGTAGCCGACCCGGAGCGCCTCGGCGTCGAGGTCGGCGCGAGTGAGCGCGTCGGTCGGTATCTCGGCCGGGAGTTCGGCCCCGAGCCGGGCGAACGTCCCGTCTTCGAGTGCGGTCGCCAGCGTCTCGACCTCGCCGTCGAGGGCGGCGGCCAGCAGTCCGTACACGTTCGCTCTCGCCCTGGCGACCGAGCCGTCCGCGTCGGGTGTCGGCGGGATGGTGTCGTCCGGCCGGCCGTCCCGGCCCTTGGTGTGTTCTCCCATGGGAATCACCGCCGTTCGACCTCGACGAAGGCGTCGTACTGTGCGTTGCTCCCGCCGACGAGGTCCGACAGGCCGGTATCGCCCAGTTCCGCGTCGAGGGGCTGGAGGTGGTTGATGGCGAACCCGGCGTCCCGGCCCTTCGCCAGCCCCGCCTCCTCGGTCATCGGCTCGTCGAACCGGTAGGGGGTGTGCCCGTCGGCTTCGACCGGGCCGCGGGTGGTCCCGTCGACCGTCTCCGCGGTCGCGCCGTCGCCGCTCCGGCCCCAGCCCCACATCGCGCCGACCACGCCCGGGCGGATACCGCCAGTGACCATCGCGATCCCCTCGACCTCGCGGCGGCCGGCGTCGACGGTGATCTCGTCGCCGTTCTCGATCCCGCGTTCCTCGGCGTCGCGGGGATTGATCCACACCGGGTTCTCCGGGCGGGTCTCCCGGAGCCACGGGCTGTTGGTGGTCCGGTGCATCCCCTGGGTCCGTGGCTTCCAGTTGATGAGCCGCAGGGGTCGATCGGGGTCGCCCTCGCCGGTGACCGACGCCTGCACCTCGCCGCTGTAGTGTTCCACGTCGTCGACGCGCGGGAGCGGGTCGAAGCGCTCGCCGGTGTAGGCGTGTTTGCCGTTCGGGACGACCTCGCTGTAGAAATCAACGCGCGAGCCGAGTTTGTACCGCATCTGCTCGCCGTCGTAGGCGTTCGAATCCGGGAAGCGCTCGGCGTAGTCATAGTCGTGGCCGTACTCGGCGAAGCGGTCGTCGTAGTCTTCGACCGGTTCCTCGAAGCGTCCACCGCGGTTGAGGACGGTGACGACCTTCGGCCACTCCGCGGCCGTGACGGCCTGCTTCCAGCGGTCGAGGTCGAAGGCCTCGCCCAGCCCCTTCTCGTGGCTCTCGCGGAAGACCCGCAGCTCGTCCTCGCCGGCGTCGGGAACCGGGTCCCGGGAGTAGGCGATGTTCGCCGCCAGTTTCAGGTAGAAGTCCTCCGCCTGGTGGAGCGGCCACAGCTTCCCGTCGCTGTCGGGGATCGCACCCTCGCCGACGCCGGGGAGGTCGAGCTCTTTCCAGAGGTCGATCAGCACGTCCTCGAACGGGCGCGCGTCCGGGACGACGTTGACCGCGGGCTGGCTGATCTTCTCGTCGGCCAGTCGCTTGTTCGGGTAGGTGCCGAAGTTCTCCCAGCGTTCGAGGTAGGTCGGCTCCGGGAGGATGTAGTCGGCGTACTTGCTGGTCTCGCCGATCACCGTGTCAGAGGCGACGACCAGCGGGATGGTGTCGGGGTCGCCCAGGATGTCTGGGATCCGGTCGCCGCCGGCGACGGCCATCACGTGGTTGTTCGAGTACGGCCGGATGAACAGCGCCTCGACGCCGTAGGGGTACTCGTCGGCGGCGCTCCCGTACAGTTCCTGGGTGGCCTGTGGCGGCGCGACGGGGAACCACGGCCGCTTCGCCGGGTAGCCGTCGTCGCGCTCGAACAGCGAGGTGTCCTCGTAGTTGACGCCGCCACGCAACAGCGGGATACCCCACGGCGAGTGGCCGTCGGGGACCTGCCCGAGTTCGTAGCGGCCGGACATCGTGTCGTAGCCGGCGTAGGGCGTGATCTGCCCGCCCTTCCAGTCGTAGTTCCCGATGAGGTGCTGGAGGGTGGCGATGGCGCGGGTGTTGTAGAAGCCGTTGGTGTGTTTGGCCGGGCCGCGGTAGGCCATGATCGCCGCCTGCTTGCCGTGACTGGTGAACTCGTCGGCGATCTCGGCGAGTCGGTCGACCGAGACACCTGCCATCTCGGCGTACTCGGCGACGGTGTGCTCGAAGACGCGGTCGCGGTACTGGCTCCAGACGCTCTCGACCGCGGTCCCGTCGACGGTCATCGACACGTCGAGGACGGCGGTCTCGATCTCGCTGACCGGCCCCAACTCGCCGGTGTCGGCGTCGACGGCGACGAAGTCGTCGGCCAGCTCGTGGTCCGCGCCGACCAGTCCAAGGTCCGACGCGCGGGCTTTCGGGCCGGCCTCCTCGTCGACGAGGACGAGGTGGGTCGCGTCGCTCCAGGTCGGCTCGCCGTCGGTCTCGGCGGCGCTCTCGGATGGATTACGGAGGTACTCGCGGTCGTGGCGGTCGTGTTCGAGGATCCAGCGGGCCATCCCGAGCGCGAGCGCGCCGTCCGCGCCGGGTTCGACCGGGACCCACGTCTCGGCCTTCTCGGCGGTCTTCGAGAGCCGCGGGTCGACCACGTCCATCCGCATCCCGTCCGCGATGGCGTTGGTCAGTTTCGGCGCGAGCCAGGTCGGTCCCTTGTTGGCGACCATCGGATTGGTCCCCCACACGAGGAGGTACTCGCAGTTCTCGATGTCGGGGTACTGGCGCTTCTTGGGGGCGTCGTGGGAGCGGACGTTCCCGAGGACGCTGGAGAACCCGCAGGTCCCGGCGTGGTGGACGCTGTTGATCGAGCCCAGCCCCTGGTGCCACAGCCGGGTCCGGATGAAGTTGCGCCGGAACCCGCCCACGTCGACGATCTGGTTCGCCTTCGGCCCCAGGTCGGGGTGGTCGGTGTCGATCAGGTCGTCACCCCACTTCTCGTCGAAGTCCGCCTTCTCCATCTCGCCGTTCTGGACGGCCTCCCAGTCGGCCATCACCGCCTCCTGGGGAGCGTACCCCCACAGGTCGCGGAGGCCGGGGTGGCCGAGTTCCTCGTCGCCCTCGACGATGTCAGAGATAGCCTGCTCCCAGGAGACGGTCTTCCACTCGCCGGAGCCCCGGGGGCCGACCCGTTTCATCGGCTTGCGGACCCGGTAGCTGTCGAAGGCCGTCTGGATGCCGGCCTGGCCCTTCAGGCAGATCCGCCCGCCCGACAGCGACCAGCGGTCGGTGTCGACGTCGCCGGTCCCCTCGAGGTCGCCAGTCGCCACATCCTCGGGGTCGCTCCCGTAGGGTACCTGCGCGAACGGCTGGGTGGTGAGGAACGAGTAGGGGTTGCCGGCGAGTTTGCGGACCAGCGAACTGTACTGGCCGCTGTCGGCTCCGTCGTCGGCGATGCGGACCTTGATCGGGCAGAAGGTGTTACACTGCCCGCAGGTCGTGTGGATCACGTCGCTCGCGCCGTACTCGCCGTAGTCGGTCCCGACGTAGTGTGGGTCGTCGCTCCAGAGGTCGTCGAGGTCGACGTTCACGGTCGCGGCGCTGGCCCCGGCCACGAGGCCGACGCTGCCGACCGCTTTCACGAGGTCGCGTCTGGTGAGCGATGCGCCTGCGGAGTCGGTACGCTCGTCGTCGTCTGGTTCGGTGGACATCAGTGATCACCTCCGTCGAGTGGCGTCAGTGGCAGCAGTTCCGCGCCGATCGTGTACAGCAGCAGGCCGACCGCCATCATCCCGACGCTGGTCGCCCACTCGACAGCGGAGGGGAAGTACGAGCCGTGGGGGAGCCCCTCCATGACGGGGCGGATCTGCGGCGGGACGACGATGTTGAACCGGACGGCGATGATCCCGATCACGACGCTGAGGCCGGCCACCGCCATCAGCCACGGAGTGCGCCGCCACTCCCGTTTCGAGACCAGCACCAGCGGGAACACCCAGCCCATGCCGACCATGAACCACCAGAACGACCACGACATCTCCCCGAACAGGATGAGACGCCAGGTCTCGACTTCGTGGGGGTGGAGACTGACGATCGCGATCAGCGCCTCGATGGCCGTCAGCGCCACGTCGACGACGACGAACGCGGCCAGCAACGTCGCGAGTCGGTCGAGGATGTCCCGGTCGACCCGCTCGCCGTCGAACAGCCGCGTCCGCAGGACGTACAGCAACATCACCAGCGCCGTCCCCGAGAGGACCGCCGAGATGATGAAGATCACCGGGAACAGCCCGCTGTTCCAGTAGGGGCGAGCCTTCGAGACGGCGAAGAGGACGCCAGTCCCGCCGTGGACCATGAAGATGGCTAGCGGGATGCCGACGATGCCGGCCCGCTTGAGCCACGTGCGGTCGGCCTCTCTGGACTCGTCGGTGAGCTGTCGGCGGCCCAGCGTGAGCAGGCCGGCGAGTCGCGCCCGCAGGCCGGTCCCGCGCTCGGCGACGCGGGCGAGGTCGTACCGCATCGAGAAGTACAGCTCGGTCATCAACACGAAGATGTAGGCGACGTAGGCGTGGACCTCCCAGGAGAGCGCGGACGTGACCTGTCGCCAGGCGAAGGGGTGCCACATCCGGTCCATCCGGCCGAGGTCGGTCCAGACGAACAGCAGGGCGACGACCATGCTGACGATCGCCGCGAACAGCGCGTCGCGGTCGACGCGGTGCAGGCGCTCGATACCGAAGACGTTCGCCAGCGTACTCACGAGGAAGGCCCCGGCCGAGAGGCCGACGAAGTAGATGTAGAAGGCCACCCACGCGCCCCACGGCGTGATGCTCGTGAGGTTGGTACTCCGCATCCCGCCCTGGAGTCGCAGCCACATCGCGTACCCGCCGACCAGCAGGAGGACGGCGAGCAGGGCGTACCAGGCCACGCGGAGCCGGCCGTTCCGGAATCCGAAGTCGAACTGTTTGCTGTCGGTTGCCATGGTGATCACTCCAGGTAGTAGACGTTCGGATCGGTTCCCTCGCCCTCTTTCAACTGCATCGCACGCGTGGACGCGGCCATCTCCGCCACCTCGCTGTCGGGGTCGTCGAGATCGCCCATGTTGCGGGCGTCGCCCACGCAGGTCTCGACGCAGGCCGGTTCCTCGCCGCGGTTCAGCCGGTGGTGACAGAAGTGACACTTCCGGACGTTGCCGACCGGCGACTTCTTGGGTTCGCGCTCGCCCCGGTCGACGCCGTACTCGGGACTGGTAATCTCGCCGGCCCCCTCGACCTCGTCGTCGTAGTTCTCGCCGAAGTCGAAGTAGCGCGCGCCGTAGGGGCAGGCGATCATACAGTACCGGCAGCCGATACACCGGTCGTAGTCGACGTTGACGACCCCGTTGTCCATCTTGTAGGTCGCGCTCACGGGACAGACCTGCACGCAGGGCGGGTTCTCACACTGCATACAGGGCCGAGGCACGTTCGTCCGCTGGACGTTCGGGAACTCCCCGTGTTCCTCCTCCATGACGACGTTGTAGGAGACGCCTGGCGGCGTGCGGTTCTCGGCCTTGCACGCGACCGAACAGGAGTCACAGCCGACGCACTTCTGCAGGTCGATCACCATGCCCCAGCGGTGATCGTCGTCTTCGCCGTCCTCGCTTGCACCCTCGCTGTCGCCGGCCGGTTCCTCGAGGCTCTCGGCGATCGAGGCCATCGAGCCGACGGTACAGGACAGCGACTCGGCCACGTCGTCCTCGATGGTCTGGGCGGTGTCGTGGTCGACGGCCGGGTTCGGCGTCTCGTGGTAGACCTCGCCGAACTCCTCGGCCGCGAGGTCGTCGTAGCGTTGCCAGTACTCCTCGCTCGTGATCTCACCGCGCGAGACCGCCTTGGCGTCTTCGGCCATCGCCACGCCCAACTCCGTCGAGAAGTCGACGTCTTCGAGTTCGGCGCGGGGGTCGGCCTGCTCGGCGTCGACCATCGCGTCGAGCTGGGCCCGGTCGGGCGTGTCCGGGACACCCGGCATCGCGTCGTTGGAACTCATCGAGACCACCTCCGTTGTGGCCACGCGTCGTGGCTGGGCTGGGTCGGCGTCATACAGTGTGACCTACACACCCCTCCCGGGAGTGGATGCTACCCATACTGTTTGGCGGTCACGGCCGGGGGCGATTCCCGGGTAATGGGGACACCCATACAGTTTGGGTCGCGGCTGAGCGGCTCTCGCGGCTGAATCCCACGCACTCGGAATTCGAGGGTGGTTTTTGTGTCACATCGGCGTACCGCCGACTATGTACCACGTGGCGACGACACCGGCCGGTCTCTCTCTCGGGGGTGGGTCGCGGTGAACCCCGTCCTCGTGCTCTCTATTCTCCTGCGGCTGTTCGGGACGGGCTACTCGCTGGTCTTGCTCCACCGGAGCCGCGACCGCCGCTTTGCCTTCCTCACGGCGATGCTCGCGCTGATGACGACCCGCCAGCTCTGGACGGCCCAGACGACCCGGACCGGCCTCGAAGAGCTCCCGGGACTGGTCGTGAGCGGCCTCGCCGTGCTGACCGTGTTTTACCTCTCGCAGTACCTCGAAGAGGAAGCCCGGGTGACGGCCTCGCTCCAGCGGGCCAACGAGCGACTGCGCAGTTTCCGGAAGGCCGTCGAACACGCCGGACACGCCATCTTCCTGACCGATCCCGACGGGACGATCACCTACGCCAACCCGGCCATCGAGGACGTGACCGGCTACAGTCCCGCGGAGGTCGTCGACGAGAACCCGCGTCTCTGGAAGTCCGGCGAACACGACGCGGACTTCTACGACCGGCTGTGGGACGAGATCACGTCGGGCAACGTCTGGGACGGTGAGATCATCAACGAGCGCAAGGACGGCGAACAGTGCTGGGTCGACATGACGATCGCCCCGATCACCGACGACGCGGGCGACATCGAGCGCTACGTCGCCGTCGACACCGACGTGACCGACCGCAAGCGCCGGGAGCTCCGCATCCGCGAGCAAAACGAGGCGCTCACCCTGCTGAACAACACCAACGAGGTGTTGCGCGACGTGAACCGGCACTTGGTCGGCGCGACGACCCAGGCCGAGATCGAACGCGCCGTCTGTGAGACGTTCGCCTCGGATCCCTTCTCCTGTGCCTGGATCGGCGGGATGAACATGGTCAACGAGAGTCTCGACGTTCGGGACTGGGAGGGGACCGACGAGGGAAGCGTCCGCGAACTGGCCGCGGCCTTCGACGAGACGCCGGAGACGACGCCGCTGGATCGCGCCCGCCACGAGGGGCGGGTCGTCACCGCGACCGACGCCGACGCCGACTGGTACCCGACCGACGAGCCGTCGCCGTTCGCGGTCATCCCGCTCGCCCACCGCGGGGTCTCCTACGGGACGCTGGTCGTCCACGCGCCCGACGCGGAGGCGTTCGAGGCCGTCGAGACGGGTGTGCTGGCCGAACTGGGCGAGACCATCGGATACGCGATCAACGCGACCGAGAGCCGGCAGGCGCTGGTCAGCGACGCCTTCACCGAACTCGAGTTCCGCGTGACCGACGCCGACGACCCGCTGGTCGCGCTGGCGGCCCGCCGGGACTGTGACCTCGAACTCCAGCGCGTCTCGACCGGCGGCGACGACCTCGTCGCGTACTTCAGCATCACCGGCGCCAGCGGCGACGAGGTGACCGCGTTCGCGGCCCAGGCCGATCGGCTCGCCGACGCCGAGGTGGTACGCGCCCACGACGAGGGCTGTGTCGTGCGCTTCGATCTCGGCGACGGGGCCGTCCTGTCGACGCTCGCGACCCACGGCACCGCGGCGATCCGGTCGCTCTCGGTCTCGCCGTCGGACGCCCGCCTCTGTGTCGACCTGCCCAGCGACGCGAACCCGCGCGTCCTCGTCGAGGCGCTGCGGCGTCGCCACGACGGCGTCGATCTCGTCGCCCGACGCGAGCGCGAACGGCCACGCGACGGCCGGGACACGCTGCTCGACTCAATCGACGAGTCGCTCACCGACCGCCAGCGCGAGGCGCTGCGGACCGCCCACACCGCCGGCTTCTTCGCCTGGCCCCGCGACAGCAGCGGCGAGGAGATCGCGTCGATGATGGACATCACCCAGTCGACGTTCCTCCAGCACCTCCGGGCGGCCGAGCGGAAGGTCTTCGACGAACTCCTCGACGGCCCGCGGGTCGCCACGACGCCCAGTGCCTGACTCGCGGTTTCGCGCGACGAGCACCCGCGGCGCGGCTGACGGGCTGGGCGGCGTGTTCCGGACCCATCCGAGTACCGAGAAACGGATCGAGCAACTGGAGCGGCTGGTGGGGATGGCGGACGGCGAGTGAGTCCCGAAAGCGACGCTCTCAGTTCTCCACCGGCCACACGACCGCGGTCATCACCACCGATCCGACCAGCACCACGCCACCGCTACCGACCACGAGCGTCGCGGCCGCCCGCGGGAAGCGGTCGATCAGGGGGACGAACACGCCCACCTCGAAGCCGACGATCAGCAGTGCGCCGACCACGTCGAAGAGGAGGTCGAAGGCGGTGTCGCGCCAGCCGTAGTGGACGAGGACGGGCTCTACGTCCAGCCGGTCGCCGACCTCGCGGGCCACGAGTTCGATCAACTCCCAGAACACGCCGACGGCGAAGGTGAAAACGAGCGTGGCGATCGCGAGGACGCCCGTCGAGGGGGTGAAGGCGACGACGAGTGCGGCGTACAGCAGGGCGGCGACCAGCGCGGCGGAGACGGTGTGGGTGAGGTGGTCCCACCACCAGACTGACTCGTAGAGGCCGAGCATCCCCAGCGAGTGGAGGAAGCCGGCCAGCGCGATCCACAGCGGGACCGTCGGATCGATCACGACCGAGGGCACGAGGACAGCGGCCACCGCTGGAAGAACGGCGACGGCGAGGGCGAACAGCGCGTTCACGATCGCGGCGACGTTCCACCGACGCACGGCCTCGCCGAGGGTCCCGAGGATCGCGAGTTGCAACACCAGCGCCAGGCCGGCGACGGCGTCTGTCACGCTCGCCCTCCGTCCTGAACGGTCGCCATCTGGGGAATCACGGCCGCACTCGCCCGTTGCATCTCACGCCGACCCAGCATCGCCGACCACGAGAAACTAGTGGTCTTCCATTCTCACACCCTGCTGGTAGCGCGTGGGAAGCTGTGCCAGGACCACGGCGGGCAGGACTGCCCCGAACTCGTCGACGAGCCGTTCGGCCAGCGTCGGGAGGATGCGGCGGACGGTGGCGTAGACGACCGCGACGACCAGCCCGGCGAGGACGGCCAGCCGGAGCGCGCCGTCGACGGTCACCAGCAACGGGACGGCCAGCAGGCTCGACAGCAGGAGGTCGCCGGGGGAGCCGTCGTAGCCGACCCAGCGCCGCGGCGCGAGCCACCGCCCGCGGTAGTGGTCGTAGACGGCCCGGTCCGAGGTCCCCTCCCAGGGGCGCAACTCCAGGCCGCCGCCGAACACGTCGGTGACGCTGTGGAGAGCCGCGCCCAGCAAGAGGAAGGCGAGCCCCACGGTCGCGGCGGTCGGCACCGCCAGCGCGAGCGCGAGTCCCCCGCCCGCGAGTGCGGAGAAGTACACCGGGTAGTGCAGCGTCTTCCGGTGGCCGACGTATATGTCCAGGTCCGGCAGGATACCGCCGGCGAACCCGGCCGCGAGTGCCACGGGCGCGAACTCCGGAGCCACGGCTGCGACCGGAAGCGCCAGCGCCATCCCCGCCAGGGCGTGGGTCGGGAGCATCATCGTGTTGGACTGAAAGAGACAGAAAACTATGAGTGTGTCGGTGGTCGTGCGGGGGCGTCACACGACCGACCGACTCAGCCCGCGAGTTCGGCGGTCTCGAACAGTGGGTCGAAACTCTCGGGGAGGTGGTCGCGGACGCGCCGGAGTTCGTCGTCGCCGCCGTGGGCGGCGATGGTGGCGATGGCGGCCCGGGTGTGGAGCACGGCGTCTTCGGGGCTGACGCCGATGCCTTCGCGGTCGGCGACGACCACGACGAACTCGTCGGCGGTCCGTTCCTCGTGGGTGTCGCGGTGTTCGGTGATCGCGTCCCCGAGCGCGCCCGGGAGGACGACGCCGAGTGCGTCCGCCTCGGCCGCCGGGATCGACTCCCCGAGCGTGAGCAGGGTCTCGATGGCGGCCCGCTCGGCGTTGGCCATGTTCTCGATCCCGGACCGGCTCCCGAAGTCGTCCATGATCGCGTCGTAGTCGGTTCGCATCGAACGACGACTGGTCGCGTCGCTGACGGCTTGAAGATTCGGGCCAGTTCGACCGTCGACCCGTCGGGTCGATGCTCGTCTCGCCGACGATTCGACGACTGGACGACGATTCGACCGATGGACGCGAACGGTTATGTGAGGCCCCAGCCAGGCTCTACGCGTATGATCGCACGCAACCACTCTCTCGCGACCGGACTCGGGGTGATCTGACGATGCGGCTCCCGATCCCCACCAATCGACTCGTGGCGTTTACGCTCGCCGGCGCGTTCCTGACGGCGATGCTGGCGCTCGCGCTCGGCGCGCCCGTCGGTGGACTCGCCTCGCCCGACGACCCGACGACCGGCGACTCGACGCCCACGAACGCACAGCCCTCTGGCGACGCGCCCACGCCCAACCAGAACTTCACGCCGGCCGTCCAGACACAGTCCGGTGACGAGGAAGAACACGAGGAGTACGAGGAACACGAGGAAGCGGAACACGAGGAAGCCGACGAAGACGAGGAGGAGTGGTTCGGTGACGACGACTGATCCGACCTCGGTGTACGAACGCGTCGGTGACGAACGCCTCACGTTCCGGTGCTGTGATACGGATTTCGTGATCCAGTCGGCGGGATTCCGGGCGAGTGCCGCGGCCAGGGCCGCTCGGTGTACGGCCCGGCGGCTCGAGGCCCGACTGGACGCGTTCGACGACGCGAGTGCGGTCAGCGAGCTGAACCGCGGCGGCGTCGTCGAGGACGAACACGTCGCCAGCGTCGTCCGCCGGGGGCTGGAATACTACGATCGGACCGACGGCGTGTTCGACATCCACCAGGGGACCGTCGAGCACGACCTCAAGGCCTACATTCGTGGCGAAGCCGACTCGCTCCCGGCGCGTTTCGAGTCCGGAACGATCCGGATCGACGGTGATCGGATCGTCACCGAGGCCCCGCTGGATCTCAACGGGCTCGCGAAGGGGTACATCGTGGACCGGGCGGCCGCGGCACTCGGCGGGGTCGGTCGTCGCGGGTTCGTCAGCGGCGGCGGCGACGTGTCCCCGCCGACCGGACCGGTCGCCGTCGAGAGCCCTTACGGCGACGAGAAGCCGTTACGAGTGCTCGACACCGACTGGGCAGTCGCGACCTCGGGGAGCTACCGCCGACGGCGCGACGGTGTCGATCACGTCTACGAGCCGACGACCGAACGGCTCGGCGCGCGCCACGAGTCGGTGACGGTGCTGGCCCGCCGGGACTGCATGGCGGCCGACGCGCTCGCGACGACGCTGTCGGCGCTGCCCCTCGACGACGCCCTCGACCTGGCCGAGGACTGGACCGGACTCGAAGCGCTCGTCGTCCACGACGGCGTGTTCCACGAGACGCGGGGGTTCGATAGCCATGTCCTGGACCGCTAAACAGCGGATCACAGTCGCGGCGGTAATCGTCGTCGTGGCGGCCGTCCCCCTCGTCTGGCAGGTCGGCGACGTTCGGGCCGCACAGGCGACCACGGACGAGCAGACGGAACTGGTCGAACAGACGGTGACGGCCCGCCAGGTGCAAGGTGACTACGACGGCGACGGCGTCTCCGACTCGACGGACCGGTGTCCCCAGCGGCCGGAGACGGACAACGGATACCGGGACGACGACGGGTGTCCGGACGTGGTCGAGACGACGGGGGCGTCCTGATGAGCACCCTCGTCTGGTATCTCGACCGGGCCGCGGCCCTCCTCGCCTATCCGTCGCTGTATCTGGCAGTGCTGACCGGCATCTTCTACAACACCGAGTCCTTCGGCCCGTTCCACGACGCGGCCCGACGCGTCCACGTCGAACTGTCGGTGTTCGCGATGCTCGTGACGCTGTTGCACGCCGGCCTCGGGGTACTCGACGCGTGGTTCGTCCTCACCGGCGCGGTCCCCGAACCAGCCTACACGCAGTCGTACTTCCTCGTGGGGCTCGCGGTCGGTGCCGGCGCGCTCCTCCTGTTGACCGTCGCAGTCCTCGGGTTCACCGACGCGAAACGGTTCGACCGGCCGTGGGGACCCCGGGCCGTCCACGCGTTCGCCTACGGTGGGTTCGTCTTCGGGGTGGTCCACGCGGTCGCGGTCGGCACCGACGCGGTGGGACTCGTCCGCCCCCTCGTAGTTCCGTCGCTCGTCTTTCTGGCCTACGTGCTCCTGTTGCGTGGACTGGCACTGCGCGGTGTCGTGCCGACCGACACGAAGGGTCAGTAGCTGTCCCACAGCCCCAGCAGTCGGTCGACGATCCGGTCGGTGAACGACCCCCGGTGGACGGTGTAGAGGGTCGCGACACGGTCGGGGTCGGTCACCTCGTAGACGACCCTGCGACCGTCCCGCTCTTTCGTGACGAGATCGGCGTCCGCGAGTTTCGAGAGGTGCCAGGAGATCGTCGAGTCGGCCTTGTCGAGTCGGTCGGCCAACTCACTCGTCGAGAGCGGGCCGTCGGTGAGGAGGTGGGCCAGTACGCGCCGGCTGTACTTTCGGCGGAGGGCGTTCATCACCGTCTGGTCGTCCTCGTCGAACTCGGCGGCCGGGTAGTACCGGGTGTACTTTCCGTCGTCGGACTCCTCGATCAGGCTCTCGTCGGCCAGCCACCGAAGGTGGTACTGCAGCGTTCCCTGCGCGTAGTCGAGGTCCGCCAGCAGGGCCCGGAAGTGAATGCCCGGTTCGGCGGCGACACGCTGGTAGATCGCCCGGCGCGAGGCCAACTCGAGGTCGGTGTCCGACATCGCTCAGTCTCTGGTGAGAGCGGCGAAGAAGGCGAGCAACCCGCCGAGGATGAGGATTGCACTCCCGTGTTCGAGCAGTTCCACGAGCCGATACGGGACGTACGGCAGGAGGAAGTACTCCAGAAAGACCACGAGCCCGTACACCGCGAACATCGCGTAGCCGGCAGTGACGATCCCCATCCGCCGGTCACGCTCGCGCCGCCACGCGACGAAGCTGAGCAGTCCCAGCCCCAGCGCGACCAGAAAGATCCCCAGGCTGACGTACTGTTCGAGCAGCTGTGCGAGCGTCACGCGCCCATCACCCCGTCGTCGCGGTCGCACACGATACGCACGGTAGTCCGACCGAGGCGCGACGGCGGCAAAACCCTTGGCGTCCAACCGTCGAATTCACTGCGACCGGGCCGGGCCAGCCGATTAAAATACGCGGCGGTCCTGGGGAGCGGTATGCAGGTCGGGTCACGCCGGTGCATCCTCAACCCCGTGAGCGGGACGGGCGATCACGCCGAGTACGTCACGCGTCTGCTCCGCGGTCGCGGGTTCGCGGTCGACCACACCGAGGGGGAAGGGGACGCGCTGGCGCTGGCCCGCGAGGCCGGCGCGGCGGGCGTGTCGGAACTCGCGGTCTGTGGCGGCGACGGGACGATCAACGAGGTCCTCCGGGGTCTCGACGCCGCCGATCACCTCGCCGACGTGACGCTGTCGGTGATCCCGGCCGGGACGGCCAACATCCTCGCCCGGACCGTCGGAATCGAGGGGATCGAGGCGGCCGTCGACATCGCGGACACCGGCGAGATCGCGACCGTCGACGTGGGGATGGCCGGCGACGAACCGTTCCTCGTCTCCTGTATCGCGGGGTTTCCCGCCGAAGCCAGTGTCGCGACCTCTAGCGAACTGAAGGCCCGGTTCGGGACGCTCGCCTTCCTGCTCACTGGCGCTCAGCAGGCACTGTCGTTCGACGGGCTGGACGTGCGTCTCGAAACCGAGGCCGAGACCTGGGAGGGCGAGGCGATCTGTCTGCTGGTGGGCAACGCGCGTCGGTTCGTCGAGGAAGGGGGCCAGGCCGACATGGCCGACGGGCTGTTCGACGTGGCGGTCGTCGAGCGGATGCCCGCTGGTGATCTGGTCTCGGAGGCGGTCCGCCATCGCGTCCTCGGCCAGGGGACCGAGGGCGTCACCCACATCCAGGCCGCCCAGATCACCGTCACCGGCCGGGACGGCCCGATCACGTTCAGTCGGGACGGCGAAGTCAGCGCACACGAGACAGTGACGATGGCGATCCGCCCGCGAGAACTGAATTTGCGAGTGGGCTCGGACTACGAGCCCACGCCGGAGTGAGTGGTCGGCACAACCGCGCAGTTTACTTCGGGCCGCCGGTCGGCCGATCGCGGTCCGTGGCACCGCCAGTGATGGCGTCGCCCGCCGGTTCCCCGTCGGTCGCGAACGACGGCGTCCCCTCGGTCGGCGTCTCAGTTTCGGCCGCTTCTCTGGCCTCTTTCAGCAGTTCCTCGGCGATCTCGTCGCGCAGGATGAATCCGGGTGCGAGTCCGTGACACATACACACGCCCCAGGGGCTGGACACGCTTAAATTGCCGCCCGCGTTCAGGGGCGGTGTTCAGATAAGATTGAAAAGTGAGGCGGGAGCGGTTTTTAGTGCTCTATGCCAAAAACCGACCGCCTCAACGGCTGTTTAGACCAGATCGAGTTAGAGTTTGTGGAGCGAGAAGCGACACCGCGACTGCTGATGAAACTCAGTATTCAGTTACATCTGGCTGGTCTATCGCTATCGAATACTGTTTCGTTTCTTGAGGTATTCGGTGTCCACCGCGCACGATCCACCGTTCATAACTGGGTTCACAAGGCCGATCTACAGCCCCAAGACGGACGCCAACCGGATCACGTTGCGGTTGACGAAACTGTGATCCAACTCAATG
>NZ_FOCX01000089.1 GCF_900110215.1 Halorientalis persicus | reverse complement strand
TCTGGCGCAGCGACCGCGAGCACGCCGAGGGCTGGCAGGGGCCACACGGCGACGGTCGCCGAGTCGATCACACTCCCTCTCGTCCCACGTCCACTGGCCATCCCAGTCGGAGTGAGCGGGGCAGTTCCAGATCCAGTCCCAGCCCCAGTCCCTTCGGTCCTACTCGGGCACCACCGAACACTGTCTCCCCCATGGGCACGGCCAACACCTCTCCCGAGCCCTCCACACTTGCACCCGTCCACCGAACCCGACCACGCACACACCACTCCCCATCACACTCGACGATCAGAGCGGGACACGTAGTGGACAGTCTGCCTATGTTGGAAGCAAGTCCCCACTTCGTCTTCACTATCCACTGTCTCTCTATATACCGAGTCCGACTTCTCTCCCTCCTGGCACCACCGCCGCCTCTCTTCCCCGTCACCAAGAGCCTCCTGTCCCACCTGTCCGACTTCGACGCCAGCACCAGCCATCCGGGATCGCGCGCAACGACCACCGGGAGTGAGCACGATGGAGCGCAGTCCGCGCCCGACCGAGCGAATTCCTGAGCGAGGGACGGAGCGCGTGACTGCCACCGCTCCAGTCGAGTGCCCGGACCACCAGCAAACGAGAGACGACCTTCCCTACTTCTCTGCGATGTGCCCGCACTTCTTGCACCGCAGAGTTTTCACGAGTCCAGCCTCCCGTCTGGTCCCGCCCTCGAACGTCACCCCTTCCACGATGGGGCCATCCCCACACCGACCGCACTGGCCGGCGGCGTCCGGCTGAGCCGTCGAAGCCGGGCTCGTGGAGCTCTGCTCCACGGCGTCCTGACTCGCGGGTACCTCGCAGTCCTCACACATCTCGGTCACCTCCTGCCACGCCCGCCGCCGCCACCGCCTCCTCGATCTCGAGGGCTGGCTGGTACACCAGGATCTCGTCGGTGGGCATCTCCCCCGTGCTCTTGCACACGGGGAAGTTCGACTCGTCCGTGCAGAATTCCAGTAGGCACGCGAGCCCACAGAAGTGCAACTCTCCGTCGACGGCGCTGCCCTTCCAGTCCCCCGGTGCGAGTATCTCTATCTGGGTCGTCTCCTCGCAGTCTGTGTTCTGACACTCGTCGTACATGGCTGTGTTGTCCTCACTCGACCTGCCAGAGACAAATCCCTATCCACCCAGCCTGTCGTGGCTCCAGTTGCGAAGCCGCCCGACTCTCTCGAGTCCGTCTGTCTATCTATCCTGTGTGCTATTGCCGGCGCTGTTTGTCATCGCGCTCGTCAGGGGACCACTCAATCTGCGACTGTTTTGGTGTGCCCACGTTGACGACTCACTCTATCTGGTGATCCGTATCTGTCGCTGGTGCGAGGGCCCCCCATCCCCGTTCGATGGCTTCGACGTCGTCATCTCCATCTCTTGGCGCCGCCAGCTGCCCGACTGTCTCTCTGCTCTAGTCCAGTCCACCCGAGTCTCGGCTGTCCGCTGTCCTGGTGTGGCGACGGCCCCCTATGTCTCCGACCGACGCCACCCGGTGCTGCACGGTTGGACCCCCCGTCAACAGCGCCGGCGCTGCCCGGCGCGTCTGTGTGTCATATTCTGTATGTACCCCAACGCCCCGGTACTCCAACTGGCTGTGCCCTGGCCCGACCTCCCCCGCCCTCTCTCCGACCTCCTGCACACCCCTCATTATACCTGCTATACCTCCCCTTTACTTAGGACTGCAAACCAGGTATAATCGGCATATTTTACCCCCCTTACGGAATTAAAATGACGGAACCGAGCGCTAAGTCGATTTAAACGACGGAACCTAACCATATGGAATCGGATATTAAGACAGATGACGACAGAACCTCCACTCAAACCGCAGAAATACCGCTTTACAGATTTTATCTTGTTGAGATCCCGCTCTGAGTTATTGACCGTCAGATTACTATATAGAACACCGATGTCCAAAAACACCGAAAAGAACCGAGGTTCTGTCGAGGTTTCTGGTTCTATGAATATGTCAACCCCCCTCTTATCGACAGCTTTTGCGGGCTTCAGTATCTTTACCTACAAGTTTCGGCTGTTTTTACCCGCAATTTAGCTTTTCTAATTACCCTCGTGAAAAAGAACGGGCCGAACAGGGGTGTTCCCCTGATTATCGGCAATTACATAGATTTACTCCATGGAATATTCTTCGTATCCCTACAGAGTACGACAGAACCTCGGCCGTACTCATATTTTTCTCCTTGTTAGATTTGCATTCTGGCTTTTACAGTCTGTATTCTCCCTCAGTACGACAGAACCTCGGCCGTACTCGTATTTTTCTCCTTGTTAGCTTTACATTCTAGCTTTTACAGCCTGTATTGTCCGCCAGTACGACAGAACCTCGGTTGTACTCGTATTTTTCTCTTTGTTAGCTTTGCATTCTAGCTTTTACAGCCTGTATTGTCCGTCAGTACGACAGAACCTGTACTAATTCGGCATTTTTCTTTCTATTGTATCTATAATTAACCACCGAGGCCGAACCCGCTTTTGAGGAGGGGCGAAAAAGTCTCTAAGAGGTTTTTTCAGATTTCTCCCTGTATTTTCCGCTACCAAAAACTGAGAAGAGAGTTCCCATAAGGAAGATGAGTGTTTCCGTGTAGCTGGATTGGTGATCTCGGTTCCAGAGGGAGACGATCAAGCCCCAGTGATTCCTCTCGTCGGTCTTGGATAGGGAAATAGAAGGGGAGATGCAGGGCGCTGTTAGCTATCTGTTTCGGCTCTCAAGTTCGGTCCACATGTCTTCATCCCAGTTGATGGAGTGGTAGATCGAGTATGGACAGACGTCTTTCCCGATGCAATAGCGTTGCATTGACTCGTGGTCACAGCCACGTGGGAGTGGGACTTGCTCGGATCCATCGTCACTTCGCACCCCACCATGCTCTAGTTCGTATCG
>NZ_FOCX01000059.1 GCF_900110215.1 Halorientalis persicus | reverse complement strand
GCGCGACGACATCGTCACACTCCGGACACTCAGCCCAGATGCCCTGTGTGCCGTCATCCTTCTCGTATTCGACGAGGAGCCACGTCTCGGGGATCGCCTCGCCACAGTCCGGACAGCGACCGAGTGATGATTCGTCGGTGCTCATACAGGGTGGAAGGAGCGTGTGACTGATTCCTTCCAAGTGATGGTGAAGCATCTTTAAATGTAAGTGTTCGGTAGACGCTCCCTCTAGAAGACACCGTGTTTCCGGTGAACGGGCTTGTCCACCACAGCTAAGAAACAGTCAACCGAAGCAAAGGAACAATGGGTGTCCGGACGGTTCTCACGCAGCTGTTGCTCGATGGTGGATCGGAAATTGTCGTTGAGTGTCGACATTGTGGAACTAGCGTATCGCCAGATACTGCCGAATGTCCCAACTGTGGAGCGTGTGAATTCTGCCGATACAAAATCCCCCAATAGCAGCTATCAGCTACCGTTGTACTGGAACATCTATACCCCTTTAGAAAAGAGGGTGTTCTCCCAATACATATTGAGAATTGATCTATTCCAAAAATAACGATTGACGGTCAGTATATGAACGGCCCACAGTGTCATCCACGAATCGACATCTAGCAACGGCCGCCGAAGCGTTACCCGTCGTTCGTCGTCGGTGGATCAGCTACGGTCGTCTATACGGGGCAATTCCACAGTTAGTGTGTTGGAAGGCGTGGCTTCATCGGCAGCGACGATCGTCACGTCGCCGCCGATCGACTCGATGATTAGGTCCGATTTGGGAACCACGAGATCGTCGCTGTGTTCCAGTCCCGTCTCTTCGCCAGTGTTGATAAATCTCCGTGCCCCCACTGGGAGTAGCGACTCCGATGCTACCAATTCCAGTGTCACGTGCTGCTCGTGGGTCTCGATGGCGAGTTCCACTGTCGACTCTTCGATGTGGGTGAGTACGCTGTCGAGCAACTGTGAGACTGCCCACAGTCCCCGACGACTTATTGCACAAGAGTCTGGTACGTCATTGACACTCATTGTCACCATCTCTCGATCGGTCACTTGATCGGACAGCTGAGAGAGAGCCTGCGTAATCGGTATCGAATCGAGTTGTTTGCTGCTGTTGGTTAGATTGGTCCGAATGTGGTTTGCTTCTTCACTCAAGCTAAGAAGACGGTCGGTGGCTCCTTGGATTTTGTCGATGGCCGTCTGGTGTTCACTGGGGCTGTCTGCAAGGTGTTCGGCCCAGCCGCTGATGATATTCAGTTCGTTTCGCAGATTGTGCCGTAACACTCTGTGGAGGACGTTCAGTTGCTGCGCCCGCTCCAGTCGATTAGAGATTTCAATTGCTGTCCCGATGATCCCAGAGAACGTCCCGTTTTGGTAGACTGGCATCGCGTACAGTTCCACTGGGATCCGTGACCCGTCTTGGGCCCGGTGAGTCGTCTTGTAGCCGTCGAGGATACCACCATCGAAAATCCGTTCGAACAGTCGGTCGAACTCGTCGTCTTCGATAAAGAGTGGGTATGATTTCCCTTGGACTGTGTCGAAATCGTATCCGAACGTTGTTTCAGCGGCCTGGTTCCAGCCCTCGACAGTTGCATCGGTGTCAAGAACGGCGACTGGAACTGGCAGTGCATCGAGCAACGTTTCGAGCCGACTGGTACTCGCTTCCAACCGACGTTCCCGCTCAAGCTGGGCGGTCACCTCACGAAATACACCGAGGATGAAAACACCAGTAGGCGTGTTCAATCGCTGAACGTTGATTTCGACGGGGATGTGCTGACCATCGGCTGTTTCGATATACAGTGGCTGGCCGTTCTGAAGGCGATTTACTCTGTCACCATCGATAGCGCGCTGGAACGCTTCGGTGTACGCTGCCATGTCCTCTGGTGGGTGGAGTTCCTGCTGGTGACGTCCAACGAGATCAGCAGGAGAGCAGTTGAACAACTCACCGGCAGTCGTGTTCGCTTCGACGATCTGGCCCGTGTCCGAACTGGCGACCAACACAGCGTCGGGGATGCTGTCGATGTCGATGTTGAGCGACAGTTCGGACGGGAAGTGACCATCACTTTCCGTTTCGTCTTGAGACATGGACTGTATGAATAGTTAGTGGCCCTCGTTACACAATAACAGAGTGCCAAACTCATTGGGTAGTTCTCACTGTCGTACCTGCACTGACCGATTCTCAGCCAGAAATCAGCCCCGATTGCTAACTGCACAGTGTAGATGCGTATTTCGCAGAGTGGTTCCGGAGCAATGGTCGCTATTTGATTCATGTACGACGTCGAATAGCCGTATTGAGCTGGCTTTTCGGGAGCCACTTATCGGAGAGGCTGAGTAGATCATCCCGGTGGTCAAACTTTCGTTCGTGCTCTCGAAACCGATCCACTAGTCGCTCGTGGCGGTCGGTATCGTCCTTTGTCCGTTCGATCCCCCTATTGAGAGAGTGCATCTTGTGTGCAAGTTCCATCAGTGGTCGAGCTACAGTGGACGATTCGAAGAGAATCGCGTCCTCAGTCTCGCTGGAGATACATCCAACGAATATCGTGGGCGTGGTCCTGTTCGTGGACTCGACCTTCTTCTCGGCCAGCCATTCCGGCAGTTGAACGAGGAGTTCCTCGGGGTCAAGGAGTCCTAATAACTGCCACAGTTGGCGAGTCCGCTGTTCGTTGAGGAGCCCCCGCTCTCGGGCTTTGTCAAGCGAGACATCGTAGTCAGAGAGGGTCTCTGAATGCCACTCACGAGCCAACGAGTCGTACTCAGTGTATTCGGTAATCAAGTCAGCCACTCCGTCACGAGAGGTGCTGCACATACATTAACTCTTGACCCCACAACTGGTCTGAACAGAGCCTGTAAGATGACCGGAATCAACGTGCGATACATGCTCGCTATTCAGCACGCTAGTGCTGGTAGAAGTATGGGTATCTCTGGTCAGTCTGTTATACCGTTTCCCTACACTGAGCGCGGAATCCTTTCTGAGGAGGTCAAAGCAACTGCTGGAAATGGTTCGATTACACGTCGAATTCCGATCGTGCTCGGATGACAGATTCACTGAACCCGAAAAGTCTGCCATGTTGAATAGCGCTCTCTGAGTTACGGTGAGACGATGCCAATCTTGAAACCACTAGCCTCAACCGCTCACAAGCCGGCTAAAATTCCAACCGCCCTGGCTAAGACCGCTATTCAACAGATCAGTCAACTCAACACTCAAGCGGAAATACGGCACGTTCGTCCGATCACGACGCTGGTGGAAGCAGTTCTATGAACTCGTTGTCAGCTATCTCACCCCACATTATCGACAAGGCCCTCTGAATAGTGAAGACCTACACGGTAAAGCCAAATAGGCCGTAACATTACTGTTTCTCGTCAGAAGCGCCGTGACCGAGACACGGATCTATCTCCCCCACCTTGTCACCCATCGTTTCAGCGGGAATACTGTAGAGACAAGATCATTCCAATCGGGCCCACAAAAGTAATTCGGGATGGCAGCTATCCGGTGTTTAACGGTTCTGTGTACAATTGGGTCGGATAGTGAATGGCACTATTCGGTCGTTTCAGCAGTTCTCTTGGTTCGTCTAATCGACCCGGACTCTTTCAACCGGGCGTATGCGACGCCAGTCATAAAGGAG
Organism: Halorientalis persicus; assembly: GCF_900110215.1. Classification (GTDB taxonomy): domain Archaea; phylum Halobacteriota; class Halobacteria; order Halobacteriales; family Haloarculaceae; genus Halorientalis; species Halorientalis persica. Next base: position 7,780 of record NZ_FOCX01000059.1, on the reverse strand, counting down.
GCAACACCCGTCAAGCCTACAATCCCAATAACGCTACTTTGGCTGATACCATGGTGCAGGATAACTGGATCCATGTGTTACAATCGGAGTAATGTACTCAACCAACATAATACTACCTAACTTTATCTAATACAATATTGGTTTCTCAAAGCTCATAGAAAACTTTGATCGGCACCAGTTGTTCTTATAACCGTCTGGTCACTCTCTCACCCAACTTATAAACAAGGGTAATCGTGAACGGTTGTTTCAGTGTAGTCATCATTACAGCTATGTTTCACGTCGAAACCGCTGAACGATCCGCTCACCACACGCGTGTGGATTGAGTTATCAAGCAACACATGGTGAAGTCCGGAGTAGGATAATAACTGTCCATATCGAATGACCGTTCGTGTTACTCTTCTATCTATTCGGACAGATTGAGTTCCGCGAACAGGCGTGTAGTAATGATTTGTTCGACGATATCAAGCAACTGTGCATCGTCGGACGTGTAGTCAGCAAAGAGACCGAGCGGGATTTCACCGCCCGCAACGTCCTGATGGCCACCGCCACTACCGACATCTTCGAACGCCTCATCCAGTAAATCACCGACGTTCACTCGTGCATCGGGTGACCGAGCACTGATCTGAATTGCGTCGTTGACGAGTCCAAACACGATGGCGGTCTGAACGCCCTCGAGTCTCACCAGATAATCGACGGCCTGTGGGAGCGCATCCCGTTCGGTCGTCCGGCCAACGTGAGAGATGAGTACCGCTCCGTTTATAATTCGATTGTCAATCGCGGTCGAGATCGCGTCGAGGGTTCCCCCAGACACTGACGGCGAGGAAAGCTGGCGGACCATCTCTTGATCCGCGTACTCGTGAAGATACCCCGACGCATCGTACTCCTTGGATGTCGCCCCGCGGAGGAAGTCGAGGGTGTCCGAACGGATAGCAAACAGGAGTGCTGTCGCGAGATCCGTATCCAGATCAATGTCGAGAGTGCGCACGTACTCTGTAAGGATCGTCGCAGCTGCTCCTAGTTCCTCACGATGATCGACGAACCGAGCGTCGATATCCTCGGCAGGATGGTGGTCGATCACGATATCAACGGCCGTGTCCGGGGGAACTGTGTTGTTCTCACCCGGGATGGAATGATCAACGAGTGCAAGTAACGAGTCCGGCTGACGGTTCTGGACGGTCGCCGAATCGAACGATTGGAGGTCGATGTCAAGGAGATTGACGAACGCTCGGTTTTGTTGGTGGGAAATCTCGCCACTGTAGAGGATCTGCTGTTCGTCGATGCCAGCCGCAGCCGCGATCCGACCCAATGCGAGTGCGCTCGCGAGACAATCCGGGTCGGGGTTATTGTGGCAAACGATGTTGAGATCGCTGCCCCCCTCGAGAAGGTCATCTAGCTGTTGTGGCTGACTCATACACTCAGATCTACACTCTCTGTAGAGTTACAGTACAGGATATGTCAAGATAAGTGTGTCGTATAGTAGTCATACAGGGGTGGTTGAGTACAAGATACGCGCTATGTATCTCGCACAGCTATTGGAATATTTCCCTGATCTGGCAGAATCCTCGACACTCAATGCGCATCCACACTGAGCAGCTGAGTGTCGCTTCAATCGTTGTCTCGCTAGTTCCCATTCAGCTCAATGGGGTAGAGCTGGCGTAGTTTGATCCGTGCGTCATCAGTGGTGAACTGCCAGTCAATGAATCGGTCAGCCGCGTTTCGATGCTCCTGCCACGCAGCGACCTCCGACCGGAGAGTCGCTGCGTCATAGATTCGACGGTTGAGACACTGGCGTTTGAGGACACCAATCTCGATTTCGGCCATATTCAGCCAACTGCCCTTCTTCGGGACGTAGTGAAACTCGAACCGATCAAGATATGCTTGGGCTTCGTCTGGTGGAAAGAATTGGTAGAAGCCAGCGGGCTTGTGGGTGTTGAGATGGTCCACCACAACCCGGATGCAGTCCGCATCCGGGTAGTGGACATCTGCGAGCTCAACCATCCTGTCGATCCATTCAGTGGTGCGTCTTCGTTCAGTTATTTCGACGGCGACCCACCCAGTCAGCGGTTCCGTAGCGAGATGGATTCGCTGTTTGCCGTTGCGTTCGTAGCGGTGATCGACACGGGCGACCGCTCCCGGTTCGGCCGGGAGCGGGTCGCTTTTGTGACCACGGAGTGCCTTACTTGACTCGTCGAAGCAGATGACAGGACGCTTCTCGTCGTAGGGTTCGTGATAGAGGTCAAGAACATCCTCCATGTGATAGACGAAATCAGCGTTCTGTTCGGGTGGAATCTCCCAGTAACTGGAGAGATGCGGTTTCAGGGCGTTTTTTTAGACGCTGTCTGACGGTTTCGTGAGAGATCGACTCGAAGTCGATCTCGTCGAGGGTGACGAGTTCGTCGGCAAGCAGGTGAAGCGTCCAGCGGGATTGTCCTTCTGGTGGTTCGCTGCAAGCCAGACGGATGAGGCGTGCCTCGGCTTTGCCGTCGAGCTTGCGTTCATACTCACGGTCGGGCTTGCGGCGATGAATCGCCGCGAGCCCTCGCTCACAGTAGTTTTTGCGTGCGTTGTATGGCGTTCCGATTGAGCAACCGACGTGCTCACAGATTTCAGCATCTGTGAGCCCGTCGTCAGCCTTCAGCAGAATGCGCGCCCGCGTGATGTCTTCGGCTTTGTGCTCACCAGTCGAGATAAACCATTCGAGCGTTCTCCGTTCCTCATCAGAGAGATCAACGATGTGCTGCTTTCGTCCCATTCCTGTAGATACGCGCTCAGAGAGCTTAAGCTAGCGAGTCTAGGTCTGAAGCTACACTTAGCAACCACACCCACAGTCTGATTCGTCGCTGTCCGACCTTTCGAAAAAGTCCCTGACGTTCGACGAAAGCTGATAAGCTTGACTCTCGCGTGATTCACTAGACTGCATTCCATTCGGTGCAATAGCTTGCACTAACGACTCGACAAGGAGTCCGACAGGCGCCGTTGAGTATTCCTCACCGCGGTACTGCCAGAGACGACAATCAACGTCACCCTCACATTCACAGAGGTCTCCACACGATTCGCAGGTGTTTTCAATATAGTCGGGCTGGATATCTCGGCCATTGACACGGATCGTCGGTGACACGGCAAGTTGGGTCGCTTCGGCGGCCTCCAACGTCGAGACGTGGATGTCTCTGACGGTTATGCTGACATCCAGTGCATCGAGAACCGGTTCAATCCGCTCAAGCGCCGCTTCGAGTGCATCTTCAGTCCCCATACATCGGTCGCAGGATTCGTTGTCCAGATAGAGGAAATCGACAGTAACCGTCCGTCGTGTATACTCTTCGGCTGCGGGCTGAATAATCGATACCGTCTTGCTGTCTGTGGGATCGTCCATCGCATTTCACCATATGGCTTGCTGGCTCTTATACTGTTCAGTAATTAGACATAAACGCACTTAGCGTATTGAAACCGCTTGGAGTGAGGGGAGATACCGAACGTATATTTCGCTATAGCGGCTGATACTACAGTAATGAGCGAGAGCGAGCAGTGGCAGGCAAAATGGCACGGGTTACAGGACATTCTCGGGCCGAAGTGGACGCTGCACATCCTTCGTCTCCTGTCAGAAGGGCCCCAGGGGTTCAACGGTATTCAGCGCGAACTCAATGGCTTGACCGCACCGATGCTCTCACAGCGGCTCAAAGAGCTTCGGTGTCATGGGCTCGTCGAGCGGATGGTAGCAGATACGACCCCTCCGACGACGACGTACTCACTGACCGAGCAGGGAACTGAAATCGCCACTCAGCTTCGAGAACTGGAACCGCTCGTCGAGTTACACGAACCTGGAGACGACCCAGAAACCGATGGCTGTTCGCCCACCTCGCAGGAGTGTCGCGACGAGGCCCTCACAACCGGATGCGTAACGGCTGTCGATCGATGTTGAATCCGACGTAAGACGTACTTTTTGTAGCAACAGGTGTTTCTCGGTGAGGACTACGAGAAATGACATCCGATGAACGCCGGAACGAGAACTAGCATCAGATAGCGAGCGTAATTTGACACGTCGATTTGTACCGTTTCAATACTCTACCGGACTATACAGGCTCTTCTGTCAGTGCGTCCGCGATATCGAGTAATTGCAGGACAGCTGTATCACCAATGCGGTAGTATGTCCACTTCCCCTGCCGGCGTGTTTTGACGAAGCCGGCGTCTTTGAGTTCTCGGAGGTGGCTCGCGACCGTCGATTGTGGGGCATCAAGGACGACCTGTAGCTCACACGCACAGAGTTCGCCATCCCTGAGGGCTTCGAGGATGCGAATCCGGTGTTGGTTTGCCAGCGCTTTGAACATCGTGAGCTGGCTTTCCACCTGTTCGTCGTCCGGAGCGAGTTCGAACAGCGACGTCAGTCGATTTTCCGGGTTCTCGTACAGTCGATCCAGTGTCTGTCGCGTCGATTCGGGTACTGAGTCAGTCATTCTCTCGTCTGTTTGGCTCCTTGGTCGCGTCTCCAGGGGAATACCTGCTCGTATTTCGGGTCGAGTCGTCCCGTCGGTCGTGGTGACGTGCTAGTAGACGTCCTCAATCTATAAATCGGTGATGTTCGATTTGACGAAAATCAGTTGGGGCACTCAGCTGGGCACGTCCTCGCGCAAAGCAATAGTCCGATCTGCTGTGTTACAGCAGCAGATTGAACAGGAGCCCGATAATCAGGATGCCTGTCGCGACCGTCGCTGCGAACGCGGCGATGAGCTCTTTTTTCATCACCTTCTTGAGGATCATGAACTGTGGGAGCGAAAGCGCGGCGACGGACATCATAAACGCGAGCCCCGTCCCGACGGGCAGTCCCTTCCCGATGAGCGATTCGACGACCGGAATGACGCCGAGGATATTCGTGTAGATCGGGACACCGACGGCGACCGCGCCGAAGACACCGAGCGGGCCGGACAGGTACTCGGTCACGATGGTCTGTGGAACGAAGCCGTGGATGACAGCGCCGAGTCCCACGCCTATCACGACGTACGGGATTATCTCTTTGATGATGTCTTTCGCCTCGACGTACGCCTGTCGTGCACGTTCTCTGTGCGTAGGCTCGTCGATGTCGACGTCCGAGTCGCCGAAATCGAATTCTTCGATATACTTCTCGAGGCCGGCCTTGTTCAGGACGAACCCGCTCGTCATGCCGATGGTGATACCGCTCACGGCGTACAGTGCCGTCAGTTCGAACCCGACGACACCGGGGAGAACGACGAGCGCAGCCTCGTTGATCATCGGGGAGACGGCGAGGAACGTCATCGTGACGCCGAAGGGGATGCCCGCGCCCACCATCCCGAGGAAGATCGGAATTGTCGAGCACGAGCAGAACGGCGAGACGATACCGAGCAGTGCAGCGAGGAGATAGCCAGTGATCGCTCGTTTGCCCGAGAGGTAGTCTCGAATCTTCTCTGGCGGGAAGTACGTCCGCAGGTAGCCCACGCCGAAGATGACCGCCACCAGCAGCGTGACGATCTTCAGCGTGTCGTAGACCCAGAAGTGGACTGCTGCTCTGGGTGCGCCAGTCAGGCCGAGCGTCTCGACGACCCAGGTCGCGAACTGCTCAAAGACCATCCTGTTACAGGCGCTCCTCGATGTACTCTTTCAGTTCGGCTTCAGGGGGGTTCGACCCAGTAAACACCATCTCGTCGTCGATCTCGAACCCGGGCGTCGACATGATGCCTTTCTCGGCGAGCTTCACGGTATCGCCTTCTTTCACGACATCGGCGTCAAATCCGTGCTCGTCGACGACATTCTGCGTCTTGTCTTTCAGGTTCGAACAGTTGCTACAGCCGTCTGGTCCGTAGATTGTGATCTTCATTGTATCCCTCTGACAGCTCTACTACCGGAAGTACCACTGAAACCATAGCCGCAGGCAACTGATCTCGTTCGGTCTGTGGTGGTCATGGTTCCACCGGAGTTTGGAGCTGCCATTCATATCGAAATTTCTCGGTTTGGCACAAGTACGTTTCGATTATATTCGATTCGTCTTTACTGCTGTCAGGAAGGTAATGGTAGATTTTGTTGAGATCGTGTTCTACCCTTAACCAGCTCAAGAAGGGCCCTAAAGTCATTTTAATACAAATATAGCGCATTTTCTATGCTAGATGAGTGGCTTTTACCCCAGGACACACGTATTGTCCAATACCGAATTGTTTGTAGCAAATTAAACAAACACTCTCAAATGATGTCTTCGAGCCAGAGGTCGCGCCGAACTGTCTTTCGACGAATTGCCCGACACTCGCACATCGAGTGGCCAGCGTACGATTCAACGCCGTTGTACGATCGAACATCAACGGCAGGACTAGAATCAGACGTTCGCATGGTTTCCGAGCAGTGGTTCAGACACGACGCCCACGAGTCGGTTGATGAGTTTGTCTGTTCAGTTCCGTTAACGTATTTCAGATTCGAAGCGCACGACTGCTACGCAGGCTCTATGTCCTACCATATGCAGACGCTGTTTCGCGTATTCCTCCTGAAAGAATGCCACGGCTGGGACCACGAGACCGCGCTCATCGAGTACCTCACCAAACATCCCGAACTCTGCGAACGGATCGGTTTGGAGTCAGTGCCCGATCAGTCAACCCTGTGGCGCAGCTGGCACCATCGGTTCACTACTGAACTCCAAGACACCGTCGAGACCGCAGCGCGAACGATCCTCATTAAAGCACAGAACGCAGGTGTCACGGTCCCGCGCGAACCAGAACGGCAGAGCCGCAGACACGGTACCGAGGAGGCGGAAATAGACCCCGATGACCAGACCGTATTAGAGCAGGCAGAAACAGTTACTGAGCGAGTCAGTGATGTTGCATTCCCTGCGTTCTCACTGGACCGAGGCGAGGGGTGTGAAATCCACGAGAACGCCTACTGGGACCTTCAGACGTATCTTGGCCTACGTGAGAACCTCGCCGTCAACGAAGGGGCTCGGAGCTTCATCCACGAGTCCAATCGGGAACGGACACCGCTCGGCCACGCACATCGCGAGCATCTCCGCGACCTCTCCATCGAACAAATGCGGGAGATGTATCGACAGGCAGTCGGCCGACTCTTGCACCGTGTCACAGAGACAGAGGAGTTCTTCCGAGCCGGCATCGTCGCCATCGATATTACCGAGTCCGACCCGTTCACCGGCGATCGAGCCGGCCACGAAGACGAGATTATCGGGACGAAGGAGAAAACCGACGAGTACGCCTATCAATGGGCGACAGTTCAGTTAGTCGGGAACGCTGTCCCGATTGTGCTGGACGCCCGGCCAGTTCGGAAAGGCGATACGCGCAAGGAGATCGTTGCGGACCTCTTGGATTCGGCAGAAGCGGCTGTACACGTCGATAACGTACTGATGGATCGGGAGTTCGACAGCCAGCATATCCTGGAGATGCTGAGTCAACGCGGACTGTCCTACGTCGTCCCGAAGCGGATGCAGACCAGCGAGAAAGCCCAGGCGAAACGACTTCTCAAGCGGGGAAAGGACCGGTACGAGACTGATCGAAAACTGCATCTCGGCGACAACGAGTGGCACTCGACGACGCTCATCTATCGCCGGAAAGAGGACTCCGAACACACCGATCATCGGCAGTACTCGGTGTTCATGACAAATCGGAAGAGTGGCCTTCTCTCGGAGTATGGCTACCGGTGGGAGATCGAGAGCGGGTACAAGTCGATCAAACGGTTCATGGCCGCCACAACGTCGAAGCACTTCGGACTACGGTTCTTCTACTTCGCGTTCGCGTGTTTGCTGTACTCGATCTGGCGGGCTGTGGACCTGCTGGTACAGGTA
>NZ_FOCX01000018.1 GCF_900110215.1 Halorientalis persicus | reverse complement strand
ACCCAGTGTCGGAAGAGCCCCTCTTCTCGTCAAGGTCGAAGCTCTTCCCGACGTAGGTAATCGAACGGTAGTCCCGTGGTGCCTTCCACTGGAGTTTGCCGACGTTGTAGCCGTTTTCTTTGAGCGCGGAGAGACCGTGGAGGTTGTGGTGGAAACGGCGGACGGTGGCCTGCATAGCAGTACTGGAGAGCTGCTTCCATTCGGGCCACCTGCTGCGCCAGTCCTTCACTTTCTGGTTTTGGTCGTACCGCGTGGGCTTGTCGTTCTCAGGGGCGTTCTCGTAGTCGTGGAGAACGTGGTTGTAGAGTTGGCGGTGGTGGTCAAGATGGTACTCACACGCTTCCTCGTGCCCTTCTTGCTCGGGGTACGCTTGAAAGCGGTGCGAGTAATCCATCGCTGTATGGCGAATGTGCGACTCTACGGTGTTAAAAGCTGCCGCGGGTGTCGGCCTTCACCCCCGCCCACGGTGGGGCGGGGTACCCGGCCTCGGTTTCTTCATGGATCGCGAGGGTTTCCTCTGGTGTGGGAAGCGTCTCGTCAGCCATCCGAACGAGTTCTTTGGAGAGCGTCTTCAGTCATTGTGTGTATGTTTCTGCTGTAAAGTGAGTCCCACTTAAGCCTCACACGCGGGTGCGCTCGCACAAAGCGGCGAAGCCGTCCCAAATGGCAGGGAATATCCCATTATACAATATCTCAGATCCACTTCTACGTGAAGTCATCCGTCACCGAGTTCTGAAAGCCGAGCCTGGATTTCCTCAGCATCTGCCTCAGAGAGAGCATCAACACCGATCTGCACAAGTAGCGGGTAGAAGTGGCGGTTCTTCTTGAATTCGTTCTGGCCCGCCTTGCGGAGCTTTAGCTGGGTTTCGAGGTAGGTATCCTCCATCTCCTCAAGGACATCGTCGGGGATGTAGATCGTCCGCCCGTTCCACTCGTCCTTGATATTCGTCTTCGTTTTGCTCGTTTCGTTCGTTTCACTCGTTGAAGTCGGTTCGGTCGTTTCAGTCGATGAACTAGTTTCCACGGTTTTACTCACCTCACTCGTTTCGCCGGAATCGACCTCGTCGTCCTCCTCTTCGTAGTTGCCCTCAATGCCGGAAGCATCACCCCAGCCGTCGCTCATGCTTCCACCTCCTCAGGTGTGGCCTTCTCAAACGTCTCGTCGAACAGGTCGGCAATCTCGTTGAACAAGTCGCGTGCATCCTCGACGCGCTGGTTCTCCTTGCCGAAGCCGAAGACAGACACTCCTTCGCCAATCGACTGGGAGAGGTCGGTCCGCTTCGGGATCTCGAACACTGGGAGTGAGTACGCTGACTTGATCTCCTCGATGGTGTCGCGATGTTCGCCGTTCTGTTCGACACGGTTACAAACAATCGCGAGCCGATTGATGTCTCCGTACGCCTGTTCGAGGGAACTCAGCTGCTTTGCGAAAATCTGGAGGCTGTTGGCGTTGAGCTTCTCGGGAATGACTGGGATGACGACGTTGCCGGTCGCGACGAGAGCGTTGTCGGTGAGGACGTTCAGGGATGGCGGTGTGTCGACGATGATGTAGTCGTAGTCCTCGTCGAGTTCGTCGAGAGTCATCTCCAGTCGTTCTCGACTCTTCGGTGCCTCAAGCAACGTCTGGATGTTCTTGTTGTTCGCAAGTTTCTCACTCGCGGGGAGGATGTCGAATTCCTCGTGCTCAACGATGATGTCATTCACCAACTCCATCTGGTCGAAATCAAGGACGTCGAACAGCGTTGTACGGTCGGTATCGTAGTATAGATCGTTGTAGCCAAGCGAGCAGGTGAGCCCCCCGTGATAGTCGATGTCGACGAGGAGGACGTCGTGGTCCCGGGCGGAGAGTGCGCCCCCTGTGTGAATGACGTCAGTCGTCTTCCCGGCACCTCCCTTCTGATTCGCCACAGTGATTCGTGCGGTGTTGGTATCGGTCATTTCTTCGTTAACTTCGTTATGTTCGTTTCGTTCGTTTTGGCCGTTTAGTTCGGTGCGTTCGGTGAGGGTATTTCACTCGATGAGAGGACTACTACTATGTTAAAACCAATTGTTCGTTTCGTTCATTGAGTCTGATGCACTCGTTGCCATCAACTCATTCGTTACGTTCGTTTCTTTTATTCGTTCCGTTCATCAAGTACGGACAGCCCGGTTCTCCTCAACCAGTTCGTTCCTCAGAATGCGTTCAATCCGTTCATTTTTCTCGTTCTGTTCGTTTCCAAACGCGAGTGGGAAGATCAGTCCCTCGAAGAGAGCCCGCTCCCGGTGTAGTGAACGTTCCTCGTGAAGGGAGCGTTTCGGCGACCTGTGGCGTCTCGTTGGACACGACTGGCAGCGACGCAGTCGTTTCGTCGTGGTCGGCTGTCGGCTCGTGACCTCAGTCGTCGGCTGTCGGCTCCGGGCGGTACGCGCGGCTGACGACCTTCCACGACCCGGTATCGAACCGATAGTACGTGACGAGCGCAGGGACGAGTGTCTCGAAGACGAGGGCAACATACAGGGCTGGCAGTCCCAGCGGCGTCACCGCAGCCAGCGGGCCAAACGGGATAGTGACCGCGCCAGCGTACGCCAGCGGAAGTGTCACGGCATAGAGCCCGAGGAATTGTCCATAGAGCGGCCAGCGCGTGTCACCGCTCGCCCTGAGTGGTCCGGTCGTCCCGGCGTTGATGCCACGGAAGACGACGCTGATAGCGGCGACGACGACGAACGTGGTGACGAGCGGCACCATCCCAGGGTCGGACACGAACAGACCCGCAACCTGACGGGCGAGCACGATCACAGCCACCGCACCGATCGCGTACACGACGGTTCCGAAGAGCAGAATCTCGCGAGCGTAGGTATCCGCGTGCTGTTCGTCTCCCGTGCCGAGCACCTGGCCGACGAGGCTGCTCGACGCGAGCGAGAAGCCCCACCCGGGCGTATCGAGGAGGTCTCGCACACGACGTGCGACGACGTACGCGGCTGCGACGTTGGGGCCGAACAGGGCTACGACGGCGAGCATCGGGATCTGGGCCCCGCGCCGTGCGAGGTTCGTGAACGCCAGCGGTGCGCCGATGGTGACGATATCGCGGAGTTCACTCGCCGTCACCGGTGGTGCCGAGAGGTCGATGGTGACCGGGAACTGGCCGACGATCGGTAGTCGGAGGCCGACGAACCCCGCGACGAAGCATGCGAGCACGACGACGTTGGCGACGACCGTCCCGATGGCGGCACCGACGACGCCGAGTCCGAACCCGAAGATGAGGACGGCGTTGATGGCGACGTTGATGACCGCGCCAGTACCCCGCAGCATCATCGGCGTCCAGGCATCGTCGGCCCCGACGAGTGTGCGACTCCCGATGAGATTGAGTGCGGCGAACGGGACGCCAAAGGCCACGACACGGAGATACTCCGTGCCGTACGACAGCGCCGCACCGTCGCTGGCGATGAGCCCGACGAACCACTCGGGGACGGCCCAGAAGACGACGGCCAGTGGCACCATCGTCGCGAGAACGACGAACGCGCTCGTCGTGACCGCCAGCGAGATGAATTCGGGCGCGTCGGCCCCGTACCGCTGGGAGACGAGACTGATGGTGGCCCCGGCGACGCCGCCCCCGGTTGCGAACGCGAGCGCCCAGAACGGCGTTGCGAACCCGACGCCCGCGATGGCTGCCGCTCCCAACGCCGTGCCGACCATCGCGACATCGGCCGCGGACTTGGACATCCGCGCCACACCGGTCACGATGCGCGGCCACGCCAGATCTGTCGTCTCTTCGGCACGCCCACGGTCGACGACGCCGCCCCGTGCCAGCAGGGCACCGACACCGAGCAGTAGCCAACGAATTGGATTTGGGACGCGTCGGTCGCGAGAACCCACTATCGAATGGCAGGGGGCTGCGCCTGAAATCTCTTAAGATTCGTGCTATCGGTGGACAGAAATCGATGAGCCTGAAATCAATCACCTGACGACCTGTTCTGTGAATCTGCAGGGTAACAGAGTGTACCGTCTACTTGGCTGCGGGATAGCGATCCGTCCAGGGCCGGGCTCGTTCAAGCGCTGCGGCGGTGCTCAGGATATCCTTTTCAGCAAACCGGTTGCCGACGATCTGCAGGCCAACCGGAAGCCCGTCATCGGTGAGGCCGGCAGGCACTGACGCTGCAGGATGGCCGGTCAGGTTGAACACCCACGTCAGCATCGCATCGGTCGGGACACCCATCACCGACTGGCCGTCGATTGCTGTCGGGTAGCCGTTCGCGAGATGTTTGCTGTACGGTGGGACCGTAAGTGTCGGCGTCACGAGGACATCATAGTCTGTGAGGATGGCTTCGATGCCGTCGTATGCAGCCGTCCGGGGGACGTTCTGGAGTCGTTCGGCAGTGGCGTCGGTCTCCGTTCCGAGTGCGATCGTCGAGCGGACAGTCTCCTCGACGTCAGCCGTCTCGAAGTCGATGTCGTACCGCTCGGCGATCTGCTGTGCGAACGCACTGAAGAAGACGCCGACCTGCTCGACGTAGGCCATCGACAGGTCCTCGTACGGTGGGAGAGACACGTCGACAGTATCGACGGTCGCACCCGCCGCTGCAAGATCATCGACAGCAGCCGAAACCGTCGCACGCACTGCCGGTGCGACCGGTTGCAGATCCAAATTCGGGCTATATGCCACCGCGAGCTCGTCTGTCGCCCGGTCGGTCGCCTGCACGTAGTCCGACTCCGGACGAGGGACGCTGAACGGATCTCGTCTGTCCTGTCCCGCGAGGACATCCAGGAACACAGCTGTGTCCTCGGCGGTCCGGGCCATCGGCCCGCCGACGAAAAACGGCGAGTGGGTGCTGAACCCATCGTCGGCAACGCGCTCGGGAACCAGTCCGAACGTGGGCTTCAGGCCGATGACGTTACAGCAGGCGGCGGGGACACGTAGCGAGCCGCCAATATCCGAGCCGGTCGCGAGTTGCACTGCACCTGTTGCGAGTGCAGCCGCCGAGCCGCCAGAGGACCCACCAGCCGATCGGTCGTGATCGAACGGTGTCGGTGTCGCCCCCGCGATGCGGTTCTCCGTCTTGATCGTGTGACCAAGGGCTGGTGTATTGGTAGTTCCGATGATGACTGCGCCAGCGGCTTCCAACCGTTCGACAGCAATCGAATCCACCTCGGCGACGTTGTCTGCCAGTGGCGCGAGACCCATCGTATTTCGAACTCCTGCTTTCCGACTCCGGAGATCCTTGATCGCAACCGGGACGCCGTGAAGTGGACCGAGATTCTCACCGCGAGCGGCCGCTCGATCGGCCGTACGGGCGCGCTCACGAGCCGTGTCTTCGAGGACAGTAATGAACGCGTTCAACTCCGCAGTCGCCTCGATACGTTCCAGCGCCGTCTCGACGAGTGCTAGAGACGAGTGCGTTCCATCACGCACTGCCGTTGCGAGTTCACGTACCGACTGCGCCGCCAGCGCTGACATACCTCGACATATTTGGAGACGAGAGAATAAAGCCTCGTGGCCGTTCGCTGGTCACTGCCGATGCAGACGGCCTCGGCAAGACTGTAACACCGCCCGGTACGTCTCGGGGCTTGATCGGCGGCCGTTCATCATCGGTTTTGTACTTCTTCGGCAAACCCGATAACCGCGTCAACTTCGAGCGTAGTTCCGTCGTCGAGGACGAGCGACCCCGAGTAGTGGCCGAAGACCTAATGCTGGATGGTCTTGAGGAGTCCCAGGTTGATCGCCACATTGCGGTCGAACAGTGGCTCGAACTGCATGTCGACGCGATCGTCGGAACTCGTGATTTACTCGTCGGGGATGATCGCCTGCTCGATCGGAGTCTCACCGCCGAAGAGGCGAATGGTCTCGCCGGTCGTCGCCGCAGTTTCGAGACAGGCGACGACCGTTTGTGCCACGTCGGCTCGCGGGATATCGTCGCCGTCCTCACCCCGGTGCTCGAAGGCCACCGAGATCTGACCAGTTCCCTCGTCGTCGGTGAGCGCGGTCGGTCGCACAATCGTCGCCTCGAGTCCTGTGGACCGCAGATAGTCGTCGGCGGATCGCTTGGCGACCAGATACGGCCGAATGGCCTCCGGGGCAGCGAGTGGGTTGCTGGCCTGGATGGAACTGATCATCACGAAGCGGTCGATGCCCTGCTCGACACAGGCGTCGATCGTTCGCCGTGCGCCCCAGAGATCAATCATGAGTGTCTTGTCCCAGCCAGTGTCCCCGCCGGCACCGGCCGTGAACACGACCGCGTCGGCGCCCTCGAGTGCCGTGGCGAACTCACCTTCGAGGTCACCGAGGCGGGGCTCCCCACCCCGTTCGCGGATTGTCTCGAACTGGGCCTCGTCACGGACGACCCCGATCGGGTCGTGCCCGGCGTCCGCGAGTCGCTGGACCAGTTCGCGGCCGATGCCACCGTTCGCGCCGATCACTGCGACGTTCATTGTGTGTGGACTATCGTGGGTCTACAGCAATAGGGCTAGGGCCGCGTGTGGAGTTACGGCGAGTCTGGGAGAATGTCTCCCTTTGAGGCAGGGAGGATGTCAGGCCCGATGCTTGGCGGTCGACCGTTCAGTCCGAGTGTGCGGGAGATCCCAGTTGGTCGTTGCCCTCGCTAGAGTCGGTCGCGGCCACCTGCTCTCCGTTCGCCGGAAGGAGTCGGCGCTTCGAGTTGAAGACGACGATGAGACTACTGATTGCCATCATAACGGCGGCGATCAACGGCGTGATTAGGCCAGCCATCGCCAGTGGGAGCGCGATCGCGTTGTAGCCAGCCGCCCAGAGGAGGTTCTGTTTGATTCGGCCTCGCGTTTCACTCGCCAGCTCGAAGACCTCGGGAACGGCGTCGAGACGGTCGTCCAGTACTACCGCGTCGGCCGCCTCGATCGCCAGATCGGTGCTGCTCGAAACAGCGATCCCGAGATCTGCGCTCGCGAGAGCGGGCGCGTCGTTCGTTCCATCACCGATCATCGTCGTCGTCCCGCGCTCGCGGAGTCCTTGAACGATCACCTCCTTCGACTCGGGGCGCACGCCTGCAAATACGTGATCGATTGCTGGATGGTTCGCGAACGTCTCGGTCATCCGTTCGTCGTCACCGGTCAGCACGACGATGTCCCGGTCCGCAGCCGCGAGATCGGAAACCACGCGGTCCCAGTTCTCGCGCGGCGTATCTCGGACCGAGACGATCCCCTGGACGACACCGTCCCAGGCAACCGCCGTGGGATGGGTACCCGATTCGTAGGCGTCCGTGATGGCTGCGTCGATCTCCGCAGGAACCGTCCACTCGTCGGCGTCGAAGGAGTCTGGATGGCCGACAACTACGCGGGTATCGTCGACGAGGGCCGATACCGTACGGTCGGCGCTCTCGAAACTTGATACAGAACGTGTGGTCGGCGGGGCAGCATCGTCGATCGCAGCGGCGATGGGGTGGCTCGACCGTCGTTCGACGGCGGCCGCCATCGCAAGCACTTCGTCGGGGTCGTCGCCGACGACGTCCACAAGCTCCATGTCTCCCGTGGTGAGCGTCCCGGTCTTGTCGAACACGACGACTTCGGAGTCGTCGATCCGCTCGAGCACTGTCTCGTTGAGGACGAGCACCTGATTGTCGGTGGCATCACGGGTGGCCGCCGCGAGGGCGAGCGGGGTAGCGATCCCGAGCGAGCACGGACACGAGACCACTAACACGGAGACACCGGCCAGTATAGCGGTATTCGGGTCGTTGCCAAGGACGAACCAGCCAGTCGCAGTCAGTGCGGCAAGCCCGAGTACGAGCGGGACGAACAGTACCGCAAAACGGTTGACCATATGCTGGACGCCTGTCGCAGAACTCTTGACGTTCCAGAGGAGTTCGACGAGGCGATCCATCGTGCTGGTGTTTTCTGGTCCAACTTCGACGACAACCGCATTGTCAGTGGGGATCGACCCGCCGAGTACGTCGTCCCCGACGGATTTTCGTTGCGGGAGAGATTCACCCGTGATGAGTGCCTCATCGATCGCGGCAGTCCCGTCAATGATCTGGCCGTCGACTGGGATCCGTTCGCCGGGTTTGACTAATAGCTGATCGCCGGGCTCACACGCTGCAATGTCGATGGTTTCGGTGGCCTCGCTGTCGTCGTCGAGCCGGCGGGCCTCCTCGACGCGTGAATCAGTGAGGTCAGCGCGATTCCCGAGCGCA
Source organism: Halorientalis persicus (assembly GCF_900110215.1). Classification (GTDB taxonomy): domain Archaea; phylum Halobacteriota; class Halobacteria; order Halobacteriales; family Haloarculaceae; genus Halorientalis; species Halorientalis persica. The sequence goes on along the minus strand of NZ_FOCX01000018.1, from coordinate 73,897 downwards.
GCGCGTTTGACCCGTGACTCGAGATGGTTGCCGATAGTGACGATTGCAAGGACCATCACTGCGACGTCGAAGTACGGGTCGCGCCCGCCCGTGAAGTAGGTGGCCAGCGAGTAGAGATACGCTGCGAGCACCGCGATGGCGATCAACACGTCCATGTTCGGGCGCCCGACTTTCAGGCTCACGTAGGCCCCGCGGAAGATGGGGTATCCGAGCCCGATAACGATGAGTGTGCTCCAGACCGCGAGCGGCCCGAACACCATCGCCTCGACGGTACTCCCGTAGAGGAAGCTCTCGGGATAGATGCCGAGATACACCGGATAGATGAACAGGACGTAGAGAATCAACACGGGCATCATCAGTACCGCCGCGAGTACTGCACGGTATTTGCCGAACTCGACGCGTGAACGCAGCGAGTCGTTTTCCTCGTCGGGATCGTGGGCCTGATAGCCAAGTCGACTGAGTGCAGCGGCGATCGCGTCGTGATCGACGTGGTCAGGATCGTACACCACCTGCGCCATTTCGGTCGCGTAGCTCGCACGTGCCTCGTGAACGCCGTCCGCTTCCTCGGCAAGGAGTTCGATGAATCCTTCGCAGGTCTGACAGTGCATGCCGTCGATCGAGAGGTAGGCCGTCTCGGCACCCTCGGGGACATCGGGTCGGGAATCCCCGGCCGCGACGCGGTCACGGACGGCCGCAATGGAGAGGTCGACATCCTCACCGTTGTCGACCAGGCGTGCGACCTCTAGACACCCCCGACAGCAGAACTCGCCGTCGATGGCCTCGTCGATGATTGGGTCTTCGACAGGGAGGTCACAGAGTGTGCAGGTGGACATGTTACGCAACCGCCCCCGAGTCGGCGATCGGTTGGTAGTACGGGATGTCGGGCAACGGGAGCATGACGCCAAACCGCATGAGCCCCATCGCCAACAGTACGTATCCGAGCCCGATGAACAACACACCGAGTCCATAGTGGACCACCTGTCGCTGGCGGGCGCTCACTGTCTGGATCACCGTTCCGTAGAGGAACACACTCGGGATCGTCCCGAGGCCGAGCGCGGCGAGCGAGAGGAGGCCATGTACAGGCGAGCCCTGTGCGAACGCGTACAGGAATGCGGGATAGAGCAGCATACACGGCAACAGTCCATGCAGTGCGCCGAGGCCGACGATGCCGATGCCGTTGACCCAGCGGTCGATCCGTGTCGAGATCACTGTGTAGGTTCGCGCGAATACTGATCCGATACCAGTATCGGCAATCACACCTTCGACGGCTCCTTGTTGGTAGCCGGCTACCCGGGTGACTCCCATCCCGAGGATTGCCACGCCGATACAGATGCCGACGACACCCTGGACTGGCCCGAGAATCCCGGCGAGCCCGATCGTCCCGTAGAGGAGCGCGCCGGCAGTCCCGAAGACAGCTCCGATGAGGGCGTAGCTCATCGTCCGGCCGAGGTTGAACAGCGTGTGCTGTCGCACTTCATAGAGGGTGAGTGCGCCCGACCAGCGGTCGTCGGTTTCCAGACGCTCGGCGTAGGTTGCAACGAGCGGTCCGCACATTCCAATACAGTGTGCACCGCCGAGGAGGCCAATCAGAAAAAACACGACCAGTCCGTAGCCACTCGTGATACCAATTTCACTCAGTTGTACTAGAACTGCCGATATCATACTCGCGGCTGGCAGAGCCAGCATAGATTAGAGTATACAAATCGTCCTGTGTAGTGGGTTTCGTTTCGTGCCGTGACTTCGAGTTTCCCTGTTGACATCCTCAGAGAATTGCTCTGCTGAATTCCCAGAAGGCAAATGGATAGCGTCGCTCTGAAGGCGGTCATGGTCAAAGCAAAATTGATTACCTACTCCATCCGGTAGAGTAGCCCACACGGCGATGGTTGGTATACCGAGGGACGGCTACCAAGGACGCACCATCTCGCTCGCGGTTCGCAACCTCTCCCGCGTCGTCCTTCTCGCAGTCTGTCTCGCTACCGTCATCGGGCTTATGACGGGTGCATTCCTTCGCATTCTCTACTGGATTACGTCTCTCCTCTGGAAAACAATTCCAGAGGCGATCACAGTATTGCCGAATCATCCGGTGTATACAATTCTTATCTGTACTGTCGGAGGTATCACGCTCGGACTCGGGCGCATCCATTTTGGCGACTATCCGGGCGGTGTCGAAGAATTACTGGCCGAAATCCGTGGCGGCGGGACCGTTGATCACGATGAAATCTCGAAAGGGGCAATAAATTCGCTGGTCTCGCTCTCCTTCGGGGCGAGTCTCGGTCCCGAACTTGCGTTAATGGCGATTGGCGGTGGGATGAGCTCACACGCTCTCGCGAGGTTGAAACATGCGAGGCGTACTGCGTGGACTGGGACGATCGCGGGTACGAGTACGTCGTTCCAAGACCTCTGTTTTCCTGCGACCGGTGGACTCAATCGCCCCGTCAAAAATGGCGACGTCCCCCTGGTTCCACGATGGTGGAAGTGGCTACCGGGGCTTGCTGCGATTGCTCTTGGGCTCACGACTCTCAAAGTAGCCGCTGGAAACGGGTTACATTTCGGGTACGCCGTCCCCGAGTTCCGTTCGACGAACCCGACATGGCGTCTCATCGCAGCAGCTCTCTTTGGGGCACTCGGAGGGTTCGTTTCCATGATGTACCTCCGCTTTCGACATCTATTACAAGCCCATCAAGGAGAGGAAAATCACCTCATTCGTTCAACGGTTGGAGGTCTCGCTCTGGGGTTCGCTGGAGCTGTGGCACCGAGATTACTGTTCTCAGGTCAGGAAGCTATCGGTACGCTCTTTGCTGGGCTTCCGCTCACAGCCGAGGTGTTGCTCGTGGCTGGGGTCGCGAAAATTATGCTGGTGAGCGTGATGCTGGAGACTGGCTGGAAAGGTGGCCCAATATTTCCGCTTTTGGCTGGAGGTGCAGCCATTGGGGCAGCACTCGCGCACATAGTCCCTGGAATCGGTTCTGTGGTCGGATTGACTGCAATGATGGCTGGCGTGCCGGCTGGTGAACTGTCCCGACCATTACTCATCGCCGGGACAGTAGCACTGTTTTACTCGAGTTCACTGTTCATCGTTGCAGGTATCGGTGCCGTCGCTGGAACACTTGTCGTTCGAACGGCACAGAACCGCGGTTCACCGCGACACTTGTGATGTCGTAACGGGGACGTGACACTCCCTGCACTCGTCGGTGTGCGAACGTAAGTTCTCAACGCTTCCGCGTTCCGCCGGTGAGGGAAACCGCGCCGTTTACGGCGCGGACGGTGTCACAAATCCACGAACGATTATGTGTGTCCGGGGTGGCAGTTTCGAATAGATGTCACTGCTGTTCGAGCACGCTGTCGAGCAGTTTTCTCCAGCCCGTGCCTCACTGTGTGCAGTCGACGAGGGCGATCTGAACACGACCGACACGGACGTGCCGGTTCGCCCTATCGGCGAGTTCGCCAGGCACCACGCGTCACTCGCCCACCCCGAGCGGGACTGGACCTGCATTCCGCTTCACGGCCGCGACGACGCCGAGCCCACCAACGAGTTCGTCGCGTACACCGATCATGACGTGCGCGGTGAGATTTTTCTCGTCGAGCGCGACGGCGACTACGAACCGATCGCGGCCGAAGAGTTCGGACGAACTCAAGTGGCGGACCGTATTCGCTTCTGGCACTCCGACTACCTGCCCGAATCGTACCCGCCGGGGTACGACGCACCGATCGATGATTACGAACGGCCGCGTAATCCCGTCGACGGTGACCTACTCGATGAGTTTCGGTCGTACGTGGCTGACGAGCGGGACGCCACTCGCGACGGCAACTGGGAGAGCGCATACAGACAGTCGGCGCGGAAGCGGTACGAACAGGGTGAATCCGCGATCCCGGCGCTTACCTGTCTCGGCGAGGACGACGACGCCTACCGATTCCGGGTCGAACTGGATTCCAGCCAAGCGGATCGCAGGGAGGGTGACTGGGCGTACTTCGTCGAAAACGAGTTCGGCATCTACCAAGACAACGAAGTATTGCTACACGCCGACGACGAAACTGATCAATTCCCGATCGCAGCCACCGTCCAGCGCATCCGCGGGCTGACCCTCTGGCTGACAGTCGACTGGAGCGCCGTCGAGGACTCCGCTGCGGTCGGGGCACAGCTTGAACCTGACCGAGAGTTCGGGCTCTCGGAGCTGCTCAATCCTGTGCCTTTCCAGCGGGAGCTGGACGCAGTCGACGACCTTCGAGACGACACGTTCCGCGAGGTACTGGTCGGTGACCGTCCGCTAACCTTCTCCAACGAGGCGGCCGCGTTGAGTGAGTCGTTCGACGCGGAACTGAACCAGGAGCAGCAACTGGCGGTCGAGTACGCCTTGCTGGCCGACGACCTGTTCTGCATCCACGGGCCGCCCGGCACCGGGAAGACCCGTACCCTGCTGGAGATCATCCGGCGGGCGGTCGACGCCGGCGAGGACGTGCTCGTCTGTGCCGACTCTAACCAGGCGCTCGACAACCTCGTCGTCGGGTCGTCCACGCCCGACGAACCCGACGCCCAGTCGCTGCATGCCCACGGGCAACACGGCGACGGCGAATTCACGCTCGACCGTGCGAACGCCGGGCGGTCGGCGCACGATCTCGTCCGCCGACAGTACGGCGACGTTCCCGAGCGCGCGGATGTCGTTGCAGCGACGAATAGTAGCGCTGCCGCGCTCGCACGAGACTTCGATCTGGTGGTCCTCGACGAGGCGACGCAGTCCACCTGCACCGCCTCCTGCATCCCGTTGGCCCGGGCCGATCGCGCAGTGCTGGCGGGTGACCACCGACAGCTCCCGCCGTTCAGTGCGACCGAGGATCCACCCGCGTCGAGTTACGGGCTCTCGCTGTTCGAGCATCTCTACGCCGACGGCGGTGTCTACGAAGGGGTTGGCCTCCAGCTCAAGACCCAGTATCGGATGCACCCGGACATCGCCTACTTCTCGAATCGGGAGTTTTACGACCGGACACTCCGGAACGGCGAAGTCGTTACGCCGCTTCCGGACAGACCGGCCATCCAGGGGTACAACGTCGGTGGATCAGTCGATCTCATCGACCACTCCCGAGCAAACACGACCGAAGCCCGACTGGTCGTCCACCTCGTCTCGGAGTTACTCGACGAGGTTCCACCCGCCGAAATCGGCGTAATCTCGCCGTACGCCGCGCACGTCCGGCTCGTGCGGGAGCAACTCGACGACCACGTCGATGCCAGCGACGCGATCACGGTAGATACCATCGATTCGTTCCAGGGCAGCGAGAAAACTGCGATCGTCCTCTCGCTGGTCCGAAGTAACGCCGAGGGTGACCTGGGCTTCCTCGGGCGACCACAGGACGGTCCCCGGCGGCTGAACGTCGCGTTGACGCGAGCGAAGCGCTACTGTGCTGTGGTCGGCGATTTCCACACGCTCCGATACGATACCGATGGCAAGTCGACCGAGCTATACCAGGACTTTCGCGATTTCTTCGCGACAACCGGCCGACTCAACGACGTTGACCCGGATTTTATCCCTGTCTGAGTTCGAGGACGCCGGCACAACGCTGGGCCGGCGCTGTGTAACCTCATCTCTTATGTTCTTGACTCAGATTTGTCTATTGACTAATAGCGTGACGAAGGTGGTGACAAGAACAGACAAAGCTTTGAAGAGGCGCAGATACAGACAATTTCTGGGACCCAGATACTGTCTCACTCTTTGTGCCGTTGAATCTCGTCGCGGACGATTGCCCTAATCTCCTGTACTGGTAGGTCGCTGTCTGCGGGTACTGTCGGCTCTCCCAGTGGTTCGAGTTCCTCCACCGCAACTTGCAGCCGCTCGTCGGCAGCCTCGGCATAGAAATAGAGGTCTCGCCGTTGATCGTGGAGCGTTCGCAATGTTGACTCGGCGACGGGAGTGCCGTTCGCTGCTTCGCCGTAGGTATTGCCCTGCTCGACGCGTTCGAGCGCGTGGCGAATGGTGAGGAATTCGTCGGCATCGACACGGAGATATCCCTCCTCGACCTCGAAGCCGGCTGGTGGACGTCCAGTCCAGCGACCGGCATCCTGTGCAGCTTCGATGCCCGACTGAATTCGGCGGAGTTTCTGCTTGTGCTCAACGCGGGCGAGGTCGCCCATCACGCCGGCAATGAGCTGGCTGACTGCGCGGTCGACGAGGTCGTCAGCGAGGCTGATCTCCAGGCCGACTTCCAGATCTCGGACGCCGGTTTCGTTGGTGAGGCAGAACTCGAGAAACTCGTGGATCTCGCCGGCGCCAAGACGAGATAGTCTCGAGAGTTCGTGTACCACGACGACATCCAGAGCATCGTCCTCGATGTCTTGGCGAAGGCACTGGTACTCCTCGCCTCGATCTGTCTGCGTACCGCTGATGATGTCGGCGTACGTATGTACCTCTGGGTCGTCGTAGGTATCCTCAACGAATTCCCGAAGCTCGTCGAGTTGTCGTTGGGGATCCTGATCAGCTGTCGAAACACGGGCGTAGATCCCGATATCGGACATACTTCTTCTGGTGGCCGGCTTACTTATAAACTACACCACCTTTCTGCGGGAGCGCAGGAAGCACTACCTTTCTGTGGAAATCTTGACTCTCTGATTATTCACAGACTCAACTGCATCCGAACGGCGTCTTGCCCGTTTTGCACCCATTCGTATCCTGCGCCCAACCCCAGTTTTTTCGGTATCCCAACACAATCGATGGTATGGATTCTGAGTTCAAAGGGACGTGCCCAGACTGTGGCTGTATGAATCTCTTTCGAGCTCGATTCCCCATCGAACCATCTCATCACGGTGACGAATTTGTCCGATGCAACGGATGTGAGATGATTTGGACCGTTTCTGATATCCGCGCAGGGGGCAAGCTTGGGAGTATCCACCCGCACGATTTCCGACTTATTACGGCATATATCGATGAAATCGCTTCCCGTGACGGATACACTGCAAAAGAAATCAATGGGCAGAAAAAATCTCTCCTTGGGATGGCCAAAAAAGTAGACGATCCACTACACGAAGCATCTATCCGTGAGTTCGATGACCCAGCAAATAGACGGGGGCGTTCGCTGGACCATTTCCTCCGATATGTCAACGGGCGGTCTCAGCATCTGAAGAAGCCAGACTAGACCAGACTAGTGTAGCTCCAAGGGTGAAGCTGGAGCTACGTTATCAAGTAACCACATTATCAAATTGAAACCACACTTCTAATGTCGTGCTACATCGCACAGGCCGGTCAAGAGTAGACGCGCCAATAACAAAAGAAGGCCCTGCGCAAGCACTAACAATGAATGGTGTGGAGATGTTATATCCTAAATACATGAAGAACTTCGAGGTGCCACTGTACTTGGTTGCAAACAAGGACCGTCTGACTTCGGACGCTATCACCCAGGCACACCTCATTTATGTCGGGCTCGAAGAACACGAGTTTCGTGAAGAAGCACCGGACTTGCAGGTATTCACAGCTCAACGGTTCTTCGCCGAGTTAGAAGGACCAACCTGGAGAGAGCGACAAGAGCAAATCAACATCAATCACCACGTTGAGCAACTTCCGAAATGTCTCGACATCCCGTTAGCGTTCGCCAGTAGTGGTGACATTGACCGGGCGCGATGGCTCCTTGAGGACATGATCGATCAGGGCATTCTCCACGAACCCAGCAGCGAACATCGAGAGTTCTTTGAGCGAGCTGACGCACAGGAGGAAGCCTTTGAACAGGTAGCCGAGGCGGAGGCCGAAAAACGGCGAAAAGAGGTCATTCGGGATCTCCGAAAACACAACTAACGATGGATGACTGGGACGAAGTGGCGATGCTAACCCGCAACAAGCCTAACAAGAACGAGCAGCGGGCACTCGGGGGGTTCATCGCCGAGGCTGACGTCGACCCGTCGACCTATGAGTTCATCCAGACCGAGGTTCCGCTCGGACTCCAGCGGGTTGCCAATGCGTTTAGCATTGAGATTAATTCTGACCGGTCGCGAGACGACATTCTCAGCGAGCGTTACGATGGGAAACCGATAGGTTTCCCGACAGCTAAAGATATCTCACAAAACCACGGCTTCGGGCGGCAGGCATACACCAGTAGTGCTGACCTCATCATGGTTCGAGATACCACCATCGATATTTTCGAGGTGAAGACCCGAAACGAGCGTATAGAGGGTGTTAACGACATCCACGAGGCGTTCGGACAGTTGGTTATGTATCTAGACCGGTTCTCTGAGGATTTCCCAACCTTGGTTGAAGAATACACGTTACGCGGAGCGGTTCTCGCAGAAGATTCTGAGCTAGATATTGAGTTGCTGGAGGCATCATTTATAAAACGAAATCTCGGATATTTTGATCCGCTACGAGGGGGGTTTCTTCTACAAATGGGGTCCGTCAACATGTAAGCAGGCGGAACATCTGGCTTATTTTCTATAGCATCCTTCATAACAGCGGCATGAGGTCAGCGGACGGCGTGTCTATAGCATGACGAACAATAAAGTGGGATGGCAGACTTCCACCAACACATGGTATCCCTCTCAGATGGCGGGAAAACTCAACTCCCCTCCTTATCCCGTCAATTCCCGTCTTCAGAAGTCAACATGGATCTAACCATGTGCGGGCTTCTCGTTAACCGAGCCGAAGAGCTTGCCCGCCTGTATCGAAGCAAGGAAAACTGGAATCAAGTCAAGGAAGTCTGGTTCGAAGAACGGCGTGCGAACCGCAGTACCAGGGGTAGTTCACAGAAAATCTATCGTGTCCTCACATCCCGGTTCAAGAACGCCCCCGCCAGTCTTCCAAATCCACGTGATCTACCCGCTGTGTTCGATGCTTGTGCGACAGTACGAGACAAAGCGCAGGTACTTTACCCATATCTCGTTGCTGACGACGCGCTCGTTCGCTACGTCGTCCACGAATACGTCCAACGGCTTTCGAGGGATCACCCCGAGGCGCTTGACTTCTCGAACAAGACACTGACGTCGCTTCTTACTCAATTCGAATACACTGACGGGACAGCGTACGACTACGCTGATTCGACCACGGAAAGATGGTGTGAAGGCTTCCGGTCGGTTATGCGGGATATCGGCGTTCTAGAGAGCCAGCAAGCTGTTGTTGGGAATCCTCCGTCGCTTGGGACCACCCCACTTCTTGTCGCGATGGGTTACTCGCACGAGGAAGACGGCGACGATTGGGTTGAGTCACCGATTGGCCTTCAGTACCTGTTTCAGCCGAACAATCGGTGGGATGAGCTCTACAATAGGGCCGCTGAGACAGACGCGTGGGAATTCGTCGAACTCCACGGTGGTCTCAAACTCAGGCCGGCCGACGAGTCGTACTCGTGGATCATTCAGGAGGAGGAAGACGACTGATGGTTGATGCATCTTGGTTCGAAGACCTTCCTGAGGATTTCGAGGAATCGGTACGTATCGACCGCGAGGACCAGTCTGAAGACGGGCACAGGCACCGGAAGCAGGCCATCGACACGTACCACGTGACAGCCGATTCCCAACAATTCCTCAAGGATTTCATCAACCGATTGCTCGGAGAGACCGAGGATATGCGTACAGGATCGAACTACTGGCTCTATGGGTACTACGGAAGCGGGAAGAGCCATCTGCTGACCGTTCTGGATGGGTTGATGGATACCCAGTGGCTCCAGACCCGCTCCGACGACGTCTGGACTGCACTCGTTCCAAATGCGTCGACGAGCAGCGACCTTGACACGTTGCGCGATCGGTGGGAAACCGTTCATTCCGACTACCACATCATCCCCGTTTCGGTGAACCTGCTGAAGTATCAAGGTCAGAAGCAACGCAGTTTCAGTGAGATTGTCCTTCGGCACGCTCACCAGAATCCACTCCTCACAGGCGTCGATGATACAATTTCTACTGGGCTGTCATCCCAGCTTGATGTTGCGTACTTCGAGGACTGGTATCAAACGACCGAAGCGTGGCCGGATCGCCAAGACCGAGCGGCAGCAGTTGTCGACGGGGTGACGCCGGACTCACCTCGATATGAGTGGGAGTCGGAAAACATCTGGACTGATGTCCAGCAGTACAGCGCGCTCTCCGATGTTGTGCTTCCCGAGTTGTTCAAGGATAGGACGGGCACGCGTGACGGCTATACTGACCTCCAGCCATCTGACATTGATCCAGAGGAGGTCGTCAGTCGGTTGGAATCGCTTCGACAGGAACGCGAAGAGGAGATCGGGGAACCAGTCAAACTCGTTCTCCTGCTCGACGAAGTGAGTCTTTTCATCGGGACCGACTTCGAGCGTCTCACAGAGCTTCAGACGCTCGCTGAAAACGTCGACGACATCGGTGATGGTGACATCCAACTCGTCGCGACGGCGCAGGCGAAAATCGAAGACGTCCAACCGAAATTCGCAGCTCACGGCGCTGATTTCAGTATCGTTAAAGACCGGTTCCCACACCGATATCAGCTACCGAGCAAGCACGTCGGCGACATCGCTAAACGCCGGCTCTTCCAGAAGTCAGAACCAGGTGAAGAGGCGGTTCGGCGTATCCTTGATGAAGCCGATGTGAAACCATCTGAATCGCTCATCTACAACGATATCAAGCAGAACACGAAGCCACCGCTCGGGGAGATTGACGGCAAAGACCTCGTCGAGTTCTACCCCTTCTTGCCGTATCATGCACCACTGTTCCTTGAAATCCTGTTCAACCTCCGGCGAGACGCCAATGATCCAGCGAAGTCTATCTTCTCGGGAACTGCACGGGCGATTCTCGCACTCATGCATGGATTGTTGGAGGACTGGGTCGACGAAGGATCGGAAGACCAGATTATCACGCTGGTCGATTTCTTCGAGCTAATTGAACCCGAATTGCGTGAAATCCTTCCTCGAGATATGCGTGTCGTTGAGGGTGCTGAAGAGACGACTGGCATCGCCGACGAAGTTGATGAGGATGTGAGTGAGATTCGGGAGTTCGATCTTGATGTCGCGAAGGTGGTACTGTTGCTCCGCCCTGTGTACGAAATTGTCCCGCTGACCGAAGGGAACATCGCAGTGGCAGTGATGTCTGATCTGAACGGTCAATCGTGGATTAGTACAACAAACCGCGTTGAGGAATCACTGGATCGGCTTGAGAAATTCATCCGCCCGACGCAAGACGAAAGTGGACCTCGCTATCGGTTTGCGACACAGGAAGAGCGTCTCATTTACGATGAGACCGAGGAGAACGAAGCCAATCCAGACTGGGACGCCGTGGTCAACACGATAGACGACCACCTCTGGGAAGACCTCATCCAGGACGTTCCTTTCCCAGAGTCAGTTCCGTATGGCGAGTCCGGGGAAGAATTCCCAGTCTCATACCATTTCGAACTCGACGGGACGACCTTCGAGACCAGTATTGTGTCTGAGGGCGGTCTGGATATCGATGTCGCCATTCAGGGTGTTCAGCCAGATACAGATACCGAACAAACAGACGAGGACACGCTGTACTGGGAAATCGACACTGACGGTCTCCAAGACTTGCGCGATCGGTTGGTTGAGTGGTGGGCGCTCCGTGATGCAATCGCGACGCGCGACACTCCGCCAGCGGTTGAGCGAGATCTCGAGGACCGTGCAAGTGCCGTTCGTAGCAAGTTGACCAGTGCGATGATGAGCGGGTCCTACAGGGTGAAAGACCGGACGAATATCAACGGTCTCTCGAATGCCGTTCGGGTCGCAGTGGACGTCACCTATCCTACTGACTTCCATCCGATGATGCTTCAGGTCGACGAGAGTCGACTGCGAGAATTGCGCGAACTCGATAGCGACGCACCCCTTCCAGCATGGGCACGGACGATTCAGGTTCCCTCGTCGAATCAGAATGGAGGGCAAGGCAAGCAGACTATTCAGCGGAACGTCATGTCTCTCACTGGTCGCCAGTTGAAAGACCGCGACGAGGGGCTGAACATGATTACTGTCCTTGATGGCATCGTCGAAGAGAAGCCATTCTACGACGAGGCTCGACCTGCCCTCCGCGCGATTATTTGGGGCTTCTGTCGGGAAGGCCGACTGCTCCCCATCGACGAAGACGGGAATACACTGGCAGACGAGGCTGTCCTCAACCTCGACAACCTCTCTGAGACGAGGTTGAAATTACTCCCACGCACGAACTTGGGCAAGCTTCTGGAAGAGGGAGAATTCAAGGAGACGACTGAAACTGTCGCGGAGGGTCTCATTCACCTCGAGGACGCCAACCAGCAAATCCGATCGAAGCTGGCTGGACTTCGCGAAGATGTTACGTTGGTTGTCGACACCGACATTCGGACTGATGAGGTCACTAGATTACTCACTGCGTTTGCCGACCGGTTAACCGAACAAATCGACGCTACCGACGACCGTCTTTCGACCATAAAATCACAAGACGACGGCATCGAGGAGGTTATTGAGAAGACCAACGAGACCCGTGAGTGGATCGAAGAGGTTACTGACGTCTGGAATCGTCGTCTTTCAACACTTCACCAGCTTGACGCGGTGCTTACGATTGGCAACAGACAGTTCGACTGGATTGACAAGGATGCCCAGTCTTCGATCGACTCTCGCTCGTCGGATGTATCGTCGTTCGATGGCGAGTGGTGGACAACAGACGGGTGGAGTACACTTTCCGGAGAACTGGTTCCAGATCTCGCTCCAGAACTTGAACGATCGTGGGACGCGTTCGCTGACGACCAGAACCTGCGTGAACTGGTCAGCCGTATTGAGGTGCATCCATGGGTGCTCCCAGCAACCGACCTCCCGGCAGGTGTTCACATCGCTTTCGAGGGCGAATACATCACGCCACTGCGCCAACTTCACCAGTGGTACGAAACAATAGAAGATGCCGTGGCGACGCTGTCAGGGGATGCCAACCCAGATGAGATTGTTGAGATAACCGACGACATAGCCCAATTAGACCCGCTTGACAGCGCTGTCAAATACGGACCGACTGAGTTGGATGCCCGGCTTGACGAACTGTCTTCGATCGTCGGTGATCGGACACCCGATGATGTCGATCAAATCGGCATTGTCCCGGATGATCGGCAGAAACTGAACCGGCGCTTGGAGCGTCTTGTCGAACAACAAGATCTTGAGATTGAGGAGACGGATGAAGGAGTGATTATTCGATGAGTCAGAGCAGTTCATCACCGTATCGCGAATTCAAAGAGAAGCTACGGACGTTCGCGCAGGGACAGCACGGTATCCGAAACCCGTTCGTAATCGCTGCTGTCGACCCGGAAGTCGAACATCAGGTCACAGACCGTCTGGCAACCTGGTCGGATGGCCGAAAAGAGCCACCGGAGCTCCCCAGCGACATCACTGTTCAGCCGATCTGGCTCGACGAACTTCTCCCCCAGACAGATGTGTACAAACTCCTCGTTGATTTGGGCGAGCCCCTGGCCGATCTCGATGACGATCGGTCGCCGGGAGAGCGTATCGAGGAGACGATGCAGGACCGCCTCGCCGAGCAACTCGTTCAACAGATGATCGAGGACGAACTCAGCGAAGACCAGTTGGAGACCCAGAGCCACGTGGTGCTCTTGCTCAACCTCGGCAGTCTGTATCCGTTCACGCGTGCATCAGAACTGCTCGACGAACTTGACCGACGGAACGTCAAGTCCACAATTGGAATCCCATTCCCTGGGGACGTCATTGGCGGGAAGCTGAGCTTCTTCAGCGACGAATCCCGCCACTACTATCCAGCCCATCAAATCGACACCCCGATCAAAGAGGTGCATCTCCAATGACTATCGTCGACCTCTTCCACAGCGACCCGACACGTCAACTCGAAGAAGTCCAGAAGGTCAATACCCGTGAACGGGCCGAGACAGACGTTAGGGAGTTCTACGAAACAGACAGCGCCGAGCGCGTCCTCACGGAACTCGGTGATGTCATCCAGACACATCCCAGTGAGGCTGCACGATTCCTCTACATTCATGCGACGTTTGGCTCGGGGAAGACCCACCTCCTGAAGCTAGTCGGCCTCCTCGCAGACGACGAGTCCCAGTTTGCCTATCTCGGTGATCGTTTGGCTGAGCAGTGGCCAGGCTTCGATGAACTCCAACAGTCTATCACTGACTCACACGCTGACCAATTCAAGCCGGTCTTCCTCAACCTACTTGACCGCGACGCGTCGAAAGAGCCTCCCCTGCCGTTCCTCATCTTTGAGGCGATTGGCCGTGAGCTTGGGTACCCGACTGACCCGAACTGGCTCCTCGAGTGGGCCTGGACTCTCGACATGGAGTACGACGGCGTCTGGGAGGCGCTTCAGGAGTATGAACACGACGGGCAGACGTTCGACGACGTGCTCGGTGAACGCGCCACACTCCGAAGCTGGCTCTACGATGCGTTGCCAGCGATACCAGAAACATCAGGGACAGATCTCGACAGCCGTTCGAAGGTAAAAGCGTCGATCGAAACCGCTGAAGACGACGTTGAGCCTGAAGCGTTCGATTCCGAGGATCTCGTCTCGCGTGTCGAGACTGCCACTGAATCCTTAAATGAAGGAGGCAAGCGAACGGAATTGCTGCTGGGACTAGACGAAGTTGCACTCTTCGTCGGCGATAGCAGCCATCGCTACCGTGAGTTCGAGGAGACGATGGAAGCGCTCCAGCGGGGCCCGAATCCCGTCGTCGTCACCACTGGGCAGTATTCACTCCCAGATACGCGTGAGAGCCTCATCGGTGAGCGCTCTGACGACCACTGGACGAACAAACAGGTGAAGCTCGAAGGAGCAGACACTGAGATTATTGTCCGGAAGCGGTGGCTCCAGAAATCTGACCCCGATGGGAAGGAGCGTGTCGAGTCGATGATGACGTCGATGCCTGATCTCTCACTCCACACGTACTCCTCTGTGACGAGCGCAGATCCAAACCCGATCGAATCCTATCCGTTCCGGGAATACGACCTATCGCTCTTGCGGGCGGTGATGCAGGACCTCATCACGCAGGGCCGGTCGACCGACCGAGACTACATCCAGGGTCGAGCGCTGCTCGTCTTGGTCAGGTCGTTGTTCACCAAATTCGGGTGGGCGTCGAAAGAGGAGGGGTCACTGGTCACGTGGGACGTACTGTTCGACCTGTTGGTCGAAGAGACGACATACCTCCCACTGTGGGTTCAGGAAATGATCGACAACACGCTGGTTCCAACGTTCGATGGCGACGAAGACGCGTGGGAGGTTCGCCTCGCCAAGGGACTCTACCTCCTGAACCAGATACCCGCTGTCCCCTCAACACCAGAAAACCTCGGTCGGTTGATGATTGACGACGTCACAGCGTCAGCCGACGACGTTGTCGAGCGAACTGAGTCAGGTCTGAAGACACTTGTCGAGAAGCAGAAGGCCCTCACCGAGACGAATGAAGAGGGTGACGAGGTGTACACGCTCGTCTCTGAGGAACAGGAGAGCATCCTCAGTCGCGCACAGGACAAGGCCGCGAAGATTTCCCCACACCAGCTATCAGCGTGGCTGGAGACGCGGTTGCGCGAGAACGACGACTTCTTCCAAAGTGACGGAAGCCTACAGAAGGCGGATATCGGCGACGAGCGCTCCGTCCCACTTCGGTATGATTACTCTATTCTCGAACCGGTCGACCGGGCACCGTCACCCAAGTATGACGCACTCCGTGTTCGAGTGCTGGCAGATGATCACGATACTGTCTCTGAACAAGTGGATACGTGGCGAGACGTGAACGACGGGCACGATGGTGGCGAACACATTTTGATTACGATTGAGGTACCTGGGACGATGCTGGAACGGATTCGCAACGTCATCGGGATGGGGCAGGTACTGGATGAAGAAGCGGAGTCCCACGACGACCTCGAACGCGAACACAGCGCCGACAAACGCCGCCTGGAAGCGTCGGTGGCTGAAATCCTCGAAGATGCATCGGTGTACACAGTACACGGACACCGCGGCGCACGCTCTAGCGTACTCGCCGATGTCGTTGAGGACCAGGTCGACACTGTGTTCGGATCGTCTCGAAAGACGCTCATGCAGCCACTCGTCGAAGTCGACGATTCGAAGGCGATGGCGGCGTTCTTCCGCGGCAGCGGTGAATGGCCGCTTTCGGACGCAGACGCAGCCATGCTTGGCGTCGATACCGATACTGCCGAGATCGCTGATAGCGGCTGGTGTCGCGAATTCATCGACAAGTACGAATCACAGAAGTCGGTCGACGTCGAGAAACTCCTCCAGCAGACCCAGACTGCGAACGGCGACTATCGTGGGACGCCACAGGAGTCAATTGCAGCGCTCCTGATCACGCTCGCGACTTCCAACGAGTCAGTCGCGCTCAAGCAAGATACCGAGTACGTGACCGACCCCGCCAATATCGGCCGACAAGTGCGGACTAAAGGTAGACTGACGTCACTCCAGATCCGGTTTGGGGTTGAGATTATCGATCCGAAGGCTGTGAGAGAACTCGTCACGACGGTACTCGGCGAGGAGCCAAGGGGCGATGGCCCGGACGAGTGGCTGGGCGAACTCGGGCAGTGGGTCGACGAGAACAGTGCGGTGATCAAGCGGACACTGAAAGGGGCCAACAAGGAATTCGACGTAACGCTCGACGCCTTCGAGGCGACGATCGAACCCGCCCTCGGGGGCGATGAGTTGTCCACATCCGACCTGGGAGCTGAAGATGACCTGGAGACGGTACTCGACGAAGCGAAGACCTTCGCGGACGCTCGCGAGCTCTTCGGCGTTGAGGACGATGGGGAAACGCTGTGGGATCGCTTTAGTGACGAACTGGACACGATGGCGTCGCTCTATCCGAGTGCGTCGGTCACTGACAGTATGCGAGCGACGGCCGAAAGCAACACCGTCCCGAGTGTGGCGACGGTCGAGTCACGGCTCCAGGAGGCGAAGGGACACCGCGTCGATGAAACGTCGGAACAGTACCGACGAATTACGGGTGACACCACTGCCGAATCCGATCCCGACACCATCTGTGGCGACCTGAGCGCGTGGCTTCAATCGAACAAGGACGGCGTTCGAGAAATCAGCAGCGCAGCCACCGACGAGTTCGACGATGTCGTCCTTGACGATTTGGAAGCGAAATTCGAGAATGTGTGGTCCGGGGAAGAGCTACTGGAATCTGACCTTGTCGACTCTACCGTCGTGCAGCAGGCCGATATGTACGAGCAGGTTCGCGAACTGCTCGACGACACTGAGGGGCAGAGCCTTTGGTCGGAACTACAGGATGCAGGTCGACGGCTACGTGAAGAGCACCCAGATTCGCCGACAACTGACGCCGTGGAGACGGCACTCGACTCCTCGCGGCCACCCACGAAGAGACGTGTGAGCCAACTCATCGAGCGTGCCAAGAAACCGAAACCGCCTGGGGCAGACGATGATGCGTGGGCCAAGCTTCAGACCGTTGCTGAGGAACTACGCCAAGAGCTTCCGAATGCTACTGTGACTGACGAAGTTACTGCGGCTGTCGATGCCGACGAGCGGCCGACTGAAGAACGGGTGAACGAGCTGCTTTCGGAAGCGGAAACGGTCTTGGAGCGAATCCGGGGCGTGAAGGAACGTCTGGACGGTCTCGAGGATGGGAGAATTGTTCTCCTTGAAAACTCGGACTGATTAGCATTCGTTACCCTTCGGCAACATTAAAGACGCTTCTCTGTCTCGGGAAAAGCATACATATCCCCTATGGCAAGTGATTCTCTCTCCCAGCGGAAGGCTCAACTCGATAAGTCAGAGCGTGAACATCTCGAAGATGTCGTCACCGAGATGCGTGAGCGCGTTGAGGATAACGTCGAATTCCAACTCACGCAGAAGGGGCTTGACGACGAACAGGGAGACTCCGACTCACTGGACGAGAACACCCAGCAGCTCGTGGAAGCGATTGAACTCGAAGCCGTCGACGGCGAAACGTGGGCTGAGGCCTTCGATCAATACGTCACAGGCGTGGGCTATACCATCGTCAACCGTCTGGCCGCACTGCGCTGCATGGAAGTGCGGGGTTTCATCGACGAGGAAGTCACCGTATTCAAGGATAACGGCCTGACACCTGCCGCCGAGACGCTCGTCCACGAGGAGTTCTTGCTGGAAGACGAAGCGATCCTCGAAGCCTACCACAACGCCTGTGACAACCTCGCCGAAGAGATCGAGATACTCTTCGACCGCTCGTCTGCGTACAGCCTGATCGACCCGGACGACGACACCCTCGAGGAACTCTGCAAAATGCTTGATTCCGTACCCGACGAGGTCTGGCGGGCCGACGACGTGCTCGGGTGGGTCTACGAATACTACAACGTCAAACTCCTCGACGACCTGCGCCGCAAGGGCGACCGTGAAGGACTCGACCCCGAAGATGTCCCGCCGGCGAACCAGTTTTACACGCCTCATTGGGTCGTCCGGATGCTCACCGACAACTCGCTGGGGAAGCTCTATCTCGAACACACCGGCGAGTTGCAGGACGTCGTGAAAGCGCAGGAGGAGTTCTCCCCTGACGAGCGGAAGAACCGCCCTCTCTCACCGGACGAATCGCCTGACATTGCTGACTTCTGTACCTACCTCGTTCCGTCTGAAGAGGAGGGCGAGCCCACTGATTTCGACCACCCTGAAGAGCTTCGGGTCATCGACCCAGCCTGTGGGAGTGGGCACTTCCTGCTGTATGCCTTCGACGTGCTGGAGCGCATCTGGCGCGCCGAGACCGACCTACCTTACGAGGAGATCCCGCGGAAGATTCTCCGGGATAACCTCTATGGCGTCGACCTCGACATGCGGGCCTGCCAGCTCGCGGCGTTCAATCTCTACTTGAAGGGACGGACCCGTACCGAGGTGGAGGGTGCGAGTGGCTTCGATATGCCCGAGGTCGGCATCGTTTGTTCCGACGCGACAGTCGCTGAGATCGACGGCGTCGAGGAGGTGTTCGAGGAAGTCGCCGGCGATGATGAAGATGTCGAGCAGGCACTGCGGCGTATCCTCGACGCGTTCGAGGAGGTTCACGGCCTTGGGAGTCTCCTTGACGTGCGTGGGACGCTCGGCGACCTCTTTGAAGACGACGCCGACGTTGGGGGCACCCAACTGACCCTCGGCGACGACCCTCGGGAGAGCCACACCCTCGGGCAGGTATTGCATAGTCTGCGTGAGGCCGTCGAGCAGCATCGGGAGTCGGATTCATTCCTCGCACAGGACCTGCGGAGTTTTGTGAGGTTACTGGATATTCTGGCGCAGGACTACGACGTGGCGCTGATGAACCCGCCGTATGGGTCCGGAAATCGGATGCCAAAGAGTGTTAAAAAATATATCAAAAATAAATACAAATACAATACAGAATATTGTAGTAATTTTGTTGAAGTATGTAACAATCTCTGCAAGAATAACGGTAGAATCGGTATGCTGATTAAGAGAGAGTTTATGTTTAAGAAAACCTATCAGGACTTCCGAGAAGACTTTGTTGGAGGGTCTGGTTCATTTGACTTCCTTTCAGAATATGGTCTCGGCGTTCTAGATAACGCTCACGTAAGAACTGTGGGGTCCGTTCTGAGAATTGGCGTCGATCAGGAGCCAGATGGTTCATTTATCCGATTACATGATGTTCAGACCGAGGAGAAAGAGGACGTGTTCTTGCGGACACTAGAATCACGGAGAGTAGACGGAATACGACGGTTTTATCGAGTACCCATGAGAGAATTTGACAGTATTCCGGGAACTCCGATTAGTTATTCTATCCCGAGCGAGGTACGACAGCTGCATCAGTCGGATATAAAGATTGACTCTGAAAAAGCGACTGGCTCAGTAGGAAATGCTGCGCAAGGATTGCTAACTGGAAATAATGATCGGTTCCTAAGATCGCACTGGGAAACGGAAAACGACGAATCATTCGTCCCCATCTCAAATGGAGGCGAAAAAGCGTGGGTCCTCCCTCAAGTAGACTCTACAGTTCAATTTGAGAATAGTGGTATAGAGTTACAGAGAATATCTGGCTCTAGATTCCAGAATTCCCAATACTATGGTCAATCAGGCGCAACTTGGACCTATATAAAAGAGACAGGAAGAAGGTTTGGTTACTTCCCGGAAGATGGTGTTTTTGGCTATTCTGGATCAATGCTATTCCCTAATGAAAACTATAATACATGGAAGCTAATCGGTGTACTAAATTCTGATATTTACCATGCTCTTTTCCTGTCCTTGACCGCAGGTAGGCATTGGAATCCTGGGGAAGTAGGACGAATTCCATGGATGGAATCACTGGACAAGATAAATGAAATACAACAAATAGTCAAAGATCAGTATTCATTGCAGATTAATCGTAGGTCTAGAAGTCCGTTGAGTCCGTATTATATCGGTCCAAACATCCTTCCTTCTAATAATCGGGAGAATTTCTTCTATGATCATCCACATAACAGAAATGCTGAGGTACCGGAGGTAGAGACAGTAATTGACCGATCTGATAAAATCAAGACTGCGGCAGTAAAGGCAGAAAAAGATAGCAATTCTCACGACAACAGAATGGAAAACCTGAGCGAGAGGATAGACTCGCTAGTTTATAATACTCTAGATATATCGAAGACCTCTCGCGAAGAGATACGTCAAGAAATCTTTCTCCGTACTTCGGAATCCCCTGAGGATCGCGAAGTCCCTGATCCAGAGTCAGTTACCGTTACTCCAGAAAATATTGATGACTACGTAAGAGACCTCATCCACCACTTCGCGATGGAGGCTGTCCGCGAGGAGCCAGACGGTATCGTCCCGATCCATGGTGCCGACGATCAGGCAGACATGGTTGACCGCATCGTCGAGCGCTTCGAGGAAGCGTACGGCGAGTACGGCGAGGACCGCCTCGTCGAGGTCGACGAGATCCTCGGCGCCGAGTCGGCGACCGAGGAGGCGTACCCCAACCTCCGTACCTTCATCGAGGACGACCTCTTCGACTACCACGTTGACACGATGGAGAACACGCCGGTTCTCTGGCGACTCACTACCGAGCGTCTCATTGCCGACTCCACGGGAGAAGGCTTCGCCTGCTTCGTTGACTACCACAGCCTCGACGCCGGGCTGTTCGACCGACTTGCGAACCAGTACCTCGAACCGCAGAAGGCCGAACTGCGGGAGCGCCGGAGCGCGGCGAACCGGCGTCGGAGCGACGACTCGCTCTCGGCAAGCGAGCAGGCCGAGGCCGCCGAGCAGTACGAGCGCTGTGCGAGCGGGCTTGACCAAATCGCCGTCTTCGAAGACGTGATTCAAGACCTCGGAAGCACTGATAAACGGGACTTCAACGACGAGGATCGCAAGCGTGTCGAGGAACTCGCCCCGAAAGTCGCCGCGTTCCGCGAGGAGACTCGCTCTCGGATCGAGACGCTAGTCGAACTGCGAGAGCGTAACGACGAAGAGTGGTTCCAGGACACGTTCGCCGAAAAGTTCTGGGACGCCGTCGACAAGTGGCGCGACGAGTGGATTGACGCGCTCGAAGAACTCGAACGTGCCTGCGAGGCGTACGCCAAGCCCGCCGACGAGCCCGTCGAGGCACACCTAGCCGACCTTTTCGACTACTTCAACTGGCGGCTCAAGGGCTCCGACCACTACTCTAGTACGGGCATCCTGTTCATGACTTACTACTTTGAGCGCGAGGGGGCCGACCTGCTCAACGACGACGGCCAGCCGTTCGATACGCTCACCGAAGATGAACGGCTCCGCGCCTCTCTGGCGATGGGTATTGACGACCGCTCGATCGTCGACGAGGAGTACCTAGAGGTAATCGCCGACGACGAGGACATTGAGAGCGTCGACGACCTCCCGCCACTGGCTGAGTTCAAAGCGCTGGCCGAAGAAATCGATGATCGCTGCCAAGAAATCGATAAACGCATTCCCTCAGACTGGGCTGACCGCGCCCTCTCGGAGATCACAACCGCTGGCTATCAGCCGAACCGGAAGCACGGTGTCGAGATCAACATCACGCCGCTCGCCGACGCCGAGATCGTTCCAAAGACCGTTAACGACGACGTCCTGTAACCATGCCCGCGACGAAGACCCTTCCACAGTGTGCTGAAGACGCCATCGAAACTGCCATCGACGAGGCAGTTGACGAAGATCCAGTCGTGCTCTGGTGGGACGACGGCGGCTACCTCCATGACATCGTTGAGAGCGTGAGTCACTCGCTGGGCTGTGAGTTCCACGCGGCCGATCAGACACCGCTTGAGCTCCGCACTGACGCACCCCGCAACCGAACTGTCTGGTACGTGCCACAGGGCCACAGCGACGACGTAGACTGGTTCAAGGATGTCGAAAACACTGGTAGTGTCGTCGAAGCCCACATCGGCAAGCTCGCAGCGCGCTGCTTCGAGAACGATCGCTTGCAGGCTGCTTCACTCCGCACGGCCTACGAGGATGCCGACGAGAACGAACGCAAGCAGGTCGCGAAGACACTCTTTCAGGAACTCAACGGCGATGGCGGCCTACCTGATCTCCAGAGCCTCCAGACGAGGATTGTGCTGGACGGCTATGACGATTCGGTGCAGTTCATCCTCGAACACGGCGTTGAGAACCTCCCGGACAATTCAGACGAGCTGCTGAAAATTCGTAACCTGTTGGTCGACGATGGCGTCACTGCCGTCGAGGGAGTCACCGACGAAGACACACTCGTGACGCGAACCCGCCGCTGGGCGGTCGCCGAGTGGCTCGTCGACGCGGGTCTCGACGAGTCGTTCTTCGATGCCGAGTACCGGCCCGAACCCAGTTCGGGACTCGGAATCTCCCGACCCGAACTCCAGTCTCTACTGAGCAAGGTCGACCCCGAGCGTGCTGAAGAACTCGCCGACATCTATCTCGACCCTGACACCACCTTTTGGCACGACATCCTGCGAACCTATGATGACCCGTGGGAACTTGCCGACTGTCCCGTTGATGCCTCACTCGAACACGAACTGTGGGACGAGTGGACGCAGGCGTTCCACGACGGCGAGTACGAGACGTGTGAGACTCGTGCGTCAAAGCGCCACCAGCGTCTGGAAACGACCTATGGTGACGTTCCGTGGACTCTAGTCTGGGAGCAGGCCATCGAAGTCGCCAACCTCGCTCACGAACTCGAGACTTGGGAGGAACGCGGCGACACCACTGACGTCGTTGACCTCTATGGCGACGTCGATAACGGAACTTGGCAGATTGACAATGCCGTGTTCAACCTCATCATCTCTGGTGAGCCCGAACAAGACCTTCCGGAAGAGCATCCCGCGACGGCGACGCTTGCGGATCTGCGCACGTCACTGACGGAATCACGGTATCTCGACTACCTCAGCGATCTCGGTGACCTCGTTGTCGACCAGATCGAAGCCGGCTCGCCGTTCGTCGGCAAAAACTACGCCCACCAGTTCTTCGAACAAGAGCAAGACCACCTCCAGAGTGGCCAGAGCGTCGCATTGTTCATCGTCGACGCGCTGCGATTCGACCTCGCACACGAACTGGCTGAAGCCGTCCGGCGTGAGCTTCCGGGCCTTGAGGTCGACGAGACTGCTTGGGTCGGAACGCTCCCCTCGGACACTGAATACGGGAAGGCAGCACTCACGCCGGGCAGCAAGTTCAGCTTCAATATCGAACTGGAGGATGGCGAACTCTTCCCGGAACGCAACGGCCGCAAGATCACCAACTACCGCCGGGAGAAACTGCTGAAAGACGACGGGTGGAGCTACATCATGCAAAGCGAGGATCACGAATCAGGATGGGGGCAGCCTCGTGTCGCCTACTACTGGAACGACCTCGACAAAGCCGGTGAAGAGGAGCTGACCGATTTCGAGGGCGTGTTCAGCGACCGGATCGATTCTATTGCCCGAATCATCTGTGAGAAACTCGGCAACAACGGGTTCGATCGTGCGTACATCCTCGCCGATCACGGCTTTGTCTCCCTTCCACAGAGCGTCGACATCGACGACATTCACCCGCCCGATGAGGCCGAGAAAGTGACTCGTCGGTGGGTTGCTGGAGAGAATTTTGACGAAGACACACCTGGTGTCCTTCTTGACGAGGACACACACCTCGGCTACCTCGATGACGACACGAAGATCAGCGCTCTCGCGGACCCGATTCAGCGCTTCCGCAACCAGGGACTCCCGGACGCCCGCTTCTACCATGGTGGCGTCCTCCCCCAGGAGTTCGTCCTGAACTTCGTCACAATCACGCAGGAGTGACCACCCATGAATGATTTCGAGCCCGGTGACGCGATTCTTCTCAACGGAACCACCGCCGAGGTCATCAAAACCTACTCCGTGGGCGACCTCGAGTATCTCCGGGCCTACGTCGAAGGTGCGGGCGTGAAGACCGTCTGTATCGACGATGTCGATATCGAGCCGAAACACGACCAACTTGGCGAACTAAATCAGGCGTCAGCTGATCAGTTGCATCCTGACCACGAAACAGTCTCAGCCGAGTGGTTCGACCTGCGTTCCCAAGCACTCCAGCTCCAGATCGCTCACGAACAGGGGCAGTTGCTGAGTATCTCGAACTCGCTGGTCCGCCTCGAACCCTACCAACTTGCCGCAGTCAACTGGGTGATGCAGAAACTGCGCCAGCGCACGCTTATTGCCGACGACGTTGGCCTCGGGAAAACGATCGAAGCGGGTCTCATCCTCAAAGAACTCACTGCGCGAAACCGCGCCGACCGTGTCTTGTTCGTCGTTCCTGCCCATCTCCAGAAGAAGTGGATTCGCGATATGGACCGCTTCTTTGACATCGATCTGACGCCGGCCGACCGACAGTGGGTTGAAGCGGAGCGCCGCCGGCTCGGCGAAGAGGCGAACATCTGGGACCAAGACCACCAGCAGATGGTCACGAGCCAAGCCTTCCTCCGTCAGGATGAGTTCCAGCCTGCGCTCGAGGAGGCGTTTTGGGACGTCGTAGTCGTCGACGAGGCACACAAGGCCGCCAAACGGGGCGAATCCCCGAGCAAGACATCGAAGATGGTCGAACGGGTCGCCGGCAACTCCGACTCACTTCTCCTGCTCAGCGCGACGCCACACGACGGCAAGGGTGAGGCCTTCCGTTCACTCGTCGAGTACATCGACCCGTTCCTCGTCGCCGAGGATCAAGACCTCTCGAAGGAAGCTGTGGACCGGGTGATGATCCGCCGCGGGAAGCAGACCTTATACGATGATGACGGGGAACGTATCTTCCCCGATCGTGAGGTCAACACCGTTCCTGTGGAGATGACCCACGACGAACGGCAGTTCTACCGTGCCGTTACTGACTATGTTCAGAACGTCTACAATCGCTCCGAGAAGCTGAACGAGCCCGCAGTGGGGTTCGCGATGGCATTGATGCAGAAACGCCTGGTCAGTAGCATCGGCGCCATCCAGGCGACACTGAGTCGTCGCTTGGGCGACCTCGTCGACGAGCAGTCGACCTCCACTACTCTCTCAGAGGAGGCAGCTGCGTATCTCGACGGCGAGGACCTCGACGAGGAAGATAAACAACAGGCTGAGGAAGAACTCTCCGCGCTGACCGTCACCGAAAGCGATGCGCAACTCGAAGAAGAGATCGAAACGCTCCGCGATCTCGTCTCGCTTGCCGAGGGTATCTCGGTCGACTCCAAAGCCCAGAAGGTCCGTCGTTACATCCAACAGTTACTCGAAGATCAACCCGATGAGAAACTCCTGCTGTTCACCGAGTATCGCGACACACTGGACTACCTGCTTGACCTCGTGAAGGACGAACCCTGGGCCGACGAGATTCTCGTGATCCACGGCGACGTCGACAAGGAGGAACGTGCCCGTATCGAGGAAGAGTTCAACCACGGACAGTCCCGGCTGCTGTTCGCGACGGATGCAGCGAGCGAGGGTATCGACCTCCAGCACAGCTGCCACATCATGGTGAACTATGAACTGCCGTGGAACCCGAACCGCCTTGAGCAGCGCATCGGCCGTCTCCACCGCTATGGGCAGGACAAGGAGGTCAAGGTCTGGAACTTCACATTCGAGGATACGCGCGAGGGCGAGATCTTCGATATGCTCCAGAACAAGGTCGAGAACATCCGCGGCCAACTCGGCAACACGGCTGACGTGCTGGGGATGCTCGACGACATCAACGTCGACTCGCTCATTATGGAGTCCATCCAGAACGAGGAGCCTGCGAGCGCAACAAAGGAGGAACTCGAGGAACTCATCGACGAGCGCCAACGCACGCTTCAGGAGTGGTACGAACGCAGTCTCATCGACACGAGTACGTTCGACCAGGAGAGCCGAGAGAAGATCCAAGAGGTCATGGACGAGTCCGAAGACGTCTACGGGACGGAGGCTGACATCCACGAGTTCGTCGAGCGCGGTGTCGAGGCGCTCGGTGGCGAGGTCGAGAAAGCCGGGAGCAACCTCTACAGGGCCCAGCTCCCTCGCTCCCTTCGGCAAGGAACAAACGAAGAGTACGGACCGTTCACGTTCAGCAGAGACTTCGCGATGGACCACGATGGTATCGACTACGTTTCACCCGATGATGATCTGGTCCAGCGACTGATGCAGCAAATCCTGGATAGTGAGCACGGCGATGTTGGGCTGAAGCTCCTCCCGTTCGTCGACGAGCCAGGGATTGCGTACAACTATCACGTGACGTTCGAAGACGGCACGGGCGAGGTCATTCGCGAAGACATGATTCCAGTGTATGTTGATGCTCAGCATCAGGACCCGCGACAGCGATTGGGTCAGCGCGTCGTCCAGGGCGACAGCGTCAAAGGCTCGCCCGACGCTGACCACCTGCGGTCTCTGATTGAGAGTCAAGATCAGTTGCGGGGAGTTGCAGATCGCCATATTAGCCGGCAAGTCGCATCGCTTAGAGAGGAATTGCATGAGCGTCGGCGAGAAGAAACGCAACAAGAGCTGGACGATCTTGAAGAGTACGCGGAAGCCGAACGCCAGCGGATTCAAGAGTTTATTCAGAACTACGAGCAGAAGGCCGAAGCTGGCACGGACATGGATATCGCTATTCGAGGCCAGCAGGAGCGTCTGAATAAACTCGAGCAGCGTATTGAAAACCGGCGAAAGGAGTTGCAGCGGAAGGCACAGGTAATTTCTCTTGCCCCCAACGTCGAAAACTTCTGTTTTGCTCTTCCTGTCTAATACCAACTCCGTTGTAGAGGGATACAATGGACTGAAATAAGCCGTTGCGAGACTATAGAGGAACCACTGTAATGGTTACATGTAGTAGAAGTACTGCACCTGCGCGTCGTCAGGGTTGGCATCAACATCAGATAGAACGCGACCGACCTTTCGAGCGATTTTGATTGTCACCGGCATCTTCACCGCGAGAGCTGTCGTGTTCCAGTCCATCTTCGTGAGAAAGAGGGTTTCCTCACAGAGCTGGCGAGACGGTGTCTCGCAGAACTCGTCAGGCCGAACCTCAATCGGCGAGGGGATGTTGCTCCCCTCGTACGTCCCAACGCTCGCCGCATACCCGGTTGTGAAGAGGTAGTGGCGATCGTCGTCGGGAATGCTAAAGAGGCGGCCGCGCTGCGGAGTGAACTGCCCGTCCGTGAACAGTCGGACGTCCGTGCGCTCTCGGACGTGGACTAAGTCCCGTGTGGCCACGTCCGAAGCGGCATCTAGGAATCCCTCGCGCTCCTCCTCCCAGAATGCGGAAGTCTTGTGCAGTACCAACCTGCTGGGGGGCGACCCTCCTTTGCCTTGCTTGTAGTGGTCGATGATCCTCTTGACGAGTTGCTGGGCACCTTCGTAGGACAGGTGTGGCTTTCCGTTATCGTCCTCTTCCATGTTCCGCATCGGGTTGCTCTGGAGGATCGTGTGCCCGTGGTGGGTGAACACGTGGGTTAGCGCGGCGCGAACGGCGCTATCCCCGCGGCCGCGCTTATGGTAGAACGAGATGCCCGCGTAGCATGTTCCGGCATCGAGATCCTTGGTCTTCCACGGATACCCTCGCTGGGACTTGTAGAGGAGGCCCGCAGTCAGGTTCCACGCCCGTGAGGCACGTTGCCGCTCGGAGTTGATGTCTAACGTCGACGGCTTGACGAGCTGGGTTGGAATTCCCGCTTCCATTCCGAGGATCTTGATCCGGTTCCGTAGGTCGCTCCCGGCCGCCTGAATCTTCGACTCCGACTCGGTGTCTGGAGTACATTCGTCGATGACCTTCTTTGGGATGCAGACGACGATGACATCTGGCCCGTCTATGTCGGCGAGGAACTCGATGTCCCCTTGGAGCTGGTTGAGGAGTTCCTCCATCTTCGCCTTAGTACTGGACTCTGTCCTGATCGCTCGCAGACTAGCTTTGCTGATGCGCTGCTGCCACGCCTTCGTGTCGTCAATGCTGATGTTCAGGTTCGACTGTTCGCCGGTGCCCGGGTATGGAACCTGCCACGGCTTCACATCGTCGTCATCAGGGTTGGTGTGGATGGGCGACCTCATGTCCTGGAAGAGACCGGACAAGCGTTGGATAGAGGTTCTGTCTCCGATAATCCCCACCCGAATTGCGTGGTGTTCGTCCTCTCTGAGTCGGGGGCCATACTTGAAGAGTCCACGTTTCGGTGAAGACTCCGATCTGCCATCTCCAAACTGGATTTCGGGCTCCTCAAGATACTCCACGCGGAATGGATGGTAGACAGTCATTGTCGCTCGATGAGTTCGGTTCGTTCATCGCCATCGCTCGGTGGACGGCAGTTTGTCTCGATGTCTCTCACCTGCTCGAATTCAAGCTCTTGTATAGGCTTCGCCGCCCCGTAGGCCATGAGCGACTCTTGTGGATCCAATACCTCTGCCCACGCCTCGATGTTCCCCCGCTTGCGGGCGTTCTGCGGGTAGCGACTCTGCGAGAAGTCGTCTGATAACTTGTCTTTGTAGGCCGGATCGACGAGCGTCCTTCCGTCTTCGGTGAACTCCTGCTTTGGCGAAAACGCGTAGTAATATCGGCCGGCGAACCGCTTGACGTCAACTTCGATAGCACGGTGTCTGACAACTGGATGTCGGTCAGCCTCCTTGGCCAGCCATCGTCGTCCTACTTTCCTTTCCTTACCGTGGTTCCCGCCATCACTGAGTGGCATATAAATTAGCGTAACACGGCCGTCGTGTCGTTCACCGACCACGGCACCGTTCTCCCTTGCATAAAACGCGAGGAGTCCTTCTAGCAGAGACTTAGCCCAATTTTTGCTGTCGTCGTCAGATCGGTCGGAAAATTCCACGAAGCTCAGTTGGTCTTCGCCGCCGTCAGTCGCATCGGCAGCAGCATCGGGAAGATCTTCCTGAGGGAGCAGCGAGTAGAGCATTCCTTCATAGAGCGCTACCGGGGCATGGCGATTCATCTGCCTGCCATAGAAGGAGGACGGAGACACGCCGTCCTGTACAGCGAATCGGTAGACCGTACTCGGGAGGTTAGTCACCTCGAAGAAGTTGGTGTGGAGTTTGCCTTGTCCGTCTTTGATTGGCGAATACGGCGTGAGATACGGTTCGTAATCCAAGTCGCCCGTCCGCTCCGCCCGATCCGCTTCACGTACAAGTTCGACGTAGTCCCAGTTCCAAACGGTGGTGTCGGCGGCAAAGTCCTCAAAGGTCTCAACGGTATACTTAGACAGTTCTTCGCCAGTCTCTCCTGCTATGTCTTCCTGCAGTTCCTCGAAATATTCCCGGACAGTCTCGCTGTCTGGGTCTTGCCGAAACAACCGGCGCCACAGCTGCCCGTTGGCCTCATTACTGATGAAGAAGTGGAATTCGTACTCTGGGTTTTCTACCCAGCGAATGAAGTACTCAGCGAACCCCTCTTTGTACTTCTTCGGACTGAGACCCTGCTGGTTCTGTCCCCGATGTTTCGCCTCGGCTATAATGGGGCGCCCGCTTACCTTTGGCTTGAACTTCAAGTCAGTCCCGCTACCACTGACCTCGGCTCGGTCGGTGCAGATATATCCGCGACTATCCATGAACCGAATTACAGCATCAGCGTAGTCGCGTCCCTTCTGAGAGTTCGCCTCCCGTCCGCTTGGCGTTTCGTGTCCTCCCACAAGCCCATGCAAGAAGACCGGCCGCAAAACTGCTTCGGCGATATCGAGCCGATCCCCCAATAGACATTTATCACAACCGTATAGAGATACGTATATGACGAGGCCTCAGTTCACCCTCGCTTACCGCCTCCTCCACGAGGAACACAAGTACGACGGCAGCTCTCTTCCTCGGAAGGCGGTTCACAAGCTCCTGTATCTCCTAAATGCAGAGGCCCAGGAACAGGGGCTTGAGGTTGACATCCCCTACTTCTGGTTCCAGTACGGGGTGGTTACACCTGCCGAGGCGGACATCGGCGTCGATCCATTGAATGCCGGCGGAAAGGCCAGCGGCGATACCGGGAGTGAATTTGAGGCCGAACTCCGCCCCATCGTGAGGCGCGTTCTGAATCGCTACTATTCGACGTCTCTGGAGGAAGTGACCGACGAGACCTACAGCGATGCACCATACGACGTTCAGCGGACGTGGCGCACTCTCGACAAGAAGTTGCAGACGCTCCACGACAACTATCCCGATTTCTACGAGGTAGAGCCGAGTCGGAACTCGATAGAGGAGTCCATCTTTGATGTCTTCGATGTCTTCCCGACTGCCCGGTTCCCCGAACTGGAATCCGATCTGACGAAGTGGTACTCGATGATCACTCGGGAACTCAACCGCCCGGAGATGGACGCAGGTGGGATGATGGAAGTAAACGTCCAGTTTTGGCGAATCTTCTCTCTGCAGTTAGCAGAGGAGCATCGCCACAAGATGTCGAAATCCGAGGTGAAGGATGTTCTTGACATCGAGTCCTTCGAGGGCGCTCGTGAGTCCTGCCGTCGGACTCTGCGGAGCATCGAGTCTGACGCCCTCGCCGCTAAGTTCGATGATGACGGCCAGTACGATACCCCGGAGACCCGAGCGGCTGACGCGCTGGTGGAAGGTACTGTGAAAGAGTATTATCTGACGCGTTCTAATTGATGCCGCGATACTTCATTGACACTAATTGCCTTATCGGGCTGACGTTCTTCCACGATAGATGGCATAGAGACGTCACACCGCTGTTTGAGAACAATCGGTTATACGCGAGCGAGGCCGTCCTGTACGAGTACTGCAACCGAGAAGACGGTGACCCTCCGATGCCTGACGATCCGTCGGAGTTCGACATATCTGTCGATGCCGTAGAGGGGAGATACAGACAGATTCGTAATGACGTTGAGAAGAAACTACCCCGATTCCACCGGAAGGTGAGCCGTCTCGCGATGGATGGGCTCACAATTGACGGGGTGGTTGATGCCGTCATCGACCACTTCGAGATACGCAAGCAGGCCGAACCGCAGGTGGCGGAGTTCATTGAGGACTACTTCGAGGAACGGGCCCTTGTAGAGCGGCAGGTCAAGGCCGCTGTACGGGACTTGGTAGATCGGATTCTCTATACGAGCGAGGAGAACAAGGGATCCCTCCTCAGCCAGATGCGGATAGAGAAGTCCCAATATCACGAGATGCAGAAGACCCGCGAGGACATCGAGTACGCCACCGACGGCTGGATCCAAGAGGAGGACTTCTGCATTCTGCTGGATGCGGTCTATCTGGCGAAATCGGGTGAAGTCGACAAGCTGGTCACCGGCGACGGTGGCTATCTCCATGCCGAAAATGTGATGGCCGATAGATACGATCTCTCGCTCATCTGGGCTGAGAGCGAGTTCTACAGCGACGACCTCGTTTACAGCGAGAAGGAATCCGAGGACGCCCTCAAGAGCCACAAGCAACAGTAAATGACATTAATTCCGACAATGTTGAACTGATTCACTTGGAGCGTCCAGCCGGGAGTTCTTGACAAACCTATTCAACCTTTACTGTCTGTTGATATGGGTTTGCTCGTTCGACTTGGTTGTAGTCGGGGACGGCAAAGTGAGTCACGTTCTGGTCGTGATTATCGCGCGAGTCCAATTGGTCTAACCCAGTGGCACCACTGGCGAGCACAGATTGACTCTCCGCCAGTTCAAACGGAATCCATCTCGTTGATCGCTTCCGTCGCTATATCACCCAGTTCGTCGGCCTCAATGTGAGAGTAGCGTTCACGAACCATCTTCTCCGAGTTATCGAGATACCGGGCTGCGACCGTATACCCGAACCCTCGGACGAGGACTTCTCCCATTCCCCGTCGACCGCCATGCGGAGCGAGGTACTCGTGTTTCGGGTGGTCGATCTCGATCTCCGCCTCATCTGATAGCCGCTGGAGAATCGAGCGGGCTCCGTCTGTCGTCAACGAGGGCGGGCGAATACCTTCATCGAGAGCCAGTAAGAGGTCACGGGCGTACTCGTCACGGTACTCGTTGATTGCATCCGGGTCTCCTACTCGATCCGCCAGTTCGTCCTGCACGAGCCTCGCGAGGGTCCGCTGGCCGAACGTGGGGAATACTGGCCACCGTTCGGTTGGTGGTTCCAGCAGCCGTCGATAGCTCCGCAGTGGGGAAATTACCGGCTCTGGGAGACTCGCAACGTCTCACTGCTGTTTCTTCCGGTAGACGTCCATACCCTCGTCAGCAAACGATACCTCGCTCCACCGAACACCACGTCGGCGCGTATCGTTCGGATCCCGGAGCAGTTCCCCGACACGGACAGCGGTGTACGCGAGAACGTAAACGAGTGCACGGTCACGAGTCGCCTTCAGCGCCTCGTAGCGTGCTCGCTGCGTGTCGAGGCGGCCAGCATCCTCCGGAAGTGTTGTGTACGTCTCGAGTGCATCTTGTGCTCGTTCGTCAACGTGGCGGGTGAGGCCGTGGCGCTGCTCAGACGTCCAGACCTGCTGATCCCCTGGCTTTCGGCCGTCATCGTCGGGGAGCGGTGCCATCGCGCTCGACCGTTGTGCTAAATGCGCGTCAAGATACCCCTCGTTGACGCACCACCCACACCAGGCTGAAATGTAGTTGTAATACGTCTGGATAGTGTTCTCCTTGAGCCCGCGGTCACTGGTGAGGTGTCGGGCGTACCGCCGGAACACGCACTCGGCGAGGTCCTCAAACGTAGGGTCGCGGTCGACGGCGTCAGTGACGATGCCACTCCAGTCATCACCGCCACGGTTCCCGACAGTCCACTCGGCGAATCGTTCGAGTTCGCGAGCTGCGTTGCGTCGGTAGTTTCCGCTGTTCCCTCGACGGCCTTTCCCCTTGTCCCGGAGATACCGCTCGAACGAATCCACCAGCGGTGTCGAGCGATCGCGTCTCGCTGCGGTGTTCCGATCCATTCGAGTTCGTCAGGGAAGGAGATCATCGTCCAGAATGTCACTGCAATCGATCGGAATTCCCTCCCACGCAGCTTTCACGGCGTTGTATCCGGTCCAGCCCTCACGTTCCAACAGTTCACCGCAGGCTTCACAGAACTCACCACGAGATATGAGGTCGTTATCGTAGAGGATGTAGAACAGAAACGGCGGTGCCAGGACACGAATGTCTTCGTCTTGGTCGTCAACAGCGCGGCGAATCGAGCGTCGGCCTGCCGCGTCCATCAAAATAACGTAGTCGATAGCGTCCGGATTCTGTGCCACTTCCTGTCGGAGCGATTCCTCGCCGGCGTCCGCTCCGTGAGGCCGGGGCACGCTGGTCACCTGGGTGAGCGGGATGTCCTTATCCGCAAGCGCATCAAGCGCTGCCCGGCTCCCGTGATGGAGCCGGTAGGGGCGACTTCCCTCCGGTGCAGTCTCGCGCGTTTCCTCGACGTGCCGCTCGAGTTCCTGTTTGCAGACGTTGGTCGTTGTGAGGCCGACGTTCTCAGTGATATGGGTCCACAGCGAACTGGTCGCAACGGCAATCAGGGTATCCGTGTCAACGAGGATCGGATACCGTGTGTCGTCACCAGCCATCTAGACGAGATAGTCGCTGGTATCGTCCTCGGCGGCCTCGCGGAAGGCGTCGATATCTTCTTCGAGGCGGTCGAACTCCTCACCAAGGAGGACTCGAGCAGCATCCTCCGAGAGTTCGCCCGCCGAATAGCGCTCGTAAATCGCGATCTTGTCGTCGTCAGTCATCGCTCGACGAAGCATCTGGGTGAGTCCCTCACGTGCGAGTTCGCTAATATTGATCCCGCCCAAATGGACAGCATCCAACTCGGTTGCCGCCTCTTTGATCGGGCCAGCACGGAATTTGATCGTGTCGTCGAGCGATTCCTGACTCATAGCTAGGGATAGGCAGCCTGGTCTGATAAGTTGTTCCCCTTTGTGTGAACATATGGGAACAGGTGCAAACCGAGTGATCGAATTGAGTAATACACTCATAAGAAAATAGACACAGTCACAGCTTGTCATGCGAAATACACAGCGCGAGTCTTGCACGTCGCACACCGAGAATCGGGGTCGTCTGATTCGGTCAGTGCAGACGTTCTATTGACTCCACAAAGTTGGTTCACTCAGTATTTCGTGAATACGTAGCGTATGAGCGTTCTAAAATAGAGATGCCTGAGAATACGACACCCAATTGGAAAATTAGCTTTTGTACGCTGGTGTGTTGTCTTGTATAATGAAACACCAGGAGTTCATCCACCTCCACGGGTTGCTGTTCAAAGTGGGGGAGCATCTCACACGAGACGAATCGATACCTGATGGTGTCTTTGTTCACTACAAAACACAACCGACTCGTCCGAAGGACATCCACCGAAGCAAAGACGCACACGCAACCGCAGTCAAACTCTTATCGAGTCGCTGCTGCCAAGTAATTGACAAACACCATCAGCAGACGCATAGTAGCACTACTGAGTTGTCTCCCCCATTCTAGTATGGCACCCACGGATGAATATGATGCTGAACGAAACAATCTTGATGTGGTACAGTTCGGGGAATACGACGAGGACAACATCTACGTTTTTTATCCAAAAGACGCGGCCGACGAGGACCTCAAAACCATGTGGATACGATCTCCGGAGAGTGACACCATCCAGTTAGCAGATCAGAAATGAGTGACAATCGGGTGTATCCGACGCTAACGTCGATTTGTTATCTCTGCTTGCAATATACGAAGGTTGTCAGAACACAGCGCGCGTCTCTTGCAGGTAATCGACTCCATGTTGTGGGGTAGATGTAAGAGACCGCGTATCGGTCGAATCAATGACTGAAGCCACTGTTTATTCCTTTGGACACCGTTTAAATAATGATGGATGAAAATTATCGCTACGAACCTGAAGAAGGCGAATCACTTAGCATGGCTGTTGTGAGAGCGGTGGCATTGGCACATCACGAGGGAGTCCTTGAGCAAGATTGGATCATAAGCAATGACATCAACCCTGATGGCCTTGATAGACTGTTTCAAGAGGGAAATCAGAATATGATACTCCGATTCGAAGCAGATACAACAACGGTCACTATCGATGCCGACGAACAGGGATCACCGATCATCGAGATCGAGTCACACCGCTAACTGTGCACACGCAGTGAGCAGCCGATTCATTCGAGAGAGCGTGGAATGAAGGTGAGCGCCGTGCTGACTTCATACTCTCTATCTCTCATCAGCTCACCTGCCAATACACAGTCATATGCCGCTGTTTCGCTGTGGTCGGTGGGAGTCGATCGAGATTATCGCGCGACTCGGGACCTTTCCAGCGTCTCCTCAACCCTTCTAACCCCCAACATTGATGTCATATTCTCTATATGCGTGGAATGAAATGTACGATCTAACGGGATTCCAGCGTGACCTCCTGTACGTTGTTGCTGGGCAAGACGAACCGCATGGCCTGGCG
The DNA here is from genome assembly GCF_900110215.1 of Halorientalis persicus. GTDB lineage: Archaea > Halobacteriota > Halobacteria > Halobacteriales > Haloarculaceae > Halorientalis > Halorientalis persica. Next base: position 38,317 of record NZ_FOCX01000018.1, on the reverse strand, counting down.
ATCAAAGACGAACTTGAGGACGACTACGAGAAAGAGATCCATCATGGCCGGCTGTACCCGAATCTCGATACTCTCGTCGAAAAAGGTCTCCTCGAGAAGGGCGAACAGGATCGCCGGACCAACTACTACATCGTGACCACCCGTGGCCAACGGGAACTCGAGGCTCGTCGCGACTGGGAAGACCAGTACCTCTGACCCAAGGGACAGTCGAAATGAGAGGGTGTCTCAACCGGGGCTTCCAACCGATGCGCGGTTGATTCGCCCGGTCCACCGTAGCCGATGAGTACGAACCGCTACTATACTTTCTCTGACACGTATCTGTCAGACAGGAAAGGGAACTAACCTATCAGTAGCGTTTGCAGCAGGGCGACTCAGAACCTGCCAGCAATGCCGAGTGAACGAGACAGCGCATATCGAGCGTGTTACCCACGCTGTGTTTCGGTATGGTAAGCAGTCCCGGAGGAGAATGACGTGAGCTCTTCGATCCGGTTCTCGAGTTCTTCGATTTCGGCTTGTAGTTGCTGAACCTCCTCGTTGTCTTCGTCGCTGGCGGCGAGGCGGTCTTTCAGCCCCTGAAGGCGGGTTTCCTTGGTCTCCTCGTCAACGTCGGCTTTGCGGACGTATTCGGTAGTCTCGATCTCGTAGAGGTCCGACTCCGAGAGGTCGGTCACCTCCAGGGCGTCGTCGACCTTGTCGCGGTCGACGCTGGTGACCTGATCGCGATCGATCCCGGCGGCTTCGAGTGCGTTCAGCACCGTCTCCTCGTCTTTGAGCGTTCGCTGCCGCCGACTCGTCCGCTGGACGGAGCCAAACTGCCCGCTGACCGGCCGGTCGTGGTGCAATCGCGACAACAATACGTCGGCGATCTCTTTCCGGAGGTCGTCGGCGCTGCGCTGGACGTCCGAGAGACTCGTATAGAGGTTGACCAGCGCGTCCGTCTCCACGTCGGTCAGGTCGGCCATTTCGTGACGTTCAAGCGTGTCCGTCAACAGGAGTGCGTCACTGTAGACCTGGAGGTCCGGTTCCTGACGTGGTTCCTCGTCACCGTCACTGTCGGCAGTCCCGTCTTCGAGAACCTGCGTGCCGAGTGCATCTTCGGACTCGCGGATGAGGCCAGCATCTTCGTCGATCTCGAAGCGGGGATGCAACGAGAACACCGCCGCGTACGGGTCGGCGTCTGGCGGCAATCGGTCCAGCTCGAACTCGTTCGTCGGTTCGTCCTGAATCCGGCGGAACAGTGTCTTGAACTGCTCGCGCTGGAGTGGACGGGTCTCGTCTTTCTGGACGTAGTCGATGATGATCCGGTGTTCCTGCACGTCCGAGAGGCGGAACTCGGTGTGGGTAAGGGGCGTCACGAGTGTCGCCTTGTCGGCTAATTCGTCGGCGTGGTCAAGCAGCGTGTGCCAACTGACGCTGAACGGCATATGTTCATGTTCACCTGCTCGCAGGAAAGCCATACTGTTCGTGCAACACGAGCCACCTCGACAGCGGTTCGGTTCCTCACTCGTGTGAGTCTAGCAGGCCGGAAGGCCTGCAATTCTCGACGGTGGAAGCTCTGTGGTGAGTCAGGAAAGCCGTAATGTTACTGTCTCTCACACCACAGGTGCGCTTTTCCCCGATTCGACGAAACGACGGGACATGTCCCGATTTGTTGTCTCTGACCACCATTTTGGGCACGCAAACATCATCGAGTACTGCGATCGCCCGTTCAACTCTCCAGGGGAGATGGACACGGTGATGCTGAATCGGCACTTCGAGGTCGTCTCGACGGATGATGTCGTCATTCATCTCGGGGACGTCGCGATGGATATGCAAGACGGCCGCGAGACCGTTGAGCGAATGGATGCGCTGGGCGGTGACCTGCTCGTGCAGGGGAACCACGACGTCGGGCTGTCAGACGGTCAGGCGCCGTTCCCGGTCGTCGACTCGTGTGTCCTCAGCCACAATGGATACACGTTCTACTGCACCCATCGCCCCGAGCACGGTCCCGACAACTGGGACGGGTGGGTCCTGCACGGCCACCACCACAACAACGACCTCCAGCAGTATCCCCTGATCAACTCCGAGAGAAAACGGGTCAACGTGGGAGTTGACCTGTTGAACTTCAGGCCCATCTCGCTGACCACTATCACGTCGATTCTCGACGCGTGTCCGCCGGACTCTCATCTCACCGATATCGACGCCGTTACAGACGAACTCGACGTCTGAGCGGCGATTTTGGGACAAGAAATGTACTACACCCGCCTACTCGTGAATCTGAGTCCTCCACAATAGCAGCCCACGCGTCACCGTTGGCCACTCACTCCGGGATTTCGTAGCGGCAGAATTGGTCTCTGCCACAGTCCGGACACGCGTCGGTCCCCGGAGACACGGTCGTGCCACAGTTGCGGCACTCGACGACGACGTCTGATCCCCCACCGGGCAACAGGCCCGTGATGACTGTTCGGACTCCCATCCGTATGTTCAGTTCCGGTGACAGCCAATTAATCCTGGCGGAGCTTTCACCCACCAGAACCACGGGACTCACTGCATCGTTCGTGGCGAAAATTTACCTTTGAGGGTGAAAAACAGACACCCGGAAGAACTCTGTCACACGCTCCTTCCACCCTCTGGCATGAACACCGACACCCCCTCACTCGGACACTGCCCGGAGTGTGGCGAGTCCATCCCCGAAGCGTGGGTTCTCGTCGAATACACCAAAGATGACGGAACCGATGGTATCTGGGCCGAGTGTCCTGGGTGTGAAACTGTCGTTGCACCCGAGTGATGGCATTGCGTTGGCTGTGATGGCAATTTGATCGTCAGAGATGTTCGTCGCAGGTAGCGTCGCAGGTAGCGCTTATCCGATTGCCAGAATCGGCGTTTCTGAAACGCCTGAATTCGGGCGCACGCCCTAAAGGCAGTTGTAGTCGGGGACAACGCAGAGACAGTCTGTGATAGTGATTATCGCGCTAAGCCGGGATAGATTAGGGAGTGTCCGTAATCAATCAAATATTCATAGGTCTCCCCGCCGTTGAGTTCTACCTCTGACAGTCGTGCACTTGAATCCGCTCAGCCATCCCAAGTCGCCCACAAGTTGGACACTCTACCAACTCATCTAACTGCTCGTCGTCGAACTCTTCCAACGCCGCCCGCAGATGGGCAATCACATCGGGATGCACAGCACGAGTGTACGCCTGGACCAACTGATGCTGGAGAGCCTCTGTATCAACACAGTCGGTCATACTCTACTCACCCGAGCAGCTAGTGCGTCGCCGAAGGTTTCGAAGAGACGTCGATCGGCCCACCCGCGTTTCTGAGCGACGAAGGCCATCCACTCGTCGATACTCGCCTCCGAGAGGTCAGCGACATGTTCGCGGTGGCCATCCGGCGCGACTGCGACGACGGAGTCAGTAACTGTGTTGTACACATGATCGGTGCCAGTCTTGTCCGTCCCACAGAAGAGCCACTGTGGCCGGACGGAAGCGTTTTCAGCAGTGCGTGTGTTCGTTGCCATGGGTTCTTGAATCAGTCTGGAACCCCAGCTCGCCTGTCCTTAGCAGGCGGGCAGCTTTCTACAGAATATTGCCCAATAGAGCCGGTGTTCCTACCAGATAGGTAAGGCGCTACCACCATAAATATTTTGTTTGGTAACAACCTTAGGATCAGATAGGCCATCCATATGTCCCTCACAGAAACTCAGGAAGAGCTTGTAGAGTTGTTTCGAGACTCATGTGAGCCAGTTCTGACTGCGACGGAGGTAGCAGAATCATTCCATATCACACAACAAGCAGCGTATGATCGGCTGAAGCGACTCAAGGAATCAGGGACCCTCTGTAAAAAGGAGGTTGGGTCTCGAGCGGTTGTGTGGTGGTTGAAAGAAGATCAGTCCAGTTCAGCTAACTGTTGACGACCACGGTCCGTGATCCACCAGACACGTGCTCGGGATCCAGCTTTCTTACTTCTCACGTATTGCTGATCTTCGAGCGACTCTAACCGTGAGTGAGCGCCTTGCTGGCTCATATCGATACGTTCGGCTAACTCAACTGCAGTCAGGACGGGATCTGGCGAGATCGCCATCTCGCGAAGAATCTCGACATCTGAAACGGATGGTTTCCGTCCTGCCATACATAACACCATCACGACCAGCCTCAAAACATCGACTGTTTGGCAATTCTTGTGTGGATACTACCAGTTGTTACCAAACAAATTTATGATGCCGGTGTATCACAGCCAAGTATGACTCTACACGACGGCCGCGGGTCGGCTAGAAACCGGCCCATGTGCTGCTGACACAGGGCCGTATGTGGAGTCGGGAGTGCCGACATGTTCGATACATTCACGGGGGCTATTCAATCCCCCGCACGCCCAGTCGCATCGCTCGCTACCACATCCGCTGGAGGGCAGCCACGATGACGGCCCTCGAAACACTCGAATCCCGCATTGCCGACCTCGAGGCTACCGTCGAGGCCCAACAAGATCAGATCGATCAACTCCAGACGGACCTCGAAAAGGAACGCCAAGCCTGCAAGGATGCCGAAGCACGCGTCGACGACCTCGAAACCACCGTCGAGGAACAGACAGCCCTCCTCGACGCACTCCGAAAACGCACGGACACGACCCAGTCCCAGCTAGCCGAACTCCAGGCCCGCGAACTCGAAAAGGGCGCTCACCTGCAATACGACCACGTCACCCCGACACAACTCGACGTACCCGACGATCGCCTCGAACGCTTCACCGGTGAGGACGGCACCCAGTGGGTTCGATTGCCCGACCACGAGGATCCACTCGATCGGGGTCCGGACACATTACCGGCAGCTGATCTCCTCCCAATCCAGCAACTCGCACGCATTGACGAGGACGCGCTGGCGACGGCCACCAACACCAGAGCGGACTATATCGCGGCCCGCATCTGGACGGCCCGAACCACCCACAGCCCGGGCAGTCTCTGGACCCAAGGCTGTAAGGACGTCGCCGAGTACGTCGATGCCAGCGACATCCGTGTGTTCATCAAATCCAACTGCGAACGGGACGACGAGTCACTCAGTCGCGACTACGCCAAGAAGTTAGCCGGGCGGGCGATGGAGCGACTGCGCGAACTCGCCAAATCCCGAGTGTATATCGAACGCCGCACTCACCGCAAGGACGGGCTCGAGTACACAGAACGCCGGCTCGTCCTCCCCAGTGATGCCGAGATTCCCGGTGGCGTCGTGACCGACGACCCACCGGAGACAGACGCTGTCACCGGGTAGGGCTGTCCCCGGGGGATGAATGCGCCCCAACTGACACACGAATTCCCACGATCGGCAATAAATCACACCCCACGCGCGGTTGTTAGCTTGGGTCCGTTACTGTGTGGTATACCTCTCGAACGGCTGTCGACGACACAAGCCGGCACCATGTTATAGGACAGACACTGGAGACAATTTCTGTCGCCGGACGATCGGGGCTGAATCACTAGATCCCATCAAATGGAGAAAGTGTCGCGTGCTGCTTTCAGAGATAGCATTTGCTGAATACAGGGCGCATAATCAGCACGTTAAACACCGAGAATCAGAAACGTTTGATTTGGTCAGTACAGGGGATATAGTCAGGAATATAGAGAAATTGTGGGTGTGAGCATCGGAGTTATAATAATCCACGACGTTCGCCGAACGGCAACGGAACCGTCGTTGAGGCTTGGCTCCTCGTCGACTGCTGATTCTAGGGTTTATCCTTTAAATATCTGCGTCTCAACGTCGAACTCCTCATCTCGGTTGACGACCACTTCGTATTCGTCACTTGCCGCAACGAGCGTTGGATCAGCGTCCATACTGTCTGCTACCCAGACATAATTGCCTTTTTCTTCTTCATCTGCTGGGATATTCTCGAAAACACTCCAAACTTGGGCACCTTGTGACGGGGGTTCGAAAGGTGGGTCCAACTGTTCTTCTTGGTCCCCGAGAGGAAGCAGGTCACTCATTTTATTCTCGATCCAGATTGTGAACACTGCGTGTGGCCCTTCGCTGTAAGTCTCAGAACTTCCGGGAGCGTAGGCGTCATTGATTATTTCAACGTTATATCTCACTAATAGATCTGGCTCGTCTGTCTCCGTTTGATCTTCATTGTTGTTTCCGGTGTCGGAACCTAGGCATCCAGTCAACGACGGGACCGCTAGTACCCCCATCAAGTACTTCCTGCGATTCATGATATGAATCCATCAAATTGAAATACTATTATATCTGCCGATACGTTGCTCAGCATCACTCAGGCCGCACTTTGCTCGGGTGGGTCTACAAAACCGTTCACACGGCTATTCGGGAGGTGGAAGCCGCGATCCATCGCGGCTTCCCCGTCGTTTGGAGCCTTCTCGACCAGATCATCGATGGAACGACGCAAGTCGCCGGGTTTCTGTACAGTTCGACCGTTTCCGAGACTGTTTCCAGAATGGTCTAGTTGAATCCCTCTTCCGGTGATGTGTACCAGTGTCGTGCTGGATATAACGCGCAGAATTTGTATAGAGGCCCTATTATCTCATCGACCGATTCCGGGTAAATCAGAATATGTGATGCCTATTCTCACGTATCGAGAGAAGCAGTTAGCTGCTGTTGCATATCAAGACCTGTGTGGAACCGACCAACGATCTCTACTTGATGCTCTGGACAGGCAAGGATCGCAACTGCTCCGTCTTGTACCGGAACCACCGGTTGATCTGGATTATGGGGTGCGAGGTGGCAACTAGGACAGTTGATACCGCCGGCTGGCCGATGATCTATCAGTTCAGCTGTGTTCTCGGTAGTGAATCCACAGACAGCGGTGAACTGCTCAAGGTGGTCATTACATCCAACAAGGGGGAGTGTGAGCTGATCCACGAGAAGGAAGGACAATGTGTGACCTCTGTTAGAGTAGAGAGCAGACTCGCACGCATCACACTGGATAGGCGGATGACTATGGAAGTCGTCCGTCTGTTGCTGGGAGGAATCTGCTGGAGGCATACTGAGTATGTAGCTTGGAGTTTAGTTGCCACACGGGTAAGTTATGGGAACATATTGTCGTCTCCAGTAGCCTGCTGGAACTGGGAGAGGTCGATATTCTCCAGGATATCTATGTCGGTATATTTCTCGATGAAGATTACGATCAAGATACCGAGTACGATTACTGCGCCAACATCGAAATTCAATCCTTCAGCAATCGATTCTCTGCGTCTAACCGATCTCCGCTGAACACCAGATAATTGCTCAGAGGCCTGAGCTGCTTCCTCCACCCAGTTACCGATATTCTCCCTGCCGTTGTCCCTCTTCCAGTGATAGGTCGGAAAAATGCTGGAGAGAGTTTTCACATCACCGTCCTCCTCGACGACGAACTTCTTCAACGGGTTGCTCCCACTGAAATCAGTACTGCCCTCCTTGTCCTTCAGGGAGTGGACTTTGATGCCAACGATGCCGTTCCCTCGCTTGATGCTCTTCTTTATCTCATAGCGAACCCAGTCCCGGTCTGCTGTCTCGTTCCCGATCAGGACTGCAGTGACAGAAGTGCCGTGCATCTGCTCATCGATCCAATCCTTGATAGTATCTTCACCCTCACGCTTTACCTCCTCCCACTCTGCCGCATCGATGAACCCTGCAGCCTCCCGGTTTTCCTTGGCAACCCAGCTGTTACGGACCTGATTCACCCTCCAGACGTCCCGGCCGTAGTGGAAGCTGAAGAAAACTCGTCTAACCAAAGATCGTCCCTCCGTTGATGAAGGTCAGGATGGCCGAGTACAATATAAGTAAGATGCCGACCGTGCCGTAGAACCACAGCAAAGAGTTATTCAACATCAGCCTGGCCGTGCCGTCGACGTCACCGTCAACCCTAGATGGATCCATATCGAAGAGGTGGTCTTCGTTGTCCGGCCTGTTCTGTCTCACCCAGTTGTAGAGTTCTCGGAACCTACGCTCCTGCTTCAGGTAGTATGCATCCAAGAACCAGAACCCAATTAGAGGGATGAATGCCGCGAACAGCTGAAAGTTGTTAGTCCGGAATAGCAGAGCGACCACAACCAAGGTCACTGTCCATCCCTTGATTTTGAACGAGTTAGAGGCCTGCCTGTCGATAACATTCTGAATCTGTTCGAGCTCTTGATGGAAGCTCTCGTCCGAAACCATTTCTCTATCGACCTGCTATTTGAGCGGCTTCTTCGACCCAGTCTCCCAAGTTATCGTAGCCGCTATCCCGCTTCCAACGGTACGTGCTGAAGATATCATCGAAGAACTTCTTTTGCCCGTTCTCCTCGATGTAGATCTTGCTGAGCGGATTCTTTCCACGCGAGTCCGTGTATCCGCTCTCATCCTCTAAGTTGTGGATTCGGATGCCAACAATGCCGTTACCGTCTCTCCAGCTCTTCTTGATCTCGTATTCAACCCAGTCACGGTCGTAGGTCTCCTTGCCGATGAGAACTGCTGTGACCGAGGTACCCTTCATCTGGTCGTTGATCCAGCGTTTGATCGCGTCGTCACCTTGTCGTTTCAGACTCTCCCAGTCAGCTGCATCGATGTATCCGGCTGATTCTCGGTCGTCCTGAGTCAGCCAGCTGTTCCTGACCTGGTTGGCTCGCCAGTGATCGCGGTCGAAGTGGAAGCTGAAAAATACTCTCCTGACCATAATTTTCCTCTTAACAGTTATCAGGTGTCTACCATCAAATAACTGCTGTTTATGTAGGATTAGAGGCTTATCAGAACCTCTTTTCTCTGGAGGGGATTCGACTCCATCGGTACTGGCTAAAGACCTACTTATTAGGTCTTTAACCCACAAACAGCTGGGTAATGGCGAGGATCATCGAACCCTTGATCCAGGAAACCCTCTGGAGCGAACTGGAGTCCCGAGGATTTTCTGTCTACGGTGAGGTCTCACTGCCGGACTCAGGTCGGATCGATCTCTACGTCGTCACACCGAACGGACAGCGGTGGGGTATCGAAGTCAAGAACCATTGGAACATAGTGGCCTAGGGAGCACGCGACGAAGATCTCGGTACCGAGGCTCCGGATCCTGAGGATGAGATCAAACCTACAGAGATCCGAAGATTGACCGAGCAACTTGACCGATACGCTGAGTCCGGTTACTGCGACTCGATGTACGTTGTTACCCAAGGTCCGAAGCCGTTGATTCGGGCGATCGAGGACAGGGACAACTGGGACGAAAAGTGGAGCCTGTTCTTCGACAAATGGGGTGACAAGGAGCCACCAGAATACGTGGGTGCGATCCGGGCACCACCTTTAGCACCTGGCGACGTCGACGAGAGAAGGTTGCCACGGGACTTCGACAGGCCTCGCGGCATCGAAATCGTGCGCCAGCCTCGAGCGTTGACCGACGACCGGCCCTCCGGTGCTTCTCCTGAGCTACCTCCCTGCGTGGAAGCAGCGGAGCGAGGAGAAGGCGAGCCCAGGGAATTTGATATCGCACACGGTGTGTGGAAGCACTTGATTGAACAAAGCCACGGACCTGTTATCCGTGAGCCCGTGATTCCCAGCAAGGAGAGTAGGAAGCCGCAGCAACCGGATATTATGCATTTCTCTGGACACGCGAGTCCGTTCAGGATCTACCACGAACGCCAAGACAAGCGGTACGGGTTCGGAGGAATGGAAACCGAAGACGACGAAGACGGTGACGGTGAGAATCCTCGAGAACAGTTCAAGATCACTGCTGCCGAGGTGAAGCCAGATCTCTCCAACAAGGAGAACATCGCCGAGCAACTGAAGCGGTACCTCGACTCCGGAGGCCTGACAGAGCTCTATCTCTGTCTACCCCTGAAATACGCAGAGGACGGCCTTCATTTCTTGGAGACCCGACACGACACATTGGGTGATGTAGGCCTGCTCGTCTACGATGGGGAAGAAGATGAGGTGCAGTTGGCCCGCCGCCCCTCTGACCAGGATATAGAGTACCCTGGGTTGGAGCTCTCTCGGAACAATCACAGTGTCTGCCAGACCGGCTGGGGAATGGCATGGCTCGAAAAGAACCAGGGTCTGAAACCGGTGTGGGATCAGGAAAACCTGGAAGGCCGATACGACGGACCGGACCCCACAGAAAGAGATGTCTCCGACTTAGACTGGTGCGACGAGGCCTTACAGGCAGAGGAATACGACGATCCTGAGGAAGAGCTCACTTTCGTCGAGTGTACCTCCTGCGAGGCTGTTGCAGAATTAGACATGAGTGGCCGTCGCTGCCCCGAATGCAACCGACCCTTGATCCGAAGAATCACCCAGATGAACGTGAGAAAGGTCGGAACGGACAAATACGGGAACACAGTCTATACGAAGGTCACAGAGTAGAAGACGGTATCAATGAAGCGGGTTTCGCCGGATGAAGTCTTCAGAGTCGTTGATCAACCTGCGTACAGCAGGCTTTTTCGGCTCTTCTGCATGGGCACAGGTCTCCCGGATACTTGCTAACGCTTTTAGATCGTTCCACGTAGTCTTCTCAATCACATCTGCTTCGTGAAGGGTTTGTGCCAGGCGAGAAATCCCGTGGTTCGGCTCGTACTCCTCGACCTCTTCAGAGTTCTCGCAAAGAGTCAAGAGGTGGCGTTCCAGGGCTACTGCAGCGACTACACCACTGGACCTGACGAAATCCTCGTCAAACAGTTCCCTGGCCTGCTGGATCTCTTCCTTCTCCACTCGGCGGGAGATCTGCTGCCACGCTTCCAGCGTAGCTGATTCGATCCTGCCAGGCACCGAGTTCAGGATGTGTCTCTGCTCATCGAACAGATCCACGAACCCGTTGAACGCATTCTCCCAGCCTCGTCCCGCACTCGGCTTGTCCAAGTCGAAGTACTCCTTGATCTCTGAACGAGCTTCCTCAAACTCGTCTAACCGACCGGGAAGATACTCCGCTACCAAATTCTCCGACCTGGTATACCAGGACTCATACTGCCTCTTCAGATCGCGTTGAGTATCCCTTAGAGCGCCCTCAGGGTCTACCCAGAAAGTCTTCTGACTCTTCTTATTTGACATAATACTAGCTCTAACCCGCTTCTTCTCCGTATCGAGCGAAGAGAAAAACTGCCGGGCCTGCTCCCCGATCTCCTCGGCGTCCTCTTCCAAATCATCGATATAGTCCTGTACTTCCACCCTTGACTGACTCATTACCGGAGTCGTCGTGTGCCGCCCAATTAAATGGCCAGTAACCAGGCCTTCAGGATCAAGGATTTAGGGCCGTGAATCCTCGTCTTCCACTATCTCAAACCCGCCGTCGAGAAGTCCGCCTACCGAGTCGATGTGGTCGTCTCCTGCAAAGAACACGATCCCAGAGTACTGGTCTCCGTACTTCCTCAGGTCTTCGGCCATCTTCTGGTCTCGCATTCCCATGTGTACCCCGTGAGTCCACAGCGCCATGGTCGGGACGAACAGGATGGACAGAAAGCTCAGTGAGGGGTGTAGAATCCAGCCGAAGAAAAGCAGTAGTACGGCGGTGCAGGAGGCCGCTGTCAAGTACAGCGGTTGCTGGTCGAAGCGCTGAAGCCAGGACAGATCCGTGTACTCCACTTCGAGCTCAAGCTCCTCCGCCACTTCCTCCGCTACAGAGGTTTGACTCTCTTCCGTAACCCTGTCCGACGCCGATCTCTTCCTCTTCTGCCACCACACCGTAAGCAGTTGAATCAGGATTATACTCGGGTTCTTCAGGACCACCCACTGAGAGGGTTCCTCTCCACCAGTCTTCTCAGCGTGCTCCATAACCAAGGCCTCAGCACTTTCCGGGATTACAGAGTGCAGCCGTTGCTTCACTTCGCCACGCGAGTCCCGACGGTTGTCCCCGAACAGGTAGATGGAAGAATTCTGGGAAGCACTCACTCTGGATCTTTAATCCTCAGAGAAATTGCTTCAGCCTTCTGATGCGTACTGAAAAACAAGCCATATAGGACTCGGCTAGTGTCGATAGCGGTAACCAATATCCTGTCCTGATGAGCCCGAGTCGTGTTGGTTAAGACGAGAGCCGCCGTTGACGATGCTCCTTTGCGACTACGTTGAAGACATTCCTCCACGAACACGCGCATATGTGTGGACGCAATTCTCTCTTCGTCGAACAAGGAGACCTCGAGGCGCGCTTCGACGCCGAGCTTGTCACGGACGGGGGCTATACACCGCGATACAACATTGCGCCCGCCGACGACTTACACATCATCACGAACGAGGCTTCCAACGAGATCGACCGCTACCACTGGGGTTTGATCCCCTTTTGGGCAGATGAGTCTGTGGAGGGAATCATCAACGCCCGCTCCGAGACTGCCGACGAGAAACGCGTCTTCGAACAAGCGTGGGAATCCCGCCCCTGTCTCGTCCTCTCGTCGGGGTTCTACGAGTGGAAATCACCGAACAGCGAGATGAAACAGCCGTATCGAATTCACCGCGAGGATGATCCGGCCATCGCGATGGCTGGACTCTGGGACGTCTGGGAGGGTGACGACGAGACGATCTCGTGCGTGACGATTCTCACGACGGAGCCAAACGACTTGATGAACTCCATCCACGACCGGATGCCGGTCGTCCTCCCGCAGGACGCGGAATCTGACTGGCTCGCCGCAGATTCGGACACCCCCAAGGAACTGTGCCAGCCGTACCCGAAGGACGATCTGGACGCCTACGAGATTTCGACGCGAGTCAACAACCCCGGCAACGACGATCCCCAGGTCATCGAGCCGCTGGACCACGAGCAATCGGGCCTCGGCGAGTTCAGTTCCTGATAGCTGACGGGGTCACAGTCACTGCATCGGCGACGCAGCTGCCGAATCGACGAGCGAGTACTCTCGATCCCGGATGCCTTCTGCCGTGAGGCGGTCTTCGAGATGCTTACGCTCGGTCTTATCTAAGTGTGCCTTCCGCTGAGAGAGCAGCACGTACTATGCGACGATGACCCGTCTGTTATCGAGCTAGCACCCATCCTGATCATCTGATGCTGTGTCCGATGGCCATGTTGGGCCCTCTGGGCGGGGGATCTCCTCAACCAGATCCTTCTCGAACTGCGAAGCTCTCCAGGCTATCACGTTCTCCTTCCGCTGGACGTACTTTTCGTCGGTATCTAGCCAGCGGCCAATCTCCTCGTAACTGTGACCAGCACAGAGCAGCACCATCACTGCGAAATCGAAGCGATCGAGATTGCTCTCGTTCGCATCGGCATCAATCCGGTCGAGGAACGCCTGTGAGGCATCACTAACGAACTCCATCAGTATCTCATACAGCTCCTCGTCATCAAATCCATCAAACGTGAATCCCTCCGTGATGTTGTTCCTAGGGTCACTCTCTTCCGTATCCCAGCGAATCTCTTCGAGGGCCGCTCTTTCACAGTCGTGAAGTCTCGACAGGCGCTCTGGATTCTCCTGTTCCCAGGTTGTGATTGTGTCGGCTACTGCCTCAGATTGAGCGTGTTCGATATAGGGCTCACACCCCCGCTTCGCGATGACTGACTCGATGTTCTTTCCCGAGATCGTCAGTAGGACGGACGCACATCGATCAGTCTGTTCGAGGATCTGTGCGACTTCACGACGCGATTCGAGTTCGTCAAGGCCTGCACGCTTCTGCGCGTCGTGGACGAGGTTGTTTCTGCGTTCTTTGACCTCGACAAGCGATCCATGGTCACCTCCGGTCAGTATCTGGATATCACAAAGTTTCTTTAATCGCTTCGCGTGCCCCATACTCCGAACGTGCTCTGTGATGCTGTCGAGACGAGCTTCCTCGCGAAAGAGCTCGTTGAGGACCGTTTCTGTCGTCAACTCTTCGATGAGTGCCGAGGCGAGGAGGAGATACGAAAAGAATGACCGCTCAACGTCGCCGTCTATCTCGTCGGTGGACCGGAGTTTTTCAGCGATTTCAGTACGCTGTTCGAGATAATACTCGAGGACGTTGTCTGAGTGCCCGACGAGAGAGTTTTGGCGTTCTACGTAGGCAACTTGGAGGAGTAATTCCTTCTCGAAAGGGGTGCTCTCACTCAGCTTCTGGCACTTCTGGAGCGAAGTTGTGGGGAGATGGCGAGTCAAATAATCGATGTCGTCGTAGACGAGCGGCGTATTCGTCGGGCAATTGTCTACGATTGACTGAAAGTCGTCGTTGTCAGCGAGCTCGCTGAGTGCAGCACGTATTTCGTCGACGCTAAGTTCCCGGACATCTTCTGACGGGTCTGATTCTTCACCGACCGGCACGACCCGGTACGACGCATCTCCAACGATGACGACCGGCCCTTCCAGATCGAGAACCTGATATTCCCCGATTGGGCTCAGAGAGACTGTCTCTGCGTCTATTGCGAACGATACGTCGAGATCAGTGTCGTCGCCCACGCATCAAAAACAGCAAAGAGCTCTATTCGACTTGGGCTTCGTACTCGTCCCAAAGCGTGTCGATGTCCGTGCCGGTCTCCTCAGAGATATGGCGCAGCAACTGCGCCCTGTTCTCGAACCGACGGAGCTGGCCCTTTGCGCTCATAATAGGACATAATCGCTCCTGCAGTAATAAATCACGGGGGTGCATTCTCTTGGTCAACAAAACACGACCTACCAGTTCTTTAATCATCTCGTAGACGACGCGCTGGTGCGAAATGATCGAGTCGATGCTCTTCTGGCAATGGGCACTGATTTGCTATTGATCTTCTGAGGCGGTGTCTGAGCCGTCTGAAAGTGACTGATTCTGTAATCGACCAGCAGGATAGTACCGACCCTCGTCTTTGCTGTAGAGGTAAGTCTGGATCGGTCTGAGAGTGTTTGAGTTTCGCCCGAAGAGAAAGGCGAGCCCTGTAGGGCCGGCCATGAAGAGATGAATAGTCGATGTTTTGGGCAGTTTTTTGATTGCGTCTCGTACCTTGGTACGGAAAACATCTGCAGCATGGGCTGCCTGTGCCGGGGACAATTCCACACCAGGTCCATCTTCTGGTGTCAATCTGAGGATACCGTTGAAATCCGGAAGGTCGTTATGCATTTGGTCGATCTCCGGTTGCACATCGGCTGCGATGTTGACGAGCACCGCAAGCTCGGTTCCGTGATTCGGTTGTCGCTGGAGATCTCCTTCTAACCCGCTTTCCTCTTGGTCGATATCGAGTGTCCATTCTGTCATCCCGGCAGGGCCGGTGGGTTGCATCCACGTTGCTTGGATACGACGTGTGGTTGGAAGACAGTAACCGGCCGCGAACGCAGCGGGAAGATGCGTTCGGCCACGGAATCGAAGGGGGCGGCCCGATGCGTTTTGAATGAGACTGTCCGTTACCGTAGTTAACGCCGGGAGTAGACGCTGGTTCCATACTTCTTGGGATGGCGGACCATGTTCGAAAGATCTTGACCAGTCGATAGCAATCGCTGGATCGATGTCGTGAGCGGGCGATTCGTAGGTATCAAGTGAACATTCGAGGGGCTCACCGTCCGGCAAATACCCATTTATCCGCTCGATCCGCTCTGATAAGACGGCCTGGACGATCTCTGTAGCTTTGTCAGACGTGGTCTCCTCTAGGGGGAGCATTTTCCAGGCGGAAAAGCCGTGGAGGATCGGTGCCTCGTTGAGTATCGATTTGGCTTCTCCAACGCTGATATCGGGACATGGCACAACGACCACGAAAAACTCGTCATCCCCGTCCCAGCGCTTGTTGAATCCCGGCAACTCGTCGTTGAGAATGATGTCGGAGTCGGCTACGCCCTCACTGACGAGCGCAATACCACTGGCCGTTTCCGGGTTCTCCAACTGGTCGATGATTTCGTCTCTGAGTGGCTCCGGCTTCAAATCGAAGATATCCCGCCAAATCGGCACCCCGTGTCGCTCGAGTTCCGTTTGCAGGAAGTTGGCGACGTCCGTCTGTTCGTGCTTATAGCTGAGAAATACACGGCCAGTTGGATCAGTCATATATCGTCACCGACGTTGAGAGTTGTCGCTGCATCTGGGTTGTCAATCCGTTCTAACTGCTCGTATTCCTTACTATCGTGGAATAGATAGGCGTTGATCGTGAATTGACCTTCTTCGTCCTGTCCAACGATGAAGAGGAGCGGATGGGGACAGTCGTAGCCGTCGTCGTTGGCGATGTCATTCATCGCAGTCCGATCGTCCCGACTGAGATCGGGTGAAGCGCCGGGGTGGTAGTGCCATTCACCGAGATAGTCGATGCCGATGCTCTCCTTGGCGTCTTTGAGCCACTCCTCGACTTTGTCGGTTCCGCGGAGGAATCGAGTTGGTTCTTGAATGGAGTCCCGCGGTGGGTCTCGGGCATTAACCACCAGTGCTGGTCCATCGAGACGGTCGGTTCCAGCCAGAATACCACCCGTCTCACAGGGGTGTTCTTTCCGACAGCGCTCATACATCGCTTCAAGACACGTGGCCGGAATCTGTACGGTGATTGGCGATTCCGGTGCTCGCCATATTGTTCCGTCCTGGAAGGGAGGTGTGGCCTGTGAAATGGTCGGCAGCTCGTCGTCACTACCGGTCTCGAGTACGGTGAAGTGATTCTCGCGCAGGCTCAATGACGTCGCCTGATCGAGAAGTCGTGTCACTGTTCCTGCCCACGTCATCACCCGGTCCGTTCGGATAACTGATGCTGGGTGCCAGCAGCCGACTCGTTCGGGGATGGCATCCTCGTCTTCGTCCCATTCGATCTGTTCTTGCAACCGCCATGGATCGAACGCTTCGTTGTAATCGCGGTACGGAAAGGTATGTGAGTAAGCTGTGAAGCAGAACAACCGGTTCGCTCGCCGACCCATCGCAGCGGAGCAAAACACGACCGGGTGATTCCATCTAATCGCATCCAGAGCGCGACGAACTCCCTGTGATGCGGTACAGTCAATTACTACCTCCGCTTCTCTAATTGGCTCCGGCAACTCACCGCTCGGTGGAAAGGCGCTATCCACATCAAAGATCTGGGCGTACGGTGCAATGGATTCGAGCCGGTCCGCGATTGCTGTCGCCTTGTTTCGTCCCACCTCATCGATTGTTAGTGTGTGGCGAGCCACGTTGCCGATCTCATACGTGTCGTTGTCGACGATGGTAAGCTGCTGAAAGCCGGCTCGAACGAGATTCTCGGCAACCATACTGCCGAGCGCTCCCGCTCCGATGAGTACGATGTTGCGATCCAGGAACCACTCCGTCATATGTCCGCGTCTGGTGAGCTGCTCGTGCGACCAGTTGTCCGAGTCCAGCCACCGAATCTGTTCCTCTCCTGCTTCTCGCCGTTCGGCTATCTCTGGCCCCTTTCCAGTATCTCGAAATCCGCCGGAGAGGTCATTCGGATCTTTGAACTCCTCTATCTCGATTGGTTGCCAATAGATGATCTCAGGATCGCCGTCGACCGTTGCCGGGATAGGGAACCCGATTAGAAGAACTTTGACCGGTTCATCGTCCAACACAGGCTTGATATTTGCCCGTAGCTCGTACGGGTCGGTCTCGGTGCCATCGAAAAACCCTTCCAAATCTTGCCACGTTCCCGGGGCCTCCCACGGGGGTTCAATCGGCACCTCTTCTAACAGTGCCCACGCTCCGGAAACAGAGTCCTCAGGATTCGCATCGATGTATCCACCCCATTGTGGCTGATAGACGACTTCATCGTCGCTGTCTTTGAACGTTCCAGTCGCGTATGTCTCTTCAGCGGTCGGCAACGAGCAGAGGTTGACCGTACCCCACTGTCCATACGTCTCCCTCCAGTCTGAGAACGACTCCTGCGTCTCGTTGAATGCGATGGTCGGGGCCGAAGCCGAGTTCGTATCGAAGGCCGGGATTTCAAACGGTTCGTCTGGTTTCCGGAGTTCCCCTTTTGCAGCATTACTTAACCACCGTAATGCTCGGTCCATATGCCAGCAGAGTCGATCACGGCTTGTGCTGGGTTCGCCGGTGGCTCCCGTTTGACTGAGAGTGTGCCCATACCGAGCAACACAGATATCGCCTCTTCGCCATGGAGTATCGTTGCTCCCAGCCACGTTCAGCTTCTGGTGGGGGAATGTGGCGGTAATGGTGTTCTCTTCTTGATCCGCAGGGTAGATCCCAATTGAACCGGCGGGGTACGTATCCCGTAGATGGAGATACCAGTCCGTCTCGCGTGGCACGTCCGGATGGGGTTCTAAGTCGTCTGGTGAAAGCCTGATCTTGACGATCCACCGTCCGTTGCTATCGTGTCGATATGGCTCTTTGAGGACGGTGACTCCGTCCCGTTCGGCAATGGATGCAACGGCTTCTGTAATTTCGTGGGGAGGCATTTGTAACGTCAGCTGTCCGACTCGGCGAACTGGTGATCAGATGGATCCTCTACCTGTGAGGACGACCCTACTGACATGGCTTTCTCCCCTCCATCGTCAGAATCGTCGTCGCTTCCGAATGGAGGGAATTTCTCGCCGAAGAGCTGGTACCAGTAATCCCTCGATGTTTCTTTGTCCTCCTCATCCAGTGCTGTCCGCGCGAGCGCGGCGGCATCCTCGGCCTCATCGTAGAACGCCGCGAAATCGTCCCCGTCGATTTGTTTGAGGACGTCATTCTCGGGGGTTTCCGGGAGCCCGTGAGCCGGCAAGACGGGGGTTTCCTCGGCCATTGCTTCGGTCTTGAACTGCCGTGTAAGTTCTTCGAGCGTCCTTGTCACGCCTTCAGCGACGCTGTCGATATCATCTGGACAGCACTGACCAACGATGTGCTCGAGGGGATAGCTTGTCGGTCCTTCGACGTCGGGTGTCTTCGTTCGCCGCCACCATTTGATGGCTTTGACGACGTTCACGTAGTGGCCATCCGTGATATCGTTCTTATTTACGGTGAAGGCGATAGTCGCGAGGGGATGGGTATTCTCCCACTCGTTTTCATCTCGATGTGGGATCTTGAGCGGTTCGTCCTTCCACTCGTCGTCGCCATCTGCCGACATATTGAGGGCCTCCGCCACGGTCGAAAGGTCGTCCGGAGTCAGGGCTGTGCCTACGTCCAGTGAACCCAGTGATTTGACGGCTTCTCGTGTTGCCTCGCTCGGTGCCGCTGTCAAGACGAGATCGATCTCCACCTCCTCTTCCTCGATTTTGTAGGAGTGGGCATTCGGTTCCCACTGCCCCTCATAGTGTTCATCCAGGAACGGCTCGCATTTTCTTAGCGCAACATCGGTATCGAGATCACTGCTGAGATCAGAGACAAAGACGACGTCAACGTCGGATTTCTCGTCTTCTTGCGGTCTGAGTGCCGTCCACCGACGGTAGCTCCCCTGTAGAAAGTCTGAAACGTAGAAATCGTCGATGTCATCGTCATTCTGCAAGTGGTCGCGGAGGGTTTCGTGGCCCTCCTTGTAGGCATCATTGTGCTCGTCCTGCGGGCGGATGTCTGACAGGAAGGTCTCGAACAGTGTGGGGAGTGTGGTCATAGTGTATCGATGTTCTGGAATGTTTTAAGTGGTTGTTGCAGCAGGCGGTGACTCAATGATCGCGTATTCTCGATCCCGGCTCGTGCCCTTGGCCTCGAGGAGGTTGTACTGAGCCATCTTCGAGAGATAGGACCGGACTGTCCGTTTCGTCCGGGGATCGTCTACCTCGTCCGTATAGTGGTCGTGAATCTCGCTCGGGCCGAGCGGGCCGTGCTCACGAACGATGTCGTAGACGACGCGCTGGTGTGGCGTGAGTGAATCGATGCTCTTCTGCTTGATCTGGGCCCGGGCGTCCTCGGCGGCGTCCAGGAGGATGTCGTCGGTGATGCGCTCGTGGTTCTCGCGGTTGGCCTTGCCGGCGGCCGTTCGGAGGATGCCGATTGCGAGGCGGGCGTCACCGGCGGCCGCATCGGCGATTCGGTAAAGGTGGTCGTTGGTGATGACGTCTTCGTCGAGCCCCCACTTAGCCCGAGCACTCAGGATGTCGTACAGCTGCTCGTCGTGGTACTTGTCCATTTGGACGTGTTCACTCGAACGGAGTCGACTCACGAGACGGTCGTCGACACGGCTGAACAATTCCTCTTCCTTGTTGGCGATGCAGATGATTGCGAACTGCGAGAGGCTGTGGAGGTCGTAAAGGACGCTTGGGTCTTCGAGCTGGTCGACCTCGTCAAGGATGATGACGGTTCGCGGGCCGTCGTATTGCTGGAGGCGGTCGACGAGTTCGTCGTGGGGCGTGGATTGGCGGTGGATGTCGATGGTTGCACCGAGATCGTCGAGGATCTGGTAGAGCGTTCGGAATCGAGTGTAGTTGCGCCAGCAGTTGACGTAGGTGGCTTCGACGCCGAGGACCTCTTCGCGAAGGCGCTCGGTGACGAACTGCGAGATACACGTTTTGCCGGTCCCGCTGGGCCCGGTGACGATAGCGGTATCTGCGGGTTCTTCGTTGGTGATGGGTTCGAGGACGGTTGAAAGGTGGTTGACTTCGGCGTCGCGATGCTCGACTTCTCGAGGGACGAAGCCAGCACGGAGGACACGAGCATCGCGGATCATCTGTAACTGACTGGTTTTACCGGCAAGTAATAAAAACGTAACCGGGTCATTTCCGGAAATGGCATGGTTGCACCTGTAGACCGCGATCCACTGTGCCGCCATCATGCGATTTTGTATGCGGAAATCCAGGATTTCCGGAAATTTCCGGAAAGTGGATTCTCTTCCTCGACAGTACTCCTAAAGAGTCAAGTAGCGAGTAACAGACTGAATAGCTAGACTCTCACGGATGTCTGATACTGAAACAAGCCCTGATGCGGAATTTACGCACCGCTACTCTGTTGGCCGACATGTTCTAGACCGAGATAAGGATGGGCAGACGAGTATGGTGATAGTCCATTAACCTGGTACGGTTGCCAGTGAGTGGGATGTCCCCGGAACTGGGCAAACAGTCGCAGATTTTAACGATGCCTACTGCCCAGATGCTCTGGTCAGTATTGTGGTTTTTGAGCAGGCACTTTCCGATGAGATCCCGGACTGGAATTCGATTGACGGCGCGGATCTCTGGGAAGCTGTTCAAGACACGTCAGTGGATCACTATCGGGAGAATTCGGGGTCTTCGGCGCCTGGGGCGTGTCCGGCACCTGTTCGGGCTGTCCGCTGTTCGTTAGTCTCAGTCACCAGTCCGAGCGATTTCGTGGCTGGTGTCGTCCTCCGAGCCTCGCCAGCGCTGAAGAGCGAGGAGAACGGTGATGGTAATGGTGACAATACCTGCGAACTGTGTTCGAGTAGGACGCATACCTGTCCCTTGTGGGAACTGAATAATAAACGAAGGGCCAGTGTTTCAGAGCTAGAAACTCCGTCGGATGCCGTCTCGGATTCTTCGGCGGCAGCGAGTACTCGGTGGTCTGGACAGACGCGCCACGGGATCATGATCCCCATCCGACATTGATCCACTGGAGCGAAGACGACCTCGGACTCGCTCCCTCGATGGGTGAACAGAGTGTGAACTACTGTGACGACGATCGGCTACGGATGTCCCTAACGCACACACCATATTCACCACGAGCGCGAGGCCGTAACTGAAGCCCTCCTCCATCTCTCGTGAAGGCCACCTTGGAGACGGACCGCTCCCCATCGAGCAGTGTATCCATTATTTAACCTTTTGGGGTGTGATTCCGGGTCGGAAACCCTGTTTCCCGTCTTACTATGATGGAAATGAAAGATGGGAGTGCAATGTCCGCTGACGACTTTCCGCCCTCCAGATTGGTCGCGATGCTCGGAGCCCTCCTCTTGGTCTTCAGTGCCGTGACCGGTGCTGCCGCAATGGCAGCCCCGATAGGCAGTACACCGACCGCTGACGGACCATCTGACGTCTCCGATACGTCCGGCGAGGAAATCGTCGACACGTTCAAACAGCGAGTCGACTCGATAGACACGCTGGTGATGACCAAGACGACAAAAATGACCATGAACGGGAACCAAACCTCGACGACCGAGACGAAACTCTGGGTCGACTTCGAGACTGATCGAATCCGACGCGAAGTCGCCGAATCCAGCTCTGGCTCGGAGACGATCACCGTCCGGAACGAAACCGGGACGATCACCTATAGACCTGATGAGAACCAGTACAATACGTACGACGTGGGCTCGAACGTCTCGACGATTGCCACACGCATGGTCGGGTCCGCCGAGTTCGAGTACGAGGCCAGTGAGACAGTCGACGGCAACGAGGTCTATCGACTCCGTGCGATTCCGAACACCACGGCGGACCGGAATGCTGACGTAACCGGGACAGTCTGGGTAGACACCGAGACGTACTTCCCGACGAAGGTGACCGTCGACACCGACACCGAGCGAATGAACTACACCATGACGATGCAGTTCTCGAACGTCAGCCTGAACGATGACCTGTCGGACTCGCGATTCACAATCGACATCCCAGCAAACGCCAGTGAACCCGAGCCGCCTCATCACGAACGACACACGTTCGATTCACTCTCGGATGTCCGTTCGGAAGCCGAAATATCGGTGCCCTCACCCGAGGTACCCGACGAATATGAGTACGAGTCAGCATACCTCACCGAGAGCGACGACTACTCGGTGGTGCGCCTTCGTTACACGAACGGGTCAGACGGCGAAGTGAGCCTCTCAAAGCGAACTGATACCGGCTACAACTACAGCGACAACGACGAGTTCGAGGCCGTCGATATCGGTAACCAGACTGGCTGGTACAACAAGTTCGACGGCACCTCGATGCTCATCTGGGAGTCTGCTAACCACACCTACACCCTCTATGGCGACCTCTCGGAATCGGAGACGATCGAGATAGCCGAGCCCATTGAGGTTGAATAAAGCGAGTGTTTCAGACCCTGCAATAGTGCCACCCGGTTGATACACCCACATCCCCTACTAGACATACCCGCCCGGGTCAGAGGCGGGACTCCCAGTATCTGACCACGGTTCAGAGCCGTCTCCGCTAGTCACCCGCTACTTCCAAACCCCCCTCTTTTTCGCTCTTCTGTCGGACCGCTCCAGTTTCGGCTTCTAGGTCGCGTCAGTCTTCGACTGTTTCGCAGTCGGTGTGCTGTCTCCGTTTTTGTCTCCGACGGCGCCTTTCGTCTGTCTGTATCATCGACAGCACCGATCAGCAACATCCAGCCGAGTGGTCACCGGTCGCCGAAGTCACTCTCAGGGAACGCTCTTGGGAAGCAGGTTGTTGGTGGCCTTAGCGGATCTTGTCTTGAGGTAGTAGAACCCGTATTCAGCTGGTCCCAACCTTGACATCCTCCTCCGCGTGAACGCGGAGGAATCCCGAGCGGTGGGAGTTTCAGGTGTGCAGTCCAGTCACCGGACTATCAGACCTTTCGGGCACGGGTAGTCCCACAGTGTCGGTCTGGTGGACTGCTGGCCATGCCAAATGGCCGTTACCCCTATCCTCGACCATGTACGGCGTCCCGGTGTTGTTTTTGCCAGCGGGACGCCGGCAGGTGTCAGCAGAGTTGAGGGTATCGTCTGGTTCGCTTCGAGCAGTCAGCACAGACACACGCTTCGAGCATGTGCGTTCACCGACTACCCTTGCGGATACTACCTCGTTACGTGGGCGGACAGGCCGTCGTCTGAGAGACTTCGTCTCTCGTGATCACGAAAATCTTTGATTTTCGAACGACCTCCGAAGGACGGTTCGGAATCCGCTCCGTTCCGACCAATTCCTACTCACAAGTTGGGCGGCCTATCACTTAAACCTCACCGTGGGAAACTCAGGGCAGGCGGTTGAACGGTGATCTGTTTCCCGAAGTGACGGCGCGTATCCACGCCGTGAACGGCGTGGTATTGCGCCTGTTCAGCCTATAACTTGACTCAGTCACCTCTGGTTCTCAGTAGCCTACGAACCGCAAGATGGTCCTCCACCAACAATGTACTTTAGAAGAGCGTGCGAGTAATTGAATAGTCGCGATAGTCGTACACGGATATGGCGCGTTCTGTCGGCAGCTACGAGGTCCACGGGATCGACGTGGGTCCAGAAACGCGGTGTGCCCACTACGAGAGCGAGCGGGACGTCATCGCGCTTCGACTGGGCTGCTGTGAAGACTTCTATTCCTGCCACCGGTGTCACGAGTCGGTCACCGACCACGAGTCACAGCCGTGGCCCCGTGAGCGCTTCGGGGAGCCGGCTGTCCTCTGTGGCGTCTGTAAAACTGCTCTGTCCGTCTCTGAGTATCTTGATGGGGAGCATACGTGTCCAGCCTGTGGTGTCGAGTTCAATCCAGGCTGTCGCAGGCACTATGACCGCTATTTCGAGGGTTCCATCGAATAGTCATCTGCAGATCGATGATGCGGTACAGCCGCATCTACGAGACGGTCTCTGATAATCCAGGTATGGCCAATTGCAAGAACGTCCAGCGCCTACTGAAGGGACATCCAGATGAATAGGTCAACTGGCACTGTTGATTATCCAACGAAGTCGGTACCGCGACCAGTACACGAGATCGTCTCGCTATGCCAGTCGAATTCGGATATAGCCGTTCAACCAGGGATGACCAGAATTTGAGAAATACATACACCCCCTTTCTCTGTGTGGCTAAATATAGAGGCTCAGTTCCGAAGAGCGGTGACGGCAGAAGTTTCCCTCAAGCTCGAACCCGTGTGATATTACCGTCTCGTAGCCACGCCTCATATCGGTCCGTGAGTCCGCGTGGGTCGCGCAGGCGGAGCAACGTATGCGGGAAGTCGCCCGGAAGCATTACGTCGAGAGTGTAGAGCGGTTCGTCGTCGAGACCGCCGTTTTCGCGTCGTGGCTGGACCAGCGTCTCAGACTCCTTCCCGAACGCGGGGGCATGGCCTGCCTGGTGGACGCGCAGTATCTGTGGCGCCTTCGGGCATACGTACACTTCGTTTTCCAGCGTATAGCCTCGGAGACAGCGAGTTGCCAGCCACTCACGCAGTCCGCGGACAAACATCCCTGAGTCGATCGCCCGGTCGGGGCCCCCGCCAGGGCCGTGATGGGCGTCGAAGGCCTTGATGTACCGGTACCAGTCGAGTTCGTACTCGAGGATTTCGGGGTTGTCGTGTGGTTCATCTCCGGGTCCGTCTCTAACTGCTTGAACCGACGAGATGGTCCTGTGCCAAAGCGACAGTACGGCGATGGCGAGGCCACTGACGAGGAGGACACCGACAGTCCGACAGGCGTCTCTGAACATCGTGGTGAGGGCGTTGCCCATGGAGAGGGGGGACATAGTTGCGTATCCAAACCGGATGAAATAGGCTTTGTGCCAATCGAGCAGAAGTTATATGCGCCTCAGGGCCCCCTCCCTCGATTGTGCGAGTCGTCCTGTTCACGAGTGCGGAACCACTCTATCTCCCTCGGTACCTCCAACCCATCTTTGAGGCTCACGCTGACACCATCGACCAGGTCGTCATCGCACCCTTCGATACATCCACTGTTGAGGAACTACGCTCGCAGGCGGGTATGTACGGTGCCAGCGCGGGCATCCGGATGGCGCTCCGCTACGGACGGAGTCGGGTGCTCGACGCGCTGCCCGGGCAGGTCGCCCGGCGCGTAACTGGTAGGTATCACTCGGTTTCGGCGGTCGCGCGAGCCTATGGCGTCACCGTTGAACGCATCCCCGACGTGAGTGACCCGACTTTCGTCGAGCGTATGGAGGCCCTCGAACCGGACCTGCTGCTCTCGATCGTGGCGGGCCAGCGACTGCCCAGGCCGGTACTGGAGAGTGCCGACGACGCGGTGAATCTCCACGGGTCGCTATTGCCGAAGTATCGTGGCCGGGCGACTGCCTTCTGGCCGCTGTTCTACGGCGACGCCCGAACGGGTGTCACAGCACATCGCATGACCGAGCGCTTCGACGCGGGCCCGATTCTCGCCCAGCAGGCGTTCCCCCTCGACGACGCCGACACCGTCGATTCGGTGTACCGCAAACTCGCCGAGACGGGTGCCTCCCTCGCGGTCGAGTTGCTTGACGCATATCCCGAATTGCCAGCCGAGCGTCCCAACGAGACGACCCCTGAAGACTACCACGGGCTTCCCGGCCCTGAGGAGCGACGGCTGTTCTACGAGCGAGGGAACGCGTTTCTTTAACGGACTCTCTATGACGGATATGCTCTCTATACAGCACCCGCTCTGAATGGAAGCTATGGCGAGGGCACTCAACAGTCGTGGTCTCGGAGACGTACGGGCAGCACCATGCCCCGCAGTTAGGAAACTCAGTGAACCTTCGGGTTCGGCGCTAACTCTACCAACGCTGGATGGTGGATAGGCTCGCGATTGGCTGGCTGGATCGCCCGCGTATACGCTTGGGGGAGCTACGTTCGACGACATCGCGATCCACGTCGTCCATCACACGCTCACCCCGCTGTTGCAGGTTTCATCGAGCGTGCGGTGCGGTCGGGGCATCTGCTACCCATGGGCTCACCCATTTAACCAACACACGGCAGGGACCGGTGGTTGTGTTGGTTAAGCCAGAGTGTTGCTGGGCTTCTGGGAGTGCTGGCGAGTACTGGGACAGTCCAAGGGGTGAGTTGCTCAGTATCTACCAGATGAGAGTTGCTGAATGGAGAGAATGTATACAGCAGCGACAATTGGGTTATTTCACTCACTTCATGCTGAACTGGCCCGCTCAGTAAACCTGCTTATCGTTCACCGTTTTCATCCTCAAGATCTCGAAGGTGAGTCTTCGTCATCAAAATATGAGCGGAGAGCAAGTTTTGTTCCAAGATAAGACGCACCGACGAGGAAGGCAAAAACAATAGGGAGCCAAAAAAGGATGAAAGGAAGTGCGTTAACCATACCAAGTACTTACGTTTGTTTCTGATATTTTTTCTGGATGAGGGTAATCAATAGCTACTCTGTATTATTCGTCTGTCATCCGTTTCTTCAAGAAGTATGCAGAGGCACCCCCGAGTGCAGCGAGGGCTGAAAAAGGACCGAATCCAGGTCCGATGCCACTTGAACCACTTTCTTCAAGATCAGATTTAGCTTGGACTTCTGGGTCGTCGGGCGCATAGTCATCTGAGTCAGGGACGCCATCTCCGTCGCTATCTTGCTCTGTGCGATGTGACCGAGCCGTCGATGGTTTCTGCGGATTCTCATCCTGAGAATCTGAAATGCCGTCACCATCGCTGTCGGGTTGCTGGGTCGACGGACCGGCTTCGGTGTTCCCACCAGCAACATCTGGGTCAAGCTTGAAAATTCGATTCTGATCCTTATCAATCATGTAGAGATAGCGGCCATCGTGCGCAATACCGATTCCGTAGTCAGCTGGATAGCTAAACCGCTGTTTAACAGTTCCGTCTGACGTAAACCTGAAGATATTGGCATTTGCAGTACCCCAGAAGTCGGTGCCATCGTAACAGAGCCCCTGAAATTCCTGAGGAACACCAATACTCCGATACTGGTTTGCAGCGGTGGTCAAAACCCGGACAATCTGTTCTCCTTTACTCACGAAAAGTCGGGTGCCATCGTTAGCTATTCCCTGATAGCCAAACGACCCACTGGTTTCGTATCGGGTCACTCGCTCACCTTGTTTGGTGATTTTGTACAAGACAGGCTGGCGGCTTTCGTGCAGAATAAACTCATCACCGACAGCAAAAAGGTGATCGTTCATCGCTGTGATGCCGTAGATGTCCGGCATCGTATCGTCGCCAGGGAATGAGAACGACTGCTTGATTCGGCCATCAGTCCCAAGTTCATAAATAAGGTCGCCATTGTCTTTTTCGTGACCGACCCACAGGCTTTCGCCGTCAAATGTAATCCCCCTCGCATTTGGTTTGGGAGGTGCAAATTGTGAGACTACTTTTGGGTTCGGATCTGTATCCTGTTGACCATGAACAGGTACTACAGATAGTGCTATCCCACCAATGCCACCGGCACTTGTCTGAAGAAACTCTCTTCGGTTCATGTCTGGCGACATCATGAGGGAAGTATAAAACATTCATTTCAATTTGGTTAAAAAACCACAATGGGGATGTAATAACACAGGTGAGCGGTGCTTTTCGACGTTTAAATTCTGAACTAATATTCCACACTTGTCACAGCGGGTACAGTCAAATCCACATTGAACACTACAACCGAACTGGTCCTAGTGTGATTGCTACATTCGCACTCTGTATTGAGCACTTAGTGTAGTCCAAGCTCAGTAATTTCTCAATGCTGACTAAGCGCCCTGTATTCAGCATCCTCTCTTTGGCATATCATCGATTGAGTAGTCCAGCGAGAGATTCCGGAAACCTTCTCGGAAACAGCCCAACTCACGCAGAAATCCCGTGACTGAGTCCAGATTATTAGCTGAGGCCTCCTTTCCATGAAACGCGGAAACGACACGCCGCGGCTTATTCGGGATGTGGGTATCTAGGTAACTATGCCCGATCACTCAAGATCGACATCAGACCGGTTGGCAGTGGATCAACCGACACGGAGTGCGGATCAAAATCGGTCCCTTACAACACAGGCCGACCCAGCCAGCGAGGGGATGTTGCTCCCATCACTTGATGACGGGATCACGCTGCTTGACGTAGACGGTGGCCGTGGAGTCCCGGTCCTTCAGTCGCTCGTGCTTGACCATCTCCTCCTGCACGATGGGCCCGCGTTCTGGGTGGACGCAAACGGCCACGCGACGACAACCTCACTCGCACAGATCGCTCCCAGCCAGCGCTTACTCGACCGGATCCACGTTACACGCGGCTTCACCGCTTACCAGCACTACGGTGCTGTGTGCGATCTCACGGGAGCGGTCAATCAGTCGATCCGGGAATCGACAGCCGACGACAACTCGAGAAGGCGACAGCCCACGGGTCAGGGCGATGGATCACTACACACCCCTTCGCTCATCGTCGTGCCGGACGTCGATGCCCAGTATCGTACGGATGATACCCTTGGCGAGGTGCAGTCCCAGACCCTTCAGGCCCGAACACTCGCTCGGTTGGCGACCTACGCCGATGGGTACGACATCCCGGTGCTCGTTACGCGAAACGAACGTAACGAATTCACCGAACCGGTTGCGACGGCAGCCAGCCACCACCTGAAATGCGAGCAAACGCGAATGGGGCCACGTTTCGTCGGCGACGAGTTCGAGACGCTCGTCTATCCCGTCGACGACGGCGCGTACTACCAGACGACGTTCGCGTACTGGCGGCAGCTGCTCGCGGCACGCGCCACACAGGTCGGCATGGAACCGACGACGCCGGCGCCGTCGACGCCGACCCCGGAGGGTGTCGGGACGGGCGTCACAGCTGACGGCGAGACGGTGTCGGTCACTGCGGATCCCCTGCTCGATGCGTGGACAGCACCTGGCACTGGAGGGCGATAGCGATGGGGCGCACGAATCCAACGTATCGAGATGCGCTGCGGGCTATCGAAGAGCGCTGGGCGGATTTCCGGCGTGCGCTTCGCCGTCGTGATCAGCCCCACTTCGATCGGCTCTTCGAGTACGCTCGCGAGCACGCCGACGCCAGCGGCCTGCTGAATCATCAGAACCCGCTGCTGCCGGCGTTGTTCAGTATCGATCTCGAACAGGAGGCCCGTCTCGACGAACACGAAGAGCGACTCGCTGAGCTTGAACAGGCCATAGCACAACACGACACACAGCAGTCAGCAACAGCCCCAGAGGAGGACACTGGAGGCGACACATGACGGACCTCTCTACAGTGGCGTTCGACATCGAAACGACCGGCTTCGAGACAGCCGACCAACTCACGGTCATCGGCTTCGACTCCACGGTCGCCTCACGTATGTTCCTCAATACGGATGGCGGAATGCCTTCTGACGACCTCGAAGAGCGGCTCAACGGGAACCTGAATGCACCGGTCCGACTCTCGGTTCACGGTAGTGAGCAGGAGCTTCTGCACGAGATGTCCGTGTTCGTGACGTCGACACTCACCCAGCGTGACGCGAAACTCGTCGCATACAACGGCGAGCGGTGGTCCGGCGGGTTCGACCTCCCGTTCCTGCGGACCAGATTGTGCACGCACGCCATCGACTGGCCGTTCGGGAGTCTTCCCTACGTGGATGTGATGGATGTCTTCGAGAAGCGATTCAACACGTCTGAAAACACACTCTGTGGTGTCTATGAGGAACTGATTGGCCACGGGTTGAACGATCTCGACCCATTCACGGACAGCGAAGCAGCAGTCACGACGTGGCAGGACGGAGCATTCGAACCGCTCCTCACCCACAATGTCGCAGATATTCGGCGGACGCGAGCGTTGATGGATCTCGCGGAACGGTACTGTTCGAAGTCCGACTTCTCGATGAAATCCCTCGAGTCGATCGCCTGATCGGCGAGTGAACTAAGTATGTGTAGACCCTACACATAGAGTGATGGCCGACGAGAAAACCCGCGTCGATTTCAATGCTCCAAAATCCCTCGTCGAACGTGCTGACAGCGTCGTTGAAATCCTCGATATCTCGCGGACCCGGCTCCTCATTGACGCTCTGGAGGACGAGCTCGAGGATCTGGCAACTGACGACGAGTTCCGACGGCGGCTGAGCGACGCCTACTACGACGATCACGTCGACTACGAGACCGTCGAAGCAATCCTCGGTCGTCAGGAGGCGATGCGATTGAAACTCCTCCGGGAATCGATAGACAGGACACCTGCCGAGCCCCAACTTGAGGACGACCTTCCGAGTGATGAAGCGTTCTACGACGACGAGATCTCCGAATGGACGGACTCGAATTCGTCCGAATCGTCGGACGATGAGTCCCACCTCTGACAATGTCGGAGCAGGCAGTCGCCGTTGTTGATACGAACGTACTGTTGAATCTCGCGACACCAGTTGTTGACGGACGTTCGCAGGCACCCTCCGGTGCGGACCCACTCAAAGCCCTCCTCACCGCGTACGATGTCCACACACCTGCGAGCGTCCTCGGCGAAGTCACCGATGCAACAGGGGGCGATGACCTCCTAGCTGTAGCTGCCGATCTCGTCCTTCAGGCCGCCCACCAGCTCACGACCCACGATGTCAATGACCGGACTGACGAGCCCCTTGACTACGGGCTTGATCGCGGGGAATCCGACTGCATCTGGCTGGCCAACGACTTGGAGGCGGACCTCATCATCACGGACGAATTCAATACGACCAACTATCTATTCATCAATCTTGCACTCGACGACCGAAATACGCTCTTCACGACACCACACATCCTCTGCACGCTCGCGGCCCACGAAATCTTACCCGGGGAATACGTCGATGCTGTGCTCACCTACTATGTTGAGACCAAAGGTTGGGATGCACAGTATGTGGCCCAGTTGCGCCAGCAGTATCTCGATGCGACCCGGTGAAGCAAGTGTGTTCGTCGAGCAAGTCGGGTTTGTTGCTGATCAGCAGCAGAGATCGGTAGTGATCGCTACCTATTAACCAACATCGGGGATAGTTGGAGATTGTTGGTTATCGCTGGTTTGGGAATTCTGGAAAGCATTCCGGAAACAGCCAATAATTGGCTAAAAAGTCGGAATACAGCGGTAAGAGAGTCCTTGTTACTCATTCCTGAAATCCGGAAGCGACACGCCAGAAGTAATCAGCGACTCGACTGTTCTGTACATTGTTGGAGGACTGTAACCAACGGATGTCATTCACGATCGACTTCCTCGACGACGGCCGTGTACTCGAATGGGAGGCAACCAGTGACGGTGCCATCGTGACCGAGCGCGACGTCTACACGCCCCGCTTCTACGTGGCTCCTCGTGCATCTGACGTAGATGTCGATCTCGAGGCCCTCCGGGCAGTCTACGACCGGCACCCGGACGTCGTCACGACCGAGATGGTGACGCAACGCCCCGGATTTCGTCGTGAAGAGAAGCCAGTCCTCGCCGTCGATGTCGAACACATCGACCGGGTCACCTCACTCGCTCAGCAGGCGCGCCAGTTGTCCGCATATCCAGTCGGGGATCTCGCCTGTTTCAACGTCGACTTCTCGCGAGAGTTTCGGTACTGTCTGGAGACCGGCGTCGATCCGACGCCGGCGAGCGAGCTGTCGACGCTCCGGCTCAGCGTCCCGGTGACCGAAACGAGCAACGACGTCTATGGGGAGCTGTCCGTCGCCGGCGACACCGTCACCGGCTCGCCGACAGATATTCTGACCGCCGTCCAAGCAGCGCTCGAAGCACACAAGCCGGACGTCCTCGTCTGCTCGACGAGCGAAATCATCCCGACGCTATATGAGATGGCGACGACCGCCGGCATCGACGGCTTCACGCTGAGTCGGTGGCCCGACGTGGGCTACCAACAGCTCGCAAGTCAGTCGACGTACTCGAGCTACGGTCGCGTCGGCCACTCACCAGCGCGCTACAACGTGCCCGGCCGGGCAATCATCGACGAGTCAAACACGTTCTTCTATGGGGAGACGAACCTCGATGGCGTCCTCGATCTCGTGTCGCGCTCGAAGAAACCGGTCCAGGAGCTTGCGTGGGCATCGATCGGGAACGTCCTTACGGCGATCCAGATCTGTGAGGCCCACGACCGCGACGTCCTCGTCCCGTGGAATTCCTGGCGCCACGAGTTCTACAAGCCGATGGGCACACTCCACGACGCCGACCGTGGCGGGTTCATCTTTGCGCCCGAAGTCGGCGTCCACGAGAACGTCCACGAACTCGACTTTTCGAGCCTGTATCCGAACATCATCTGTACCCGGAACGTCTCGCCCGACGTTATCCGGTGTGACTGCCACAGCGACCGCGACGACGTCCCCGGGCTCGGGTACTCTATCTGCGACGACCGCGGCTACCTGGTCGACGTCCTCCAGCCCATCATCGACGCTCGCGACGAGATCAAGGCAGCCATCCGTCGCGAACAACAGCGCACGAATCCTGACGAGGAACGGCTTACAGAACTCGAAGGACGGTCGGGAGCGCTGAAGTGGATTCTCGTCGCCTGCTTCGGGTATCAGGGGTTCAGCAACGCAAAGTTTGGACGCATCGAGTGCCACGAGGCGATCAACGCATTCGCTCGTGAAATTCTGCTGACGGCAAAACAGCGGCTGGAAGCCGGCGGCTGGCGCGTCGTCCACGGGATCGTCGATTCGATCTGGGTCACACCAGACCCTGAGGTTGAGAGCGACGACCGCGAGGACCTCGAGACGCTCGCGACGGAGATTACGGAACGCATCGAAATCCGCCTGGAACACGAGGCCCACTACGACTGGGTGGCGTTCGTCCCGCAACGCGAGAGCGACGCCGGCGCGCTGACGAAGTACTTTGGAAAGGTCGCCGGCGAAGATGAGTTCAAGATACGCGGTATAGAAGCTCGGCAGCGCTCAACCCCACGATTCATCAAGGACGTCCAGCGAGACTGTCTCGAGCGATTCGACGCAACTCGGTCGCCGGACGCAGTACTCGACCGTCTTCAAGACGCGATCAAGCGGCTTCACTCTGGAACGGTGCCGGTTGAGGAACTCGTCGAACGAAATCGCGTCTCCAAGCCACTCGAAGGGTACACGCAGAATACGCAGAATGTGGCCGCGCTGAAGCGGGCTCGTGATCAAGAACTCGCTGTCCACCCCGGACAGGACATCGAGTACGTTATCGTCGACGATGAGAAGCAGTCGCGAGAACGGGTCGCATTGGCTCATGAGGAGGTCGAGTCATACGATGCGTCGTATTACGAGACGCAACTCGTCCGGGCGATAGAGAGTCTCCTCTCTCCGCTTGGGTGGGATCGCACGGACATTCAACAAAAACTCTCAGGGATACGTGAGCCGGAGCTAACTGATTTTCAGTGACCGAGCAGTGAATGATACCAATGGAGGTCCGCGGTCACACTCCCTCCCTGCGCCTTCGATATGAAGATCGGTCAGTCTCCGACTCTTGCCGTCTGGAACATGGATTTTCACTTCGAATATGGAGAGCCACTCCAACAGCAAACCACGCGTTCTTTCGGGTATCTTCCTACTCGTCAGAATTGACTGGCCCCTTGTATTTGGACTTCACTTTGTCACCTTCCCTCCACTGCCAGTAGTAGTAGCGGTTGTCGTTGATCTCCTTGGTTGTGATCGTCGCCTTCGACGGGACATCGTCCGGAAGATCGTCCGTTCGTTCGTTGATCTCGTTCTCATCCGGCTCGTTCTCGAGGCGGGCTTTGCGAGCTTTGTGCTCTGCCAGTTCCTCAGCGTAGCGTGCAATACGTTGGAGCTGATCTGGGGAGTAGCCGTTGAGGGTTTCGACGATCTCTGTCGGGAGCTCCGCCGCCGGCGTCGGTGGCTCGTATGACATCGGCAGTCGCCTCGTGTTAACCAACAAAACGCCCATGAGTATAGGTCTGTTGGTTAATCAGATATCGTCCCGCCACGGGCTGAAGAGTGCGCAGAGTAAACGATTCAGGAACAGAGACGGGTTCAGGAATGAACCGCTTGGAGACAAGGGATTCAAAGACCGATTTGTCATCATGGTTTTCGGTATGTCCATGGGGCCTGCGGTGTACACCAGGTATAGACACACCCCCATGTCTGCAATTATTGTTAAAATATCTATGGGAGTCGAGTCGGGAAATCGTGGGTGACTGGGATGACCGCGGATACGCGATTCATGTCCCGGTCTGGAGGTTGGGATTCTCTCGGTGAATTAGGGTGGACACACCCCTTTGTCCGCAATTACAGTCTGTGCAATAATATATTCTCATGGGAAAGAAGGCGGGGTGGACACACCCCTTTGTCCGCAATTACAGTCTATGCAATAATGTATTCTCATGGGAAAGAAGGCGGGGTGGACACACCCCATTGTCCGCAATTACAGTCTATGCAATAATGCATTCTCATGGGAAAGAAGGCGGGGTGGACACACCCCATTGTCCGCAATTACAGTCCGTAGAATTATACACCCTTATCAGGAGAAAGTGAAATAGACACACCCCCCATGTCCGCAATTCCTGTTTGCGGAATTATTGCCCTCAGTGAATCGCCTCGGGGTCAAGCCCAGAGGCTTCCTGGCTGGATGAATCGACTCAACGGCAATTCCCTCGGCACGGGCTTTGTATTCGGTCTGCCGTCTCAACTCGCGGAACGCCCACTGCTGGAATTTCGGGGCGTTCGAGATGCGCTCGCGTATCTGTTTAAGTCCTCGAACACGATCACCGAACAGCCCTGTGACACGGCCTCTGCAACCAGTCGCTTCGACTCTTGATGTAGAAAGTCCTCGGATCACCGGGCTGTGACGGGTCAGGTAGTTATAGGAGCTTACGCGATTCCTGCCCGCCGTGAACGGCGGGACTCCCTCGCTGATTTAGGTGGGACGGACACACCCCCATGTCTGGAATTCCAGTCTGAAGAAGCATACATTCAAGCTGACAATACCACTCCCGACAGACTGGATAACATCCGTTCCACTAGATCCTGATTGTCAAAACATAGGAGAACCGTCCGACAGTGTGCCGTCTCCTGAAGAGTCCATACGTATCCTGGGTGCGAACGTTAATGTATTGGACCCCCACACACCCCCGTGTCCGCAATTATTGGCTGGAATAGTGCGGGACCAAATATACAAATAGAGGGTTTCACTTATAAATGGCGATGGAAGAGATTGATAGTGGGTGGAATACAAGGGTTTAAGCTGCTTTTCCTTGTCCTTTACCTTACCTAGTAGAAAAGTATTTATTTATATTGCAAAGATGGAGCGACAGTATCTCTAAAAAGAGAGGAAGAGACCCAATTGACTGTAGTAAACGGTGTTTAGAGGGTTGCTTGAGGATTCAGCTTGTAGTACCCCCTCCCCGTCTATCGAAGAAAATTGCAGACATGGGGGTGTGGGTGGGTTTTGGGTTGGTCCATTTCTGGACAAGCCAGACAACACTGACATTGCGGACATGGGGGTTTATGTATCGTCGGTTACAATCCCCGGTCAATGCCATCACGGTATGCTTCCACCTCTCATATCTTCCAGGAAGAAGAGGTTCTCCGGGAAGACTATCGGCCCGATGAACTCCCCGAACGCGAGGATGAACTAGATAATCTGCACATGGCACTCTCTCCTGCCGCACGAGGTGTCGGTGCAAATAATGCATTCCTCTACGGCAAAGCAGGCCAGGGGAAGACAGCTGCCGCCAAAACCGAGCTTGCCGAACTTGAATATCACGCAGAGGAAGAATCAGACCGTCTGGATTTGACAACACTGTATATCTCATGTGAAAGCCACGATCTCTCTACCAGCTTCCGTGCTGCCTCACGGATTTATATGGAACTCACGGGGAACGAACGGCCAACAGGTCACTCCACAGACGCCGTCATGGATATGATGTTCGAGGCGATGAACGATGTCGGCGGGACAATCATCATCGTTCTAGACGAGATCGATACTTTGGGTGACGATGACAGATTGCTCTACAGCCTTCCACGGGCTCGAGCGCAAAACTACGTTGGAGATCATGTCTACCCAAGCGTCATCGGCATCAGCAACGACTTGCAGTGGCGAGATAACCTGAGTTCAAAAGTCAAGAGTTCACTATACGACGATCAGATCCTCTTCTCACCATACGATGCCATCCAGCTGAAACAGATCCTTCGCCGCCGAGCTGCAAAGGCCTTCCAGGACACAGAACTGATCCCAGTCGACGAGGCAGACGTGACTGTTGAGGACGACACGATTATTGATACCGGCGAATTTGGATCTGATCCAGGTGAAGTCGTTGAGATTGATTGCAGTGGCGAGCAGTACGTCTTCCGGAGTGAAGTGCTCACTTCCGATGTTATCCCGCTGATATCAGCATTCGCTGCCCAAGACAAAGGCGATGCTCGGCAGGCGATTAAGTACCTCAGAAAAGCAGGAGAGATCGCTGATGCGAATGGGATTGAGCAATTAGATGAAGAAACAGTCCGACAAGCACAATCTCAGGTGGAGAAAGAAACCGTCACGGAAGCAATGCGAGAAATGACAACGCAGGCACAGCTGGCACTTGCCGCAATCACTGTCCTCGAGAAGTCAGGAGATACGCCAGTCCGAACCAAACCAGTCTACGCAATCTATCAAAATATTGCCGACGAGGTCGGCGCGGATAAGCTCGTCCAGCGGCGAATGCGAGACCATCTCATGGAACTCGACATGCAGGGAATTATCGACGCACGCAAACGAGCAGCCGGGTCAGTCGGTGGCCCCGCATGGCACTTCGAACTGCAAGTCGCGATCGATATCGTTGTCGAAGTTCTCAACGAAATCTCCCGCCTTGACGGTCTAAACCTGGATAAAATCAATCCTGGCAAAGGATCTAAAATTAGCGATTACTAGACACACCCAAGATTGAATTCCGACTAACTGAGCCTACTCTGCCTATGGAGCCCCGCTCTGATCGCCCCACTATTTGAAATCATCCCTACTGTGAGGTAACTCTGACACGGCGCATTCTATCCTTGGCCAATCGAGAACTGGGACCTACATGGTCTTCACTCGGCGGCAGGCTCACGCCCGAACAGGGTTTCAGATGTGCCGCCGAAATAATTTAATGCATCCGATAAGAACGTGAGTAGTATGCACGATCTGACTGGGTTTCAGCGTGATCTGTTGTACGTGATTGCCGGCTCTGAGGAGCCTCACGGTTTAGCAATCAAGGAAACCATGGACAAGTATTACGAGAGTGAAATCCATCATGGACGTCTGTACCCGAATCTCGATACGCTGGTCGAAAAGGGACTCGTCGAGAAAGGCACGAAAGACCAACGAACGAATGTTTACAAATTAACCAAGCGCGGCCAGCGCGAAATAGAAGCCCGGCGAGAGTGGGAGAGTAACTATCTCGATGAGAGTTCAGTACTGGCATAGGAACGAGAACACGGTTGTTCTATTCTCGCTTGGACAGTAGAGATGAGGTAGTCTATGTTGGTTCCAGACTCCTCGATCTGGAGATCAAGCATATTGGAGAAAGAGAGTGGTTTTAGCAGATTGGGTGAGAAGCCCCCCTCAAAGAGCGACCGAATGGGAGCGAGTAGGGTGGGGATGAATCGCCCTGAAAGGACACCTCTCCTTTAACTTCCTACAGGTAGATAATTGGGGTACGGCGCATGGATTACGCATTCAAGTATCGGTTGTTTCCT
Source organism: Halorientalis persicus (assembly GCF_900110215.1). Lineage (GTDB taxonomy): Archaea > Halobacteriota > Halobacteria > Halobacteriales > Haloarculaceae > Halorientalis > Halorientalis persica. The sequence goes on along the minus strand of NZ_FOCX01000018.1, from coordinate 527 downwards.
GACAGTCAGCAGCGGGAGCAACTGGACTGGGTGCGTGACACCGTGCGACAACTCTACAACCACGCACTCCACCGCTACAACCGGATACCCGAAACCGAGGGGACTGTCAAACAGCGCGTCACACAGGTCAGAGATGAGATACCCGATTTGAAAGACTGGTGAACTGATCTGACGAACATCTACTCGACAGTCCTTCAACAGGCTGTCGAGTAGATCGCCACCAACATCGAGAACCTCGGGAAGCTCAAGCAGAAAGGCTACTCGGTTGGGTCGGTAAACTGGAAAGCGCCACATGAGTATCGGAGTTTCACGTATCGCCAACGGGGTTTCGAACTCGATGAGAAGAGTGGCCCCAATGGACGTGGACTCCTGACACTCAAGAAAGTCAACGGCGACAACATCGACGTTCCGATACGACTCCACCGACCACTCCCAGACGACGTTGACGTGAAACACGTCACGGTCAAAAAAGACCACACGGGTGCATGGTATGCCTGCCTCAACATCGAACAAGATGCCGCCGAGAA
>NZ_FOCX01000080.1 GCF_900110215.1 Halorientalis persicus | reverse complement strand
AGTACTCGGTGTTCATGACAAATCGGAAGAGTGGCCTTCTCTCGGAGTATGGCTACCGGTGGGAGATCGAGAGCGGGTACAAGTCGATCAAACGGTTCATGGCCGCCACAACGTCGAAGCACTTCGGACTACGGTTCTTCTACTTCGCGTTCGCGTGTTTGCTGTACTCGATCTGGCGGGCTGTGGACCTGCTGGTACAGGTACAGTTGACCGGTGAATACGAACACTCGCCGATCGTGACGGCAGATAACACGTTGACACTGGTGAAGAAGGAAACCGGAATCGGATAGTAACGAGACTCTCTCCGCGATAGCGTGTCTTCTCAGTGGCGACACTATCCAGAGTCTCGGAAATCCGCTGGAATAGTTGCCTGTGGAACAAGAGCGGCCGTTCAGAAAGCGATCTGACGCAGAGTCCGCTCATCGATTCGGGCGATAACACGCATTAGAGCCCCGCTATACCCGCTGTAGTCTCATCTTCCAATGCATACAGTAGTTGAGGCCGGCCTTCTCAATGTACAGAGACAATATCGGTTTGAGTCAATTACATCACATCACGTCTTCCTCCCATCATCACTGTCTCACTCAAGGAGGGGAACAGCATCGGTCCACAGTCGTTGGAAGTACTGCTCAAACTCGGAGACTACTTGCGAATCTTTGATCCCGATCACACCGATCCTGTCTTCACCAGATACTGGATGTAGCACATCGATCGTTGTCTCCACATTGTCCACGATATCAAACGAAAGCGCAATCTCAGGAGCCGTTCTGACAGTTATGTCTGCGGGCTGGTTTTCAATTAGATGTGGGAATCGGTCGGGGAGTACGGTAACTGCTTTTTCACTGAAGAGGAGGTCGACAGACAAATCCGTATTAGCACCCTCGAAAAAGCCTTCCACTTCAGATTGGAGTGTCTCCCACGTCGCATCCTCGTAAGGAGGCCCGACGGCTGCTTTGACAACGCTCTCCGCGGTTCGCATATGCTGCTGGAGTGCTGTACTCATTTCGTCACTCCCGAGCGATCCAAGCCAGAAACTACTCTCTGTTGGTGGTGTCGGCAAAAGGTTCGAACGAACTGTTTCTGCTTTCTCGCGGTAACGATCCCACTCTTGTTTCAGTTCATACGCTCGTTCAGCCAGAAGCCTATCGACGACGGTTTCTGGCTGTACGGCGACGTACTGATTTGGATCGCTTGACTGTCTCCAGATCAGCTTGCGAGCTTCAAGACCGTTTAGTACGTCGTAGATACGGCCTTTTGGAACCCCACTAGTATCAGAGAGTTCAGCTGCCGTCACTGCTCCTGTTACGAGAAGGGTTCGATAGGTCTTCTCCTCGTAACTTGAGAGTCCAAGCTCGCCCAATTCCGTCATGCTTTGTCATTGTGCCTCCAAACAAATTGTAAGTGCTGTTTTGTTTCAGTAGTCGTATATCGGGGGCTTCGAGACCTAACGATATGCATCCGTACGTACTGCTCGCTGGTGCAATACTCTCCGAATTATTCGGGACGACTGCCCTCAAACTCTCCGATGGATTTTCACAACCGGTTCCCAGTATTGGGGTTGTCCTCGGATATGGGGCAGCGTTCTATCTACTATCCCTGACGTTAGAGGAATTACCGATGGGTGTCGTCTATGGGACATGGGCAGCATTGGGTATTGTCGGTGTGGCAGGTATCGGGGCCGTTGTTTTTGATGAACCAGTTGATCTGGCAGGCCTTCTCGGAATTGGCCTCATTATCAGTGGCGTCTACTTCGTCAACGTGGTGTCACAGATGTCTGCCCACTAAGATGGTGGGCACCGGGCCTGTGTAGAAACAACCGAAAAGTGGCACTGTGTTCCAACATCTTGTTCGTCCGCTCTTGAGTAGTTGTTCTCCAACGATGTCAAACAGGTATGATGTGATCATCGCTGGGGCAGGTCCAGCGGGGGCGCAGTGTGCACGAGATCTAGCTGACCGTGGGTACGATGTTGTCGTCCTAGAAACCGAAGCAGAAGATGAATTCCCAGCTCAAAGTAACAAATCTACCGGCGGAACGTTTGCGTCAATGATGACCTCCTTCGGCATCCCGGACGATGTCGTTATGCACGCGACTGAATCAGTAGTTCTTGAATCTCCAAATGAACACTTTATCCAGGACCAGCCGGGCTTTGTCTTGGACTTTGAGGCGTTCAAGAAGTTCCTTGTCGAGGATGGTCGTCACAAGGGTGCTGAGTATCGGTTTGATGCTCGTGTTCGTGACCCGATCGTCGAAGATGGTGATCTCGTTGGTGTCCGTTATAACCGTGACCAGGAGGTCTTTGGCGAAATCGTTATTGATGCTACGGGTCCGGCTGCGCCACTGGCTAAAGATCTGGGGATAGCCAATCTTGAGCGGGAGAACCACGCGATTGGTATTGAATACTTATTCGAAGGCGTCGATCTCAATCATCCCGAGTTTGCTGATCTCACTGACGCGATGATGTTGCGGTTGGACCACGAGTACGCCCCTGGAGGTTATTCGTGGATCTTCCATACGGGTGACGACACAGCAAAAGTCGGTATCTGTTACATCCAGAATGAACGCTATCAAGAAAACGCCATTCACGATCGCACCGTCGACGGGTATCTCGAACATTGGCTTGATACTGACCCACGGTTTGAGAACGCCAGACAAATCGCAGAGAGTCCAGTTCGGGGATCAGCACATGTACAGCCTCCCGGATCGATGAGTACTGATTCGTTTATCGCGATCGGTGATACTGTCCCATCGGTTGATCCTGTCTGGGGAGAGGGAATCTACAAGTGTATGAAATCAGCTCGAGCAGCTGCGATGACAGCCGATCGTTGTCTGACGAGGACGAAAGACACCTCTGCTAAGGAGATGGGAGTCTACGACGACCTCTGGAAGGAGCAAGTTGCTCCCAGACAAGACCGACGGTTGATGATGACGAGGTTGCTATACCTTGCACCAAACGAACGGTACGACCAGCTTATGCGAGATCTGGACAAGCTCTCTCGAGATACCCTTTCAGATATTAACGATGGGAGCAAGCAGGAAATTGTAAAACTGTTGTATCCCAGTGATCTATCCTACCTCTGGAAATACTGGCGAGAAACACAATTTGGGAGTGTCTCTTACTCCAACTAACCACAACACTTCCGCTGATGAATCCAACTTCTATCCGATCTTGATCAACTGGTCTTGGACGTTTTGCTATCAGTACCCACATGGCTATGACCCCCGAGTCGCGTCAAACAGTCTTTCGCCAAATCGCTCATTGTTCCTATGTCGATTGGCCAACGTATGGGTCTAGCCCGCTGTTCGATCGCTCGTCGCTTCCCGCACTGGAGTCGGATGTCCGCGTCGTCGCAAAAACGTGGTTCCAGCAAGACGAACACGAGGGCGTTGAACCATTCGTCCACACATTACCGCTTGCATACGTCCAGTTCGATGCCCACGACCGATACGCAGGCTCGACGAGCTACGAGATTGAGACTCTGTTTCGCCTATTCCTGTTAAAAGAACTCTACGACTGGGACCACGAAACCGCGCTCGTCGAATACCTCACCAAGCATCCCGATCTCTGTGATAAACTTGGCCTGGAGTCGGTCCCCGATCAGTCAACCCTATGGCGTAGCTGGCATCACCGGTTCACGGCCGAACTCCAAGACACCGTCGAGACGGCAGCGCGAACAATCCTCATCAAAGCCCAAAATGCGGGTGTCTCTGTTCCACGAGAACCAGAACGGCAGAGCCGCAGACACCATGATGAGAATGAAGAATCGGACTCCGATGATCAGACCGTATTAGAGCAGGCCGAGACCGTTACTGAGCAAGTGAGTCGCGTTGCCTTCCCAGCGTTCTCACTGGACCGTGGCGAGGGTTGTGAGATCCACGAGAATGCCTACTGGGACCTCCAAACCTACCTGGGGCTTCGAGAAAACCTCGCCGTCAATGAGGGGGCTCGCAGTTTCATTCACGAGTCCAATCGGGAGCGGACACCGCTCGGCCACGCCCATCGCGAGCATCTCCGCGACCTCTCAATTGAGCAGATACGCGAGATGTATCGACAAGCGGTTACCCGATTGTTGGACCGGGTAGCAGAGACGGAGGAATTCTTCCGGGCCGGCATCATTGCCATCGATATAACTGAATCAGACCCGTTCACAGGAGATCGGGCCGGGCATGAGGACGAGATCATCGGCACGAAGGAGAAAACCGACGAGTATGCCTACCAGTGGGCCACGGTCCAACTGGTCGGGAATGCCGTCCCAATCGTCTTAGATGCGCGCCCAGTTCGGAAAGGCGATACGCGCAAGGAAATCGTCGAGGACCTCTTGAATTCGGCAGAGGCAGCTGTTCATGTCGATAATGTGCTGATGGACCGTGAGTTCGACAGCCAGCATATCCTGGAGATGCTGAGTCAACGCGGGCTGTCCTACGTCGTCCCGAAGCGGATGCAGACCAGCGAAAAAGCGCAGGCGAAACGACTTCTCAAGCGGGGAAAGGACCGGTACGAGACTGATCGAAAACTGCATCTCGGCGACAACGAGTGGCACTCGACAACGCTGATCTATCGCCGGAAAGAGGACTCCGAACACACCGATCATCGGCAGTACTCGGTGTTCATGACAAATCGGAAGAGTGGCCTTCTCTCGGAGTATGGCTACCGGTGGGAGATCGAGAGCGGGTACAAATCGATCAAACGGTTCATGGCCGCCACAACGTCGAAGCACTTCGGACTACGGTTCTTCTATTTCGCGTTCGCCTGTTTGCTGTATTCAATCTGGCGAGCGGTTGATTTGCTCGTGCAGGTACAGTTGACCGGCGAGT
>NZ_FOCX01000082.1 GCF_900110215.1 Halorientalis persicus | reverse complement strand
TTACTGCTCCGGCGCGACGACATCGTCACACTCCGGACACTCAGCCCAGATGCCCTGTGTGCCGTCATCCTTCTCGTATTCGACGAGGAGCCACGTCTCGGGGATCTGATCGCCACACTCTGGACAGCGACCGAGTGATGATTCGTCGGTGTTCATACAGGGTGGAAGGAGCGTGTGACTGGTTCCTTCCAGGTGATAGTGGAACGTCTTCAAATGTAAGCGTTCGGCAGACGGTCGCTCTCCGGGACACCGTGTTTCCGGTGAACTGAATGGTCCACCATAGCTGAGTCACAATCGTCCAAAGTAGAGAAACGATGGATGTCCGGACAGTTCTCATGAAACGGTCCGCCAAAGGTAGTCGTAGAGTGCCAGCGTTGTGGGCCTACGTTTTCCCGAATATTGCTGAAGGTCAGGGTGTCATTGAACAGTTCCCAAGATGGTTGATTTCAACAGCGCCGGGGACGAATCTCCTGCTCAGTGTAGATGCGAAGTTATCAGTCCAAATGGAGCTGAAGCGCTTCTTTGAAGCTTTCAAGCAACTCCGCCTCGGTGTATTGGCGTGCTATTGTTTCACACTTTTTGGCAATCTTCTTCCTGTGGTGGTTTGGCAATCCGAAATACCATTGAATCCGTTGCGAAAGCCGTTCAGGCGTGTGATTATTCACCACGAGGTTTGACAATGCAGGTGCCAGTGCGGTTTTTGATCCAGTTGCACCACTCACAATAGCTGGTACGCCAGCAAACATCCCCTCCAGTGGTGCCAGAGGATGTGCATCTAATCGAGCAGGATGGATGAACAGAGCAGCATCATTAAATGCAGTTGATAATGAATCTGCATATCCTTTTACAGTCACGCCGTTAACATTACTATACTTACTGGGATGTCCTTTACCATAGATCTGTAGCATTGCCTTTGGATAGGCATTCCTGACACGTGGCCATACATCGACTATTTGATCTACGCCTTTATGTCCCCGTCCAAACCCAACAAAAACTGCGTTTTGTGAATTCAAGCTAACATCCACATCCTCCAGATTTGGTTGTTTTTCAGCTTCTATGAACGGTGTAGCGACGGTTACAAGACCATTATACCACCGCTGAACACGATCAGCAAACAGATCAGATACCGTTATAATTCCATCTACATACGAGCGGACGAATTGTTTGAGTACTCGGGCGTCAAGCGATTGGTGTGCCTTCCCTCCCAGCCTGACTGGAGTTGGCGAGTCTTTAAACGGATATACAGACGCCCCAGCAAACTCAGGAGAGGTATGGAAATATATAACAGTTGTGTCAGTTAGCGAAATGCGTGGCAATGTATACAGAGCCCCAGGCTCTTCGATGATGAGAACATCATACCCAGTGTCTATATCCGCTTTCAGCGATGCGTCGGACAACATCGTCCCATTTAAAGGGCCAAGAGGGCGGCGAGAGACAGTCTGTATATCAGCGTCGACGCTATCAGCCATCTTTTCATGCACGGGGTGCATCACACCCCCCTCGCCAGGAGCAGCAGTTTGGACGAAAGTAACCTTCTTTCTGCCAGCCATATTAGCAGAGTCTCTACAGCGAAATATGTACTTTATGTCATAGTGGCCCTGCCCATTTGCTCGACCCGTTCGGGACGGCAACTCGCTTATAGAGGCCAGTACCAGAGCCATCCCCCGAATCAGTGAAGTCGACCAGTGCCCCATCACGGTAGGTCGACATCTGCGGCTGTTCAGCATTGGCCGACTCCTGTGCGACTCCGTTCAGGACAACGCCATCGCTGTTGACAGTCCAGCGCGTACTGCCTGTGTTGCGGAAGGTCACTCCATTGATCTCTATGGGTCCGTTTTGCGCGATCCCCGATTCAACGACGACCTGGTACTTCGTGTTGTCAGCAGTCAAACCATCGACGTAGACACCATCGTATGTCCCACTGCCACGCAGTCGGAGTGCCTGTCCAGTGGTCGGGCCATTATTGATAAGGTCCGCACCATGGATGTCTAATCCAGTCACGCTCCCGTCACGCAACTCTATCATGCCACGTGCCCCGAGGTTGTCCGTTTTGATTGTCACATCTCGCCATGTCGAATCCGTGAGATTAGCAGCAGTTCCCACAACTTGGAGCCCCGTAGGCAACTCTGTCGAATCTGCCATCTCAAACGTCAAGCCGTCAATGTCAAAACCGTCAGCAGTGCCATTGATACCGACAATACCGCTGGGATTATTTCGCCCCAATAAATCCACAGTATCGAGCGTGACATCCGATAGAGCATTCTCATTCTGCGACCAGAAACTGGCAGAAAAGCGGGCGTGAGTGTCTGACACCGTGACATGGGAGACGGGCGAATCCTGCTGGATGACCTTGGTCGAATCGGGGAACTCGCAACCATCGATCACGATCTGCTGATGCTCGTCGAGAGCGGGTTGCGTCGGCGTGTTGGCCCATCCGAGCTGGCAACCTATGTCTGGCGTCCCTTCGATGGTGAGATCCGAGAATACGATGTTGCGGATCGTGTTGCCCCCTTCTGGGGTTGTGCGGAGACCGCCGATCCCAAGGTTTGTGACAGAGCCGCCGTCGAAGACGATGTTATGGATGTCCCCCCCGCTCCCGTATGCTTCTACCCCAGATGAGTTGACGACAAACGGGTCGTCTCCGACAGTCCCTGTTGTATTTGAGACGACGATGTTGTGACTGCCAGACGAGCCAGCGAGGATGTGGATACCGTCTTGATTCGCAAATGATGCGTCTTGAAGTAACTCGACATCGAAGATGTGGCCATACCGACAACCCTCGGGGACAAGTGCCCACTTGTTCGTCGGCCCGAGCGAAAACCCACCAACTCCAAACCGTTCGACGTTGACGAGATGGATGCCGTAATTGGGATACGACGAGGACTGACGGTTCTGCTGGTCGGCGTTACCGTTTAGGATGACCGACCAATCTCCGACAGCGTAGACAAACCGTTCAGTGGCGTCGAAGTTTTTGCTCTTGATGATGTTGTCGTCTGTCTGATTGTCAAGAAACACCTCCCCGCACTCGAATTTGAGGAGGGTGAACCCCCCAATCTCCAGCCCAGAGGTGAGAAGCCATCCCTGATCGGTCTTTGCGTTTTGATACCCTGATAGGTCGTCGGGTTTCGTGGCTGGGACAATGACCTTCGTGATGCCCGTCTCGGATGCTGCTTTGTCCAGTTCGTCTTGGATCGCAACCCCACCATTTGCGCTACTGGACGCATCCACGACGTGTTCGTTCTCGATCTCCAGCCCCCCACCACCGATGTCGCTGAAACTCTCGGCTGGCCCATCGTCTCCGATAGATAGCTGCTCTATACTGAACACTCCATTATACGAGAAGTGGACGCAAATCTGCTCAGTGCGTGTACTCACAAGTATCAGAACAAGTGATAGTCAGGAAACGGGATCGCGGTTCTTCGCTTCCAGCCGTTGGGTAGTGTTCTCACTCACCCGGTAACGATACGATTGTGTGAACCAGTCGGCATGGGCAATCGTCGCCGTTGGATTTTCCTGAGACTCCGCGTATCCTGTACACGTAACGACAGCCTCGTACCCCCATTGTCGTTGCTCGACGCTATCTACACGACAGTCAACAATCACGTCAGTATGCTCGTCAATCCACAGTGAGTTGTAGACGTAGCGGTACTCGTGACGTTTCACATATTCTCGAACAGTGTTTTCGGAGACTGGTGAGGGACGCTCCGGACGTTCTTTCGGTCCATCGGGAAAGTCGATATCTCCTGGTTGGAGCGGGGTTGTTGTCCCTGCAGTTCGATTATCAAGACAGCCTGAAACCGCAACCACACCGGCTCCTATGGTAGAAAGGAGTGTCCGCCGGTTCATATCTTTGTCATTAGGACAGCTGGATAAGTGCTTTGTCTGCATTGTATGGTCAGCTCAACCAGCAATAAATCGGGAAATTACCGGTAGTCGTCAACGGTGGTGGCTCCACGCTGATGCTCATTACGAGGGACTTCAGGGATAAACCGGCAACAACGATCTGCAGCCCTGCCATTCGCTGTACTACCAATAGCAATAATTGTGTTTGTGATATACCAGTAACTAGATGCCCTCCACACGACGTCAATTTCTCAGTGCATCCGCCATCGGAATAGCCGGGACAGTTGGCTTGTCCTCTCTTAGTACACAGCGAGAATCAGATACAACTTCGTCCTACGACTGGCCCATGGCCAGATATGATCCCTCCGGCACTGGATACAATCCCGATGCATCGGGACCAAAACATGATGTGGCAGTTGCCTGGCAGCACGAAGCGCCAGACTGGTTCCGGGGAAGCTTCCAGCCGATCCGCCACGGTGAGACGATTTTTATCGGTGGAAACGGATTACTGGCACTTGATAAGAACACAGGCCAGCGCCAATTCAGTGTTCCAGGGCCGTATCATTCACCGCCGACTATTGCGTCGACCTCGATCTACCAGACCGCCACTCTCGGTATAACTGGCCCCGCTGGTATTTACGGACTCAATGCCAGTGGGGGACAGGCCCTCCCCTTCACCGACCACAGACTCGGCGG
>NZ_FOCX01000058.1 GCF_900110215.1 Halorientalis persicus | reverse complement strand
ATGCTCTCGACGCCGTCCTCTAAAAATCAACAACGTGCTTCACAAGAGCGTTAACATTATATTGTGGCGAAGGGGGTGTACTAATATGGAGACCACCCGACACTACACGGCAACGGTCTATGTAGTGAATAATGGGGCGACGCTTCTGCATAGCCACAAACGTCAGGATCTTTGGTTACCTCCTGGTGGGCATGTCGACCGTGACGAATTACCCCACGAAGCTGCCATCAGAGAAGTGGATGAAGAGACGGGTCTAAAAATAGATATCGTGAGCGATGGCCAATCAATTAGTCCTCCATCGTCCGTCCAGCGGCTACCAGTACCTAGGCATATGCAGTTAGCCGACATTGATACTTGCGAAGGCGAGGTTGCACACCAGCACATCGATTTGGTTTTTTATGCTCGCGCAAAAAGTAGAGAAATCCAACCAATGGAGGGGGAAGTTGGCGCCGGCAAATGGGAGTGGTTCGACCCTTCAGAGCTAAAAAATGATGATCGAGTTGATGACTATGAAGTTAAAATTGGCCAAGATGCGATCGAAACTCTCAGTTAATAAGCCAACCCTCTGGTGAGAATCGGCCTTGGAGCAGTACATTCACATGAATAACCAACGGACGTTGCCGGCCGAAACCATCGAGCGAATGGTGAGAGAAACTGTTGGTGATTCTGTTAAGCAGTACACCTTAGCTTCGAATGGGAGTATGCCGGTGTTTTATATTGACACCGAAGGAGGAGAGCAGTACGTCCTGAAAGCGGCTGGTTCAGAAGAAGCAGCAGAAACCAGTTCTCAGGCCCGTTCCATACGCGTTGAGGCTCGACTAGTTACAGCATTGAAATCACATACTTCGATTCCGGTGCCGTCGGTTGTGGGTGTTGTTGATGATATGTCTGGCTTCGGACTGCCTTTCTTTGTTATGGAGGCAATCGATGGAGCGACAATTGGCCCACAAGCGCTCAGTAGGGTTGACGATTTGGTGCTTGAAGAAATCGCTTTCCAGATCGGTGAACACGTTGCCGATTTACACAGTCTCTCTACTGGAATGTCAGAATTTGGGTACTTAAGTTATGAAGAGATGGAACTGTTAGCCGGCGAAATCCCGAACATCGAATTGGAACGATTCTCAGTTATAGATGGCTACGATACTTGGTTCGATCGATTCCATAATTGGATAAGCACTGATCTTAATCGGTTCGAGAAGACACCATTAGCTCCCCTGTTACCCGATATTGAGACGGCGCTGAAGGAGTGCGTGGCCGAACTTCCTGTTGACCATCATCCGGTCATTGGCAGGGTTCATCAATCGATAGATAATGTTCTCTTCGATGAGGCCACCGGCGAAGTTCAAGCACTAATCGACTGGGAGCCACGACATGTAGTTACCGCCGCATTCGACTTAGCAGTGGTCGAATATTCCCTAAGTGGAGGTGCTTGGAGATCACTACCTAACATCGAAGATCGCCTCGACTTGGTACATAACGCGCTGTGTGCTGGCTACACTAACTCTCTGCCCCTTCCAGATAGGTATAGTGACCAGCGGGAATGCTATCATCTCGCACAGCTTGTTCTCTCAGTAGACCGACTGGCCGAAAATAAACATCCACTCAGTAATCAGGAACTATTTGATTGGTTCAGGAAAAAAATTGATGAGAAAATTTCTTGAGCTGAAAACAATATCTCGACTACAATCTATTCAGAATTTGGAGTCGTTGGATTTCTTCTACTCATCATAGCCAGCAGAGTCCTAACTATTTAATCTCGGCCGGACATCAGTCTGTCATATGTCCGGTGTCAATGTTCTCATCGCGGGCGAATCACAACAGACTATTGACCTTATAGTTAAGGGGGCCGACACTTTCTGGGAGTCGACTTACATGGAATCTGGTGATGAATTGATTGCTGCACTTGAGCATGAGGATATCTCGGTTGACTATCTTCCTTGTCATTCTGCTGCTCAGAAGTTTCCTGACACTCTAACTGACCTATCTGTGTATGATGCAATAGTGCTGAGCGATATCGGCTCACGAACTCTTTCAGTTCCACCTAGTACAGTCTGGGAGGGAGAAACTAATCCCGAGAGACTTCCTCTGATCGCAGATTATGTTGAGGATGGAGGCAGTCTGTTAATGATCGGCGGCTATATGTCCTTTCAAGGAATAGAAGGAAAAGCCAGCTATCGGCGGACAGCTATTGAGCGTATCCTTCCTGTTTCGCTTGCTCCGGGGGACGACCGTGTTGAGCGATCGGCAGGAGCTTCACCCGTTGTTGAGAAACCTTCACATCCAATCGTCAGCAACCTTGAGGATCGTTGGCCAAAGGTACTTGGATACAATCATGTCACTCCAGATGACGATTCTACAGTAGTTGCGACCGTTGCTAACGACCCGTTGCTCGTCGTCGGCAATTATGGCGACGGACAAACAGCGGCGTTCACCTCCGATTGTGCCCCCCACTGGGCATCGCCAGAGTTTATGGAGTGGGATGGATATCAAAAACTCTGGTCGAATCTCATTAAATGGCTGGGAAAAAACTGAAGAGCGGCCTGGGAAAAGAAGATGCCATCAGTCACACAAGATTTAGAGTGGACGTACCCAATAGTGAGATCAAGATATGACCAATCAGTTTGAGGAACCACTACGGGAGTTGTTCGAACAAGCACAGACACAGTACCAGAAGTTACGGTCGACGGGAGCTGATCAGGAGAACCTCGTGGAAAATGATATCGTCACAGCTGTTGATCAGGCTATGACCGACCTCATCAACAACTTTTTCGACGACTTCGATGACGAAACTACATTTGCACTCGTCTCTGAGGAGATGAATAAATCTGAATCCAACCGAGAGGTAGAAGATGCGGACTACACGGTTTTGTTCGACGAAGTGGACGGAACGGCGAAAATGCGACGCCGGACGGGAAGTTTCGGACCGATTGTCGCAGTTGCTGAAGGCGAGAATCCACAGTTCCGAGATGTCGTCGCGGCTGGGTTCCTGAATTTGGCCGAAAATGAATTCTACGAAGCGATACGTGATGAAGGAGCCTTTCGCATTGATGGATTTGGAAGCGAGGACCAAACTCGGACACGAATCGAAACAAGCCAACGGTCAAGCATTGAGGGAGAGTACTTGATGGGACTTCTCCTCGACCAGCCAATGTTGGGAAAGGTGCCCGAAATTGCATCCGAGGCATGGCAATACCCCTGTAATGACTTCGGAGTTCAGGCCCGCCACTATAGCTGGGTGGCAGATGGAACCTGGGATGCATTCATAACTGGTGGACACAGCTACATGCCTGAGAAAGAAGTCAATACTGGGGAGGAACTCGCTGGTTTGCACCGCATCGTTAGGGAAGCAGGTGGAGAGGTCGTTGACTGGAACGGCGAGCTAATAGCTGAGCAGCGAATCGGTCTTTTAGACAGCGTCAACCATGATATAGTGGCTGCAGCTTCCTCGGAACTTGCAGTCGAAGTTGCAGAGGAAATCGTTCAAGCAACAGTGGATGGATGAGCGGTTCCTTCATTCGCCGAATGCGTTTTTTATCAAGTCTGGGTTATTGTTCAGGCTTAGCTGGATATGAGGACTCCTCTAATGGATAGTGAAGAGTATATCGAAGCGATACGAACCGGCACTGAACGAGTCGAGGAGATCCAACGATTCACCAGGATCGATAACCACTGTGTCGCTGATCTAGTCAGTGGAGTCCAAGACACACAGAATGATTACGATGATGATCCAGCCCCACGTCCGGTCTCGCGCATTGATCTATCAAATATCATTAAGCGATTCCACACGCGCGCTGGGACGTTAACTAAAACAGTTTCTGAGGAGCTGTCTGCGTTTGAAGCCGGAGCACAAATACTGCGAGTTGCTCATCAACCGAATTTTTTACCCTACAGGGGGCTTATGGGGCAGTTTGTTCTACTCAATACAACCGCTAAAGAGCTTCAAATGCAGGATACAGGGAATGTGACGCAGTTATATTTTATAGTTGATCACGATACAGCCCGGAACTACCGGTTCCGAACAGCACACTTCCCCGATCCGACGCAAAACGAGGGCGTCGCCCCTATCAGTGTTACTGAACTGATCAATAGGAAGGACACAGTAATGACCGCTATCGACGCCCCATCATCAGATACCGTAAATAAGTGGGTGAAGAACATTGGCGATTACGCAACCGTACACAACTCCAAGCTTGCTCCGAGCCATCCATTAGGTATCCATCCGGATACAATTGACCAGAGGAAAGAACAACTACAAACACTGCTTCAAACGGCACAGGAATGTGCCAGAAGTATGGCTGAATTCAACGCCATCGTACTAAGCCGGATTGTCAACGGATGGTGGAATCTCCCCACACTTTTTCTCCCACTGTCTGAATGTCGCAGCCTACTCAGACCACATTATCAGTATATGTTGCGACGCTGGGGGAAAATCCGAGAGCTGGCGGCCTCAACCATCGAATTATTTGAAGGAAAAGGATTCGCCTTTTCGACCAATCTTAAAGCAAGACTAGATAAGGTCCCATTCTGGTACATTTGTCCCTCGTGTCAGTCCCGAAATCCAGTTAATAATAAGAGCGGTAATCTGGATATCGAGTCCGAGTGCTGTGGATGTGGTGTGCATCTATCTAGATCATTCGGTACGTGGACGGCACCTGATCTTGGGGCTGAGTTGGATCAAATCACTCCACGGACTATCCTCGACGACCTACTTGATATGATTGGGTTCAACATTGACGGCGGAGTTGGATATCAGAGCAGTCTTGAACATGTCATTATCGCTCATAGTCTTGCGACACAGCTTGGTTGGACTCCACCACCAGAACTCTACTGGCGTCCATATGGGTACGACTTGACTCCCACCGAAGTTCTCGCCGACGAAGCACTTAAGGGATCAACCCGACCGCATATTCAGAACCCTGAAAGAGCACTTGAAACAGTTTTCACAGGTAGAGCAACGATCGGTTATAATATCCTCTTTAACGGATGTCAGAATCTTCGCGACCGACTGACCGCGCATTTCGATTCGGACACCACAGTCAACAAACCATTAGCGACCAGATCCCAGCTTCAGTAAAATTTCAAGCGGAAAGGAGTCGAATGTATTCAGACGGAACAAATATTACAATGCGTCACGGGTTAACTGAGTTACAGTTCTACCGCCGAGGACCAACAGTAGTGCACCAATGGCAGTTCCAGAAAACGAGATGATAAGACCGACCATTGTCGGGAAAGCAGCCATCACCGCCGAAAGCAAGGCTGTACTACCAAGAATAAGTACAGCGACCCAAAAGAATCTAAGTGCCCGGTCAATCTTATCGACAGATTGATACTCCCCTACAAAGGAATCTGAATCTTCCTGTACGAATTCGATTAAGCTGGGGGCGATAGTTAATAGTGCAACAGAAACACCAAACAACCCAGTGTTGACCTGTACTAGCGCAACTAATGCTGATGACAGGTTAGAGTTACTGGAGAACAACCATCTAATAAAGGGTGCAAAATCAACTATCATCCCATTTCAGCACCATAGTGGTCGAAAGCCTTCTTAATATGTGGGAGATCATCTGCCGTCTCCGCGATGATCTGCTCAGCTTCCTGCTGGGTCATCTCACTCGACAGTCGTTCAAGAAGTACCCGTAAGGCCTCCGCACCTTCTCGAGGTCCTCCCGCGGGGTACCCGAGAATCCCCCGACCCGCCTCCATTATCATATCCGATCCGAGAATCTTGATGTTGCGCCATACATTCTCGACAGAGAGGCCACCGGCAACAACTGGTGTCGAAGGTGCTATCGAGCCTATTTGTGCATCTAAGGGTACTGCTCGACGGCTCGAAGCCTCAACTTCATACCACTCGCCCTCAGCGATCCCAATATGGACTCCATCGGCGCCAGCGTACCGACTAAGCTTCGCGATGACCTGTTCAGAGATGCCAGTTGTCCCTGCAGGGTTCCTGGGATCTCCAAATCGAGTGAGGATACCTACGCCAACGTTTGTCGTGATAATTGGTAGGTCAAACGCCTCGGACTCTACGAGCTTCCTCAGTGCTGGGAACCCCATAGCGAAGGCATTCATTACCACGCCGTCAACCCCGGCCTCTTCAGCGAGAACAGCGTATTCTATCGCCGCATCAACATCAGCAGAAATGTTGGCAAAGTATGCTTTCTGTTCGCCCGCCTCAGCTGCTGCTTCGTCTCGAACCCTGACCATTTCTTCGATTCGGTTCTCGAATTGAAGTGAAGTTGCTGGGTCAATAATGAGTTCGTCGTCAACGACGAAATCTGCTCCCCCAATCAAAGCCTCTCGACAATTCTCACATAGCACAGAAAGATCGACTCCCAACCGTGGCTTAGTCAATAGTCCTAGTACCGGCCGACCTTCTACGCCTAAGACCGCACGCAAACCGTCGTTACCATAATTTGGTCCCGGTAAATTCTTTCTCAATTTTGTAGGGAGACTCACTTTTTCGACTAAATACGAATCCGTATAATTGTACTCAGCCGGGTATGAGAGAAGCGTCATAATGTACGATAGTCCCTCTTGCACCCCACCGAGATCAAGCGGATATGCCAGTTCGATACGACCACTATCTGTCCGATCCGGAACCGATAGTATCTTACCAGCTGCTTTTCTTCGGGTTTCAGGGTCTTCAAACGGGAAATGTCGGGACGACCCTAGTGTTACAATTTGCACTATTTTACCAGCTGCCTCTTCAACGGTGTACCCATCACCGGGTTCGATATTCATAGTAACTGTAAGGTGACGGGTGGAGTCAATTGAGGCTCGATCTGTGTACAACCAGCGATCGCTCACTATTTCGACCTCCACGGAATACTATGATATGACGGCATCAACTCATACACACGCCCCTTCAGACATTAATTGTTGGTCCCTGACATCGGTAGCGGAAAATCGACATTTCAATTAGAATCCGATATCCAACGCCGGACATCTCGACTACTGGCCTGTCGCAAGGTTCGCTACCAGGTCTCGGTTTTCGCCCTTCGGACAGAAAGCCAATTGTGAGCTGTGGTTCAGACTTTGCCGGCGAGATCAGCTGGTCTTCCAAATTTGGTCTATCTATCCAAGTTCGAATCGACATCATTGAGCGCTTCTGTCGCCACATCTCCTAATTCTCCGGCTTCAATGTGAGAGTACCGCTCGCGAACCATCTCCTCCGAGTTGTCGAGGTAGCGGGCTGCGACCGTGTACCCGAACGCGCGGACAAGCACCTCGCCCATTCCTCGGCGACCGCCGTGCGGAGCAAGGTATGCGTGTTTCGGATGGTCGATGTCGATTTCTGCGGCGTCTGAGAGTCGTTGGAGAATCGACCGTGCGCCGTCCGTCGTGATCGACGGCGGCCGAATGTCCTCATCGAGCGCCAGCAGCAGGTCGCGAGCGTACTCCGCACGGCGTTCAGTGATTGCTTCTGGGCGTTCCCCTCGTTCGGCTAGCTCTTCCCGGACGAGCTCCGCGAGCGTCCGTTGGTCGAATGTCGGAAAAACCGGCCACCGCTCCGTCGGTGGGTGCATCAGCTGGCAGTAGCTCCGGAGCGGCGAGATCACCGGGTCGGGAAGACTGGCGGCGTCCCACTGCTGTTTCTTCCGGTAGACGTCCATACTCCCGTCGTCGAGGGAGAGGTCCTCCCAGCGAACACCGCGTCGGCGCGGGTCGTTCGGGTCCCGGAGGAGTTCCCCGACGCGGACAGCTGTGTACGCCAAGACGAATACCAGAGCCCGGTCACGAGCCGCCTTCAGCGCCGCGTAGCGCCCTCGCTGCTTGTCGAGGGGGTCAGTATCCTCCGGGAGTGTCGTGTACGCCTCGACGGCGTCGCGGGCCTGTTCGTCGACGTAGCGGGTGAGGGCGTGGCGCTGTTCGGACGTCCAGGCCTGCTGGTCGCCGGGCTTGCGGCCGTCGTCCTCCGGTAACGGCGCCATCGCACTCGCCCGCTGCGCGTAATGCGCCTCGAGATACCCTTCGTTGACGCACCAGCCACACCACGCAGAGATATAGCGGTAATAGGTTTGTACCGTATTCTGTTTGAGTCCTCGATCTCCACCGAGATGCCGGGCGTACTCCCGGAACACGCGTTCGTCGAGATCGTCGAAGGTCGGCACTCGGTTGACGTCGTCGGGGACGATTCCGGTCCAGTCGTCGTCGCCGCGGTCACCGGCAGCCCACTCGGCGAACCGCTCGAGTTCGCGGGCTGCGTTGCGTCGATAGTTCCCGCCGTCGCCACCACGGCCTTTCCCTTTGTCCTGGAGGTAGCGCTCGAAGCTGTCGTCGAGCGGCGTCGAAAGCGCTCGATCAGGCATCCACCGGCCCTCCACCGTCCTGCGGGCCCGGTCTCGGAGCCTCTACCCTGGGGGAAGCGCCGTCGTGAGGCGGTTGCAGCATTCGTGCTTCACCGACGGCGTCGGGGTACTTGAAAGTGGTCGTGATTACGAGCATAATCAGGACCACTTTCTGTATTCGAACTTTCGGGAGAATTCGGGAGTCTAGAGTCTCTTACCGTCGGAATTCCGCACTACAGGAAATTGTATATCGTATATCGCTATACAAAATCTCGGGCCTGTGAAGTTGAGACTACAGCGGGTATAGCGGGCCTGTGATGCATGGTTTTGGCCGAATCGATAAACAGAATCCGCTTCAGATCGATATCTGAACGATAGTTCTTATTCTTTTTCCAACTATTCCAGTGGATTTCGGAGACTCTGGATAGTGTCACCACTCAGACGCCGCGCTCTCACGGAGAGAGTCTCGTTACTATCCGATTCCGGTTTTCTTCTTCACCAGCGTCAGCGTGTTATCAGCCGTCACGATCGGCGAGTGCTCGTATTCACCGGTCAACTGCACCTGTACCAGCAGGTCCACAGCCCGCCAAATCGAGTACAGCAAACAGGCGAACGCGAAGTAGAAGAACCGCAGGCCGAAATGCTTCGACGTTGTGGCGGCCATGAACCGCTTGATCGATTTGTAGCCGCTCTCGATCTCCCACCGGTAGCCGTACTCGGGAAGGAGCCCACTCTTTCGATTCGTCATGAACACCGAGTACTGCCGATGATCGGTGTGCTCGGAGTTTTCTTTCCGTCGGTAGATCAGCGTCGTTGAATGCCACTCGTTGTCGCCGAGATGCAGTTTCCGATCTGTCTCGTACCGGTCCTTGTTGCGCTTGAGAAGTCGTTTCGCCTGCGCTTTCTCACTCGTCTGCATCCGCTTCGGAACCACATAGGAGAGGCCGCGCTGGCTGAGCATCTCCAGGATGTGCTGGCTATCGAACTCCCGGTCCATCAGCACGTTATCGACATGAACAGCCGCCTCTGCCGAATCCAAGAGGTCCTCGACAATCTCCTTGCGCGTGTCCCCTTTTCGCACCGGCCGTGCGTCTAGCACGATTGGGACGGCATTCCCGACCAGCTGGACCGTCGCCCACTGGTAGGCGTACTCGTCGGTCTTTTCTTTTGTGCCGATAATCTCGTCTTCGTGGCCCGCACGGTCGCCAGTGAACGGGTCGGACTCGGTAATGTCGATCGCGACAATGCCAGCTCGGAAGAACTGCTCCGTGTCTGCTACTCGGTCCAGCAGTCGACTCACGGCTTGGCAGTACATCTCGCGTATCTGCTTGATGGAGAGGTCGCGTATATGCTCGCGGTGGGCGTGGCCGAGTGGTGTCCGCTCCCGATTAGACTCGTGGATGAAGCTCCGAGCACCTTCGTTCACAGCCAAGTTCTCTCGAAGCCCGAGATACGTCTGTAAGTCCCAGTAGGCGTTCTCGTGGATCTCACAGCCCTCGCCACGGTCCAGTGAGAACGCAGGGAACGCAACATCACTGACCCGCTCAGTAACTGTCTCAGCCTGGTTCAGGATGGTCTGGTCATCAGGGTCCGGTTCTGTATTCTCGTCACCGTGTCTCCGGGTCTGTCGTTCTGGATCGCGCGGGACTGTGACGCCCGCATTCTGGGCTTTGATGAGGATGGTTCGCGCTGCCGTCTCGACGGTATCTTGGAGTTCAGTAGTGAACCGCTGGTGCCAGCTGCGCCACAGTGTGGACTGATCGGGCACCGAGTTTAACCCGATCTGTTCGCAGAGATCGGGATGCTGGCAAAGGTATTCGACGAGCGCGGTTTCGTGGTCCCAGCCATGGCATTCTTTCAGCAGGAATAGGCGAAACAGTGTCTCCATCTCGTAGCTCGTCGAGCCTGTATACCGGTCGTGGGGATCGAACTGGACGTATGCCAGCGGCATTGCGTGGACGAATGGTTCGACGGCCTCGTGATCGTCATGCTGGAACCATGTTTCCGCAACAAGGCGAACGTCCGATTCCAGCGTTGGGAGGGACGAGCGATCGAATAGCGGGCTCGACTCGTACATGGGCCAGTCGATGGAGGATCGCTGAGCGATCTGCCGGAAGACAGTGCGGCGAGATTCACGTGTCGGGGCCACGGCGGGAGGGTGGCGACGACACACTCAAGTATTCGTCCAACTGCTCAGTAGAGAACAAGGGCCTCTCAACGAATCTTGACAAATAGTCAAAAGACTTATTTTACAATATTTTTAGGTTCCAGTATGCCCTTCCCCCGCTCCCGACGAGAAATACTCCAACGAGGAGTTCCAATAGTTGCTCTCCCAGTTACCGGCTGTGCATCACTTAATCCAACCGAGTGTGATGAAATGCAAGAAGCCGTCATTAGGACCGAGCAGGTCGATCTTTCTTCGGTGCAAAGGACTGCAATTGATCCACTTGTTTACGAAAATCTGTCCTCTGAACAACAAGAACTCCTCCGTACTGCCATCAATGAGGGTACATACCGGAAATGTCCGGCTGCTGATCCCTACATCCCCGAACCTCTCTCCTCATTCGCTCGTCGTGCGAGTAACCATGCTGATGGGAATAACACCGCCTACCTCAAACGAAATGATGTATACTACAAATTGTACGTCAAAATTGAAGATGAAGTATATGTGAACTAATCAAAAAGAAGTGCCATATGCATTCACACTGAGCAGCTGAGATATTATTCTAGAAGTCACTTCGGCCCACTGCTGGTGTGCTGTGCGTAATGGTTATCACCCCACAAATTCAACACAGAGATATGGCAGAAGCTGAATCCCCTGAGAAGACCACGGTCAATATCCGGATGACGGAGACGTTCCTCAACGATGTCGATGGAACCTGGAAAGAGGAAGGATACAACAGCCGGAGCGAGTTCATTCGTGACGTACTTCGTGACGCGATCAAGCATCCCGATTTCAACCGAGCGGATCTGAAGGCAATGCTCGCGAGCGAAGTCGACATTCAGGAGGGGAACACGCGAACGAGCGACGACGTGAAGGCGGAGCACGGACTGGCCGGCAACAGTGACGATGAGTGACGAGTGGGACTGGGAGTTCACCGATACAGCAGATCGACAGTTCGACGGCCTCGACGAATACGCACAAGATCGGATCAGCTCCAAACTGGACGAGATCGTCGCCGATCAGTGGCGTAACCCGATGGATTATCTCGAACCGCTCGAGGGAGCGCCACACCAGAAATTGCGAATCGGCCCGTTTCGGCTCGGGTGTCGTGCTGCTCGGAGTGAGCAGGTCCTCTACGTGCTTACGATCACCAAG
>NZ_FOCX01000057.1 GCF_900110215.1 Halorientalis persicus | reverse complement strand
TCGGCGATAACGAGTGGCACTCGACGACACTGATCTACCGACGCAAAGAGAACTCCGAACACGACGACCACCGGCAGTACTCGGTGTTCATGACGAATCGGAAGAGTGGCCTTCTCTCAGAGTATGGCTACCGGTGGGAGATCGAGAGCGGCTACAAGTCGATCAAACGGTTCATGGCCGCCACAACGTCGAAGCACTTCGGACTACGGTTCTTCTACTTCGCGTTCGCCTGTTTGCTGTACTCGATTTGGCGGGCTGTGGACCTGCTGGTACAGGTACAGTTGACCGGTGAATACGAACACTCGCCGATCGTGACGGCAGATAACACGCTGACACTGGTGAAGAAGGAAACCGGAATCGGATAGTAACGAGACTCTCTCCGCGATAGCGTGTCTTCTCAGTGGCGACACTATCCAGAGTCTCCGAAATCCGCTGGAATAGTTGCCTGTGGAACAAGAGCGGCCGTTCAGAAAGCGATCTGACGCAGATTCTGCTCATCGATTCGGGCGATACCACGCATTACAGGCCTGCTATACCCGCTGTAGTCTCAACTTCAGAGATGCATGCAGAAGTTGAGGCCGATCGTCTCAATGCATATGGATCGTGGTTGAGGAGAAACATGGACGGTCAGTCTTCGTCACCGCGGTAGGCGTCGCCACCGCGTTCAGTGATCGTAAGCACGTAGAGATCCTGCTCACTCCGAGTAGCACGACACCCGAGACGAAACGGGCCGATTCGGAGCTTCTAGTGTGGCGCAACTTCGAGAGGTTCGAGATAATCCATTGGGTCACGTTACTGATCTGAACTCGCCGATTGTGACAGCAGATAATACGCTGACGTTGGTGAAGAAGGACACGGGAATTGGATAGCAAAGAGACTCTCCTCGCGATTGCGCGTCGCTTGAGTGGTGACACTATCCGGAGTCTTGGAGATCTCCTGCATTGGTTGCCTTGATAAGAATAATAGCCGTACAAAAGGCGATTTGACGTCGATCCCGCCCGCCGATTCGGCCGAAAACACGCATAAAAGACTCGCTATACCCGCTGTAGTCTAAGCTTCCCGACCACAGTAGTTGAGGCAGGTCGTCTCATCACACGTGGTTTGACCTCAGTGTTGTTTGATACTTTGTAACATTACAATAGAAAGTGAATGTTTGTGCCTTTGCCTCCTTTCAGTTGCTCCAAAACTGGTTTTTAGAATCTATCCGGTCAGCCTGCTCTAAGGACAGGATAATTGAATTCTCGGTGGCCGCCGAAACTAAATACTGTAGCCGCGTTTTTTTATGAATATGGCTCTCTAGGTGCGTGCGCGTCTTATGCTCGATCACTCAAGGAACTCTGTTCTACCCGTTACTGATTGTACAGCGCATCTTCGATCTTCGCTTTCAGTGTGACATTGTAGTCGTCATCCTATGCCAGCACCATCATATACCCTGTCCCCAAGATATTTAATTCGTCTATAGATATATGGTCATTATATGAACAGAGAGGATAAATTAATCATCGTCTTTGTAATTGGTGTATTGATGGCAACTATACCCTTCTTTGGCCCTTTTCCAACATATTTGGACACGAATTCACCCGACAATTTTGATAGTTTTGGCACCCCGATACTATTCCTCCGAATATTAGTAACTATGATCGGATTAGTGCTATGTGGTATGACCACTGTTCTATATCTTAAGAGGGTTATGTCCCAAAATTAGAAGAAAAGAAAATACTACATAGGGAGACCATCTTGACGATTAATACATTATACAATTATATTAATTAGTACCGGAATATCCAATTCTTCTTCAGGCCGATATTGATGTCGGGATGTCGTCTCAACTAGTTTGCTTGATTAAGCCCAATGTTTTATTTACCTACAATATGTTGTTGAGTTTGGAATGGCAGATAATAATGCTACGCTCATGTGGCGTAGGTTGTTGGTGAATTAGAGCGCAGTTTCAAGGATGGTTTTCAGCGCTTCTTTCCCTGGTTTTCGGTAGACACGACGACGAAGTTGAAACGCTCTGAGATACGGCGTGAGCTTATCTTTGGAGACACCTCGATGGGGCGAGAGCCAGGATCGCGCCAGCGATCCGTGGCTCTCGCAGGTATTGACGTGCACGTCTCCATCGGCGTATTCGCCGTCGCCGTGGACGACGTATTCACGGTCGAATGCGTCGTCCTCGTCCAGCGGTTCGTACGCCCGAAAGCCGTCGGTGTAGACGGTCAGCGACTCCTCTTTGCGGTTCGTCAGCAGGAGTCGAATCGTCGATTCGTCGGCGGCTTTCGCTGGTAGCATGTAGCGGTCGCCGGTGCCGCGATCAGCCAGAATGAACACGGGTAACTTGTCCTGTTCGTACGTGCCTCGTCCGCGCGTGGAGAGGCCACGCGAGCGCGACGGCCGGTCGCGCTCGCGGCCCTTGAGCCCGGCTTTCACGTAGAGTTCGTCGATTTCGACTGGTCCTTGGAGTTGTGGCCGAGGCGCGTCCAGCGCCCGCAGGAAGCGCTGGACGCGCCGGTACACCGTTTTGTAGGAAACCTCGAGTTCCACGTCTAACTGCCGAAGACTGGTGTTGAACCGGATGTACGTGTAGACGGCGAGAAACCACTTCCTGAGTTCGACCGCCGAGTGTTCGAAGACGGTGCCGGTCTGATCGTTGAATGTGCGGTCACAATTCTTACAGCGGTATCGCTGGAACACTCGATAGCTGCCGTACCGAATCACGGATTCGGCACGGCAGCGTGGGCAATAGACGCCGTCACGCCAGCGAACCTGTGCTAGCAGGTTCGCGGCGCGACGCTCCGAGACGAACGTCTTGAGTGGAATCATGCTTTCGTCGGGTGGCGCAGAGGCGCCACCCTTGCCCGCTACGACTTTCAGCTACAGCTGCGGGCTGACCAACAATCCTCTACCCATGAGCGATAATGCTATAGACCGGAGGAGAGTTCTTCAAACCACAGGTATAGTCGGTCTTTCAGCTATTGGTATCAGCGGCAATGCATCCGCTCAGGATAAACCTATATCCAGATCAGCTGAAGAAATTACCACGGTTGACTTAGTCCAAATGGATCAGTACTTTATCCCCAGGGATGATGTGGCTACCGTTGGAAACCATGATCCAATGAGTATCTATAAAATTGAGAATAATGAGGTGATTTTCAACGCAATCAACGAAAGCATATTAGAACTAATGAAAAATAGTAGTAAAGTTATTGATCACAAAGGCTTTCACAAACTCCCAAAAGTCTACACAAGGAAGGATTATAATTATATTAAGCTCGCTGATGCTGAAGGCGATACTCCCACAGATGTTGCAGAAACTCCTCAATCTATTCAGACTCCTGCAATACGAGTGAAACCAAAGGGAAAAACCGCTGAGATTGGCGTTCAGGATATCAAACAAACTATGGATGAAAATGAAGAGGTTACAGTCACACCGTATTCAAATAAAATCGAGACATATAATGGAGAATCAACGACAGTTGATGCGAAAATTAATGTAATGTATCATTCTGGTCTGACTGTTAAGGCAGCAAAAATTTTGGAGGATCAATAATATGTCCTACGTAACAGTAGACGCAGATTTTACGCGGGAGTGTTGCAGCTCTGGGTTATATCACCCCTATTATGGTTCGGGATAGTCTGAATACGTAGTCTCTCGGAGAACGTGGAGTACTTCGGCTCCGGTCAGGCGGACATCATCGCGAGAAAGGATGACGGGAGTGGAATTAAGGTAGGTATAGATGTTGTAGAACAGTGCTGCCGTGCAAAAGAACCACGCTCGAACTTCCCCATCGCTTGCTTGAAGCCGGCCATGAAACCGGTTCTTCAGTTCCCGGATTGAGGTCTCGATGTTCCACCGAGAACGGAACTGGTAGGATAACCCTCTGAGATCCCGCGAATGGACATCCATATCTGTCAGAAATGCAGTGTGATCTCGTTTTTGATTTCGCCCACCAACTTCTTCGGGCGGGATCGGATACGCGAACGCGTTTGGCCGTCTGGCAGAAGGATAGTCTTTGAATGAGATCTGCGTCTCTGTCGCTGATTCGTCTGGTGGCGCTCTGTCAAGCAGATCGCTGATCGCCCCGGTGTCCTTCGCCTGGATGAGGTAGTCCACTCCAACGGCACGCAACGCGTCAACGACGTCTTCTTGATACATCTGTGAGTCCAGATAGACACGACCAATCTCCAGCTTGAACCGGTTGA
Organism: Halorientalis persicus; assembly: GCF_900110215.1. Lineage (GTDB taxonomy): Archaea > Halobacteriota > Halobacteria > Halobacteriales > Haloarculaceae > Halorientalis > Halorientalis persica. The sequence continues at coordinate 8,282 of NZ_FOCX01000057.1, read as the reverse complement.
TTGCACGGCGGAGAAACCGGCGGAGATACCCGCTCAAATGGGACTCTTCTCGAAGTGGGAGCGCTCCCAAGATGTACCGATAGTCATCACCCACTGCGGAGAGGATGGCAAACTGCCACGCTGAGCTGCTATTGTCTTTCGGGTACGTCCCCGACGGCCACCGGTTCGTGTCGTCGCCATACCACCGCACATCAGTCAGATCATATGCCAGATGAACCGGTGAGGGAGGGGACGTTCGCGCCAGAAAGGCTTCAGTCGCAGCAGCAAACTTCTCATCGATCTCCTCGACCGAATACTCTCGGATGTACCTGAACAGCGTCTTTGCCTCGGGAATTGTCGGTTGTGGGTCCATCCAGCGAAAAGTCCTGACACCAGTTTCTGCATAGGTCTGCTCAAGGGCCAGATGAGCCAACAACGCGTAGAATCCGGTAGTCGGAACCTGATAATTCGCTGCTGACGGGTCACGGTCAAACCCGATGTGAGGCAGGAGATCGTCGAAGAGGCTTCTCACTCTGTCTTCAGCAAGTGCCATTTTTTCGTCTGTCGAAATCTCGGCTGTGTCCACTGAACCGACACCGTACTCATCAACCAGCGTCGGCGGGATCGGCCGCCCAGTGCGGATTGCGCCGTGGCGAGCATGCTGTGCTATATCGTCGAGTATCTTCTCTTCCTCATCATCGAAGTCGCGGTGACGACTAAGGGTTGAGTGGTGGGGCAGCCCATCTTCAAAGCCGATCTCCTCGACGATCTCCGGGCGGTCGGAGAGATGGCGTGCAATTCCGCGGAAAGAAACGTCATGTGCCTTCTGCAAAACCACGACCCGACACACCTTCTTCTCTTTTTCCGACAGACTCTCCCAAAAGTCCGGGAACTCTTCTATCCTCTCTGTCTGCTCTTGTACTTGCCCATCGGTCGCGCCATCGAGATAGAAAAGAATTGAGCCATCAAAGGAGAGGTCATCAAGAAAATTCATCACCTCGTCATCCCTGATAGCAAACTGGATTTTATGCAGCTCCCCAAGAAGTCCCCCAACCGACCGCCGGTTATCCAATTCTTCCGGCGATAAAGAGCCGTCTTGAGGGTAGTGCTCCTGCATGAGATCTGCTAAGATGTGTGTCAGGGCAACAGGTTCGATTTTCGTTCCCCCGTCTCCATCGTCTTCCTCTGTCATTGCTGGTTCCCACGGATAGCCCCCTCTTAGTAGTTGGAATACTCTTGACGCCTTTTTCTGAGAATCCAGTTTGGAATCTGATACACCGACAAGAGCCATCAGCAACAGCAATCAGTAAAATCTGCGACGACTGCGAAGCACAAGCATTCGCCCTCGCCGACGCACACGACGGTCGACTACTGACAGACGACGGTGACGCCCGGTCATTTGCGAAAGACCAGGGTGTAACCGTTATCGGGTCGGTTGGCGTTCTGTTGGCTGCCATCGATGCCGGGAGGGTTAGTGAGGAAACTGCGGATGACTGGCTCTCGACATGGGTTGATGAGATTGGATACTACGTTCCCTACCGAAACATCACGGACTATCGATAATCGATCGGCTCCATGGACAACGTCACAGCTGTAATTCCCGGATGAGCACTCACCAGTAGTTTGTTTTCAACCGTCTCTGAATGAATCGCCTACTCAGCAGAGATGGGAACCAATCAGCTCAGGGGGGTTGGTGGTTACCGAAGTGTCACTACTACCCGGCCACAGAGGGGCTCGTATTTTCATGGTTCGCAAGCAACACGGCGGCGACGACAAGCAGAGCGGCAACAGGGAAAATGAACAGCCAGAGGACTGCCTGCCAGAACCCCAGTAGCAGCAGACCGCAGGCTCCACCAGCCCCCACGAACGGTCGTTCGTAGACGATGCCAGCAGCCCCAATGATAGCGAATCCGCCAAGCACCGCGTACAACAACAGGCGTGTCGAGTTGTATCCCGGCTGGCCGAGCGACCAGCCTAGCACGCCGAGAAACGCAACTAAGACCAATACGGCCAGTGCGCGCACAGCGGTGATTTTCGAGGCTGTCATCTCATCTAAATCAATAACTTCTCGATAGTTAAGTGTACTCCCTGTACTGGGCGTCTCTCAACCAGAAACCAGACGCGATTGCTAACTGCTCAGTGAGTCTGCAGATTGTTCGTGTAAGCTACGCAGGTGCAGAGTTTGTTAGCCGAGGCGTGCCCGACGAGACACCGTCAACGAGCAATGCTATGCCAGCCACCAGTATCGCGGGAATGAGGAACAAAAACCCGATACCGAACAGCAGGAAGCCGGTTATAGCGCTAACCAGTGGAATGTCACGAATTAGCCCGGCAAGACCGAGGAACGCGAGGAGAATCACACCCGCGATGAATAGTAGATCTGGATCTCCCCCGGACCCTGCAACCAATTGACCCATCCTGTAAGTGAGGCCCATCACGGCAAGAATCGTAAGTCCACGAACCGCCTTCTCAAGGGCCATACGATATGTGGTGTATGGACAGCAATTAATGTTCCCCGCTAAGTGCTTTGCCTGTACTGACCGATTCTCAGCCAGGAACCAGACGCGATCTCTAACAGGTCAGTGTGTCTGCGAACTGAACGCTGGTTCGTGGGTGCAAAACACTTGTAGCAGATGAGGAAAGTCACACAGTATGGACGATGATGCAGCCCGGAAGAACGACATTATGCTTATGATTATCGGCCTTCAGATCAGTGTCATCGGAGCCGCTGTTGACGAATTAATTCTTCTTCTTGCTATTGGTCCACTTTTTACGTTCGCAGTGTACACGAACGAACTGCGGCGAAGACGATAAGTCTCGTTTCTATATTGGGCGAATCGAGTCCAAAAGGATGGGGGTATCCAAGATATTATATTATTCGCGCAAAAGTTAGTTAGTAAAACGAATACATTGGCTACCCTGAATATTATTTGTACGGCCGTACCCAGTCAGGGATATGCGACGGCGTACGGCCATCACTGGTCTCGCAACCGGTCTTCTTGGACTGAGCGGCTGTCTCGGAGAGACAGCAACACAAACAGAAACTCCAACCACTGGTTCATCTGCAACACCGACCACTACGTCAACTGAAAGTTCTGGGCTCGCAATTACCAAGACACACACGTACTCGCATGCAGTCCGGCTAAATAATCTGGGTGCGTCACCGATCGGGCAGATTCCGAGTATTGATTCATTGTCTGACCGAGAACAAGCAGTGGTACAGGCAGCGTTGGATGGCACCTATACCACGGACGCTGTTCCTGACTGGCTCGCCAAATTTCTCGCTGAAACCACCTATATCCGAGACGGCACTGATTACTATCAACTTGATTCGACTCTTCCGACGACGACGATCACAGCCACGGCGACTGATCGTGAAGCTGTCTCGGGAAAGATCGCCACCTATGAGACGTACGAGACGGCGGTGACACACGATGGACTCGTCAGGACTGGACTCCTTCGGAGTGCCCGCCAGGGGGGCGTAGAATTGACCTATGTGTGGCCTTCCCTCCAGTCGTTGTTGGAGTCGTACGAAGCGGTAGAGTTCCAAGGCACAGTACTCTCGGTGTCAAGTACGACAACCGATCCAGGTGCGCCATATTCGGTGACCGCGACATCGGTTTCCCTGAGCGACCTCGCGGACGGTCCAGTTTGGCGGCTCTCGACTGCGTCCCAGTCAGTCCAGACGTTCGTGCGCGAGGCCGCTGCGGAATCCGGCCTCTATGCCTTTGATAACCCACCAGAGGATGCTCTTACGCACCTGCGTGAGCATAGGTACGTTTTCGTCGACGGAGAGTTCTATACGACCTACGTCGAACAGGCGGGTACACCCCCCATAGCCGTTCAGGCCTCACCCAATCCACAGACAATCGATTCCCAAATGGGGCTGCAACTTACGCTCCAGAATTCTAGTTCGACTGCAGTCCAGATTAGTAGTGGAGCCCCGACGCCGTTCGGTGTCCTCAGGTTTCACAAACAAGGGGATGAATCGCGTGGTGGCCTGCTCTGGTCACCAGCCTATGAAGACTCACAATACGTACAGACCGAGGGCCGGGACGTTGTGTCAGTCAACAGTATCGGCCTCTCTTCGACGATCGAGGCCAACGGATCGACGGGTCGTAGTTTCACGATTGACTCTGGATCGCTCTCTCCTGGCAAATATGTAATCGAAGGCTCTGTTGGGTATGATACCGACGAGGAAAACGGAACGGTCCCATATACTGTCGAGTTTACTGTCGGTGGTCGTGGGTGACAAAGTGCGGAATAGACAGTCACACAGCCCGGATGGGCTGCATGAAGGGGACACTGAGATTCCGGTAGAGTCCGCGAAGTATCTAGGCTATGTTCGAGTTGGGTCCTGAGTGAGCCAGGAACACAGCTGCACCTCATTCCACCGATTCTCGTGCTGTTCAGCTCACATCTGGTTTCCCATTTTCTCGTCACTTGAGGGACTGGCGACGTCCGTATTGGATCGATAGCACGCCAAGGATCGTACTCACTGTTGCAGCGAGCCCTTGTGGTGGCTCGTGTGAGTCAAATGGACCCATGCTGACGACCATGTAATAGGAACCATTCTGGGAGAGAACCACGCCGGTAAACGACGGTTCCTCTGTAACAGTGACGTTTCCAGTCTGGACAGCCGTCTGAATTGGCTGTGGCCATTTGTCAGCTGGAACTGACATGTTTGAAAGAACGGCGTGAGGTGTGACTGGCTCTAACCCGAGTTCGATGGTCTCGTTCTCCTCTGCTGTGACTTTTTTGTAGAACTGCTCGTGATATGTGTAGCCGCGCCACCCTTGGGGTTCCCGTTGTACAGTTACGTTCTGTTCTGTCAGCTGTGACTCCAGGGCGCATTGCTCAGATAATCCATTCGGATAGCAGTCAATGTGTAACGCTCCTGTTCCCCCGAGTGCTTCTTCAGCTCGAAATGCAGCTCGGTCAGGTCCGGAGAACACAAACTGATTCGATTCTGGTTGTACCTCGACAGTGGTATACTGCACAGTTCCAGTGAGACCGAGTGCGTGTGGGATTCCACCAACAAGCGGGTGAAGTATGAGGACAACACCAATACTCAGGAACAAAATCGTACGTAGTCGTTGGGACGGGCGCCACCCTCGTAACAGTAAGTCAACACCGTCATATTCTGTTCCGGGGGACATCTTTGATGGACTACAGACGCCGAGTTTACATATCTTGTCTAACGGTTTAGTACACCAGAATTGATTACGCCTACGAGTTATCCAAGTGCTTAGACGAGAGCGACAGTTCTACAGGACAGTCGGCCAAGCGCTACCCTGCATTGTATGGTTAGCTCACCCGGCAGTAAATTGAGAAATTACCGTTGGTCGTCGAGGGTGAAGGCTCCGCGCTGATGCTCAATCCGATAGACATCGGTGATGGAGCAGCAACAACAAACTGCAGCCCTGCCACTCGCACCCTCCAGAAGCTGACTGGCCATCTCAATGCATATGCCTCAAGCCCTCTGTGCTCAGTCGTTCAGAGTTGGTCGATCGGCTTGTTGATGATCTGGAAGACTTCGCTCGCCCGGTAGAACCGATTCCGGTCTTTCCCGGTGAGTTCTTCGAGTATTCCATCATCTTCGAGCTGTCCGATCAACCGGTTGGCTGTACTGTACTCGACATCCAACCAGTCGGCCGCCGTATTCACGTCCAGATACGGATCTTCGAAGAGCCGCATCACCAGTTCGAGGATATTCTCAGATCGCTCGCTCTGATAGCGCTGTTGATAGTCCTCTCGGAGGTCGACTAGCAGGTTGGCCCGCTGATGGGCCTCGTCTGCTTGCGACTGCACACCCCGCAGGAAAAACAGGAGCCACTCTTCCCAGTCACCGCATTGACTGACAGCCAAGAGATGATCGACGTACTCTGACCGTCGTGCGTTGAAATAGGAACTCAGGTAGAGATACGGCTCGGGCAAGAGACCGTCACGTTGCAGGAGGAGACTGATCAATAGCCGCCCGAGTCGTCCGTTCCCATCGAGAAACGGGTGAATCGTCTCGAACTGGTAGTGTATCAGCCCGATTCGCAGAAGTGGATGCAGATTCGTCTCTTGGTTTGCATACTCGAGTAAGTCTTCGAGAAGGTCAGGGATTTCGTTCGGTGGTGGGGGCACGTACCTGGCATCTTGGATGTATGGCGTACTGCCGATGAAGTTCTGGGTCGTACGGAGTTCCCCTGGGTCTGCCTCATCTCCACGGACACCCGAAAGCAACCGGTCGTGCATCTCGCATAGCAATTCGACGGTGATTGGATCACCAGCTGTGATCGCATCCAATCCGTGCGTCAGCGCGTGCAGATAGTTCACGACTTCTTGGGTACCCTGCTGCCTGTCTTCGTCGATGAGAGCTTCCTGTCCGGCCTCATAGGCGTAGATATCTGAGAGAGTCGCATGTGTCCCCTCGATTTGGGAGGATTCTAGCGCTTCTTTTCGGATGAACGGCTCGATAAGGATTTCTCTCGAGCCGACACGTGGACCGATGCCGTGGAGTCGGCCCAGGGCTTGTGTCGCTTCTGCCAGCGGTGTAATGAGGTGTTCAGTCTTGATCGAGGGCGGAAGCGGGTCAGGACGGAACGCCGAATATGTTCCCTTCGATGTCGTCGTGGGAACGATCTCACCGGGCGCTACCTCGTCGAAGTCATCTCGCTCCATTAGTGGTATCCCTACGAATACGCCCGCCACTATTGGTATTTTTGGTACTAAATCAAAATAGCAGGACAGCCGATTGCACCGTTACAACTACTCAGGATCTCTGGGCCAGGTTTGGAGACACTTTTTGATCCGTTTTGCGATTAGAACTCCTGCTCACAGACTTCCGCAAAACGAGAGAAAATTCAACTACTAGTCGTCTCTCTAGGAGGTGTACATTGGTATGTGAGCCACAGTGAAGCGGTTAGAGCGAGCAGTCCGGTGCTGACCCAGATCCATATGGGGACAAGCCCGTAGATATGTATCTCGATATACCAGATGACCCGAAAGACGATGGTGAGACTGCAAATCATCGCGATTGCTGCTATTGCTGGTCGTTGATCCCCTGTCCGGTACGAATAGACACCCGCACCAATTATTCCGAGTCCGACAAGTCCCAGAATAACTTCGACCATGATTACGAAGGCTGCAATCGGTCCGGATTCAAAGAATGCCAGTCCGAGAAAGTGGATCGGCAGTACGATTACGAGGGTACCTACGACAACTGCTAAGAGACCCCAAAATCTCCTGCTTGTAGATTTGCTGAATCGTCTCATAATTCGAAGGAAAATCCTATAGCAAAAAGTTTTGTGTAGTGAATGACATAAACAGCAGGTTATGGCTCCTCGGTATCACGTTGTGGCCGAAAGCATCGACCATAGTTTGTTGAATGGACATCCTGTATTGAGTAACTCTCCGTCAGGAACCAGACGCGATCTCTAACTGCACAGTGTGCGTGCGTACTTACCGAAGCTACGCACCAGATCGAGACGGGTTCTTACCAGCCTATTTGGAGTGAAATAGGCGCTCAGTAGGGATGCGAATCATGGGTTAGGATGACTGAATTTGAGTTCTGCGAGCCTATACGCGATCTCTTCTGAATACTGGATGTATCGGCTTCGTCCGTCGCCTTTTCAGTGTAGTGACGAAAATGGGTTTCTTATGGATTGGTTCTCCGTCACGCAATACCGGGGTGAAGCCGCAATCGTCGTCGGCTTCATCTTGCTTCTGAACCCGCTGGTAGTGGGTGCGTTTGACATCGGCGATCCAGACCGGTATCGATACGAGGCCAGCGAAGTCTCGTTCTCCGTGGACGGTACCTACACGTTCTCGACCAACCCTGTTCCTCTCGACTCCGATGTGGCGTGTTTTGGTGACGCTCCGAGTCGTTCCTGTGTGCTTGAGCGAGCCATCCACACTAACGGGGGTATCACGTACGATGGGCCCACGGAGCTGTTCAACCACAACGAATACAGCTATGTCCACATCTGGGAGGAAGGATTCTTCGGCCGTGTTGAATCGCTGTAAGGCAGTGGATTTCACTGTTTCACGGCCCGCTTGATGTTGTAGACCACACACATCAGGGCGATTTCACGGAACTCACGGTACCAGGAACGCGCTCGCACGGCGAAGCCGAGCGAGCGCTTGACGGCCGAATTGACAGTTTCAGTCATTGAACGCTGGTTGTAGCGGTCATCGTCAATTCGGGCGTTGTGGGCGTGATCGTACGCAGCGAAGATGCGATGCTTGATCAGCGGGCGAATGTCGAGATCACGCAGTGCTTCTCTGAGCGCTTTCTTGTCGTAGCCCTTGTCTGC
>NZ_FOCX01000094.1 GCF_900110215.1 Halorientalis persicus | reverse complement strand
CAGTCGCTCAGCCGGCGTACGTATCTATCGAGCAAACTATTTTTCATGAGGGTTGTGTGTCTGAACTATGGAACGGAAACGAATATCATCCGGAACAGAATGGGAGTCAAAAGTCGGATACTCTCGGGCTGTTCAGACCGGCTCTCAAGTACACGTTTCTGGGACAACAGCGACTAACGATGATGGTAATGTAGTCGGCAAAGATAATCCGTACAAACAGACAAAGAAAGCACTCCAGAACATCGAAGACGCTCTTCGGGAGACGGACGCATCTCTTGAAGATGTGATCAGAACTCGGATGTTTGTTACTGATATTGAGGAGTGGGAGGCAATCGGCGAGGCACATAGTGAAGTGTTTGGTGACATTCGCCCGACGACCAGTATGGTTGAGGTGAATAATCTCATCACTCCGGACTTGCTCGTCGAGGTTGAAGCGGTTGCAGTTGTCTCGGAGTAAGCCTCTATCCTGGATTGGGCAGTTGGACGAATACTTGAGTGTGTCGTCGCCACCATCCCGCCGTGGCCCTGACACGTGAATCTCGCCGTACTGTCTTTCGGCAGATCGCCCAGCTATCCTATGTCGAGTGGCCCACGTACGAGTCTGGCCCGCTGTTCGATCGTACGTCGCTCCCCGGAGTAGAATCGGACGTTCGCCTCGTTGCGGAAACATGGTTCCAACATGATGATCACGAGAGCGTTGATTCATTCGTCCATGCAGTGCCCCTCGCATACGTCCAGTTCGATGCCCACGACCGGTACGCGGGGTCAACGAGCTACGAGATGGAGACACTGTTTCGCCTGTTCTTGCTGAAGGAACTCTACGACTGGGACCACGAAACCGCGCTCGTCGAATACCTCACCAAGCATCCCGATCTCTGTGATCAATTTGGCCTGGAGTCGGTCCCCGATCAGTCCACGCTGTGGCGCAGCTGGCACCATCGCTTCACTACTGAGATCCAGGATACCGCCGAGACCGCAGCGCGAACCATTCTCATCAAAGCACAGAACGCGGGCGTCTCAGTCCCACGCGAGCCAGACCGACAGAGCCGCAGACACGGTGACGAGCATACGGACTCGGACCCTGACGACCAGACCATCCTGAACCAGGCAGAGAAAGTTACTGAGCGGGTCAGTGATGTTGCGTTCCCAGCGTTCTCACTGGACCGTGGCGAGGGCTGTGAGATCCACGAGAACGCCTACTGGGATCTCCAAACGTACCTCGGACTCCGTGAGAATTTGGCCGTCAATGAGGGTGCTCGGAGCTTCATCCACGAGTCCAATCGGGAACGGACGCCGCTCGGCCACGCCCATCGCGAGCACGTCCGTGATCTATCGGTCACACAGATTCGGGAGATGTACCGCCAAGCCGTGGGTCGCCTCTTGGATCGAGTCACAGACACGGAGGAGTTCTTTCGGGCCGGCATCGTTGCCATCGATATTACCGAGTCCAATCCGTTCACCGGCGATCGGTCTGGGCACGAAGACGAGATTATCGGCACGAAGGAGAAAACCGATGAGTACGCCTACCAGTGGGCGACAGTCCAACTGGTCGGGAATGCTGTTCCAATAGTCCTTGATGCGCGCCCAGTTCGGAAAGGGGACACGCGAAAGGAGATCGTCGAGGACCTCTTGGATTCGGCAGAGGCGGCTGTTCATGTCGATAACGTGCTGATGGACCGTGAGTTCGACAGCCAGCATATCCTGGAGATGCTGAGTCAACGTGGGCTCTCCTACGTCGTCCCGAAGCGGATGCAGACCAGCGAGAAGGCCCAAGCCAAGCGCCTTCTCAAGCGCGACAAGGATCGGTATGAGACCGACCGGAAGCTACATCTCGGCGACAACGAGTGGCACTCGACGACGCTAATCTACCGACGGAAAGAGAACTCCGAGCACACCGATCATCGGCAGTACTCGGTGTTCATGACGAATCGGAATAGCGGGCTCCTTACTGAGTACGGATACAGATGGGAGATTGAGAGCGGCTACAAGTCGATCAAACGATTCATGGGCGCGACAACCTCGAAGCATTTCGGCCTCCGGTTCTTCTATTTCGCGTTCGCGTGTCTGCTGTACTCGATTTGGCGGGCAGTTGATTTGCTTGTGCAGGTACAGTTGACCGGCGAGTACGAACACTCGCCGATCGTGACGGCTGATAACACGCTGACGCTGGTAAAGAAGGAAACGGGAATCGGATAGCGAGGGGGCCTCTCTCCGTGAGAGCGCAGCGTCTGAGTGGCGACACTATCCAGAGTCTCGGAAATTCTGCGTATTAGTTGGAAAAGGAATAAGAACCGCCGTTCAGAAAGCGATCTGAAGCGGATTCTGTTTATCGATTCGGTTGATACCGCGCATTACAGGCCCGCTATACCCGATGTAGTCTCAACTTCCGCATGCATGGTTTTCATATAGCGTCATGAGGTTTATAGATTCTGCAGATGCTAGATATCGACCAGTATGGGTCTCTACAGTCGGTATTTCGAGATCCGTCGCCAAATTATGGTTGCTCGTGATTACTC
>NZ_FOCX01000054.1 GCF_900110215.1 Halorientalis persicus | reverse complement strand
TCTACCTCGATTTGTTTCTCGTCAACCGCGACCCGCGACGGCTCCGCCGTCGGCGGGTCGCTCTGTGTCTCGGCTAATTTTTCCTTCCAGTTCCAGACTGCCTGATAGCAGCGATCGACACCCAGCCAGGCTAAGACACCTTCGACTTCACGCACTGACAGCCCCATCGAGTGAAGTCGAACCGCGAAACAGCGCACGGGTGTCGGCGTGCGCTCGTTCTCCCAAACATCTTCATCGTCCACTCCCAAATTCTCACTGAGCAGGTCTTTGAGTGTCATAGGCACCACTCACTACGACCTGCTCACTTCTCAAACTCCCTCAACTAGACAGTGCCATGTGGTAGTAATTGCTGGTTGCTTCAAGTGCCGCTTCGGCACCAGCGTACCGCTGGGCGAAATCGTCGAGGTTCGCGTTCTCAACGCGAACCTCTTCGACGAGCTCACCAGCTTCGTCCATTACTGCCACCTGTGCGTACCGTTTGTGGACATCAATTCCGAGGTACATGGTCTGTTCACCCGGGACGCCAGTGCGTGAAGCAGAGATGCACCTATTCGGGCTTTCCCGGGTGCTGCGGGGCGCGGCACCCGGGCTGTCACGCCCATGACTCGGCTTCCTTCGCACACGGACCAGTCACGGTTACGTGCTCTATGGCACGGCGTTGTGGTCGGTCTCTTGCGCCCCATATCTTGGTTCACGCTCGCATGGCGTAGCAGCGTTTCTATCGAGTCACGGTTGGACAGCGAGGCTTACGGGCAGCGCTGGATGGCCGAAACCGCGTTCTCGGCCATCAAACGCCGGTACGGGTCCGCTGTCAGACCTCGCGCTTGGTACCGCGAATTCCGTGAACTGGTGCTCACCGCCGCCGTCTACAACCTCGAACAAGCCATCAAAGACTGATCGCTATGCCGTCCCTGGATTCAACAAGGCAGAACAGACGAAACGAGGGGTGTCTGGCTACCGGTTTAGTCAATATTCGAATAGTTAATATTGTATACTTATTATAGGTTAATATTACTTAATATATGCCTTAGAAAGGCCAAAAACGCAGTGACGAACAGTCATTGCGGGGCCCATGTTTCTGGAGCGTTTCCATTTTGACCCGTACCATCCCATCATCACCACCGAGGAATGCTTCTGATTCGCGAAAATCAATCTGTGACTGCTCAGCGTGGGTCATTGCCCGACTATTATCGTTCATTGGGTAAATATACTGTTCATCGTATCAATCGAACACCACCAGCCGTGTCGACGCACTACGATCTGCTCTCGACCCGCTGGACGGCCCTGTAGATTGACCACAAGAACCACGAATTGACGGAGGTCTTCTCCGCGTACCGGGGCGAACACCTAAATTCCGAGACGGGCAGGTACTGCGTGAGTCGTTTGCCGCCATCAGCCACTGGCTAGCGACAGAAAATCGCCATCTCACAGTACTGGAGAATAGCCGTCCGCTGAAAGGCGAGTCATCCGCAATCAATTAGGAAGTGGTGGCCACATCGTTGCTACGGTCTCCTCGATGAGTTGGGTTTGCGCACGACGGAGTCGTTCAGAGACAGAGGAGGGGGTGATTTCTAATTCCTCAGCAACGTCTTCCAGAGAAGCCTGCCGTGGAATGTCGAAATAGCCCCGTTCGTAAGCGATCCGGAGTGCCTCGTGTTGCCGGTCAGTCAGTCCGTCGCCTGGCGGTTCGGATTCCCCCTCTTGGGTAAGACGGTGTAACTGGAAGCCAGCGTTCTGCTGCCAGAACGAAGAGAATCTGCTGAACGCATCACGGTCGGCGAACCAGCCAGTCTGTCGCCAGCCGCCTGGTATGACCTCTATCCGCTCGATTATGGCGTCGGCGGTCGCGAGCGCTTCAAGGCCTTCAAGATCGTCGAGATGTTCACCGAGTTGTTCCTCCAGACTGAGCGCCGGGAATACTTGATAGCGACGGGTGTCGCCGGCATGCCCGACGAGCGTCCACTCCCCGACATCGTACGCAGCCGTGAAGGCGGTCTCGCATGCCGTCCGGGAGCCGTCGTGGACAGTAACGAGAAACAGGGGCCGGCCCCCATGATTGAACTGCAGATCGAGTGTCAGCGTTGCGTCGGGGACGTCCGAAGCCACGCCCGCGAGCGGTAACGCCTCGCAGTAGATATCGAATTCAGCGACGAGTCCCATATGTAGGTGTCCCTACCTATCGTATTGGTGCTGTCGAAACAGCCTCTTATCAGAATCCACTGCTGTTCTCTCGGCTGCTCACCTCCATCGAATCCTTCCATCGGCTCTGGCCAGATGTGTTGGACACGTGGTCGCCGACACAGGTGGCTTCGTGTGCGGGAGTACTCTGCCCGATTTTCCTGTCCACCGGGTGTATATTTTATAAACTGCCCCATGACTGAGAGAACGGCTTAGCCGAGTCGACCCTGAACACGGAGTTGCATGGTGACGACACAGCCCACAGATGGTATCGAGGTCGCGTACGAACGCCATGGAGACGGTCAGCCACTGATCTGTCTCCACGGCGGGATGGCTCCCCAACAGTACTGGAATCCAGTCCTGCCACATTTCGAGGAGTACAGCGCTGTGATCCCGCAGCGACCGGGATTCGGCACGTGTCTCGATGATCAAGCGGAGACCCGTGCCGATGAAGTTCTGAACCGGGAGGCCGAATACGTACGCAGGCTCGTTGACGCCGTCGACGGCGATCCGATCCTGTTCGGGCACTCCTTCGGTGCGTTGACGGCAGTCGAGTCCGCAACGGATGCACCGGTCGACGCGGTCATCGCGTACGAACCAGCTGTTCTACCCGACGACTACCGAGAGGAAGCCGATCTCGCCGATCGGATGGCAGCACTCATCGATGACGGTGACCGCCACGAGGCCGTGAAACGCTACATCGAGCAGGTCCTCCATCCCGATGGAATCGACGACCTCGATGCGTGGTTGGCAGAGTGGCCAGTCTGGCCGGACTGCGTGGACCTTGCCGAGGAGGTCGTCCGGATGAATCGTGCCGTCGAACAGTACCAGCTTCCAGGTCGTCTCGGTGTCGACGCCCCTGTACTTGTCCTGACCGGCACCAACGGGCCAGACTTCCTGCGCGAGAGCGCTCGCGCGGTCCACGATTCGCTGCCCCGTAGCCGCCTCGTCGAGTTCGACGGAATCAGTCACAGTGGCCCCGGCGAAGCGCCAGCACTGATTGCGTCAGCAGTGAAAACGTTCCTGGGCAATGCCTGAGTCATAAGCGAACTCAGAGCGGCCCCCAGTGTGGAGATACGTCAGTGTCGGGATTGCTATCGCTGCAATCCTTCCCGCCTGGGGATTCATCGGTGTGTATGGCCCCGCACCCCTCCGGGGCGACAAACAGACCGACGCGGTGGGTTCAAGCGGGCGAGGGGTGTACTGGGGCCCAGGATGGTCTCCGAGGCCGAGATCGAGCGTCCCCGGCTGGGAGCCGATACGATCATGACTCGTTATCAGACGGTCGAAGATACTCTCCAGCAGGCGCACAACGAATCCGGCGACCACTGGGAGGCGGGCGAGCTCACGGTCACACTGGAGACCCCACAGAGTGAGTCCATCGATGTCGTGCTGGATCTCGATCAGGATCCACCAGCCAACGCCCAGCAGCGCTACGAACGGGCCAAGGAGTTAGAGCCGAATTCGAACAGCAACAGGCTGTGGTCGGCCAGCTCGCACCACTCCCGGCCGATCCGGTAGCGTATCGGATTCTGTATCACCTCGACACGGTCGAGGGGAACTATCCGCGGTCGATGGCCGGCCATCTCGATGCCGAACGGAAGCAGGTCGAAACGCTGTGTGAGGAGATGGAGACGGCTGGCCTTCTGGAGCGCGTCGAGTCGGGAACGGTCAAGCAACGCCGTATCAAGGCGAAGAAAGCCGACGAGGTCCGTCAGCACCACACCTACTACCGCCTCTCACGGGAGAGCGATCACCTCCTGCGCTTTCTGGACGAACGGGACGGGAAGAAGAACGTCCTCCAGCATTTGCCCGATGGACAGACGATCGCGAAGCGACTGGCTCGTGGTGGGCCGGATTATCCGCGGATGACCGCCGAGGAACTGGCGATGGACTTCGAGTACGTCCGCCATCTGTACCGTGCGCTTCGGCGGGTGGGACTGGTGGCTACCGACGAGGGGAGTACGATCAAGGCCAGCGAGCGCAAGCTGAAATCCAAAGACGAGACTCACCGCAAGCACACCTACTACGTGACGACAGCCGTGGCTGAAGAATTGCTGCGAGAGTTAGAGGAATGAAGGAGCCGTACCCAGTGACCTCCTCCCCGTCGTGAACGACGGGGCTTCCCGAACCGTACCGCAGCGTTGGGATATTTGCCGGTCTACGGTCGGACCTGTTCTTGTGGGGCTACCCGCCCCGTTGATTTCTCGAACAGGCGGACCGATGGCTGGGCCAGACAGCCGTTACTCCTATCCTTCTCAGGACTCGGAGTTACCGTCGCTCGCATATTCTCAGCCGCATTCAGGTCGCTGTTAGCGACCAACTCGCAGTTCTCGCAGACGTACAGGCCACGTTCAACACGATGTGAGTCCGTCGCCGTTCCACACTCACAACAGGTTTTCGACGTTTTCAACTCCGCTTCGTCCACACGCTCTACGTCAATACCTCGCTCCTCGGCTTTGTACTCGATGTGGCTCAGAAGCGTTTCGAACGCCCAGTCGTGCAGGCGCTTGTTGCCGTGCCTGCCCCAGTCTTCATCGCCGCGGATGTCCTTCGGGTGACCGACTCCGATCGTGCCTACATCTTTGTCAGCACACTGCTCGACAATGTCTTTCGAGATTGCGTGCAGGAAGTGGGTCTGACGTCGGGATTTCTTTTGTCGTGCCCACGCTGCATGATCGCTTGGACCGTCCTCGCCTTCCGTGTCGTATTCTTCTTGCCGGAAGTAGTGAGCGTCCTCTTTCAGGGCATTTCCCGGATACAACAGGGTTTCGTCACCGACAGAGACAGCTGCCGTATTGCAGATTCCGAGGTCAACGCCAGCGGTTTTCTCGCCCGACAAGTCAGCGGCGGTGATGGCGACTTTGCAGACGAAGTGAAGTTCCCACTGCTCACCGTTCCAGACGATGCGGACCTGCTGTACGTCTTCTACGTCAGTCAGGTCTGCGTCTGGACCGGTGTCGTATTCGCAGAGGATGAAGTCGCTCCACCCGTCTTTCAGGTTTTTGCCTTTCGACAACCGAACCTGCTGGTGTTTCGTGTCAAGTTTAAAGCCGTCTTCTTTGAACGTAACAGTTGAGCGTGGTCGTTCATCGCCGTGTTTGCGGTAGCCCGGTGGGTTTGCGTCTGGATCATTCTTTTCGAACCATGACTGGAAAGCGCCAGACAATTCTTCGACGATTGCCTGACTTGACTGCGAGTTCAAATCTTTCCAACACGCTTGGTTCTTCATGTAGGACTTGAGCGGTCCTTCGTCCGGGATTTCCGCAGTGTGGTCCCAGATGCGGTCTGCGGTCCACCGAGCCACGTTCCAGATTTTACTGCCGGAACGGGCGAGTGAATCGAGGTCACGCACGACACCCTCACGGTCGTTGGTGAGTGCTGCCGTAATGGTGCGTGTCGTGACCAGATTCACCATACATAGCCTATGACAGTAGAGTAACTTAATGGCTGCGACCCGACGTTGAATATCCTGCCAACAGAAACGGTGTCGGTATCTCACCGGGGCTGACGTGATTCACTCCCGCCCTGCTCAGTCCTCGGTTCCGACGCTCTGTCGGAACGCTCGTCCTTCGCGGGAAGGGCGGGATTATCTCACTGTATCAAGATAGCTGTGTTGAGTGCAGTGCGGTGCTACCCGCCGTATGCGTCGAGCAGGTCCCACTCCTCGCGGATGAGTTCGCGCACGCCATGCTCGAGGATTCCTTCACCGAGTGAGGTCGCCTGGTAATACGAATACACCCCGTCGCTCTCGGGTTGGGTTCGTTTTCGGTTCTCGACGAGTCCGACGTCGACCAGCTCGTCGAGGTGGTAATGGAGCGTGTTGGAGGCAATATCAAGTGTGTCGGCGAGTTCGCGTGCACTGTGGGAACCCTCGTCGACGAGTACTGAGAGGATCCGGAACCGGTGTTCGTTCCCGATGGCCCGCTGCATGGCGAGATAGTCCGAGAGGTCGAGCAAACTCTGCTCCGGAAGTTGAATCCCTCGCTCAGCTCCCTCCTCTCGGTGCTCGGCGTCACCCATGTCTCACTATCAACCTCCGTTCTACTAAGCACTTGCTGAGTCAGTAGAGTTTGAAAGAGCCCATATTTTATACTGGTCAGCGAGACGAATACCCCGACCCACCGTGGTCGGGGATGAAGCCGACAACTCGTGGTACAAACCATTAAGTGAATACATCGGTAACCAACAGACGTCGATGGAATACAGTCACCGTTACCACGCCTATCCGACACAAGAGGTAGCGGAACGACTGGACCACCATCTCGATGTTCATCGCCAACTCTACAACCACGTTCGCTGGGACTACGAGAACAGCTCCGAGGACGACAAACCGTCTGAGTACGACCAGAACAACAAGCTTCCCGAGTGGAAACGCAAGTGGCCGGTGTTCGGTGGCCTGCACTCGAAAGCCGCGCAAGCCACTGTCGCCCGCTTCCACCACAACCTCACCGTCTTGCGTGAACTCAAAGAGAACGGGTACAACGTCGGGCAACTCAAATGGCAGTCACCAACCGATTACCGGAGCGTGACGTACAATCAGTCTGGTTTCGACCTCGATGAAAAGAGGGGCCACGACAAGTACGCATACGTCCGCTTCAGTAAAATCGGCTGGGTGAAAATCCGATACTCCCGACCGATCCCAGACCACGCCACCATCAACGAAGTCACAGTCAAAAAAGAGACGACCGGCGAGTGGTTCGTCTCCTTCGCCCTCGAAACCGACGATGCAGACCTGCCCGAGAAACCCGACGTGGACTCGCTGAATGCGAGCAATAGCGTCGGGATTGACCTCGGTATCCTGAACTACATCCATACCAGCGATGGCAAAACCGTGGATTGGCTCAATCTCGAAGACGACTACGAGCGTCTGCGGCGCGAGCAACGCAGACTCTCACGGAAAGACCACGGGAGTTGCAACTACGAGAGACAACGCCAGAAGGTCGCCAAAGTGAAGCGCCGGATTCGCCGCAAAGTGCTGGACTATCAGCACAAACTTACGACGTGGCTCGTCACAGAGTACGACGCCGTGTTCGTGGAAGACCTCGACGTAAAGGGGATGCTTCAGAGCGACGGCAACGCTCGCAACAAGCAGGATGCGGCGTGGCGACAGTTCGTCCACTTGCTCGACTACAAGGGCGATCTGTACGGCACGCACGTCGTGCAGGTTGAGCCTGCGGGAACCACGAAGGAGTGCGCCCGGTGTGGTGTGGAGACGGCGAAGCCCATCTGGGTTCGGGACCACTCCTGTCCGAGTTGTGGGTTCGAGACGGACAGAGATGCGAACGCAGCGATGAACATCCTCCAACGCGGCTTTGCTAAACTAGGGCTGGGATGGCCCGAAGACACGCCTGTAGAGACTGTGGCCACTACGGACACGACTCAGTTTGAGTCTGTGTCTGCACGTCACGTCATCGAAACAGGAAGCCTGCCCTCGTGAGAGCAGGATTCCCCGCGCCACCGTGCGCGGGGTAACATTCAAAAGCTGATGGTCAGGAGTACCACTATGCGCGACCGAATCATCGGCGAGTTGGGTGGCGTTTCCCATCCACAACTTCTGGTCTATCTCATGGGGCCGTACACGGCGTTTGACATCCGGACGGCACTCGAACAGGCCGATGATCCGACCGATGTTATCGACCTCTCGGCACTGCCCGACTCGTTCGATTTCAGCACGGTCACCGATGCAGATGCTGTCCTCGACCGCGACGAAGCGATGTTGGATCTCATGCTAGCTGTGCGCGATCGACTTCGCACGGACCCCGGTGTGAACGCGTTTCTCGCACTCGATGTCGATCTCCCTCTCTCCGAGATGGACGCAGCGACACAGAGCATTGAGTTCGCCCTCGCGAGCAATGCCGTCATCTATCTCGTCCCGAAGCTCGGCGACAACCTCGGCGTCGGCATCGAAACGGGCGCTGTGCTGGAGGCGATCTTCCAGCGTGATGCTGCTACTGACACCGGCCACGACGAACGCGTACTGTTCATCCACGAGTCTGGCATTCGAAGCGCGATGATCGCTGCAGTCATTGACCGCTGGGATGCGCAGGTCCACACATACGACGACCGTGACGAACTCGTCCGGAAGGTCAGGCTGTTCGTCCGCGATATCGCACGGAAGGAACAGACCGGTACCCTACCACGGCTCCAGTAACAGGCCCGTCATTGGAGACGATGGATACCCAGTAAGCTACCACGCCCTGAAGGGCGTGGCATTCAGCGTGGACTCCCGTTTTAACTGCTCAAGGCAGTAGACGAATACTCGCCGTTCACGTTCAACGTCCCGCTGTTCAAGCGCACGCCTACGGGTGCGCCTCCACGCCCAGACTTTTGCTGGTCGCGGAGATATTTCAATCCGATATTCTTCGCCGCGTTGTAATCCGCGTGAACATCATACCCACACTTCAGACAACCGAACTCGTCCTGACCATTGTTGTGTGGACGATTATCCTCGTGGGTGAATCCACACTTCGAGCAACGCTGACTCGTGTACGCCGGATTAATCTGCTTCACCACAAGACCTCCCGACTCGGCCTTGTACATGACGTACTCGAACAAACGATAAAACGCCCACTTGTGAACCGCCTTCGCGTGCGGTAGGCGTTCGCAGATACCTTTGAGTTGCTCAAACACGATATGCGTACAGTCGTTCTCAAGAGCTTCCTCAACCAGTTCCTTCGAGATAGTGTGAAGCATCTGCTCGAACCGCCCGGTTTGCTTGCGACCGACTCGCTGGACGTTCCCGTGTGCCCATCGAGTCCCTGTCTGTTGCAGGGAGCCACGACGCTTCTCGTATTCTCGATGCCAGTGATTGAGTTCGCCGCCACTCCAAAACGTGCCGGTTGAGGTTGTTGCGATGTTTGTGATGCCGAGGTCAACACCAAGGACGGAGACGTGCTTGGCATCGCCTTGATTGGCATCATCGTTCTCGACGGCGGGCTTTGTCCGCACGTGGAGGTAGAAGCAGTCCTCAACCTCGTCGTAGTGGAGCGTAGCTCCTTTCACGTCGTAGTCATCGTTGAACAGATACGCCGAGTGTGGCGTGTCACGCTGTTCGTCCGGGAGGACGAACTCAGCGGTGATTCGCCCGTCGATGGTGGCGAGGGTTGCGTGGTCGTCGTTGACGGTGACGGTTCGCGCGTCGTAGCTGGCGAACCGTGACGTGAAGTGTGGTTTCGAGGCTTTCTTACCTTCCTTCCATCGTTCGATGATGCCTTTGACGGCTTCTGCGGCGCGGTTTCGTGCGGCTTGCACGAGATTGGCTGGAAGCGGTGAGTCTTCTCGAACGTCGTAATAGGTAAGCTCGTGGAGTTTCTGTTTGCTGGTGATTTTCCAGTCGGGTTCCCACGCTACATCAACGACATGATTGGCGGCGTTGAGGAAGTGGTCGGTTGTCTGGTGGAGGAGGTCAGCGGCACTCTCGTCCACATCGAGTTTGATGGGGACGGTTCGAGTGCTTGAGTCTTCCACCATCTGTACCTCATATGTGGAAGCCTGTATTTATTATATTTCGGGTTGGCGTGGGGGAGTCGGCCTGCTATCGAGGATAGTTTGTGTATCGGGTTGTCGGCTTCCTCCCGCGCCTAAAGGCGCGGGTTTCCGCCTTGCAATCATTATCAAAAGAGTCCGTATTCAGCCCCGGCAGTCGTGTACTCGAATACGATCTGGAAATCCGAGTTGCTCACACACCGGACACTCAACTAGCTCATCTCCCAACTCGTCCTCAAACTCTGCTAGCGCTGCCTGAAGATGCACGATCGCACCGGGATGCACAGCCCGCGTATAGGCCTGTACCAGTTGATGTCTGACTGCCTCGGTATCGACACGGTCGCTCATACACCGCTCACCCGGTCAGCTAACGCATCGCCGAAGTGTTCGTAGAGCCGCCGATCAGACCAGCCGCGTTTCTGAGCGACGAAGGCCATCCACTCGTCGATACTCGCCTCCGTCAAGTCCGCGACGTGCTTGCGGTGGCCATCCGGCGCAACCGCGACGACGTAGTCAGTGACAGTGTTGTACACGTGATCGGTGCCAGACTCGTCCGTCCCACAGAACAGCCACTGTGGCCGGACAGAAGCGTTTTCAGCAGTCCGTGTGTTTGTTGCCATGGGTTCTCACTGAATTCGGAACCCCGGCTCGCCTGTCTCAAGCAGGCGGGTGACTTTCTACGTGGAATCACCCGAGAGAGCCCGGATCCCGTACCAAACTGTTGTGACCACACACCCATAATACTATTGTTTAGCCACAACCAATCATCGAGACAAGCAGATGGCCACGAAAGGACCAGACCCGACTGTGAGTGATCGTGAATTGATCGACGCTATCGCCAAGGCAGCAGAGCCATTTGCCACTGCTGGTGGTGTCGCTGAACGCGTTGGACTCTCAGATTGGCGAGTCCGACAGCGTCTAGAGCGACTCGACGAGCGTGGTGAACTCAATCGGGCACGCGTTGGCGGTGGCCCGTGGATCTACTGGCTCGACGACTCGTTTTCCTCGGGATCTAGCTGACGACGCCCGTCATCCGTGAGCCACCAGACACGCGCATTTCCGATTTTGTCAGATTCTACCAATCGGTAGTCCTCGAGACGTTGCAATCGTTTGGAAGCTGCCTGTTGGCTAAGCCCCACCCGTTCAGCGACCTCCGTTGTGCCGAGTGCTGGTTTGTATGCCAGATGGATCTCCATCAAGAACGTCTCATCGTCCACGTTAGGGTCGGGACCACGGCGGTCTGACACGTCCCTATCTACAACACTACACCTACAAGATAAATTTGTCCACTATCTGCTGTAGCTACACAACAAATAAGTAGCCCCTCTTTGAGATATCGAATGGGTTCCACGGCGGATACTCGTCACCGCAGCAAGTGCAAACGACGACCCGGGCCAGCGGGCCGCCGTGTGGCCTCCTCTCTCGGAAGAAGCCATGTTCGAATATACTCGTGGGGCTATTCAATCCCCCACACGCCCAGTCGCATCACCCCCAACCACATTCGCTGGAGGGACCCGCCGATGACGGCCCTCGAACGCCTCGAAGCCCGCATTGCAGACCTGGAGGCTACCGTCGAGTCCCAACAGACCCAGATCGAGGATCTCCAGGCCGACCTCCAAACCGAACGCCAGGCCCGAGAAGCGGCCGAACAACGCGTCGACTCTCTCCAGTCCACGTGTGAGAAACAGAGCGCACTCCTCGACGCACTCCGCAAGCGCACGACGACTACCCAGTCCCAGCTCGCCGAACTACAGACACGCGAACTCGAAAAGGGAGCCCATCTCGAATACGAACACGTCACACCCACCAGGGACCAACTTGACCTGCCCGAGAACCGCCTCGAACGCGTCAGTGACGATGAGGGCACCGAGTGGGTCCGCCTGCCCGATCACGAGGATCCACTTGAGCGCTCGGGGACTACCCCACTCGCAACTGCGGATCTCCTCCCCATCCAGCAACTGGCCCGCATGGACGACCAGCTACTCAGTACGGCCACCAGCCGCCGAGCGGACTACCTCGCAGCCAAGGCCTGGGCCGAACGCGGGACACACGATCGATCCACGCTCTGGTCACGGGGCTGTAACACAGTCTCAGAATACGTCGACGCCTCGGACGTCCGCGTCTGGATCAAGTCCACTCACGAACGCGCTGATGAGACATTGAGTTACGACCACGCAAAGAAACTCGCTGGCCAGACACTCGAACGCATTCGCGAACTCGCGAACAACCGCGTCTATATCGAGAAGCGCACCCACCGCAAGGACGGCCTCGAATACAAAGAGCGCCGTCTGGTCGTCCCCAGTGATTCGGATATCCCAGGGACCGCCACAGCAGACACAGACACTCCGGGAACGACTGACCTCCCCGGATAGAACTCTCCCCGGTGATTAGAGAGTCCAAGCGGACCCCAACGCTCCAGACTACCCCCCCACCCAAGCCGCCGACGCCACCCACGACCGCAGGCGTGGCGTCTGTCTGCCTGCTGTCGGTAGCTGTCGGTCCGCGAGTCAAGCGCGACAACGGCGACACAGACCAGCCACGGACACACGACTGCCACCGGGGATGCGAGGTGTCTCCGGGCCAAGAGAAAAGAGTGACAAGCCGTAGTCGTCGGTACGAAAGGTATAATTGGCAGAGAAAGCTACCATGTAGTAAGACGATGGCCTTAGAAAACCTCATCACGGTCGAAGAACTGGCCGAAATAACTGGTCAGTCGAAGGAGCAGCTCCGAAAGGACCGTGAGGCGGCATCGAAGATGGTTCGCGGTTCTGCGGACGAGTAGTCCCCCACTTTTTCATGGCGAATTCAGGTTCCACAAACACGATTGACCAGCTTCTAGGTCACTCCTCAGGTCCATCCAATCCCGTCACAGACCGTGATCTCACCCGAGCTCGTTCGTCAGCCTACATTGTCCACGGGAATTTCAACAAACTGGCAGGGATGTGTGACGACATCTCGACGACAGGCCTCGTTGTCGTTGCTGCAGATGCGGATCTCACTGACGTTGAAAATGAGGTCTATCGCCGGGTGCACAACTACGTATCATCATTGTATTCCTACAATGAGCAGATTCGACAGATTTTGAACAAACGCCTCAATCAGCACATTGGGAAGGACTATTTTCTCCCTGCCCGCAACAACAAGGCTGCTCCAGAGTACGTTCGTCGCGGTACATTTCTTTGGGGACTCCGAAATGACTTCCAGCACGGTGACTACTGGTGTCTATCCGTGAAATTCGAACGATCCACGGACGATCGAAATTTTTACCACCTTTATTTTCGGAAACGCGACTTCGAAGCTACGCCGAAGGGAGATCTTGACGAGTCCGGCGATTATCTTTCGCATGCCCCAGATAGCGACCAGAAGTATCCACTTCCATACATTGGAGACTTCCACCGAAATTTATTCAGTGAGTTTGAGAGTGCTTTCGAATCGTGGTGTTCTCAGAATCGAGCATGACCCGTCTCTCTCAACGCAACGACCCCGGCCATCTGCGACAGGAATTCGCTACCTGAAACCAGCGTGAGCGAGTTCGACCGCACGAGCGGTGATGTGCAAGCTCTGTGCATCCGCCGAAGCCGTTATGATTCTATGCGCAAAATTTGTGCATACGATGGGCGGAAGCGACGAGCCGCGACGGGTCCATAAAGAAACCGAGGCCGGGTACCCCGCCCCACCGTGGGCAGGGGTGAAGGCCGACACCCACGGCAGCTTTTAACACCGTAGAGTCGCACATTCGCCATACAGCGATGGATTACTCGCACCGCTTTCAAGCGTACCCCGAGCAAGAAGGGCTCGAGGAAGCGTGTGAGTACCATCTTGACCACCACCGCCAACTCTACAACCACGTTCTCCACGACTACGAGAACGCCCCTGAGGACGACAAGCCCACGCGGTACGACCAAAACCAGAAAGTGAAGGACTGGCGCAGCAGGTGGCCCGAATGGAAGCAGCTCTCCAGTACTGCTATGCAGGCCACCGTCCGC
>NZ_FOCX01000038.1 GCF_900110215.1 Halorientalis persicus | reverse complement strand
CGCGACATACATGATGGAGATTATACTTAAATGATGGCAGGTGCTTACTGTGGATAATAACAAAAATCAACTTGACGAAACAAAGCAAGAAATAATGCAGGCGACTTATGACGCGATCCAGCAACATGGCTATGCAGGTCTCACAATCCAATCAATCGCTGATAACTTTGGCAAATCAAAAGCAGTCCTGCATTATCATTATGATACGAAAGAAGATCTCTTGGCAGCATTTTTAGACTACCTCCTTTCTGAATTCGGAGAAACCATTCAAATAGAGGGATTGTCTTCACCAGAAGAACAGTTACTATCACTTGTAGATCTGCTTTTATACGGTCCTGATGACACTGCCAGCGAAGAGATCCGGCAGATGCAAATTGCTTTGCTTGAGGTACAGTCACAATCACCACATAAGCCATTCGCTCATCCGTCGGAGATTGTTGATACTGCTGAGCGGTCGCTGTAGAGTCAAAGAGGACAAGGGCACCGCGTCAGCGGTGCCCGACACGAATGATTCCGCTCGATGTGTTTGGCTCGGAATCGATCGCAGCGGACCTGCTCCAACAGGTTCGCTGGCGTGACGGTGTTACCTGTCCTCGCTGCCGTTCTGACCGCACGGTCAGAAACGGCAGCTACAGAGAGTTTCAACGGTATCTCTGTAAGAATTGCGACCGCACGTTCAACGACAAGACCGG
This sequence comes from Halorientalis persicus, assembly GCF_900110215.1. GTDB lineage: Archaea > Halobacteriota > Halobacteria > Halobacteriales > Haloarculaceae > Halorientalis > Halorientalis persica. The sequence goes on along the minus strand of NZ_FOCX01000038.1, from coordinate 27,126 downwards.
CACAATCTTCGCTCACTCGAAGGTTGCGCTCCGCCGGTGGTTGTTCTCGATCTACGCGTTTCTTCGGTTTAACACGAGTCTCCGGCAACTTCAGTGCGAAATCGAGGTGACACACAAGACGATTCACCGGCGCATCGAGCGCTTCGCCAGAGCGCTCGATGCGCCTTCTCTCGATCTGGTTGGTCCGGTAGAAATTGACGAAGTGTACGTCTCTGCCGGGAAGAAAGGCCGCGAGCGCGACCAACCGTCGCGCTCGCGTGGCCTGTCCACGCGCGGGCGAGGTTCGTACGATGGCGACAAGCCACCTGTGTTCATCATCGCTGATCGCGGGACTGGACAGCGATACGTGATCCCAGCGAAAGCCGCCGACGAATCGACGATTCGACTCCTGCTTGCTAACCGCCAAGAGGAGTCGCTCACGGTCTATACCGACGGCTTTCGAGCGTACGAACCGCTCGAAGCGGACGACGCATTCGACCGCGAATACGTCATCCACGGCGACGGCGAATACGCCGACGACGAGGTGCACGTCAACACCTGCGAGAGCCACGCGTCGCTGACGCGACGGTGGCTCTCGCCCCATCGAGGCGTCTCAAAAGACAAGTTGACACAGTATCTCAGAGCGTTCCAGCTCCGTCGAGAATTATACCGAAAACCGGGACGAGCCGCACTCAAACACGCTATCAAAGCAACGCTCTGAAATCAACAATGTGCTACGCAAGAGCGTAAGTTAGATATCTGGTTCAGAGAGGGGATATGGAAGTTGGCTCAGACGCTCTTCATCAGCGACCACGATCCCGCCGTAATCCCGGAGCCGACACTCGCCTTGATAAAGGCCCCACGCCTTGATTTGGTAGATCTCTGGTTGGCCAGTTGTCTGACCATGGCTCACAAATTCCACATTCGCCTGCTCAATTCGTTCCGAGAGGGGACGTAGTTCCATAGTCACCTCTTGCGAGTTCGGCAGCGTCTCTGCATACGGCATTACGATCCATAGGCCATCCTCGTGATGATCCACTACCGGGACAAGCACATCCTCGAGTATATCAAAATGAGAGAGGATGATCTCGTGCCAATTAGACATCCACCCCTCAGTATACTCAACTGGATACAGCGCATCACTCGTTCCAGAATTTCCGCTAACTGGAAGGGCGAACTTCACGACAAGAGGTTGATCTTGTTCCGCGATGCTTGGCACTTGGTAGACTGCCCGGCTGTGTCCGTTCTCGAGATGGTTGAAATGGTCTTCCAGTGTCTTGTGTGCCTGTTCAAAATTCTCCTGTTCGTGGATTATCTTGGCAGATTTATCAAATAGATCTCTAAATGAATCATCAACCACGTCTGCTGGATCCATGCCGCTGTTTTCCAGCCGTTAAGATAGATATTTTATGATTTGCTTCTGGGGGTTAGTGGCGACAGGAGTTCGTCATGGTGGCTTAACCAACAATGAGGATCCTGATTAAGTGTGTTGGTTAATTTTGACCGCTACAATCTGCCGGGACTGCAATTATACGGAGACCTACGGCAGCACTGCGGCAGGCGGTAATTATACAGAGAGTCCGTTAAAAACGCCGGTAAATGGGCATCTCTGCTTGGTTGACTGGCCTGATTCGAATATTGCCAGAACTTGTGGCTGGCCTCACACTGGTAGCCGCGAGCCTCTCAACAGTGTTTGGTTACCTGAATTACCGGAGCCAGGACTACACGTCAATTGATGCGCGCCAAGTAGAGCTATCCAAGGCATTGGATGGGAACACTATCACCTACGCCTACAGCCGTAATCAGGAAGTCCGTGAAAACCGGGATCGATTCATTGACTCACTTGTGATGCACGTCCGCACTCCACGCATCTTCGACCGGTCAATTCTCCGTGAACGCGAGACAGAGGAACTGAAAGAAAAGTATCTTCCAACATATCGGAATTCGAGATACACCAGGATCCAAGTTGAGTTCGATGCAGACACCGAGAGATTCCCTGATTTATACGACCTCTGTATTTTCTCCAAATTCATCCCTGCTCCATATACTGGTGACTTCACCAGCATCGTCCCCGGTGGAGGAAACTCAAATATCTCGGTCATCAATCGAATTGGTCCCCAACATTTCGAAATCGAAGTCGTTTCCGAGCGGCCGACTGACGTGCAAAGTAGCCTAGATTTAGTCTACGGGGCAGTCACAACGGCGATTGTCCGAAGAGCATTGCTAGAACGAGGTGAGTTACACTATATGACAGAGCAAAGTCTGGAATCTAATCTTGAAGAAATGATTGAGGACTTTGAGAACGCAGACCCGGAAGAAATGCCGCTAGTGACAGGACCGGCAATACCAGAGGAGGTATTAGATGAGTTCCGGAACAAGCAGGCGCTGTTCTAAGCGAAGAGAGTGGCAGCGCTTGCGAAAAATTCCGGAAGGATTTCAGATTAACAGATCTGCTGTCTGAAGCATCATATTGATGAGGGAATGAACCACTCACTTGGGATTGTCGTATAAAGATTTGCCACGTATCTTGTCGATCAACACAATCGGGGTCCCAATGATCGCGACGAACACACAAAGTGCAGCTGCCGAGCGGATTGAGGCCACGAGGATGTATGCAACCGCGGTTACTACTGGCATTGGGTCTGTGAACGACATTTTCTGAATCGTGACAATCTTAACACCAGATAGGTACTCCGTGATGATGTAATGTGAGGCGAGGCCACTGACAACGCTGAAAAAGAACATCGCCGGAATTCGGGCCCAAGCAGTCTGGGGCAGATACCTTCCGATCGCATACAGGGCTCGCAAAACAATACCACCGCCGGCGAACAGGGCAGCGATGAGCAACAACATGAAGAGTACGGCCTCATACCGCGCCATGAGATATGAAATCGAGAGAATGAGCATAGTGTTGAGTAGTGTGAAGAAGGCGAGTGGCAGGTTATTAAGACGGTAGTGAGCATGATGTAAGCGGTTCCATGACCCGATTTCAGCAGCGAGTTCCTTGTAGACAAGACAGAGGAGCAGAATCGCCATTCCAAACGCGGCGACGAAACCCGTCGCGTACATCAGTTGTGAATCAGTATTTGTCCCGAGTTCCGGCGCAGTATCCGAGATATATACTGCGATGGCGGCGAATACTCCCATAACGACAAGGAGGGCGGATCTGTCTTGGATGAATTCGGCGAGATCAATGTCGAGAGGGTCCGATTCGCCGGTATCCTCCGAGCCGTTCATGCTCAATTGTCATTCTGTGTCAAAGTAGGGTTTACGATACTTCAGATGCCCGACAACTGGCTTCTTCGCCGACGCTTTCGGGGCCTTAGTGTCTTCAGGAGTGCTACGTGGATATGCTCGCGCGCTGCGGGCTCTAACGCCCGTGTGTATCTGCTCGCTTGCATCTCAACCCATGAGCCGCCGCACCAGATACATGGTGGGTGTCACACCGGGCAATCCGAGCGACCCAACCAGCCACAAGAGCATACCACCGCCACTCCAGTCCGGGAGCGTGGCAGCGCGATAGTCTGTATAGAGGGCTACCGGGCCTGCAAACCAGCTCACCAGAAAGACGACCGCCGCCACAGGTTCTGGGATGGTTGGAACCAGTGTCGGCTGGAACATGAGTGCGAGACTGCCCAGCTGGACGGCCGCAACCACGGCCACGCGGTCGAGGTGGCCGTCGGTGAGACGGGATTGGGGACTCGTGGCTGGCTCTGTCCTGTCTGTGTCTGCGTTCGTGCTGTCGGTGTATTCCGCGACGAGATCTTCGCGGCCGTGTTCCTGGACCATCTCGGCGAGATCGTCGCCGTCGACGAGCTTCATCTCGTGCTCGTACGCGTGGGCTTTTGCTCCCTCGGTGAATGCTGAGGTCGTGACGACGACCGTGGTATCGGCATCGGGGGCCTGCTGGATATCGGATTTGCTGACGGTGTTGCCGTCGCTGTAGCGACGGGTCTGGAGGAGGAGTCGCTGGTCAATCGCGCCCGAACGCTCGGCAACGACACTCGATTCGCCATTCTGGGGGACGTGCGTGTCCCAGCCTTCCTCTTCCCAGAGAGCAGCCACAAACGACTGAAACTCGTAGGGGTCGATCTGCTGGAGCTGGGCTTGGAGGGTGTCGTGGTCCGCGTCGGCAGCCATTGGATATGGGTGATGGCGGCCGGGTGTGTCAGTCTGTAAGCTCTTTCGAATGTCGAAAACTGGTGGTGAATCACAATATGCACTCGGCAGGGACTGTGAAGAGTACTAAGAGTGCTGTAGGATTTTTCTGGTTTGCTGACGATAGGAAATGACTTCCAACGATTGGCAAGTTAAGGTGGCTGTGATGGTTAAGACGGAGAAATACTCGACCACTTCATATTCTTGTGGCGTGCCCTTTTCCCAAAAATCTATGCTGGATATTACTTTCACTACGGTTTGGTAATTATTAGGGGTGTTTGACTCGGTGTACCAATAAATGGAAACCAGACCAATTACAGATCTGTTTGATGCCCGATCTGGTGCAGCTGAACCGCATGAGGTACTGCGAGACTATCATTATCGACGGATTGATCGTATATCTGATGGAGAGTTTGAAATGAACGGGGATAAAAAAGGAATTATCCTTGTCCATATTGCCACTGTTAATGCTCTCGGACCATATCTTAAGGATGAAATTGATGTTGCTGAGTTGGTGGACTCTTCTACGCAGTTCCCCATTCTTATGCGGTCTTCCTATTCAAACTATTCAGAACGCGTAGTTTCATGCGCGAGAGGTGCCAAAGCGTCAAACCCAACTGATGGCGATGAGCTATCTTGTACATGGATTGATCGAACTGGCATTGTTGAAGCAATCAGTACTGATCTAATATCTGAGCGACGGGACCAGATGTGTATTACAACTAAGACACTTGAAAAGACGATAACCTATCTCGTATCTTCATATATTGATAATTTTGTGGGATCGGAGAATGACTTTGTGTTGACAACTATGAGCTATATGAATATTGATGGTGTGTACACTCCGAAAATTGGAAGAGGAATTCACACGCATCGGGAGATTAAACCCTCATTTATTGAGACTCCAACTGTATCAGTCACACCGGGGAATGTTCGAAAGCAACTAACACCGTTGTTACGTCCATTTTGGCAAGCGGTAGGATACACCGAATCGCCATATATGACTGAAGACGGCTGGCAATTAAAAAACGATGACTGAAAACGACAACAACACGAGCGATCAAGAGGAAACGACTAATGACAGTGGAGAATCTAAAAGTAACCGAGTAGAGGCCCTTGGTGAGGGAACATTCCAGAAATCGGCTGAAGCAAATGATGATGATGAACGGCTAGAGACATCTGAGTACGACGACGGCTATATTCCGGCGAGATTCCGAAACGAGTCACGATCGACAGGTAATCGTCGAGCCAGACGTGATGGAGATACTTCTAACGAATAGATGCAACCATTTTCACCAGAGAATCTCCTTATCGGTCTTTTTTTACTTGTACCAGGATTCATTGCTGCTTATATAGCCATCTCTATTGCTGTAGTTGAAAAACAAATTCCGAAGTCCGAATTCATAATCCTCTGTTTGGTTCTAAGTGGCATTATTGATACAATATTTCTCACTGTCGTAGGATTACTAGGCCATCAAATCACCAGACCAGAAGGAATTGAGAGTGTCTTCTTTAGTACTCGGTTCCACCCTGAGTATGTTGTCATATTGGGGATTATAACCATCGTTGTTGGTGCCGTTCTCTCATGGATATTGATTTTTGACATTCCTGAATTAATCCGTGGGAGAATGTGGGGGGATAAAGAAATACGTCGAAACCCTTGGCAGCCTTGGGAGGGTGTATTAAAGAAAGCAACTCAGGACCGGTCGGTCGCACAGGTTCTCACCTCTGACGACGAACTAGTAAAAGGACAAGTCGTGGAATACAGCCGTGCTGAAAACCCTAAAGAAGTATATCTATATGATCCGCTCTGGTTTGATGAACATATCGGCGATTGGGTGGAAGGGGGGACGGGTGTATTGTTATTGGAGGAAGATATCGTGAGATTAGAAATCGTAGAAGCGCCTAAAAGACCAAAGGAAGATGAATGAATGTATATTCGTAGTATTCATCTTCGGAGGCACTAAACACGATATTTAGGTACAGGAATGCCTTAGCAGTCGTGATCGCGCACCCGCTCAGGCAGGCCCATACGCCCACATCTGGGGCATTCCGCGAGCCCCTTCGGCATCTCCGCATCCAGTTCCAGCAGCGCCGCGTGAATGTGTTCGCGCGCACGGGCTCTAACGCCCGCGTATACGCTTGGGCCAGCTGCGTTTCAACCACGTCCAGGTCCACATCGCCCATCATGCACTCACCCCGTTGTTCCAGGCATCACCGAGTGTCCGGTGGAGCCGCCGTGACTGCCACCCATACGCATCGGCCACGGCGTCGGCGTAGTTGTATATATCGCCGCCGTCGAGGAGCTTCCGCCCGCGGCCGCTGTCCTCGCGAATGATGTGGACGGTATCGGTCTCGCGGTCCCAGAAGTGGGTGCCAAAAGATTTGTTCATTCATCACAGCCAACACAACATATGGCGCAGTATCCCCGCCGCCAGCTCCTGGCAGCTGGACTTGCCCTCACCACTTTCGGCCTACCAGGGTGTGCTGGACAGGAGTCAGATTCCGCACCTGAGCAGACTCCAGACACGAATACTGTCTATATGGGTGTTCCGCAGGCGTTTGACCACCAGATTAGTGCCGAGTATCCTAAGACATTCTCCCCCGCAGAGCCAATCATCTTCAACACATCAGTAACGGTTACACAGACTGAACAAACCAATCAGTCGTATCGCTTGGCCTCTGTCGAACTGCGACTCTATGAGGGAGAGGAGCAACGTGACGCATGGCAATCGACTTCGGCATCGCTTGGGACACCAATACAGAAGACGCTCAAAGCAAGTTTTCGTGAAAAGGCCTACCAGATCCACTTCACATCGATTGCCAAGTTCGCAACTGGGGGGAAGATAACATCACACGTTTGGCACGAGGGGGCAATTGGATATCCAGACCGGTCGCTCTAGCGATGGGGTACCGGTCTACTGGGTGGTGTCGCGGCCAAGGGTGGGAGCCAAAAGATTTGTTCATTCACTATAGCCAACACAACACATGGCGCAGTATCCCCGCCGCCAGCTCCTGGCAGCTGGACTCGCTTTCGCTGTCGGTGGCTGCTCCAGTGAGACAGGCAATCAGTCACCGTCAACGCAGACGCAGAACTCCGCGCCGGAACCAGCGTCGCCAACGACCCACTCAGCACCCACGACGGATTCATCCGCTGAGGACGAGTCGTCAGCAGAAATTACGCCAAAAGTATGCCTCGGCAATGCCGCCCCGATCTCCATAGAGGTAGCTGACAGTGGCGAGAACGTCACTGTGACCACGCTTCAGGAACCGACTGATGCAGTCAATACAGCAGCACTCGACTATTCAGAGCGGATAATCAACACCGCGGCAGAACATGGTATGAATGTTCTGCATAGTATCTTGGACGACAAATCGCTCCTTGGCCCTGGAATCATCGTCAGTCAACACACATTCCGGCATGACAGTCTCACGTGCCCGGAGCGTGAGAAAATCATTCCGACGAAAGAGCAATGGGGGGAGGAAGTGGCACCAACAGTCACCCATGAGCACTACTATTCAAGAAGTGGTGAATTACTGGTCAACCCTGAACCCACCTATGAAGAAATACAAGCTGCTACCCCAGCAATGGCCAGGGTCGAACTCCACAGCGATGACGAGAGTCAGACGACTATTCTCCCCGTCATTTGTCGAAAACAATCGTCGCAGGAGCTATAGAGCGCCATCGGCAGTGGGTGCACTTCTTTCCTCTCACCCAGAGCCAATCCAGTTGTCTGGTCCACACACTGGCGTTTCGCAGTTGTGGTCTCGGAAGCGATCGGGCAGCCCCACGCGCCCACAGCTGGGGCATTCCGCGAGCCCCTTCGGGACTTCAGCGTCTAGCTCCAGCAGCGCCGCGTGAATATGCTCCCGTGCGGCCGGTTGCAACGCCCGCGTGTAGGCCTGTGCCAACTGCGTCTCGACGACATCGAGATCAACGTCGCCCATCAGAAGCTCACCCCGCTGTTCCAGGCGTCGCCAAGCGTCTCGAAGAGTCGGCGCGTCTGCCGTCGGTGGCACCCTGTTAACTAACACACGGCAGGGTGCGATGGTTGTGTTGGTTAAAGATGGGTAGCTATCGAATCTCCGCTCAGTACACCTCATATACTGAACACGAAGGCATGATTCCGGCTGTAGACCCCGTTGCTAGACCTTTATTTTAGTCTCTTTAGAAACAGGTTCCGTGAACGGGTATCGCCTCCTGTTTGGGCTTCTCCTCGTTGCCATTGCCATCCCACTGGCCGCCCTCCAGCCGGCTGCGGTCCCATCACAGACAGCCACCGCACCCCAGCAGTGCCAGCCGACACCGGATCGGCCAGTTGCTGGTGGGGATGACGGGGCGATCTCCGGCACGGTCGCGCAGGCGACCGAGAATCAGTCGATCGTCGAAATCACCTATACTGTCCGCGAACAGCCATCCGACACCCTCGAAATCGAGTTGCCGCCGGGAGCAACGCTCGTCAATCAGTCTGGCTTTGATTCTGCAGATGGCCAGTATCTGTACGCGTGGGTCCAACGCGGTGACCAACTCACGCTCCGATATCTCCTCACCAAGCGCGGGCGGGGCGGCGCGACTTCATTCAAAAATATGTCCTATGTCGCCGGTGCGGACTGGATGATCGCACCCACACCCGCACACAGCGGCGCTGATACCGGACTACAGCCCGCTGACTCGGGCGTGATCGGGACGAATATACTGTATCTGGGGAACTACACGACACAGACCCGGGAAGCCGACTGTCAGAACATTACGCTGGTCGTGCCAGCAGCTGCTGATCTCAACCCGGAACCAAAACTTAAGTCGCTTGCTCGCGCTGCTCGCTCATTCTCGGTCGGGAATCCGTATTCGACTGTCCGATACTTCGTGTCACCACAACCGATCACTGCTGCTGCTGGGTTCACTCCTCAATCTGAGAACAATGTTCTCATCGAGGATGATCTCCAGGTGCATTCTGCTTGGAATGCATGGGTCCACGAATACATCCATACCCGACAAACAGGGGAGGCTGTCGGACAGAACTTCACGTGGTTCCAGGAGGCGAGTGCGACCTACTATGCCGCTCGCCTCTCGCTTGAACAGGGATTGATTTCGCCGGCCGCATACGATGCGGCGCTCGCACAAAATGCGCAGTACGACCCGTCGACGGACTTGGCGACAGCCAATGCAGACGAAGTTGCCTATCGCTGGGGTGCTGTGGTCCTGGCCCGCCTCGATACCGCGCTGGTCCAACGGGGCCACACGCTCGCTGGCGTGTTCGACGCGGTGAACAGGGAGAGTACGACCTATGCTGACTTTGAGTCGCAGCTGGCACAGCGCGGGCTCAACGACAGCCAGCTCAACAAGACACGGGCTACCGTTCTGGACGACGATCGCCCCGATCCCGCGCTAGCCTATACGAGCCCGTGGCAGTGGCTCCCGCGACCGCTGCTCGCACAGTGGTCACTCCTGTCGATGGTACCCACATTCCTGCTGGGCGTTATTGGGTCTATTCTCGTTGGTGATGAACTCTTGACGTGGCTCAGTGGGATCAGGGGCGCAGGACACGACGATGATTCTGAAGCCGACGCAACTGCTGATGATGACTAACAGTGTCGCAAATCCGATTTCGTTAGTCGAGGGAGCGGCTGAAACTACTGTTCAGTGAGTGTGCGGACTGTCACTGGGGAACCTGTAAATTCTCGCATCTTTACAGAAAGCCGTGCAAAATGTAGCGCGCGTACTGTCCACGAGACTCGCTTGTCTTCGGGGCTGCATGCAGGGGCCCCACACGTCGATGTGATTAGAAGAATATTTATTAAATTCAAATTAGAGATTTTGAGTGATGCTCTTCCGGTCTCCATCACGCAAACCTGCGTCAGAGTACACCCCAATACCCTCAAAGCAAATGATCATTCGTCGGTATCGATCAATCAGCAAACCTCGTGATCTCCAAACTTATTTTACCGAAGGTCTGTTTTTCAACCATCTTTCACAGTTCGACGATAACAATGAAGGAATTCTTCAACATCCAGGTGATTATTCAGGTATCAGAGGTGGTCTAGCTGCATCCTCTCTTATGAAACGCCGCCGAATGGACGAGCCGCCTGAGACTGCTTCAGATGATGAATTTGAGGCTGCTCTCGATCAATTTCATGAAGATGCCAGACACCAGCATTTTTCCAACTGCTGGCGGATTGGCACCGCAGAAAATGACGATATCTGGGAAGATTACACCCGTAGTCCGGGGCTGATTGAGGGCTGTGCCGTCGAAACCACTGTTGGTCAACCATTCGTCTTTAGCTAAGACTCACACCTCGGTTGTGTAGCGGTAGCGAGCGTCTCTTGCAGTATCGGCCGTTGCTGGTGGATTTTCTGTGCGTCTTCGATCAGCCGCTCCAACAGTGGCGGTGGGGAGTAGCCGAGATGCTCTCCAAGTTCGTGGAGGATGAGCTGGGCGTGCGACCGGAAGGTCGCCGCCCAGCGTTCTGGCGGAAACACGATCTCGTCGTCGGCCTGCTCGGTGACCAGATCCAACAGCTCACGACTCACCAGCAGCGACAGCAACGCTGCGTACAACAGAATTTTCACGACATCCGGATCGCTCGTGTCGAACTCGTCCAGTTCGTACTGCGTCTTCAGCTCACGAAACAGGGTTTCTACCTCCCATCGACACCGATACAGCGTTGCGAGATCTGCCGGGAGAAACTCATCTCGCGGCAGATTCGTGATATAGAGATGGTAGTCGTCGGCGTCCTCGTCGCGGACGCCGACGACGCGGAACCGCTTCGTGTCCAGCGAGCGCGTTCCCTCGTACTGTCCCCGCTTGAACTCCGCTTCGACCTCCACGTCGATGTATTGTCGGTGCAGATCGCCGACCACATCGTGGATCTGTTCGCCCACCAAGGGCCTGGCGCGGCCGCGCCAGGCCCGCAACTCCTCCGTTATCACCGGGTTCGCATTGTCCTTCAGCCGACTCACGAAGTAGCCGTCGTTCTCGTCGATCAACGCGAAGCGGCGGTACTTGAAGTACGCCAGATCGAGCAAAACCAGCCGTCCGTGCAGCCACGATCCCGTTTTGAATAACGTGCTGTCGTGCGTTTTCTCGTCGGTCACGTCGATCCGTTCAATCGTTTCATCGGTGGCGTTGTGGAGCAGGTGGAGCTTCGCTCCAGCCTGCTCCTCGTGACGGGCTTGGAACTCCTCAGAGAGGAACTCGTGCAACCGCAGCACCGTTCCATCAGCGATCATCACATCCCTGAATCGGTCGATATCAGCGTCAACAGTATTGGGAACAGCGACCTCGTCGAGGCCATACTCGACGAGGTCGCGGAGATATTCTGCGAGCGTCGGCGTCAACCGGTGGTAGAAGCCGCCTGGTGAGATCGTCTCATCAGCCGTCGAGTTGTAGCTCCGTCTGAAGCCAGCGAGTGTTCGGCTCTCGCCTGCGGCGAAGCCGAACACGAGCGCCCACACGAGGACAGGAACCTGTAACTTGCCCTCTCGCTCGACCACGCCGAGTTCCTCGGCGTGCTCTTCGAGGAATTCGGAGGGAAACAGTGTAGTAAGCCGACGCATAATTCGCGGTGAGGAGGTGTCGTTGTGCACACTCGTCGCCTCCTCATTCCTCTCGAAAAGTAGCCTCGATAAGCCGCCGCTGTCACGTGGTTCTCCTCTTAGCTAAAGACGGATGGTTGGTCAACTTCTCCAAGCACTCCCCTCCCGACCAGGGGCCCCTAGTAAAGTAGAGGGTTCTACTTTTAAACACGAACCCACAGAAACGCCGGTTTGGAACCTCTCATACACTACAGACGGCTGCAACATCCAGTTTGGCGCTTGTAAGTACCAGAAAGATGTTGACCCAGTAGTAGGCCAACCGGCTGGCTGGACCTCTGCCATCGCCTTCTTCAAAGGGGAAGACTTCGACGACGAAATGGAATTCCGAGTCCTGATCAACCCCTACTTCGACAACTTATCAATCGAGTCCGCAGCTGACGGAACCCCTCAAACGGCTTGTCCCGACCCAGGAGAGAATAAATACCGGAAACTGCCTGCCGGTACGAAATGGATGACTAACCGGGTCGTGCTCGCGCCAAACGCCACAGAGGATGAACGGCATACCGTTGAAGGCTGGCTTGAGGACTTTGGTCTGGAGACCGGTAGCTCACCAGATTCAGACATTGAGGTTATCGAGTCTACAGACACTGGTTCTACGCTGGAAGAAAACTACGAGTACGCCGCTGAAATCGCAGGACTGGCAAATTATGAGGGATCGGCAGAACCTCTGGAGGAAGCTATGGAGCGATTCCTCACAAAACGCGACTGGGAGGAGTGGCCCGTAGTTGATCTAGTTGAGATCAATTCCGACAATGCTGGCACATTTATCGAAGCGTATTGGCACCGGTCAGAAGACCCGATTTTCGACATATCTGCCTATGGCCACGATGACTTCCAGCGGGTCTGGGTTCGCCGCTTTAACGACCCCACTGAGGAGCCAATCTTGTGGAAAAATACACTTGCAGAAGAATTTGAAGAGGGTGAGGAAGAATAAACGAGATCTTGTATTCTAAGGAACAGTAGTTGAGGCCGGTCGTCTCAATGCATATGGTGTGAACAGGTCGAGGTAATTCCAAAGAGATCAGTGGCGAACAGAAGAAGAGGAAACCTCACTGAGTGCGGGTACCGGTGGAGATTGAGAGCGGCTGCAAATCGATCAACCGGTTCATGGCTGCCACGACCTCGAAGCACTTCGGCCTGCGGTTCTTCTACTTCGCGTTCGCGTGTCTGCTGTACTCGGTCTGGCGGGCGGTTGATTTAATCGTGCAGGTATAGTTGACCGGTGAATACGAACACTCGCCGATCGTAACAGCCGACAATACGCTGACGCTGTTGAAGAAGGAAACCGGAATCGGATAGTAACGAAACTTTCTCCGCGATAGCGGGGCGTCTGAGTGGCTACGCTGTCGAAAGTCGCCGAAATTCGCGCATATATTGGAATTTTAATACAATTACCCGGCTGGAGAGTGTTCCGAGTCGGTTTCTGATCACTGAATCAGACGAAACTGCGCATTTTAGGCCCTATATATCCTATGTAGCCTCATCTCCCACTCACAGTTATTGTTTTGTCTGGACCATCAATTAGACTGACATACTGTCAGTACAGTTGGAAACGCTGGCTAGCCTTGGTAGAGTATATTCAGATGATGAAGGACAGTATGTTCAATCTCTGATCACTGATCAGAAACTGATAAATTTGCCCATGCTGGAAATTAAACAAGTTCTGATGATATTAGTACACGTTAATTACATTATGTGACTACATAAATAGTCGGCTGCGGATGTTAACAAACAAAACTAAATCAGCTACAAAGACGGCTGGCAAACGATTAGGAATCGTATTTGTGACTCTCGCTGTTGTAATAGCGATGACTGCTACCCCAATCAGTGCGCAAGCACTATCAACGTCACCTATTGAGGGGGGTCAGCAGCACAGTGATGATCAATCGTCCGTGAATGAGACCGACAGTGGACAAGAAATTCTGTACCAGGGCGAACACGGTAAGATCGTTGCAACTGGGAACGCAAGCTACCGATTCGTGGACTTCCGCGGTGAGAATAAGTCAGAAACGAAGGCCAACGTTGACTTCCTCCAGCAAAAGGCATCTGAATTGTCCCAGGATAGCAACGACAGCAGTTCTCAGAACAAATCACAGGACAGGATGCCGAGCCAGCAACAAGTGGTGAGTCCGGCCCAGAGCGATATGAACTCTGCTGACGGAGAGTATTTGGGCTATGGCTACGATATGAGTAGTAATTACGATGTTACCGGCAGCTCAGGTGATCTTGACTTCGATGGGACTGTCGACGCGAACTGGTGGGGAGAAGCCTACTGGCACGATGATAAGCTGAGTGTTGACTACATAAAGATCACGTCGACACTGAAAGGGAATTACGAGAACTGGGGCACATTGACAATTTCAATTCCACCAGCCTATGAGAAAAATCTCATGGGAGGTGGCCAATTCGAGGCTGAAGTCGATAACAAAGATACTGAAAATAACCATATTGGTATTACACATAACCCCGGCGCATTGGACATTGAGACAACAAGCTGCTGGCAGCATGCCAGTGCTCATGAGTCAAGTGAATTCAAGACAGAAGACGGTGAACTCCTCCGACTAGGCTACGATCTCGAATTCCCCGATATTGGAAGCTGCTGGCTGGGATAATCGAGACCAAGAAATTTTTTCCATGAATGGTAGAACGTTCGGACTTTTGATACTCGTTGTTGTATCGGTGTTCGCTGGTAGTCTAATTATCGGGGATCAAATTACAGGGAACAAAAATAAAAATATCGGTGAGATTACCCCATCAAATAAACAGGAACCAAATTCCACAACGAAAGTCCAGGAACCGGAAACCGGACATAATGCCGCTCCTGACACCGCAATTACTGACTCCGGTTCACTCAGTACGCTGGCTTCACCGGAAACAGTTGATGCAATCCGGATGGCCCAAACGCCATACGGATACACCAATCTCAATTCACTGGAAAAAGATCTGTATGCCACATACCAGTATTCTGAACTACTCACTGATACTGAAAACGTTGGATCAATGCAGTACCGGAACCGAACCGCAAATTGGCTTCGGAATTATACAACCTCGGAACTCAATGATGGATATCTATCGACCACATATTACTACGCAGCGTCACTCGAAAATTTCGGCGTCAGACCGGCCATCAACACCTCTGACATAATTCATATTGTAGAACAACACAACCATTCCAATGGGACTTACTGTTCAGTCCGCAACCTTACAACTGGATGTGAAGATGTCAATGGTGTTGTCACACCCACGTATCAAGCAATCGCGATCAAGTCAGTACTGGGGACAAATGTGTCACATTCGACAAAGACCTGGGTCAAAACCAAGTGGAAACAGTACAATATCTCTAGCTCTGGTGATATAATCAGAGCCCAGAAACTGCACAGAGCACTGTCTATACTAAATTATTCAGACGGTGAGATTAGGTCAATCTCAAATAAGTCTAACCAGATTGAGGGAATTAGCGATGAGATTGTAGGTGATTCAAAGGTGTCGCTGAGGGCACGCGCGTCGTATCTGACGTTGTCTGAACTGATGAATATCCAAGATAAGACCGTCAGGTGGGAAGTTTGCAGTGATATCGCTCAATCACAAAATAGAGATGGTGGTTTTAGTATTACTGGACAGAACATCTCCGATGCATATGGAACGCGTATCGCGCTTGAGATACTCACCAATGAATGTGAACACAGTATCAATTCAACCCAAGCACAAACGTTTATCGAACAGCATGAAATTCCACAAGGTGGGTTCGCGCTACATTACCGACGGAAGACATCAATCAGACGTACATTCTACGCCAGTCAGATTCTCTCAGATAATGCCCCTGCCCACTTGGATCAAACTGCGATCAAACAACTTCTCAAGCAGGCTTCGACGCTCGTTCGAGACCCTCAGACACCAGTAGTGACCGTATCCCGTCTCGCCACATTAGATAGACTGACAAATTCGAGTCAGATTCCACCTGCACAGTTCCGATCGTACACACACTCACGACTCGAATCGTTACCACGATCTAACAGGTATTCCAGAACGGACTTCGTGAATATATCGCATCTTTTAAAACTAGCAGAACTGAACAACATAGACTACAATCGAGAACATTTGATCGAGCAGATTAAATCGCACCAGAATTCAGATGGAGGGTTTGGACCCCAAAATACATCTGATCTAGTATCAACATACCATTCTGTTAAGATATTGAATCAGTTGGGAACTGTACCGAACAGGGAAGACGCCGTACGTCGGTGGATTCGAGAGGCACGTGTTACCAACAGCGGGTTTCGAGGGCGCATTGGTGACCGATTTCAGCGCGTCGCATCACTCCCTGGCACGTATTACAGCATCCGAACGCTCTCGCTGTTACAGAGCGACCCAGTCAACGCACGATCTCTCAAACGGTGGCTCGCACAGTTCAAACACCCCAACGGCGGTTACATGATTGATTCATCTCCGGATTCGGCCAGTTCACGTGATATTGAGCAAACATACTATGCAACACGCATCCGTTCTCTCTTACACGATAACCAAACACATGGATAACTTTAGTCAGGTTTACCTGTCGACGTGAACTGATTGGCGATTGTATCCTGCAGCACTAAAGTGCAGTCCATTCTTTGTTGAAGAACTGTTGTACCCACAGAATGCCAGCCAATACTTATCTAATCACATCGGATTGAGACGATGATTATTATGCGGGTCAGCATGGCTGAGGACACTACTAGCGTAAAGTATTTCTTATCATTTAGATTTAAACTACACTCAATTGGATGTACTGTATCGTTATTATAATAATGTTGAATGTGGTATTTGCTAATATAATGCCCTCCACTGACCTTCTGGAAACAATGCACAAGCGATTTGATGTTATGCGTTGCCTGAGGGACGGTATCACCACCAAAAGCCGAATCGAAAAGGAGCTTGGAGTCTCGAGGCAAACTGTCGGCCGAGCCCTAACTGAACTCGAAGATCATGGCCTGATAACTGACGCTCGAAACGATTGTCAGGAGATTACGTCAGTCGGCGAAATCGCATACGAAACATACACTGAACATCAAGAGGTTTTTAATACTCTGTCCAAGGGACGACGGGTCCTGAATAACTTGCCAATAGAGATACGACTCGACAAAGAGCTACTGCGGGAAGTCACCATCATCAACGAAGGAGAATATGTTTCACAAAAATCATTTGCTGAGCTAGAGCGCCTGATACAACCCGCCGATAATGTTATAGCCGTTACACCTGTGTTTGTCCACCACCAAATCAATCTCCTGTCACAGAAAGTAACGGAGACACCCTTTGATTTGACTATCGTCACTACCAATGACTCTCTTCGTGAGGCCCTGGAAATGAACTCTTCAGAGATGACTATGCTGCTTGAGAGTGAAAATTGTACTGTCATTACGACATCCGAGACGCTCTCCTGTCCAATGTACATTTGTGACGAGGAGACGGTTTGGCTGGGATCTTTCGACGAGAACGGCAGCCTTTGCGGTGCACTGGTTGCGGATTCGGATCATGCTGTAGATTGCACAACTGATCTCGTTACCGAGTATATCGATGAGGGGTCAGAGAGTATGGATCGAGAGTCTCAACAGATTCAAGACTAGCAAACTTGTATTTACGACCCCTGGTGAATTCTGGCGTGGTCAATTAATCGTCAATAAACCAACGGGGAAACCACTAAGTTGACTGCTACTAAATTATACATATGCCCCTCCAAAATTTGCGGATTATCGGTATTGTGGTCTTAATTACAGTTGTGTTAGTTGTTCCGCTGGTTCTGGTTGGTGGGACGGGACAAACACCTACTAACGAGTCTGTTGGCTCAGTTTATTCCACAGGTGGACCGAAGTGTGTTGACGCGTTCAATACGACCGATGTTGGTTGGATCCACGAAGTCAGCATGGGTGATGGATACTCAATTACATCTGCAGTAATTGTAACTCATTCAGGGAGCGAGCTGGATGCCACAGTTCGGAACCAAACTGATGGACAGTACACGATACAGATTGACGCAAATGGGAGTACTGGTCCCCGGAACACGACGTGCAAGTCGGCTACAGAGATTGTATTCGCAACAAAAGTCCCGAGTGATTTTGAAAGCGTTACACTTCAAGTTAATAACCACGAAGTGAAGACTATTCCGAACGACGATTCAATGCCGGATCTGTACGAGATACCGCCGGTTATCAACACTTCTACTGAAAATGGCTGATCGTAGAAAATAGTGTGTGGAGGACGGGAATGCGCTGATGCAGAGCGGTTGCTACACCGCAAAGATATTTGGGAACTGCCAGACTGACTATCCACCACCCACGCACTGTCACCATGCTCGACCCAGTCACGGCGACCGAACCACCAGAGACCAAGCAGGTATTTGCCGATCTTCTCAGAGAGGGTTGGAGTACTTCAACGCCGACTGATTCTCGGCGAGGGTTGCTGAATAGAATCACCGTTTTTTCCACCTACTGTTAGGAATATCTCCAAGAACACAGAGGCCCACCACTGCCAGTCCATCAGTGTCCGTGGTTGGGCTGATAAGAAAACAGTCGTCGCTCATCCTGACCAGAGTACCGTATCCAGACCATCCTGTGTTGGACCGTCGAGATCGCTGACTTTGAAGCAGGTACCTGCTCCTGTATCGAGTGCAGTCTAATACACCCCATCAATTGCGTCCACCGACCCGACCGCATCTACGAAGACGCGATTGTCCTCATGAAGCCACCCTTCGAGCAGGACGACTCCGTCTCTAGCGACGAAACGGACCAATTGAGAGCTTCTGATGTGGCGTGGCTTCGACCGGTTCGAGATGGTCGGAGATAGCCGTGTTCACTGTCTCTGGTATTTATCAAAAATTACTTGTTATTTAATCTTTATTTCTGGGCATGAATGACTATTTACTGGAGGTGTTTTGTGGGTTCGCAGTCATATTACTCCTGACTGGCTGTGCAGAGACTAAGGGCTCAGAACAACCAAGTGCAGGCCATTCCGTACAGCTGGACAACTACGGAAATGAGAGCGCAATATTTGAGATTAGTATTGTACGAAATGCAACGGGAGACATTGTGCATAAATTAGAGCTGCGTACTTGGAGCCGGTGAAAGTCAAGAAATCTATAACGCTAACAAAGCATCCCCTCAATGGCATTGAGACCTTTGATATTTACTGAACCATTGAAATAAATCAACGTTACGGGAATACAAATGTGGTGATTCAGGAGGACACCACTCCTTCATCTTATTACTGAATTTGTTGAGTGTGCCTCTGTATTGACCGGAGAGCCATCTAATGCTGTTAATCGAACTACCGAATCTATACTGCCGGCTACCGCGGTATCGCTGTCGAACTCGCTGTGGGTGACTGGCCAACCGACACTCGCTGGTGCTTGACGCGGGGCCAACCTTCGTATTCCCAGAGGGCGACCTGATACACGCCGGGCGTCGTCGGGGTGTAGTCCGTGAGGGAAATCGTCGTTTCGCCCGGCGAGACCGCCTAGTCGAGCTGGCTCGTGGCCGCGATCAGGGCCTGGCCGTCACAGGCGGTCGGTTTGTGGTAGTCGATGCGGCCCTCCAGCAGCCAGTCGCTCTCGTGGGAGTTCCGCACGCTGAGCCGGACCGTGAGCGGCTGGTCGAGGCCGTCTGCACTGACGGTGAATGCCGTCACGGTGAGTGGGCCAAAGGGGTTCGGGCGGGTGACGGCATCGCGAAACGGTTCCTGCTGGGTGTCGGCCGCGAGCAACACTGCGCCACCACCGAGACTGCCGGCCGCTGCGAGCAGGATCGCCCGTCGCGAGCGCCGGGTCATCGACTTGGCCGTGCGTGCTGACAGTCGTGCTCTCGCACCTGCTCGGGGAATCCAACCCTTCCACAGCTGGGGCATTTGACCAACCTCATCGAGACTTTACCATCCAGTAGCATCGCGTGGATGTGTTGGCAGTGGCTGGTAGAGTACGCTTGGTATCAACTGGCGATTGATTACATATGTACTACTGTTGGCTCCATCAATGAAGGAGTCAGAAGAGTCTGAGGTTGACATTGCCGATACTGATGCCATTAGGGTTGGTGAAGACGGTAAGCCGCGGGTTGATATGGAGACTCTTCAGAAACACGGGGAGAAAAACCCCTCAAGCCAGAGTTTTGTCGATTGTATAAAATCATTTTTCAGGTGTCTTTGGTAAGCGCAATACAAACTCATTAGAACCGGTGCCAGTGCGTGTAAGTCCCTATGTGTGTTGGTGATAGACTTCCTGTAGACTACCGGTTTCTTCGAGGGACGACTCGAACGATTTCAATCCAAATCGTAGAGCGGCCTGACAGACCGACTCTGCCTTTGAAATAGTCTAAGCACACTCTCCCACTCTAGTAATATATTTGATGTAACTGCCACCCCATTCCCCATTGTAATCATCCTATGTCATTCGGCGATTGATGAACTTCACTCCCGCCAATTTTGGATGTAGACAAACCGCGGGACGGTACCGTTGTGAGTCAGATTCGTTCGACGGTCGAACGAACTCTCAAGCGCACCCCAAGTGGTTTATATAAACAAAGTACCGCCGTCTGTCGGATTCGGGGCGTTCGAGAATCGAATGGGCGCTGCAGGCGCTTGTTCGAGTGTCGAACGGACTTGCTTTCGGCCGACTGACGGGCTCTGGCGCTAAGATTCAGAGGGGTGTTTCGGACCGTGGTTGTCTACAAAAAACAATGAGCCTCGAACCCATCGATCCAGAGACCGCACTTGAGCTATATCTCGCCAATCGCGAAACCGAGATCAGCCAAGCCACCTACTACTCACACAACTCCCGCCTCGGACACTTCGTTCACTGGTGTGATGAGCAAGAGATCAGAAATCTAAATGAATTGACCGGCCGGCAGCTCCAACACTACCGACTCTGGCGGCGGAATGACGGCGATCTCTCGCCGGTCACCGAGAAGACTCAGATGGACACGCTGCGAGTATTTATTCGCTGGCTAGAATCGATTGATGGTGTACCGGAGGACCTCAGTACAAAGGTACTCTCACCAGAGATTACACCAAGTCAGAACGCCCGCGATGTTATGTTAGATCATGAACAAGCGACAGCAATTCTAACCCACTTAGAAAAATACGAATATGCTTCGCTTGAGCACCTCACCGTTGCTCTTCTCTGGCACACGATGATGCGTATTGGGTGTGCACATGCTCTTGACGTTGAAGATTATCACTCTAACGAGCAGTATCTAGAGATTCATCACAGGCCAGAGACTGAAACCCCAATAAAGAATCAGCAAGACGGTGAACGACTCGTTGCTTTGTCGCCGTCAGTCTGTGAGTTGATCAACGACTGGCTCAATAATAAACGTCCATTTGTCACCGACAAATACGGTCGTGAACCACTTCTTACCACTGAGCAGGGTCGAGCGAGTATCTCAGCGCTTCGATCTTACGTCTACTGCTGGAGTCGACCCTGTTGGTATGGACAACCATGTCCTCACGATCGCGATCCGAAGCAATGTGATGCAATAAGACGAGATAACGCCTCAAAATGTCCATCGTCAATAAGCCCTCATGCGATCAGACGAGGCAGCATCACTCACAGTCTAGGAAAAGATATGCCAGAGAAAGTCGTGAGTGACCGTGCAAACGTAAGTCAGGCTGTCATTGATCAGCACTATGACCAACGGACAGAGAGGGAGAGGATGGAGCAACGGAGGGAATTTCTGGAGTAGATCACTTACCGAAGTGGGTTGATGTATACCTAAATGTCATTAATTCTATGGTATTTGGTACAGTTATTCTTAGATTCGATTGAACTCCCGAAGTTTGTCCCCAATCTCTGCTATGAACCTCTCGATTGGATCTATATGAGCGGATCCAAACATCGGCCCATACCCATCCCAGTGGTTGGCGTAGCGAACATGGACTCCACCCTCGACACCCGTTGCCTTGTCAGTATCATACGACTCATACCGTTGAATCACACCTAAGACAAGGACCTCATCGTACCTGTCATGTTGGAATACATAATCCGGTTCTATCTTCATACGTTGCATTCTCAGCCATTTAGTTTAATCAATCGCCAATAGACTAGTTCGCCAAATTCTTCCGATGATAGATTAGGAAGACGTTATAGAAAACTTACCAACTGCACAGGAATTACTCACTATAGAGTGAGTCCAACACTCGCGCAAGCCGTCTCCGTCAATATCGGTGAGATAACCAGCGAACCGCTCCTGCAGGCGGATCGATACGTGAGCAACCTGGGTACCCTCGGTGAAATTCTGCGAAGTATCTAAGTCCGCTTAGACAGCAAATGAGCGTGCACTGGTCTCCCTGTCCCGTGTTCGCAGCCCCTCCCTCGCGTGGCGGTTCGCGTTTATCGGTGCCCTCGCATCACATCTGGCCACAGCCGTTTTGAACTGGCTGCCAAACCCACTGGCCATTATCGATGGGGGCGTTATGATTGTGGGGGCGCTCATCGCAGACCCCGCACCAACGAGCGGTCTATGACGTAATCAATGAGCAAGGGGAGATCGCACCGGGTGATCTCTATCAGGAATAACGACAGCGGGTTGAGGACCCGAAGGGCGACCGGACGATCCGGAACTATCTCGACAAGCTGGAGCGGTACAATATCGTGACCGCTGAAGGGACGACACGGGATCGTGTCTATCGGTGTGTTGGACGTGATCCCGGACTGGAGTGAATAAATATAAATACCAGCGGAGTTCGACGCTCGCAACACTGACCTGATTGTCCCGCTATTCCATGATGTCGCTCAAGGCCACGACAGCAAGATTTAGCAGAGTGACGAATAATTGGTGATTAAGCCAAAATGCCAGACTTCTACGCCGGATGTGTAACCGAGTGTCTTTCCGATACGGAACTCCTCGTAATGCGACGTAACGGGAATGAAGAACTCGTTGAAAACATTGTCCCGCAGGAAACAGATTACGAGTCTGTTGAGCTAGGGGACGTTGTGAAAATCGAGGAACGACCGTCGTATAAAGACCGTGCGATTGACATTTGCTCTCGAAACGGATTTTCTTCGGGAAACATACCTGCAGTTGTCGAAGATGTCTTTGACGGTACTGCTCTTGTTCGTACCAATAACGGCCTCTCTACCGTAACCCGTGTACCTGGTCATGTTAGTGCCGGTGAAACGATAGCAGTTTCCGCGGCGTGGACATATCACGATCGTATTTCAGAGAGTCCGCCAGATATCGACGACCTTCTCTCCGAGTCAAGCACCTCAGACGATGATTATGAGTGGCGATACGACGAGGAGATACCTGTCACACTCGACGATATTGGTGGTCTTGACCACGTCAAACGGGCAGTTCGGGAGCAGATTATTCAGCCCCTCGACACAGAAAACGAGGATTTGAGCGACACACTGGATATCACCCTTTCCCGGGGTTTGCTTTTCTATGGTCCAGCCGGAACGGGAAAGACCCGAACTGCGAAGGCTGTCACAAATCACGTCGACGGCGACCTCTTCATCGTTGATGGTCCTGAACTCGTTAGCAAGTACTATGGCGAAACTGAGCGTCAGATACGGGATGTCTTCCAGGAAGCAGAACAGGCAGCAGAAACCTCGGGGGACCCGAGTATCGTCTTCTTCGACGAGCTTGATAGTATGGCTCCTCCACGGGGTCAAGCAGACGAGACCGAACGCCGTATCGTCGCCCAACTCCTCTCAGAACTGGATGGATTCGACGAACGAGGCGATATAATTGTAATCGGAGCCACTAATCTCGTTGATGAAATTGACCAGGCCATTCTCCGCCCTGGACGATTTGATACTCAGCTTGAGTTCTCCAAACCCGAACCAGAAGCACGCGAAGCAATCCTTCAGATCAGTCTAGGCGAAACCCCCACCGCGGATGATGTTCATCTCTCAGCTATTGCCGCGGAAACGGACAAGTTTACCGGAGCGGACTTAGCCGCCGTGGTGGAGCAGGCAAAGTATCTCGCGCTTCAGGACGGGACAAGCTCGGTCAGAATGGAACACTTGCGAATAAGTGCCGCACGTCGAAAGGAGGAACAAACATGAGATTATCCGGCATTCGAGACTACTGGCGCTATTGGCGATTTGGGCAGGCATCTGGCGAGCCATCGAACGATGAAAGTCAACAGTTCCCACACCTTCGTGAATTCGTCTATATTGATCAACGGAGTGTGCGCAGTCTCCTAGCGTCGACTGACTCTGGTCGAGTCGCAGCTGAACAGACGGATCGAGAGAGCAACCTCAACACAAAAAACTACCAAGCGAACGCTGGCGCTGGTGCAGGGCCGGTGAACATTGGGGGAGGGACGAGTCGCACGTCTCAACAAGGTTCTGAGACGGAAAACGTATACTCGTTTGATCTGATTCAATCGAAATTTACCCGTCTCTACGAGAACGAAGAAATCACACCCAAGATATCGTTAAATATTGATGAGGAGTACGAACTTCAGGACGACCTTGAGTTATCTGAGTTGGACCGGGGAGACGTTCTGGAACTTCGCGGGACTATCCAGCTTCACCCTTTGTATAGAGTCTATCGGGCAATTGAATACATTGACACTGCGTCTCCTGATCAAAGCATCATAGCGGAGGGGGAAATGCAACTCATCGAAGAGAGTCTTGGAGACAAAATTCCAGTAGAGATTGAGGCCAATGGACTTTCGACAGATGATAGTGGGGAAATCCAGCCGAATTCTGACGGTGATGTACTGAACCTCGTTGCGTTGCTTGACCAAACGGAGTTGTGGACTGAACCAATACAGACCTTGGCCTCAAGCAAGCAATTTCGGGTATTTTGCCGGGTTGAAGCTATCCGGTCGAACTGGTATCCGATGAAGTTGATTCGTGTCCTTGAGAGCATCTCTCCCAATCTCGCGGAAACATATAACAAGGAACTGGAAGCGGAGCTACAAGCAGCAATGAACGCTTTCGAGGCGAGTGTTGAGGCTTCGTATGAGCGCTCCGGGGGTAACAAGCAGAAGATCCGGAATTTCGCAAAGTTCCTTGGTGAAAGGGCGGAGAGTTCGGTAGAGGATGCCCAGATAGATGATATCGTGGATCACGCAGCTGATGAATTCTCATCTGATGCGACGGTTGCGCTTGAACAGGAGATCGAACTCTTGAAGCAGACATACGACTCGTTCACGGAGATAGTATCTGAGGCGACATTCTCTGATGATGCGTCATCGCTGCGGTCGGAGTACCGCCAGGAACAGACGACACAATCGAAAGCAGACGGTTCGGAGCGAGATTTCACAGCGCACTTGGAGGCCAACGTGATTGGTATCTACTGGTAATCTGGCTCTGTGAAACTATATTAACCAAATCCGCTGTGATGAAGCCGTCGTTACATATTCTTGGAGCGTTATCGGTCCCACCACCACTTCACTCCATATATTTTTCACTCAGCATTCCAACTGATCTGGCACAATGGCTGTTCACATCATCAGCTACGACCTCGAAAACCCAGGGCAGGATTACGAGGAACTACACGACGCAATCAAATCGTTTTCCTCGTATTCCCATATTCTTGATTCGACATGGTTGATAGACACATCTGAGACTGATGCAGGAGAGATCAGAGATGACCTCAAGCCCCACATCGACACGAATGATAGGTTGTTCGTCACGAGAATGCCAGATTCAGGCGGTGCCCGTTGGGGAACGACTTTCAGTGACGAACATACGGAGTGGCTGAAAGAGCATCTGTGAGGGTCTTCCGGGCGCTGGCTTGTTCGGCTTAAGGATACTATCACTTAGTTCCCTATCGAGAGTGGTGAACTGTCTGCACAGAACATTCTCTGAATTGAGCGGAGACGTGATGGGGGTAGGAGTCCTACCGTCTCAGCTATTGTGCTTCCAGACGGTTTTGAATCGGCGATGGGAACGAGCCTTCGGCAATGGTGTACAGTCCGAACTCCAGCAAGGCGAGGACCGGGATTACTGTGAACACAGGCAGAGCGCTCGTCAAAGTTGTGGACAAGAGGACAAAGACGAGTACGGGCGCTAGAAGCAACATCCCAGATGTAACGAGCGCTCGGAACACTGGTTGTCTCTGTCCGGTTCGATAGAAAGCGATACCACAGGCGGCTGCAAACGCAACCACGAGCAAACTGAGGAGGGCTACGACAATATGTCAAAATATAAATAAACACATATGTAATTTCGAGAGCCAGTTTGTGATCCTCTTACTGTACTTAACGGATCGGAACGTGAAAACAGATGTGTGGATCATATTCTGACTCCCTCAGATACTCGGCTATTACTTGTTTGAACCCGGAGAAGCTTCCTGAGTGGATCGATCCACGTATTCCTGCTGATGTGATGATATCACTGAGTGGAGAGCAGATTCTATCTATTCCTGTCGACAGGGAGTTGAACTGATCGTAGATCAATATCCAATGAGTGGTACTTCAGTGGAAGATCCCATATTCAAAAGGTTAAAACGGACAAAATGTCAAGCATTTGTGGCAGAGCGAATTCCCCACTCAGTCTGCCGGCACTCAAACCCCCACCCACCCATGAGTCAGAACACCGCGGAATCGACAGACGACGTATCGGCAAGAGACCTATCGACGTTCCAGAAAGAAGCACTGTTCGCTATCGCCCGTCTGGAAGCCAGCGAGAACGATTCCTACGGCCTCGGTATCAAGCGCCAACTTGAGGAGCGTCTCAGTGGAGACGTTAATCACGGCCGGCTCTACCCCAATCTCGACGACCTCGTCGAGCAAGGAATTCTCCAGAAGGCACAGATGGACAAGCGGACGAACAGATACACGCTCACAGACGACGGGAAAGAGTTGCTCAGAGACTACCGAGACTACGTGACCGAGACCGTCGCAAGCCTCTAGAGGCAATGTATTGACGTCGATTTTGAACCGAAGGGATGAATCACCACTTAATGGGTAGATATACTGAACGGATGTTCACACCCAACGCCAGTGAAGAAAAATATGTGTATCCAAACCTAGACTCAGAGATCCTGAGTAGTTGTGACGGTGCAATTGGCTTTCCCATTATTTTGATTTAGCACCAAAAGTACCAATAATGGTGGGCGTATTGGTAGGGAAACCACTAAGAGGGTGTCATAGAACTCTTGTCACACCGTGATGATCGTGCTCCCCGGATTGTCTCCGCGTTTGTAGTTGGTGATAGCGACGACGAGGCGAAGGCACAGAGCAAGAAATACCTGCGCCCGTGCGTGGACGCGGCCTCGGGCGTGCGTTCGCCCGAGGCCGCAGTCCTTCACTGATTCGTTGGTTCGTTCAACTCCAGTACGGCGGTTGTACGTCTCTTCCAACGTGGACTGCTTCAGCTGAACGTCGTCGCTGTGTTGATCGATACGGTCTTCGACCCTGTACTCGATGTCTTTCGGGTCGTCGGCGTTTCGCGCGTTGTACGGAGCGACTGG
>NZ_FOCX01000053.1 GCF_900110215.1 Halorientalis persicus | reverse complement strand
GGAACTACGATATTGGCATTAGCAATCCAACTCTACTGCCATCCAGAAACGGGAACTACATAGCGTATGAGAGTAACGGTGACCGCCCGCTAGAAGTTCCCATTGAGTGCTATGACAGCTGTGACGGGGCAAGCGGGGGGCTTACAGGCTGGACGCTTGACACCTGGTACTCTTCCTTAAAAGCCTCAGCGACGGGCGATATCAGCCTTACTGCAAGTGCTGAAAATATTGACGCCGACACTGCAACAGTCACAGCAAAGATTGTTCACGACCGGCCCAGCAGGTCGTATGTTCTCTCCCCAGAACCGACCCACTTCGATTCCAAAAGCGCAGCTCAAGACGCGCTAGAGACGTGGAGAGCGAACACAGACATCTCACATCGAAGTATGTCTGTCGAACAAAGTGGATCACAATACGTCGTCCAAGATGAGTTCAAGCCAGCTTACATCGACAAAGGGCACACTTGGAGGAGTGATCGAGTTGTCAACGCGGACACGACATCGGACGCGATCACAGCAACAGTCTATCTCAAAGAAGACTCAATCAGCGCAACGACGGAGGTTGTAGAATCGTACTCTGTCACGGCTACCGGGAGTTCAACAGAGGAGAAAACAGTCAATGTGGACGAGATTATAGATATTGCCCGCGGCTCTACAGTCACAGTGCGTGTCAACATTACTGGACACGGTGCTGTTGACCCTGGCATTACACTAGAGCAAGAAGTGCTGACAAAAATAAAGGGCTCAATTGGCGATGAGGGTTTCGCTGTTGGTCCTGATCCAAGCGATGACACTACGGTTATCGACGGCAATTGGCAGGGGTCGAGTGGACACGTCGTTCCTGGTCGTGGATCACTCGAAGTGGATCATACCACTCCTGGCGGTATCGGTCAGTGGATGATCTACTCATTCATACGGCAGTCTCAGAACATTAGTATCAGCGCTGGAGGAACCCAGACCTGCTTCGCGCCAGGCACTAACGACTGGTTCTTAGACTACATAGGTGGTGGATTTGATCAAACCCCTGTTAGATGTGACATCCCCGCAGAGCAGCTCACTGAAGGGGAAGGCAAAATAACAGGATCTGTCGATAACTACCCTGCTAATTACACTCACAGTTACGTGGCAAGAGCCACGCCAGAAGAAGCAACTGTGACGATCAACGGGCAGGAACTGAGCTACCCCGGTGCGTTTGACGTTGATGGCCCACTCCCTGTCAGCTTCGACTTCCCGGTCGAGAAGAACATCTCACTGCTGGACACCGGCGAAAATACAGTCTCGCTAGATACAGCGAAGATCGATGGGATTGACACTGGTGGCTGGGTGCTCCTCAACTACACTGTCGCACAAGCTGGTACACGTGACCCAACAATAACCGTCGTCAACGGTGCCGGGGAAAGCCATTCGAAGACAGCACCGAACGCGGTGATCGATGACGGCAAGCTCACTGAACCAGTGGAGGTATCGCTCCCAGCAGACTGGTTCACGTCCGGGCCTAACGTCATCAGAATCTCCGGTGCTGATGGAACATACGTCAAGGCAACGGTCAACGCAACTGTCATCCAGCGCCAAGCAATCGGGTTCACTGAAGTAGACGAATAGCACGAAGAGCCCACATAGCCCTATCTCACATGGTCAGCCGATCCGACATTCGATGTCCGAATTGTGGACATCCTGTTGAAGCCCATCCAGAGCGTGCAGACAATTACAGTGAACCACAGAATGAACTCCTATACGCAACACGGTGTTCATCCCCCCGCTGTAAATACCACAGTTCAGAGTCGGGAGAACCAACCCGAATCCCACCGCAGAAGATTCGGAACGCGATCTCTGAGGCAACCTCCGAAGAACAGTCTGGTCTCGCCGGCCTCCTCTCAACAACCTGGACAGCACTAAGTGACGAGATCGGGCGGCTCAAAGATGCACTTCGAAGAATCCGCACTCACCGGCACTTATCGATAATCCTCTTTGTAGTTGTTGCACTTCTACTGCTTACCGCGCTCTTCGGATTCGGACCCAGTGCACAAGCGGACGATGACCCCAGTAATCAGATCGTCGTCGTCGACACCGTCGATGACTGGGTTGTCCTTCGATACAATTCAGAATATCTCGTTGTTGGTGGATTCGATAGCTACCGATGGTACCTTGCAGAAAACGGCGAGTACTACAGCTCACCATCATACTACTCAAACCTCGACAATGCCAGATCGGCAATCGCTGAATGGCAGGAAAAGCACGCAGCAGATGAGGATGGGTATCCAAAGCCAGTCCTTGCCACTACAACCGATCCAGATGCGACGTGGACAGTCGAAGAAGTTGGCTCTGGATATGTTGTTGCTGGTGAGCTAAACAATACCATCCGATATCTCCATCCGAATGGGTCCCACTCAGAGACTGCGTACGGGTATCCCCGAACGAAAGATGCAGAACATGCCATTCTCGTCTGGGGGGCACAGCTGCAACAGTTTGGCGAGAAGCGCGAAGAGATAGACCAAACGACACCCCGAGACGACCCACCAGTCACTACGCTCCCCCCAGTCGAAGACCCACCAAATCCCGATCAGCCTGATCCGCAGGTCCCAGACTCTAGCCCCGACTCGCCCACAGACGACACACCCACGGATCCAGATACCGAGTCGCCACCGGAGTCCGCAACACCGCCGGATGGATCAGAGACACCGGACGACGATGACCCGCCTGATGGCACACGGACACCAATCCCAATCGAGCAACCCGACAACGGCGATATCGACCTCGACGACGACGATATCATCTTCGGGGCGGCAACAGAGGAATCGCTCCCCTACCGGAACACTATCTCTGGGACAATCAGACGGCCGAACACAGCACCATTAGGAAACGTCGAAGTCCGGCTGATGAATAGCAGTGGTACTAGGACTACGACAACCACATCCGGAGGAACCTACCGATTCAGAAACGTCTCTGCCGGCGATTATCAGCTGACAGCAGTGCCCCCGGTTGCATCCGGACTTGCTGCCCCAGAACCCGTCGGAGTGACAATGAACGATCAGGGTGTTCTGGAAATCCGAAATAGAACCAAAGGCGCAATCTACTTCACTACCGCCAGCAACACTATCGCGAACAACGATATTGGCCTGCGGACCCGCAACTCACAACCGATCCGTGCAATCGGGACGGGTTCAAACATTTCAGCGCCAGTTAGCTATAACACCTCAGTCAACGCTGACAACGCGACCGTTCGCCTCATCCCCGGATACACCGCTTACCGAGGGACACTCAATACGACAACAGCAAACCTCCCACAGACGATCACAACAACAGGCGACACCTCCGCTCGACGAGCCTGGGTAAACCTAACCGGGACCCCATCAGTCGACCCGATAACCGTCCGTGGGACCTACGTCGAAGGGCAAGAAAACCCGACCGTCAACATCCGTGGCAACCGCCATCCACAGAACGCCACGATCCGTCTCTACGGAGATGTCATCGAAACCGGGAACACAATCTCCGGCATCGCAACCGACGGCGATCAGCGCTCAGTCATCATCAACGGGACGATCAACCCAACTGGGCCCGGTGAGGATCACCCCGTCATCAGATTCACCGGCGTGAAAACAACAGAGGGGGCCAACTACACCATCCCAGACGCTGCCAGTCGGTCAAATACCTCAGTCACAATCGACGGGAACTTCGACGCAGAGAACGTCACAGCGACACTCACAGGCCAGCGAACAGTCGGGAAAAATAGAACGATCATCAGGACAGCAAACCAATCCAGCAACGAAACACGCGTTGCTATCCTAGGGAATCAAGAGCCAGTTGGAAACCTAAGCGGGGAACCAGTCGTTCGATTCACCGGTCTGGGTGGTGAAGACCAGCAGACCTACCAGTACAGCAATGCAGCCGGGACAACGCCAGAACTAGTAATCAAAGGCGATCGGCAGCCGACGAACGGGACACTGACACTGGAAGGTGTGACAGTCGAAGAACTAATGAATACGAGTGGCGGGCCGATCTCAAACGGCACACAAAATATAGTCATCAGGGGGAACGTCGCACCTCGAGCGGCGAACAACACAACCGCCGCTCCAACAATCGCATTGACCGGCGTTCAAAACACAACTGCGATCTCTCAACAGGGAACAGCAACCGATGACAGCCGTCCAATTCTCTCAATCCCCGGAAACCGGAAGCCACTCAATAGTACACTCACCCTCCGCGGGATCCGGAACGAAACTGCACGGACCATCTCAAACTCCACTACCAGTAGCCAGACATACACCATCACCATCGAAGGAAATCAACCACCTATTGGCCCTCAGAACACCAGCCAACCACAGATCACATTCACCGGTGGGCTTACATCCCAGAACAAAAGCTACCAATACAACGTCTCAACGCCACATACACAGACAGTAACTGTTCCAGGCAACTACGACCCAGAAACAAATACAATTACAATTCGTGGTGTCACAACTGAGGATCCCACCTCGATTACAGGAACTGCGGCAAATCACACGATCAATCCACAGATTTCAGGGAACATCAACTCAACAGGCCCAGATTCACATCAAGAGCCAACAATCATTCTCACAGGTGTGGAAAACCGCACAGAAAGCACCCTTTCAGAAATCAATATCTCATCAGGGAACACCCTCACTCGTAGCACCACCGGGAATCTTGACCCATCTGAAGTAAGCATATCGATCATTGGGAATGAAACAAAAACAACTGAGTCCATTACCAATCAGCAAACCACTATTGGAAAATCCATCCCTGTATCAATCTCCGGAAATCTAAATCCAACAAATGAATCGCTTACAGTAATTGGAGAAACGGAAACTAATACCCGCAATCTGTCAATTCAAAACGCCCAATCTGGAGAGACGGCTACTATAGATATCGGAGGGAACCTCGCGCCAACAGGCGCTAACAGTAGCTCTCCAGTTGTGACATTCACAGGGAACGAGATTGATAATAAGCAATCAATACCTGGACAACAGATTAGCAATAACGAGCGAATCGACGTTCAAATTGGAGGTAACTTGCCGCCGACTGATGCCTCAGTGACGATCAAAGGTGAAACGTCGCAGACAGACAAAAGCATCAGCAGGCAAAACCTGAAATCCTCATCTACAATCGATACAAATATTGGTGGTAATTATGCACCCAGTGGGCCAAAAAATGGGGAACCAGCAATTACCTTTACCGGGCACGAGGCGAACAATTGGAAATCTACTGCTCTGGATCAAGGATACGAGAGCTATGGTACTCACTCCCTACGAATAACAGAAGTTCACTCCCACCCAGATGGCGGGGTAATAGCTGTTGGATGGAGAAATTGGGATGGGAATTGGAGAGATTCAGAAAATGATGAAATTATTGTAAAACACATCAATGAAAACGGTGATTTAGAATGGGTATATAAACAAGCTACATACGGAAGAGGAAATCACAAGGACGCATACATATCTGATGAAGGGGAAGTGTATCTTGCTTACTCGTATAACCCCATTGTGACTAACCCGTCAGGTAAATGGATACTCGAGAAAATCAATAGCAATGGGCAAAGAGTGGCAAAAGAAAGACACTCCGGTTCAAAAATATCCAATGTCGATGGTGAAGTGCGCCATGATATGGAGATTGCCGCTTATCCAGACGGGCAAGTTGTCACATTCGATAAAGTATATGACAGCGGAAAAGCATCTCTGAATTTCTATGACAAAAACCTCGACCACAAAAAAAGGATCCCTAAAACACCATATAGTGAACTTAGACTTACAGACATAGCAGTCAATCCAGACACTCGATCCGTGGCTGTATCCCTTTGGGGATCATCTCAATATAACTCCTATTCAGATGTTGAATTATACTCGAAATCTGGTGCGAGTATAACCACTCTTAGACCAGACGGACGCGCATATGATCTGGCAATAAATGATAACGGCACAATAGCAGCAGCGTCTAGTGGCACTATAGACCCGTATGAAAAAAGGAAGCGCGGGACTGTGAATATTTGGAAAGGGTCTGGTGCAGATAGAGTACATAAAAGTAAACATATAAATCCAAATACCAGATGTGCTGGGAGTACTGACGTAAGTATTGAAATCACTAATTCCGGCAAGATCGTTGCATCCGAATTCGTTCCCAATAGTCGCCATGTCTCTGATTTTGCTTGCGATAGTTTATCAACTCTCACTACTACATTCGACTCTGATCTCAATCGAATAAACAAATTCACTCAATCTAATTCTATCAACGCGAGGGGTATAGCAAGTGCACATACTGCAAAAGGGCCAGTTGTTTTTTCTCGGTTTGATATTGGTATTGACACTAACTCTCCAAATAGAACGACCGTGAAGCAGTACGGAACAGCAGTAACAAAAAATCCCAGGGTTGATATCGACAATGATGGGGTATACGAAGTAGCCGCTCAAGGGGAACTGTCCGAGGGGGAATCAATAACAAAGAAAGCTCCATCACTATCTCCGGAAGATGATACATGGACAGTCAAAACAGATGATTATAGGACTTCGGTCAATGCGAAATGGACAGCCCGAACTGCAACTGCAAATCCTCAGTTGGATATCGATAGTGACGGATCAAGCGAAGTTAACCACGAAGGCCTACTCAAAGAAAGTGAGCAAATAACTCGTAGTATACCCCTCTCACAGAGTGACACCAGCTGGCAATTCGACTCATCTGGAGCTAACCCAAGTTTCAGTGCCAAATGGACGGAGCGTACGGGCACAGAGAATCCCGAGATTGATCTTGGAAACACAGGGACAATTGAAATCAATTCTGATCAAATCTTATCAGATGGTGAAAAAATAACCAAGGAGGTTCCAGGATTAGAGACTTCAGACGATGTGTGGAGAATACGCACCTCTGGGGCTCCAGTCGATATAACTGGGAATTGGGTCGAACGGACAGCAACCAAGAATCCTAGAGTCGATATTAATGGAGACGGTCAGCCAGAAGTCTCACATTCTGGCTTACTTCAGGAAGGCGAAACCCATCAAGCCAATCCAAACCTGTCCCTAAGCGATACCAGTTGGACTATTACAGGATCTGGTCCAAGTCCACGTCTCTCTGCAAACTGGACTGCACGAACAGGAACAGAAAATCCGAGATTGGATTTTGGAGAGACGGGGACAGTCAATGTCCGAAAACAAGCAGTCCTTTCCGAGTCTGAAAGTGTAGTGCTGAACTCGGACGACTTCACAAAGGATGTTTCGAACATTCGGTTCATTACAGATAATGGACGAGGCACTGTACGAATAGACTATACAAGACGAAACACGACAGAAGCCCCCTCGGTCCGAACTAGTGGTAACGGTGGGACTGACATCAATATCCAAGGTCAGCTTGATCCGAATAAAACGGTCACGCGAAAGATCCCTACTCTTGGTCCGAAAACTTCCAAAATCAAGATTAATACCAGGAGAGGAAATGTCAAGTACAACATCTCATTTAAAGAGAGGACTGCCACAGAAAACCCACAGCTCACAGTCAATGGTAACAGTGGAACTACGGTAGGCTACAATGGCATCTTGCGGGATGGCGAGACCATCTCGCGCCCACTTCAAGGACTAGTCGCCGGTAAGAACACAATCACAAGTTCGACAAATGCTGGCCGTGTTGCATATAACTTCTCAGTTGCGGCACGAAATGCAACAACGAATCCGAAGGTCGACATCGGAGCAGACGGAGACGTTGATTCAGTTATTGATCAGACAGTGAAGCCCGGTGAGTCGGTAACGACACGGGTTGGGGGGCTTCGTTCTGGTTCGCAGCCAGTTCGAATCATGACTGATCGCGGTGCCGCTAACTGGACGCTCTCGTATGAGAGTGTACTCCTGCCAGAGAATATTTCGGTGACAGCAAACTCCTCGACGAGCCCCGAGGCTCAGTATCAGGGTATTCTGCTAAGTAACGAGACCAGCAAGCAGGCGTTCCCAGTTGATCCAGGTGCAAACCAGTTGGATTGGTCGCTGGATCGTGGAGCGGTCAACTGGACGTGGGAAGGAACGGGACGCACGCACGCGGAGAATGTAACAGTCACAGCATCCAATGGGAGCGCGACCGCTCAGGCAAGCGTTAGCGGGATCTTACCTGCAAATGAGTCGGCCGTTCGCTCCCTCAGTGGTCTCGGTCACGGGAATTCCACCCTCGACGTCACAGCTGAGTCCGGGGCGGTGAATTACACGCTCCGGTACAATGCGACGAATATCACTGAGGACCCCGTGGTTGATATCGACGACACTGGTGTCTCCAATGTCGAATATGACGGGCTTCTCCCAGATGGTGAAACGCGAACCTACAACGTGACGTACCCCACTGGGACTGTACCGCTCATCACGAACACGACAGCCGGAGAAGTGAACATCTCCGGGCAGTACACCCAGCAGAACAACACCGAGAATCCATGTATTACAGTCGCGGATGCAACACAGTCCACCTGTAGTAGCAGTGGGCAGTCAGTGGCTGGTGAGTTAGAACCGAACGAGACTGCGGTCGTGCCACTCCCAGACCTGGACCATGGGACCAATCGCCTCCTCGCAGGGACAGACCGTGGCGCGGTGCAGTATGAGGTCATCTATCGGCCTGTGAATCACACGGAGGGGGGCAGTGCTACGATCGGCGGCACGACGACAGTGGCCTCCGATGAGATCCTCGGCCCCGGCGAGTCGCGCACCTACTCGCTCCCCTCTCTAGCGGCGACGAATCACGACGTCGAGGCCACTGCTGAAGCGTCAGATTTCAATCTGTCCCTCTCGCTCGATGAAGCATTCACGACGAAAAGCCCCGAGATCGACCCAGATGGAGATGGACAATACGAAACGGGCGTCGATGGGTTGGTGTATCCAAATGAGACGATCGAACGCGAGGTAACTCAAGCGACACTATCGACCGACGAACTCGGATTCGATATGGACCGTGGGCCAGTCGAATACGCGTTCAGTTACATCAACCGCAACGCAACCATCACACCCGCATTCAGTATCGACGGCAAGACGGTCTGCGAGGCCGAGGGCCAGGTCGAAGATTCAGTGGCCTGCGACGTCCCCCGAGATGTGCTTGACCCCGGACCAAACACGCTCAATCTATCTACACTTGGTGGCACAGTGGACTACGAGCTAGAGTACCACGCAACTGCGGTTCCCGAAAACGTCACTATCTCACTCGGCAATGAGACGCTATCATACCCAGAAGACTTCAACCGGTCTGGGCCACTCCCACTCAACCAAAGCAACGAGATCGGGATGGAGTTCACAGACCTTGGACTAGGGCCGACCGAATTCAACGTCGAAGGAGGAACTATCGATGGGATCGAGACACACGCGCTCGTCAACCTCACGTATCACAACCGGACCAGGTACCCACGGAACCCGATCGTTCTGGTAACCGAATCTGATGGAACACGGCACGTCCAGCCGATCCCTGATAGCCTACTTACCGGTGAGACACTCGAGGAAGAGATCATATTCCGGCTCCCCCGTGATTGGTTCTCGGCCGGAACTAACCGGGTTGCCGTCGTCACGGAGGATGAAACTGTCATCACAGCCCATCTTGACGGCGGTGCGCTAGCTGCACGGAACACTGTCTTCATCGGCGAAGGGGTTGAAGCGCCATATCACGACAAGCTAACGAACACAACAGCCGCGGAAGTCCAAGCTACTGGTTGAACAACTGTTGTCTACAGTCGGAGCAGGCCGAGTGCCTTGAGGCTTGACCCCGCGGCGGTTGACACTCAGCCATCATTTTCTTCGGTCGCACCATCACCTACTTTCCAACATCCAACTCCTTGATCAACCACTTGCATACGTCCCCTCCTCACCACCATGAACAACAGGCCTTCGAACTGCTGGGAGTTGGTATATATGACACAAAGAGAGAAGCAGACGCTATTATCAGACCTGATAAATTGGTTCTAATCAGAGCCGTCTCATCGGAGACTATTCCCCCTGTCACACATTGTATTCTATTTGGTATAATATTTCTTGTTATGGCTATTTTGAAAACGCCGAATTTAGATTCTGAGATAGCTACAAATAGCCAATATGGTTCTGAACACTATCTTATGATTATACCCCTCTTTCTGGCCAAGATTTAAGTGGTTATTTGAGATTAGCGTTGGGTGTAGTGGCACCTGATAATCAAAATATGGCGTTTGAAAATGATGCCATAGTGTGATAATAAAGACAATATGGAACTTACAAACCGCCAAGTCCACCTCTATCTTGGTCCGGCCGAGTACGTGTACGCGAAAGTGATGGATGATGTGAATATGTCGGGGTTAGCTCGACAATCAGTCCGAAACCATGCTAAGAGGTCCGGTGTCGACCTAGACAAAATTCGGGAGGTCGTAGAACAAGAGATCGGCGCTGATGGCACATCAGGAAACGGAAGCGGACAGTTCGAGTCAATCGACGATCTTATCGAGGAGTTCCGAAGCCCAGAAGAAATCGCCAAATTAGCACACAATGGACAAAACAAGTAATCTGCTGAGAAGCACTGGTAACCAGGAGAACAGTTCATCTGAAACCCCAGAGACCCACATCGAAAGCAGTGCAATAGCTGGATGGGCGAATCGGGCCATTATCGGCACGGTTGTTCTAGTTGCGTTCCTATCTGTGTTCAGTGGGGTCGCAGCTGCACAGCAGTCAGGATTCATCTGCGATGCGGCTCCAAATTCCTTGGTGACACTCGTCCAGCAAGGAAGTCGGCTATTCGTATCTGTGGCTGCGCTGGGTATGGGCGCATCGTACGTCATTTCGCTTGGGTCTGAATCAATGCCACTGCTCAATCAGGAGCAGGAGCAGAAATTCAAGCGAATGCGAGGGAACTCACTCAGAACCTTCATGAAGCTCATCGTCGGGCTCGTCGGGCTTCAGATTGTATTCAGTGCCCTCGGCATTCTCGGCTGTATGAATTTCATTCCAATCTAACCTGCCAGCACAGTAGATGAAGCAGTCCTATCTCCGTCGCATGGTTGTGTTCGGGTTAGTAGCGGTGGCTATGGGATTGAGTCTTCCCAGTGTTGTCGGTCATCCAGACCCGTCAGATCATGGCGGGGAACACCCAGATGGACCATCCTTCAATGAAACAGTCCTCATGTTTGCCGGTGACGAGGACTCGGTGACCGCAAATGCGTCGGAGTGGCAGGACGATCAGAGTCACTTAGGATTCCCACCACGAACGGACTACCTCTACCTCGCAAAAACCGCGGATCTACATCGGACCAGACCCTCACGAAGAGTGCAGCTGTGGAATCAGCAGGATTTCCAAGACATCCCTGTTGGCAAAAACACTGGATCACATGAAGGGAACGGTCCCTGCCCCCTCGCCAGTGGCGGCGCTGGTGCATACCATAACTGCCCGGGAAATCCAGTTTCTGATTGGATTGACGATCCAAAGGAGAATCCGCTTGGTCAGGGCCGGACAGTTGCCGTCCGTCCAAATGGCCGATCTGCCAATAGTGGCCCTCGAGGATGGATTCAGGACGCGCATACATCCATTTTCGACATCACTCCGTCAACCCGGTTTTTGCTCGGAAATGGATCGGCAAACTATATCGCTGGCGCGGGAACAGTTCGTGGGTTTGCAGACTATCGTGTCGAACTCTCTCAAGGAGACCAAGATCCGTCCCCTGACCGGAAAGTGTTCTACGAGTACGAGTCAGATAGTGTCGGGACGTGCCTGCTAAAGCTGAATTCGGAACTCCCCGACAACTGGGACGACCCATGCAGTCGATACGCAGTGATCGAGCAAGGAAGCAACTCACAGCGAGTCAATATTTCATATACAGCACCCGATCAAAACGTTCCACAGAGTCGGTTCATTCTTGTTGGAAAGATAACCGCCACTGCCACCAAGATCATCAAGGAAAAGAAAACACGGCGAGAGCAGGAATGCACCACCACGACGGGTCCTAACGGCGGGACGCGGACAGTTTGCACCCCAAAGACGGTGACATACTGGGAAACGTCCAGAAAAACAGTCACAACCGATGTCGTCACAAGCGACTCTCGGTACATCAACGTCTATTCCCCAT
Source organism: Halorientalis persicus (assembly GCF_900110215.1). GTDB lineage: Archaea > Halobacteriota > Halobacteria > Halobacteriales > Haloarculaceae > Halorientalis > Halorientalis persica. The sequence goes on along the minus strand of NZ_FOCX01000053.1, from coordinate 2,767 downwards.
TCAGCGATCTGGAAGTCGCACACTTCCCAGATGGGAGCCACGAGGTTCTGATCACATCCCAGGATCCATGGCTAGGACTCACGCTTGCAAACGAGAGTCGCCTGTATAGCAACTACCGGTTCTTCAGTTATCGCAGTCCGGCTTGGGATCAGTTAAGTATCACAAATAATCGAGGTCAGTCCCGCACAGCAATGTCATCAGCCCATCCGCTTCAAGCGCATGCGTACCCGTACCGGACTGATGGCTATGGATCTGACCCCGGTGTCCAAGTTCTACAGATTAACTCTGGTCGAAATTACACCGCGCCATCGCTGCCCAAGAATGTCGACCTGACACAAGTGAATGCAAGTTCAGAATTCCGTACAGCACAGACACTGTTAGCAGAAACAGCAGAGTTCAACAAGTCGCACTTACAGCTAACTGGGCTCGTCCAAGGGACGAACATCTCGGGAGGGATCCTCGAAGCCCAGATAACAGAACATGACGTTCAGACACCAAACCTTACCGTCAGTGAAATTGACTCGAACTCGTCATTCACCCGATTTAGAGTCCAACTCACGGCACCAGATGGGACTCCAATCGAGACCGCAAACCGGGACGGAAACATTACATTTGGCTCGAATACCCTCCAGACCGATAGTAACGGCCAAGCAGAAGTTACAGTCCCCAATGACGGTCTCTATACGGTCGAATATAATCCAGCGAAATGGTGGAAGCTCGCCGACGATGAACAGCCGTACATCAGCAATAGCACAACCGCAGTCGCCAGTGGCTCGCTAATCAGCTTCGGGACGTTATTTGCTCTGGCGTGGAGGTCCTTCCTCTTCCTACTTCCGCTGCTATCGATGCTTTGGCTGGCTGACCAGATCCCGGGCGTCAAAGCATGGCCGCCCACATTCCTCATCTTCTGGAAGTGATACTCATGACACGGAAATCCACCCAAACCGAAGAATGGTACAGCAATAGGGCAGTTGCACATCGATTAGCAACCGATGTTCTGGAGGTGGTCTAAATGGGACTTGGCGAAACAATTAGTAACACGATTGGTAATATAATTAGCACAATTGCGAGAACGGTCACTAGCCCACTTCAACCAGTATATGATATTATCCAGAAATTCACAACAAAAGTACCTGCACCAGATGCAGGCGGCCCAAATGACAATGTCTACGTATTTGGGGAAATCACTCGAGATCCTTGGGCAACAATCTACACGCAGCACCAGCAAGCGATCACAATCGGGTTTTTGATTCTCGGAATCGGCTGGATAGCATCACAAGCCCTCTCAACGTACAATATCACCTCAGAGAAGGGTGCGAAGCAACGAACCAACGGTCTCATTGTTGGAACAATTATGCTGCTTATCTGTTGGTATATTGCTGCTCTATTTCTGAATATGACACAAGCAGTCACAACTGAGGTTATACTAAATTCGTCGTTTTCCGGGGGAGCGACAAATATGACTGGAATGCAAACCAGTCAGAACACTGGTTCAGTTGGAGCAGCCCTGTTTTTCGTCGTTGTGCAACTACTGGGTGCTGGGATCTTTGTTATTGGATTCCTGCTCCATGCGATCCGAATCTACGGAATATATGTTATAATGGCAATTCTACCAATCCTGGTTGCCCTCTACTACAGTAGAATTCCGTATCTGGAGTCACTTGCAGTCAAAGGAATCAAAATCGGGATAAAGTTCGCTATCATTGGCCCGGCGGTTGCACTAGCGTATGCTGTTATCGGTGTTGTCGATCTCGCAACAGTCCTAGATATTCAGGGTGGCTTAGGCGGCGTTCTTAGCATTCTCAGTGGCGTGATACCCATGCTATTTGCTGTTCTCGTCCCCATCGCTGTCATTCGTACTAACCTGGCAATCGCTGGAGCATACGGTGCCCAAGGGGCAATCGATTCAGTGAAACAAACCGATACATACCAAAATACAGTTGGAGCAGCAACAGCAGGAGCCAAATCTCGTGCGAAGGGTGGCATAGGTAAAGCAGGAAGTGCCACGGCTGGTGCAGCCACTGCAGCTGGCGGGGCGGCGAAAAACCGAGCGCAAGAAGCCCTCGAAGGCCCAGATCGGGAAGGGTACATTACTGGTGGTCAGGAGAATCCGATGGAGTACGAGGAATCCATCAGCTCCGGTTCACAGGCTGCGGACCTGATGGATGAAACAGAAGCCGACCAACAGGACATCGCTCAAGTTGCTGACGAGTCAGACGTTGCTCTAGAGCCACAATTCGACGGTGTTGAAGCAGAATCGGGGCGGGATGAGATCATTGCAGAGGCAAAAGAGGCGCGGCAGGAACTCGAGCAGGGGCGCTTTAGCACTGATAGCCCAAACCAAGACAGGGATATCGACTTCGAGGGTGAGCGAACACAGATCGGTGGGGCAGAAGAGCCAGTTTACGCTGTACATGACCCCGACGCAGCAGGCGTTGCTACTGAAGACATTGATCCTGAAACCGCCCAAGAAATGGTTGACTTCTTGGAGGGTGGTTCGTCGTATGACCAGTTCTCTACGACGGTTTCTACCAAGAGTAGCAATAGCTCCGGCGGTGGTGGCGGCGGTGGCGGTGGCGGCGGTGGCGGTGGCGGCGGTGGCGGTGGCGGTGGCGGCGGTGGCGGTGGCGGCGGTGGTAGTGGAAGTGGAGCCAGCGAAGCAGACAGTGGGAATAGTGGTCCGTCTCCCATCCATACTGACAGATTCACAGGTGGAGAAGCATTAGACAGTCAAGATACCGGAGAAGCATTAGACAGTCAAGATACC
>NZ_FOCX01000052.1 GCF_900110215.1 Halorientalis persicus | reverse complement strand
AGCTCAGCCAAACGACCGTGTTCCGAAGCTCTCGTTCAACGGGACGAATGCCGTAGATGTCCTTGTAGTAGCAGTGGAGAAAGCCACGCATCAGCTCTGGTGGGTTGTGTTCTCGTGTTCGCCCCGTCTTCGCCGGGGCGAACACATCGAACTCTTCGAGAAACTCGAAGGAAAGGTGCTCAAACAGCGCTAGCGTCTCGGTTTCCACGGAATTAAAGAACGAATCTATCAAAGGATCATCTTGCAGGGTCGCTGAGCTCATCCACCTCAGCATTCACCCTGCTCTTTGGTGTGCTACTCGTTCTATGACACCCTCAAACCACTAATGGAGCGGAATGACTTCGACGAGCCAGCGCTCGGTGAGATGGTTCCCACGACGACATCAAAAGGGACGTATTCGGCATTTCGACCTGATCCACTCTCCCCTTCAATTACTACTGACAGTTCATTAAACCGCTAGCGGACGCGACACAGGCACTCGGTCGGCACCACGGCATCGGTCCACGTGTCAGATCAAGAGGTATCCTGGTCGGGCCGTTCATCCTATAAGAAGCGCCGGAATCCTCCCAAATTGAGGGGACATATGCTACTCTTTCGGATATCTACGCCTATCAGGCCGGACAGAAAGTTCTTATCGACGAAAACAGACAGCAGGGTACCCAAGAGAACCAAAAGACGTAACTGCATCCACTTCTCCGAATCGGGCTGTCCACTACCAGTTCGAGACGATTCCGCGTTTCTCGATGGAAAAGGACGACTCGGGCGGCTATTGATCATTCTTCTCCTGCAATGTAACGGTCTCTTGCCCGAGCCCTGTCTCTTCCCGAGTTCCTATTTCAACGCACGACGGTCAGCGTACGTTGATAATCTCTTGGCAGTCAGTCAACGCGGTGACTGGGAAGAGTGGCTCCTGTTTTTCCTGCGTAGCGTGCAGTCGCAAGCAGATGGGGACCACCGACGGGCCAACCTGCTAGTTGACCTCCGAGAAGACTATCAACAGCGCTATCAGAGCGAGTGATCTGAGAATATCCTCGAACTGGTGATGCGGCTCTTCGAAGATCGGTATCTGGACGTGAATACAGCGGCCGACTGGTTGGACGTCGAATACAGCACAGCTAACCGACTGATCGGACAGCTCGAAAATGACAGACTACTAGGAGAACTTTCCGAGAAAGATCGGAATCGGTTCTACCTGGCGAGCGGAACCTTCTAGATCATCAACAAGATTATCGATCAACTTTGAACGACTGAGCAGTGAGAGAACCTGAGATATATACATTGAGACGACCGGTTTCAACTACTGAAAGCTAAGCAAACCTCAAATATCCTATGGGAGTGTTGATGTATGGCCCGGGAACCACCAGACTCTACTTCCACTCCCCGCTTCCTTTGACCGTAATTTACCTGAGTCTTCAAGTGCGCGGAGTCGTTTCAATGCTGCTCTGCGTCCGATAGGAAATTCTTCTGCGACTTCCGAAGCCGTAAGGACGGGATCAGCCGATTTCCGAAATACTGATAAGATTTCATCGTCACTGACAGTTGGCTTTCGCCCCGGCCCATTATTCATCACCGTACACCGGAACTTGACGGATGTTAGATATTTGTTCCGCCGGAGGAACAAACTGGCAATAGTTCTGCCGAAGGAACTAATACCTGAAATAAAAAACAGTGGTCCCATGGCGAGGAATCGAGAACTAGAAGATATCCTGACCAAGCTCTATCATTCCTTCCGGGCCCCCCGACGGCGATACGTCGTTCAGTTTCTGGAAGATGAGCGGACACTGACTACTCGAGAACTGGCTAAAAAGATAGCCAGCCTTGAGCAAAATGTGGCTGTAAAGAAGGCTACTGGCGAACCATACCGGAATGCGTACAACGCTCTTTCGCAGACTCATTTACCAACCCTTTCCGAAGCGGGCGTTATCATCTACGACACCGAGCGCCAAACAGTCCAACTTGGGGCTCACTTTGACATCGCAGCCCTTCTTCTCAAGACAAATACTCCCACTGTGGAGGTGTTCTGTTCAATCGTAGAACCAGAGAGTAATACAGAATAGAGCGACAGCAATCACCGATAGAGTAGATAGCTCGTCGTCGTGTCTGGAACAAACGGTGGGTCCTCAGAACCACCACCGTTCAGAATATGACTCAAGAAAATCAAAATAATGGACCGGACGACTGGGCGACGCTTGACGAATTACTGGATAACCTAAATGGGGACTCCTTTCAGGACTGGTATCGGGAACGTCAGTACAGACAGAACATCGAAAACGGAACACCGTATTTCAACAATCCAGGCGATATCCCTGAGCCAGAGAGGCATAGCCCGAGTTCACTCCTCCAGTGTCAAAGGAAAATCAGTTACCGGCAATACAATGCGGCTGCAGAACAGTCAGACCCACAAGGAATCTTTTGGTTTGGAACACGATTTGAGGAAGATCTCGCCTCTTCCTTCCTTGAGTGTGCTGTAACTGCGACGGGGACATACGTCCGCAATACAGATTGGATTGATTTCAAGATCGACACTGATGTCGGTGAAATTCAAATCAAGGGTGCTACAGATCCGCTGATAGTCGACTGCGATAGTACACCAATTCTACCGACGGAAATTAAAACGAAGTCTTCAATCGAAAACATTGATTCTCCCAACCGTCATCACCGAGCCCAGTTTCACGCCTATCTCGTTGGCCTGTCTGAAAAGTATGAGATTGATCTAACGGAAGGTGTTCTGATGTACGTGTCCCGAGATTCGCTTGATGCAAAGTTCTTCCATATCCAGTTTGATTCTGAATTTTGGGATCAGGTTGTCTTGGCCTGGGCAGCTGATCACACTGAATACCGTCTTCGAAGGCAGTTACCTCCCCCCGAACCGGAATACGACTGGGAATGCAAATTCTGTTCGTACCAGCACCGATGTGGTCAGGCTTCTACAGGTTATGAAGCCACTCATCTACACGGGTTTCTTCCCGACTTCGAATATCCACGTGAGAAGATTGTAAGCTATCTTGAAGCCAATCCAGAGATGCGGATACCTCCTACACTTGCGATCCAACATCCTGACCTTGCTGATCGGTTCGATGTCTACAACTGGCAATGCCGAGTATGTGGAGAATCATTCCGTTTGGAAGATGTTAGTGATCAATCAGATTCGCTTGGGTCGCCAAACTGTCCGACATGTGCCTCTGATGGTATCCCTGCAACTCTCCACGATCCTCGTATTGATGAGCAGATTCGAATCTCAACACCTACTAACGTGATGGAAGTAGAACAGTGACCTCTTCACCTCCTTCAGAGGGCTTTGAGCCCTCTTGCAATGGGTGTGGATCTGAGATGATGGATACATCGTACTCTCTTTCAAATCCGGTCTGTGCTGATTGTGGCCTCGTTATTGGCAACTCTGATGTGGCCAGCCTTCACGGATCGCCAAACTGCGAGAGTACAAGTGTCCAACAGCGCAGCTGGATGGATTATTGTACTGTTATGAACGCTACAGAGAAGCGCTTTGCTCAGGCCATCGGTCTGCTTGAGGACCTTACTCCCATTTTTCAGTTAACTTCGCCACAGCGCATTGCGACCGCAGAGATCGTCCGGGATGCCGTCCAGACTCGGGTTACAGATGGCCGTCATAATGGCTCTATCGTCGCTGCTGCTCTGATTTTAGCTAAAAGAAAGGGGAATACCCCTCTTTCAATCAATCGTGTTGCTACGGCAGCCTCACTATCTCAGACAGATCTGAGGTCTGCTGTAGGAGTTCTTTCTGAAGAGCTTGGTGTCAATCCTCCACCTCCAGAACCTGCCGATTATGTATTGTCATTCGCTACAGAATTGGATACACCACTATCCGTCGTTAGAGATACAGATCAGCTACTAACTCGGGCCCGAAGTGAGGGATTGCTTGCTGGTCGGAATCCTGCGGGAGTTGCTGCAGCTGTACTCTACATTGTCAGCAACGAGGGCTATACCCAACAGCAGTTGGCTGATTTGGCTGGCGTTTCTCCAGAAACAATTCGAGTCCGCCTCAACGAACTTCGAGGTCTTGATTCTGATGCGTGATCTAACTCGGTCGTTGCTGGAAGGAACCCCTAATTCTCCGGAGGATAGCTGTGATGATGTTCGTGCTGCAGTGTACGCAAGGACGTCATCTCGAAACCAGCAGTTCGGATATTCCCTCGATGAACAGATCCAGCAGTGTATCGACCGGTGTCAGTCGATGAATTGGACTGTTGCCTTCATCTTCAAGGATGAAGCAGAGAGCGGCAAAGACACTGAGAGACCCATGTTTCAGAAGATGATGCGGCGTGCCGAAGAGCAGTCATTCGATGTTATTGTCTTCTGGAAACTTGACCGCTTCTCTCGTACACTAATGCATGCAGTAAAGTTGGAATCGGATCTCAGAACTCATGAAGTTGGGTTGTATAGCGTTACTGAGCAGATCGACACGACCTCAGCAGCAGGCCGGTTCAATTTCCGTAATATCGCGAGTGCGGCTGAGTTTGAGCGCGATATGATCCAGCAACGGTCGCAGATGGGCCTCCATGCTTTAGCACGAGATCATCGCTGGCCCAATGCCTCGCCACCGTTGGGGTATGAGAAGGACGATGACAACAGTTTGGTTATCGTCCCTCCAGAGGCACAGTTCGTCGAAGAGATCTTTCAGCGGTATATTGAGATCAAATCGATGCCTGAAGTTGCTGAAAGACTGAATGAGTGCGGTCAGACTACGAAGGCTGGAAACTCGTGGGCGCCTCGAAGTGTTCGAGACATTCTCACGAACTCGTTGTACGTGGGACAGTATTCCGTAGCCGATGTTAATGATTACGTGGAAGCTTATCGAATTTTAGATGATTCTCTCTTTGAGCAGGCGAAAAAGGTACGGAGACGATTCCAGAGTGATAGCAATGAGAAACGGCAATCGATGTCGGCAGATCGCAAAGCTGCTGCTGTCGGGAAGATTTACGACGACTATGTAACCTTCTTAGAAGATGCGAAGCAGGGATGATTCCCGCTGGTTAGAGAATATCTTTGTACTCATCGATCTTTTTCAGCATTTTCATCCGCTCATATTCATCTTTTCGCGGCCATTGACGATGATAATTGCAGTCATCAGATGTACACTCATAGATGTGTGACGCTACACCCTGTTCCAAAGTATACTGTCCATCAGCTACCATCTCAGAACCACACGACGGACACAACAGCTGCACGAGGGGACTAGTGACCTCGAGAATTCCCGGATCAAACTCTTCGATGAAGTCTTCGGGCTCACTTGTGACTCCAGTGTCAGTTGAGTGTTTGTCAGCTATCGACTGAACGCGTGATTGGGTTCGCTCGAAGAGATCCTCAGAAATCATCTGCAGACTAGGATCATCTACCTCTGGATTTGGATCGTAGTTTTCTAGATTTTTGACTGGTATTGCTGGTTTGCCGATATAGACTGGACGGGTGAGAAGCCGCTTGACTCGTTGTGATGTTAGTGGCTTCTCGAGTTTTGAGCCATACCCCCGATTGATTTTCTTTGCTACAGCTGCATACTGTTCTTTCCGCACAAAGGATTTGAACAGGTCCGTAATGACTGGGCGTAACTCTTCTTTGACTCGTATCCAGCCATCGTCTGTGCTTTCGTAGCCGAGTGGGACACCATGATACCAGGAATTCCATTGTTTGCTTTCGATGAACCCACGTGCAGATGATCGCCGTGATGATCGAGCGCGGTTTCTTGTTCCAATGTCGGCCATGAGTGCCAGTACGGCGACTCGCATTCTGTCAGGGACTTTTACCACGTCGAATTCGACTGTTCGCGTTCGTATTTTGACGCCATGCTGATCCCGGAGACGCTGAATGAACATCATTGTCTCTGGGATCGTCCGTCCGATTCGGTCAATATCGTCTACCAACAGGTGGGAGATGTTCTCCTGCTGAACGATTTCGGCGACACGCTGAATTCCCTCCCGGTCAAAATCAGTCCCAGAAATCCCATCATCCTCGATTGGATCACAGTACAGTTCCATCGAGTCGCTTTCTGCGACAATCGACCGAAGTTCGTCTTTTTGACCTTCAAGACTTCGTCCCTCTGACGCCTGTTCATTTGTGCTGACTCGAACGTAGATAATGACCTGCTGAGTCGAATTATCTGTCTGCCTTGCTCCCTCTGTCCAAGAACCAGATTGACTGACAGACTCAGATTCGGTTGAGGGCGGAGTCGAACCTCCAACAAATTGTTCAACGGAGGATTGTCCTGACGATTCTGTGAATTCGATTGTTAGATCTCCAAGAGAGGTTCGACCAGGGGGTGAATTTAGCTTCTGTGCCAGATTGCTTAAAAGAGTAAGGATACGGCTATCCTTTGGGGGTCTTCTCTCCGCCCTTAGTCTGTGGGGGAGAGACCTTTGGCGGCTTTCTTTTTCAGCAAGTGGCATCAGACCGAGTTGAGTTGGCTCCGATCCTCGATCACTGTTCCAGCTGAGGGGAACATCCCTCCCCGTGTCTTTCTGGCCACTGGTAGTGATCGTCTTCGTGGTTAGCGAACGGTGCGAGTCCTTCGTATTGCGAACTGCGGTTTCTTTCATCATATTTTGGGCGGCGAGGGGACCGAACGTATCGGCCGTAATATTCATGTACGGCCGGTCAAAACACGCAGACGCATTCCTTGGATGGATGCGTCGGCGTGCCTTGACGGGTGCGTCCGGCAATTCGGAAGCGGTACTTCCGGCATTGCACAAAAGTGTGCGCCCGTTGGCTTCCCTCGGGTCTCGCGTGGGGGCGGACCCGCGGCTAACCAGTGGGCACAACACTTTTGATGCCAGAGGAACAACGAGGAGATATCTCATCTTCACTCGTGTTCCCCACCGTCGTAGCGGCGGGTGTGTTCCTAGTTTGTGATACCGCCGGGTACTGGCCGATTTCCCTTAATGTTTTTCCAGCAGAAATGGCAGATTCCCGAAAAACCGGCAAATGTTAAACCGGTATTTCTGATAATAGATGTTTTATAACAGAACCGGCGCGTATCGACTAACTATTGTTTTTGACATCTGAATATATGTTTGCGAGTGTTTGCCTAGGAAAAGTCAAAATCTCCGCGCGCTGTTCGTGCTATCTGGTAACATTGCCCTTTGTAGGTTGCACACAGATCGCACATACCCTTTTTCGCCGTCTTGTTGATTCCTGCTTTGTTCGAGGATTTTCCGAACATGGAGGTTAAAACAATGTCAGTTGATTGGGATGACGTGAGCTACGTGATCAGCTCGCAGTATCGAATTGGTGCGATGGAGCGGCTTGCGGAGGGGCCAACGACACCGTCACGGATTGCAGCGGATTTGGATTTGGGGATCGCCCACATTTCGCGAGCGCTCCAAGGGCTTCGCGAGCGAGATCTAGTCGAACTCTTGGTTTCGGAGGACCGTCGAAAGGGGCGTGTGTACGGGATCACCGAGAAAGGCCAACAAGTGTGGACAGAAATCGAATCTGAGGAATTGGCTCCAGCAGACTAGCTCTCGCCGTTGCTACTACTGCCGCTGAGGTTGTCCCAACTGAGCGAATCTTCGTAGTACTCGCCGTCAGCTGAAACTGCATCTTGTCGAGCGATCAGTGGGAATCGAGCTTTGTCGTGGCCGACGGTCTGAACGATACACTGCTCCTGGAGGTACGGTGCGATATCTTCCAGAAACTGCTCACGATCGACGTGGTCTTGGAGTGCATCGCTTTCGGACAGGTTTTCCGCGGCCGCTGCGGGGACTGGCTTGAATTCGGCCCCCGTCCCATGAATTGTGAGGTATGGTTTTCCCGGTTCTTGATCTCGGACAGTGACGGTGAGGCTGTCGTGGACACCGCCGACAAAGCGACAGCGGTTGAGATACTCTTCTAGCTGGTCGATGGCGTCTGGATCGACTTTCGGGCCGTTGCACGCGGTCGTGACTTGGAATACCATCGCCTCTCTCGCAGGCCCTCAACTCTTGCATTTTCGCTTGGGAAAGAAACCAGAGCAGCCAACGTGTTTTCTCGCTGGGACCAACGAGCGGATCTAGAGATACTCGTCAACGAGGGGATTGAGACGGTCCCGGAGCGCACCGTCACCAGTGATTGTCCCGTCTTCTTGGATCCGGTACGACGTTCCCAGTTTTTCGACTGCTAGAACTGGACCATCCTCCGTATGATCAACTTCGACTGTTGCCGACTCTGCTAGCCGGTCCCGGAGTGCTTCGAATTCCTCGGACAGCTCCCATTCTGGCGGTTCTTCAGATTCGTCTTCACCGTCTGGTTCCGCTGGTTCTGCATCGCTTTCACTGTCGGCCTCTTTCTCGCTTTCATCAGCTGCCGATGCTTCCCCATTCGACTCGTTGCCAATTTCGACATGGTCAGGGATGTCGACGATTTTGAGCCGTCCTGGAGGGAAACTGTAGTAGGAAATCTCTAGCGAATTGAGCGAAACCGCATTTTCAATGGGCAGGATGTCGGAGTTGCTATCTTCTAGATCGGGAAGGAATGCGATTACTACAACGGGCGCATCAGGATCGTAGTCTGGATTGTCTTCTGCGACCGAAACCCACCCGTCCTCGTGTCGGTCGTAGTAGGCGTCCCACTCCTCGCATGTCGATGGGGGGGCGTTGATCACAACAGCAGTATCCCGGTCAGGATCGTCGTCTTCCCGGTCAACTACTCTCACACCGGGTTCTGTAACAACCCGAGTCCGGTCTACGTTGTCGGGGAGTTCGTATTTCTCGGACTGTGGCTCTCCCCCTGCAACGTCCTCACCGCCCACTGCAGTTGATGCCTCTTCTCCGGAGGAACTCATGAATAATTGTAGTGAGAGGCCTCTCTTATAGCTTTTTGCCAATGTTCGACTTGTCCACAAGGGATTCTTCTAGTTGGCGAATGACTTGCTTCTGGATAATATATCTAGCTGAGGAAATATTTTTCCGGACTCCGGTTCTATGGTGTTTTATGGGCCCTGAAGAGTCCAGAAATTGGGAATACCTCTGTGAAAACTTGAACCAGTTTGACCTCCCTCCGGAAGTTCAACTGGAAGTGGAGTGTTGCCAGCACCGTTTTGGTGGGGAGAAGAGTCGCCTCCTCAAGCATATTTTTGAGAAAGGAATTGCCCATGTCGGAGAGAACCAGGAAGCGACTGCTCTCTCGTTTGCTGAAGTACTTGAGATTGGGTACCAACACATCACAAATGTCGCTGACCCGCACTGGGCACACGCTGGAACTCCCCCAGTCTGGGGCGATCGAGATCAGGTTCCAGAACCACTCGTACTCCGAGTTGGGGGCCGAGAGGATGTGCCGTTCCTGTTTGCCCGACACCTAGCTGCCTTCCGAACTCTCAAGCTCCAGAATTCGCACTTCACGAATGATTTCTTCCATCTTCTCGACGGCGACGAGGAACAAGAACACACCGCGATGGACTTTTGCCATCTCTTGGCTCAGTTAAAGGATCTGTCACCGTCAGATGAAGAAACAGTGTATGCTGTGCGTCAAGGTCAGCACAATGTCTGTGGTCGCGGTATCTTTGGGTTAGTCGAGGCGTTCCCAACGACTCTCGAATTTGTTGACCGGCCGCAGTGGGACTGGGACAGTACTGTTGACTCTGACTCGGATGCAGTGTTTGCACTTGCTCTCCGCGAGAAAAACGATGTCTTTGTCGTGAGCGGTCGGTTTGATGGTGATTCTCAGATGGTCTGCATCGACACTGTACTCATGCCGAATCCTGACCATATGGCCGGGAACGACTTCGCGTTCGCGGTGGGGAATCTTCTACTGCCAGATATCGACGATATTCGACACCGCACCAAGTATCCGGATCACCGGCCTCTAGCTACCAAGACAACAGATTCGTTCGAGGTGCAGTCGCCCGGACTCTCCGAAGTTGGGTCTGCAGTTGGCCAGAGAGCTCAAACGCCACCACGGTCTCCAAAAGAACCAATATCGATTGACGCTGTCTCGGTCAAGAATCCGTTTGAGTGCGAAACTGGCGGTTCCGCTGATGGAGTCCGAGCTTCGGAAGCATTGGGCCTGCCCGAAGAGATCGTCCTCCACCTTCGCGGGAACACCAGAGCAACACGTGTCGACGGTCTCGAATTCGCACTCCGAGATATTGGGGCGGTGTCGTTCGGAAATGTGGCTTGTGTTTCTGCGATGGGGGACTTTGTGGAACCAGAAACGGCAACCTCGGAATCGACGCGAGCGGAGGAGCATCGTTCCCTAGTTCGTTGACTTCTCTGCCGGAGGTTTCTCTGCTTGCTTAGGCTTTGCGAACCGCTTGAGTTCTAGTTGCTGTTGATCTTCCGAGAGCGAGACTGGTGTTTCTTCGCGTTCTGTTTCGGCGCTTGCGCCTTCTGAGTTGTCGGAATGCTCGTCGACGCTGGCAGTGGTAGGTTCGTCGCCCTCGCCAAGATGGAATGCCCCACAGTGGTCACACTGTCTGATGCCGGCGACGTCGACGGCGCCTGCATCCCAGTCGTGGCCGTCTCCGACTGAACAGAACTCGGTTTCCTTCGGGTCGCCCTCGGTGATCCACGCACCACGGAACTGGGACTCGAGCATATCGAGTTGCCGGTAGTCGCGACGAGTCCCTTGGGCGGTCGCCGGACACTCTTCGCGGTGGGCGACCGGATCGTCGATCATCGAGTGGCAGTGCGTGCAGAACTGCGGTGGGGAACAGTCGTTCTCTTGGCTTTGCTTCAGATCCGCTTCGGCATCGGTAAGGCTCGTCCCTTCCAGATCGTAGGACCGCTCGCACGACTGCTCGCAGTTCGCACAGAGGTTGAAACCTGTCTGCTCGTCATCGAGCCGGGCTTCGTAGCCGGCGGTCCCAGCGTTCCCGTGTCCCCAGAGGGCGTACTCCTTGGGGAACCGACCACGCCGGGCGGCCTCGACAGTATGGGATTCGAGCCACTCGAAATATCGGAATACCTCGGGGAAGAACAGCTTGATCTCACGGAGCTCTTCGCGAGAACGCGAGAAGGCACCACAGAGACAGTCCCCGCTGACGTGGAGTTTCTCGTTGACTGGGTTAGTGGGAATTTCGTGTTCCTCCTGGTACTCGGCGACTTCGGCGTCGGTGAACGAGACGATTGGGGATGCCCAGATCCCGAGGTCGTCTTCCTGGATTCCCTTCCCGTCAATGTTCTCCATCCGGCGCTGACTCTCGTGTTCGCGAACGCCGGAGATCAGGAGGGGGTCGCCGTCGACGACGTCCGACAGGAACCGCTGGAGGGGTTTCTGCTTCAAATTTCGGTACATCTGGGTGTGGACTCCCGGACCTGGCATTCCGTAATTATAAACTAAATTATGATACTCTTCCTTTTCCAGGCGGTACTGGCTGCTGACGACATGGCATGGCAGGCCGATCTCGTTTGCCCAGTTCTGGACCCACTGCCGGCTCTGAGGAATTCCAACTCCCGTGTCGATGTAGATGACGCCGTCGATGTCCAGTTGCTCGCTTGCTCGTGCGACGTGTGCAGCTGTCGTGGAATCGGATCCACCGGAGACGAGCGCGAACACTTGGTCGTACGATTGCGATGATGCCTTCTCGAAGACAGATTTTGGAGAGCGGTATTGCGGTTGCATTTCTGCCCCGATCGCTTGACCCCAATTGCAGTGATACACTCCATGCCATAACTGAAACGACTGACAGGGATTGGCCCCACCCCCTCCACGTCGTAACTGAAACGACTGAGAGGTTGAGACAGGATTATCGCAAATCCGAGTTTCAATATGGAATGTCGTATCGATCACAAACCGTTTTCCGACTTCCCGCTTGATAGAGTGGTCAAGTACAGATCATTCTGGAACCCCCCACCCTCCACGTCGTAACTGAAAGCCCCCGAACGTACAGGTGGTAGAGTGCGTGAGAGCTGAGTTTTTCACTTACGAACTGCAGGGTTCCCTCTAGTCTAGTAGTACTAGTATAGATAATAATACAATACGAAAGACTAGAACAACAATCCGTTCTAGGGCAGCTCCAGACAAATTCTTTGAGCCACTCCCTTGCTTGTCTTCAGTTACGAGATGGAGGGTGGGTGTTCCATTCCAATTAATCTCTAATGAGATTGAGGGGGATATTCAGTTACTACAGGGTTTGAAACACGAGTTCTAAGCTCCCGACCTAATCCATCTAACCCGTAATAATAACCGATTTTCAGTTACGAGCCGACGGGAAAGATATTTACCTTCTCCCTATCATTCCTAACTGATTGATGACACGGAGTAACGACTCGGAGATTGACCCGTTACTTGAGGTCGGTGACGAAGGACCTACTATCTGGAAGGATCGTCGGTTGGTTGAGATTGACCACGTTCCCGACGAGGACCGAATAGTGAGCCGAGATGACGAATTAGAAATGGTGGCTGAACATATTCGACCAGTTGTCAATGGCGGACGTCCTAAGTCTTGTATGATCTATGGAAAGACCGGGACTGGGAAATCATTGATTGCGAAACATATGGGCGAACGGACTGAATCAGTTGCAGAGAGGAAGGGTCTTGATCTGGCGTACATCTATGTCGATTGTTCTCAAGATAGTTCGGAGACACAGTGTGCCCGACGTCTAGTGAAGGGGCTTTGCGATAAATACGAGGATGTTGACGCGAACAGATTAGACATCAAGACTCCAAAGACTGGTGTTCCGGCTGGTTACCACTATGAAAACCTCTGGGATATCCTCAACGAACACTTTTCCTCTGCCATTTTTGTACTTGACGAGATTGATAAATTAGAAACAGATGATATTTTGATGCAACTAACACGTGCGAGAGAGTCCCAAAAAACGGATACACGGATTGGACTTGTTGGTATTTGTAACATGATTGACTATGGAAAGAACCTTGATATGCGGGTCAAGAGTGCGTTTGGTCGACGTGATATTATTTTCTCTCCATATGATGCTCCTCAACTTCAATCGATTCTCAAACAGCGACTTGACGCATTTGCTGATGGGGTTGTGACTCCGGGGACTATCGAGAAGATCGCGGCCCTCTCGGCAAAGGAGCATGGTGATGCCCGAAAGGCGATGGATATCTTACTTAATGCGGGCGATATTGCCAATCGGAAAGACGATGAACAGATCACCGATCAGCACGTTGAGAGAGCTCGGAACAAAGCAGAGGCAAATCGGATTGAAGAGATGTTGAAGACGTTTCCGGTTCAAGCTAAGTGCATTTTGTTGGCGATGGCTCACCTCAAAGACGAATCGGAGAACGGATTCGATGACGGGTTCAAAACCAGCGAAATTCGGGAAGTGTATACGATGCTAACTGAACAAGAAGGGTATGACCCTCTCAGTTATCAGCGGATGTGTGACCTCATGCGTGAAATGGCGGACTTGAATTTCTTTGCTGTCGATTATACGGGGGGCGGAAAATCGGAAGGGAGTTATAAGAAATACTACTTGCAGGTTGACAGTAATGTACTGCAGTACGTGTCGATTTGACCCCTCCAGCTCGTAAGTGAAAACCCGGTTCGATGGGAATAGAACAGCTAAAACCTGCGATTAGTCTGACCTCACTGTACGATTGGCACATCTGGCATTTTCCGACCCAGTTCCGATATGCCGGTCGATCACCCGTTTGGCCTCTTTCGCTTTGTTCTTCCAACCGTAGCCGTCACCGTTGCCGGGCCCCTCATACACGTGCTTCTTCTTCGCGAGGACTTCTTCGGGCGAGCCCTCTTTGAACCCACCCCGTTCCCACGCCCCGGTATCGTGCAACCAGTCGATGACGCGCTCTTTCGTTTCGTGCCACGAGAGGCCGCGGGCTTCGTACCAGGCGACGAGCGCGAAGATCGCGTTGTCGTGGGCTCCTGGAACGGAGCCGTGCTTGAAGATCGTCGCGAGGGGATCGTACTGTGGATCGACCGGGTCGTGGGCCTCGTCTAGCGGGACCAGCTCGAAGACGCCGTCGCCGTCCATCTCGACGAGTCCCGCAGAGAGCAACTCAGCGAAGGCGTCGTCGTGGAGGTCAGACCACTCACCGTCGGCTGTGTCTCGGAGTTCGTTACCCGGTGCTGGGCTGACCATCAGTCGGGAGATGATATCGATGTAGGCCTTCTCGACGTCGGCCCGTGATGCTGTACTGTGTTTACACTGCGGCTCGTGTCCGTTTGTTTCGCCGCAGTCTGGGCAGGGATATCGATCGTACATAGACAGAATCGGCTATTTGGGTTGGCACAACCGCAACTCAAAATGGTGGCTGCGAACGGATCTGGACGATCTAGAGTGCCGTTGAGACGGTCTCGTCCACGTAGTCGCGGTAGTGTCGCAGGAGTTCTTTCCCTTCTTCGGTAAGGGTGTAGGTGTTCGTCCGTTTGTCCAGGGCTTCTTTTTCGAGAAGTCCGAATTCGACGAGATCGTCGAGATTGGGGTAGAGGCGGCCGTGATTGATCTCTTCGTCGAGGCGCTCTTGCAGCTGGCGCTTGATGCCGAGGCCGTACGGTTCTTCGTCGCTGTCCTCTAGCCGAGCGATAGCGAGTAGCGCCTCTTTCTGGAAAGCGGTCAGGTCTGTTGCCGATACGTCTGCCGATTTCGTGTCGTGCTTACTCATGGGTGGGGGGTTTTCGGGCCGGAACTGCTACTGTCCGGCTGGGGAGTTCGCACAGCCACAATTTCTTATCATCTTACCTGTTTCAATCTTCTGAACTTCAGATTTGAGTGGATTCGAGGTCCGTCACCGAATCATCGCGAACGAACTCGTTCTGGATTCCGCCCTTGAACCTCAGGTAGTGAATGCGAACACAGGCTTGGTTCTTCTTCGGCCCGGTCACCGTTGACCGCCAGTCGAACTCGTAGCCGACCACGATTCGACCGTACTTGTCCACTCTCCC
>NZ_FOCX01000085.1 GCF_900110215.1 Halorientalis persicus | reverse complement strand
TCACCCTTCCGCCGGGGCGGGAGTTCACCAAGACAGAACTGGCGGATCACGCTGGTGTGACCCGGCAGACAGTGAGCAAATACATCGATCTCCTGCTGGATACCGAGATCGTTGAGGGAGTAGCGAACTCATCACCGCGCCGGTATCGAGTCGCCAAGAGCGATGTTGTGCAGGAACTGTTCGAGCTGAACAGTGCGCTGAACGCGGCCGGTGAGTAACTCCAAGCCTCAATTTGCGTGTCCATCAGATTGGTGGGTTCGTGCGTCTGATTTGGTCGATGCATCCTCTCCATTCAGCAACTCCCGTCTGACAGATACTGCGCAACTCACGTCTTGGACTGCCACAGCGCTCGCCCGCACTGCCAAGCGTCCAACAACGCCACTGCTTAACCAACACAACCACCGCCCCCTGCCGTGTGTTGGTTAACGGGGTGCCCTGACGGCAGACGCACCGACTCTTCGAGACGCTCGGCGACTCCTGGAATACCGGGGTGATGCCTGGTGAGCGACGTTAATCTGGACGTGGTCGAGAGCCAGTTGGCGCAAGCGTATACGCGAGCGTTGCAGCCCGCGGCGCGGGAGGATATTAGGCTCAGCAGAGTGCGATATGTCGACGCTTCGGTCTCCGCTTCTCAATTGGAACTCACGAGGGGCGCGAGTCGCCGTAAGCAGTGTTGCGGTTCTTTTGCTTTGGGATTCACTCGACGATAATAGCGCCCTTCATCCCGACTCCTTTGTGTGGCGCGCAGGCGTAACGGTACGTGCCAGTTTCCTCGAATGTGTGTTCGAACTCTGCGTCCGGATCGTGTGTGAGTTCGCTGGAAGAGAGGTCCAAGTCTTTAAACACGATGTTGTGTGGTCCACCATTGCCAGTCCACTCCCACGTGACGGTCGTATCTTCACTGATTTTCAGTACGGGTGGGTCGAAGGCGAACTGGCCACCATTGCCCTCTGCGCCCACAGTAATCGTCGCAGAGCTAGACCCACGTTGGTCAACGATGTTCCCGTCAAAGTTGCTGCTGTCGACAACCCATTGGTCAACCATCTCGTTGCCGGTAGCTGGTGGCTCTTTTACAACGATGGCACCTTTCATGCCTTCGTCGCGGTGGGGTTCTGACACGAATCGGTATTCGCCGGGTTCCTCGAACAAGTATTCATAACAGGTGCCGTCTTGTGCGTTGGTTCGGCCGCTGTCAAACGTGCCATCGAGAGCAACGACATTGTGCTGGCCTCCGACCCCAGACCAGTCCCATGTAACCTTCGTCATAGGCGCAACTTCAATCGCCGCCGGCGCGAACGCGATCCCATCATCAGTGGAGTGGCCGACCCTGATTCGCGGGCGCGATTGCGGTGAGTGTCGTCTGATGTCACCATCGTATCCATTTGCGTCCGAAAGCCATTCGTCTAAGGACTCCGGTGGCGACTGCTGCGGTGAATCGGTTGCTGGTGCATCACTCGTGGTGCTCTCGTCAGCGGTCGACTCGGCTGTTGAGAGACAGCCGGCCACAGCCGTGAGTCCAAAGAGGGCGGTACTTCCGACGAATTGACGCCGTGTGGGACCAGATTTCATGCCACTACCCAATTCTGATTGTTGGCCTACAAAATGGGGTGCTGCGTTCCAAAATATGAAACGGATCATTGTTTTCTTTATTCCCAAAATGTGTAGCTCCGAGGAACAGTCACCGCATCGATCTGAGACACGGATGACCGCTATCAATGATCGACTACGAACCGGCATCAGCAGTAGACAGAGCACAAGTTTTGCCCTCCCACCCACTGCTCGCGAGACGATGTGGTCTGTGGCATCGGCGCAGTGGCCCCAGAAGATAATGAACCCTGAATCAATCGCTGACAGCGAGATACAAACAGTCCTCGAAGCGGTGGCGGATCCCGAGTGCCGCGACATTCTGGATGAATTGGACACAGCACGGAGTACTAGCGAGATCGCCGAACGCTGTGATCTCTCGGAAACAAGTGCGTATCGAAAACTGGAGATGCTGTCCGAAACACAACTTGTGAAGCAGGGAACGGAACTACGGACCGATGGGCATCACGTCAAAACCTACGAGCGCGACGTTACGAGTGCGCTCGTACTCTGGGAAGCCGACAGCGGCCTCGACGCACACGTACTCCGCGAACCGCTGAGCGTCTCACAGCGACTCGCTCAATTCTGGTCACGGATCAGTGAGGAACTATGACAGAGAGTATTCCGACCACCGTTGTCATATTCAAGACTCTGACACTGCTCGTCGGCGGCTTCATCACGCTTGTCGCCGCGAACGCTGCCCGGAAAACGAGGTGGACCGGCTTATCGTATCTCGCGATCGGCTTTGGCATCGTTACCGCCGGCTCCTTTTTTGCCGGTGTAGGCGATCAACTCCTCCTAATAAGCACACACGATGCTCTGTTGGTCGAAAGTGCACTAACGACGCTTGGCTTTTTGGTAATAGCGTATTCCCTGTTCGCAACACAAACTTAGTCACTGTGAGGACGGCCGGCGTTTCGACAATTACTCTACGCCCGGTTATCGTGTCCGCGGCGCGCGAGCATATGCACGCGGCACTACAGGGATGAGATGCTGCAGTGCCGACAGGACTGTCCCGACAGGTGGGTCGCTCCCTGGAGTGGTGAACCGCTGCTGTGGGGTCACCGGAGCAAGACAACGTTGCCGACGCCGCGCCGCTTGCGTTCGACGAGGTTCTTCGCTTCGAGACCGTCGAGGGACCTGCTGACAGTCGCTTTCGAGAGGGGTGTCCGCTCGACAATGTCGCTCTGGGAGAGGACCCCGTCGGCGTCGAGAATCGTCTTGTAGACAGTTTGCTCGCTGTCGGCGAGACGATCAGCCTTCTCTTGCCACTCCTGGCGGCGCGCTTCCAGGAGGTCGTCCGTTGGTGCGGGGTCGTCGTCGGCATCGGTGGCCGGTTCCGGCGCAGTCGGTTCACCGGCCGGTTCAGCGCGGGGAGCCGCGCCGACGAGCAGATACGTCAGACTCCCACCGAAAGCGACCGCTGCAATGGTGATCACCACGACATCCCGGAGCAGGAAGTACTGGCCCGGAAGCTGGGTGGTCGTACTCGTGTTGCCGATCTGTAACACGGCCGACGATGGGGTGAGAAACTCCACGCCGAGCGCGGCTGCGGTACCGACGAGGACGACGGCGGCGAGTGCGTCCGTCCGTTGAAGGGCGCGCATCATCGGCTTACCCCATCGTCGGATCAAGCCGGACAAACGACTCGAACCGTTCGGTGTCGAGGTTGACGACGACGCTGTACCGTACGTCGTCGTTCGGCAAGTCAACGACGACCAGTGCCCGCTGTGTGGCGTTCAACTGCCTCTCCCGTTCGAGTACGAGCGCGTTCGCGTCAGCACTATCACGGGCGACGAACGCGGCGTCGGTAGCCAAGACAAGGTGGTTCCACGGCCGCTCCGCGTCCGCCCCGACGACCGCTGCCCGGTCGCTGGACACGCCGTCCGGAACGGGTCGGATCGTGTACACTGCACCGCCGGCCGCGTCGATCGTGTTAGCGATGGCGGGTTCGTCAGTCACGATCTGCTTGGCACGCGCACGCTGGGTAACACTGACATCGGGCGGGGCAAGCGGTTCAGTGCGGACGAGGAGGCGTCCGTCGACGGTCGTGACGGTGATACGTTCGACTGTCCCCACATCCGGGACTAGCGTCTTCGTCCGGCCATCCACCGTGGTGACGAGCGCCCCGTCTTCGACGGCGAACTCGTGGGCGGTGTCGGCTGTGATCGCTGAGGCAGCACCGGTAGCGCTCACGAGCGTGGCGAGACTGCCGCCAAGAACCACGAGCGAGAGGGCCAGCGCGATTCGGGAGGGCTTGACGTTCCGCATAGCTCGC
>NZ_FOCX01000011.1 GCF_900110215.1 Halorientalis persicus | reverse complement strand
TGAAGTACCATTCTTTCAGCGAGAGCTTCGAATGAGCAAATATCGTGCCGGTCTTGTCGTTGAACGTCCGGCCGCAATTCTTACACAGATACCGCTGATACTCCCGATAGCTGCCGTTTCTGACCGTCAGGTCAGAACGGCAGCGGGGGCACTCAACGCCATCACACCAGCGAACCTGCTGCAACAGGTCCGCTGCAGCCGATTCCGACACGAACCGGCTTATTGGGAACATATCGGGCACCGCTGGCGCGGTGCCCTTGCCCTCTTCGACATTCAGCCGCAGCTCTCGCTATCAACAATCTCCTTCGCAAGAGCGTATCGACAAAATTCCGCAGAATCCGCAGTCCCGTCTCCCCCGACTTTTCGGGGTGGAACTCCACCTTTTTCCCGCTCGGGTGCGCTTCACGCACCACTCGCGGCAAAAACGTGGGCGAAAAAAACCGGACGCTCACGCCGTTCGCGTCCGGGACTACACCGTCACCGCTCCGCACAGATCTCCACGAAGTTCCGCAGAATCCGCAGTCCCGTCTCCCCCGACTTCTCCGGGTGGAACTGCGTGCCGAAGACCGTCCCGCTCTCGTCGGCGATGATACTCGGGAAGTCCAGTCCGTAGTCGGTCGTCGCGACGACGGCGTGGTCGTCGTCGGGTTCGGCGTAGTAGGAGTGAACGAAGTAGGCGTGTTCCCCATCGATTCCGTCGACCAGCGGGTGATCGCGCTGCACGTCCAGTTCGTTCCAGCCCATGTGGGGCACCTTCTGGTCGCCGTGGAACCGCCGGTTTGTCCCGGGGATCAGGTCCAGCCCTTCGGCCTCGCCCTGGCCGGCGTGGTCGGCCTCTTCGCTCGTGGTCAGGAGCATCTGCATCCCGAGACAGATGCCGAACAGCGGCGTGCCCGCGTCGGCGGCGTCGGCCAGCGCCGCCCGGAAGGGGCCCGCGTTCTCCATCCCCTCGCTGAACGCGCCGACGCCCGGGAGGACGATGCCGTCGGCGCTGTCGACGGCGGCCGGTTCCTCGATCAATGCCACCGACGCGCCCGCGCGCTCCAACCCGCGGGTCACGCTCCGGAGGTTCCCCAGCCCGTAGTCGACGACGACCACTTCGGCGGCCGTCTGGGTCGTACTCATGTATGAGGGTTGGCGGGTGCCGGTCAAGTCAGTTCCGCTACGGTCGAACGTTGCACGCCACTCAGAACGAACCGAGCGTCGACTGCCCGCCTGCTCCCGTCAGATCGGCAGCCCGCTGGATGGTTCCCTCGAAGGTCGCCTCCTGGCTCCGGTCGTACAGCGTCGCCGCCGGGTGGACCGACACCATGACGGTGCGGGTCTCGCCAGCGATCTCGGTGTCGAACGTGTCGCCGGCTTCGCCGGTCACGCCCACGTCCCGCTCCAGCAGGTGTTCGCTCGGCACCTTCCCGAGCGTGACGATCACCGTCGGATCGACGGCGTCGATCTCCCGGTCGAGGTACTCACGGCAGTTGGCCAGTTCCGCGGCCCGCGGGTCACGGTTCTCCGGCGGTCGACAGCGCACGCAGTTGGTGATGCGTACGTCGGCGCGCGCCAGGCCGGCGGTTCGGAGCGCGTCGTCTAGTACGGTGCCGCTCCGGCCGACGAACGGCTCGCCCTGGTCGTCCTCGTTGGCCCCGGGCCCCTCGCCGACGAACAGCAGGTCCGCGTCCGCCGGGCCGACGCCGTTGACGATCCGGCTCCGACACTCGGCGAGGTCGGGACAGCGCGCACACTCGACCACCGACAGGTCCTCCATCTCGCCCATGGGGTTGCTCCGGGAGGCGACACCAAAAACGAGTCGCCTGCACCGCGTCGCTCAGTCCGAGCCCTCGCGACGGAACTCGTCGGCCCCGCGGGCCGCGAGCCGCGCGACACGGAGCGGTTCCGGGCGGCCACCCTCGGGCGTGAAGCCGTCGACGACTGCGGCCGCCTCTTCGTCGTCGAGGCCGACGCTCCGGACGAACAGCGTCTCGTCGTCGACGCCGAGACGGTGGCGGTCGGGCTGGTCGCGGTAGATTGCGAGCCGTCGGTCGAGAGCGTCGCCGTCGAACTGCTCGCGGAGCGCCGATTCGAGGCCCGCACTCTCCTCGTAGGTCACGGAAAGAACGGGTCGGTCGGTGTGGTCGGCGACGCGGTGCAGGTCGACGACGTTGAACCAGGCGGGCGCGATCCCGGAGACGAGGACGTAGCGAACGTCTTCGCGCCCGAGGTCGTCGAACAGCGCACAGATGGCGTCCGTGGCGTCGGTCCCGCCGACGGTGCAGGTGGAAAACGAGAAGCCGTCGACGACGCGGCTCGCGCGGGTCACGACACCGGCGAGCGTGCTCCGGTCCTCGCGGAAGGACTCGGCGATTCCGAGAGCACGGACCCCTGTTTTCACGTGTTCTCGTCTTCGTCCTCTTTGATGTGTTTGAGCTTGTCGAGTAGTTCGTCGTTCGACGCGCTGAACTCGTAGTCCACGTCGCCGTCGTGTGCGTTCTCGGATGTCGATACGCCGTCGTCGTCTTCGAAATCAGTGTCGTAGTCCTGATTGTCCTGTTCGGACTCGTCGTAGCTCCCGAAACCCATGTGAGAACATAACACCTGCAGCGTAAAAAGTATCTCGCCGCCCGGTACTCTGATACGGTCCCCCGCCGACCACGGGAACATGGACGTGTACAACGTCACGGCCGACGCGGAGACGTTTACCTGCAACGCCTACCTGACGCTGGGCGAGCGCCCCGTCCTGGTCGACGCCGGCGCGATGGACGGCGTCGTCGAGGCGATCCGCAACCGCACCCGCGATCTCGACGCCGTCGTCCTCACCCACCAGCACGGCGACCACGTCGCCCAACTGGACGCCGTCCTCGACGAGTTCGACGTCGAACTCTACGCCTACGCCGACCACGACCGCCGGTCCGTCGAACTGGCCGACGGCGACCAGGTCATGATCGGCGACGAAGCCTTCGACGTGGTGTACACGCCAGGCCACGCCGACGATCACGTGTCGCTGGTCAGCGAGAAGACACTCTTCAGCGGCGACGTGGTCGTCCACGACGACGGCGCGTTCGACTACGGCTCGTTCGGCCGGACCGACATGGCCGGCCAGTCCCGCGAGCGGCTGATCGAGAGCATCCGTGAGTTGCTCGACCGGATGCCCGAGAGCGTCGATCAGATGTACGCCGGTCACGGCGGTCCCTTCGAGGGCGATGTGCGTGACGTGGTGGAGACGGCGCTGGAGCGGGCCGAGAAACGCGAGCCGAAGTATCCCGACGAGTGACCACTCCGAGGCATGGACGCAGTCGCGGTTCGCCGGCCGAGGTTGTCCACCGCGAGTGGCCGGAGCATATAAAAAGACGTGTGCATCCGAATCCACACGAGTTATGAGAGCGTGGAGACTCACCACCGAGCAAGACCAACCGTGGGACTCAGAGACTGGGTCTTTGGCGGCGACGAGACGGCGCTGGAGGCGGCCAACCGGCTCCGTGGGACCGCCAAGGAATCGCCCGAGGAGGTCGATGTCGACCGACTCGTGGAGTTATCGATAGAACCCGGAGAGCACGCGGTGTCGCGGGCCGCGGCCGACGGGATCACCGCGCTGGCCGAACAGCGGCCGGACCGCCTGTTCGATCACGTCCCGGAGTTGCTCGAGGCGACGACGATCCTGGAGGGCGTCGGCTCGAAACAGCGCGGGTCGTTCGCGCGTGCGCTCGAACACGTCGCCAAGGAGGACCCCAGCGTCGTCGCACCCGAGGCGGATCGGCTGATCGAGTCACTGGAGGCCGAACTGGAGGCCGACAAGCAACCGGGCAGCGACGTGTACATCGATCCCGACAAGGCAGCAGGGCTCAGCCACGCCGCGGCCGCCGCCGGGGTCGACGACGCGACGCCGGTGCTGGAGAGACTGCGACGCCACTCCGAGCCGACGGTCAGCGACGCCGCCAGAGAGGCGCTGCGAGAACTCTAGGCCGCGTTGCGTTCGCGATTCTTCGGTCGGAGATTCCCGTACCCACACTTCCGACAGCGGTCCGCCTCGTTCGGGTTGCGCGCGTTACACCGCATACAGATCATCTTCGTCAGGATGCGGTCTTCCGCTTTCTCGAACGTAGCCATGAGCGCGTATTCCCCGCCGTCGTGGTTAAGTGTTCCGAGACCGCCCGGACTGGCTTTTTTACCCCGCCCACCATAGCCCGCGTATGTTCTACGATCGGGTCGCCGACCTGCCCCTCGTCGTCGAGGATCTCGACCTGACGATCCAGGAGCGGGACACCACCAGCGGGTTCGCTCGCGCCACCACGACCGTCGCGCTCTCGGGGGCGGGCGAGACGGGGAACGGCGAGGACGTGACCTACGAGACCGAACTGCACCACGAACTGGCCGAGGCCGGCCTCCCCGACCTGACCGGCGAGTACACGTTCGCCGAGTTCTCCACGCGCGTGGGCGAGCTGGACCTGTTCCCGACGCCGCCCGAGCGCGGGGACTTCCGGCACTACCGTCGCTGGGGTGTCGAGAGCGCCGCGCTGGACCTAGCGCTCCGCCAGAACGATCTCGATCTGCCGTCCGCGCTCGACCGCACCTACGACCCCGTCGAGTTCGTCGTCAGCACGCGACTGGGCGAACCCCCGACCACGGATCGACTGGAGGCGGTCCTCGACGTGCGGCCGGGGACCGAGTTCAAACTCGACCCGACGACCGACTGGTCCACGGATCTGGCCGCCGACGTCGCCGATCTCGCGTCCGTCCGCATCTGTGACCTGAAAGGCCAGTACTCGGGGACCGTCGTGGACGCACCGCCGGATCCCGACCGCTACGACCTCGTACTGAGGACCTTCCCCGACGCCGTGATCGAAGACCCCAACCTCACCGACGAGACGCGGCCGCTGTTCGAGGGGCGCGAGGACCGAGTGTCCTGGGACGCGCCGATCACCGGGGTCGAGAGTATCGAGTCCCTGCCGTTCGAGCCCGACTGGCTCAACATCAAGCCCTCGCGCTTCGGCAGCGTCGAATCCCTCTTCGCGAGCATCGAGTACTGCATGGAACGGGACATCCGGATGTACGGCGGCGGCCAGTTCGAGCTCGGGGTGGGTCGTGGCCACATCCAGGCACTGGCCGCGCTGTTCTACCCCGACGGCCCAAACGACGTGGCACCGGGCGGGTACAACGACCCCGAGTTCGAGGGCGATCTATCGCCGAGTCCGCTCGATCCGCCGGCCGAGCCCGTCGGGTTTCGGTGGGACTGACGGGCCAGTCCGGGAAAGTTGAAGTCGACAGCGAAACTGGTCGGGCATATGGTCCTCGAGTTCTTCTGGTTCGCGTTCGGCCTCGTCGTCACCGTGAGCATCATCGCCATCGGCGCGTACATCGGCACGCTCCGCGCGCTGGACACGTTCTACGGCGACGGCTCCAGTATGTTCCTCTCCGAGGAGTTCCACGGTCGACAGGGCCGGTGATTACTCCCGGTCGAGATAGTCGTCCTGCACGTCGAGAATCTCCGCCGAGTCGGTACACTCGGCGTAGCGGCGCAGCGGTTCCTCGTTGAGTTCGAGGAAGGTGTGGCCCCAGGTGAACTTCGAGAGGATCTCCTCGGCGTGGTCGCGCTGGCCCAAGATGCAGAGCGCGCCGGCGAAGGCCTCGACGGTGTTCAACTCGAAGGGCGTTCCGTAGTTGACGGGGTTGGCCGCGACGAGGAACGGAAGCGCCCGGTGGATGCCTTCCAGATCGAAGGCCTCGCGTTCGGCGGTCTCCCAGGAGCAATCGAGCGCGACGAGGCGGTCGTGGCGCGCGCCGGCCCCGACGCCGTCTTCCGGCGAGAGGACCCGGTCGGCGAAGGGGTTGAGAACGATACCTGGTGGTGTCGACCGGGTGGCCCGGTGTAACTCCGCGAGGTCGAACCGCGCGAGTTTCCGGGCGGTACACTTCTCGGGATCGTCGTCGCCTTCATAGCGGACGTGGAGGCCGTACGCGCCCATCGAGTGGACAAACGCAGTCAGGCTTTAAGTCCCTTGCAGTCGAGTTTCGGATGTGCTATCGGAAGGGACGGTGGCCCCGACGTTTACGTTGCCTGGCGTGGTCGACGGTGCGCCGAGAGACGTCTCGCTGGAGGACTACTTCGGCGAGGGAATCGTCGTGCTGGCGTTCTATCCGGCCGATTTCAATCCCGCCTGCGAGGACGACTCCTGTGACCTGACGGAACTGGACCTCTTTACCATGCAGCGGGACGTGGACATCTTCGCCGTCAGCACCGACAGCGTGTTCAGCCACCGCGCGTACGCCGAGGAGTACTCCCTGTCGATCCCGCTTCTGAGCGACACCCACGGCGAGGCCGTCGAAGCCTACGACGTGGCGCTTGAAAGCGACCAGTTGCTCGCCCGGCGCGCGGTGTTCGTCATCGACCAGGAGGGCGTGATCCAGTACGCGTGGTCGACGAGCGACCTGGAGCGACGACCCGACATCGACGCCGTCCGGGAGGCCGTCTCCGAGATCGGCGGCGACTCGACCGCTGTCGGCCGGTACCGGGTCGGCCACGCCCACTACATCGAGGCCCGTCGGGCCTTCACCAGCGGGATGAAGAGCTTCGAGGAGCGCGATTGGCTGATCTCACAGGGCGACTTCCAGCGGGCGATGGAAGAGTTCCAGGAATCCGCGGACCAGTTCCAGAGCGCCGTCCGGTTCGCCGAGTCCGAACCGCTCCAGCAGGGGTTCGAGCGCGCCCAGGAGAAAGCCACCGCACTCTGGCAGGCCGCGGAGTGGCTGGCCGAGTCCGCCAGCGAGTACGCCAGCGGCGACGGCAAGGAAGCCGACGAACTCCGGCAGGACGCCGAAACACCCCTCGAGACCGCCCGTGACATCGGCGAACCGCCGGACCCCGACGACATCACACTCGACGCGGACGGGGCGGCCACAGAGAGTTCCGCCACGGAACCCGAGGACGGACTCGACACGCCGACCGATCCCGCCGAGGACGAGGACACGTCCGAACCCGGGGGCGACGCCGACGGCGACCCCGGCGAACAGGACGACGTGGACGCCGCCGTCGAAGACGTCTCCGTCGACGACGAGGACACGGCCGAGCGCGACGACACGGGCGGAACCGGGAACGGCAGCCCGGACACCGACGGCGTCTCCAGCGCCGTCGAATTCGACGTGGCGGACGACGGCGGGACCGACGGCGTCGCGGCCCCGAGCGACGGGTCAGACGAACCGGCGTCCGACGGGTCGATGTCGGACGGGAGCGAACCCGACGGCGAGGACGACGAGGCCGGCGAGGACGACGACGAGGACATCGAACTCGACCTGAAAGATCCGACGGAGTGACGGAGTCGGGCGGGCACGGCCCCACACTTTCTCGTCCCCTCCCTCCCAAAGCGAGACATGGACCGCGAGGCGACCGCCCGAGAGTACTACCGGGCGATCGACGAAGACGACTACGAGGCACTGGCGGCGCTACTCGCCCCCGAATTCGTCCACTACCGGCCCGACCGCACCATCGAGGGCCGGGACCGGTTCGTCGAGTTCATGCGCGACGAGCGGCCGATGCAGGCGACCAGTCACCCGCTCGATGCTGTCTACGCCACCGCTCCCGAACGCGACGACAGTGAAGTCGCGGTCCGCGGTCGGTTACTCGACCCCGACGGCAACCCTGTCGTCTCGTTCGTGGACGTCTTTTCCTTCGACGGCGAGAGTGTGGTGACGATCCACACCTACACGCAGAGCTAGTCTTTCTCGCCCGCGCCGAGGGCGCTCTCGCCGACGGGTTCGTGGCCCTCGATGACGTCCTGGCCGCCCATGTACTCTCGGAGGGGTTCGGGGACGGTGACGGTACCATCATCGTTCTGGTAGTACTCCATGATGGCGACCATCACCCGCGGGACGGCCAGCCCGGACCCGTTCAGGGTGTGCAGGTACTCGGCGGACTCGTGGCGCTCGGGCCGGTAGCGGATGCCCGCCCGCCGGGCCTGGAAGGCCTCGAAGTTCGAGACAGAGGAGACTTCCAGCCAGCGCCCGCCCTCGTCGGGGCCATCGTCCATGTCGTCACCGGGGGCCCACACCTCGATGTCGTACTTCTTGGCCTGGGTAAAGCCCATATCGCCGGTGCACATCTCCAGTACGCGGTAGGGCAGCCCCAGTTCTTCGAGGACTGCCTCGGCTTCCCCGCGGAGGTCTTCGAGGCGGTCGTAGCTGTTCTCCGGGCGAACGAAGTTGACGAGTTCGACCTTGTTGAACTGGTGGACGCGGACGATCCCCCTCGTTTCGGTGCCGTGTTCGCCGGCCTCCCGCCGGAAGTTGGGCGTGTAGGCCTGGTGTTTGAGCGGGAGGTCGTCGTCCAGCAGGATCTCGTCGCGGTACATATTGGTGACCGGGACCTCCGCCGTCGGGAGCAACCAGAGGTCGTCCTCGTCGTATGGCTCGTCGTTGTCGCCGCCGACACGGTAGGCGTCCTCGACGAACTTGGGAAACTGGCCGGTCCCCTCCATCGAGGCGCTGTTGACCGGGATCGGCGGGAACACGTCGGTGTAGCCCTGCTCGCGGTGCAGGTCGAGCATGAACTGGATCAGGGCGTGTTCCAGTCGCGCGCCCTCCCCCTGCAGGAAGTAGAAGCCGCCGCCGGAGACCTTCGCCCCGCGCTCGAAGTTCAGGATGTCGAGGTCCTCACCCAGATCGTAGTGGGGAATCACCTCCTCGGGCAGGTCACGCAGGTCCGAAAAGCCCTCGCGGGCGACTTCGACGTTGTCGCTCTCGTCGTCGCCGACGGGGGCGTCCTCGTGGGGGACCTGCGGGAGTTCCAGCAGGGCGTCCTCCAGTTCGGCCTCCAGTTCGTCGGCCCGGTCCTCGACTTCCTCCAGTTCCGCCTTCAGTTCGCTGGAGCGGTCGATCGCCTCCTGGGCCTCCTCGTCTTTGCCTTCCTGTTTGAGCTGGCCGATCTTCGAGGAGACCTCGTTGCGTTCGTGGCGCAGGTCGTCGCCGCGGGCTTTGAGCTCGCGCCACTCCTCGTCGATCGAAAGGATCCGGTCGAGGTCCACGTCGTCGACACCCTTCGTCTCCAGAGCCTCCCGGACCGTCTCGGGGTTCTCCCGGAGGAACTGCCTGCTGATCATTTGCTCGGAATTTTTCCGTGCCGTGGCAAAACCGTGTCGCTCTCGGCGGCACTGGCGTGGCGGCCCGGGTGACGCCCCGGAGTTCGACGCGTGAAACTGCCCGCGAGTTTATACGAGCGTTGATCCTCTAAACATGACAGACAGCGGTCGATCCGTCGCGACGGGCGGTACCGTGGTCGAGCGGCGGCGGCCGTCGACAGGACTGAGACGATGCTATTCGAGGAACGGACGCTCTACACGGCAGTTGCCATCGTGGCGGTACTACTGACGGTCGTACTGGCCGCCTGGGTCCGCCGGTTCGAGGGCGCGACGCGCCGGCATATGCTCCTCGCACCGGCCGCCATGGCCTCGCTCACGGTGAGTTACGTCGGGATGGCGACCGGCGTCTTGCTGTTTCACGGCCCGGAGGGGGCTCCGGTGTACGTCACCCGGTTTCTGGACTACGGAATCGTCTACGCGTTCATCGTGGCCTACACGGGCCAGCTGGCGAACGTCGACCGGCGGTGGGTCTTCGGCGGGATACTCGGCCTGTGGGCGTTCTCCTTCGGGGCGATGATCCGCCACCTCGCGCCGCCGCCGTTCGACAGCCTCGCGAGTCTGGTGGTACTGGCCGGATTCGCCTGCTCGCTGTGGTTGTTGCTCCGGCCGTACACGCGGGCGGCCGCGTCCGTGGCCGACGACCGACGACTGCTCTTCGGGAAACTCCGGAACGTCCAGCTCATCATGCTGATCACGTACCTGCTGGTCGCGCTGACGACGCGACAGGCGCTGGGCCTGCTCGGTGCGTTCACCGGCATCTACGTCTCGGCCTATCTGGACCTGTTCAGTCACGTCGCGCTGGTCGGCCTGATCGTCCGCTCGGAGCCAGCGGTCAGGTCGCTGACCGAGACCCACGCCTCCCCGCTATCCTTCCTGACGGGATCGAACACACAGCGAACCACCGCGGAAGCACCGGCCGACGACTAATCATGACTCTGATCACATCGCGACGGGGACTCGCCGGCCGCCCCGTCACCGACCGTCACGCCCCCACCGGAGGGACCCACCGATGAACGCCGACCGACTCGTCCCCGACCGGATCAGATCGCGCTACAGCCTGAAGATCGCGGCGACCCTCGCGCTGGTGTTCGCCGTCACGGTCGTGTCAGCCATCTTCTTCTACGGTAACGTCGCGGGTGAACTCGGCACGTCCGCCGACGCCGCGCTCGCCGCCGACGCGAACGAGAGCGCGGACACGGCCGCGCTGTGGATCGACGCCAACGCGGATCTGGCGACGAGCGTCGCGGCCACGGACGCCGTCACGAGCGGCGACACGGCACGGATCGGCGAGTTCCTCGCCGCGAGCGCCGCCGGGTCCGACCGGGTCGGCGCGATCCACTACGTCGAGGACGGGCAGATCGCGGCGAGTTCACGGTCGAGCGCCGTCGGGCAGTCCCTCGCCGTGGCGACGCCCGAGGGGACCGAGTCCGTCGCCGTCGACGACCCACGAAGCGCCGTCGCCGGGGACGGCTCGGTGATTCCGGTCGTCGCCGCGGCCGGTGAGAACCGGTACGTCGTCGTGGCGGGCGCGGCCGAGACGCTCCGGAGTCGGCTCGCCGACGAGCGATACGACACGGCGCTCGCGACGGACGGCGAGGTCGTCCTCGCGACCGGAACCGAAGAACGCGCCGCCGGGGCCACGGCGCTGGCGGCGAACGGCACCGCGACTGGGACCGTCGGCGAGACCGAACTGGCCGCGAGGGCTGCAACCGTCCCGGGGACGGGGTGGCACGTCGTGAGCCACGCCCCGACCGGGACGGTCTACGCCGACCGCAACGTCGCGACCGCGGCCATCGTCGCGCTCATGTACATCGTCGCGCTGAACCTCGGTATCTTCGGCGTCACCATCGGCGGCAACCTCGCCCTGGCGCTCCAGCGGCTGGCCGACCGGGCCAAAGAGATCGGTGCCGGGAACCTCGACGTGGAACTGTCGACCGACCGGATCGACGAGGTCGGCGTGCTGTACGACGAGTTCGACTCGATGCGAGACTCGCTGGAGGAGTCCTTGGACGAGGCCCAGGCGGCCCGCGCCGAGGCCGAACGTGCCCGCGAGGAGGCCGAACAGTCCGAACTGCAGACCCAGCGGCTCAACGAGACACTCGAAGCCGAAGCCGAGCGATACAGTGAGGTCATGGCCGCCTGCGCGGATGGCGACCTCACCGAGCGCCTCGATCCCGAGACCGACAGCGAGGCGATGCGGGCCATCGCCACCTCGTTCAACGACATGATCGCGTCACTGGAGGCGACCATCGCCGACGTCGAGGCGTTCACCGACGACGTGGCCGAATCCAGTACGGACGTGGAGGAAAGCGCCGCCGAGGTCCGGGAGGCCAGTGCGGCGGTGAACGACTCGGTCGCACAGATCTCGGCCGGCGCGCGCGAACAGACCGAGGACCTCCAGCACACGGCCGACGAGGTCAACGACCTCTCGGCAGCCATCGAGGAGGTCGCGGCCACGACCGACGAGATCGCCACGGAGTCGGACCGGGTCGCCCAGCTCGGTGCCGACGGGCGCGATCAGGCCGAGCGGACCATCGCCGCGATGCGCGAGGTCGAAGGGCAGATCGGCGCGGCCGTGACCGCCATCGAGGACCTGGCCGCCGAGATCGAGCAGGTCAGCGAGGCGACGGCGTTGATCGACGACATCGCCGAGCAGACCTCGATTCTGGCGCTGAACGCCAACATCGAGGCGGCCCGTGCAGGGGACGCCGGCGGGGACGCCGGCGACGGATTCGCCGTCGTCGCCGACCAGGTGAAAGAGCTCGCCAGCGAGACCAAAGCGGTCGTCACGGAGATCCAGTCACAGGTCGAAACAGTACAGCGACAGGCCCACGAGAGCGCCGACGACATTCGGGCCACCGAGTCACAGATCACGGACGGCGTCGAGTCGGTCGAAGAGCTGACCGAGGCCCTGGAGGCGATCGTCGACGGCGTCGACGAGGTCGACACCGGTCTCAAGAGCATCGCCCGGACGACCGACGATCAGGCCGACTCCGCCGAGGGGATCGTCGCGATGGTCGACGAGGTCGCCAGCGTCTCCGAGCAGACGACCCAGCAGGCCGAAACCGTCACGGACGCCGCCGGGGAAGCGACCGACTCCATCGACGAGGTCTCCGACGCCGCGGGACAACTCGCCGACCGGACCCGCGAACTCCGGCGGATGCTCTCGACGTTCGAGGTCGACGCCGCCGAGCGGACGGCGGACCCGACCGCCGCCGACGGTGGCACTGAGTGATGTGGATCAGCGGGTGATCGAGGCGATAGCGCCGTCGCTTACCGGGAAGCGTCTTGGAAAAATCGCGGTCCGAAGCGTCGCTCAGTTACGAACGAGGTTCGTCGCGCGGGGGCCCTTGTCGGCCTGTTCGATGTCGAATTCGACTTCCTGTCCTTCTTCGAGATCCGGGCCGCCGACGTCTTCCATGTGGAAGAACACGTCCTCGTCCGCGTCGTCAGTCTCGATGAAACCGTAGCCGCCTGTGTCGTTGAAGAAATCGACCGTACCGTTTGCCATTGCCTCTGTATACAACCGTGGGGGAGGGATAAAGATGGCGAGGGTCGGGTTACCACGACCCCTGACCGCCGGAACGGCTTTGCACCACGGGTGTCAGACTGTCGCTATGGCAATCGGCGACTCCTTCGAAGTGACCGTTGGCGACGTCGACGGCGTCTCCTACGTCGATACGGGAATGTACGGCACCGCGGAGTACGGCGCGGTGTACGTGGTCGACGGCGAGAACCCGGCCATCGTCGACTCGGGTATCGGCACCAACTACGGGGCGATCCTCGACAGCCTGGCCGAACGCGGAATCGCACCAGAGGACCTGGCGACCATCGCGCTGACTCACGTCCACCTCGATCACGCGGGCGGCGCGGGCTATCTCGCCGAGGCCTGCCCGAACGCGGACGTGGTGGTCCACGAGTCGGGCGCGCGTCACCTCGTCGACCCCGAGCGGCTGGTCGCGGGCACGAAACAGGCGGTCGGCGACCAGTGGGAGTTCTACGCGGACCCGAAACCGATCCCCGAGGAGCGCATCCGCGAGATTACCGACGGAGACACCGTCGACCTCGGCGACCGCGAGCTACGGGCCCACCACACGCCCGGACACGCGCCCCACCAGGTCGTCTTCGAGGAACCCGACGAGTCGGTCGTGTTCACCGCCGACGCGGCCGGGATCTACGTCCCCGAACTCGACAGCGTCCGCCAGACGACGCCGCCGCCGAACTTCGACCTGGAGCAGTGTCTCGCCGACCTGCACACGATCCGGGACTGTGATCCCGCCGTCCTCTGTTACGCGCACTTCGGCCCGGCCGCGGCCGAGGATCGGTTGCAGGAGTACGCCGACGCGCTGAGCGAGTGGGTCGCGGCGGTCGAGGCCAAACGCGACGAACTCGGTGACGACGACGACGTGATCGAGTACTTCGGCGAGCACACGTCGATGACCGAGGCCTGGGGCGACCGGAAAGCCAGGGCGGAAGAACGGATGAACACGCGGGGCGTCCTGACCTACCTCGACCGCCGGACCGAGTAGTTACCCGGACCGGCGCTGATCGAGCAATTTCTCGGCCTCGTCGACGGACTCGGCTTTCGCGACGGCGTACGTTTCGGCCCCTTCGCCGGCCCGATCGAACTGCATCTGGCCCGTCGTCGATTCGGCGACGACGCGACAGACCGCCGCCACGCCGTTCTCGACGAGGCCGCGTTTCCCCCGTTCGATGTGATCGACCGCCGCCTGATCGGTCGGCTTGAACGACCGCATATCCGTCACCTGATCGAATCCCGGGTCCAGTTGCTTCGCGCCCGCGATCACTTCGTCGGCCGCCGCCTCCGCTTCCGCGACGCTCAACTGCCCTTCGAGCGTGAGGTAGAGCCGGTTTGTCGACTCGTCGATCCGCACAGTCCAGTCGCTCATCGGTCAGGCCTCCTGTCTGCGCTTGTCGAGCAGTTTCTCGGCCTCGTCGACGGACTCGGCTTTCGCGACGGCGTACGACTCTGCACCCTCGCCGGCCCGGTCGAACCGCATCTGCCCCGTCGTGGACTCCGAGACGACCCGGACCGCCGCCGCCATGCCACCCTTCGCCAGCGCGCGTTTGCCGCGCTCGGTCTCTCGCATCGCTTCTTCGCCGGACGGCTTGAGCGTCCGCATATCGTTGATCAGGTCGAATCCCTCCTCGAGTCGTTCGGCCGCCCGCTCACAGGCGTCGGCGGCCTCTGCGTGTCCGTCCACGCCGAGATCGCCCGACAGTGTCAGGTAGGCGCGCTGTTTCTCCTCGTCGATTTCCATGTTCCAGTCTGCCATAGCCTGAGTTGACACCCTCCGGCGTTTAAGAATTGTCGCGGCGTTTTCAGCGCTGATAGTCGACCACGCCGTCGGTGCCCGGCTACTGGGAGGCCGCCCGCTTGTCGAGCAGTTTCTCGGCCTGTTCGACGGTGTCGGCCACCGCTACTGCGTACTCCTCTTCGTCCTCGCCGACGCGCTCGAAGTGCATCTGCCCCGTCGCCGACCCCTCTCCCAGGACCCGGACCGCAGCGGCCGCGCCGTTCTCCCGGACGGCCCGCTTGCCCTCCTCGATGTACCGGGCGGCCTCCTGGTCGCCCGGCACGAACTCCGAGATGTCGGAGATGACCTCGAACCCCGGGTCGAGTTGCTCTGCGCCCGCCTTGACCGCCTCCGCTGACTCCTTTGCCATCTCCGGGTCGTGACTCCCGACGAGTTCGATGTACAGTCGGTTCTTTGCTTCGTCGACGTCGACACTCCAGTCCGCCATAGTGGTGACTGTTCCCACACACCACAATCAATGTTCCTTGCCGGTTATCAGAATTCAGAACTACGAGGGTCACGTCCCGTCGTGGACCTGCGCGTCGTCCCACGACAGGTCCTCGTCACCGCCATCGTCGTCGTCACCGCCGTCGTGGACCTGTGCATCGTCCCACGACAGGTCCTCGTCACCGCCATCGTCGTCGTCACCGCCGTCGTGGACCTGTGCGTCGTCCCACGACAGGTCCTCGTCACCGCCGTCGTCCTCGTCCTCGTAGCCCGCCAGCAGGTCCCGGAGCGTGTTGGCCTGATCGGCCAGTCGGTCCATCTGGACGGCTACTTCCGAGAGCATCGTGGTCTGGGTGCCGGTCGCCTTGGAGACGTCCTCGACCTCCGCGGCGGTCTCCTCGCTCAACTCGGCCACGTCCTCGACCATCGCGACGACCTCCTCGGTGCTCGCGGCCTGCTCGTCGGTGGCGTCGTTGATCGACTGGACGCCGTCGTTTGCCTCCTCGACGCGGTCGGCGATCTCGTCGAGCGCCGAGAGAGCGTCCTCGACCGTCTCGGTCCCGGTCGAGACGCGGTCGCCCATCGCCCGCACCTCGTCGACGGCCTCGCCCGTCTCGTCCTGTACGTCCTCGATCATCGCGTTGATCTCCTCGGTCGCCTGTCCGGCCTCCTCGGCCAGCTGTTTGACCTCGTCGGCGACGACGGCGAATCCCTCACCGGCCTCGCCGGCCCGTGCCGCCTCGATGGAGGCGTTCAGTGCCAGGATCGAGGTCTGGTCGGCGATGTCGTCGATCACCTCGACGACGCCGCTGATGTCCTCGATCCGGGATTCGAGCGAGGACACCTGCTCGATGGTGGTGTCGGCGTGGGATTCGATGTCGTGCATCTCTTCGAGGGCTTCGGTGGCGGCGTCCCGACCTTCGTGGCCGTGTTCGGCCGCCTCCTGGGAGATCGTGGCGACCTCGTCGGCCGAAGAGGCGATCTCCTCGACCGTCGCCGACAGGTCGGTCATCTCGTTGGCGACGCGCTCGAGCAGTTCCTCCTGCTCGGCGGCGTTCTCGGTGATCTCGTCCATCGAGGAGTCCACGTCCTCGCTGGCGTCCCGGACCTCTCGGGTCGCCGCGCTCATCTCTTCGGTCTTGTCGTCGACCTCGTCGGCGAACTCGTCGAGGTCGTCGACCGTCTCCGAGAGGTCGGCGAGCATCTCGTTGAACGCGGCCGCGGCCTCGGCCATCGCCTCGTTCTCGCGGTCGGTGTCGAGGCGCTGGCCCAGATCGCCACCCGCGGCCGCCTGCATCGCGTCCCGGAACTCCCGTGCCGTCGCTTCGAGCGGTGCCTGGGCGGCCGTCGCGCCCCCGTCCGCCGCGACCGGCTCGGGTTCGTCGTCGAGTTCTGGGTCGGTTCCGCCCGCGTCGGCATCGTCCTCACCGGGTTCGTTTTCCTCGTCTCCGCCCTCCAGCGCTGTCGGTACCGACTCGTCGCTCTCGTCGGCCTGTCCGTCCGTCTCGGTTCCCGAATCCCGTTCCGCCGTCTCCACGCGTCCCGTCGCTCCGTCGGTCGCCGGCCCATCGTCCACGTCACCGGATTCGGACCGAACCGACCGGAGGAGCGCCGAAACACGGCTCGCGAGGCTCATTATCGTGGTCTGATACAGAGTAGCATAAATAGATGCGGGTGAAATTATCGTCGCCGATACTGTGGTCCTGGCGGGACAGGAGCGGGGTTACGACAGCGGCGAGTGAGTGCGTTTAAGCCCCGTGCGTTCGTCGCCCCGGGTGTATGGAGGGTTGGACGTGGCCGGTGGTGAGATAATTCCGCTGGTGGCCGCCATCATCGGGCTCGGTGTGGGTGCGCAGTTGCTCGCGGCCCGATTTCAGGTCCCCAGTATCATCTTTCTCATCTCCGCGGGGCTGTTGTTGGGGCCGTTCTCCGGGCTCATCTTCGGTACCCGGCTCCTCTCGGGGGCGACCTTCGGCGGCGCGCTCCCGGCTATCGTCGGCCTCTCGGTCGCCATCATCGTCTTCGAGGGGGCCTTCCACCTCCGGATCGACCGCATCAAGGAGGCCCCATCGGCGACACTCCGGCTCGTGACTATCGGGGCCGCCATCGCACTCCTTGGCACGGCCGCGACGATCAAGTTCGCACTGGCCCAGCCCTGGGACCTCTCGCTTCTGATCGGCGCACTGCTGGTGGCGACCGGCCCGACGGTCGTCACCCCGATTTTGCAGGTCGTGCCGGTCCGGGACCGGGTGGCCGCCGCCCTCGAAACCGAGGGGATCATCAACGACGTGTCCGCGGCGATCATCGCCGTCGTCATCTTCGAGGTCGTCATCCTGCAGGATCAGGCTGGCGTCGCCTTCCTCCGGGAGTTCGCCTCCCGGCTGGGGATCGGCCTCCTCGTGGGGCTGGTCGTCGCAGTGATCGTCTACTACCTGCTCCGGTACGTCGACCTCTCACCCGGGAACGCGCCGCGAAACGCCCGTCTGCTCGCCTTCGCGGGCGCGCTCGTCGCGTTCGCGGCCGCGGACACCATCGCCAGCGAGGCGGGCGTCGCCGCGGTGGCGACCGCCGGCCTGGTGCTCGGAAACCTCGACGTCCCCTACGAGGAGGAGATCGAGGCGTTCAAAGGCGACGTGACGCTGATCGTCCTCTCGTTCGTGTTCATCGCGCTGGCCGCACTCCTACAGATCGAGGACCTGATCAAACTCGGGCTGGCGGGACTGGTGGTCGTGGCGGCAGTCATCTTCGTGATCCGCCCCCTGCTGGTGTTCATCTCGGCCCGGGGCGACCGCTTCACGCGCTCGGAGAAGCTGTTCATCAGTTTCGTGGGCCCGCGCGGGATCATCCCGGCGTCGGTCGCGACGCTCTTTGCCGTCGAACTGCAGGGCCACGCCAGCGAACTTCGGGCGGAAGCGGCGGAACTGGTCGGCGGCGGGGCGACTGCCGGGACGGTCTGTGGCCCCGGACTGACGGGTGAGGCGGCACAGCTCTGTGCTGAAGCGGCGACGTTCGGCAGTCAGGCACAGATCCTGGTCGGCACCGTCTTCCTGGTCATCTTCGTGACGGTCGCCCTCGAAGGCGGCTTCGCACGCTACATCGCGGAATACCTGGACGTGATACCAATGCGAGTCATCATCGTCGGCGGCGGTCAAGTCGGCCGTGCGCTGGCCGAACGCCTCGAGGATCGCGGCGAGAACGTCGTGATCGTCGAGGAGGAGGAACAGGCAGTCGAACGCAACCGCAACGAGGGCTACTCGGTGACCTGGGGCGACGGCACCGACACGGACGTGCTCCGGGAGGCCGGAGCCGCCAACGCCAAGACCGTCGTCGCCGCCACCGGGGACGACGACGCGAACCTGCTGATCGCCCAGCTGTCGTCCTCGAAGTTCGACACCAACCGCGTCATCGCGCGGGCGAACAACCCGGACAACGTCGAGGCCTTCGAGGACCTGGGCGTCCGGACCATCTCCTCGGCCATGGCCACTGCGTGGGCGATGGACAACCAGATCGAACGCCCCGCCCTGGCCCACTGGATGACCGACGTGGGCCGCAAAGGCGACGTGCAGGAAGTCGAGGTCTCCCCCGACGGGGAATTCGTGGGCCAGACGATCGAGGAGATCGGCCCGAAACTGCCCGACACCTGCCTCATCGCGCTGGTGGATCGGGATGGCGAGGTCGAGGTCCCCGGCCCGGACTTCCGCATCGAGGCCGGCGACCGGGTGACCCTGCTCGGCAAGCGCGAGGCCGTCCGGGAAGCCATGCAGATGTGCAACTACGAGTAGCGACCGGCCGCGATTCCCCGATTTTACCCGATCACCGACCAGCCCCGACGACCTTTCACGACGTTTCACGACGTTTCGAACCGTTCAGCCAGGAGGGAATCGTCAAACGCGCGTTAAATGGCCTGTAACGAACGATACGGTCTCGGGTTTATACGTAGCTGGGGTCCCAAGTGAGACATGACGATGACGCACCCCGAAACGGACCCCGCAGACGACTGCGACGAACCGGCGAGCAGATACAGGCAGTTCACCGCGGGTGACGCCCTCGTCGTCTACGACCGCGAGGACACCGCCCGGTGGCTCCAGTCCGAACTCGTCGTCTCGCTGGCCGAGATGCGGTGAGCGGGTCTGGACTCGCGGAAACTGACGCATCGCCCCTCCAACGCTTAAGCCCGTCCCCCTGTTCTGTCGGCCCATGACAGCGCCGACCTGCGATCTCGTGTTGATGACCCGCGACCACGACAGCGTCGACTCGCTGGCCGAGCAGGCCCAGCGCGCCGAGGAGTACGGCTTCAGCCACGTCACGATGGGCGAGACCACCGGCTGGAACATCGTCTCGGTGCTCACCGTTCTCGCGGAACGCACCGAGGACATCGGCATCACCGACGACGTGATCTCGCCGTACTCGCGGGCCCCGACCGTGCTGGGTCAGTCCGCGCTCACCTTACACGACGTGAGCGACGGGCGGTTCCGGATGAGTCTGGGGACGAGTTCGCCCGCTATCGCCGAGCGCTGGCACGGCCAGGCGTTCGACCGCCCGCTGCGTCGCCTCCGGGAGACCATCGACGTGATCCGGCAGGTCTGTGCCGGCGACGACGTGGACTACGACGGCGAGTTCTACGATCTCGGCGGGATGTGCTACGACGGGAAAGTGCCGGACGACCCCCCAGCCATCGACGTGGCGGCGCTCGGTCCGAAGGCCGTCGAACTCGCGGGGCGGTTCGCCGACGGCTGGGTCCCCCAGTTGTTCACCCTCGACGGCCTCGACGAGCGTATGGACGACCTCCGTCGCGGGGCCGA
Source organism: Halorientalis persicus (assembly GCF_900110215.1). Taxonomy (GTDB): domain Archaea; phylum Halobacteriota; class Halobacteria; order Halobacteriales; family Haloarculaceae; genus Halorientalis; species Halorientalis persica. The sequence goes on along the minus strand of NZ_FOCX01000011.1, from coordinate 129,859 downwards.
CCTCGGCGACCGCGATGCCGACGACCTCCGGGTTAGCCCCATCGTCCGGTGCTGTGCGACCGAGGACGGTGAGACCGCCCGCACGATGGCCCGCCAGATGATCGCGTTCCTGATCGGTGCGTACGGCCCCTTCTACGGCGACTCTATCGCCGAACAGGGGTACGCCGACGAGGTCGAGGCGATCCGCGCCGCCTGGGAGGACCGGGACACGGCGGCGATGGCCGACGCACTCCCCGACGAGTTGCTCGACGCGGTGGCCGCCGTCGGCACACCCGAGCAGGTCCGCGAGAAAGTCGAAGCCTTCGCCGCCGTCGACGGCGTGGATTCGGTCCGAGTCGGCTTCGTCTCCGGGATGAGTCAGGATCACAAGGAGACGACGATGGCCGCCGTGACCGAGGACTGATCGCCCGCCCAGAACCAATGTAAGCCCAGTTCTGGCTCTCGCTTTCCATCCGGAAAGACGATTAAAAGCATCCGTGTCCAGTGGCTATTGATTTATTAGGCTCCCAGTCATTGCCATTGTCAATGATACACGGGCAGGGTCCACTGCTGACGGTAGACGTGGGAACCCAGGAGACAGAGACGGAGAACATCGACGACGTGCTGGAGTCGTTCATCGGCGGCCGGGGCGTGGGCACGAAACTCGCCCACGAGCGGATTCCGTTCGACGCGGACCCGTTCGGGCCGGAGAACTCGCTGTTTTTCGCGACCGGACCGCTCCAGACCTCGACGATGAGCTTCACGGGACGGATGAACTGCACCGGGCTGTCGCCGCTGACCGACGGCCTGCTGTCGAGCAACGCGGGCGGGTTCATGTCCCGACCGTTCGCGGACACGGGCTACGGAGCCATCGAGATCACCGGCGCGAGCGACGAGTTGGTGGGCGTCCACATCTCCGACGAGGGCGTCACCTTCGAGGAAGTCGGTGACCTCGAAGGCGCGACGATCCCAGAGACCATCGAGTATCTCGACGCGGAACACGACCTCGGCAACGAACACGCGGCCATCGCCGGCCCGGCCGGCGAGAACCTCGTGCGGTTCGCCTCGATCATCACCTCCGAGTCCCGCGCGTTCGGCCGCGGCGGCCTCGGCGCGGTGCTGGGCTCGAAGAACGTGAAGTTCCTCACCTTCGACGGCGACTCCCGGCCGGAGATCGAACTCGACGACGAGGTGACCGAGGCGATCCACCAGGAGGCCGCAACCTCCGACAGCCCGATGAAAGACGCCGGGACAGTGTCGGTCTCATCGTTCGCCAACGCCGTCGAGGCCGTCCCGACGAAGTACTTCGAGGAGCTGTCCTACGACGACCTCGAGAACATCGGGTCCTCGGCCGTCATCGACCACAAGTACAAGAAAGGGACCTGCTCGTCGTGTGCCTTCGCGTGCAAACTCCCCACGAAGGACGAATCGGACGGGTTCACGACCGAGGGGCCGGAGTGGGAGACAGTGATGGCCTTCGGGTCGAACGCGCTGGTCGACAACTTCCGGACGATCATGGAGGCAAACGAGCTCTGTGACCGCTACGGGCTCGACACGATCTCCTGTGGGGACACGGTCTCGGCGTACCTCGCCGCCAACGACGAGTTCGGCAACGAGGAACTCATGCTGGAACTGGTCGAGAAGATCGCCCGCCGCGAGGAGGAGGGCGACCTGCTCGCGGAGGGGATCGACCGCATCCACGACGAACTCGGCGTCGAGAACTGGACGATGAAGGGCATGGAGTTCGCCGCCCACGACGGCCGGACGCTCAACGGCCAGGGCCTCTCCTACGCCACCTCCAACCGCGGCGCAGACCACATGTACTCGGTCGCCTACGACTACGAGTACCCGCTGGTCTCACCGGCCGAGGCGATGGAGAAGGAAGGTGTCGCCGGGAAATCCGAGAAGATCATCGAACTGGAGAACCTCAAGGCGGTCAGGGACAGCGGCGTCCTCTGTCAGTTCTCCTCGTCGTACACCGAGGAGGAACGCTACGAGCAGGTGTTCCAGACCGACTACGAGCAGCTGATGGACGTGGGCAGTCGGATCGTCGAGATGGAACGGCACTTCCACAACGAGCGCGGCAAGGATCGGAGCGACGACGAGGCACTGCCCTACGATCTGGACGGGCTCTCGGAGGAACTGGACAGCTACTACGACCAGCGCGGCTGGAACGAGGACGGGACGGTGCCCGAGGAGAACGTCGAGGGATCCGCGGCCGCCGGGGACTGAGGCCGCGAGCGAAGCGAGGACGACCGCAGTGAGTCCTCGGACAGTCGAGCGGTGAAACCGCGAGACAGGGAGCGCCGCCGAACTGACGAGCGCGCCCTGTGCCCGCGAGCCCGCGGACACGGCCGCAGGTCAGGAAGCTTATGCCGGGGGTCGGCGTAGCGCCGACGCCATGACCGACGACCGTCGCTCACGACGCGCCCTCCTTCGCTCCGGCGTCGCCGCGGGCACCCTCTTGCTCGCGGGATGTTCCGGGAACGAGTCGACAGGCACGCCTACGCCGTCCGGGCCCCTCGGCGGGACCGAGCCGAGAACGACGACCGGCGACGGACGGACCGACGAAGACGAACCGACGGACGACAGTGAGCGGCCGTCGGTCGTCGTCGGACAGCGAGTCCTCCGCGAATCGATCGGGTTCCTCGTCGAGGGGACCACGCGCTACGGAAAACTCCCCGGACCGGGGCAGGCTCCGGACGGTCGGGAGTACCTCGTCGTCGTGCTGTCGGTCAAGAACCGCGGCGACGAGGCTATCGAGATGGGGGACCTGAACGCGTTCCGGCTGACCGACAGCGACGGGACGACGCGCGAGCGGGTCGATCTGGTGACACAGACGGGGAGTCAGTTCACCGAGGGACTGCTCGTGCCCGGGGAGACGATCCGGGGGTTCGTCGCTTTCGAGGTGGCGAGAGCCAGCACGGGCTGGACGTTCGTCGTCGATATCGAGTCCCTGGAGACGGACCTCGAACGGGTGTCGGTCGACCTCGACGCCGATCCCCAACAGCCCGACGCGCTGTTCCGACAGTCGCTGCGCGTCCCTGTCAACGAGGTCGGCGACAGCGTCACCGCGGCCGACCTCACCGTGACGGTTCCCGAGGTCCGAACCGCCGACAGCGTCGGCCGATCCCGAGCCGGCGAGGGCCAGGAGTTCCTGTTGCCAACGGTTCGGGTCGACAACGGGAAAGACCGGACGGCCTACCTCGGGCTGACCGGGCAGACGCTGCTGACCGGCCCGCGGGGGACGCCACAGGCGCTCGATCTGGGCGTCCAGCAGCAACTCGACGGCGCGTTCCCGTTGAATCCCAACGTCGAACCCGGCGAACACGTCGAAGGGGAGATCCCGTACCTCGTCGACACCGGTGCCAGTCCGCTGTATTTCGCCTTCGATTTCACGACGAGCGGGGCCGAACGCAAGCCGATCTGGCAACTCCGCTGATCAGTCGTCCCCGGCGTCGTCGGGCATCTCCTCGGGCGCGTCGTCACCGCTGCGGACCCAGGGAGTGCCTTCGCTGTCGCCACCGGTCTTGTAGACACCGCGGGCCGAGGCGACGTGGTGGTCGTCGGCGTCCCAGACGTCGATGTCGGTGACAGCGACGCTGCCGCCCATCCGCATGACCTCGGCTTCGGCGTAGAGGTCGTCGGTCGCCGGGGCGAGATAATCCATACGCATATCGACGGTGGGGGTCACGTCGTGGGCCAGCGAGATGACGGCCGCGCCGCCGACAGTGTCGGCCAGCGAGTAGGTGACGCCGCCGTGGGCCACGTCGCCGCCCGGGACAGACGCGAGTTCCTCGCGCATCTCGACGCGTCCTTCGGCGTATCCGTCCTCGGCTTCGGTCAACTCGATGCCGACCAAGTTCGTAAACGGCATGTACGAGAAGATTTCTGTTACGTCCATACGCCTCCATACAACCACCGCAAAATAAGGGTTCAGAAGCAAAACGACGGGAGCAGATACGCCGTCGGTTCACACAGTCGTCCCTCAGGGGGGCAGTGTCGAGAGATGATCACGCAACACCAGACACACGACGTTCGACCGCTCACAGACCAGTCCGCTCGGACAGGGGCCACGTTCACACCGTCAGACAGAACGGGGGCATACGGCGCATGATGCGGTATTTCACGTTCACACTCGTTCCGCTGGCCGACCGGTACTTCCACCCGTCGCTGGCGAATGCCAGACAGCACCAGAATCTGACCCTCGAACAGATGAAGTACATCAACCTGTTCGAGGACGACACCGGGGTCGTCCTGCTCGGCGGCCGGGGCAGCGAGGCGGCCGCCGAGGAGGTTCTGCAGGCCAGCGAAGACGTCGTCGACTGGGAACTGATCCCCGGCGACGATGGGTTCTACGTGTACATCCACTTCGTCGGCCGCGAACCGGCGGTCGGCCTGCTGAAACTCCTCGACGAGTACCGCCTCGTGCTCGAACTCCCGCTCCGGTTCACCAGCGAGGGATACCTCCGCGTGACCGTCATCGGGAGCGACGACAACATCCAGCAGGCGCTCCGGAACGTCCCCGAGACCATCGACGCCCAGGCCACCCAGATGGGCGAGTACAACCCCGACGACGAGCGCGCCATCGCCGGCCTCACCGAGCGCCAGCGGGAAGTGCTGGAAGCGGCCGTCGAGATGGGATACTACGAGGTCCCGCGACAGGCCACCTACGAGGAGATCGCCGAGGCCTGCGACTGTACCGTCGGGACCGTCGGCGAACACCTCAACCGCATCGAGTCACAGATCATCCACTCCGCGATGGACTGAGCCGGTCAGTCAGCCCACGTAACCGGCCCAGTCGCAGTCTGTGCAGGCGAGCAGTCCCTGCCCGTCGACGACAGTGGCGTCACAGGTCGGGCAGGTGGTAACGTGTGTCGACACTGTTTCGTGGTCGCTCCCGAATCGCTCGGTCCCCGGTGTCGGTTTGTGTTGTAGCATGGTTCACTCCGGTCGGCGGGTCACGCTCGCGGGTGCCACAGCCGTCGGCCGTGACACGCACCCGGTCGCGTCCCTCCCCTCACGCGATCCGCCTGGCCGTACAGTAAATTACGACCACTCCCTATATAGAGATAGCCCCTTTTACGTGTGAAATCACCGGACGGGGTTCGGTCGGCCGTATGACCTTATACACATACCAATGCCAGCGTGGCTCACGGCCGTCGCTGGACGAATCGGAACGGGCGGCTCGGGGAAACCCTCTCGTCACACGGGGCTCGGTGGGGGTAACCCTTCGTCACTGCCGCCCGGACGAGACTACCCGACCGCGCGGCTAAGCCTTTGCGTTCCAGTCGGCGAGCTCGCGGTGATCGTCGGCCACTGTCCCCACCGCGTCGGCGTCGAGCACGCCGTCCTCGGTGACGAGCCCAGCGACGAGATCGGGCGGTGTCACGTCGAACAGCGGCGTCTCGACCGAGAGGTCGGCGTCGCCGTCGTACACCGTCGACGGGTCGGCGGCTTCGAGGTGGAGGTCGGACCCGGGGCTGATCTTGTCCTGCGCCGCGACGACGTAGAGAGGGACGTGCTCGCGTGCGGCGGTGAGCGCGAGCGCGCGGGTTCCGACCTTGTTCACCACGCGCCCGTCGGCGAGGACGGTGTCGGCACCGACGAGCACGGCGTCGTAGTCGCCGTCGGCCAGGAGCCAGGGGAGCGCCGCGTCCGGGGCCAGCGTCACGTCGTCACCCGCTCTGGCTCGCCGCTCGGCGACCCCGACCCCCTCCGCCCCGGGCCGGGACTCGGCGACCAGCAGGCGCTCCGGATCGGCCGACGACAGGGCGCGCTCGACGGTCCCCGACCGCGAGAGCGTGACGATGGCGTCCCCGGCCACTCGCTCGGCGGCGCGGTCCGCGGCCGCGTCGTCGGCAGTCAGTGCCGCATCGATTCCGTCGTAGGCAGATTCTTCGACCGCCGCCGGGGTCCGGTCGTCGGCCGCGTGCATCACGCGGTTGACGCGGTTGCGGACGACGGTCATCGCCGGGCGGGCGGCCAGCAGGTCGCGCGCGCGGTCGGCGAGCGTGGTCCAGTCGCCGGCGTCGCGGTCCGTGGCGAGGGCGGCGGCGTCACGGAGGACTTCGAGCGCGCGCACGGAGAGGTACGCCGAGCCGTGGTCGCGGTCGGCGGCCACAGTGTCGACGGTCGGACGCACCCGGTCGTAGGAAGTCCACAGTTGCGGAACCGTCTGCCGGCGCAGGATTTCGGTCGGCGGGACCCACTCGTACTCGGTCGTCTCGTCGTCGAGAGTCACGTCCCGGGACGTACAGTCGAAGAGGTACGGGTGGACCAGCCAGCGGCGGCCCAGATCGTCGTCCTCGACGGGAAACGGGTCGCCGCGACGGACAAGGGTCACGGCGTCCGCCAGGCCCGTCTCCTCGTCGATCTCGCGGCGGGCAGCTTCGTCCGGCGTCGAATCGGGATCGGTCGCGGATTCGTCCTCGCGGGCGACGTGGCCGGCGACGCCGCCCCACTGGCCGGTGTAGGAGCCGACGGCGTCGCTCCGGCACAGGAGCAACACGTCCCCGCGATGACGCAGGAAGCAGGTGACGACCGGCGTCTCGTCCATGGTGGCAGTGGGGTCGGCACGGGCAAAAACCCGCGGCCGACGCGACGGTTTTTGTCGGTGCCGGCCAGAGTCGCCGGTATGGAGGTCGCCATCGTCAGCGACACACACGTCCCGTCCCGGATCGACCGCATCCCCGACTGGGTCCGTGACCGGATGCGGGCGGCGGACCACGTCGTTCACGCGGGTGATTTCGACTCCGCCGAGGCGCTCGCGACTGTCGAGGACCTCGCCAGCGATCTGACCGCCGTCTCGGGGAACACGGACGTGGGACTAGGCCTGTCTGCGGTCGAAACCGTCACGCTCGGCGGGGCCGAGTTCGTCGTCACGCACGGGACTGGCAGTCCAGTCGGGTACGAGGAGCGCGTCGCCGAGACGGTCCGGGACCACGCCGGCGCTGGCCCGACGGTGGGCGTCGCCGGCCACACGCACAGAGTCCTCGACACGGTGACCGATGGCGTCAGACTGCTCAACCCCGGGAGCGCGACCGGCGCACCGCCGGCGACACAGGTCACGATGCTGACCGCCACCGTCGAAGACGGCGCAGTCTCCGTCAGGGTCCACGAGCGTGAGCGGTGAGTTTTATTTCCCTCGTGAGAAGGCCCCCACAGACACCGCGTGTGATCCCCTGACAAGGTATTTAATGCAACCCACATTTATGGCACCAGCTAAATAGGGGAAAGAAACGTAGGTGTCCGTGTACAGGGAATGTTGGACGCAGTCGGTGGAACGGAGTGGTGTTCGTCTCGCCCGGGGCGACCGTCAGCGTCGACGTGGACCGGCCGACGCCGGGGCGACTGGCGATCGGTCGTCACCCCGGGACCCTGTGGGGGTAGAGACGGTGGATGGCCCACGCGACGAGATCGTCGGCGACACCAGTCCGACATTCCGGTGGCAACCAGCGACATGATGGAGGTAACACAATGAGCGAAGACGACAACTCACCGATCGGCACGATCTTCGAGGTGCAGCGTCGGACAATCGAGACCGGACAGGACGTCATCGAGCAGACGCTCAAGGTTCCGAAAGCGGCCAACGAGTCGCTCCACGGCACCATCGGCGACCAGAAGAAGGCCCAGCAGGACACCGTCAAGTTCGTCCAGGACACCATCGATCAACTGCTCGACACCGTCGAGTCGGCGACGCCCGAACAGGGCGAGCAGACGGTCGAGGACATCCGCGAGGCCGTCGACGAAGGCTTCGAGGAGCTGCTCGACCAGCACGAGCAGGCACTCGACAGCATCGACGAGAGCTACGAGGACACGCTCGACCTCTACGAGGAACAGCTCGACCAGACCCTCGAGATCATCGACAAGCAGTTCGAGGTCCTGATCGACGCCAACGAGACCGTCGAGGAGCAGACCGTCGACGCCCTCAACGAACTGATCGACCAGTTCGAGGAACTCCAGGACGAGGTCAGCGAGCAGGCCGAGGACCTCGGCGGCCGCTTCGAGGAACAGGCCGAGGAGTTCGAGGAAGCGCTGGGCGACCAGATCGACCGCTACCGTGAGCAGGTCGACGACCTCCAGGAGCAGTTCGAGGAACTGCCCGACGAGGTCAGCGCCGAGGACGACGACGACACCGCCGAAGCCTGATCGGCGACCACGCGGCACCGCGCCGCATCGTTTCCGAACTCGAGGGGGGAGTGCGGACCAGGGGTTTCACATACGTCCACAGAGATGATGCTGGCACGAGACGGATGTGGGGGAGCCACACACGCCGCGGGAGTCGGGAGTGTATCGTTCGGTGGGGGCGTCGGCGGGACGGCCGATCGACCCGAGAGCGTGGCGGGTGACGCGCGATGATCCCGTCGCTCGACTGGATACTGGCGTCGCTCCCGCCGCTCCAGTGGAATCTGGTACTGATCCCGCCGATCACCGGAATCATCGGATACGTCACCAACTGGGTCGGGATCAGACTGCTCTTTCACCCGCTCGAGTTCCGCGGATTCAAGATGCCGGGCCTGAAGCAACTGGCCCCGATGCTCCCGAGAAAGATCCAGCAGATCCCCGGCGTGATGGAGGGCAAGGTCGGGTGGCAGGGGATCATCCCCTCACGGTCGGCGAAGATGGGGAGTGTCGCCTACGACGCCTCGATCGCGAAACTGGCGAGCCAACAGGAGTTCTACGAGCGGCTCGACCCCGACCGGATCGCCCAGCACATGGTCGCCCAGTCCCGCGACAACTTCCACGCGTACGTGGACGATCTGCTGGGCCGGGAACAGCCGGTCGTCTGGAACTCCGTTCCCGACGGCGCACGGCAGTTCGTCCACGCACGGATCGAACAGCAGCTCCCGGAAGTGGCCGACCGGATCATGCAGTCGACGGCCGAGAACATCGACGAGGTGTTGAGCCTCAAGCTGATGGTCATCGACTACCTCGACAACCATCCCGAGTTGCTCAATCGGATGTTTCTGGAGGTCGGCGATGAGGAACTGTCGTTTCTCGTCAACTCCGGGTTTTATTTCGGGACGCTACTTGGCGTGTTCTCGATCCCGCTGTTCCTGTTTTTCGATCGGGCGTGGTGGGTCCTGCCGGTGTCGGGCGTTCTCGTGGGCTATTTCACCAACTACATCGCGATCAAGGCGATCTTCAACCCACAGGAGCCCGTCGAGATCGGCCCGTTCACGCTCCAGGGCCTGTTCATCCAGCGTCAGGAGGAGGTGGCCGAACGGTACGGCGAGATCGTCGCCGAGGAGATCATCACCGTCGAAAACGTCGCCCAGAACCTGCTGTACGGGAAACGGTCCGACCGGACTCGACGGATGATCGAAGACGCGATCCGGCCCTCGCTGGACGAGGCACTGGGGATGGCCGCACCGGTCATCCGCGTCGCGACGGGTGATCGGCGCTACGAGGAGATTCGCGACGCGCTGGCGACCGAGGGCGTCGAGTACGCGCTGGAGCCGTTACAGGACACCGAGTTCAACCGCGAGCGGTCTATTCCGGTCAAGGAACTGATCGCGAGCCGGATGCAGGAACTCCCCCCGCAAGACTTTACCATGACGCTACGTTCTGCTTTCAAAGAAGATGAGTGGCTGCTCATCGGTATCGGAGCGGCTCTCGGGTTCGTTGCCGGGTGGATCCAGCTACTGGTGGTAACCACGGTGCCAATATGAGCGAGTTCAACGACAGCGAACGGAGACCGGGCGATTCCGAGCCAGAAGGGGGGAACAGCGACGACTGGGTGTCGGAGATCGCACGCGAAACAGAGGGGACTGCGGACACCACCGACGCCCTCGATCCGTCGTCGGTCGTCCAGCTGTTCGACGTCCTCGACGTGGCCACGACCGAGCGCGACCTCGGACAGGACCAGGTCGATCAGTTGCTCGACGTGCTGGAGGCGTCGATCGTCACACCGACGCCGCTTTCCCCCGGCGAGACCGAGCGACTCCTCTCGGTACTGGAGTCGACGATCATCGATCCGGTCGATCCCGACGCCACCGAGGAGGCGCTGTCGGTGCTGAGTACGGCCATCGTCGACCCGACGGGGTCCTCGGCGACCCGGACCGACGGCGTGCTCTCGGTGATCGAGTCTGCGATGACCGATCCGACCGTCGCCGAGGAGGGCATCGAGGAGGCCTTTACGATGTTCGACGCCGCCCTCGCGACGCTGACAGATCCCTCGGGGGACTCCGAAGAGGTGTTCTCGACGCTAGACTCGACGGTCACGAGCCTGCTGGACCCGTCGGTCGATACCGACGAACTGGTCGGCTCGCTCGACGAGGCCGTCGCCGACATGGCGGACCCGGCGACGGACTCGGGGGACACACTCTCGTCCGTCGACAGGGTGATGTCACACCTGCTGAACCCGGACGAGATCGAGGAAGACAAGTTCTCGCCGCCGGATCTCGACGAGGGCGATCACCCGTCGCTGTCGACGCCGAGCGACCTCGACGACTCGTTCCGGGTCGCCCGGATCGGGGCGGCCGCCCTCCAGCGGTCGACGGGCTACTCCGTCCGGTCGGGGGTACGGACCGGCCCGCGGCTGGTGCGGGCCGCGGCCACGTCGGAGTCGATGGTCGACATGGTCGAGGAGGTGCGGTCGATCACGCTCGACGAACTGGATCGGCTCGGCGTCGAGACGCCCGCGGACAACGACGAGCCGGAGGTCGACCGTCCGACATCCTCGCTCCCAGCCGACCGGGACCGACTGCGACGGCGCGGCGCGCGCCTGATGGAGGCGTCCGCCGACGTGGATTACGTCGAGGAAGTCCACCCCGCGTACGCGTCGATCCTCGATCAGGTGGCACCCGACGAAGTGCGCATCCTCCGCCTGCTTGCCACCGAGGGTCGCCAGCCCTCGATGGACGTGCGCGACGTGGGCTGGGTGCCGATCAACTCCGAGCTCGTGGCGGCCGGGCTGACGATGATCGGCAACGAGGCGGGCTGTCAACACCTCGACCGGGTTCACGCCTACCTGAACAACCTCAAGCGACTGGGTCTGATCTGGTTCTCCGACGAGCCGGTCGAGGACCTGAACGAGTACCAGATCCTGCAGGCCCAGCCCGACGTCCAGGAGGCCATCGAGGCGGCCAAACGCGCAAAGCTGATCCGCCGGAGCATCCACCTGACGCCCTTCGGCGTCGACTTCTGCCGGGAAGTCCTGCCCATCGAAGTCGTCGTCGAGACGGCCGCCGGCGTCTACGAGACGCCCGAGACGCCCGAGTCACGGGACGCGCCGGACCGCCCGGAGATGCCCGAGGACGTGACGACGCAGGCGCTCGGGGAGTCGGACTCGGCGGAACGGGACTGAACGTCACTGGCCGATGCCGGTTGCGGTGGCTGGTTCTCGACACGTCTGCGTCGCTCCGGAGCGGTCGGTTCGAGAGTGAGAGACCGGAACGCGTGTGGGGAGAGCGTTCCGTGAGGGAGCATCGGTTCGGGAGTGCGTTCCGTGTGGAGACGGTCCCGTGGTGTTGGGGGGAGCGTTCTATGGGAGCGTTGGGGGATGGGAGTGGTCAGGTGGCCGACGACGATCCAGTGACCCGTTTCCCGGCGGCGCTGGTCATGTAGCCGACGATGAGCACGTCGACCGGTGCCATGAACAGCGCGTAGAACAGCAGGAAGTTACCCATGGGGGCAAACAGCAGGACCGGCAGGTAGACGAACCGCGCGAAGAACAACAGCATCGCCACCATCGAGAGCGCGATCGACTCCTCGACGGCGTAGGCCAGCAGGAGCAGGTTCATCGGTGCCATCCAGATGAGCGGGAGGAGTACCGACCGCGCCTGCGTCGCCAGGAACCACACCTCCGCGGCGATGAGTACCACTGTCGGCACGAACACCGTCAGGTCCACCCTCGGCAGCCGTCGCCGGGTCCGGGTCGTAGTCGCCATATCGGTCACCCCAGTCGTTTCTTCCACGCCACGGCACTTTAATTATTCGTCTATATCTGATATATCCCCCCGCGTAGATAGCCGGTAGTTTAAGTGAGTATTTAAAAATAGCCGAATATCGAGGTATGTCCGGTATCCGGTAGTTCTTCCGGAAAGGGCCGGCAGTTTAAGTGCGGGTGGCGTCGGTGGCGCGGGTGACGAACTGGGAGTGCGTCCGCGATGGTGGCCGACCTTGCCAGTGGCGCGTCCCTTTTTGTCGGCCACCCCACAGTGGGGGTATGGAGGTGTTCGCGGTCCCGGGACTGCCGGAGGTTCGGCCGGACGACGACCTGGCCGAGTTGATCGAGCGTCGCGTCCGGCTCCGGCCCGACGACGTGGTGGTGGTCGCCAGTACCGTCGTCTCGAAAGCGGAGGGACGGACGGCCGACCGCTCGGATTTCGAACCGAGTGCACGCGCCCGAGAGATCGCCGAGCGCCTGGCGGACCTGACCGGCGAGGCGAAGGATCCGCGGTTCGCACAGGCGGTGCTCGAAGAGAGCGCGTCGCTCTTGCTGTCGGCACCGTTCCTGCTCACGAAGACTCGTTTCGGGCACGTGACGGTCAACGCGGGCATCGACCGCTCGAACGTGGCCGACGCGGATCTCCTGCTGTTGCCCGAGGACCCGGGGGCGAGCGCACAGGCCCTGTCCGAGGCGCTGGACCGGCCGGTGATCGTCTCGGATACCTCGGGCCGGCCCTTCCGGCACGGCCAGCGTGGCGTCGCACTCGGCTGGGCCGGGATGCCCGCCAGCCGCGACTGGCGGGGCGAACTCGACCGCGACGGCCGCGAACTCGACGTGACAGTCCAATCGGTGGTCGACGAACTGGCGGCGGCGAGCAACCTGGTCGCCGGCGAGGGCGGCGGCGGCACGCCGGTGACCGTCGTCCGCGACTGGCAGTTCGGCGACCACGACGGTAGCGACGAACTGTTCCGGGACCGGGCGGACGACCTCGTCCGCCAGGCACTGGAAGCGTGGGAATACGACTCATGAAGGCTATCGAACTCACCCCCGAGCATCCGATCGAAGAGGTTACCGAACTGGCAGTCACCGCCGAGCAGGCGGGCTTCGACACCGTCCTGGCGTCCTGTCACTACTTCAACCGCGATCCCTACGTCGCCCTGGACCGGATCGCGGCGGCCACCGACGAGGTGGCGCTGGGCCCGGCGGCGGCCAACCCCTACGACACACACCCCGTCGCGCTGGCCTCCCGGGTCGCGACGATCCAAGAGGTCAGCGACGGCCGGGCCGTCTTCGGCGTCGGCCCCGGCGACCGCTCGACCCTGTCGGCGCTGGGCGTCGAGCGCGACAGCCCGCTCCGCAGAGTGCTGGAGACGTTCAAGGTCGCACAGGACCTGTGGGCTGGCGAGTCCGTCGACGCGGACGGGACCTTCCAGGCGGCCGACGCCGATCTCGAATACCCGGTCGAGGGCGAGATCCCAGTCTACGTCGGCGCACAGGGCCCCCACATGATCCGGATGAGCGCGAAACACGCCGACGGCGTCCTCTACAACGGCTCACACCCCCGTGACATGGCGTGGGCGGCCGAACAGGTCGAGAAGGGGCTCGAAGAGCGACCCGAACAGCGAGGATCGTTCGACTTCGCGGCCTACGCGAGCGTCAGCGTCGCCGAGGAAGAAGCGGCCGCCCGGGAGGCCGCACGGCCACCCGTGGCGTTCATCGCTGGCGGCGCGGCCCCGCCCGTGCTGGACCGCCACGACCTCGACCACGAGCGGGCCGAGGAGATCGGGGCGGCCATCGAGGCCGGGTCGTTCAGCGAGGCCTTCGGGCTCGTGACCGAGGCGATGATCGACGCGTTCTGTATCGCCGGGACACAGACACAGGTCGAGGAAGAGATCGAGGCGGTGATGGAGTACGCGGACAGTTTCGTCGTCGGTGCGCCGCTCGGGCCGGATCTGGAGCGGGCTATCGAGCTTGCGGGGGCTGTCCTCCGCTGAGGTCCGGGATCACCGCCGAGACCAGCACGCCGAGGACGAGGTAGGCCGTCAGGCCGACCGTCCCGGCGATCAGGAGGCCACCGACGGTGATCAGGACGGCGCTGAGCGGGTCCGAAAGGGCGATCTCGCTGATGCTCCGGACGAGTTCCGGGATGCTAGTGACGATATCGACGAGTCCTGCCATACCCGAGAGATTGGGGCGCTGGTACTTGTGTGTCGTGGTTTGGCGAAGGTCTAAGACGACCGGAGCCACAGGCACTCCCATGGACGACGCTTCGCTCGACGAGTTCACGGACGCGAGCGACGACGCGGACGCCGACAGCGACGGGGCAGGGGCGGGCGACGACGATACCGACCCCGCCGACGAACCCGCGACCGACGCGGTCGACCCGGCGGTCTCGACGTACGCCTGGAGCGGGGACGGCGCAGTTTGTGCGGTCTGTGACGACTCGGTTGCGCGCCGCTGGCGGGACGGTGACGACCTGGTCTGTCCCGACTGCAAAGAGTGGTAACGAGTCAGCCGGTTGATACAGCAATATTACGTGGGACCGGTCCGAACCGCGTATGTGAACGGCACTGACGGTCGCGGTCCCGCCGGATGCAGTGTCCGAGCCCGCGGTTCGTCGGGCCGCGTGGAGAAAGCACTTACAGGTCGGCAGTGCAGGACCCGCTACTCGCCCAGCACCCCCCGCTACCCATGACTGACGCAGACACATCGACGCTAGGATCGGAGTCGGCCGACGGAGTCGAGGACGCGGGCGCGCTCGCCCGCCGCGTCGCCGAGAACGTCGGCGAGGTGATCGTCGGCCACGACGCGGAGATCGAACACATCCTCACCGCGATACTCGGCCGGGGGCACGTCCTGCTGGAGGACGTGCCCGGAGTCGGCAAGACGATGCTCGCCCGCTCCATCGCCGCCTCCTTCGACGGATCCTTCAAACGCGTGCAGTTCACGCCGGACCTGTTGCCCTCCGACATCACCGGCGTCAACGTCTACAACCAGAAGACCGGCGAGTTCGACTTCCGACCGGGGCCGGTGTTCGCCAACGTCGTCCTCGGTGACGAGATCAACCGCGCACCGCCGAAGACCCAGAGCGCCCTGCTCGAAGCGATGGAAGAACAGCAGGTCACGGTGGACGGGGTGACCCACGAGATGCCCGACCCCTTCACCGTGATCGCGACCCAGAACACGGTCGAGCGCGACCGGACCTACGAACTCCCGATGGCCGAACTCGACCGGTTCATGAAGAAACTCCACCTCGGGTATCCGGACTCCGACGACGAGGCCGAGATGCTCGGCCGCGTGGTGGGGAACCACCCCATCGAGGAGCTCTCGCCGGTGGCCACGCTCGAAGACCTCCAGGCCGCGCGGACGGCGGTCAGCGAGATCACCGTCGAGGAACCGATCCGGGCCTACGTCACCCAGCTAGCGGCGTACACGCGCGACCAGGCCCAGCTGGGGGTGAGTCCGCGGGGTTCCATCGCGCTCTTGCGGGCCGCCCAGGCCAGGGCGGCGCTCACGGGCCGTGACTACGTCGTCCCCGACGACGTACAGACGGAGGCACGGGCGATCATGCCCCACCGGGTCCGGACGGCGGCGGCCGACCGGACCGGCGAAGCGATCGTCGCCGAGGCACTGGACACCGTCGCAGTCGAATGAGACCGACCTGGCGCACCGTCGGCGTCGTCGGCGTCGCCGTCGGCTCGATCCTGATGGCGGCCGCGTCGGGCGCTCGCGCGCTGAACGCGCTGGCCGCACCCGCGCTGATCGCACTGCTCGTGAGCGCCGTCCAGGTGTTCTACGCCGGTCGACCCGAGATCGACCGCGGTGACCCCGTTCCCGGACATCCCGGCGAGTCACGTACCGTCGAACTGACCGTCGACGGCGGCGCGCTCGCGCGCGTGACCGACTCGATCCCGCCGGGTGTGGCGGCGGATGGATACGACCGGCGGGTGACGCTCCCGGCGACCGTCGAGTACGAGATCGAACTCGGGGCGCGGGGCGCGTGGGACCTCGGGCCGCCACGCGTCGTCGTGACCGACGTGCTCGGCCTGTTCGTCCGCGCCTTCGAGCCCGAGGGGACCGCGACGGCGCTGGTCTACCCGCCGCTGGTCGACCTGCGCGAGGACGACGCCGTCGCGCACCTGCTGGGATACGACACCGCGACCGACCGACAGGCCTTCGACACGATCCGTGAGTACGCGCCGGGCGACCCGTTGCGTGACGTGCACTGGAAGTCCAGTGCCAAGCGGAGCGACGGCGACCTCGTGGTCAAACAGTTCGTCAGCGAGCAACGCGAGTCGACGCTGACCATCGCGGCGGGGGCCGCGACGGGCCACGACGACGCGATGGCGTCCGCCGCGGCCAGCCTCGCGGTGCTGGCGATGGAGGCGGGCCTGTCGGTCGGCGTCACCTGTCCGGCCGGCGAAGTCGCGACCGGCCGCGGACAGGCCCACCGGCAACACGTCCTCGACCTGCTCGCACGCACCGGGCCGGGACAGCCGGCCCGACCGGCCCGCGAGGGCGCGGACGTGATCCTCACCGCCGACGCGGACGGCGTGACCGCGACCATCGACGGGCAGGACCACCGGCTCTCGCTCGGCCCGACGCCGCCGGAGTCCCCGGCAGGTGACGGCGAGCGGGCGCGCGGGGCTGTCAGTGCGGGCGGTGCCAGCGGCGACGACCCGATCGAGGACGCCCCGGCCGAACAGGAGGTGTCGCGATGAGCGCGGAGACCGGTGGTCCGACGGAGAGGAGTGTCGACGCGGCGAAGCGGTCCTGGGCGGCGGTGTTCGCGCCGCGCGGGCTGGCCCTGCTGTCGACCGGCCTCATGCTGTTTTCCTTCACCTTCCCGCTGTACGGGATCATCGACGTGGTCGGCGACCCGAGCACGTTCCTGCTGGTCGTGGCGGTGACGCTCGCGCTAGCGACGGGGCTGTCGCGGGTCGTCGGCGCGTGGACGGCCCTGCCCGTTGGGTTGGGACTGCTGGTGCTCGGGCTCTGGATGTACGCCTCGGCGCTACCGGCGGACGTGGTGGCCCAGCAGGACCGCATCCTCGGCGACGTGGTGTCGCTGTTGATGGGGCTGTCGGTGTTGCGCCTCCAGATGATCGAACTGTTCGCGCTGGCGTACACGCCAGCCCCCGTCTTCCTGACGTGGTACCTGGCGCTCCGGCGGCGGTACGTCGGGGCGGCGCTCGTCGGCGGGGCCGCGCTGACCTTCTTCGTCCTCACGGGCGACGTGGAGACGCTGGTGGCGTTGCTCGGCGCGCTGGGTGCGGTCGGGACGGTCGGGTTCGGCCGACTCGAACGGTTCGGCGGGACCGACCGTGCCGTCGAGACGATGGCCGTCGTCCTGGCGGCGATGGTGGTCGTGACGATGCTGGTCAGCGTCGTTCCCGGCGGGACCGGGACACCCTTCGGCCTGTTCGGGGACAGCGACACCGACACCATCGAGGGAAGTCTCATCAACTCCGATCAACGCGTCTCGATCCAGGGGTCGATCAGTCTCTCTGACGAGGTCCGGTTCACCGTCGAGAGCCCGCGCGAGGCCTACTGGCGGACGGGTGCTTACGACCGCTACACGGGCGACGGCTGGGTCCGGACCGGCTCGACGCTCGACTATCGCGGCGAGATGAGCGGCCCACGGGGCGAGAGCCGGGTCGTCGAGCAGGAGGTCACGATCGAGTCGGAACTCGACGCCATGCCCGCCGCCTGGAAGCCGATCAGCGTCGGCGACGGCGTGGCCGAGAGTACGTCGGTGACCTCGCTGGGCGGACTCCAGCCCGCGTCGGCGTTCGCACCCGGCGACAGTTACACGGTCGTCAGCCGCCAGCCCGTGGCGGCACCGAGTCGGCTCCAGCGGGCCAGCGACGACTATCCCAGCCGGATCGAGTCACGCTACACGAACCTCCCGGCGAGTACGCCCGACCGGGTGGCGACGCGCACCCGCCAGATCCAGGACGCGGCCGACGCCGAGACGCCCTACGAGACCGCCAGAGCGATCGAGTCCTACCTGGAACGGGAGAAAGGGTACTCACTGGATGTGGACCGTCCAGACGGCGAGGTCGCCGATAGCTTCCTGTTCGAGATGAACGAGGGGTACTGCACCTACTACGCCACGACGATGGTGACGATGTTGCGGACCCAGAACATCCCGGCGCGGTTCGTCGTCGGGTACACGACGGGCGAACAGGTCGGCGACGGGGAGTATCAGGTCCGGGGACTGGACTCGCACGCCTGGGTCGAGGTCTACGTCCCGGAGGTGGGCTGGGTCCAGTTCGACCCGACGCCGGCCGGCCCGCGACAGGCCACAGAGCAGGATCAGATCGAGGGCGGCGGCGGGGATCTCGGGGAGGTCGACGACGACCCCGAAGCGACGACCGAACCGCCGTCGACCCCGGCACCGACGACGAGCCAGGCACCGGAGACGCCGGACGCGACGCCGGCGACGATCCAGACGCCGGCCACCGACGGGGCCGTAGAGCGGACGACGAGGGACGAGGGCGGCGGCATTCCCCTGCCCGAACCGCCGTCGCGCGAGGAGGCGGCCCTCATCCTCGTGGTGCTGGCCGGGACCGTGGCGGGGGCACGTCGACTGGGGCTCACCGAGCGCGCCTATCGAGCCGTGTGGCTCCGCTGGCAACCACGGGCCGACCCGACGAGTGACGTACAGCGGGCGTTCGAGCGCGTCGAATACGTTCTCGCGCGCGAGGAACGGCCGCGCCAGGACGGGGAGACACCGCGGCAGTACCTGGCGGCCATCGACGCCGACGAGGACGTCGAGCGGCTGTATCGGCTCCACGAGCGGGCCCGGTACGCGGGAGAGGTGACGACGAGCCTCGCCGACGACGCCGTGGCTGTGGCCGACGAGATCGTGCGGGCGCGGACGGGCCCGCTGGACTGACCGCCGAGACCGGCTTGCAAGGCTTGCTTCCGGGGGTCCCGAAGGTGTTTAATACGTCGGTTTCGTAGGCCCGACTTGTAATGTCGGAAGTCTGCTCGACGTGCGGGCTGCCCGAGGAGCTCTGCGTCTGTGAGGACGTCGCCAAAGAGTCCCAGGAGATCAGCATCCGCATCGACGAGCGCCGATACGGTAAAGAGGTAACGGTCATCGAAGGGTTCGATCCCAACGACGTAGACATGGACAGTCTGTCTTCGGACCTGAAATCGAAGTTCGCCTGTGGCGGCACGGTCGAGGACGGACAGATCGAGCTCCAGGGCAACCACACCGGACGCGTCGAGGATTTCCTCCGCGATAAGGGCTTCAACGTGGCCTGATCTTTCACCTCGCCGGCCGCTCGCCGGCACCAGTACTCGTTCGTTCGATCAGAACGGCGCAGCCGGACCGTCGTCGCTATCCCGTCCGTCGGCACCGCCTTCTAGCTCGCCGTCCCACGCTTCCAGCCCGCCGGCCAGGCTCTGAACGGTCGCATCGTCGACGCTCTCGGCGGAGACGATCAGCCGACCGGCCCGAAGGCTGTCGTGCCCGTGGGGACAGACAGTCACGATGCGGTCCGCATCGTCGAGGTCGTCGACCCGGGTCGGCAACTGCGGGAACGGGAGGTTTACGCTCCCGGGGATGTGACCGCGACGGAAGGCGGTCGGTGACCGGATGTCGACGATCCGAACCGGTTTATCGGCCCCCAGCAACGCCGCGAGGTCGTCCGGTGTGATCTCGTCGATCACAGCAGGCCCTCCGCCTGTGCGAGCAGGATGCCTTCGATAGTCGCGTCGTTGGACGGTTCCTGCCGGGCCACGTCCAGCGCCTCGCTGACGGGGACGGTCGTGACGGTGAGGAACTCGTTGTCGTCGAGGTCGGCGTCGGTCGGCTCCAGGCCCTCGGCGAAGACGATGCCCCGGCGGTGTCGGAGGACGCCGGTCGAGCACCAGAACTCCTCGATCAGGGAGACGCCGGCGGCGTCGAAGCCGGTCTCCTCGCGGAGTTCCCGGCGGCCGGCGTCGGTGTAGCTCTCGCCGTCCTCGACGATGCCCGCGGGGAGTTCGAGACACTGCTCCTGGATCGTCGGCCGGTACTGATCGACCATGACGAGATGGTCTTCGTCGGCGGCGGCGTCCCCCACGACGTGCCCCGGTGCCACGGCCACGATCACCGCGGCGGCGGGCAGGTCCGCCCAGTAGTAGCGTTTCTCGGAGCCGTCGGGCTGGCCGACGCGGTCGTAGCCGCCGGTGTACCAGCCGGTCTCGTACTCGATCGCCGACTCCAAGACGGGCCAGTCGAAGTCCGCGGGCTCCCGGACGGGGTGGCGGTCGGGGTCGAACCGTCGGATCGTTGGGTCGTCGGTCATGGATTCTGTGTCACCTCCAGGCGGTAAACGGTGCCGTTGTCGCGGACGAACACGGCAGTTTCGGTCGCGGCGGAGGTGTTGCGCTGGCCGATCGCGTCGAACTCGTCGAACGGCGAGTGCGTGAACGCGCCCTTCAGCCCGATGGGGCCCTTCCAGTAGGGGCCGGACCGGCCCGTGGCGTTTTCCGTTCCGTTCCCGGCAGCGCCGGTGGCGTTCGCCAGCGCGGCCGTCGTGTATGGGTAGCGGTTCGGCGCGAGCGCGTCGGCCGGGACGGCCGTCCGGTTGTCCGTCTCCGTCGCCGTCACGTAGTAGGGATCGCCGGACTTGAGATACCCGGGGAGGGCACCGAGCGCGAGCAACAGGGCAATCGCGACGAGGATCGCTATCGTCACCCGGCGCGTGATCTGGCGCATACCCCCACTGCGTGCGCCGGCCGAAAAACGATAGCGGATCGCTCAGACCTCGGTGACGACCTCGCGGTAGACGCTGCCGAAGGCCTGCCGGCGGAGGGTCCCGACGGCCGCGTCCTGTCGCTCCTGGAACGTCGCGGCGACGACCGTCTCTGCGAAGGGAGCGGCGTGCCAGACGACACGGTCGACGTTCTCGCTCCCGATCACCTCGCGCTCGTAGTCGGGGTGGTCACCACACCAGTCTTCGAACGCCGCGTCGCTTCCGACCCGGACTTCGAGCAGGGAGGCGAAGATGGCCTCGTGGGCGGTCGCGACGACGGAACTCGTCACCCGGTCCTCGTACTCCTCGCTGTCGAAGTCCATGGCCTTCGCGACTTCGCGAACGCTGGTCTGGGCGGCCGGACCAACGGTCGCGTACAGTTCGCTCGCCTCGGCCGCCGTCTCCGGCGCGAACACTCCCTCGGTGTGCATATCCGGCTCTGGGGGTCGCTGTGGTTACTCGGTTTCGGAGTCGGTCGCGTTCTCGTCGCCATCGTCGCCGTCGCCTCCCCCCTCGCTCGCGGGTCGTTCCTCCCCGCTCACGGAATCCGAGGGCTCGCTCCGCTCGCCTTCCCCATCCCGCATCTGCCGGGTCATCTCGCGGGCCGCTTCCAGAATCTCCTCGTCGGCGTCGTCGAGGCCGCTCATCTGGCTGGCGCGCTCGCGGCCGCGCTCGACGGTCCGGCGCTCATCGTCGAACAGCGCGCCCGAACGTTCGTGGTTGTGGTCGTGGTCGTGATCGTGGCCCTGCGTCGTATCCTCGAAGACCTGCGGGTAGTCGGTCTCCTCGGCGAGTTCGGTAACGGTCGCGGCCAGGGCGTCGGCGTCGGCCTCGTCCCAGTCGGGCGCGTGTTCCGCCAGCCAGGCCTCGTGGTCGTCGTCGCCGAGCATGGCGGTGAAGGCGAGGTGGTTGGCCAGGTGTTCGGCGTCGGCCTGTGGGTCCGCACACACCGGACAGGTGTATCCCATGTCCGAGAGTACGCGCGCGGACGGATAGACCTTACAGGTCGGCGACCATCACCAGCGCGTTCTCCCCGTCGTCGTAGTAGCGAGGAACCGTCCGCCGGTGGTCGAAGCCGAAGGACTCGTAGAGATCTCGCGCCGTCTCGTTGCCCGCCCGGACTTCGAGTTTCACCTCCGCGACCCCCTGGGCGCGCATGACGCCCAGGGCCCGCCGGAGGAGAGTCGACCCGACACCCTGGCCCCGCTGGTCGGGATGCACGGCCAGGTCCTTGACGTGACCCAGCGGCCGGCCGTGGTTGGGCACCGAGTCGGCGACGATGTAGCCCGCGACGCCAGGTCCGATCTCGGCGACGAGAAAGCCCGGCTCCCCGACGTATCGCTGGAACGCGGCGAAGGGCCACGGCTGGGGGAACGAGGCCTTCTCGATGCGATACACCGCGAGCAGGTCCGCCTTGACCGCCTCCCGGACGGTCGGCGCGGGCGTATCGGATTCGGGTGCGGGCGTGGTCACGACCGTGACTTGGCGGCGGGCCCACTAAGCCCTTTCACCGCTCCGAGTGAGCGCGCTAACACGAGCCGACGACGCCGACTGCACCGCCAAATCCCACCAGCGCCCGTGTTCGTCCCCTGTCACGAAGATCGCCAGTCGGAAGGTTCATTATTATCAGGCTCCTAAGCTCAGGCGCACCCAATTTTCGGGTGCCACCCCCCAACATCCCCCTCTACCCCCCGTTTTCTGCTGTCCCACCGATAAGCGGCGGTTTCGGCCGCCGGAGAGCAATCGGTCGATCCAGCCAGTCGATCCGCAGACGTTTTTCACGCTCGATAACTGCCTAGAATTAACCCCTCAGAAAAAGGTAAAGAGGTCGTCGCGTTGCTGTTCGTGGAGGTGGTGGCGGACCGCCTCGGTCAGGGGGTCGATCGAGCCGCGCTTGGCAGTGATCGGCGCGATGGTTTCCTGCCACTGCTTCCAGGGCGGGAGCAGGCCGAGTCGATCACAGAGTTCGTTCAGGCGCTCGTCCCGATCCGGTACCTTGTCCATCTTGTTGACCGCGACGACGACCGGGATCCCCATGTCGCGCAGGAAGTGGAACATCTCCACGTCGTGGGGAATCTCGTCGGGGCCGGAGTGGCGGTCGATGATGTCGATCACGGCTTTGCCGTCGACCACCAGCACCGCGACGAGGATCTGCTCGGCGTAGGTCTCCAGATAGGCGACGATATCGTCTTTGATCTCCTCACGAACCTCGTCGGGGACGCCCTTCATGAACCCGAACCCGGGGAGGTCGGTGAGGACGAAGTCCTCGGCGTTCCAGTCGTAGTGGTTGGGCTGGCGGGTGACGCCCGGCCGCTGGCCCGTGTCGAACGTGTGGCCTGTCAGCTCACGCATCAGCGTCGACTTGCCGACGTTCGAGCGCCCCACGAGGACGACCTCCGCGCTCCGGTCCGGCCGCGAATCGAACATGGGAGCCCCTAGACGACTTGGGCGGATAAGGGTCGCTGTTTCCGGCCGTAGACGGATCGAGCGATGACTGGCCCGCCACGTATTTCCCGTACCCCCTCGGAGTGTCCGGTGTGCGACTCCTCCAGGTGACCATCCCGACGGGGAAACGCGAGACGGTCCTCGGTGCCCTCGACGACGAGGGTGTCGACTACGTCGTCACCGACGAGACCAGCGGCCGTGAGTTTACGGCCATCGTCTACGCACCGCTGCCCAACCCCGCGGTCGAACCCGTCCTCGAACGACTTCAGGACGCAGGGATCGACGACGAAGCCTACACCGTCGTCGTCGAGGCCAGCACGGTCGTCTCCAGACGGTTCGAGGAACTGGAGGACCGGTACGCCGAGCAGGAGGAAGTCGACGAGGGCCGTATCGCCCGCGAGGAACTCCAGAGCCGAGCGAAAGAGCTCGCTCCGACGTTGCGGACCTACGCCACGATGACGGTCATCAGCGCCATCATCGCGACCGCCGGCCTGTTGCTCGACTCGCCGGCGGTCGTCGTCGGCTCGATGGTCATCGCGCCCCTGATCGGCCCGGCGATGGCCGCCAGCGTCGGCACGGTGCTAGACGAAGACGAACTGTTCGTCCGGGGCGTCAAACTCCAGGTCCTCGGGATGTTGCTGGCAGTCGTCAGCGCCGCGGCCTTCGCCGTCTTCGTCAGATACGCGCGCCTCGTCCCACCTGGCATCGAGATTACCCAGGTCCCCGAAATCCGCGAGCGACTGGCCCCCGACTTCCTCTCGCTGGCGGTCGCACTCGGGGCCGGCGTGGCCGGTGCGCTCTCGCTGTCCTCGGGTGTCTCGGCGGCCATCGTCGGCGTCATGATCGCCGTCGCTCTGATCCCGCCGGCCGCCACGGTCGGCATCGGCATCGCCTGGGGTCTTCCGATGGTCAGTGTCGGCTCGGGCGTCCTCGCGCTGGTCAACGGCCTCTCGATCAACGTCGCCGCCATCGCCGTCCTCTGGTACAGCGGCTACCGCCCCCACAACTGGTTCCAGCTCGACCAGGCGCGGAGCGCGGTGCTGAAACGCGTCGCCATCCTCGCGGTGGCCATCGCCGTCCTCTCGATCTTTCTGGGCGGCGTCACCTACAACTCCTTTCAGAACGCCGAGACCGAGACGGACATCCGCAAAGGCGTCGAGAGCGTCGTCGCCGAGAGCGAGCGCGCGACGCTGCTTGACACACAGACCGAGTTCACCGACGGCATCCTGTTGAGCCGGTCCAACCGTGTCGTCGTGACCGTCGGCGTCCCGCCCGGGAACGGCGAGTCGGTGGGCGGCCTCAGCGAGCGGATCGACACCGCCGTCGACCGCGCGGCCGGCCACGACGTACAGGTACAGGTCCGCTACGTCACCATCGAGGACGCCTGACCTACTCGTCGTAGGGCAGTTCGGGTTCGTATCCGACGGCCTCGACCGCCGCGTCGAGCGTTTCCTGTACGTTCTCGCCCTCGGTGACGCTCATGTACAGGTCGGCCTCCACGTCGGTCGAGCGGTCGCTCTTGTTACAGACCGTCAGGACGGGGACATCCGCGAACCGCTCGGCAAGGGCGTCTCGAAGTTCCAGTTGCACCTCGATGGGGTACCCGCACTCCCCGCTGGCGTCGACCATCACGAGGACGGCGTCGGCGAGGTGCTCGAGCGCGCTCACCGCCTGTGATTCGATCTCGTTGCGGTCCTCCGGGGGTCGGTCGAGCAGGCCGGGCGTGTCCACGAGTTGATAGCGGATGTGGTCGCGCTCGATGTGGCCCACCCGGATCTCGGTCGTCGTGAACGGGTAGGACGCGGTCTCGTTACGGGCGTTGGTGACAGTATTCACGAAAGAGGACTTCCCGACGTTGGGGTAGCCGGCGACGACGATGGTCGGTTCGTCGGGCCTGATGTCCGGCAGGTCACGGAGCGTGTTGCGGGCCTCGTTGACCGCGAGCAGGTCGTCCTCGACCTCCTCGACAACGTCAGCGATGCGGGCGAACGCCTGCTTGCGGAGCTTCTTGGCCCCGTCGGCGTCGACCTCGCGGAACCGGCCCTGGTACTCGTCGCGGATGTCGCTGGCCTTCCGGCTGGCCCAGCCGATCTCCGAGAGGTGCTGGCGCAGGTCGTCGACTCCCACCAGCGCGTCGATCAACTCGCGGTAGAACGGGTCGAGTTCGTCGATGTCGGGCCACGCGGTGACGACGTTCTCGAGGTTGTCCGAGACGACGTTCGCGGCGGTCTGGAGCATCGACTGCTGGGCCTCGAACCCGGATTTGGCTCGGCCCGCGCGGGCCGCCCGGGAGAACGCCTGGTCGATCAGCTCCTCCGACGTGGGCGTCGTCGGGAGGTCCTCGAGAATCATGTTGCCGTCCGTAGACGGTTCGTGCATAAAAACGCGTCCTTTGGCGCGCACTCGATGCGCCACGAACTGATCACCACGTCGGGAGCCATCGCGAACAGTCCGAGACACGGAACACTCCTTTTTGCTGTCCGGGACGAAATAACCATAAATTGATAAGTAGGAGGAATGCATAACGCGAGCAATGGTCGACGGGAGTTGCCCGCCGACGGTGCTAGTCACACCCGAGCCGGATCCGGACACGCTGAGCGAGGAGTTGGCCGAGACGGCCGAGGTGTCATCGGTGGAGACGGCCGAACAGGGCGCGGCGGCCCTCGAGTTGCTGGAGGAGGGACCGGTCGGTGCCGTGCTGAGCGCCGCGGAGCTCGCGGACATGGACGGTGTCGATCTCCTGCGGCGGGCGCGACAGCAGCGGACGACGGTCCCGTTCGTCCTGTTCTCGCGTGACGGCGACGAACGTCTCGTCAGCGACGCCCTCTCGGTCGGCGTGACCGAGTACGTCCCCGTGGAATCGAACCCGGACGCGGACGCTCTGGCCGACCGGTTGACCGACGCGCTCGCTCGCGTCCGGCCGGACCTGACCGGCGAGGCGGAGGCGGCCGGGCGGTTCGAACAGCTCGTCGAGTTCTCGACTGACCTGCTCACCATCCACCGCCGGGACGGGACGGTCCGCTACGTCAATCCGATCATCGAAGACATCATGGGCTACTCCCCATCGGAGTTCGTCGGTCGGAAACCAATCGACCGCATCCACCCCGACGACCAGGACAGGGTGCTTTCGTTTTTCGCCGACCCGAAGGAGTGGCTCGGCGAGACCAGGGAAGTCATCTACCGGATGCGAACCGCCGAGGGCGAGTGGCGGACCCTGGAATCGGTCGGACACAACCGACTCAAAGACCCCGCGCTGGCCGGCGTGGTCGTCAACTCCCGGGACGTGACCGAGCGTCAGCAGTACCAGCGGGAACTCGAACGGCAGAACGAACGACTAGAGAAGTTTGCGAGTGTCGTCTCCCACGACCTCCGGAACCCACTGCAGGTGATCCGCGCTCGCGTCGAGGCCGCCCGGGCCGAGAGCCAGAGCGCCCACCACGACCACATCGAGGACGCCGTCGACCGCATGGAGACGTTGATCGACGATGTCCTCACACTGGCCCGTGACGGACGGGTCATCGGCGACCTCGGAGAGACGGCCCTCGACGACTGTGCCCGTGCCGCGTGGGGCCGGATCAACGCCCCCGATGCCACGCTGGAGTGTCGAACCGACTGCGCTATCGAAGCCGACGCCGACCGACTGGTGGAACTGCTCCAGAACCTCTACTCCAACGCCGTCACCCACGCCGGTCCCGACGTGACCGTCCGAATCGGCGTCCTCGGCGACGACGATCGCGTCGGGTTCTACGTCGAAGACGACGGCCCCGGCATCTCGATCGACGAGCGAGACCTCGTGTTCGACTACGGCTACACGACCGGCGACGGGACGGGCATGGGCCTCGCGATCGTCAGGGAGATCGTCCAGGCCCACGGCTGGGAGGTATCACTGGCCGACGGGGCCGACGGAACCCGCTTCGAGTTCACCGGCGTCACCGTGTGCCCGAACCGCGAGTGACGGTACGGCGTACCCACCGGTCCCGAGCGGTGCGAACCCGACCTTCACCGCCGCTCGCGCAACTCTGCCCGCAAATCTTCTACATCCATGTCTTTCAGCGAAAGCAAGACGAGCAGATGGTAGACGATGTCGGCGGCCTCGTGGGCGATCTCCTCGCGGTCGTCGTCTTTGGCCGCCAGCAGGAGTTCGGTCGACTCCTCACCGAGCTTCTCTAACACCGCGTTCTCGCCTTTCTCGTGGGTGAACAGCGAGGCAGTGTAGGAGTCCTCGGGCAACTGCTCTTTGCGGTCCTCGATAACCGCGAACAACTCGTCGAGGACGGCGTCGGTGTCGTCCATGCCCGCCCTTCTCGCCGGGCGACTAAACTTCCATCACTTCGCGGATGTCGTCCATGTCATCGAACTCGTCGGGATCGCGTCGTCCCGCCTCGAAGACATCTTCGTCGACCGCGAGCGGCGCGTTCGTCCGGGCGGCCAGGGCCAGCGAGTCGCTCGGCCGCGCGTCGATCACCGTCGATTCCCGCGGCGTCGCCAGGTGGAGGTCCGCGATGTACGTGCCGTCGTCCACGTCGCTGACGACGACACGCTCGATCCGCCCGCCCAGTTCCTCGACCAGATTCAGCGTGAGGTCGTGAGTCAGCGGCCGCCCGATGTCCTCGGCGTCGAGCCCGCGGGCGATGCTCGCGGCCTCGTCGAACCCGATGAAGATCGGCAGCAGATCCGACTCGCCCTCGACCGCGAGCAAGACGACCGGCACCGGCCCCGTCGGTGTGCCGGCGACTCGCACGGCATCGATAGCTGCGTCCATACCCTGCCCGAGGGCGTCGGCGGGCAAAAATCCCGGCTACCGACCCGCAGCCACACCGCTGCGGTCAGTCCGCGGCGAAGAAGGCCAGATCGTGAATCCGGGCGTCGTCGGTCAGTTCCGGGTGGAACGAGGTCCCCACGACCGGGCCGTCCCGCACGGCGACCGGCCGCCCGTCCCACTCGGCCAGCACCTCGGCCTCGCCGACCGATTCGATCAGCGGCGCACGGATGAACACGGCGTGGAAGGGGTCGTCGAGTCCGGCCACGTCCAGTGGAGCCTCGAAGCTGTCTTTCTGCCGGCCGAAGGCGTTCCGTTCGACAGTGGCGTCCACCAGATCCAGCGTCTCGACGCGGTCGTCGTTGGCGTCCGTCGAGAGGACGATCAGTCCGGCACACGTCGCCAGCACCGGCTTGCCCGCCCCGACGTGGTCGACGATCTCGGGAGCGATCCCCTCGCGGTGGAGCAACCGCGAGATCGTCGTCGACTCGCCGCCGGGCAACAACAGGAGATCACAGTCGGGAACGACCCCCGACTCCCTGATCTCCCGCACCTCGGCGTCCTGCCCGTGGGACGCGGCGGCCCGCTCGATAGCCGCGGCGTGTTCGCTCACGTCGCCCTGCACGGCGACGACGCCTGCAGTCACAGTCATTACCCTCTGTTAGGACCTGTGCGGAAAAACGTCTCCGTTCGCACGTTCGAGGGCACTCCCTTCGGTCGCGCCGCTCGCGGGTCACGTCGGTCCCCGCTCGCACGAACAACGGCTCTCACTTCGTTCGAGCCGTTCGCGGGTCGTTTCTCCCCGCTCACTCGTCCGGAGGTCTCGCTCCGCTCGACCTCCCGTCAGTCGTCCGCCGTCGCCGCTTCCCCACTCTCGGCGGCCGTCGCCGCCTCGACCGCATCCTCCTCGTCCTCGTCTGTCGGCGGAGCCGAGTACATGATCCCCCGACTGGCGCTGTAGCGTGTCATTACCAGTCAGTGACCGATACGCGCGTAAAGCGCTGTCCCTTAAACGAGATTATACTGTTTAATCACCCAGGTGATGGGCGGATTACCCGCAAGCATCGTCGCGGTCCGACACGCACATGGGCCAGGCCGAGCATCCCTCGGGCATGGGACTGGTCGCCGAGTTCGAGATCGACTGCGAGGCGCTCCCGCTCGTATCGGTGGCGAAGGCGGTCCCCGAGACGCAACTGGATCTGAAGATCCAGTACAATCACGGGAACTGGCCGCTGTTCGTCGCGTACGTGACCGGGGGGAGACCCGACGAGATCGAGCGGGCCTTCGAGTCCGCGGCGTTCGTCGCCGACTACACCCTCGTCGGGCAGGCGGGCGACACTCGACAGTACCAGACCGTCCCCGCCACGAGTCTGGCGGGGACGCTCGGCGACGCCATCGACGACCTCGACGGCCTGCGCGCGCTGGCGACGACCGACGCCCTGATCAAACGGATCGAAGCCACACCGACCGGGTGGATCCAGGCCGGGTGGTTCGCCGACCGCGAGGCCTTCGACGCGTTCCGCGAGTTCTGGCAGGCGAACGCGGGCTTTACCCTCCGGCGGCTCACCCGCGACGGGGAACCCGAGGCCCCGGGCGAGGGCCTGACCGACCGCCAGCAGGAAGCGCTCCGGACCGCCTACGAGATGGGCTACTTCGAGATCCCGCGGACGGCCTCGCTGGAGGCCGTGGCGTCGGAACTGGGAATCACCGCCTCGTCGCTGTCCGAACGCCTCCGGCGCGCCCAGACCCACGTCATCGAGACGACCGTCGCCTCGACCTGGCCGCCACTGCCCGACTGACACTTAAACGGCCGCACGGCTGAGAGTCAGGGTTAGCCCGGTCGGTGGGATATCACTGTGTCCAGCGATGCAACCGACACGATCAGCGACCGAAACGGACAGTGCCGACCCACCGACGGACGACCTCGCCATCGAGGCCGAGAACGTCCACGTCACCTACGCCGACGGGACGGAGGCCGTCCGCGGCGTCGACCTCGCCGTCGGTGCCGGGGAGTTCTTCGGCTTTCTCGGCCCGAACGGGGCCGGCAAGACGACCACCATCAAGACCCTCGTGACACTGTTGCACCCGACCCGGGGCTCGGTCCGGATCAACGGGTACGACACCACCGCGGATCCACGGGCCGTCCGCGAGTCCATCGGCTACATGGCCCAGGAGACCAGCGTCGACGAGGAACTGACCGCTCGCGAGAACGTGCGGTACACCTGCGAGGTCTATGGCGTCCCGACGGGAGAGCGCGACGACCGCATCGCCGAGTTGCTCGATCTCGTGGGACTCGACGACGTTGCCGACCAGCGTGCGGAGACGTTCTCCGGCGGGATGCAGAAACGACTGGACGCCGCGACCGTCCTCGTCCACCGGCCCCCGGTCGTCTTCCTCGACGAACCCACGACCGGCCTCGACCCCGAGGCCCGGCTCCGGTTCTGGGAGTACCTGCAGTCGATCAACGACCGCGGGACGACAGTGTTCCTGACGACCCAGTACCTCGAAGAGGTGGACCGACTCTGTGATCGGCTCGCCCTGCTCCAGGACGGCGAGGTCGTCACCACCGACACGCCGGCCGCGTTGAAGTCGGCCGTCGGCGGCGACGTACTCGAGGTGACCCTCGTCGACGCCGCGGACACCGAGCGGGCGACACGAGCCGTGTATCGGTCGGACGCCTTCGAGGACCCGACCGTCGAACCCACGGACAGCGGGCTCACGATCACCGCCGAGAACGCCAGAGACGGGATCGGCGATCTGTTCCGCGCGCTCGACGAAGCAGGGGTCGCCATCACTGGCTTCGACGCGCGGTCGCCCACGCTCGACGACGTGTTCCTCAGCCTCACCGGCGAGGAACGGGAGTCGACCGACGAGGACGACGCGGTCCGGAAGCTAGAGGTGGCCCGATGAGTCACGCCGACGACGCCGGGAGCGACACCGCCCGGCGGGCCGACGGGAACGGTCCCCTCACGGATATGCGGATCAGCCTGACGCGCTGGCTCCGCAAGACCTCCCGGAACCCCTACGTCACGTTCAGTTCGCTGGTCCAGCCGGTCATCTTCTTCGTGTTGATGGCCGAGGTGCTGGGTGCGGTCGCCGGTCCGGCGCTCGCCGCGACCGTCGGCGACGTACACTACGTCACCTATCTCACGCCGGCCATCGTGATCCAGTCGGCGCTGGCCGCGGCCGCCGTCTCCGGGATCGGGCTGGTCGACGACATGGAGACCGGGATGTTCGAGAAGACGCTCGTCTCCCCGATGCACCGGGGCGCGATGTTCCTCGGCAAGGTCTGCTCGGAAGTCGTCCGCATCGCCGTCCAGACGCTGATCATCCTCGCACTGGGCTATGGCATGCTGGCGCTCACGTCGGACGCGACGACCGCGGGGTATCTCCGGACCGGCCTGCCGGGCCTGATCGGCATCGTCGGCGTCACGGTGCTTTTCGGCGGCGTGTTCATGGCGTACTCGAACGTCGTCGCGCTGGTGACCCGCGACCGGGAGGCGACGATCATGATCGCGAACCTGCTTACATTCCCGCTGTTGTTCGTCTCCAGTGCCTTCCTCCCGCTGTCGGTCCTGCCCGGCTGGATTCGAGCGGTCGCGGTCGTCAACCCGATCACCTACGGCGTCGACGGCATCCGAGCGCTCATGCTCGGCCGGGACGTGCTGAGCGTGTTCGACGTGACCGCCTTCGGCGGACTCTGGAACACCGTGGTCCCCGCCGCCGCCGTCCTCCTGGCCTGCAACCTCGTTCTCGGCGCGGCCGCCCTGCGCCTGCTCGGCGACGCCGCGAAAGCCGAGGTCCACTGAGAGAGAGCCAAAACGTTAGGTGCGAGTCACCCGACCCACGGATATGGACGAGGATCGAGACCCGGTCCAGTCGATGGACGACGGGTCGATGGACCTCTACGAGATCTCGGAGTGGGAGACCCGGTCCGGGCTCGACCGGGTCGCTCAACAACTCTACCACGCCGCTATCGTCGGATTGCGCTGGACCGTCATCGTCGCCGCGGTCCTCATCCTCGGACTCCAGTTGTTGCTCGGCGGGTTCGGACTGCTGGTCGACCCCCGGGTCGGCACCTTCGTCGCGCTCTCTATCGTGCCGGCGTTCGTCCTCGCGGCGTACCTCTGGCGGGCCGACGTGACGACATCCGAACCCCTCGAAATCCTCGTCGTCACCTTCCTGCTGGGCATCCTGTTCGCGAACTTCGCGGGGATTCTCAACGACACCGTCGGCACCACAGTCCAGGTGATCGGCTCGGGATTCGGCCTCGTCCCGATTCTGGGAGTGCTCGCACTCTACTTCCTCGTCGTCGGTCCCGTCGAGGAGGCCGTGAAACTGCTCGCCGTCCGGATGTACGCCTACCGCACGCCGGCGTTCGACGCGGTGATCGACGGCGCGGTGTACGGTGCGGTCGCCGGACTCGGCTTCGCCACCATCGAGAACGCGCTCTACATCACCAACTCCCTGCAGACGGTCGCCCCGGGCGTGAACCTGATCCAGGCCGGCTCGGACATCGCGACGATCCGGGCGCTGGCCGGGCCAGGCCACGTCATCTACTCGGCCTTCGCGGGCTACTACCTCGGCCTCGCCAAGTTCAACCCCGAGGACGCCGGGCCCATCGTCGTGAAGGGACTCCTCATCGCCACGCTCGTCCACGCCACCTACAACACCAGCGCCACCGTCCTGGTCCCCATCGTCGCCGGAGCGACTGCCGTCGATACGTTCCTCGTCTTCCTGAGCTTCGTCGTCCTCTACGACGGCCTGTTCGTCTACCTGTTGCTCCGGAAGCTCTCGAAGTACAACGACGCCTACCGACGGGCCAATCGGAGTGACGACCCGGCGGACAGCCCCGATCTGGGCTAGTCCTCGAATCGTTCGGCGTAGGGTGTCTGGCTCGCCGTCAGATCGGCGTCGGCCGCCAGCAGTCGTTCGACGTACTTGGCCACCACGTCCACCTCCAGGTGGACCGGATCGCCAACCGACTTCTCGGAAAGCGTCGTGATGTCGTAGGTCGCCGGGATGACCGCGACGCCGAAGTCCGCCTCGGAGAGGGTGGCGACGGTGAGACTGATCCCGTCGACCGTCACCGATCCTTTCTCGACCAGATAGCGCTCCATGTCCTCTGGAATGGAAAACCGGAACGCCCAATCATCCCCGATTCGCTCCACAGCAGTCACCTCGGCGGTGCCATCGACGTGACCCTGCACGACGTGACCGTCGAAGCGCCCGTCGGCGGGCAGTGCCCGCTCGACGTTCACGAGGTCGCCCTCGGTCAACTCGCCGAGATACGTCCGGTCGAGTGTCTCCTCGGAGAGAAAGAGGGAGAACCAGTCCGAGCCGAACTCCTCGACGGTCAGGCACGCGCCGCTGATGGCGATGCTCTGGCCGTGATGCAGGTCGTCGAGGTCGGCCGCGACCGTCAGCCGGCGGCCCCCTTCGTCGTCGGTTACGTCGGTGATCTCGCCCGTCCGCTCGACGATGCCGGTGAACATACCCCCCCTAGGCGGGGCGGGCCGAAACCCGTTTTCATTCGGCGCTGGCGCCCTCGAACAGCGACGACTCGTAGTAGCCCTGCACGGCTTCGAAGACCAAGAGCGCGATCAGTAGTCCCACGCCGATCACCTGCATCGCCGTCCGACCCGACGGATCGACGCCCGCGCCGGCCAGCGTCATCAGCCCGGCGAGTCCGAGTCCGGCACGGCGGTGCCACTTGCACATTCCGGGGTCGTCGGTCGTCCGGGCCAGATACAGTTGCGGGACGAGCAGGGCGAGACCGGGGAACGCGACCAGATAGAGAATCGTGCTTCCGTACGGGAGCATCGCTTCGAGGTTCAAAGCGAGACTCACGGCGACGACGAGGGCGGCGACCGAGAGGGCGGCGAGGGCGACGCGACTTTCGCGGGAGACCATACGCGAACCCAGACGGACCAGGCGCAAAAACGTGTCGCGAGGCCGAACACCCACCGCTTTTGTCCGGTGGCTCCCAAGGCGCAGGCGAGATGGGCCTGGGCATCCTCGATACGTTCGGCCTGATGGGCGCGGTGATACTGGCCGCACCGGTCGCGCTGTTCGGCCTCGACAAATTCCTCAGTGGCAGTCGGCTCGTCGGCGGCGCGTTCATCCTCGTCGCCGCCCTGATGATCGCCGCGGAGGAGTACGTCACCAAGCCAACCGACGTGGCGGCCGACGCCGCACAGGACGTAGCCAGTTCCGTCGTCGAGACGCCCGAGGACGACGACGAGTGATTACTGGACCGCGACGGCGTTTTTCGCTTCGTCGAGCAACTGGTCGACGGTCTTCTCGGAGGGCTCGTTCTCCAGCAACACGTCGATAGGCAGCGTCGGCGCGCCGTCGACCAGATTCTCAAGCAGGACTAGCCGTTCGCGGGCACGGGACATCCCGACGTAGAACACGCGGCGCTCGTTGTCGGTCAGGGTCGGCACCGGATCGGTGTGTTTGGTGAACTCCTCGACACCCGGGACGTCCCGACCCTCCTGTTCGACGGTCGCGGCCATCTGCTCGACCACCTTCTCGGTGAGGTCGGTCGCGAGGAACACGTGGTCGGCCTCGCGACCCTTCGCGGAGTGGATCGTCCCGACCCGCACCGCGTCGGTGGCCAGCCCCTGATACTCGCCCGAGAAGTAGGCGTCGACCGACCGCTCCTGGAAGTTGGTGACCTTCCGGAGCATATCGGCCGCCGACCGCGGATCGGGCATGAACGGCGCGTGATCGCGGACGAACTCGGGCTCGACCGTGATCTCCGCGAGGTCGTCGGTGTCGGCCTCTTCCTGGACCTCGTCGATGGCGTCGAACAGTTCGTCACGCTCGCCGGTGCCGAAGGCCGAGTCGGCGAGCATATCCGCCAGCCGCCGAGCCTGCAGGGCCGTGACGGGTTCGTCCTCGGCCAGCGCCTCGACGGCCCGGACGTACTGGGTCAGCCGGTCGGTCCACATCCGCTGGTCGGTCAGACACTGGAAGGGAATCCCCTCACCGATGAACTCGTCGATGAACTGGAACATCTGGTAGCGCGCCCGGAACAGAATCATCGACGTGCTGTCCTCGTCCTCTTCGAGCGTGGCCCGAACGTTCCGGACCAGATCGAGCATCGAAGGGCGGGGCGGGGCCTCGACGCGACCGCCCTCCTTGCGCGGTTCGAGGTCTTTCTCCTGCCGTTTCTCGATGTGGCTGATCTCCTTGTTGACGACGTTGAGGATCTTCGAGGGAAGCCGGTAGGAGTTCGGGAGCACCTCGTCCTCGGTCACGTCCTCGTCCAGCAGGAGGTCGGGGTCGGCACCCTGCCAGGCGTAGACGACCTGGTCGTCGTCGCCCGCGATCAGGACCCGCTTCATGTGGGGCTTCCACTCCTCGTACACGTCGTACTGGAGGGTGGTGATGTCCTGAAACTCGTCGATCACCAGGTACTCGACGTTGGGGAGGAGCGAGCGCTGTTTGACGCGTTCGAGCATATCCGCGAAGCCGACGAGACCGTTCTCGCCTTTGTAGGCACGCCAGGCGCGGACGGCCTCGGGTACGTCGATCCGGTCGTCGTCGGAGGGCCAGGTCGGCGTGTACTTGTTGCCGGTCTGGGAGTTGGGGTCTTCTTCCGGGGGGAGGCGAACTTTCTCGACGTTCCACTTGAATGGCACGTCGTACCAGTCGGCCACGTCACGGCGGGTGCGCTGGAGCCACTGGCTGGTCGCGATGACCTTGTTGCCGATGGTCGTCGAACGGGCACTGCGGCGGCGTGCCCCCTTGTTCTCGTCCTCGTACTCGATGCCGTACTCCTCGCAGAACTCCTCTTTGTCAGATTCACTCACCACGTCGCCACGCGAGAGATTGAGGAGTTCGTACGCCTTCGCGTGCATCGTCGAGACGTTCCCCCGGAGGGCTCGCGGGGTCATGTCCAGTCGCTCTGCAAGGCGTTCGCGGATCTCCGCGGCCGCCGCGCGTGTGTACGAGACGACGAGGATATCACGGACGTCTGCCCCCTCTTTCTGTAACTGTTCGACCCGGTCCAGCAGGGCCGTGGTCTTCCCGCTCCCCGGCCCCCCGAACAGGCGAACCACTTCGGGCGTCGTGTCGGTCATTAGACCACTAATGGTGCTACTCACTCATAAGCAACGTGGCTTCGATTCCGAACCGGCCATACGCGAATTTTTCCCTCGTCGGTAGTTAGCGGTACAGCGAGAGATAGAGCATGGCGAAACCGATGATGAAGGGGATCGTCTCGGTCATCTGGAGGAAGATGAACTGGAGCGAGGAGGTCCCGCCGCCGGCACCCAGTTGCGTGATGACGTTGGTGATGGCGACACCCATGCTGATGAAGGCGAAGCCGATGAACGCCGACTGGAGTTTCTCCGACTGTTTCTTCCGGTACGCCTGAAAGCTGATCAGCGTGATCCCCAGCGTCAACCCGAACGTGACGAGTCGCATCAGGACGAGGACCCCGCGCGCGATCGCCACCGTCTCGACCATGGCACCCTCTGCTCACCCACTGAATATAAAAGTACGTCGGACAGTTCGCCGTGCGCCGGGTGCCCGTCCCGAACGACCGCGGGACGGCGCGTGACTTACTCCGGATTCAATTCGTCCCAGAGCTGACTGAACCGGTCGGGAAGGTTCTCCTCGCGGTAGATCCGCACCCGGTACTCTCCTTGCTCCTCCAGTGAGATGACGGTGCTGTCGAAGTTGGACTCGTAGATCTTGTAGTGGTTGCCGTCGTCGGCCACCAGCGTCCGATCCTTGACGAGGTCGTGTTCCTCGAGGATCTCGATGCGTCGATACACGGTGGGAAGCGACAGGTCACACTCTTCGGCCAGTTCCTTGGCCGAGCGCGGCTCGATACTGATCGCCGCGAGTATCTCCCGCGCGTTCTCGTCCCCGATCGTGTCGAGGACCTCCTCGATACTACGTTCCTCTGCCACTATGCCGTGTAGAGTCCACCAGTGTAAAAAGATATTGCGGGGAGTATCACCGATGAGAAAGTCCAGTCGGCCAGCGATCGTGCCCGGTCCTGTGGGGGTTCTTTCAGCGCGTGAAAATGCCTTTATATACCCATTTTCATTCTCGGAAACCGGGGGAGAGGCATTATATATCCGTGGTAGAGAGAGATGAGTGTGGATCGAGTCCAAGTGATTGCCAATGTCCGGAGATAACGTGAGCACGAGTCCGCTGGTGAATACGCTGATACAAGAACTTTCGGCCGGTGACGATCTGGAGGCGGCGTCACCCGATGCCCCAGGCACCGGTCAAGAAGACGACCCGGAGCAGGTGTTGTCTTCGGTCATGGAACGACTGGCAGTCGAGGAGTCGTTCGAGTTCGACGACGAGATCGTCAAACAGAACCTGGACGAGATCCTCATCGCGCTGATCGCGTTGCGGGATGGCACTCACGGGAAGGCGCTGATCGACGACCTGTCGCGGCTGTTCGACGCCCAACTGAGCCCGGGAACGGTGTACCCACGGCTCCACGATATCGAAGGCGACGACGTGTTGTCGATGCACGAGCTGGTGCGGACCAAAGAGTACTCCGTCGCAGACGAGGACGCCGCCCGGTCGCAGATCGAGCAGGCGATGTACCACCATCTGGCACTGGGCCTGTTCCTGCACGACTCGCTGGACGAGCTGTAGCCGACCGCCCGTTCACCCATCGACCCGCGCAGGACTCCTCACTCCTGTCGGACGCTCTCTTTCGAAGGCTTCAGCGGCTCTTGATGCATCGAATCGCCGAGAAAAATCTCCGCGCGCCGCGCGTGGCCGTCAGTTGCCCGGTCCCCAGCCACACACCGAGCACTCTGTCGCCGCGGTGTCGTGGAGGCCACCGCACTCCGGGCACTGCTTTTTGTTGTAGCTCCGGTCCCAGCCGACCTGCTCCGTCTCGTGCCCGCGCTCCGTGAGGAACTGATCGAAGATCTCGTCGTCGCTCGGTGCTGACGCCATACATGATATGGTATACCACACCACTATTTAGCTCTATTGGTCGGACACAAGTCTCACCGGATCGGGACGATGGGCTTTAGCCCGCGCCGTGTCTACGGGCGGGCGATGGTCGAGGAGCTTTCCCCGTCGCGGTTACAGTCAAAACTCGAAGACGGCGCGGACGTACAGGTCGTCGACACCCGTCCGCCCCGGCAGTACGCGGCCGGCCACATCCCCGGCGCGACGAACGTCCCCTACGGCCAGCTGGCCGGCCGGATCGACGAGATCGACTGGGGCGACGAGGTCGTCATGGTCTGTCAGGAAGGGGTCAGCTCGGTCCAGGCCGGTCGGCTACTCGAATCCTACGAAGGCATCGACGACGACGCCACCGTCACCAGCCTCGCCGGCGGCTACGACGCCTGGGAGTTCGACCTCGAAACCGAGGATTAGTCGCGTCGCCGCTCGAAGACCTGTAACTGCAGTTCTAGATCCTGAATCACGTCCTCGGAGACGAGTAGATCAACTTCCATCCGTTCACCGACGTGGTCGCTCGCCTCATCGGTGAACTCCCGAGCCCTCTCCGGTGGCATCGACAGCGGGAGGCGTACGTCGCCGCGCATCCCCGCGAGTTGCGCGGTCAACAGCCCCACCACGGCGTCCGAGGAGACACCTCCGTCCTCGGCGGCCGCGAGCAGTTCTGTCAGCTCCGCCCGAAACGTTTCGACGTCGTCGATGGACTCCATGCCCCGCGCTGGGACCGCGACAGGCAAAACCGTGCCGCTCCGGGCCGTCGAGAACGAGCCGCGTCGCACGAGTGTAGCGGCTCTATCGGCGTCCGGGGTGCGTATATGGACACCCCGGGCGACGGGTCACCCGCCGTAGCCGCTACTGTCTTCCTCTTCCTCACCGATGAGGAACCCGCCGGTGAGCAGGAACGCGAGCACCGCGATGGTCCCGACCAGGAACCGGCCACCGGGTAGCGGGCCGACGAGCGCCATCTCGACGACGATCCCGAGAACGAGCACGGCGATACCACCGACGCCGAGTGCCGTCGCCGGCTCCGACGGCGACAGTCCAGCCAGTGTCGATGGGAGGAACTCCGGCGTGTCGATTCCCCGAACGTCGATGATTACCTCCACGATCGACGCCAGGATCAGCGCCACGATAGCCGCGTCCAACAGCACGCGGGCGATCGCACTCCTAACCATCCGCCTCACCTCGTCGCTCACCGCCCGTGTCGCCCCCGTCTGTCCGACTCTCACTGTAGGCGTGTTCTTGCATCGTCGTTCCCCCAGTCTGGTTCCTACGAGTGTTTTACGCAATTATGAATGTTTGGATGCGAGGAACGAACACACACGCCAGAGAGTCACACGCAATGGCAACCCTTGAGCCCGTGGCCCCACAACCGGGAGTAGATACCCGTGTCGAACACTGACCGACGATACGATCTGGTCGTGTGGGGTGCAACCGGCGTGGCTGGCCGCCTCGTCGCCGAGTACCTCACCGAACAGTACACACCCGACACCCTGTCGCTGGCCCTCGGGGGTCGAAACGAAACCCGGCTGCAAGCCGTCGAGTCCGACCTCGTCGACGGGAGCGACGAGTGGGAGTCGGTCCCCATCGTGCTCGGCGACGCGACGGTCCCGGAGACTCTCCGGGAACTGGCCCGTGAGACCCGTGTCGTCTGTACGACCGTCGGCCCGTACACGACGTACGGGACCCCGCTGGTCGAGGCGTGTGTCGAGGCCGGGACCGAGTACTGCGACCTGACCGGCGAGGTGAACTGGACCCGGGAGATCGTCGACGAGTACCACGACGCGGCGGTGGACGCCGACACACGGATCGTCCACAGCTGTGGCTTCGACTCCGTCCCCGCCGATCTGGGCACCCTGCTCGCCCAGTCGTTCGCCAGGGCGGAGTTCGGGGCCCCCTGTAGCCAGGTCCGGATCTACGTGGAATCCGGGAGCGGCGGTGTGAGTGGTGGTACGCTGGCCAGTGCAGCCGAACTGTTCGAGGCCGCGTCGAACGACCCCGAGGTCAGACGGGTGCTCGGGAACCCGTACTCGCTGGCCCCACCGGGAGAGCGCGAGGGCGTCGATCCGGGCGAGCAGCGCCTCCCCCGAAAAGACCCGTTGCGGTCGTCGTGGACGGCCCCGTCGCCGATGGCCCCAGTGAACGAGCGCGTGGTTCGCCGCAGTAACGCACTGCTGGAGTACCCCTGGGGGCGGGGCTTCCGCTGTACCGAGGTCATCCCCACTGGCCCCGGGCTCGGCGGTGCGGCGACCGCGGGCCTGATTTCCGGCGGGCTCGGGCTGTTCACGCTCGCCATGTCCATCGGCCCGACGCGCTCTGCGCTCGAGCGCTTCGTGTTCCCCGACCCCGGCGACGGGCCGAGCGAGGAACAGATGGAACAGGGCCACTTCCGGGTTCGCGTGCGCGGACAGGGGACCAACGAGGACGGCCCCTTCACCGTCGACGCCGTGATCGGTGCCGACCGCGACCCGGGCTACGGCGGGACCGCACGGATGCTC
The DNA here is from genome assembly GCF_900110215.1 of Halorientalis persicus. Classification (GTDB taxonomy): domain Archaea; phylum Halobacteriota; class Halobacteria; order Halobacteriales; family Haloarculaceae; genus Halorientalis; species Halorientalis persica. Next base: position 89,575 of record NZ_FOCX01000011.1, on the reverse strand, counting down.
GGCGAGTCCGCGATGTGCCTGGTCGAAGACGACACCGACTCCCCGCTGTCCGGCGGCGTCCTGACGCCCGCGTCGGCCATCGGAAAACCGCTCGCCGAGCGACTGCGGGCCGTCGGCTTCACCGCGAGCGCGAGCGTGGTGAGCGAGGACGTGGACTCCTAACGGAGCGACGAGGGATTCGAACCACGAGCATCCGCGCGAGCGAAGCGAGCGCGGTTCCCGGGACCGAACGAATGTGCGGTCCCGTTTTTCGCCCACGTTTTTCGACGTTCACGAGAGCACAGCTCTCGTGAGCCAACCAGAACACTCCGTGTTCTGGTGAGAGTGGTGACGAGCGTAGCGAGTCACCCGAGGAGAAAAAGGTGGACGGGCGGCGAGGGATTTGAACCACACCCACTTCGGTCGCTTCGCTCCCTCTTGGTCTACTTCAAATCCTCGTGCCGATTGCTGTCGCTCACGAATCGTTCGCGACAGCAACGGGCGGCGAGGGATTTGAACCCCCGACCATCTGGTCCGGAACCAGGCGTTCTGTCCGCTGAACTAGCCGCCCTCGACCAGTGCTACAGGAGGCGTCGGTATAACCGTTTTGAACCGCAGAGCTCAGGGTTGCTCGCCGGTTTCGAGTGTGAACGAGTCCGTCGGGTAGGCCGTACAGGTCAGGCAGTACCCGTTGTCCATCTCCTCCTCGTTGAGCGTGTCGTTGTTGGAGTGCCGGATGTACTCGTCGGCCGGTCCTTCCTCGATGTGGCCGGCACAGGAGAGACACGAGCCCTCGCGGCAGGCGTAGGGCAGGTCCCAGCCTTTGTCCTCGCCGATGTCGAGGATGTTCTCGTTGTTCGCGATCTCGATGGTCTCGCCCTCCTTGGCGAACTCGATCTCGTAGGTCTCGACCTCGTCGTCGGCGATCGCGTCGGGGTCGAAGCCCTCGTCTTCCTCGTCCTCGCCGCCCTCAGCGAGTTCGCCCTCGGATCCGCCGGCGACCGCGCCGGCCGCGACGCCGCCGCCACCGATCGAGCGGTTCATCGGCTCCGGGAACTCCGTCTCCGGGACCGACTCGGCCCGCTTTTCCAGGACCTCCTGAGAGATATCCTCGTTGGCCTCCCAGCCGGTCCCCTTCGAGTAGTGAAGGGCGACCGCCACGAGCGTCAGAAACGCCCCGGTCAGGATTCCTGCATCTACCATACCGCGAGCTACGGAATACGGGTTTATCTAAGTGACGGACTGCAGATCGTCGGAAACGACCGGCGTGCCCCCGGGTCGCGCAGTCACTCCTCCCGGCGTGCGACCTCGTGTCGCCCGAACCCGTACCGCAGACGGTTGGCCAACCGCCGCGAGAACCGGCCCGGCTTCTCGTCGGTCGCGCGCGAGTCGAACCGCTCGGCGAGTGCCTGATAGATCAGCGGCACCGACACCTCCTGTTCCAGTGCCTCCTGAACCGTCCACGTGCCGGTGGAGCCGCCCGCGACGTGGTCCGCGACCGTTCCCAGATCGGAGCCCTCCTCGCGGAACGCCTCCTCGCAGAGTTCCAGCAGCCACGAGCGGATCACCGCACCGTTGTTCCACGTGCGCGCGACAGTTTCCAGATCGAGATCGTACCGCCCGTTGGCCAGCAACTCGAACCCCTCGCCGTAGGCCTGCATCAGCGCGTACTCGACGCCGTTGTGGACCATCTTCACGTAGTGACCGGAGCCCGCCGCACCCATCCGGTCGTGGCCCTCGGGCCCGGTCGCCACGGCGTCGAAGACCGGCGCGAGTTCCTCGTAGGCCCACCCCGGGCCGCCGACCATCAGGGAAAAGCCCAGTTCCGCGCCCGCGGGGCCGCCCGACGTGCCACAGTCGAGATAGGCCGCGTCGGTGTCCTCCGCGCGGCGCACCGAGTCCTCGAAGTGGGAGTTCCCGCCGTCGACCACCACGTCGTCGCCGTCGAGGTGCGGGGCGAGTTCCTCCAGCGCGGCGTCGACGGGGTCGCCCGCGGGAACCATCAGCCAGATGCGCTTGTCCTCGCCCAGTCGCTGTGCGAGGTCGGGGATCGAGTCCGCCGGCGTCGCGCCCGCATCGGCCACGTCCGCGACGGCTTCCTCGTCGATGTCGAAGGCAGTCACGTCGTGGCCCGCGTCCAGCACGCGGTCGACGACGATCCGGCCCATCCGCCCGAGTCCGATAACACCGATTTCCATACCCGCCCTCTCCGCGCTGGCGAGGTATGGGTTGTGGTTCACCGCGAACCCGAACCGCTCTTTACCCGGCGGCGAGAGACACCGACAACGCAAACCAATGCGTCCCAGTCTGCGACTGTTCGGCATCGTGCTGGTGGGTCTACTCGTGCTCGGCATGGGGGTCCACTACGACGCGAACTACGAGACCAACTGGCCGTATCCGACCGGGGACGCGCTCGAAACGGACTACGAGTCACACGTCGGCGACCGGACGTTCCTGTTCGGGACCGTCCAGGCAGTCGACCGCGAGAACGCGACAGTCGAGATACTGGTCGAGACCGGCCGGGGACCGCTCCCGCTGACGGTCGGTGGCGTGGAGCAGTCCGTCGAGCCCGGTGGCGCGGTGCAGGTGTACGGCACGGTCGAACCCGACCACCACCTCGCAGCGGACCGTGTCGTCGTGGTCAACCCGGCCGGGAGTTCCCTCGTCTTCAAATACGGCGTCTCGCTCGTGGGCGCGCTCCTCGTGGTCGTCCTGTTTTTCAGACGCTGGCGATTCGACACCGATGGACTCGGGTTCGAGGTGCGATAATGGCGGAGCTACTGACACACGTCCTGCTGGTGTACGTCCTGTTGACGGTCGCCGGCTGGCGGATCGACGCGATCACGGACCGCTGGGTCCCGATCGGGATGGCCGGAGCGGCGATCCCGGACCTGCTCAAAGTCGAACGCCTCGTCGACGAGCGGATACTCGAAGGCCTGCTCGGGGTGCCCTTTTCGTACGCGCCGATCAGTTCGCTCGGTGGCGTGCTCGTCGTCGCGGGCGGACTCACGCTGTGTTTCACCGAGTCCCGGCGGCGCGTGTTCGGCCTGCTGGTCGCCGGTGGCGTGAGTTCGCTCGTCCTCGACGGACTGCGGATGTACGCCGACGGACACGCCGGGTTCTGGCTGTATCCGCTCTGGTGGCGGCCGCCGACGCCGAACCTCTACGTGACCTCGGATCCGCGCGTGACGGTCGTCGCGGTCCTCGCGGGTGCCTGCGTGTTCCTGCTGGACAGGTACGTGTTCGGAACGGCCCAGTGACGACCGAAGCGAAAAGTTATACAGTCGACCGGAACAACCGGGATGTATGGGCCTGATGTCGTCGGTAGTACGTTAGCGAGGGGAGCAGTCACACGTATTCTGTGCGAGGCTACCGACCCATCAGCGCATTCTAAAATATGAGTGAGTTACCCGACAACTACGACCCGGACCAGGTGGAGCCGAAGTGGCGTGACGAGTGGCAAGACATGGACGTCTACGAGTACGACGGCGATTCGGATACGGACTACGTCGTCGACACACCCCCGCCGTACCCGACCGGCAACCTCCACATCGGGAACGCGCTGGGCTGGTGTTACATGGACTTCGCCGCCCGGTACCACCGGCTCGTGGGCGACGACGTGCTCTTCCCGCAGGGGTGGGACTGTCACGGCCTCCCGACCGAGGTGAAAGTCGAGGAGAACCAGGGAATCCACCGGACGGACGTGCCCCGTGACGAGTTCCGCCAGATGTGCATCGAGCACACCGAGGACCAGATCGACGCGATGAAAGAGACGATGGGGACCCTGGGGTTCTCCCAGGACTGGACCCACGAGTTCCGGACGATGGACCCCGAGTACTGGGGCACGACCCAGCGGTCGTTCGTCGAGATGGCCGACGACGATCTGGTCTACCGGGACGAACACCCCGTCAACTGGTGTCCCCGGTGTGAGACCGCCATCGCCGACGCCGAGGTCGAAACTGAAGAAGGCGTCGACGGGACCCTCTACTACGTCACCTTCGAGGGAGCTGACGACGAAACGGAGGACATCGAGATCGCCACGACCCGCCCGGAACTGCTGGCCGCGTGTGTCTCGATGGCCGTCCACCCCGACGACGAGCGCTACGCGGACCGGATCGGCGACCGCTTCGAGGTCCCCCTGTTCGGGCAGGAGGTCGAACTCATCGCCGACGAGGAATCGGACCCCGACTTCGGGACCGGCGCGGTGATGATCTGTACCTTCGGGGACAAACAGGACGTCGAGTGGTGGGCCGAACACGACCTGGACCTGCGGATGGTGTTCACCGAGGACGGCCGCCTGAACGACGACGCCGGCGAGTACGCCGGCCTGGAGATCGACGAGGCCAAGGAGGCCATCGCCGCGGACCTCGACGACGAAGGCTACCTCGAAGATACCGAACCGACCGAGCAGGCCGTCGGGCAGTGCTGGCGGTGTGACACGCCCATCGAGATCCTCTCGAAGGAGCAGTGGTTCGTGGAGGTCGATCAGGACGCCATCCTCGAACGCGCCCAGCAGGTCGACTGGATCCCCGAGCACATGTACGACCGGCTGGAGGACTGGACCACCGGGATGGAGTGGGACTGGGTCATCTCCCGCCAGCGCGTGTTCGCGACCCCGATCCCCGCCTGGTTCTGCGAGACCGAGGACTGTGACCACATCCACGTCGCCGGCCCCGAGGAGTTGCCGGCGAACCCGACCGAAGAGGGGCCCGCCGTCGACGAGTGTCCCGAGTGTGGCAACGACGAGTGGACCGGCGAGACCGACGTGATGGACACGTGGATGGACTCCTCGATCACGCCGCTCTATGTGAGAGGGTGGCCCGAAGAAGAGTTCGAGCCCACGGCCCTCCGCGAGCAGGGCCACGACATCATCCGCACGTGGGCGTTCTACACGCTCCTCCGGACCGGCGAGATCGCCGACGACATCCCGTGGGAGGAAGCGCTCATCAACGGCATGGTCTTCGGCGAGGACGGCAACAAGATGTCCAAATCGCGTGGCAACTTCGTCCAGCCCGAGGAAGCCGTCGAGGAGTACTCCGCCGACGCCTTCCGGCAGGCGATGGCGCTGGGCGGCCAGCCCGGCTCCGACATCCAGTTCCAGTGGAAGGAGGTCAAGTCGGCCTCGAAGTTCGGCACCAAGATCTGGAACATCACGAAGTTCGCTTCCGGGCACCTCGACACCGAGCACCTCGACCGGCCGGACCCGGCCTACCGCGACGCCGACAAGTGGATCCTCTCGCGGACCTCGGAGGTCGCCGACTCGGTGGCCGCCCACATGGACGAGTACCGCTTCGACGCCGCCCTGCGTGAACTCCGGGAGTTCGTCTGGCACGACCTCGCCGACGACTACCTCGAACTCATCAAAGGTCGCCTCTACGAGGGCCGTCCCGGCGAGGCAAACGCCGCCAAGCAGGCGCTGGCGACTGCGCTGTCGGCTTCCCTGCGGATGCTCTCGCCGTTTGCCCCCTTCCTGACCGAGGAGGCCTACGACGGCCTGCCCCACACCGAGGGCAGCGTCCACGCGGCCGACTGGCCCGATATCGATATGCACGACGAGGAGGCCGAACTCGCCGGTGAACTCATCGCCGAGGTCGCCGCCACGGTTCGAAGCTGGAAGTCCGACGCCGGCATCGCGCTGAACGCCGAACTCGACAAGATCGAGGTCTACCCCGAGGAGACCCCCGAGCGCGCCGTCGACACCTACGACCTCAGCGAGGCCGTCAACGCCCCGGTCCACGTCCGGGAGGGCGTCCCTGCCATCGAACTCGTCCCCGTCGAGGTCGACCCCGACCACAGCGTCATCGGCCCCGAGTTCGGCGAGCGGACCGGCCAGATCGTCGCCGCGCTGGAGGAGGCCGACCCCGAAGACGTGAAACAGCAGCAACAACTCGACGGCGAGATCGAACTGGATCTCGGCGAGGAGGTCGCCGTGATTCCGGGTGACGCCGTCGAAATCCACGAGGAACACCGCGCCGAGTCCGGTGAAGAAGTCGAAGTCGTCGAGACCGACCTGGCGACGATCCTCATTTATCCGGAGTAGCACCGGTCGGCGACACACGTGGGGAACGTTTTTTGTCAGCTGTCGTGACGGGCCGGTATGTCAGGCGCTCCGTTCCTCCGCGGTGACCGGCTGACCCTCCGGACCGTCACACGCGACGACTACGCGTTCCTGCTGGAACACGGCAACGACCCGGCGATCAGGGAGGGAGCGCCGGCACCGACACCCATCTCCCGTGACGACCTCGCTGCCTTCGTCGAGGACGACGAGTCGTCCGTCCAGTTTCTCCCCTGCCGGAACGGCGAACCGGTGGGCTTTGTGTTCCTGTTCGATATCGAGCCCCACCGGGACCACGCCGAGATCGGCTGCTGGATCGCTTCCGACCAGCAGGGCGAGGGGTACGCGACCGAGGCCACCGAACTCTGTCTCGACCATGCCTTCGCGGATCGGGGCCTCCACAAGGTTCTGGCCCGCGTGTTCGAGCACAACGACGCCTCGACGGCGGTTCTGGAAACGTTGGGCTTCCAGCGAGAGGGACGGCTCCGCGAACAGGACTACGTTCGGGGAGCCCACCGGGACACACTCCTGTTCGGCCTGCTCGCCGGGGAATGGGCCGACTGAGCGCGGCCGATCACCGCCGTTTTGACGGTCCCGCCCCTCTCCGTCGGCATGGACCAGCGCGTTCACGACCACGCGGAGACGCTGGTGGACTGGAGCGCACGCATCGAGGCCGGCGACGACGTGGTCCTCCGGGTGTCGGAGGGAGCCCACGACCTCGCGGTCGCCGTCGCCGAGAAACTGGGCGAGCGCGGCGCGAACCTGCTGACCGTCTACAGTTCCGACGAGATCTCGCGGGCGTACCTCCGGGGCCACGACGGCGACTTCGAGGACGACCCCGAGTACGAACTGGCGATGTACGAACGCGCCGATAGCGTCCTCTCGCTGGGGGGCGGGCGCAACACCACGGCGCTGGCGGACGTGCCCAGCGACCGCCGGCAGGCCGCGGCCCGCGCCCGCGAAGGGATCCGCGAGGCCCGCCTCGACACCGACTGGGTATCGACGATCCATCCCACGCGCTCGCTCGCCCAGCAGGCCGGGATGGCCTACGCGGAGTATCAGGACTTCGTCTACGACGCCGTCCTCCGGGACTGGGAGTCACTGGCCGCGGAGATGGGCCAGCTGAAGGACCTGCTGGATGCGGGGAGCGAGGTCCGCATCGTCGGCGCGGGGACCGACCTCACCATGTCCGTCGAGAACCGGATCGCGGTCAACAGCGCCGCCTCGGTGGCCTACGACTCGCACAACCTGCCCAGCGGGGAGGTGTTCACCGCGCCCGTCGTCGAGTCCGTCGCGGGCACCGTCACGTTCGACGTGCCCATGACCATCTCGGACCGACGGGTCCGGGACGTGGAACTGACCTTCGAGGGCGGCGAGGTCGTCGACTTCGCCGCCGCGCAGGGGGAAGACGCCATCGCCGAGACGCTGGAGACCGACGCCGGGGCGAAACGGCTGGGCGAACTCGGGATCGGGATGAATCGCGGGATCGACCGCCCGACGGACACGATCCTCTTCGACGAGAAGATGGGCGGGACCGTCCACATGGCGCTCGGCCGGGCCTACGCCTCGAACTTCTCCGAGGGACACGCCGACGAGCGCAACGAGTCGGCGGTCCACGTCGACCTGATCCGGCGGATGGACGAGGGGTCGCGACTGGTGATCGACGGCGACGTGGTGCAGGCGGATGGGGTCTTTCGGTGGGAGTAGGAGGGTCGACCGCAGGGAGAGTCTCGGCTTCCTTTTTCCATACCCCGACTATCGAATCGAAAAATCCGGGTATGAGACTTTTTACCGTGACCGCCGAACGTCTGTACGATGGTCGCGGACACCGTACTGAAGGGGGCGCTGCTGGGCAGCGGCATCGTCGCCGTCCTCGGGGCCTGCGGGCTGTGGCTGTGGGGCCGCTCCCAGCGGACGCAGGTGTCGCTGGCTGACACCGCGACCGACGCGTGGGAGGCGACTGCACCACCGTCGGCGACGTTGACGGTCGAGATCGATACGGATCTCGCGGTGGCGGCCGACCCGGAGAAACTGAGAGGCCTGTTCGAGGCCCTGTTCGAGAATTCGGTCGAATACGGCGGTCGGGACGTACGAGTCCGTCTCGTCCGGGCCCGCGACGGGTTCGCCGTCGAGGACGACGGCCCCGGTATCCCCAAGGACGAGCGGGAACGAGTGTTCGAGTTGGGCTACAGTACCCGCGCCGACTGCCAGGGGCTCGGCCTCGGGATGGTCCGAACGCTCTGTCACGCCTACGGCTGGGCGGTCGAGGCCGGCGAGGGAGAAGACGGCGGGGCCCGGTTCGTCGTCTCCGACGTCCGCTTCTACTCCACGTGGGAGACCGACGGCGACGAAACCGTGACGAGGGCGGACGCGAGCGCCTGAACCTGGTGAGATTTTTTCCGTCGGGCACGACGATTCGTGGCTATGCAGGCCGATCCAGCGCGCTTCGTCGAGGGAATCGTCCACGAACCGACCCAGACCGGGGACGGCGGCCTCGACCTGACGGTCGCCGACGTGTACGAAGTGACCGCCCCTGGCCGAGTGGACTTCGGCGGCGGCGAACTCGCCCCCGCCGAGACCGAGCCCCACCCGAGCCAGAAACGCGACGCCGATGACGACTACGAGTGGTGGCACCTCGACACCGGCCAGTACCTGCTCGAATACAACGAGTCAGTGGCGGCTGACGCGCCGGCGGACCGCCGATTCGTGATCCAGACGCGCGACGAACTGCTGGCCCGCGGGGCCTTCCATCCGACGCTCCGGGTGACCGAACTGGACCGCGTGCCGCTGTCGGTCGGCGGTGCCGGACTCAGGCTGAAGGAGAACGCGCGCGTGTCGACGATCGTCGGGCTCGACTAGCGCCACCAGTCACTGCGACGGTCCTCGTAGGAGGCGTCACGGAACGGCGGCGCGAGGTCGGTCACGTCGGCGGCACCGAAGGCGTCGCCGAGCCAGCGGCCGACGTGCCAGCCGACCGCGTCGGGCGCGAGCCCCGTCAGGTAGATCTCGGCGCGGGTGTAGCGCTCGCTCGTGCCGTCGCTGTCGGGGTCGATTCCGGTGAGTTGGCGACAGGACCCCTGGGACCGATCGATCCCCTCACAGGGGAGCCGATCGGGGAAGGCGACAACCACGTCCGCGGCCGCGCGGTCCTCGACCCGGCGGAAGGAGACGTTTGCCGGGACCGTCCCCGCCGCGCCGTCGGCGTAGTAGTCGAGCGCGTGGTCTACCTGCTCGCGGACCTGTGCGCGGTCGTCGGCCGAGACGTTGCCGGTGTCCACGTAGACCGCCAGTTCGGAATTACTCCAGGGGACGGGGCGGTCGGTCGCGTCCGGCCGGGGTTCGGTCGCGAGCGTACTCTCGGCCCGCATCACGTCGGCCGGCCGGTCGTCGTGGCCCCGCCCGAGGATGTGCCCGAACTCGTGTTTGAGGACCTGCCGGGTCGACTCGCGGTCGAACCCGCGTCTGACCCGCACCGTGACGGGCGTCGGCTGTTCCCGGAGGTCCTCGGCCAGCGGCGCACAGCCGGCGGCGTGGTCCTCGGTCCCGCAGTCGGTCACTTCCGCGACGACGCGGACGACCACGTCCGGGTCGGTGGCGTCGGGTTGCAGGGTGAACTCGACGGGGTGACCGAGGTACTGCTGAGCGTTGGTCTCCCAGAAGTCGATGGCTGCGCGGGTGTCCGCGGTGTAGTTGGCTGTCGAATCCCGCGGTCCCGCGTCGACGGCGACGACGAACTCGGTCTCGGACCACGGCTCCGTATCCGACCCGAGCGTATCACTGGGCAGCGAACACCCGGCCAGCAGGACGGCGGCGAGGACGGCGACGACGGCGACGGCTAACCTCATCGATCGATCCGTAGAGTGCGACCGTCAAGTCAATTGTGGGTAACACGACTCTCGATGGCGGTCGCTCACGGAATCGAGTGGCTGAGGGGAGTAAGCCCCCTTCTGTTCGATCCGGCATTCGGCTGCGCGCCCGCGCCAGGTCGCCGAATCCGGCGGTGTCCGGGCTACCTGACGACGCGGGCTTGCACCGGTGGGGATTCGCCGTTCCATCCGTTCTCCGCGGTCAGCGTGGTGGCAGCGCCACCACGTTTTCGCGAGCGGGCACGAGGTGCCCGTTTGCCATTCGGGGTTCTCGCGAACCCCGCTACGCTCGGCGGGTCAACTCCCCCTCCCTTACGGTCGGGGTTCGCACGCCTCATCGCTCGCGCGGAGCGGTGTCGTTTCTGTTCCAGAGCCAGCGGTCTCCCGCTCCGGGCTTGCGCCCGGTCACCTGCCCGAACGGTGGGGGGACTTTCCTCATGCCCCTTGCGCGGATGCGGGCCGGGGCACGGTGGCCGGACTCCCTCTGCCATCGAACCGTAAACGACGCCCGGGATTAAGGCGTTCGGTCGACTCGGGACCCCTTCTAACGGTGAATCTCGGAGGGACGATAATTTAGGAATCTTCAAGGAGCCGGTGCCCATAAGGAAGACAATGTCAGAGGCAGCGGGCAATCTCACGCAAACTGACGGAGTCCGAGCCGTCGAGCTGGCCCGGAGCGCCGTCGAGTCGTTCGTGGAGAACGGCACACGCGAACAACTCGGGAGTATGCGCGACGCCTTCTACCTGCGGACCGGGGCGTTCGTCCGACTCGAAAACACCCACGGTCGGGGCCGGCTGCGGGGCTGTGCCGGCAGTTACGACTGGAACGACCACCTCGGAGAGGCCCTGGTCGACGCGGCCATCGACGCCGCCAGCGAGGACTCCTGTGGGTCGGGCGTCGACACCGCTGAACTCTCCTCGATCTCGGTGTCGGTCTGTATCGTCGGGAACGTCGTCCTGACCGACGACCCGCTCGCGGACATCGAACTGGGCCGCCACGGCGTCGCCGTCGAGCGCGGAGCCGAGAGCGGCTGGCTCTACCCCACGGTCCCCATGGAGAACGGCTGGAGCGCCGCCGAGTACCTCGACCGGGCCTGTCGGACCTCCGGGTTCGCCCCGGGTGCCTGGGAAGACGACGACACGATGGTCACCCTCTTCGAGGGCCGGGTCTTCCGCGAGCGCGAGCCCGAAGGCTCGGTGGAGGAACTGACGTTCTGACCCCGGCGTCGTTCCCGCGAACTGGGAACGTCCGCCGTAGTTAGCCCGCTGGCAGTTCTCGTTCTAGATAGAGGGATCGATATGACAGTCCGCGATATCGCGACCACGGGGATCGAAACGGCCGGACCGGACACCACAGCGGAGGCGCTGGCCCTGCGCATGGAGGAAGTCGGCGTCGGGAGCATCGTCGTCGAGACGGACATGGAACCGGTCGGGATCGTCACCGACCGCGACCTCGCCGTGAAGGTGCTGGCGGCGGGTCACGCGCCCGACGAGGTGACGGCGGCCGAGATCATGACCGAGACACCGGTGACCGTCGAGGCCGACGAAGGTATCCTGACCGCGACGAACGCGATGGCCGAACACGCCGTGCGACGGCTCCCGGTCGTCGACGACGACAAGCTGGTCGGCATCGTCACGATGGACGACCTGATCGTGTTGCTCGTCGCCGAACTGGGGAATCTCAGCCGCGTCGTCGAGGCCGAGTCGCCCACTTACTGAGCGCCGAGCGCGACCCGCTCGGCGTCGTCGAGCGCCCGCGAGGCCGCCGCGTCCACGTCGAACTCGCGAACGATCTCGCCGTCCGCGAGCAACGGCTCCAGCAAGGGCTCGCCGTCCTCGGGCCCCTCGCGGTCGGCCAGCCCGACGTGGTGGCCGCCGTCGGGCGTCCGGTAGACCTGCTTCGTGCCGGAGAGTTTCCCCCGCTTGGCCGCGGGTTCGCCTTCGACCGCGACGATGTCCAGCGCGAAGTCGACGGGGTCGGCGTTGCTGACGTAACTGCCCACGCCGAAGCCGTCGACCACGTCCCGGAGTTCGCGGATCGTCTCGGGCGTGATCCCGCCGCTGGCGAACACGTCCACGTCCTCGTGGCCGCGGGCGTCCAATTCCCAGCGGACTTCCCGGAGGATGTGCCGGAAATCGCCCCGGCGGGAGCCGGTCGTGTCGATCCGCACGCCGTCCAGATCCGGGATGGTCTCGGCGGCCCGGACGGCTTCGTCGGTCTCGTCGCTGTAGGTGTCACAGAGCGCGATCCGTGGGACCTCGGGCGCGACCCCTTCGTCGAAGGCCCGCCAGGCGTCCTCCTGGTTGCCCTTGCCGAAGGCGATCATCAGTGCGTGGGGAATCGTGCCGCCGGCCTCGCGGCCGATCACGTCGCCCCCGGCCACGTTGGAGATGCCGTCCATCCCGCCGATCAGGGCGCTGCGCTCGATCATCGCCGCGATCGAGGGATGGACGTGCCGGGTCCCGAAGCTGAGGACCTGCGAATCCGGGGCGGCCCGCTTTGCCCGCAGAGCGCTGGTCGCGGCCGCCGAGGCGTGGGAGAGAAAACCCAGGAGCGCGGTCTCGTAGACGGCGAAGTCGCGATAGGACCCTTCGATCCGACAGACCGGCCCGCCGTCGAACAGTTGGCCTTCCCGGAGCGCGTACACGTCGACGGGCAGGCCTTCGAGCAGGTGGGCGGTGTCTTTGACCCCGGCCAGCGCCTCGAACTCGCCGGTAGGGAACTGGTCTGCGGTGACCTCGGCGACGACGTGGGGATTGCGCCCGGCGTGGTCGAGGGCCTCGACGGTCCGGTCGAAGTAGGCGTCGGTCGCGCGGCCCGCGGCGATGGCCTCGGGTGCGACGATGTCGAAGGAACGCATTGCCGGAGATACTGTCGCCCGGACGAAAAACCTACTCGTCGCCGCCGATGGCCGGGAGCGCGCCGACGGTCGGCCCGTTGACGATCCGGACGCGACGCCCGTCCCTGCTCACGCGGAAGGCGTCACCGAACGGGTCCGATTCGGGCAGGACGTAGACGTTCTGTGCCGGCCGCTCGCTCGCCCGCGAGGACAGTATCGCCCGGTAGGCCCGGACGAACTCCCGGGCGTCGGCGGTGGTGTCCCACTCGCTCGCCCAGACGTACCCACCGCGGTCGCCGTTGCGGTAGGGGACGATCCGGTCGCCCGCCCAGCCCGCGGAGTAACGGCTCTCGTAGTCGTAGATCGCGCGACCCTGTACGTCGATAGCGCCGTTGGCCCACAGCATCGCGTAGATCGCCGCTTCGCCCGCCGTATCGCCGGCCGGGTCCCGATCGTACCGTCGCCACTCGTCGTTCGAGCGGTCGGCGACGGTCACCGCGTTCGGACGCTCGTCGGGGTAGGCCTCGGGGTGGATCACCTGCTCCGTACTCATCGGGAACTGTTCGTAGAGTTCGTCGACGGCCGCCCAGCCGCCCCGGTCGCGGATCGCCGCGACGAACTCCGGCCCGGTCGCGTAGGGGGCGTAGATCGTCAGGAACAGGCCGACGTTGAGGTCGTCGCTCCCACCGCCGCCGCTTCCCTGTCGAGTCGGACGGTCGAGACAGTCCCAGTCCTCACCACAGCGGTCGGCGTACATCCGCTGGAGGGTGTTGGCCTCGCCCTCGATCACGCTCGACTGCGCCCGGCGGGCGTCCTGGGTCTCGGTCGCGGTGCCCAGCGAGAGTTGCTGGTCCTGCATCGCGTGGACGAGTTCGTGGACCAGCGTCGACCGGTCGACGGTAGGCGTCGCCGAGTCGCTGACGAGGACGATCTCGCCGGTACGACTCGAGTAGAAGCCCTGGACGGAGGCGTCCAGCGCCTGTCCGCGGTCGTCGGCGGTCGAGGTGTTCTCACCCACGAGCAAGAGCGCCTCGTAGAGCTGGTCGCCGAATCGGTCGCGGCCGCCGCCACCGCCGTAGCGGTCACGGTACTCCTGTCGAGAGATGACCTCGACGGGCACCGACTCGGTGAACTCCTTGCCCCGGAGGTGTTCGATCCGGGCCATCGCGCGGGCGACGACGACCTCGCGTTCGCTCCCGTTCAGCCCGTCCTCGGCGGTGACGGAGACCGGGTCGTCGTACCAGTGACCGGCCTCCCAGCCGAGCCGGTCGAAGACCGGATCCGGCCGGCCACCGTCGTCGATTGGCGCGTTACAGCCCGCCAGCGCGACGAGTGCGAGCAGGGCCAGCGCGGCGAGCGTCCGCTTCACGACCCGTGCACCGCGTTCAACTCGCCGACCGTCGGCGCGTTCACGATCGTCACGGTGTCGTCCTCGCGGGTCACCCGGAAGGCGTCACCGAAGGTATCGTTCTGGGGGATGGTCCAGACGGTCTCGCGGCCGTCGGCAGGGGTCGCGCCGTTGTACGCCAGCAGTTCGCGGTAGCCGTCGGCGAACTCCCGGGCGTGGGTGGCCGAGTCCCAGCCCAGTCGCCAGACGTAGGCGGTCTCGTTCGTGCCGGCCTCGGCGTTCTCGTAGACGTGGAGCCGGTCGCCCGCCCAGCCGTCGGTGACGGTAAAGTCGTAGTTCAGCGGATCGGACGGATCGGGCGAAGTCACCGAACGCGGCGGGAGGAGCGCGTCGGCGGTTCCGTCGAGTACCGTGTACGCGAACATCGCACTCAGCCCGGACTGGCCCAGCCGACCGTAGTCGGCGCGGTCGATTCCGCCGACCGGCGACTCCGGTCGGACCCGCGTCCAGCCGTCGGTCGCCGTGTCGTTCAGCGAAACCTGGTCGGGCGAGTCACGGGGTGGCGTGTACTTGTTGGGGTAGATGGCCTGTTCGGCGCTCTCGGGCGGGTCGCCGAACGCCGCGTCGACGGCGTCCCAGCCGCCCTGTTCGCGGAGGTGGCTGATCAGCCCGGGCCCGTCGGCATACGGGAAGAAGTTCAGCAGGTAGATGCCGGTGTGGATGTCCGACAGCGACGGCTGGCTACCGGGCGCAGAGACACAGTCCCACTCACCGCCACAGCGCCCCCGATACTCTAGCCCGACCGTCCGGGCCTCGCCCTCGATCAGCGACGACTGCGCGTTGTTCTCGTCCCGGGTCTCGCCGGTGATGGCTGAGAGATTGTGGTACTGATCCTGCATCGCGTGGACGAGTTCGTGGCCCAGGGTGCGTTCGTCGCGCAGTTGGGGCTGGCCGCTCTCGGCGATCAGTTTGATCGTGTCGTTGCGGGGATCGAAGTACCCCAACACGTTCTCGCCCTGGTTGGCCCGCTGGACCCGGATCGAGGAGCGGTCCTCCCCGACGAAAAACAGCGCCTCGAACTTCGCGTTGTCGAACGTTCGCAGTGAGGGCGTCAGATCGGGCCGGCTCTCCGATCTGAACTCGGCCCGGGAGATAATCTCGACGGGGACCGACTCGCGGAACTCCCGATCCCGGATGACCTCGACACGGGCCATCGAGCGGGCGACCACGGCGTCGAGTTCGCTCTCGTTCAGGCCGTCGCCGTTGGTCACCGACAGCGACTCGTTGGCCCAGTAGCCGTCCTCCCAGCCGATTCGGTCGGTGGCCGGATCGGCTGGCGTCGTCGACCCATCGTCGGGGTCGGCCGACTCGTCCGTGCCAGTCCGCGTTCCGGTGCCGTTCGATCCGTCGTCCGTGTCGGCAGTCGCTTCGGCGGCCTCGCCGTCGGTCGCCGTGTCGGCGACGGTGGCTCCGGGCGCGTCGGTTCCAGTGCCCGGCACCCCGCTACAGCCGGCGAGGACGAGGAGGGCGGCCAGTATCAGTCCGTGCGCGGCACGCATACCCGGACCCTGGACTCGGCGGGGGAAAAGTGAACCGACCGGGGAAAGGGGTTTTTCCGGCACAGCCGTACGCCCGCACATGGACTTCGACAGCGACTCGACGGCAGTGGTAGTGGTGGATATGCAGAACGGCTTCTGTCACCCCGACGGAAGCCTCTACGCGCCCGAGAGCGAGGCCGTGATCGATCCCATCGGCGACCTGATCGATCGGGCCCGCGAGGCCGGCCTCCAGGTGATCTACACCCGGGACGTGCACCCGCCCGAGCAGTTCGAAGACGCCCACTACTACGACGAGTTCGAGCAGTGGGGCGAACACGTCCTCGAGGGGTCCTGGGAGGCCGAGATCGTCGAGGACCTGCCCGTTCGATCCGACGACCACGTCGTCGAAAAACACACCTACGACGCGTTCCACGAGACGGAACTCGACGGCTGGCTCTCGGCGCGTGGGATCGACGACCTGCTCTTTTGCGGGACGCTGGCCAACGTCTGTGTCCTCCACACCGCGGGCAGTGCCGGGCTCCGGGACTACCGGCCGGTACTGGTCGAAGATGCCATCGGATACATCGAGGAGGAACACCACGAGTACGCCATCGACCACGCCGACTGGCTGTTCGGCGAAGTCACGACCCTGGCGTCGGTGGCCTTCGACTAGTCGGTCCGGAAGACGCCCTGGCCGGCGGCGACGGTCACCGGCGTGCCCTGTGGATCGCGGCTCTCGACGGACGCCTCGGCGACCGCCGACCCGTCGCCGCTGTCGACGACGCTGGCGGTGGCTTCCAGATCGTGAGCCGCCTCGTCGAGGAAGTTCACCGTCGTGCTCAGGAGGTCGACCCGGTCGTTGACGGGGTCGGGCATCGTGGTGCGGATCGCCAGTTCCGTGGTCTGTTCGACCAGCGTCGTCACGATGCCGTCGTGGACGGTCGGCGGCTCGGCCTCGTTGTCGGTGAACCGCTCGTCGAACGGAATCGTCAGATTCGCCTCGCCGAACTCGATGTCCCCCATCTGTACCCCAAGCCAGGAGAGGTACCCGTTCTCCCGTTCGACTGACATCCGGAGCATCACCGGTGCGCCTTCCGGAAGGTCGTTGGCCATGTGTGCAATACGTGTACACCCACCCATCTTTTACTCACCGGTTCTTTCGACGCGTGAAGCCCCGAATCTCACTCAGTGGCCACATCGACGACCACCTCGTCCCCGACCGCGAACTCCCGGTCCGGACAGACGAGTTTGACACCCAGTGCGTCGCGACCGCAGAACAGCGACAACCCCGTGATCGGCCCCCCACCGGAAGACGGGCCGTGCCCGTCTTCCGAGTTCCCACTCGCTTCGCTCGCGGGAACGTCCGCCCGCACGGTCACGTCCGCCCACGCGACAGTCCGCCCGTCGCTCGTGCCGACTCGCTGGCCGAGGACCGTGACCGGCCCCAACCCACCGCCGAGGACGCCACCACCGTCGTAGTGAGGGAGCCCACCGTCGAGCACGCGCTCGCTTCCGTCGACGGTCGCGGCCACACCGGCGAACGCCGCCCCTGGATTGGGATGGTCCGGCGCGTCCAGCACGGCGTAGCTCTCGCCGGTCTCGACGACGGTCCCGGTCCCGTCCCAGCGGACCGGGGCCACGTCGACCCCCAGGTCCAGCGGGAGCGACCCCGACGCACGGTAGTGGTTGGCGTCGGGCGAGCGAAATCCCAGATGAACGTGGTCGTCGACCCAGGGGGCGAAGAATCCAGAGCGGATCAGTCGGCCGAGCGAGTCACCGACTGCGATCCGGTCGCCGGCCGCGACGGCGGGGTCGACGTGGAGGAGGCGAGCGACGTGCTCGCCCGTGTCCACGAGGAGCAGGTGGTCGTGCTCGACGGCGTAGGGTTTCGACGGCGCGTCGACGGTTCGGGTATCCAGCACCTCGCCGGCGACCGGCGAGGGAGCGGGGCCGCCGTCCGCTGGGTCCCGGTCGTCGTCGCCGCCGATCGCCACCTCGGGATAGAGGTCGACGGCCGCGCCCGCATCGTGGGCGGCGTACGGCGAGTTGTACAGGGAAAAGCGGGGGTACCGATCCAGCAGTGCGGCGTCGAGCGTGACGGCCATCACCGGAGGGACGGGCGGGGCACACGTCAACCCGTCGGGAACGAGCCGTCAGGTCCTTATTCGGCGGTCCCCCTGTCCGAGATATGCGAGTGGTCCGGGGACGGGGCGAGGACGCCGAGGCCGACCGGGCAGTCACCCAGTTCCTCATCGAACACGCGGGCACCGCCGACGAGCCCGCGGTCCGGGTCTGGCGGCCCCACCGACAGGTCGCCTTCGGCCCCCGGGACACCAACAGCGAGGGGTACGAGGCAGCCGTCGCCGCCGCCCGCGAGCGGGAGTTTCCCGTCTGCGAGCGCCGGGTCGGCGGCCGCCCGGTCGCCTACACCGGCGACACCATCGCCTTCGCGCGGATCGAACCCGTCGAGGACGACGAGCGCCAGGGGGTCGACGAGCGCTACGCGGCCGTCCGCGTCGACGTGCGCGACGCGCTCCGCGAGATCGGCGTCGACGCCGAACGCGGCGAGCCCGAGAACGCTTTCTGCCCGGGGAGTTACTCGCTGCAGGCCGCCGGCGGCAAGGTCTGTGGCATCGCCCAGCGGGTCACCGGCGACGCGGCGCTGGTCGCCGGGGTCGTCGTGGTCGACGGCCACGACGAGATCGGGTCGGTCCTCGAACCCGTCTACGACGCCCTCGACGTGCCCTTCGACCCCGACACCGTCGGGAGCATCGAGCGGGCCGGTGGCGAGGTCGATCCCGTCGCGATCATCATGCGCATCGAGGACGCGCTGGTCGGCGACCACCTCGGCAGCGTCGAGTGGGTCGACGACCTGCCGACCGTGGAGTGGGCCGGGGAGTAGTCAGTCGTCGCCCGGCGTCACACCGCCCAGGGGCGACCCGCCGCGATCGGGGAACGTCTCGGTCAGTGCGGGCGATCCGGCCGCGGCGATGGCCAGCGCCGCGAGACCGAACGCGACAATGCCGGCCGCACCGACCGGGTTGGCGACCAGCTGGGCGAGCGCGACGCCGTCCGCGGCCGCGTACGCGACGACCAGTCCCGCCGAGCCGTTGAACACGCCGTGGAGCAGGGCGGCCGCGAGTACCGACTCCGCCCGGACGACCAGATAGGTGTACACTGGCGAGAACGCGATACAGGCCGCGGTCATGAGGCCGACCCCTACGATCGGGAAAGCGGGGTAGTTGTAGCCGGCCGCGATCACCGGCGCGTGCCAGAGCCCCCACAGCGCCCCGATGGCGAGCGAGGCCTTCCAGAAGCCAAGTGGCGCGAGTTCCCACAGCAGGTAACCCCGCCAGCCGAACTCCTCGCCGAAGGCGAAGACCGCGTTGACGGTCGCCCCGAGCGCGACGGCGAGCGCGAGGGCCGCCGCCACGCCGACGAGGCCACCGGGCAGTTCGAGGCCGGGGATCGGATCGACGCCGGTTTCGAGGCCGATACCGGGCACCGCGAGCGCCAGCGCCAGCGTCAGGCCGACTAGCGCGAGTGCGCTCACGACCGCCGCCGCGAGCCACCGGGGGCGACCGACGCGCAATCCAACCGTCGACAGCGACAGGTCGGCGCTGGTGAGCGTGACCGCGAGCCCCGCGACCAGCGGAGAGAACATATACGCCGGCGCGAGCACGATGGGACTCACGTCCGCGAGCGTCGAGACCGCGACCAGCACCGCCGCGGCCGCGGCCAGGACGCCGACGAACAGTCCAAGCCGTGCCCGGTCGAGCGCCGTCATCCGTTCGACACCCCCGCCCGGAGCGTGTGCCGTTCGATATCCAGATCAACCGTGACGTGGTGGAGGGCTGACATATATAGGGCGTCGGCGCTCGCGCTCATAAGCGTTTCTCGGGCCAACCCGTCCGCGAGTTTTAGGACCCACCCGCTCCGAAGGTGGGTATGCTCATTCGGAACGCGACGCTCCCGGACGGTCGGGAGCGCGACGTGCTACTCGAGGGGGAGACCATCGCGGCCGTCGGCGAGGACCTGCCGATGCCCGAGTCGGCCGACGAACGGTTCGTGGACGCCAGCGGCAAGCGACTCCTGCCGGGGATGATCGACGCCCACGTCCACTTCCGGGAACCCGGTTTCTCCCACAAGGAGACCTGGGAGACCGG
This sequence comes from Halorientalis persicus, assembly GCF_900110215.1. GTDB lineage: Archaea > Halobacteriota > Halobacteria > Halobacteriales > Haloarculaceae > Halorientalis > Halorientalis persica. The sequence goes on along the minus strand of NZ_FOCX01000011.1, from coordinate 69,783 downwards.
CAGTCGATCCGCGGCGGCGGGCGGGGTGACCTGCGTCGTCGACCAGCCCAACACCGACCCACCGACCATCGACGGGGCCGCCTTCGACGAGAAAGAAAAACTGGCAAGCGAGGCCTCACTCGTCGACTTCGGCATCAACGGCGGCGTCACCGAGCAGTGGGTGCCAAGCGCCCTGCTCCAGCGGCCGATGTTCGCGCTCGGGGAAGTCTTCCTCGCGGATTCGACCGGCGACATGGGAATCGACGTGGAACTGTTCGCCAGCGCGGTCAAGACCGCCGCCCGACAGGACGCCGTGGTCACCGTCCACGCCGAGGACGCCACGGAGTTCGAGCCGGGTGCGAAGGAACGCGACGACGCCGACGCCTGGAGCGCCTACCGCACCGCCCGCGCCGAGGCCGCCGCCGTCCGGGCCGCCGCCGAAGTCGGCGACCGCTTCGACGCCCACCTCCACGTCGCCCACACCTCCACGCCCGAGGGCATCGACGTGGCCAAAGACCACGGCATGACCTGCGAGGTCACGCCCCACCACATGTTCCTCTCCCGCCGTGATCTGGGCGATCTGGACACGTTCGGCCGGATGAACCCGCCACTGCGTCGCGAACGCCTCCGGAGCAAGGTCTGGGAGCGCGTCGTCGACGGCACCGTCGACATCGTCGCCACCGACCACGCGCCCCACACCCGAGAGGAGAAAGACGCCAGCATCTGGGACGCCCCCTCGGGCGTGCCCGGCGTCGAGACCGCGCTCCCACTCCTGCTGGAAGCCGCCCGCAACGACGAGATCTCCTACGAGCGCGTCCGAGACCTCACGGCCGCGAACGTCGCCGACGTGTTCGACCTCCCGACGAAAGGCCGGATCGAGGCGGGCATGGACGCCGACCTCGTCCTCGTCGACCCGTCGGACAGCCGCGAGATTCGCGGCGAGGACCTCCACTCGAAGTGTGAGTGGACGCCGTTCGAGGGGAAACAGGGGGTCTTCCCCGAGCTCACGCTGGTTCGCGGCGAGGTCGTCTACGAGCGGTTCGGCCCGGACTCGGCCATCGAGGCCGCCGAGGCAGGCGAGACGGCCAACGAGCGGTTCGGCGACGCGGTCGGCGTCAACGTCCGTTCCATCGAGCGCTCGCCGGACCCGGACGCGACGGCGACCGACACCGACGGCGAGGACGGCGACGACGGTGGCGACGACCGCGCCTGACCGGGGTGACCGGCTAACCACCGCTTACTGGCGGTCACCCGGTTGGGGCAGTCCATAACTAACCGCGTGGAGCGGGCAGTTCCGCGGGATGGTGCGCCACCTCCCGGAGCTACGGTCGAAACGCCGTTTCGACGGCCTGGTGAGCGGGTCGCTCCCGGTGACGCCGTCGACGCACGTCCCCCCACCCGCGACGCTCGCGGAGACGCTCTGGAGTAGCGCGAAACACTACGCCGTCCGCCAGCGCGAGGAACCGACCGGCCCCGTCGACGAGGCCGTCTTCGCCGAGATTCTGGACGGCTACGACGAAGACGCGGTGTTCGTCCACGTCGGCCTCAGCGACGTGAACGCCGCGTTCGACGGCAACCCCTACGAGTTCGTCCGCGACCACCTCGACGCCCGGTTCGACTCCATCCTCACCCCCGCGTTCACCCAGTCGTTCCGCCGGACCGGGCAGTTCCACCGTACGGACACCGAACCCGAACTCGGTGCCTTTGCCGCCCTGTTCTTCGAGGAGGCCGATTACCGAACCGCCGATCCCCTCCACTCGATCCAGGTGCGCGGCGACTACCGCTTCGAGGGCTGTACCGTCAGGGACACCTTCGCCCCGGAGGGCTGTTACGCCCAGCTGGAACGCGACGACGTGCGCATCCTCGACATCGGGACCCGCTGGCTCGTCAGCACGCAACTGCACTACATCGAGCGGGTCACCGACGTACCCTACAGCGAGACGGTCGAGGTCGAGGGAACCGTTCGCTACCCCGGCGGCCGCGTAGAACGAGTCACCCAGCGGAACTACGACAAGAACAACTACCTCTACTTCTGGGACCGCCTGGGCATCCAGCGGGACCTGATCGACGACGGCGTCCTCGACCACCACGACCTCAACGGCCTGCGCGTCATCTCCGTGTCGGCCCGGGACCTGCGCGAGGCGCTGGAACCGCGGATCGCCGAGGACCCGTACTACATGGTCCGCTAGACCGCCCGCCCACGCATCCGTTCGAGCCGACAATCGGGAATCGGCCGGACAAGGCCGTAGACGACGCGATAGCCAAGGATGCCCAATCCGTACCCGGTCATGACACCGGCCACGACCGTGGGGGCCAGTGGATAGTCCAATAATGCCATCGTGAGACCGACCAGAAATGGACCGGCAATTCCGAAACTTCCCACGAGCACGTTACGGAGACTCTCCTCGATCGCCGTCCGGTCCACCCAATAATAGATCCCTGTGATCCAGAGGGCTGCCCCGACGAGCACGAAAACGACCCACCGCTGGACGGACAACGAGAAGGACAGAGCACCGTTCAGGAGCGCTCCAGCGCCCACCAATCCGTCTATCAGCAGTACCTTTCGTTCGGGCGTCACGTTCAGTTCGTCGTCACGGTTTAATTTCAGTGTTGCGGGGCGGAAGGCATCCAGCATCCGCGCGCCTTCGGCGCGCGGTTCCCTCGTCGCGGAGCAGTGCTCCGCGACGAGCGGTTTTTCGCCCACGTTTTTGCAAGGGGGGTGCGCCGTCGGCGCACCCCCTGCAGTAAAAAGGTGGTTAGTCGTCAGCCTCGGCCGTCGTGTCGCTCCCGCCGCTCTCGCCGCCGTCGAGGTCGCCGCCGCAGTGGGGACACTCGTCGTGGCGCAGGGCGGCGGAGTGTTCGCGCACGTCCCGCATGACCTCGGAGATGCGGTCTTCGGCCTCCAGTTCCTCCTCGACCGAGAGTTCGACGCCCTCGACTTCCAGCAGGAACTTCGCGACCTCGGTGGCCTCGTACATCACGTCGTCGAGTTCCTCGGCGGTGAAGAAGTCACACATCGCGCCGTAGAGGAAGGTCGCGCCGGCCTTGCGGACCTTCTCCTCGAAGGCGGCGCGGGCCTGGTTGACCGCCTGGGGCGTGTACGTGTCGGTCATGAACGGGACCAGTTCCGGCAGGTTCTCGCCGATCTTGGTCATCTCGACGCCGGTCTCGGTCCGGAAGTCCGCACACAGGCGGGCGATGGCCCACTCGCGGGCGGTGATGTAGGTCCGGTCCCGGAGGAACTCGTTGGCGCGGTCGTAGGTGCCGCCCTCGATCTTCTTGAAGCGGTCGTACTTCTGCACGTCGTCAGGCACGGCCTCACGGGCCGCCGAATCGGACGATTCGGCACCGTCATCGGGTACCGATGGCATCGGAGACGTGCTCGCGGACTCGTCACCCTCGTCGGCGGTAGCCGGGTCGGCCGACTGGTCGGTGGCGTCGCCGTCCTCGGGTGGGGTTCCGTCGGCGGCCTCGTCTGTGGGCTGGTCCTCGGGCGGGGACTCCCGGGCGTCGTGGTCGTCGCCGGGCGCATCGTCGGCGTCGGACACGGGAGAATCGGGCATAGCAGGTGTCCGTGCCCCGGGCGAAAAAGCGTATCGGCGGTGTCGGCCGTGCGTCAGACGCGGGCGGCGCGGTGTGTGGCGGCGGAAACGTGTTGAGGGTTTTTGACCCGTCGGTGCGAGGGCACGGATATGAAAGTGTTGCTGGGCATCGGCGGCAGCGACGGATCGTTCGAGGCGCTCGCCGACACGGTCACGCGGGCCGAGGAAGCCGGCGACGCGGTGACGGTCGCCATCGTCGACCGCGAGGACATCGCCCGCACGCCCGAGGAGATCGAGACCGAAGTCCGCGAGCGGCTGGCCGAGACCGGAATGGATCCCGAGATCCGCCACCTCTCGGGCCACCCCGGCAGTCGGCTGGTCGAACTCGCAGAGCAAGAACAGTTCGACCGGCTGGTCGTCGCCGGGGGCGAGCGCAGCCCGCTCGGGAAGATCAACTTCGACGAGACGCTCGAGTTCGTCCTGTTGAACGCCGAAACGACGGTGACCCTCGTCAGATGACCCGGGAATACCCCGACGAACCCGCCGGCGAGTTCCCGAGTCCGCCCGACACCGTCACCGACGGCGACGGGCGCGAGATCCGGTACCGCTCCGGCAGCGACGACGACACCGAAGCGCTCGTCGAGATGTACCTCGACTTCGAGGCCGAAGATCGCGCCCAGGGGATCCCCCCGGTCCGTGAAGACCCGATCCGCGACTGGCTCGACGTGTTGCTCTCCGACGACTGCCTGAACGTCGTGGCACTGCACGACGGCGACCCGGTCGGGCACGCGACGCTCGTCCCCGACGAGGACGGGAGCTACGAACTGGCGATCTTCGTCGTCCGGCCCTACCAGGGCGCGGGTATCGGCACCGAACTGCTCGAACACCTGCTCGGGTACGCACAGGACGAGGGCGTCGAGCGCGTCTGGCTCACCGTCGAACGCTGGAACGACCCCGCAATCGCGGTCTACAAGAAGGTCGGCTTCGACATGATCAGCACCGAGAGCTTCGAGCTGGAGATGGCCATCAGATTAGAATAGGTCCACGTCGTCCGGATCGGGTTCCTCTTCGGACTCGTCGAGCCACGGCGGCGTCCCGTTGGGATCGGTCGCGGCCTCCGTCGTGGACGCGTCGTCGAGGCCGGGATCGATCGGATCGCCGGTCTCGGCCTCGATCTCCTCGGGCTCGGGTTCGGGCGGTTCCAGCGTGGACTCGTCAGGTTCCTGTCCTTTCCCGTCCGTGATCGGTTCCGCCTCGGCGGGCTGTGAACCGGTCAGCGGGACGCTGGGATCGACGGTAATCTCGCCGTCGACGATGATTCCCTCCTCGACGGTCCCCCAGTGGCGCTGGACGTACTCGTGGAAGTTCCCGTGTTCCCGTGGCGTGTAGTTGTAGACGAGATCCTCGAACGGCGAGGCTTCCACGTACGTCGGGAACCACCCCTCGTAGTCCTCGAAGTAGGTCAGCGCCTCCGAGTACCCCCGCCCGGCCTTCCCGGGCGTGGCCTCCTCCCGGATCCAGTCGATCTGCTGGCGGTTGAGTCCGAATTCGGCGAGCGTCTCCGGGGAGACTCGCGGGGTTCGGAAGAAGTTGATCGTCGAACACTGATCGATGATCGTCCGGCGTTCGTTCTCCTGGCCCACGTCCCGGTCTGCGGACTGCTGGATGAACTCCCGTGGCGACTGGCTGATGAACCACAGCGCGGCGTCGTAGCGGGCCCACTCCCGGGCGGCCTTCTGGAGCCAGCGGGTCATCTCCTCGGAGTGGAAGAGGACGTGGGCCTCGTCGATCATGAACACGAGCTTGCCCCGGGTGCGCTTGGCCTTCTGTGCGACCTGCCCGAGCATGAGCTGGAGCATGATCGACTTCTCGGCGTCGCTGGCGTCTCGGAGTTGCTGGAGGTCCAGGTAGGCCATGCCCACGTCGGGGTTCATGATCCCCGCGCCGGTTTCGAGGTGGTGGTACTTTCCGCCCTCCTTGAACCCCGAGAGCTTGTCCAGCAGGTCGCTGACCCGCTCGACTTTCTGCTCGATCTCGGCGGCGTGTTCCGTGTGGGTATAGGACTCGGGGTTCTCCAGCATATCCCCGAGCGTGTCGATGAAGTCCTCGATGGTCGGACTCTCGCGGGCGTGGCTGTCGAGGTCGTCCTGGTAGATGCCCGCGCGGTTGTAGGTGCCTTCGAGTCCCTCCTCGATGGTGGCGACGTAGTTGCCGGGGTCGATCCCCTGTGAGCGGAGGATGCCGGCGAAAAACTGCGTGGCCTCCTCGATTTTCATGCGGTAGGGGTCGACGCGGCCACCCGCGGACTCCCGGACGTGATCGGGCAAGGGCTGGATGTCCAGCGGGTTGATCGTCTGGGTGCCGTCGACGACGATGTGCTCGCCGCCCAGCAGTTTCGTGATGCCGTCGAACCCGCTCTGGGTGTCACAGAGGATCAGCGTGTGGTCCTCACTCTGGAGGTACCACCGGGCCGCGGCCTTCGTCGAGGCGTAGGTCTTCCCGCTCCGGGACTTCCCGATGGTCAGGACGTGCGGGGCGCTCTCGCGCTCGAAGGGGTCGGCCTTGAGCATCGCGCCGTTCTGTTTGTTGCGCCCCCAGTCCATCCCGGTCGGTTCGCGCACGTCGGTCCCGCAGAACGGGAAGGTCGCGCCGATGGCCCCGCCGGGGACCGAGGTGGTCTTGTCGATCTTCGAGGCCTCGGTGAAGGCGTCACGCCCGGTCGGCGCACCGGACTGGAACGCTTCGAGTTGCCGGCTGGTCGGGACGACGGTGAAACAGTCCGCGGGCGAGGATTCGAGCGTGTCGCGGATCATCTCGCCGTCGTCGTCGAGGACCGAGCGCTTGGCGAAGGCCACGTCGTCGAACTCCTCGATGGCCGACTCGGCGCGCCTGAGCGCGGCCTCGGTGTCGGCCCGGACGGTGACGTAGCCGGCAAAGTCCCAGGGCTGGGTCCGGGTCGTCCGCAGGAGTTCCCGGTACGTCACGTAGGCGTCCACGTCACGGTCGATGTCCGCCGCCGACACGTCGGAGCTCTCGCGGCGCTCGTGGCCCTCGGACTCGATGTCGGCGATGACCTGTTCGAGTTCCGCGACCTTCATCCGCTTGTCGCTGGCCCCGACGTGGAAACACACGTCCACGTCGACGCCCCGCAGGGTGAACAGGTCTCGGAGGAACAGTGACTGGGGCTCGACGGGCCACTCGGCGATCCAGAAGGTCCGGCAAAACTCGTCGCCCACCTCGACGTAGTCCCCGTGCACGTCGAGTTCGTCGGGCGCGAACAGTTCGTCCATGCGAGCCTGCTGGGCTTCCGAGAGTTCCTCCTCCTCGATGGCCCGGATCAGGTTCTCGCTGGGCACGGCGTCCTGCCCGGTCCAGTACTCGCTCAAGAGTTCGATGTGTTCCCGCACCCCGATCCGGGCCGCGTTCAGGCCCGTGATGCCGTCGATGGCCCCCTCGACCGTCGAGAGCCGGTCGAGCAGGGTGGCGTACTGGCGCTTGTCCGCCTCGGCCGGGTCGACACTCGTTAGCGGGTTGAGCATCTCCCAGACGCTCACGTCGCCCGGAGACTGCACGTCACCGGGCGTGACCTCGACGACGACGTAGTAGCGCCAGTCGTTGGCGGCCCACTGGGGGCGGTCGGTCTCGCGGTACCAGTCGGCCACGTCCTCCAGCAGTTCCCGCTTGTACATCGCGGTCTGGAAGTCCTCGTCGAGTGTGTTGGCGCTTCCAGCACGTTGTTCGTACTGCCCGACGATCTCCTCGGCGTCGTACTCGCCGGTCGTCGCGAACAGCTTGAAATCGAAGTCCTTGATCTGTTCGTCGATGACGCCCGACAGCTGTGCCGCGAGGCCGTCGAGTTCACGATCCGAACCCAGCGCGGCGTTGGTCGGATCGACACGGACGACCCCGACGTAGCGGCCATCGTCCATCTTGGCGGTCCCCTCGGGCTGGAACCCGCGAACGCCGGGGATCGACCGGCCGACGACGTCCTCGTGGTCCCAGGGGAGCGTCCGCGAGCGCCACAGCGAGTTGAGCCATCCCTCGACGCGCCCGCGCGGCGAGGAGTACCAGTCGGTCGTGATCTTGGCCGCCGTCGCGACGAAGGTGAGGACGCCAGCGGCGATCAGCGCCGGGAAAAAGAGCCACGACTCCGACAGCAGCGCGAACAGCGCGACCAGCGCCCCGACCCCGGCCGGCAGGTACAGGAGGAGATCGGCGGTCGTCAGCGGGCCGATGATCTCGATCGAGGTGTCGATGTACGGCGGGATCAACTGACTCGGATCCCGCGTACTCCGTTGTTCGCGTCTCTCGTCGTTCGGTCGTGGAAGATCGTTCGACATCGGTGCTTACCTCCTGTCCTCCGTATCGCCGCCGTCCGCTCGCCGGTCGGGACGGCCCTCAGAGCCCCGCGGAAGTCCGCGCCCGCCGTCGGCACGGCCCGATTCCAGCTGACCGGCCCGTCGGTTCGGCAGCCCCTTCGAGCCGCGGTTGGCCGGGCCGACCCGTTCGACGCCGCCGTCCGGACTGCGGCGGAGCGACTGGTTGAATTTCCGGCGGACGTTCCCCAGTCGCTCCTGGTAGCGTCTGTCCTCCCGACCTTTCTCCCGGAGTTCGTGCAGGCCGAAGATCAGCAGCGTCCGCGGAATCATCTTCGCCAGCACGGTGTAGGGCAGGAGGACGAACGCGACGGCGATCCCGACCGTCGCCGCGAGTTCGCCGGTCGTCCCCGTCAGATCCAGTCCGACGAGGAACCGGAAGATCACGGCCTGCATAATCTTCATGATCAGCAGAGCACCCATGAACGTCAGCCCGATCTTCCCGGCCGAGCGGGCCATCGTCGAGCGGTAGGCGTTCAGCACCCACATCGCGGGCCACAGCGCGGCACAGACGAACGTCAGGACGAACTGGATGTAGAGCACGCCGAACGACGTCATCAGGAGCGTGCCCTTGGTCCCACTGAGGAACGGTCCGAGAACCGCCAGATTGCTGTTTTTCGAGGTTTCCAGCACGTCCATGTACCCGGGCGCGCCACCCGGACCGTCACCGCCCAGTGGCGCCGGGGCGATCAGTTGCGTCACCGCGTCCGCCGAGTGATAGAGGAACGCGACGACGACCCAGCCCGCGACGATCAGGAGGAACCCGCGGACGAACCGCTGGAGCGTCCCGCGGTCGGGGGATCGGTTCCCCTTCCCCATCGCGAGCATCAGCGCGGGGAGCAGTCCGGCGAACCCGAGGAACCCGATCACCCAGAAGTACTTGTAGGTCTGGGTCCACTCCTCGGCGTGATCCCCAGTCCACGTGTCGGGCTGGACCCAGGTCGCCGGCTGGTCCATCGCGCCAGGTGCCGGGACGCGGAAGATGATTCCTTTCTCCTGAAAGTCCTGGGCCACCGCCGACGCGTCGTCACCGAGCCCGTCGAGCAGGCTGAGGATCGCCCCCTCGATGGCGTCCTGTGCGATCGATCTGAAGGGACCCGAATCCGGCCCCGAATCGCCACCTGAATCCGATCCGGAACCCCCGCCCGATCCCGAATCCGAGTTCGAGCCGAAAATCGCCCCGAGAACGGCGTCCCGGACGTCCTCCTCGGTCAGGTCACCGTCCCCGCTGTCGCCGTTCGTCCCGTTCTGTGTCCCGTCCGTGCCGTCCTGGGTGCTGTTCGTGCCGTTCTGGGTGCTGTCGTCGGTCTGCAGGGTGAGATCACTGCCGACGGTTTGCGGTGTGGCGGTCCTGTCCGCCGAAGCCGAATCGGACAGCGCGCCGGTCGCGGCCGACGCAGGCCCCGCAAGCATCGTACAGAGTACCAGCGCGAGCAAGATGTGGCGTTTCATGGATGCGACGCTCCTGAAACCGCGGTCGGTGATGTGACTGTTCGACTGTCCGGGGACGACCCCCCGAGTGCGTGACACCGGCTCGCCGGGAACCGTCGCAGGTCCCCGGTCGGGGCGGAGAGCACTCCTCGACCGTCCTCAGAGCGGCAGGCTTGCCGCGGTCGTGAGGATCGCGCCGGCATCGAGCGAGCCGAGGAGGCACCCCCCGAGATCGAACCCGAGCACGGTTCCGAGGACGCCGACGAACAGCGGTGGGACGAACGCGCCCGCCGCCGTCTTCCCAGCACCTGCGAGCGCCTGCTTGCCCTCGAACTGCTGTTGTGCCCGTGACGACCCGAGCTTGTTGAACGCGACCGTTCCCTGGATCACTGCCTTGACCAGGAGGAACAACGAGATCGCGGCGACCGCGAACGCGATCAACGTGTCGATCGGAACCCCACTCTCACAGACGACCTCCCGGACCTGTGACTGTGCCTGTGCGGCCACCGGCATGGCGAGCGTCGCGGCTGCGACCCGGAGCATCACCACGCCCGCGAGCGCCGACGCGGCGATCACGAGAAGCGCCAGCAGACGACTCGCTCGGGGCGAGAGCGCGAACAGCTGGCGGTCGAACTTCAGCCAGAGGGCCGCGACCGGCTCGCCGAGCCGAGCCCGCACGCTGTCGGCGACCATCTCAGGCACCCCCCAGAGCGCCCGTGTGTGCTTTCCACTCAGTACTGACTACGGCCTGTGCTACGTGTTGCGTTGCTTGCTTCCCCATATGCTAAACCCCCCTTAGCATATCCGGATCGATATCCGGTATATATTATATTCTTACTGAGGAGTATGATAAACGTTGTGGTGGTTCCCCGAACCCAATTATAAGCCACCTCTATGGCGCTCACGAAACCGCCCGCCCCCTGTCGGTTCGGTCCACCCGCCGATCCGAGGTGGGAACTCGATATACAGGTGTAGAAACGGAGCCAAGACGGTTGTTTTTCCTACAGGTCGAGTGATCGGACCGTACTACGACAGATAGTCACACGGAGAGGACGGGCTGGCTGGCATACTGGAGGACGTACTCGGCGGCTTTGCCGAGGACTTCGTCGGGGTCGCCGGAGACGGGTTCGCGCGGGACCACGAGGAAGTCGGCGTCGACGGCGTCGGCGGTGTCGAGGATGACGCTTCCCGGGTGGTGGGTGAGCTGGGTCGTGACGAACCCCAGCGCCATCGAGTGGCCCATCGAGATGTCGTTGTCGGCCGCGAGCTGGTCGACGGTCTCCATGAACTCCTCGGTGTCTGTGGCCACGGTATCGCCGTCGAGGTTCCCGGACTCCAGACTGCGGACGACCGATTCTTCGAGAACGTACAGTGCGTGGACGTCCGCGCCGTACCGCTCGGCCACGGCGACGGCGTACTCGGCGGCTTCCAGTGACTCCTCGCTCCCGTCAAGCGGGGCGAGGACCTGGTCGAACTCGACGGCTGCCATGGGCATCCGTCCGCCCGGCAGGGGCAAAAAGGCACCGAGCGAACGAGTCGGACACGCCGGGTCTTTTATGCCGGCGCGAGCGGTAGCGCCCGGTAATGTTCGACACCGTGGTGATCGCGACGGACGGCTCCGAGAGCGTCGAGCGGGCCGTCACCGTGGCGCTGGACCTGGCGGCGAAGTTCGACGCCGAGGTCCACGCGCTGTACGTGATCGACGGCAGCGACGTGGAGGGCTCGCCCGAACAGGTGCGGGCGGAACTGCGTGACGCCCTCGAAGACGCGGGCGAGGAGGCACTCGAAACCATCGTCGACCACGCCGACCGCGAGGTCAACACCGCCGTCCGGGAGGGGAAACCGGTCTCCGAGATCTGCCGGTACGTCGAGGACTTCGACGCGGACGTGATCGCGATGGGGACCCGCGGCCGCCACGGTGAACACTCCTTCTTGCTCGGCAGCGTCGCCGAGGGCGTCGTCCGCCGGTGCCCCACCCCGGTTTTGACCGTCCGCCAGCTCGACGCCGACGAGGAGCCCACGGCCGAGACCCCAGCCTGAGGGGCGACCGTGCCCTTCTTGACGCCCGCCACGCTGGGGGTGGTATGGACGACTGGCTCATCGACGACGACCGGCTCTCTCTCACCCGGAAATCACTGCTCCCCGGCGAGGGATTCTTCCACCCGGACTCGGTCGCCGAGGCCGAACAGGAACGCGAGGCACGGGAAGCGCTCGCCGACGCCCCCGCCGTAGTCGTCGCCGACCCCGACGCGGACGGACTGGCCTGCGTGGCCCTGCTCCGGGAACTGGTCGCCGAGGCCGCACTGATCCCGGCCGGCCCGCGGGACATCGCGACCGCACTGGAGTACGTCGCCGAGTACGCCGAACCCGGGATTCCGGTGTTCGTCTGTGACCTCTGTCCCGACAGCGAGTCGGATCTGGATCACCTCGAACTCGTCGCCGACCGCGCCAGCGAGGTCCACTGGTTCGACCACCACCAGTGGGACGACGACCTGGGCGCGCGCGTGGACGAACTCGTCACCCGCCGGGTCGTCGGCGAGTCCGACGAGGAGTGTTCGGCCGACGTAGTCGCCCGCTCGCTCGACGCCGACGTGCCCGAGTACCTCGCCGAACTCGCCGTCGTCACCCGCGACCACGACCTCTGGCTCCGCGAGGACCCCCGAAGCGACGACCTCGCGGACTACGCCTACTGGGCCGACCCCGAGGAGTACATCGAGACCGTCCGCGAACACGGCGCTGACCTCCCCGAAGACGTCGAGGACTTTCTCGCCGAACAGCGCGTCGAGAAGGAGGCCCTGATCGAGCGGGCCGTCGACCGCGCGGAGATCCACGAGATCGGCGACTGGACTGTCGGCGTCACTTACGGCCGCTGTTCCCAGAACGAGGTCGCCGAGGCCCTCCGCCAGGAGGGGACCGACGCCGCCGTCATCGTCAAACCCGCCGGGAGCGCCAGCATCCGCGGCACCGACGACTTCGAGCGCGCCCACGAGGTCGCCGCGAAAGTCAACGGCGGCGGCCACCCCAAGGCCGCGGGCTGTAAGCCCGACATCTACGACGATATGCTGGACTACGCCAACCACTGGACCACACGGGGAGCGGTCGCCCGGCAGGTCATCGTCGAGGCCTTCCACGACGTGAAACGGGAGGCGGCGGAAGACGAGGAAGGCGTCGAGACCGAGCAGTAGTCGATAGTTGCGGGCCGGTTACCGAACTGTATCGGCCTCCACTCACGCGATTTCGGTCCCGAAACCGACTGTACCCGCTGGTCGACAGAGTAGGCATGGCTTTCCCCTCGATGACCCGTGTCGCATCGAAGCACCCGAAGCTATTCTTGACACTGATCGCGGTCGTCGGCGTCTGTAGTGCAGCGAGACTCGCGGCTCAGGAGACAGTTCCCGACAGCGGTGCCACCCTGACGGGGCTGGTGGTCGCGATGTTCGTAGTCGCCGGGTCTACGTCGGCCTGGCCCACGAGGAACCTGACGAGTAATCAGTCCTCGGCGACCCACTTCTCGGAGTAGGTCGTGTCGCAGTCACACCGCGCGTAGGCGTGGATCACGTCGCCCTCGGCGTAGAGGCCGCCCACGTCCTCGTTCTGTTCCTCGGCGAAGGCGAAGACGAAACGGGCGAAGTGGTCGCCATCCTGCTCGCTGTCGGGACAGACACCGCCGGTACAACCGCGGTCGATCTCGCTCTCCGATCCCATCGCCGACTGGGCCAGCGTCATCGGATCGACGCCGACCGCACGCTGGAAAGCCGAGCGACCCTCCTCGCCCGGAAGCACCAGCACCACACCGCCATCGACGCTCTCGCCGACCTTCGCGAGGCGATCCATCCCCTCGACGGCACGCTCGTCGAAGTACAGCAGTACGTCGTCGGGGCGCTCGCCCGCGAGGAACTGCTCGCGTTTCTCGTCCATGCCCGCCCTCGCGCGCGTGGACACTAAAGCAACGCGAAGGGAGGCAGGTAATTTCACGATGTTGTTCAATCGCCCGCTTCGTACTCACGAGCGAATCGGCCGGGAAAGACCGGATTGTGTGATGAATGGAACCCCATAGAACCCTTCACGAGGACGTTCCGTGTCCCGCAGTCCCGTGAGTCAGCTGTTGGAACAACCAGCAGGGCAGGTAATAGTCAGGGAACGGGATCTCGGTTCTCTGCGTCCAGCCGCTGTGTCGTGTTCTCGCTTACCCTGTACCGGTACGACTGTGTGAACCAGTCAGCATGGGCAGGCGTCACCGTCCCATTCGCTCGGGATTCCGCGTATCCTGTACACGTGACGACGGCCTCGTACCCCCACTGTCGTTGTTCGACACTATCGACACGACAGTCGACGACCACATCAGTATGCTTGCCCATCCACAGTGAATTATAGACGTAGCGATACTCGTGGCGTTTCACGTACTCTCGGGCAGCCGTTTCGGAGACTGGTGAAGGACGCTCCGGGCGCTCTTTCGGTCCATCGGGAAAGTCTATGCTCCCCGCTGGAAGCGGCGTACCGGCCCCTGAAGACTGCTCACCGAGACAGCCCGAAACCGCAACCACACCGGCTCCGAGCGTCGAAAGGAGTGTGCGTCGTTCCATACCGTTGTCATTATAGTACATAGATAAGTGCTTTCTCTGTACTGAACGTGCCAGCATCCGTGCGCCTTCGGCGCGCGGTTCATCGCGAGCGCGGCGACGCCGCGTCTTCTCGCGGGCTTCGCCCGCTCGAATGGTCCGCGGAACTTCGTTCCGCGCTACTCGCGCCTTTTTCCCCACGTTTTTGCGCAGGAGCGGTCGCCTCCGGCGACCCGACGAAGTAAAAATTTAGATGGTCAGGAACGAACTCACCATCGACTTCGTGAAGATGGCGATGACAGCGCCGAGCCAGGTGAGGATCACGAAGTGCATATAGGCGTTGAGTTTGTGGCCGCCGTCGGTCTCGCGGATCATCAGGGAGGACAGCAGGGCGTTGAACACGATGACGACGATGAGCAGGAACTCGATCAGCGGGATGTTGTAGACGCTGGTGTTGATCAGGGAGTTGACGTTGAACTCCGCGGAGGTCGTCAGGTCCAGGCTCATACCCGCGAGGATGTTGACGACCTGCAGGCCGATGAAGAAGGCGAAGGTCGCGGCCGCCGAGATCCCGTACAGCAGGCCGATCAGGGTCGTCGCGGCCTGGGAGCGGCGCTGGCGCAACTGGAGGACGACGTTCATGTTCTCGGAGATCAGCTCACCGAGCTGTTTGGGTGAGCCACCCATCTCCCGGCCGATCAGATACATCTCGGAGAACTTCTGGATCAGGTAGGAGCGACAGTCGGCGGTGAAATAGCGCCAGGCCGAGGTGGGTTCGATCCGCATATTCAGCCGCTTGTAGAGGTCGTCGATGTTGTCGGTGATCGCTCCGAAGTCCTTCTTCCGGAGCGTCGAGAGGACCATCGAGGTGGTCGACTGCTTGGCCCCTTCGGCGGCACCGAGCGCGCGGATGAACGAGGGGAACTCGTCGTCACGCGCGGCGATCTGTTTCTCGACGCGGCGGACGTAGAGGCCGGGGATCAAAAGCGGCGTGATCGGGACGGCCACGTAGAGTGGTAGCGGGACGGACGACAGCGGGAGGAGCATTTCGAGGGTGATCGGACTGATACCGAACATCCCACCCAGCGAGACGATGGCCAGCACGAACGTCAACGAGACGCCGGTGGCGAAGACGGCGATCAGTTTCGTGTCGAGGTCGGTCGTGATCTCCTCGGGCTGGTACCACAGCGGGTCGTGGGGAGCCATCGTGCGAATCACGAGGTAAAACCCGGTCTGGACGAAGACGAATAGCAGAATGACGGCGCTGACGGTCATCGTCGGGTTCGTCCCGGTCAGGATGGGGAGGACGACCGAGAAGACCAGCGCGAACGTCATCGAGAGGATCATCGACATATACAGGTCCTTCATGACCTCCAGGTTCTCCAGGGAGCCGGTGTAGACGGTCTCGTAGTTCTGCATCACCTGCTCTTGCTCCGAGAGGAGGAAGTCTTCGAGGGGCTGCCCGGCACCCAGCGTGTAGGCGAGCCGGTCGAAAAAGTCCGCGAGCGCGTCGCTGGGGACCTGTCGGGCGCGGCGGCGGAGCGCGTCGTCGAGGCTCTGGTTCCAGGTGTCGACCAGCTGGACGACCCGGCGCATCTCCTGGGCCAGCGCCCCGTACTCCTCTTCCTCGGCCAGCGCCCGGAACACTTCCATGCGGTCGATCCGGGTGGTCGACAGCACGGTCATGTGCGTGATCACCAGGTGGAGCCGGTTGTTCAGCGCCTTCTTCTCCTGTGAGAGGAGGATCTTCGGGTAAAAGAGGGCGGCACCGAACAGCAACAGTCCCAGCAGGGGGACCGGCACCCGGACGAACATCGGCGCGTCGATCAAGAGTGCGCCGATGGCGCTCAGGAGCATGAAGCCGGTCGCCGGCAGCAGGATGACCAGCATATACCGCCGCATCGGGACGTGCATCTGCTGGTACGATTCCAGCAGGTCGTCGACGACACTGGCGAGCGAGAGTCTGAGTTCTTCGACGGTGCTGGTCGATTCCTTCGAGGCCATGGTCAGGTCTCGCGATGGATGTCGAAGGGGAGACCCTCGATCCCGTCACGCTGGAAGTCGGCGATCAGTTCGTTGACCTCGTGGTACCCCAGCACGCCCTCCTGGATGGCGCGCTCGATGATCTTCGCCCGGAAGTCCAGGTCGTCGTAGATCTTCCGGGTGTCCTCGTACCCCAGCAGGGTCGCGATCTGCTCTTCGAGGACGTAGGAGTTGTTCATCCCCTGGAAGACGATCTCGTCCTCGACGGGGTCCCAGTAGAACGCCTGCCGGGTGACGACCCCGTCCATCTCCTTGGAGTAGCCCTCGATCTCCTGGACGGAGGTCACCCGACGGAGCACGTCGTCGCCCTGCTTGACGCGGTTCTGGAACAGCGCCACGTCGGCCACGTCCATGAACGTCTCCGGGACGTTGATCGGGTCGCTGGTGAACCGCTGGATCATCGAGACGATGTCGCTCGCGTGGAAGGTCAGCATGACGGGGTGGCCGGTCTGGGCCGCCTGGAACGCCATCCGACCCTCCGCCCCACGAACCTCGCCGAGGATGATGTAGTCGGGACGGGAACGCAGTGCGGCCGCCACCAGATCGAACATATCGACTCCGGTACCTTCCTCCTCGCCCTCCCTGGTGAGCAGCTGCTGCCAGGTGTCGTGGGGCGGGATGACCTCGGCGGTGTCCTCCGCGGTGTAGATCTTCGCGTCCCGGGGGATGAAGGCGAAGGCCGCGTTCAGCGTCGTCGTCTTCCCCGAGGCCGTCTCCCCGACGACGAACACCGTCTGTTCGTTCTCCAGACAGAGCCAGAGGTACGCGGCCAGTCGCGGGCTCAGAGTGCCCCACTTGGTGATCTGGAACATCGACAGGGGCGTCTCGTCGCCCTGGCGGATGGTGAGGCTGGGGCCCTTGAGGCTCACGTCGTCGGAGTAGATGAGGTTCAGACGCGACCCGTCCGGGAGCGTGGAGTCGACGATAGGGTCGCTGTCGGAGACGGGGTCGCCGATCCGTTCGCCCATGTTCCGGAGCCACTGGTCGAACTCCTCGGGTTCGCCGAAGTCGACCGTGGTTTCGAGCATACTGTAGACCGCGTGGTCGACGTAGGTCTCGTGGGGGCCGATGACGTGAATGTCCTCGTTGGCCGGGTCGCGCATGATCGGTTCCAGCGGACCCAGGCCGACGATGTCGCGGTTGAGGATGTAGCGGATGTCCTCGTAGGTCTCCCGGGACACCTCGACTTTCCCCATGTCGACGACCGAGGAGAGTTTGCTCATCACGCCGCCGTCTTCCTCGTCTTTGATCCGGGTCGTTTCCTGGAGCAGTTCCTCGATCCGGTCGTCGTACTCGGCCTCGTCGGTCGGGGCCGGCTTGGTGACGGACTTCTGGAGGAGTTTGTCACGGACGTTCTGGTAGACGACCGATTCGGTCTCGTCCAGTTCCGGTTCGATGGCGTAGTACTTGGTGTCTTGCCCAACGTCGCCGTAGATGTGGACGAAGATGGGGCCACCGACCGGGTAGAGGACGTTCGGCCGGTCGGTCTCGTACTCGTCGCTGGCCTCGTCGATGAACATCGGGAACTCGCCCGTGATCTGTTTGAACTTCTTCAGGTGGTCCTGCAGGTGCCGCCGCCTGGCGGCGTACTGCCTGAGTTCGTCCGAGGGTTGGGCGGTTCCGTGTTCAGTCATGGTTATGCGACGCTACGGCTCTCGATCACGATGCCGGTCCCCGAGCGGACCGAGTACCCGATGGAGTCACCGACCTGTTCACCCATCCCGGCGAACCGCTTCACCGAGATCTGCCGGCGCACGTCGTTGCCGACCTCGACCATCTCGAGTTCGAGGAACACGTCCGCGATGGATCGGAACGGACCGATGGCCTCCTCGTCTAGCGTCGAGGGATCGACGGTAAGGACGATCACTTTCCCCCGGGAGATCACGTCCCGGAAGAAGCCGATAATCTCCAGAGCGGCCTGGCGCTCCTCGTTCTGTCGAACTAGCGCCTCGAATTTCGGGTCGTTGCGCAGGATGGAGTCGAACGTGTCGATGATGATCACGTCGGTGCCCCACATCACTTCGGCCTCCATGAGACGCTTGAGCAGTTCCTTGCGGTCGCCCTCCTCCTCGTCGCCGCCGGTCAGCGTGTTCGTGTCGCCGATGTCGGCGTGGAGGAACAGACAGTTCTCCTGCAGGAGGTGATCGACCATGTCGTAGGACAGCGAGTGCATCTGGTCGAGGAAACTGCCCACGGTGAGTTCCGTCGACAGCATCGTCACCGAGTGGCCCTCCTCACAGAGACCGTAGGTGAACCGCTGGCTCATGGCGCTCTTCCCGGCCCCGTAGTCGCCCTCGACGAGGACGATACTCCCGGGCGGGATGCCGCCGCCGAGTTCCTTGTTGAGCCGGTCGTGATCCGTCAGGCCGAGCGAGTAGAGATCTTGTGTTGCGATACTCATATGCGGAACCTAAACACCTCCTCGTCTTCGTTGATGATGACCTTCACGCGGTGGTCACCGGACGAGAGCCCGCCGCCGTCGTTCGGACTGATCTCCAGCCGAACCACGTCGCCGGGCCCCCAGCCGTCGGCCCCGTCGAGCAACGTCACCGTCACGTCGGTCTCGTACCGGCCGTCGACCAGCACGTCGATGGCTTCAGATTCGTCTCGTAACTCCCTGGATCCCGTGTTTTTGACGTAGATGGTGATGTTCTCCGTCGTCTCGTCGTAGACGGCGGCCGACCCGCTGTCGCTGATCACTTCGATGTCCGTCCGGACGTTCTCACTGACCGATAATCCGCGATCGTCGATGGCCTGACTCACCTGACTGATGCTGTCGGTGAACACGCCAGCGACGCTCGCGGCGATCACGATGGAGGCGATGAACAGGATCATATGCGAGACGGAGACGCTCGCCATCAGTTACGCACCTCCGTCAGCATACTGACCCCCCCGTGACCGGTTTCGTCGCCGCGACGCCCGGACCGCTGACGACCTTGACGCGCTGGGGCGTCCCGTCGGCAGTGACGTTGAGCGACAGGCGCTCGGCCGGGAACCAGTCGCTGGTGTTTTCGTCGCCCTCGACGGTGGTCTCGGACTGCCAGCCCGTCCGGTAGACGCCGTCGACCAGCACGTCCGTGTCGTCGATGGTCAGCGTAGTCTGGCCCTCGTTGGTGACGTTGACCCGGACGGTACAGGGCGTCGTGTCGATCACGTCGGCCGCCGTGACGGTGATCGAAGTCTCCTGAAGGCGGTCGAAGCGCTCGTTCTGGCCGTCGCTGGCCGCCCGAACGCGCTCGAAGGAGTTGGCCGAGGCGCTGTAGAACACGCCGAAGGCCAGGAGCGCACCGACCACGATCACGGCGAACGACGAAGTCACGCTGACACCCATCTCAGTTCACCTCCTCCGTCCGGGCGACGCCGTTGCCCGTGACGACGGTCACCCTGGCCGGCACCTCGCCGGTCCGGACCGTGATGTTGAGCTGTTCGCCCGGCAGCCAGAGCCGCGTGTCGTCCTGTCCGGCGACGGTCGCCGCGGCGCGCCAGTCGGTCACGTACTCGTTCTCGATCAGGAAGTCGGTCGCGTTGAGCCCGACCGCAGTCGCGCCGGTGTTCTCGACCAGCACCGTGAGCCGGTCGGTGGTCCCGACGTACTCGGCCGACGTGACGTTGATCGCAGTGTTTTCGGTCTCGAGGGCGTCGTCGGTCCGGGCCTCCTGTGCGTCCGAAACGCGCTCGTACCCGTCGGAGACGGCCCCGTAGAGGATGCCAAAACCGATGAACATCCCGACGAAGATGATCGCCGCCGAGCCGCTAATGCTGAAGCCCATCACCACCACCTCCACGGGCCAACAGTCGCATGGCCGCCCCGTCGGCGGCGTCCTCGCCCAGTTGGCTAATGTAGCGGAGACTCTGGGTGTGGTGATCGATCGTCAGCGATCCACCCGACCCGCCGCCGTCGAATCCCGACAGGAACGACCGTAGCTCCGTCGCCACCGACTCACTGAGCCAGTCGATCCGCTCGTAGTACTGGATGGCTTCCGCCGTCTCGCGCACGTCCGACTCCGCGACGAGGTACTCCAGCCACTCCATGACGATCAGATCGGCCGCGTACCCGTCCGGGAGCGCCCGGAGGTACGGCTTCCCCGGCCCGTCGTCCGTCGCGGTTCCGTCCGTTTCGGGCGCGCTCTGCTGGTCCGTCACGGGGGCGTCGGTGGTCGCGGCCGCGGGCTCCGGTTCAGGCTCTGGTTCGGGTTCGGGTTCTGGCTCCGGTTCGGGTTCTGGCTCCGGTTCGGGTTCTGGCTCCGGTTCGGCGTCCAGCTCGGGCTCCGGTTCCGAATCCACCTCCGGGTCGGGCTCGGTCTCGGCGGCCATCGCACCGGCCCCGTCGGCCGTCTCGTCGGCTCCGTCGTCGTTGCCGTCGTCACCGGCCGACGGGAGGACGTCGTCGACGTCCGTGGACTCTACGACGTCACCGTCCATGCTCTCTTCGGCGTCGCCGAGGTCGTCGTCCAGGTCGCCGAATCCGTCGTCGAAGTCGTCGCCGTCCTCCAGGTCGTCGGCGGGCTCGACCACGGGCTCGTCCTCGTCGTCACCGTCGTCCGCGGCGTCGTCGGGCTCTTCGCCTTCGGCCCAGTCGGCGTCACCGGATTCGTACTCCTGTTTGAGTTCCTGAAATGACTTCCCGCCGTCACCGTCACCGCCGCCATCGTCGTCGCCACCGTCGTCGAAATCATCGAAATCGTCGCCGCCGTCGTCGAAGTCGTCCATGTCTCCGAACTCGTCCATGTCGTCGCCACCGTCGTCGAAGTCGTCGATGTCTCCGAACTCGTCCATGTCGTCACCTCCGTCAGCACCGTCGTCACCGCCGTCGACGACGTCGCTGACGCCGCCGAGGTCGTCACCGACGTCCTCCACGCTGTCGTCATCCTCGTCCTCCACGAGGTCTTCGTCGAAAAAGCCCTCGGCGTCGGCGTTGGCGATCTCGTCGTCGATCTCCTCTTCGTCGTCGCCGTCGTCGTCGTCGCTGAACAGGCCGAAACTCCCGTCTTCCAGACCGCCGCCCGCGCCGGCCTGAATGTCGTCGGCGAAGGGATTGACGCCACGAGTGACCATCTCGTAGATGTCGAGCAGCTTCCGGATGTTCTCGTCCAGGTCCTGCACCTGCTCGCCGATCTGCTCGTTCTCGTTGCGGACGGTGTTGACGGTCGACTGGAGACTGCCGACCTCGTTTTCGAGTTCGTCCAGCCGGTTCTCCAGTTCGTCTGTGGCCGGACCGCCACCGCCGCCGTCCATGTCGCCGAACCCGTCGCCGTCGTCGTCGAAGCCGCCGAGGTCGTCGTCGCCGCCGAGCCCGCCCAGGTCGTCGAGGTCGTCACCGCCCTCGTCGGCCATCAGGCCGCCGTCATCGCCCATGTCGTCGCCCATATCGCCGCCCATATCGCCGCCGAGATCGCCCTCTTCCTCCTCGTCGGAGAGTATCGAGTCGAAGACGTTCTTGATACTCATCCCGACGACGCCGCTGGCCACGAGCGCCACCAGCGGGGCCAGCCCCTCCGGGACCAACCCTTCGGCACCGGCGGCGAACACGAACGCGACCGGGCCCGCGGCGAGACTACTCATCACTGTCAGTATTCGCCCCTTACGGCCTTCAACCTGTCGCTTATAGTATCATGAGTGATACTCGTCAGACGCTTCAACTGGAGATTTCGGGCGAATTAGCCGAAATCGGGTTTCAGACACACCCACGGCCGATAGGCCGTCGTTCCCGCTATCGCAGGTTCTGTTATCACCGATAGAAACACTCGTCGTTTAAATACCCGCGAGCGAATCAGATCGTTTTGCTTCCCTTGTTGGCACTTTTGACCGTGAGTTCACCGGACGCTCCGTCGAGGCGGAGCGATCGGCCGTGATCGCCGCCGACGTCCTCGCTGACGAGGGGGACGCCGAGGTCGTCGAGGGTCGCCTCGACCTGCTCCATGTTCCGGACGCCGATGCCTGACCCGTTCTCCGAGAAGTCGAGCATATCGCTGCCGCCGGCCACTTTCGCGCGGATGCTGGCACGGCTCGCACCGGCACGTTCCATCTCCAGCAGGAGCGTCTCGATGCCGGTGTCGGCGTACTTGGCGGCGTTTGGGTCCTCGACGCCGTCGGCCGACGGGAGCATCACGTGGACGAGGCCAGCGACGCCGGCCGCGTCGTCGTACAGTGCGACGCCGAGACAGGAGCCGAGGCCGCTGGTCGTCAGCGTCGCGTCGCTGGTCGTCACCTCGTACTCCGCGATGCCGACCTTGACCCGTTCCTGTTCGGGACTGCTTGCCGTCTCCGAACTACTGTCGTATACTTTCATTCGAAGATCCGTTCCACGTCGGGGTCAGTCTCGTCTTTCCGTGCGACATCGAGGTCGTCGAGGGCCTGCCGGAGCTCGGCGTCGTCGGGGAGCGCGTGAATCTCACAGCCGAACTCGAGGTCGGCCGTCTGCATCCGGGACTCGATGATGAACGCGTGTTCCTGGTGCTGGCCGACCTGGGCCGCCAGCGGGTCGATGATCGCCCGCCCCATATCGTGGACGACGCGGGGCGGCGTGTGATCGACGGAGGTCTCGAGGACGTTCGCCCAGCCGTCGATGAACCCGCTGGTCATGATGTTGCCCATCTCCTCGATGGCACTCTCGTGCATATCGGTGAAGCCCTCGCCGTCGGGTTCCATCGGCATCAGCGCCTCCGCGACGTTCATCGCCGACTCCTCGTCGAACAGGATCATCAGGTACCCGCTCGGGGTCCCCGAGAACTCGACGGCGGTCCCCACGTAGGCCTTGTTGTCGACCTGTTTGGGCACGTCCTCGACGGGTGCGAAACTGATCTGGGTCACCTCCGCGTCGGTCTCGATGCCGGTCATCTGCGTGACGTTGGCCGCCGCCGTCGCGGTCCCCTCCTTGGTCATCTCGTTGAACACGGAGAGTTTGTCGACCGGGATGGCGTCCTCGCCGGTCCCGCTGTCGGCCATCAACTCGGTGAGTTGATCGTAGGCCGGCAACATATAGATATAGAAGCTGAGATCCTCGCCGGGCCACTCGATGTGGCTCTTGAACACGAACACCTGCTCGTTCGGATCGTCGCCGACCGGGAGTACGTCCGCGCCGGTCGCCTCCACGTACCGCGGTGGCGAGTGTTCGATGGTCGTCCCGAGGAAGTCGGCCCACCCGTCGATGAAGCCGCTCATCATGATGTTGCCGATCTCCTTGACGCTCGACTCGACCATCTCGTCGCCGGCCGCACCGCCCGGCAATGCCTCGACGATGGGGCCAGTACAGGCTTCCTCGAAGACCAGCGTCGTGTCGCCGACCAGCGCACCTTCGAGATCGAACCCGATGCCGACGAAGGACTGTCCGGCGAGTTCCTCGCCGATGTCGGCCCGGTCCATGAGGGTGATCTTGGTCACCTCCACGTCGGCCTGGATGCCCGTCATCTGGGCCAGCATGGCCGTCGCCTGCTGGGATCCCTCGTAGGCGAGCTGGTTGAACGTCTCGAGCGACTGGATGTCGACTTCCATCCTACGCCCCAACTGCGTCCTCGATCGCCTCGATCACGCTGGGCTTCTGGAAGGGCTTGGTGATGTAGCCGTCCGCACCGGCCTTGACCGCCTCCTTCATCTTCTCTTCCTGACCGACACTGGTACACATGATGACCGTCGCGTCCGGATCGCCGTTCTTGATCTCGTCCGTCGCCTCGATCCCGTCACGGATCGGCATCACGATGTCCATCATGACCAGATCCGGCCGCTCTTCTTTGTACACCTCGACCGCCTCGACGCCGTTCTCGACCTCCCCGACGATCTGGTGGTCCTCCTCCAGGATCTCCCGCAGCAGGTTCCGCATGAACTCCGAATCGTCCGCGATCAGTACCTCTGACATTGTTACCGATTCGTACTGCGAATATCGGCATAAACCCTTTCGTCAGATTATCGCGTTTGAATACGAGCTACGCGGGTAATCTTCGGCTTACTTGCGGACCGGGACGGTCGCGTTTCGCCGGTAGACGGTCTGGGTCCCCTCGAAGCTCTGGACCCGGACGACGACGGTCGCGCGATAGCTCTCGTTTCGGATCCGCGCGTTTGTGAACGCGCGGTCGTCCATCCGGAGCGTGATGCGCCCGTCGACGCGTTCGTTTAGCGGTTCCGACACGGACCGTTCGAAGTCGAGCCGGGGGACCGAGACGGAATAGAGCAACCGCGGCCGGTCCTCGACCCGCCGTACGTCGACGACCGCAGGGGGAATCCGGAGATAGGAGACGTTGGTTCCGAACCGGCCGGGCGTAATCGCCAGGTCGACGGTCGGATCGCCGACGACGGTCGCGTTGGCGGTACCTTCGCCGAGCTCGGCCGCACCGCGGGTTTCGGGCGTGAGGTCGACGATCCCGACGAGCGGTCCCGACAGGACGAGGACAGCGAGAACGACGGCGACGGTGCCCAACTGGAGCCGCCGGACCGGCGGGAGCGAGCCGTCAGCCATGCGTCGCCGGCGTCGATGGCGTCACAGTTTGAACCCCTCGTCTTCCCGGATCTCCGCGAGCAGGTCGGCGATGGAGTCCTCGGGCGAGAGGTCCGTCGATTCGAGCGTCCGGACGATGGCGTCGGGCGGGTACCGGATCGGGACGTTCGCTTCCATCAGCAAGATTCCGAGCACCTCCTCGACGGGCGTGTTCCGGTCGATCTGCTGGGCGTACCACATGACGAGGCTCTCGAAGATGGTGACCACGTCGTTCGAGACCATCCGTTGCTGAGTCACCTCGCCGTCGAAGGCCGCGGTGATGTCGAACCCGTACCGGGAGTTGGCCGCCTGCATATCCTCGGTGAGCCACTCGTGAACCGTCCGTGCCGTGAGATCCGGCTCCGGTTCCGGTTCGGGCTCGGGCTCAGGTTCTGGTGCCGGTGCCGACGGCGCACCGGCCGGTTCGGGATCGGTGTCGGGTTCTGGCGGGACGGGGCGGTCGTCGGTCGTCTGGCCTTCGATCTGCCCGGTCGGCTCGGACCCGGTGTCGGCGATAGGGTCGCCCGACGAGACGACGTAGCGGCCGTCGTCGAGTTCCTTGACCCGTTCGTCCTCGGCGATGTCGAGCTCCTCGGGTGAGAGGACGGGCCCCTCTTCGGGGTCGCCACCGGTCGGCTCCTCGTCTGGGCCCGGCGTCATGCTAGGGTCTGCCGTGACCGAGGGCAATAATTCCGTCGGTGGATTCAGTCGTCACTGGCCGGTGTGAAGAAAACGAAAAGTGTGTGCGCGGTTACAGCGTGGCGGCGGACTTGCCACTCAGCGATTCGGGGACGGTCAGCCGAACCGTCGAGACGGACCCGGACTGGGTGGTAATACGGATCGTCGCCGTATCGCCTTCTTCGAGTCCGTCTCCTCCATTAATCGGAATTGCGTTCGTCGGGAAAGCAGGATCTTCTGAGTAGATATCTCCGACACTGATAATGATCTTCGCCCGGTCGTCCGGACTGTTGATTACCGGAGCATCCCCGGAGAGGGAACTGTCCTGGTCTTTGATTGCGACGTGACTAAAGGTCCCGTCAGGGTTGTTGTTATTATCATCACTATTGGCCACGTTTTCGTGAACCAGATCGTACGTCCCGGAGTCGTCGACCCACTGCATCGTCACGCCGGTGAGGTCGATGTCCTCTGCCCCGGGAGCTTTGGTGGCGATCATCTCGACACCACCGACGACCAGTTTATCACCAGTTATTTCTTCGACCAGCCCGCTGGACTGCTGGACCGCCAGCCGGTTGGTGACCTGTTGACTCGATTGTTGACCCGTCTCTTCTGACTGACTCTGCAGGAAGCCGGCCGTGTTGATCAGGACACCCGCCGCGATCGCCGCGACCAGCACCATCGCGATGAACACGATGAGGGTCCCGATACCGACCTGACCCCGATCTTCGTCTTCTTTGAATATCTCGAACATGGTTTTTGTTACCTGTGCCCGAGCGACCGTCACGGCCGACCCGGACTCTACACTGACAGAATCATGTCTTGGTAATAAACCTGACCTGCCAATTATCGAGTGTGAAAACAGACGATTAGCTGGCGATTACAGAGATTTGAAACGGCAATCTGGAGAGTTTGGAGATGATAATCGGACCCGCATCGCGATTTTATCGATGATAATACTCGCGCCGTCGGGTGGTTCGGCCAGGGAGGGCGACGGGAGCTGCGATCACTCGTAGGTGACGAGGCTGTACATCACGAACAGGTACCCGAACGTCGTCAGCCCGCTGTTGACCAGCAACAGCCAGCGGGTCCCCGAGAAGTCGTTGATGAACGCACTGATCATCGTCGCGGCGGCACCGGCGACGGCCAGCGAGAAGCCCAACGAGAGGTGCAACATCGCCTGTCGAGACGTTTGTACGTACGCGCGGATGGCCATGCCGACCATCGTCAACCCAGCCACGACGAAGACCAGGGTGGAGGCGGCATAGAGGATTTCTACTGTCATCACAATCTGTCCCTACGACAATAGAGGGCCGACCCACACCTTAAATCCACCCTTGAAAATATCTCTGCTGATAACTACTCGTTACAGACGGGCGAAAATCGCAAGACGGCAGCGCCCCTCTTTTCCCCCAGCGGATCAAGTACTGAAATTAGCTCTCCGAGAGCGTCCGCCACGCCTCGTCGAGTTTGTTGGTGACTTCCGACCGCTCCTCGACGGCTACGGACAGTTCCCCCGAGAAGTCCACCGTAATCTCGTCGACGTTGCGCCGGTAGACCTTGATCCGCCGGCGGTCGTCCGAGAGGATGTTGTCGTGGAGTTCGAGCAGGTCGTGCTCGGTCAACTCGTCGATCCGGCGGTAACAGGTGGCGATCGGAATGTCGAGTTCCTCGCTCAATCCCTGTGCTGACTGGGGCTCGTCGGTCGCCTCCAGAATCTCGGCGCTGTACTTGTTTCCAAGCGTTCGTAGAACCTCAGCAGGTGGCATTGATTATCAGATAATGAATTTACCCAAGTATAAAATTGACGGGTCGAACAGCCACTCGAAACGGGCCGCGATCTGGTGTGTGGCCGCGGATTTCAGATCTTCGTAACCGGACAGGAGCCGATTACAGCCGTTATCGAAGCAAATAACGAGAGGTAGAGCGGTTCAGATCGGGGATTCGTCTTCACTCATCATCGAGAACGCGCTGGCGTTCTGGTGGATCGTGATCCCGCCGTGTTCGATCTCCATCGGGAAGATGTCGGTCTCGATGTTCTGTTTGCGCATCTTCGCCACCCAGACGTAGCGGTTGACGCCGGACTCGGTCGGCGTCTGGATCAGGTAGATGTTCCCGTCGGTGAGGTAGTTCTCCAGCCCGATGTCGGTATCGGGGAACACCGCGCCCTGTTCGTTCGTCATCAGCGTCGTCAGTTCGTTCTGCCGGAGGATGTCGGTGAACTTCAGCAGGTAGGTCCGTTTCTCCTGTTCGTTCTCGAAGAACAGCTGGAACATCGTCAGCGAGTCCAGTACCATCCGCTGGTAGTCCTCGTCCTGGATGTCGTCGAGCAGCAGGTCCAGCGAGGAGGTGAAATCGTTCTCTCGGAGCAGGACCTGTTTGTCGAACACCTTGATGTCGCCGTTCTCGACGTGGTCGGCCCAGTTCTCGAAGCCGATTGACTCGGCGGCCTCACGGATGTCCGCCTCGTTTTCCTCGAAAGAGAGATAGATCCCCTTCTCGTCGAACATCTCCACACCGTTGTAGATGTACTGCAGTCCCAGGATGGACTTCCCGGCCCCCGGATTCCCGCTGACCAGCGTCGTCGAGTTCTTGACGATCCCACCGTTGAGGATCTGGTCGAGTCCGTCGATCCCCGTCTTCGTTAGCTCGATCATGTTCTCTTGGAGAGGCGTACACGCCGCGAATTAAAAAAGGGTCCGCCGTCGGGGCAGAAAAACCTTGTTCTCTAACTGGTCGTCAACGGCGGACAGACGTGGGCTCGGGGCTGTATCTGTCCAGTGACAGGACGGCTTACTTGTGGACGGCCTGTGGATCGACCCAGATGACGAACCCCTCCTCGTCGTCGTCCTCGTGGTTGATGACGCCCCGAACCGCCTCGCGACCGCTCTCGGGCGCTTCCTCGATGGTGTCGGGGTCGAGCTTGACGACCTGGTGGACCTCGTCGACGAGCCACCCGGCAGCCTTCCGGTCGGCGATGATCTCGGGGTCGAACACGATGATGCGCTGGGCGTCGGCGTCGGCCCCGTTGACGTCGAAGATCGTCTTCGGGTCGACGATGGCCGTCGTGCGCCCGCGCAGGTCCATCACACCTTTCACGTAGTCGGGTGCGTTCGGGAGCCCGGTCAACTCGCCCACGTCGACGATCTCGGTCACGTAGTCGATGTCGACGCAGTACGTCTCCGGGCCGAGTTCGAACTCCAGTACCTGCCCCGTCGCCTCGGCGGTGTCCGTCGGTGTCGCCTGTGACATAGTAGATTCGACCGTCGCCGTCGGTCTACTCCCAACTGAACGCGGATCCGGACTTAAGATTGGCCCCTGGGCTATCACATTTGATTACGGGGGCGGTGTCTTTATTGGGTGCTCGCGGATACCTCCGGGACAGAACTCACGGATGCCGAAACGCCCGACGCGGACGGACCGTCTCGCACACACAACGGCGACCGTCAGCGACGCGCACCCCCGTCGCGACCGGCCGTCCGGTTCCCACGGAGGGAGCTGAATGGCACGGGCGACCCGGGCCGTCGTCACCGACGATTCCCACTTCATGCGCAGCGTCATCTCCGATATGCTCGAGGAGAGCGGCGTCGAGGTCGTCGCGGAGGCACGCAACGGTCGCGAAGCGGTCCGTGCCGTCCGCGAACACGAGCCCGACGTGGTGACGATGGACGTGGAGATGCCCGAGATGAACGGCATCGAGGCCGTGGAGGAGATCATGGCCACCGCGCCGACGCCCGTTCTCATGCTGTCGGCCCACACCGACGAGAACGACGATGTGACCTTCGAGGCCCTGGAGAAGGGCGCGGTCGATTTCTTCACCAAGCCCGGCGGAGAGGTCTCGATGGAGATGTCCCGGCTGGAAGACCAGCTGGTCGAGATGGTCCAGTCAGTGGCCGAAGTCGACGTGCGCGTCGGTCCGGGCACCGACGCGACCACGCCACAGGAGGCCTACACCGAGGCCGTCGAGGCCGCCGAGACGGCGACGGCCGGGACGACGGCGGACGCCGACAGGGCCGACGCCGGGAGCGTCACGGAACCGGCGGCGTACGTCGACAACCCGACGCTGTTGCTCGGATCGTCGACGGGTGGCCCGACGGTCGTCGAACGGATCATGGCCGAACTGCCCCTGGAAGCGGGCCTGCGTGTGCTGATCGTCCAGCATATGCCGGACGGGTTCACGGGTCGGTTCGCCGAGCGTCTCGACAGCCGGAGCGACTACGACGTGGCCGAGGCGACCGACGGCGCACGCATCGGCAGCGGCGAGGCGCTGGTCGCCGCCGGCGGCAAACACATGGAAGTTACCAACTACGCACGCGGGCGACTCCGCGTGGCGCTCACGGAGGCACCACCGGAAAACAGCGTTCGTCCGGCCGTCGACGTGACGATGCGGACCGCCGCCGACTGCATCACGGACCCGATGGTCGCGGTCATCCTGACCGGGATGGGGACCGACGGTGCCGACGGTGTCCGCGCCGTCGCGCGGGCGGGGGGCCACGTGATCGCCCAGAACGAGGCGAGTTCGGCAGTATACGGGATGCCGAAACGAGCCGTCGAGACTGGCGTCGTCGACGACGAGCTCGCACTGGAGTCGATCACCGACGCCGTACTCGACGCGCTTACGGAGGCCTAAACTATAGACGACCAGTATCTCGACGCGTTCATCCGCGAAAGCGAGGAAGCGATAACCGAACTGAACAACTCCCTGCTCGCCCTGGAGTCCGATCCGGAAGACGAGCAAGCGATGGAGTCGATCTTCCGGACGGCCCACACGCTGAAGGGCAACTTCGGCGCGATGGGCTTCGAGGACGCGAGTGATCTCGCCCACGCCATCGAGGATCTGCTGGACGAGATGCGCGAGGGCAACATGGAAGTCACCCCCGAAGTGATGGACATGATCTTCGCGGGTGTCGACCAGATCGAGGTCATCGTCGGCGAGATCGAAGCCGAGGGCGAGTCCACGACCGACACCGACGAGATGGTCGCCGAGATCCGGGGCGTCCTCGAAGACGGTCCCGAAGCGGCCGGCGGCGGGAGTGACACGACCGACGACGAGTCCGACGATGTCGAGGCGGACAGCGACGACACCGCCGAGAGCGAGGGCGGCGATGCGGACGATACAGCCGACGGCGACGCTGACGGCGGCGGCTCGGACGTGACGGTCGACACGTCGGTGTTTGCGGACGCAAGCGTCGACGCCGACGAAGCCTATCACGTCCGCGTCGAGATCGGCGACAGCAATATGCTCGGCGTCGACGGGATGCTCGCCGTCGAGGCCGTCGCGGACACCTTCGAGTTGCTGGCCGCCGAGCCCGCCCGCGCAGAGATCGAGGACGGCGAGTACGAGGGCGGGTTCGACCTGCTGGTCGACGCTCCCGACACCGACGTGTTGCGCGGCAGTCTCAACAGCGTCTCCAAGATCGACGCCTTCGCCGTCGAGCGGGTCGAGGCGTTCGGCGACGACGGCGACGACGGCGACGACAGCGGTGAGACGGCGGCGTCGACGGACTCCTCGGTCGACGAGATCAAGTCCGTCCGCGTGGACGTGGACCGGCTCGACGAACTCCACGGGCAGGTCGAACAGCTCGTGACCAGCCGGATCAAGCTCCGCCGGGCCGTCGCCGACGGCGACATGGACGCCGCCAGCGAGAACCTGAACGAACTGGACAAGATCAGCGCCAACCTCCAGAACACGGTGATGGATATGCGCCTGATCCCGCTGAAGAAAGTCGTGGGCAAGTTCCCGCGACTCGTCCGGGACCTGGCGCGGGAACTCGACAAGGAGGTGAACTTCCAGATCGAGGGCGAGGACATCGAACTCGACCGGACGATCCTCACCGAAATCTCGGATCCGCTGATGCATATCCTCCGGAACTCGGTCGACCACGGGATCGAACCCCCCGAAGAGCGCGAACGGAAGGGGAAACCCCGCGAGGGGACCGTCGAGTTGCGCGCCACGCGCGAACGCGACCACGTCATCATCGAGGTCGAAGACGACGGTGCCGGACTCGACGTCAACGAGATCCGCAGAGAGGCAATCGAGAACGAGGTCCGGACCGAGGAAGAACTCGACCGGATGGAGGAGGGCGAGATCTACGACCTGGCCTTCCACCCCGGCCTCTCGACGAAGGAGGAGGTCACCGACACCAGCGGCCGCGGCGTCGGGATGGACGTAGTCCACGACACCGTCACGCAACTGGACGGCTCCGTGTCGGTCGACTCCGAGCCCGGCGAGGGGACCACTGTCTCGCTTCGCCTGCCCGTGACGATGGCCATCGTCAAGGTCCTGTTCGTACAGGTCGGCGACGAGCAGTACGGCGTCCCGATCAAGAACATCGACGAGATCAGCCAGATGAACGGGACCAAGGTCGTCAACGGCGAGGAGGTCGTCGAACACAACGACGACATCTACCCCATCGTCGACATCGCCGATGCGTTCGACGTGCCCGACGCCAAGACCAACGGTGACGGGATGCTCGTCCGGATTCGCGAATCCGAACGTCAGGTCGCGCTGAAGTGTGACGCGGTCACCCAGCAGGAGGAAGTCGTCGTCAAACCCCTGGAGGGGATCCTCAGCGGGACGCCCGGCCTCTCGGGGACGGCGGTGCTTGGCGACGGCAACATCGTCCACATCCTCGACGTGGTGACCCTCTGAATGACCGACAGCAGACAGGAGTCCCGCGAGGCGTTCGACGACCTGCTCGGGTACATCCAGCGCGAGGTCGGGTTCGAGACCGGCTTCTACAACGACGCCTACCTCGATCGGCGGATCACCGCCCGGATGCGCCGGACCGGGGCCGACAGCTACGGTGAGTACCGCGACCAGTTGACCACGACGGACGGGGAACAGGAGCGCCTGCTCGACTCGCTGTCGATCAACGTCACCGGCTTCTTCCGCAACCCCGAAGCCTGGAGTGGCATCCGGGACGTCCTCCGCCGCTTGACCGACGAGCGCCGGTCGGTCCGGGCCTGGAGCGCCCCGTGTGCCGACGGCCGCGAACCGTACTCGCTGGCGATGCTCGCGCTCGACGACCCGGAGATCAACGCGCGCCGCCTCTCGATTCTGGGCACCGACATCAGTGACGACTCCCTGAACGTAGCCCGCCAGGGTGTCTACGAGACGTCCCAGACGACCGATATCGGCGAGGAACTGGCCCCCCTGGAGGACTCGACGAGCTACGTCGAGCAAGAGGGCGACCGGTTCGAGGTGAAAGACCGGGTGAAAGACCTCGTCGAGTTCGAGAACCACGACCTCATCCGGGGCGACCCCAAGCGCGACTTCGATCTGGTGCTCTGTCGGAACCTGCTCATCTACATCGACTCCGAATACAAGGTGCCCATCTTCGAGACTATCGAGGGGTCGCTCCGGGGCGACGGCTACCTCGTCATCGGGATGACCGAGACCCTGCCCCACGAGTGTCGGGACACCTTCGAACCGTTCGACAAACGCCACCGCATCTACCGTAAGGCATAATGTCACTCTACCAGCTGGAACGCGAAGGCGAGGTCGAGGAACTGAAGTCCGTCATCCGGACCACCGACAACCCGGAAGTGAAGGCCCGTGCCGCCGGGATCCTCGGTGACTTCGACGAGGAGACGCTGGCGGGCCACGACGTGGTGACGCCGCTCGTGGATCTGGCCCAGTCGGCCGACGACGACCGCGTGACCGCGGCGGCGATCGACGCGCTGAACCAGCTGGGCACCGACGCGATGGAGGAGTTGATCGCGGAGATGGCCGGGCTCGACCTCGGTGAGGAGCAGCAGGCCGACTGGGCGAAAGCCAAGGCCTTCGCGCAGGCGCTCACGGCCGACGTGCCCGAACTCCGGATGGCCGCCGCCAACGCGCTGGGCGAACTCGGGAAGACCGACGTGTTGCCCAAGCTACTGGAATCGCTCGACGATTCGGACCCTCGCGTCCGTGCCCGGGTCGCCCGCGCCTGCGGTCGCCTCGAAGACGCCCGGGCGACCGACGCCCTGATCGAGCGCCTCTCTGACCCGAAAGCCGAGGTGCGCCGGGAGGCCGCCGAGGCCCTGGGGACGATCGGCAACCGACAGGCCCTGACCGCACTGCTCGAGATGTTCGACGACGAGCGCGCACCGATCCGGCGGATCGCCGTCGGTGCGATGGGTAACTTCGGCAACTCCCGCCCGGTCGAGGGACTGGTCGGGGCCCTGAGCGACGACGACGCCTCGGTCCGCCGGACGGCGGTGTACTCGATCATCGAACTCCTCTCGAACGTGCCGACCGACCAGAGCCACGAGATCCGCGAGACCGTCGTCGAACAGCTCAACCGGACCGACGACCAGAGCGTCCTCGTGCCGATGATCGACATCCTCGAAGAGAGTACCCAGGACCGCCAGCGGCGCAACACCGCCTGGCTCCTCGGCCGGGTCGCCGATCAGGACAGCCGTGGCTACGGTCGGATCGTCGAGGCACTGGTCGAGACCTTAGAGGACGAAGACCAGATGACCGCCCAGTTCGCGTCCACGAGCCTGGCCGAGATCGGCGGGCCCCAGGTCGAGAGCCGCCTGCTCGAGATCGTCGACGACACGGGCTACGACGAGAACGTCCGCGCACAGGCGGTGTTCACGCTCGGGAAGGTCGGCGGCGAGCGCACGCGCAAGCGCCTCGACGACCTCATCGACCAGACAGAGAGCGAACAGCTCAGGAAGAAGGCCTTCTCGGCCATCTCGAAGCTGGGCGGGAGGGGCGTCCAGTGACCCGCGTATCGGCTGTTCGTACGGCAGGAAGGTTAATACGATCACGGAGTGAAGTTCCGGAGAGACAGAACTGTCCATGAGCGAGGGTGAACAGAAGCTCGCCGACGACCAAGGGAAATTCGCCCGGGTCGTCAAGGACGGGCGAAAGCTCAACGACATCGAGTGGGAGAGCGGCCGCATCATCCTCTCGAACAAGCGGATCGTCCTCGTCAGCAACGACGGCAAGCGGACCATCCCGCTCTCGGAGGTCGACGGCCTCAAGGGTCGGATCGACGTGAACCAGGCCATCGCCCGGGTGTCGGGCTACATCTCCCTGCAGGTCGGCAAGGACGTGACGCTGGTGGCCCCCAACGACACCGAGGCGTTCAAGAACAAACTCTACGGAGCCCTGCTCAACCAGCAGGTCATTCTCGCGAAACATCCCGCCGTCGAAGGCGGCGTCGTTCAGGACACAGAGTGGAAGAAAGGGCGGCTCAAGATCGGCGACGAACGCGTCGAACTGGCCATCTCCGACGGCCAGTTCGTCGAGATTCCCCTCGACGACATCGGCGGCGTCGACGAAGGGAATCGGACAGTCATGGACGACGAACGTCTCGTACTGGAGGTCGAACACACCGAAGACGACGGGACGAGCGTCCAGACCCACATCTCCGGGACGCGGCGACACACCGTCTTCCTCCGGAGCCTGCTCCGTGAGGGCGAACAGCGCGCGGAGGTCAACGCCGACCTCAGCGAGCGGGAACACGAGGTGTTGATGGCACTGTACTCGGGCGTTTCGCCCTTCGAGATCCCCAACTTCGTCGGCATGGACGTCGAAAAGGTCGAAGAGGTGTACGACCGACTGATCGAACTCGAGATCCTGGAGGAAGTCAGGGTTCGCAAAGAGGTGCGGCTGAAAGCCCGCGGCCGGCACATCGCCAGCGACGTGATGGACGAGCGCTAGGCCGACGCCACGAAGGCGCGGCCTTCACTGATTGACGTCTTCGAGTTTGTCGCTGACGACGATGCGACCCTTGGCGGTGAGTTCCGTCTCGTCCTGTCCGTCGGCGATCAACCCCTTGTTACGGAGGTCGCCCAGCAGCATCTCGGCCTGACTGGGTTCGACGTCGACGACTTTGGCCAGCGAGACGCCGGGGCCGGTCGAGTACACCGCGACCAGCAGTTCCGTCTCGTCTTCGGACAGGGAGATGTCCTTGAGGTCGGCCACGATGTCGCTGTACTCCAGCCGGAGGTACCGGCCGAGAATGGACATCTTCCGCCCGGAGTCGACAGCCGCGAGGGAGGTCATCGCCTGTGCGTCCTGCATGTGCCGAACCGACAGCACCTCCCGCGATTTCCCGTCGATCTCGCGCTGACTGCGCTCGAAGCTCGTCACCGTCGAGAGGTCCACAGTGAAGGTCGACTCGGGGCCCTTGAACCGGACCATCCGCGGTTTGAGGTAGAGTTTCGCGGGGTGGAAGGCGGCGTCGGTGACGCGCCCCCCGAGCCGCGCGGGGTGTTTGACCGTCATCGTCGTCCCGTTGAGCAGCGCCTTGAACAGCACCGTCGAGAACTTCTCGATCTTGTCGTCACCAGCCTCGACGGCCGCGACGTGGCGGTGGTCGCCCTTCCGGAACGCGATGGTCACCGTCGAGTCGAAGAACTTCCCCAGGTCCTGTGGGACGTGCCCGACGGCCACGTCGAAGATCGACGACAGCGGAATCGTGGTCTTGCCGGCGTCGGCGGCCAGCACCAGCCGTTTCTGGCTGAGGAGGACCCGGCCTGTCGCCGGCTCGCCACGCTCGGAGGCGCTGGCGTTGAATTTGCCCACGAAGTCCGCGATCACTGATTCCGACATACTAGGGGGCGATTGGAGTTGGTACGCGCGACCGAGTCTTGAGGGTTTCGCGCACGGCGTCCCGTACACTTGCCAGTGCGTAGATAGTCAAAACGTTTGTGCGCGTATCGAATCCGGAGCCGTCGGGCGCTCCCGTCACTCGGTCAGCTCGTCGGCGATCGAGGAGAGACTGTCGCTGGGTTGCTCGGTCGCCTCGTAGACGGTCCGTTCACCGGGAGCGCGCAGTCCGTACTTGAATCCCTCGGTGACCACGTCCAGCAGGACGGAGCCGCCGACGGTCACGTCGGCGTCCGAGACCCAGGTCTGGAGGCGGTTCTCGCCGTCGCCCGGGTCTCGCGCGAGCGTCGGAGTGTCGTAGGCCCCGGTAATCTCGGTGTCGCCCTGCAGGCTCGTCTCGATACGAGCGTGGCAGGTCCGGCCGTCGATCACGACGCGGACCACCTCGTCGGTCGGGACAGCCGCGTCGTCCGGGACGACGACTTTCGGGCGGTCGGTCCGGCCGACCCGTTCGAGACTGGCCCGGTGCGTCTCGACGGCGTCGTGATCGCTCGGGAGGCGGTCGGACACGCTATTCGTCGTTCTCGCCTTCGCCCAGCAGGTCGGCCACGTCCTCGGAGCCGCGGTCGGTGATCTTGGCGTTGATCTGGCGGACCTCCTCGCTCACCTCGCGACCGCGGACGGTCACGCGCTTGCGCTCGCCGCCGCGGGTCGGCTCGAAGCCAGTCCCGCCGTCCGAGAGGAGGGAGGTGAGGTTCGGTCCGCGCACGTCCGACCGCATCGGTCGGCCCGCGTTGTCCGAGCCGCCCGTGAGTTCGAGCGTGTAGCCGTCGAGGCCGACGGCCGTACCGTCGACTTCCTCGCCGAGTTCACGGCCCACGAAGCGGTTCGCGTCCTGTCCGTCCACATCGAGCTGGTAGGTGTCGCCGCTCTCGGGGTCCGCGACGACGACGGTGAAATCTGCCATTGGTCGATTCAGACCGTGCCGAATAAAAAGCCCGTCGGAACGCACCTGCCCTGACCACCCCGACCGGACCCGACAGGTCAAAGCTGTTCCATTACATCCGATGTGAATCGTCAGTCCTTGATGAACGATGGAAACAATTATGCCCCACTTGTTTCTCGGTACTACCCATGGTAGACGTAAAGATAGACAGGCGGGTCGGACTGCTCGTGCTGTCACTGGTCCTGGTGTTCGGCGGCGGCGCACTGGGCTACTGGGGGCACACCGCGGGCGGTTCGGTCTCGGTACAGGACGTACAGTTCGAGGGGACGAACGGCACGACGATGTCGGGGCACCTCTACGTCCCCGACGGGGTCTCGGCGGAGAATCCCGCCCCGGGCGTGCTGGCCGTCCACGGCTACGTCAACACGAAGCAGGTCCAGTCACCGTTCGCGACCGAGTACGCCAGACGCGGGTACGTCGTACTGGCGCTGGACCAGACGGGCCACGGCGGCTCCGAGCCGCCGGCGTTCGCCAACGCCTTCGGCGGCCCCGACGGGCTGGCGTACCTCCAGTCGCGCTCGATGGTGGCGAACGACTCCATCGCCCTCAGCGGTCACTCCATGGGCGGCTGGGCGATTACCGCCGCGGCGGCCGTCCACCCGCGGAAGTACGACGCGGCCATCTACCAGGGGTCCGGCCCGGGACCGATCCCCGGCTTCCCCATCCCGAACGCGACCGCGCCCAACGGGAGCGCGACGTTCCCGCGCAACGTCGGCGTCGTCTTCGCCGAGTACGACGAGTTCCACTGGCTGATGTGGGGTGCGGCCGCGGCCGACAGCGGGACGGTCCGGAGCGCGACCAAGACGAAAGCCGTCTTCGGCACCGACGGCCCCGTCGAGGAAGGGCAGGTCTACGGCAACGTCGAGTCCGGGTCGGCCCGGAAGCTGACCACGCCGGCGACCACACACCCTGGCACCCACCTCTCGACCGCGGCGGTCGCCGACTCCGTCGAGTGGCTCCAGCGCACCGCCCCGACCGAGACCGACCTGTCCCCGACGAACCAGGTGTGGTACTGGAAAGAGGTCGGGACCCTGCTCGCCCTGTTCGGGGCCGTCCTCTTCGTGTTCCCGGCGGGGAGTCTCCTGCTCGACCGTGACCCCTTCGCGGCGGCAGTCGACACCGTCCCCGACGCCGTCACCGAACGGGGCGGCTGGTGGTACGCAAACGCCGCCGTCGCCGCGGTCCTGCCGGCGCTGACCTACTACCCCGCGATGATCCTGGGCGATCAGGTGCTGTCGGCCAACGCCATCTTCCCACAGACGATCACCAACGGGGTGGCGATCTGGGCACTGGTGAACACGCTGCTCACCGTTACCCTCGTAGGCATCTGGCACGTTCGCCGGGACGGCGACGGCGACGCGCTGGCCCGGTTGGGGCTAGCGGCCGGCGAGAGCGGCGGTGCGGTCACCCGTGCGCTGGGCGTGGCCGTCGCGGTCGTCGGCGCGGTGTACCTGTCGCTGGTCGCCGTGGACACGCTGTTCAACGTCGACTACCGGATCTGGTTCGTCGCGCTGAAACTGCTCCAGCCGTGGCACGTCGGGGCCTTCCTGGTCTACCTGCCCGTGTTCGGCGCGTTCTTCGTGGCGCTGGGCGTCCTCCTGCACGGTCGGCTCCGGACGCCGGCGACGACCACGTCGCTCCGGCGCGCGATGGCGACCAACACCGTCATCGTCGTCGGCGGGTTCGTGTTGCTCGTGGCGGCCCAGTACGTGCCGCTCCTGCTGGGTCACGCGCTCGCGACCCCGCCGCTGGCACTGTACGCCATCGTCTCGCTGTCGTTCCTGCCGGTGTTGACCGCGGCGGCCGTGATCTCGACGTACTTCTACCACCGGACCGGCGGGGTCTGGACGGGCGCGTTCGTCAACGCCGTGTTGATCACGTGGTTCCTCGTCGCGAGTACGGCGACCCAGGCACCCATCTGATCCGGCACGGCTTCGAGAACGTCAAGTACGTCCGGTCCGGATTCCACGTGTGGACCGAGATTCGCTGGAACGTGAACTGGGAGCGGTCTTCGGGGGGACCGAGCAGGCACGGCGCGTCGTGGCGCGGCAGGCCCGCGACCTCGCCGACGCCGGGAAGATCGAGTCCGAACTGGGATTCGAGTTGACCGTCGACGCAGTGATCGACAACCTCGAAGACGCGCCCGACGACTACGATCTGGCCGAGCGCTGGAACTGGTGGCTCGACTCGCTGGAGCTCTCACACGGCGGGTACAATCGATTTCGCGTCCGTCCCGACGCCGTGGGGGAGTAGGCGACGCGACCGACGGAAGCGTCGCCGGACGAGCGAACGGCGACCCACGGGAGCCGTGAGCAGGGAGATTCGAGCGAAGCGAAGAATCCCCGAACTTGCGAGCGGTGACGAAGGAACCGCGAGCAGGGAGGTTCGACCGTCACGAGGACGACCGGCGGGGGTCCTCGAACGGTCGAGCGGTGAAACCGCGAGACAGGGAGAACCGCCAGACTGTGAACGGCGACCGGCGGGAGTCCACCGACCCAGCCGCGCGGCCGACCACCACGACCTTGAGTGGGGGACGCCTATACGGGTCACATGGCCGAATCGGAGGCGGAAGCGACACCGGATGGGGCGGGGTCCCGAAGAGCCGCGAGTCCCGACGACAGCTGGCTCCGGTTCCGGGTCGCCTGGCGACTCCTCGTCGTCGTCGGCCAGTTCCTCCCGCTCCTCGTCGCCTACGCCCGCGACCGGCGGCGCTTCCTCCTGTTCGGGCGCGAACGACAGATCGACGCCGAGACGCAGGTCGACCGCGCCGAGGAACTGCTGGACACGCTGGTGACGCTCGGGCCGACCTTCATCAAGGTGGGCCAGATCCTCTCGACCCGGCCCGACGTGTTGCCCGGCCCGTACATCGCGGTGCTCCAGCGCCTGCAGGACCGCGTCCCGCCGGCCCAGTGGGACGAGATCGAACCCGCGATCGAGGCCGAAGTCGGCCCGGTCGAGGCGGCCTTCGACACCTTCGACACCGAGCCGATCAGCGGCGCGAGCCTCGGGCAGGTGTACACGGCCCGACTGGACGGCCAGCGGGTCGCCGTGAAGGTTCTGCGGCCGAACATCCGCCGGCGCGTCGCGGCCGACCTCCGGGTGATCGAGACGCTGACGCCCCTGTTGATCCGTGGGGCCGAGCCGGGACAGGCGTTCACCCTCGAGAACCTCGCCGACGAGTTCTCGGCGACCATCCGCGAGGAGATGGACTACGTCCACGAGGCCCGGATGCTGGAAACCGTGCGGACGAACTTCGCCGACGACGACCGCGTGCGGGTGCCCGAACCCATCGACTCCCACTCCGGGGCCCGCGTGTTGACGATGGAGTACGTCGACGGGACGAAGATCACCGACGTAGAGCGACTGGACGCTATGGGGATCGACCGGGGGGCACTGGTCGAGCGGCTCTTCGACGCCTACATCGAGATGGTGCTGGACCAGGGGGTGTTCCACGCCGACCCCCACCCGGGGAACCTCGCGGTCCAGCCGGACGGCACCATCGTCTTCTACGACTTCGGCATCACCGGGACGGTCGACGAGGACCTGCAAGAACAGATCTTCGAGATGTACGTCGCCATCGCCCGGGACGACGTGGACGGGATCATCGATTCGTTCGTCGCCATGGGCGCGCTCGATCCGACCGCGGACCGACGGCTGTTGCGGGAGATGTTCGAGATCGTCCTCGAGAGCTTCCGGGGCCGGGACGTGGACCAGTACCGCGTCCAGCAACTCGTCGCGGAGTTCCAGGCCGAACTGTACGAGTTTCCGCTCCGACTGCCCCAGGACCTCGCACTGATCGTCCGGATCACGACAGTACTGGAAGGCGTCTGTCGGACGCTCGACCCCGAGTTCGACCTGATCGAGCTCGTCACCGAGTACGTCCGCTCGGAGGGGTACGCGAGTCAGGGTGTCCGGGAACTGCTCGACCGCGCCGGCGAGGAACTCGGGGGCACTGCCGGGGCGCTCCTGGTGACCGGCCCGAAACTGGAGCGTACGCTCGACCGCGCGAACAGGGACGACCTCACCGTCCGGACGGCACTGGGCGACGAGACCGGGCTGTTCGACCGACTCGCGAAGCAAGCCGTCCTCGGCCTGGGGTTTCTCGGCTCGGTGATCGCCGCGCTCGTCCTGTTCGTCGCCGGCGACCGGACGGCCGCCGCCGTCGCCGCGCTCGGGGCACCGCTCGCACTGGCGCTTCTCTACCGGTCGCTCCGGAGTCGGTCGGGGATCAGCGCCGACCCGCAGTTCACCCGACAGAACCTCCGTGCGCGTGAGGGCCAGCGCGAACAGGACGGATACGGAACCGCCTACGGGACCGTCGACGGCGACGGGCGAGAGTAGCTCAGATCGACACCTGATCGCCGTTCTCGGGCGCACTCGCGTCGAATCCGTCGGCGACCAGTTCGTCGGCGAAGGCCCCACAGCGGTCGCCGTGGTCGACCAGAACCCGTGTGTCCCGGTAGGAATCGAGCAGCGCCAGCAGTCCGTCGCGGTCGGCGTGGGCGGAGAAGTCGTACTGCTCGACCTGTGCGGCGACGGGCATGACGCGGCCGTCGATCTCGGCACTGCCGGTCTCCAGCAGTTCCCGGCCGGGCGTCCCCTCGACCTGATACCCCGTCATCGCGATCTTGTTGACCGGGCGATCCCGAATCTCGGGGATGTACGTCATCGCCGGGCCACCGGAGAGCATCCCGCTGGTCGTGACGATCGCGGTATTCTGGTCGGCGATGCGCTTTCGCTGGCCGTCTCGACCGGTGACGAACCGGGCGTGGCTGGTCGCCCGCTGGAGGGCGTCGGGGTCGCGGACGAACCCGGAGTGGCGGCGAACCAGCTCGGTCACGTCGGTCCCCATTCCGTCGACGTAGCAGGGGATGTCGTACGCTTCACAGATCATGAGCAGCTCCTGGGTCCGCCCGATGGCGAAGGCGGGAACGACGACGGTACCGCCCTCCCAGATCGTGGTCTTGACGCTCTCGGCGAACCGTTCCTCGACGGCGCTCCGGGCGTCGTGTTGTACGTCGGAGTAGGTGCTCTCACAGAGCACGGCGTCCGCGTCCGGGCGGGCGGTGGTGCCGGCGACGAGCCGTTGCGAGTCGACGTGGAAATCGCCCGTGTAGAACAGCCGTGTCTCGCCGTCGTCGACGAGGACGTGCGCGCTCCCGGGAATGTGGCCCGCGTCGTAGAGCGTGACCTCGTAGCCGGCCGCCTCGAAGGGCTCGCGGTAGCCGTGGGTCTCGGACACCTGCGTGACCCGGCGGACTTCCTCTTCAGTAAAGGGACAGTCGTAGGTCCCGCCGTGTAACTTGAGCGTGTCTCGTGCCAGCGTCAGCGTCAACTCCCGCGTCGGTGGTGTCCAGTGGATCGGTGGACGGCGGCCACCCGAGAGGAGGGACGGGATCGACCCGACGTGGTCGAGGTGGCCGTGGGAGACGACGACAGCGTCGGGGTCGGGCGTCTCGACGGGAAACTGGGGTGGGTCGGCCGTCTTCATCCCGAAATCCAGCAGGAGGGAGTCGTCGATCAAAATCGCACTGCGGCCGACCTCGCCTGCACCGCCCAGGAACCGCACATTCATTGCCGGACCTACCCAGCCGCGGGGTTTGATTGCACTGATTCACGCCGAGAAGTCGACGACCAAACACTCGCTCCAGAAGCGTACAGTGTTCGCTCGAATGGTAAATAGCAATTACAGTGTTGCGTTCGCTCCCGCCGAGTGGTTACCTCCACAGCCTTCTTTTAAGTATATCCCTTTACAATCGTCCCAAAATTTAAAATGTGTTTTGTGAGTGTACAGTGATGGTATGGTAGACGATAGCGAACTGCCGGCGGAGACACGGCGGGACGTACTGAAGTATCTCGGTGCGGCCGCCGGGTTGGGCGTCGTCGGGAGTCGGGCGATGGATCCGTTCGCACATCCGGTCGCGGCGCTACAGACCGACGATGACGCCTTCCAGAGCGAGGAGCGGCGGATCGCATCCTTCGACGGGACCGAACTGGACGCGACGTATTACGAACCGACGGCCGACGGACCACATCCAGCAATCCTGATGACCCACGGCTGGGGTGGGAGCAAGACGGACCTCCAGCCGCTGGCGTCGGTGTACGCGAGCAACGAGTTCGTCGTGTTGGCGTACACGTCCCGCGGGTTCGGACAGGGCGGGGACGGCCAGGGCTCCGGTGGCGAGGTCAACTCGACGAGCGAACTCGAACGGCAGGACGCGAGCGCGTTGATCGACTACCTGGCCCAGCAGGACGCGGTGCTGACCGACGGCGAGGACGACCCACGGATCGGGATGGACGGCACCTCCTACGGTGGGGGGATCCAGATGCGGACGGCGTCGGTCGACGACCGACTGGACGCGATCGTCCCGCGGGCGACCTGGAACAACCTCGCCCAGGCGCTCGCGCCCAACGGCGTCATCAAACGCGGGTGGATCGAGGCGCTCGAGTTCGGCGCACAGACCGGAAACCTCTCGGCGGAGAACACCGAGACGACCAGCGGGATCCTCGACCGCGGACGGATGACCGAGGACGACCGGGCGTACTACCGACAGCGCTCCCCGGTCAGCTACGACGCGATCGAAGACACGCCCGCGCTCGTGATCCCCGAGTTGACCGACCAGCTGTTCCCGATCAACGAGGGGGTACGCAACTTCCGCAAGCTCCAGAGCGACGGGAGTGAGGTGACGCTGTTGCTCGGCCAGGACGGCACGCACATCCTCGGCCAACCCGACGGCTATCCGCCGGGGTCGGAGACCTCCCGGCAGTTCGTCGGCCAGATGGCCCTCCAGTGGCAGGAGGCGCATCTCAAGGACGGCGATCTCGACGTCTCGACGCTGCACTACTACGACGAAGCCGCCGACGAGTTCAGTGCCGCAGCGGCGTTCCCCCCACATCCCGAACGGTCGACCACCCGGACGATCCCCGAGTCGGTCGAACTCGACGGCGCGGACGGCAACGTCGCGAGCGTCGACATCGAAATCGAGGAAGCGACGGAGATCATCGGGCTCCCGACGCTCACACTCGACGTCACGCCGACGGGCGAGGGCCGCAGCCACCTGTTCGTCGCGCTCCAGCGCGTCCGTGACGGCGAGGCCACGACGATCAAACAGCGGGTGACGCCGCTAGCAGTCACCGAGGCCGGCGAGATCGAACTCGAACTGTTCGGCGTCCACGCGAACCTGGAAGCCGGTGACCGGCTCCGGGTGGCGATGAGCGCCCGCGAGGACGCGCTCACCTCGGCGGAGGTCAACGACCTCTTCGGCGGGTCGCTGTACCGGCCCTCCGACGACGACGCCGGGATCGAGCTCAGCGGCGACACGGCGGTGCAACTGTCGGTCCCGGCGAGCCAGGAACTCCCGGCGGCCAGCACCGCCGGCGGCACGGATAGCGCCGGTGAGGACGACGAGATGGACGGGACCGAGGGAACGGCGAGTACCGAGGGCACGGACAGTGGAATGGAGACTACCGCGGGAACGGACAGTGGCGGTGGAATGGACGGCGGTGACGGAACGACCGCCGCCACCGACGACGGGACAGCGACGAGCGAGAGCGGCCCCGGCTTCGGGATTACGGCCGCCCTCGGCGGCGCAGGTGGGCTCGGCTACCTGCTCTCA
Source organism: Halorientalis persicus (assembly GCF_900110215.1). GTDB lineage: Archaea > Halobacteriota > Halobacteria > Halobacteriales > Haloarculaceae > Halorientalis > Halorientalis persica. Next base: position 25,537 of record NZ_FOCX01000011.1, on the reverse strand, counting down.
CGGCGGTTCGGCGACACCGAACCCACGGAGGCCGACGACTGAGCACGCGATCCGGTTCGCAGTGGATTCGCCTCGGTGAACCGGAGTCACAGGTCGGTATCGTATACGACCGCACCGAGGGTGTCACAGGTCCGTCTGGACGTCCAGGGCGTTCAGCTGGTCGACCTGCTCACTGATCCGTTCGACTTCCGCGGTTTGCTCCTCGTTCGCGCTGGCGATCGCTTCGGCCTCGTCGGCGACGGCCTGGAAGTCGTCTGCGGTCTGGTCGACCATGCTCGCGATCTCTTCCGTGCTGGCGGCCTGGTCGTCCGTCGCGTCGGCGACTTCCTCCATCCCGTCGGAGGCGTCCTCGACGGTCGCGACGATGTCCTCGAATGTCTCGCCGGAACTGCGTGCCTTTTCGGCCCCGGTCTGGATCACGTCGTTCGTCGCTTCCAGGCTGGTCACCGTCTCCTCGGTGTTCGTCCGGATCTCCTGTACGATGGCCTCGATCTCGGTCGCCCGGTTCTGTGACTCCTCGGCCAGCGATTTGACTTCGTCGGCGACGACAGCGAACCCCTCACCGGCCTCGCCAGCGCGTGCGGCCTCGATGGAGGCGTTCAGTGCGAGCAGGTTCGTCTTGTCCGCGATGTCGTTGATCACGTCGACCAGTTCGTCGATCTCACGGATGCTATCGCGGAGCGCCTCGATGTCCCGGGTGACGGCGTCGGCCTCGTCTTCGACCCGCTCCATGATCTCGATCGTGTCGGTCGCCTCCGCTTGCCCCGTCTCGGCTCGCTGCCTGGCACGCTCGCTGACGGAACTGACCTCGTCGGCCGTGGCGGCCACCTCTTCGACGGTCGCCGAGAGCCCCGACACTTCGCTCGCGATCTCGCTGATGGCGTCGAGCTGGTCTGCCGCACGGGTACTGATATCCTTGGAGTTGTCCGCCACGTCGTGTGAGGTGGCTTTCAGCTCGTCGACGGCCTGTTTGATCCGCTCGGTCGCGTCTTTCCGGTCCGAGATATCCCTGAAGGTCTCGCTGATGGCGACGACGTCGCCGTCCTCGTCCCGGATCGGCTTGACGACGAGCTCGGTCGGGATCACGCGCCCGTCGTAGCTCTCTTTCTCGACTTCGACCCGGATTTCGTCTTTGCCCTCGTCGACGACCTGTTTCAGCGTGCAGTTGTCCGTCCCGCAGACCTCCGGGTGGCAGAACTGGTCGTAACAGTTGACGAGTTCGCTCGATTCGGCTTCGACACCCCCCATCTCGACCATCTGGTCGTTCTCGAACACTACGTTGAAGTTCGTGTCCAGAATCCGCATCGCCGCCCCCGTCGAGTTCATGATCTGTCGGATGTTGTTCGAGAGTACGTCCCGAAGCGCTTCCTCGCCCAGCTCTTTCCCCTCCAGAATCTCCTGTGAGAAGTCGATGCCGCTCGTAGATCCACGTTCCTGGGTGGCCATACACGGCCTGAGAAGATCTGCGGATAAATACCCTCATTCGATTCTCAGTGTCTGATACAGGTCGACGGAACGCCGCTGGCCGGGGTCAGAACGGGAACGACCGCGAGCGCGACCGGTGACGCCGCCAGGACCGGCAAAACTCCGCGGTCGGGTCGCTGTCGGTGTCGCTCGCCTCGCCGTCGGTCTCCTCGTCGTCGGTCCGGTCGTCGTCGGTCCGGTCGTCGTCGATGGTCCGGACGGTGGGAATCTTCGACTGGCCGGCCAGCAGGTGGTCGGGCAGGTACGTCATCGTCGGCACGGTCTCGTGGGTGGTTTCGGAGTCGGTCATATATCGATCACGTCCCTACACGGTCATAAGTACGCAAGCGTGTTCTCGGTGTGTGAAGAGAGGTATATATAGGCTCTTTCAGCGGGTGAAAAAGGGTCCACAAGGCCCAACCACCTCTCCGTCGAAGCGGGGTGTATGAAGCGGACGCGTGTCGAGTCGGATCGCTGGTTCGACGTGTTAGCGGAGACAGAAACGGCACAGGCCGCCGTCATGACGCTCTCGCCGGGGCAGTCGACGGGCGGGCCGGACAACCACCACGAGCGAAGCGATCAGTGGCTCTACGTGATCGAGGGCGAGGGCCGCGCCATCGTCGACGGTGACCCGGTTGCACTCCGAGCCGGCGATCTCGTCTGTATCGAGGCCGGCGAGACCCACGAGATCGAGAACACGGGCGAGCGAGTCCAAAAAACCCTGTCGCTGTACGTCCCGCCCCGGAGTTACGAGTAACTCACCGTAAGCCTATGTGCTGGCCGTCGAATGTGAGAGTATGCCCGAGCCATTCGTCGTGATCGGTGGGGACGCCGCCGGACTGAGCGCCGCCAGCAAGTGCAAACGCGAGTCCCCCGACCGCGAGGTGATCGTCTTCGAGAAAGGGCAGTGGGTGTCCTACGCCCACTGTGGTGAGCCCTACTTCGTCAAAGGCGAGGTCGACAAACTGGAGAACCTGCTCTCGCTGACACCCGAGGAGATCGAGGAACGCGACATCGACCTCCGGCGGCACCACGAGGTCGTCGCCGTCGACCCCGACGCCGGGACGGTCACGGTCGAGGGCCCCGACGGCGAGTTCGAGCAGGCCTACGGCGACCTGCTGGTCGCGACCGGCGCGCGAGCGGTGACCGGTCCCATCGAGGGGAGCGAACTGGACGGCGGCTTCCCACTACACGGACTGGACGACGCAGCCGCGATCAGGGCCTTCCTGCTCGATCCCAGCGAGGACGCGCTGGCGGATGTGGGTGGGGAGGCGTTCGTCGACCGCGAGCGTGTCGGGCGGTTCGGGGCGATGGACCCGCCCGAGACGGCGGCCATCGTCGGCGGGGGCTACGTCGGCGTCGAGATGGCCGAGGCCCTGTCGGCCCACGGGCTCGACGTGCACGTCTTCCAGCGCTCGGGCCATCTCCTCTCGCCGTTCGGCGAGGCCGTCGGCGAGGCGGTCGCCGCGGAACTCCGCGAGCAGGGCGTCACCCTCCACCTGAACGAGACGGTCGTTCGACTCGCCGGCGAGGACCGGGTCGAGCGACTGGAGTGTGAGGGCGGCACCGCCCTCGACATCGACCTGGCGGTCGTCGGCGTCGGGGTTCAGCCGAACACGGACCTGCTGGCGGGGGCGGACGTGGAACTGGGCGAGGACGGAGCAGTCGCGGTCGACGAGTACGGCGAGACCAGCGTGGAGGGTGTCTACGCCGCCGGCGACTGCGCCGAGGACGACCACACCGTCACCGGCGAGCCCGCGTGGGTCCCGCTTGGACTGACCGCCAACCGCGCGGGCCGGGCCGTCGGTGCGACCGTGGCGGGCGATCCCACACCGGTCGGCTCCATCGCGGGCACGGCCGTCGTCAAGGCCTTCGAGCAGGAGTGTGGCCGGGTGGGCCTGCTCGAAGACGGGGCCCGCGAGGCCGGCTTCGATCCCGTGAGCGAGACGATCACCACCCGCTCGCGGTCGGGCTACTACCCCGGCGCGGCCGAGACGACCGTGACGCTCGTCGCTGACCGGGAGAGCGGGCGTCTGCTCGGGGGCACCATCGTCGGCACCGACCGCGCGGCCGTCCGCATCGACACCGTCGCCACCGCGCTGGAAGCGGACATGACCGTCGGCGAACTCGAACGCGCGGATCTGGCCTACGCCCCGCCCTTCAGCCCGGTCTGGGATCCGATCCTCGTCGCCGCCAAGGTGCTCAACGGCAAGCTGAAAGATTGATCCCCGCGGCCGCCCAGCACTCGCGTATGCCCGAAGTCACCGTCTACTCCCGGGAGAACTGCCATCTCTGTGACGAGGCGAAAGCGACCATCGAGGCGGTGGCCGAGGAGGTCTCTGCCGAGGTCGAGATCGAGGAGATCGACGTGGACGACGACCCCGACCTCCGCGAAGAGTACGGCGAACGCGTCCCCTACGTCCTCGTCGACGGGACACCGACGTTCAAATTCCGGGTCGACGAGGCCGAGCTTCGTCGGAAACTGGAGTCGTGACGAGCGGGGTCCGGATGGGGGCGGACGCCCAGCCGTTCGCCGGACTCGTCCGCCGAGTAGCTGTCGCGTAACTAACTGCACCGCACCGGTATCGGTCGGTGGATGGATCGACGAACACTGCTCCGTCTCCTCGGCGTCGGTGCGGTCGGCGGCCTCGCCGGCTGTGGCGGCCCCGAGAGCCAGCCGTCACCGACGGGCACACCGACAGCGACAGCGATGACCCAGACAGACACCACCACGACCGACGAGGACCAGCCCACCGACGAACAGGCCGGCGATGGCACGATGGACCCCGGCCTCGTGACCGTCACCGTCGACCGGAGCGTCGACGCGACGGTCCAGCGAATCGAAAACGACGTGGAGTCGAGTCCGCTGACGGTGCTGGCCACCGTCGGCCACGACGAGAACGCCGCCTCGGTGGACCGGAACCTCCCGCCGACCCGCCTCCTGCTGATCGGTAACCCCGACGTGGGGACGCCACTGATGCAGGCCGCCCGCTCGGTCGCCATCGACCTCCCGCAGAAACTACTGGTCTGGGACGACGGCGGTCAGACGAAGGTGACCTACAACGACCCGCAGTATCTGGCCCGCCGCCACGGGATCGAAGGCGAGACCCAGCGGCTGAACCGGATCGGATCGGTCCTGAACGACCTCGCGACCGGCACCGGGAACTTCGGCGACACGCCGACCGGAACGGACGGCGGTACGTCGACCGGAACCCCGGACGGCACGCCCACCGGAACGCCGACCGACACCCCGAGTCCCGAACAGTGACGGTTCGGTAGCGAAAGGGTGGCCCGAACCCACTCAGTCGGCCGTCGCGGTGGCCTCGGGCAGGTCGTAGGTCACGTTCGTCAGCTCCTCCGAAACCGACCAGAGCCGACGGGCACGCTCGGGGTCGCGAGCCTCACGGGACGGTGTGTCCTCGGCCGGCGGGCCGCGCATATTCATGAATCCGCTCGGACCGATGTACTCGCCCCCCCGGACATCCGGCGCGGTCGCGGCGTACAGCATCGGGAGCGCGCCGGTGGCGGCGTCCTGTGCGACGACGGCGTTGGCGACTTTCATCATCGCCAGCCGGAGCGTCGAGCCGGCCTGCTTGGGGCCGCGGCGCTGGAGGTTCGTGTCGGCGTAGCCGGGGTGACAGCCCACACTCGTGACGCCGTCGATACCGGCCTCGTCGAGCCGACGGTCCAACTCGAAGGCAAAGAGCAGGTTGGCCAGCTTGCTCTGGCCGTACGCACCCCACTTGTCGTAGTCGCGTTCCCCGTGGAGGTCGTCGAAACGCATCTCGCCGTTCTCGTGGAGTCCGCTGGACTGGGTGACGACGCGACTCTCGCCGTCGGTCTCGCGCAGGGTGTCCAGCAGGTGCCCGGTCAGCGCGAAGTGACCGAGGTGGTTGACGCCGAGTTGCATCTCGAAGCCGTCTTCGGTCTCGCTGTACGGGATCGCCATCACGCCCGCGTTGTTACAGAGGCAACGCAGGTCGTCGTACTCGTCGGCGAACGCCTCGGCGAAGGCCGCGACGCTGTCGAGGTCGGCCAGGTCCAGTTCCAGCACGTCGAGGTCGGCGTCGGGCACCTCGCGGCTGATCTCCTCGGCCGCGGACGAACCACGCTCGACGCTACGACAGGCCATGACGACCGTCGCGCCCGCGTCGGCGAAGGCCCGCGTGCCCTCGAAGCCGAGCCCGCTGTTCGCGCCGGTGACGATCACTGTCTCACCCGACAGGTCGGGCATCTGTCCCGTCGTCCACTCGGACATACCCTTCCTTGGAGCGCCAGCGACAGAAAACTACCCCTCGTAGGGCCAGTTCGGGTCCCGACGCTCGTCCTCGCGGGGGTCACGGGTGTCCGGCGCGGCTCCGGGCGTACAGGCCCCGTGCTCCTCGAAGTTCTCGCGGGCCTCGGCCAGCGAGACGTGGTTGGTGTCCCCGACGTAGGCGGGGTTGTGGAACTGGACGGGGTCGTCCATCCAGTCACAGACGGGACAGACCTCGTAGGACCCCGGCTGATCCTCGGGCAGGGACTGGTAGCCACAGCAGGGGCAGAAACCGAGTTCGCGCGAGGCGGGGTTCCCGTCGGGATCCATCGACGGTGTGGGGTTCGGCCCCGTCCCACATAGTAGTGCGGTTCGGCCGACTCCCAACTCCCTCACTCCGACTGTGCGGCCTCGACCTTCCCGGCGTACTCCTCCAGTTCGGCCGCGAGTTCCCGGGCTTCGGCCGCCGAGAGCGTGACGTGGTCGGCGTGTGGTTCCACCGAATCGAGTTGCGTGTTGTCCATCTCCAGTTGGAGTGTCACGTGATCGGGGTCCTCGCGCGGCGCGGTGACGTTCAGGACGGCCAGGGCCTCCTCGTCGAAGCCGTGGCCCTCGACGCGGCCGTCCAGCAGGTCGAACGTGGTGTAGGCGTTGACTTTCAGGAGTCGGTCTACCATACCGGCGGTTGGGTCGGCCCGAACTTACAACCCACCTTTTTCCAGCCTGGACCCGGCTTCGCTACGATTTCAGATTTTACCATTATGAAAACAGCTGCAGTCTCGCTCGTTCGGCGTCAGCGAAGGAAAGTCATAAAATGATTTTACTACTATTTTTAGCATTTATCCAAAGATGCAGTCAATGATCGCAGTGGGGGAGCAATTCTAGCTCGTCGAATGCTTCGTAGTGGTCATCCCACGTAGCGATATAGTCGGTAGTCTGTACCTCTACGAATGCCTTGTTGATGAAATCAGTCATCGCCCCGCCATGATCACCGTATTTCGTAAAATCGGTACAGGCGCTGTCGAATGTGTCTACATCGAGATCTGTGAGACAGTACACCTTCGATTCGCGAACGGTGGTTACACAGTCGAACGCATCAGACGGCTGTGCTTTCTTTTTAAGACGTGTCGCAGCTTCGTCAAGAGTGTGGTGCGTCACAAGCAACTGCCGGAACGGGAGTTCCTCATCGCGGATAAGCGTGAGCAGTTTCTCGGCAAACCGCCCTTTCCGCGATTCCTCATCGTTTGAGTGGTTCGTCCGGAAAACTGAAACCAAAAATTTCGGACCAATCACAAGACTCGTTGTATAGTTTCCGTTGTAGGGTTGAAAATGAGTGTGCCGCGGCGTGTCAACCTCACTCATTGTTTTTTGCCAGCACATCAAATGCCGGGTCATCCCGTGCAACCGTGTCGAGTTCCTCTGCCAGTTCAGGCTCGGGATCGGCATCAATTGGCTCAAGCTCCGGTAGACGATCAGTATTTACAGAGAGATCAAATTCAAAGTCGTCAGTTTCCATCTCTAGTCGATCAAACATGAGCTCAAACGTGGTCTTCTGTTGGTCGATCTCGCGTTTCCGGCGGTCAATCGTGTCTTCAGCTGACGGACCTTCAACAGTGGTATAGCTCATCTGCTGTCCACAAGCCTTCCAGACCCCATCATAGAAGAGCTTGTACAGTCGGTCCGTGAAGTCATAATATTCTAGTATTTCTTGCTCATTCAAATCCGCAGAATCTACCCACCTAACCGCTGGCAACACACTGTTCTTGAACTCGGTGACATAGGGGGGGATATCACGGAACATCGAATACCGGTTCAGAGCACGCTTAAGCTCGAGACTCTGGTCGAGTACTGTCTGTTCCAGATCGGCCGGCACAAAATTCGGGTTCCGCTCGATTGTTGCGGCTCGAAGTCTGTAGAGATCACGATAGATCGGTAAGGCCGCGAGGTAGACATCTCGAAAATGGTACTCGTCGGCTGATTCATAGTGACCTTCGAGCCATTCGAACGTGTCAGTGTTCACTGCCTCGGTTACGTAGTCGGATCGCTCATCAGTGAGGTACGTGAAGATAGCCTCGTCCGACGGGAGATCTGAGTCGACAGTACTCGGCAAATGGAGGTCTACATTCCCCGATCGATTATTTTCTTTCCCTTTGGGTGCAACTTTCCCATGCAAGTAGTACTGTGTCGTGACGTACTCCGTCGCACCAAGCCCCTCGACAACATCAAGCCGCAGCTTCTGACGGGTGATGGAGTCGAGATCATCTTTCGAGATGTCTGGAAGTTCATCAACCGCGTCGGTCAACTGGGTATCGATGGTTCCGAAGAGCGGCTCCTCGAGGAACGAGGGACCGTCCATGGTACTTATTACATTTTGTCTTGTGGTATATGGAATCTTCGAAACGAGAAATATGTCTATTAAAGCTCGCACTCCTTTCACTCAAAAAGAGTGTTTGCGTACTCACGGTCGAACGTGAATAGAATCCGCAAACCGTAGGCGCAGGGTTCACCGACCCTCACTTCATCTGGGGTCGGTAGTTTTTCGCCCACGTTTTTGCGAGGGGGTCGCGGAGCGAATCCCCAAAGTAAAAGGTGGCTAGTCGTCGCTCGTCGCCAGCGGCTGGCCGGAACCGTCCGTGGGTGCCGGCGAGGCGTTCATGTCGTCGTCCTCGGCGTAGGGGTACCACGTCATCTTCGTGTTGTGCATATACGGGTCCTCGTAGCTGGTCTCCTCGGCCGTCGCGAGGTCCTGCAGGGCGTCCTCCTCCCGGGCCGCGATGAACTCGCGGAAGGTCTCGCCGTCCTCACGCTGGTCTTCGTAGGCCGCGAGCAGGTTCTCGATGTAGCCGGGCACCTCGTCGGCGGCGACGCGCATCTCCACCCAGTCGGCAAAATGCGGGTCCTCGCCGAGTCCGCCACCGAGGCCGATGTCGAAGGCCTCGACCGGCTCGCCGTCCTTGCGCGTCTTCATGCCGCGCAGGGACACGTCGGCGATCTGGGGCTGGGCACAGGAGGCCGTACAGCCCGACAGGTGGATGTGGAAGTCCTGGACGCCGTCAGGGAGTTCGACGTTGTCCTTGAGCCAGCGGGCGTACCGGACCTGGCGGTTCTTGGTCTCGGTGATCGACAGCGAACAGAACTCCGAGCCCGTACAGGCGATGGAACCGCGCATGAACGGGTGGGGGTCCGGTGAGTAGTCCTCCAGCAGCGGTTCGTCGAGCAAGGCGTCGAGGTCCTCCTCGGGCACGTCGGTGACGATGACGTTCTGGCGCTGGGTCAGGCGGACCTCGCCGGAGCCGTACTCCTCGGCGAGTTCGGCGAGTTCGATGGTGTCGTCGGCACCCATCCGACCGACGAGGACGTCCAGGCCGACGTAGTAGTTGCCGTCGGGCTGTTCGTGGACGCCGACGTGGTCGCCGTGACCGTCGTCGTGGCCGGCGTTGTAGGTGTACTGGTCGCGCATATCCTCGCCCGCCGTCGGGAGCTCGAAGTCGACGAACTCCTCCTGCAGGACGCGGCGCATCTTCTCGGGCCCCCACTCGTCGACGAGGAACTTGATGCGGGCGTTGAAGCGGTCCTCGCGGTCGCCGTACTCGCGGAAGAGTGCGCTCATGCCGGCGGCCACGTCGCTTGCCTGCTCCGGGGGCACCCACACGTCGATGTCGCGAGCGAAGCGCGGTTCCTTCCGGGAGAGTCCGCCACCGACACGGACGTTGAAGCCGAGTTCGCCGTCTTTCTCGGCGGGCTCGAAAGCCAGATCGTTGATGTCGCCCTGGCCACAGCCCTGGTCACACCCGGTGACCGAGACTTTCCACTTCCGGGGCAGGTTGGCGTAGTCGTCGTTACCCTTGAACTCCTCGTGGAGGTCCTCCGCGACGGGCCAGGCGTCGATGTGTTCGTGTTTGTCCTTGCCGGCGACCGGGCAGCCGACGATGTTCCGCCAGGAGTCACCACAGGCCTGCTGGGTAGAGAGACCGTTAGATTCCAGCTTCTCGAAGATTTCGGGCACGTCCTCCAGTTTGATCCAGTGGAGCTGAATCGACTGGCGGGTCGTCCAGTCACAATACGCCTCGCCGAACTCGGGGTTGTCGACGGGTCCGGTCGCGTACTCCTTGGCGACCTCGCCGATGACCTCGAGCTGGCCGGGCTCGATCACGCCGTTCGGTGTCCCGATACGCATCATGAAGTAACTCTCCTGGCCCGACCGCTGGTGGTACAGCCCCCACCACTTGAACCGCTCGAACCAGGCGTCGTGCTCGTCTTCGGGAATCGCGTCCCAGCCCTCCTCCGCGAACTCCATGAGGTGCTCACGGATCTCCGATCCGTACACCTCCGATTTCCAGTTCTCGACCTTGCTCGGCATACCTACGGGTCTAGAGTCCCACTCATATACGCTCGCGCTCACCGACAAACCTCCCCACCTCTTCGCGGTAGCGGAGAATGTTGCCGCCTACTCCGGACGAGCCAGCCGGGTGCGTTTTCGTGGCACGTGGACGCTCTCGGGGACGACGCCGTAGAATTGTCCGTCGTCGGGGTCGATGACGCGACCGACGGTGAGCCAGTCGGTGACGCCTTCACGGCCACACTGGATACAGCGCCCCGCGAAGCGGGCGGCGATGTCGGGGGCGTCCACACCGACCTCGACGACGCCCTCCGCGAGGAAGTCAGCCATCTCGCAGTCACAGAACTCGTGGCGGGCCAGTAGCCACAGATCGGAGACGTTGATCTCCCGGGAGTCGTTGACGCTGATCCAGGCACCGTCGTCGAGTTGGTGGACGTCGGTGGTCATTCACTCGCCGTTATCGTTCGAGCCACCTGAGTAGTCCGGCGTGGACAATACTCGCCGGGGCCGACCTACCACGGGGAGTGACCGGTCGTGTGGCAGGTCCGACCTGGCGCACCATAATCTGACGTGATACCACAACCCATAGTCAGAGAAAGGGGACAGCTCTTGCCGGTATACGGGAGTACGGGTGAGGATTACAGTTGCGAGAGGCCTTATGATGGCGGGACAGCTATAGGGGAGTGATGACTGACAGTGACGGTGCGACTGACGGTGGACCTCGACAGGCCCCAGCGGACGTTGCGCCGGAGCTGTACGAACCAGATCAGGAGCTGGATTATCGATGACCGAACACGCAACAGACCCCGACACGAAGGAGGAAGAGGACGTGCCAACAGACCATCTCGACGACCTGGACGACGGCTGTGGCTGTGCCGAAGTCTGGGAGCACACCAGCGAGCGCCGCGAGGCTGCAGACGACTGACGAATGCCCCGCGATCTACGGGACTCTTTTATCATTCGTCGCCCTAGCACGCACCGATGACAGACGGGCCGACCGACGGACCACCCACGGATCGGGAGTCGCCAGTGGGCCGGCCCGTCATCAGAGGCGACCCGACGCTGACTGGCGAGCACGCCGAGCGCGCCGTCGCGTTCGACCCGGACGACCCCGACAGCCTCGCGGAGGCCGCAGAGACCGTCCACCAGTTCTCCCAGAACACCGCCGGCGACCCCGACAACGTCTATATGCTCCGGGGTGCGGCCGCCTGTGCCGCCCTCGTACGGGGCGAAGGGTCCTACAAGGCCGCGGCCGAGCGCGCCGGCGGTGACGCAACGGTGGCGTTCATCCGGAAGTGGTCGCGGGTCCACGATCTCCCCCGGTCGATCCGCCGCCACGTCGCCAAAGGCGAGATCGCACCTACCGCCGCCAAACACATCGCCCGCGTGGCAGGCGAGGCCCGCCTGTTGCTCGCGTGGGCCGCCCTGGACCACGATCTCACCGTGCGCCAGATCCGCTCGGTCGCCAGTACCGTCAACGACGGCCACACCGTCGGGGAAGCCCTGACCGCCGAGGGCGTCACGCTGGGGCGGATGGAGATGGAGTTGTCCCAGGACGCCTACTGCGAACTCCGCCGGCAGGCCGCGCTGGAGGACGTCGATCCCGGTCGACTGGTCGGCGAGGCACTGGCGGCGTACCTCGACGACTGACTCGCCCGCAGTGGATCGAAACTGTTTACCACCCGACCGCCCCATCTCCTTTCGAGGGCCGGTAGCTCAGTTAGGCAGAGCGTCTGGCTTTTAACGAGTCCGCGCGTTCGATCCGGGCGGGTTCGGAAGTGACCAGATGGTCGGGGGTTCAACTCCCTCCCGGCCCGTACTTCGCCGCGAACAACTCGTGAGCGGCGAATACGCCAGGAGGAGTTGAAGCCTGCCAGTGGCTGCCCGCACAGGAGCGAAGCGACGAGCAGGAACCTCTGGCTCCGGTTCAACTCCCTCCCGGCCCGCTTTTGCGAGGCACAGTGTGTCGAGCAAAGCGGCCAGAGGGTGTTGAATCAGACCGAGGTTCTGCGCGAAGCGCAGGTTCTCGGGCGTGGTTCAACTCCCTCCCGGCCCGTACTTCGCCGCGAACAACTCGTGAGCGGCGAATACGCCAGGAGGAGTTGAAGCAGAGCAGTCGCGCGCAGCGTCGCGAGCACGTCTGCGCGTGGTTCAACTCCCTCCCGGCCCGTACTTCTCAGCGGAGATTCCGGGGCAGTCGAATACCCGTCAACGAAGTCAAACGAGACCGAGGACTTTACGGCGGTCACCGAGAAGGTGGGGCATATGTTAGGCTTCAGTGACAGACTGGAACTGCTGGGACTGCTGACGGGGGCGTTCCTGATCCTCGTAGGGATCGGGACCATCGTGGGGATGCCCTGGACGACGCTCGGCGGGGCCGTCGGCGGAGTGAAAGCCATCGCCGGATTGCTGGCGGTCGGCGTCGGCGTCGGATTGGGCTGGCTCTCGCGGACGGACGCGGAGCCGGCGTAGACGAGACACGACGAGAACGGGAGTCAGAATCCTGTGGGTCGAACCGAACTGTTCTCCGAAAAGCGAAACCGACGGGTCGCAGTTAGTCCTTGACGGGGAGGTACGCCGCGCCGAGCAGGACGATCGCGGCACCGAAGCTGACGATGAACACGCCCCAGAGGCCGTTCTTGCGTTCGGTGAAGTAGTCCTGGCGCCGAGTATCTTCGAGGTACCCCTGGACGTTCTCCGAGAGGATCACGGTGCTGTTGTCCGGGAAGTGGGCGACGTACTGCGTTCCGCCGAGGGTGACGTTCCCGCCTTCAGACAGCGAGATCGTGTTCTCCTGCGGGGAGGTCCAGGTGAGTTCGGCCGCGGACGTGGTCACGTTCGTGACGGTGGCGTTGACCTGTCCGTCTTCCTCGGCGACGTACTCGTACTCGTCACCGACGGCGAAGGTCCGCGTCTCGGGCGCAGGGAGGTACTCGTCGAGGAGGACGAGTTCGCGGTCCGAGGTCTCGTTGGCCGGGTAGACGACGTACTCGTCACCCTGGAACGTGGCGGTCTCGTTTTCCACTGCGGGGTCGTTGGCCAGGATGGCGCTGACGTTGAGCTGCTCGTGGAGGTCGAACTCCGAGACGTCGGTCCGGTTCTCGATGACGACCGTCCACGACTGGTTCTGGTAGGTCGCCGTGGAGTTGTGCTCTAGCGACGCGGACGCCTGCGCGGACTGGTTGGTCCACGCGAGTTCACCGCTGCCCTCCGAGACGGAGGCGATGTAGACCCGGTCGCCGATTCTGAGTGTGTCGTCGGACGTCAGTTCCTGCCCCTGCACGTCGACCTCGGGACGCTGGGCGTCGACGACGGTGATATAGCCGAACGACCCCGCCGCGATGGCGAGGAAGAGAACGAAGTATATCGCCGCGGCTCGTCGTTGCATACTTCGAATCTTGTGAGGACGGCCTTTAATCGTTACTTTTCGTCAGCGCGACCGCTACCGATCGGTTCCGGTCACTTCGGCGCCTGTCTCGCCCGGTCACGCTCGTTCCCTGCCGCATCTGACTCGTCGGCCGTCACCGTAGCCAGCGTCGCCGCCAGCGTCATCACGGCCCGTTCGTGGTCCGCCTTCGAAGCGTGGGCCGCGACCGGCGACACCGTCCCCGTGTCCGTGTCCGTGTCCGCGTCACTCACGCCCCGCGCCGCCAGCGTCCGCTGTGTCACGGCGAGCAACTGGTGGAGATGGAGGAATTCGTCTTTCCGCATCGGTATTGAGTAGGGGCTGGACGACCCTAAACCGCACGACGGCAGTGTTACCACCCCGCACGGAGTCGGCACGGGAAGCGGATCACGTGACGACCGAATCAGGCGGGTCGCGGCGTCGGAAGCGCGCGGTGGCGGCGCGGGGGCACCAGAAAGTTCCCGCGGTTCTGGACGAAGATGTACTCGAGAATGCCGTTGTTGACGCGCTGTCGGATCGCCGGGTTGTCCGTGAGGTCGTCGCCGTTCATCGCCGCGCGTACTTCCTCGAAAGTGGAGAGTCGCCGCTGGAGCGACGGGAAGTGGAGGCTGGCCACGTCGTCGTCGGTCGACTCGACGTGTCGCCGGAGGATGCGGACGTTGCCGTCGGCGTCGCGGTTGGCGCGTGCGGCCTTCTGTGCGTGGCCGACCCGGCCGTGGTCGCTGATCGACTGTTGGATGGTCTCGGGGTCGAGAACGGCGTCGATGCCGCTGTCGGCTCCGAGGTTGTCGCCGACGCCCTCGACGAGGCCCTGCTCGGCGTGGCTGGGGCTGAACATCTCCATGACCCGCTCCGCGAAGCTCTGTTCGTCGTACCAGTCGCCCAGTCGCTGGCGGAGGTTCGCGACGTGTTTGGTCGTCCCGCCGGCGAAGGGACCCTCCGGGATCGTCACGTAGTCCTCGGTGGCCTGATTGCCAGCAAAGCCGGCCTCGAACCCCATGAACAGGGGCGACTGCTCGGGGACCGGCAGGGAGTCGGGGATGCCGCTGATCGGCTCGCCAGCCTGGGCCTGTCGCTCGGCGGGCATCCCCGCGCCGATGAAACCCGTCCGGCGGTCGTCGACGGTCAGGGCGTCGCCGAGTTTCGCCTCGACGGCGACCCCGTTGGCCTCGCTCCGGTCGCCGAACATCGCTTCCTCGGCTTCCAGCACCACGTCCCCGCGGTCGCTTGCCAGATGCAGGAGGGCGTCCTGCGTGTCGAAGGTCGGATTCTCGAACCCCGAGAGCCGCCGGGGTTCGGGCAGGTCGACACTGTCGGGCAGGGTCGCCTCGAACCGGTCGAAATAGCTCGGGGCGTACGCGAGCGAGTAGACCAGCCCCTCGTTGCTCCGCTCGTAGGCGCGATCCAGCGTCCGGAGCGCCGCCTCGACGGTCCCGCGGGCGTCATCCTCGGGCGGACCGTCGGCGTCGACGGTCAGATACAGGAACGTCTGGTGACGTGGCAGGTGGACGTTCCCGTCCGCGTCCACGCGCACGCGGTCGTTCCACGCGTGCTGACGCTGGGGGAGGTTCGAGATATCGGAGACACCCGTCGGGACGGGCTCGCCGGCTCGCGGTGCTCGCCCGAGGCAGGCGCTCAGGGCACTGGCACCGCCCGCCGCGACGGCGGCCTTCACGAACTGTCTGCGGGGCAGTGACTCGTCGAAGTCCATCAGAGTTGCACCTCGGCGTCCGGCATCGTCAGGAAGGCCATCTCGTAGCCCTCGTGACGGGCCAGCTGGGGCGGCGTGTCGACTGTAATCGCGAGCGTGTCGCCGTCGGTCACCTCGGGGACGGCCGCACCGTAGTGATACCCCAGGTCCGGGTCGAGCGTCGATTCGAGGGCGAACGAGTCGTCGGCCAGCGATCCGGAGAGAGTCATCGACGGCAGGACCATCCGGTTGTACGGCGTGTGCGCGAACACCGCCAGATACTGCCCGTCGCCCTCGATGCCCGCGGGCACCGTGTCTTGGACCGTGACCACGAACACGGCGTCGCCGCTCGTGGCCGTGCCGCGGACCGCACCCGGCAGCTCGCCCTCGGGCGGGACGGTCGCGCTGGGAGCCATCATGTCCATCGGCTCCAGGGCGGCGCGGTTGCCCGCGTCGTCGTACTCCTGATACGGCAGGTCGTCGCGGGCGCGCTCGCTGTACTCGAACTGGATTTCGGCGGTCGCCGGGTCGGTGAACCGCCCCCGGAAGTCACCGGATCGGCGGACGCGGTCGTCCGGTACCGACCCGATGTCGATACTGGCGGTGTAGGTGCCGTCGCCGTCGCCCTCGAGGTTGTTACCGTAGTGCAGCCCCATCGGCTGGGACAGCATCGCGTACAGATTGGTCTGGTCGGCCAGCGAACCGTCCTTTGTGAGTTCGGCGGTCAGACTGGCGTTGGGCAGGACGGTCTTCGTCTCGGGATCCCAGACGACGGCCATGAAGTGCATCGCATGGCTCCCGTCGAGTTCCTTCTTGTTCGTGTCCGCGCCCGTGACCTCCCAGAACCGGTGGGGGTAGCTGTACATCGCGGCGACCTTGTACTCGCCGGCGGTCGTCGAGCCGACCATCTCCATCCCCTCGGAGTGGGTCGGGTAGTAGACCGCGTCGGGGCGGTTCTCGACCAGCGGTGGCGACCGAACCGATCGTGACTCCGTCTGGAGACACCCCCCGACGATCCCCGCGCCAGCCAGTCCGGCCCCCGCCCGGAGGACAGCACGTCTGTTCATCGCCGACCGATAGGCATCGGACACAAAAGCCCGTTCCGATTCACGGCACCGGTTCACGCGTCCTGGCGACGCGCCAGCCACACGGCGATCACGGCAACCGCGAGTGTGACGCCCCAGACGCCCGGCCCCGCACCGTCGGCCGACGTGTCCGCGGGGGAGTGGGTCGTGGGCGTCCGGTCGGCAGTCCCACCGTCACCACCCTGCTCGGGGGACGGTGTGGGCGTGTTCACGCGGATCGAGTCGCGCCCGTCGGGGAGTCGCTCGTATCGACTGACGACCGGTTCGCCCGCGACGCGGACCACCGGATCGGCCCCCGCCTCGAACCGGCCGTCGCCGTCGTCGGTGTGGACGGCGACCGCGAGGGTCGCCCGGTCGTCGAGTCCGGTGGTGTTCACGGGCACGCGCACGTTCGTGTGTCGGCCCGCCGCGAGCGTCCGGGACCCGAGTGGCCGCCCGAACGTGCCGTCAGCCGTCGCGTGGACGACGAGTGAACCAGCCGCGGGGAGCCTCGCCGCGAGGACCGGAAGCGTCCCGTTTTCGAGCGATCCGACCCCGCGAGTGACGACCGACGCTGGCCGCTCACCCCGCGCGACCGCGAGTCGCTGGCCGGCCGGCCCGCCGAACCATTCGAGCATGGTGTCAGCGGCTGGGTCGAACGCGTCCCCCGCCTCGGCGTCCGCGTGCAACACCGCCCACAGCGTCACGTTCCCGCGGACGGTCGACCAGAACGCGTCGTCGGCCCGGACGGTGACACCGCGGTGGCGGCCGGGGTCGAGCGAGCGGACCCCGACGATCCGGCCGGGCTCGCCGCCGTCGTCGGCCCGCAAGACGAGGTACCCGTCGGTCGAGAGGAAGGCCTCCTCGACGACGACGGTCCCGTTACCCGACACCTGTGGGTTCGCGGTCGCGTGATTCCCGTGGGCGACCGCGAGGCCGGCCCCCGCGACGGCGAGGGCGAGCAGGCCGAGGAGGAGAATGCTCGCACGCATCTCAGATCGACAACTCCATCGGTGGCATGGTCAGGAATGCGCGTTCGTATCCCTCGTGACGGCCGATCTGTGGCGGCATCGTGACCGCCAACCGGAGTCGGTCGGCCTCGGTGAGTTCGGGGATCGCCGCGCCGTAGTGATACCCCAGGTCGGGATCGAGCGTCCGGACGAGGTCGCCGTCGAACGAACCGGCCGACGCCGACAGCGACATCGCCGGGAGAACGAACCGGTTGTACGGTGTCCGGGCCGACACGGAGAGGTACGGCCCCGGCCCGTCGACGCCGGCGGGCGGATCGGTCAGCCGGACGGCCTCGAACACCGCGTCGCCGCTCCGCGCGGTCCCGAGATGCGTGCCCGGCATGGCCTCGACGTCGGGTGCCCGACCCAGCGGGAACGCGGTGTCCATGGGTGCGACGGCCCCGGGGTCGCCGGCACCGGGAGATTCGCGCGTGCCGATCCGCTCGCGATCTCGGGCAGTGAACCGGAACGGAATCTCGGCGGTCGCCGGGTCACCGAAGCGTCCACGGAACGCGCCGGTCCGGCGAATCGAGAGCGCGCCCACGTCGATCAGGGCGCGGTAGTCCCCGTCGGCCGGGAACGTGAAGTTGCCGCCGTAGTGGACGCCCATCCGCTGTGAGAGCATCGGGTAGATGACTTCCTCCGAGACCAGGGCCCCGTCGCGTTCGAGTTCGAGCGAGAGTCCCGTCTCCGGGATCGCGATTCCCGTCTCGGGGTCCCAGACGGTCGCCATGAGGTGGACGCGGTAGCCGTCGCCGCCACCCCTCGGTACGAGCGACCGCTGGGCGTTCGTCACCGTCCAGAACTGGTGAGGGACCGTGTACAGCAGCGCCACGCGATAGGGACCGGCGGTCGCCGTCCCCAGCCGCCCCATCCGCTCGACGAACGACTGGACGTAGACACCACCGTCACCCGATCCGGTCGGCGTCGATGGGGGTGGGGAGCCAGTGCCATCGTCGGTCGACGTGCCAGCTGTTTGCGGTCGGTTACAGCCCGCGAGGCCGACGGTACCAGCGCCGGCGAGGAGGGTGAGCAGGCGTCGCCTGTGCATTCGGTGCCGAGTTGAAGCGGCGACGGGTTAGGGGTTCCCCTGGCACTCGCTCAGACCAGCGTGTCGGGGCGATCCGAGAGGTAGTCGAAGACCGCGCCGAGACTGAACCCGTACGCGAAGTGACTCACCAGCGTCAGGACGGCATAGAGCGCAAGCGTGAGTATCCCACCGTCGATGCCCTGTGAGAAGGCCAGCACGAACCCCGTCCAGAGGACGAACCCGTAGGGCAGCCCCTTCGTGGCGAACCGCTCGCCCGGGAGGTAGGCCGCCGTCGCGGCGAACAGGAGCGGCCAGGTGAGCATCCCACCGCCGAGAAAGACCAGGAATCCGACCGCGACCGCGTTCGCCGGAAAGAGCACGTCCAGCCCGGTCAGATCCGCGAGGATGCCGAACGAGGCCATGTCGAACGCGCCCAGCGACGACGCCACGAACAGCCCGATGCTCATCGCGGCCGTCCCGACCAACCCGCCGACGGCCCCGATCAGCCCGTCCGTGACGATGCCCGCGAGGTGATCGAAGTCCGACTCCGCGATCTCACCCTCGACCGCCGGCTCGAACTCCTCGGTGTTCGTTTGAGTGTCACCGTCTGCCATGATGATTGATAACGTGCCCGAGCGACAAAAGGGATACGCACACGTTCGTCTGTGCGTTCACGTCACTGCCGACGGGCGCTGAAAGCCGAATTTCAGTTTACGTGATACCTTTTTGGGACCGGTGAGAACGAACGCCTGCAATGGGAGTGCGACGACCCGATGGCCGGCGGACGAATCGCCGGTCGAAACGGCCCTCCAGCGAACGTATCGCGTTACGATCGACCGATCCCGGGGAGGTGGTGGGATGAGACGTATCACTATTGGCCTCCTGTCGGTGTGCCTGCTCGCGGGCGTCGCGGCAGTCGGCGTCGCCGGAGCAGTCGGTTCCACCGACACGGTGACGACCGACCACGGGGCAGTTCCGACGGCCACAGCTCAGTCCGAGGAGGTGTGGCTCCCCGAGGAGAAAGTCGATGCCGTCCACGGGAACTCCACCCGGTTCAACGTGACCGTTCCCGAGTCGGCCGACGGCCCTGTGACCGTCGAGATCGGCGGTGAGTCCCAAGAGTACCGCCTCGTCGCGACGCTCCGGGACGCGAACGACGACGGGACCATCGCCCTCGAATACAGCGCCGGCGTCGACGGCCCCGAGACCAGCTCGCTCACCGCGGTCGACGGAGACGAAGTGAGCGTCACGAACAGGACCGCGCTGAAGCGGGAGGGGATGACCGCCAAGTCCTACGAGTTCCGCCTCGCGAACGGGACCTCGGCGGACGGCGAGACGCTCGATACCGGAGCGTTCGGCGTCGTCTTCGACGCGACCCACATCGACTTGAGCGACGACTGGTTCTCGGCCCGGCAGGTCACCGCCGACGTGGACGGGACTACAAGCTTCGAGATCGAGTTCCAGTCGGACGCGAGCGAATCGGCCACGCTCGCCATCGACGGCCCCGGCTACCTCCTCGTGGCGACGGTTACCGACGAGAACGGCGACGGGACGGTGGCCGTCGAGTACGATGTCGGAGCCGCGGGGACGGACGGCACCCCGATCACCGCCGACGGTGAAGACACCGTGTCCGTGGTCCGAGAGACGCGTCTCGATGGTGAAGGCGGACTCGAACCCGGGAGCTACGACATGAACCTCACGCGCGGGACTCCCCCCGACGGTGAGGAAGTCGACATCAGTTATCTCAGAGTGATAAATACCCCATCCAATGAACAACCGGATACCTACGATGGCAGCTGGTTCGAGACCAAGACCCCGACTGCCGACTGGCGAGAGGAGGCGTTCGTCAGAGTCGATCTGGAACCGGACGCGGACGGGTCAGTGACGATCTCGGTCGGCGACGGCGACCCGTATCTGCTCGTCGCGACGCTTCGAGACGGCAACCAGGACGGCGAAGTCCACGTGAAGTTCGATACCGCTGTCGCCGGAACGGGAGCGAACCCGCTCAGCGTCGGCCGCGGCGACAGTGTCGTCGTCCACCGTCAGTCCAACCGCTCCGGAGCCGGCCTCCCGCCGGGGGAGTACGACATGAACCTGAGCCTCGGCCGGCCGCCGGACGGCGAGGAAGTCTCCGTGGGGACGCTCATCCACGACACCCGAGATAACGTTCCCGAGGGGACGAGTGCGACCGAGAAGGCGGCCGAGACCGGTACGGAGTGGACGTGGGGGAACCGCGACGACGTCCTCTCGAACGGGATCGTCACGACCCACCGCGGCCAGCCTGCCCACATCCCACTGGAGGTCAGGCCCGGAACCACGGTGACACTCCAGATACGGCGTCCCGGCACCCCCGACAAGTACGTCGTCGAAGTCCACGACGCCGACGGGAGCGGGCGGGTTCCCCTGCTGTTCAGGACCGGCGCTGTAGACACCGGTAGCCACCGTGTCGCCGTACAAGGCGACAACGAGGTAACGCTCCGAGAGGGGGCTGGCGATACCGACGCGATCGCGGTCGGCATACTCGATATCGACGTCTACAACGGTTCCGGGATCTCCGGCGAGGAGATCGGCGTCGGCACACTCCAGTTGCTGGAACCGACAAACGATTCCGCGAACGGGACGACGACAGCCCCGACCGACACCCCGACACCGGGGCCAAGCATCGCCAACAACGACAGCAGTGACGGCGACGAACTGGGTGCACTCGCCGCCATCGCCGTCGGTGGCATCCTGGCCGTCGTCGGCGTGGCCGTCCTGTTCGGTGTCCGCCGCCAGTAACGCCCCCCTGCTTTTCACCGCCGGACGACCAGCACGAGCACGGCGATCAGCGCCAGCGACCCGAAGAAGAAGATCAGTCCGGGTTCGAGTATCTGGAAGACGAGTCGGGTGAGCGGATCCTGTCCGCCGCCCGTCGCCGTCGGTGCGGTCGGGCCGACGGCCGACGACCCCGACCGCTCTGGACTCGCCAGGCGTTCGGCACCCCACTGTACCAGCAGACTCGCCAGCCCCAGCAGTCCCAGCCCCGCCAGTACGTCGGTCAGCGACCGCTCGATACCCGAGCGCAGGTCGCGATTCCCGACCAGTACGAGCGGGTCCGTCGCCGGCCCGTACACCGACATCTCGTTGCCTTTCTCCGAATAGCGCGTCCCCACTTCCTCGACGAGCCCCGCCTCTTCGAGGTTCCGCAGGTGATAGATGACGTTCTGCACCGACGTGTCGATCCGATCGCCGATCTCCGACGGCGAGGCCGGCTCCTCGAACAGCGCCCGGTACAGCTCCCGGGCCGTCTCCGAAGAGAGCGCGTCGAGTACCTCGTCGGTCGCCGCGTCGTCGACGTTCAGCACACGGAGCCGCTCGTCCGTGTCGGCCGTCGGTCCCTGTATGCGGTCGATGAGTCCAGACATACCCAGCGGTACCGAAAGTTGTCCCTGCGTTTACATAGCCCTGTCCGTAGCTACAAAACTCGTTTAACCGGTCGCGTTCCGGGCCGCCCGCACCGCCGCCCACGGATCGACCCGCCCGTCTCCAGCCGCGAACACCGACCCGTTCACCGGCCTCGCCGTCCGCTCGACGACCGACTCCACCGCTGCCGGTCCCAGATCGGGGTTCGCCTGCCGGACCAGCGCCGCCGTCGCCGCCGCGTACGGTGCCGCCGCCGACGACCCGACGAACCCATCCGGCACGTCGGCGACGCCCGTATCCGGTGCCACCACGTCGAGTCCGATCCGCCCGTCGACCGTCGGCCCGCGCGAACTGAACGGACGCACCCGCCCCCGCCCGCGGTCGAACGCACCGACGGTGAGGACACCCTCGGCCGTCCCCGGCGCGACGAGAGTCCCACCGTCCCGGGCCCGCTGGAACTCGTGTGTCGGCGACGCCAGCTCGATCCGCGCCCCCGTCGGCGAAGCGGGCCCCTCGACCGTGACGAAGTACGTCCCCTCCGGCACGGTCACGTCGATGCGCTCGTTGGGCACGTCGTCACGACGATACGGCCGCGACCGCGCCACCAGTTCCGATCCGTCCTCCCCCAGCCGATAAAGCGCCACGTCGTAGTCCGCGCTCGTCGTCTCGCTCCAAGAGAGCCACAGACTCACGCGCCGGCCCCCGGGCCGCAGGAAGTTCCGCGTCCGATCGCCGAACACCAGTCGTCCATTCTTGACCTCGTCGTACCGACCGCTCCAGTGGCTCCGAGCGAGATTCCCCGCCGGCGCGACGAACACCACTCCTTCCCGGGTAGCCCGCGTCGCCAGGCGCTCGACCGCCGCCGTCCCGTTCCCGGCTTTCCCGTAGAACGCCACCGGCGCGACGATCACGTCCACGTCCCGGTCGAGTAACCACGAGACCGCCGCCCGGTACCCCGACGGCGAATCGAACGTCGCCAGCGACAGGTTCGCCCCCGGCGCTGCGCGTGCGACGATCCGCGCCGCCGCCGTCCCGTGTCCGTCCGACCCGCCGTTGCCGACCGTCGCGTCGGCACCGAACGCACGCGCCGCGACCACCTGCTCCGCGACACCCGGAGAATCCTCGTCGAACCCCGTCACGTCCACGATCCCGACACGGATTCCTTCCCCCGTGTACCCCGCAGCGTGTGCCCGTGCGAACCGCTCGTCTTGGACCCGGCGCTCGCCGTCTCCGCCCGCCTGCAGAGCGATCAGCCCGATCCCTACCGTGAGAGCGAGGACGCCGACCGCAGCGATCAGCACAACCCGCCGGTCCGTCATTCGCCTGGAGTGTCAGGTTGCCGTCGTCTATATCCTTCGGGTTCCGTCGCGCGACAGTGCCGTCGCTCACGAGCGGTTCGCAGCAGGAAGCCAAGGGCCGGATTTGAACCGGCGGCGATCCGCTCTGCAGGCGGACGCGTTATACCAGACTCTGCCACCTTGGCACAGTCGATAATAATCGAGAACCGCGTTTAAGCGTAGCGGTCTGCCACGAGCGACCGCCCCTCAGTACGAGCGGGGCAGCCCCAACGTGTGCTCGGCGATGTGATTCAGCATCATCTGTGACGACCCCGGCGCAACCGTCCCGAGCCGGCTCCCCTTCCACATCTCGACGATCATGTAATCACGGCTGAACCCGTTGCCGCCGTGGGTCTGGAGCGCCACGTCCGTCGCCTCGTGACCCGCCTCCGACGCCCGCAGTTTCGCCATGTTCGAGACCTCCGCCGTCTTCTTCATGTCCTCGGTCCCTTCCGTCTCGTCCATCAACCACGAAGCCCTCTGGACCAGCAGTTTCGCCGCCTGCACCTTCGAGTACGCGTCCGCAAGCGGGTGCTGGATCGCCTGGTGCGCCCCGATCGGCTCGTCGAACACCACACGATCGTTCGCGTACTCGACCGCGCGCTCGATCGCGTTGCGACCCACACCGATCGCCCCTGCCGCCCCAACCAACCGCTCGGGATTCACAGTGTCAAAGAGCTGGTACAGCCCCATATCCCGCGTTCCGATGATATCGTCCTCTGTCGCTTCGTACCCGTCGAAGGAGAGTTCGTACTGGTTCTCCGGCGTCGGAATCCCCACGTCTAGCTCCCTGCGCTCGATGTTCTCGTCCTGTGGATCCGCCAAGAACAGCGTGATTCCCTGGGTCCGCTTGGGCACCTCGTCTTTCGGCGTCGTGCGCGCGACCAACAACATCTCGTCCGCCACGTCCACCCCACTGATCCACTGCTTGCTCCCGTCGATCAGGAAGGTTCCGTCGTCTTGCTCCTCCGCGAAGGTGTCCAGGTTCGGTGCATTGTGCCCCGCGTTCGGTTCCGTCAGCGCCATACAGAAGTTCAGGTCGCCGTCCACCAGCGGCTCCAGCAACTCTTCTTTCTGTGTCTCGGTTCCGTGGTTCGTCAGCGTCACCGCCCCGAAGACCACGTTCACCACGAACAGCATCTCCGCACCCATGCTGCCGTGAGCGACCAACTCCTCCACGATCGTCGTCAACTCCCGGATTCCCATCCCCTCACCGCCGTACTCCTCCGGCACCGTGACACCGAGAAACCCTGCGTCGGCACAGTCCTGCCAGAACTCCGTCGGTTCCATCCCGGCCGACACGTCCCGCCAGTAGTCGTCACCGTAGCCACTCGCCACCTCACGCGCCGTCTCCCGCATCATCCGGTGTGTCTCCGACTCCGCGAACCCTGCTTCGTCAGTGAATGACATGCACTCTACGAGGGGCTACCAGCAAATAAAGGTATGAACTTTCAACAGCAGGATGGTTGACAACTGTTCGAAGCGGGGGATCTTCCAGCGGCTACCGACGTTCGAAATGGAAAGACCCGCACCAGCGCGATGCTGGTGCGGGTCGAAGGTATGAGTGGAGGCGGCGAACCGGGTCTCCCAGAGGCTCGCGCACTCAAGTAGGCCCCGGAACGCAGGCGGGCTTAACTTCCGTGTTCGGGATGGGTACGGGTGTAACCCCGCCGCTGTGGCCGCCTTAACGCCGACTCGCGGAATCGAACCGCGAAACACCGGAAGACGCCGTCTTCCGTGCCCCAGACTTTGTCTGGGATTCCAATGCCGGTCGGTTAGGACTGTGTATACGTGCGATCCAGATAGCGCCTGGACTCGTGCAATCGAGTCTTCGTGCGGTATGATTGGTGGCTTCGATCAGTTAGTGCTCGCGGGCTAAACACCTCGTCACCTCGGTGCGTACACCCCGAGTCTATCGATCTCGTCTTCTACGAGTGATCTCGGCGGTATCTCTTTTCCAGGTGGGTTTCGAGCTTAGATGCGTTCAGCTCTTACCCCGTGTTGCGTGGCTGCCCGGCACGTGCTCTCTCGAACAACCGGTACACCAGTGGCAACCATCCGTAGTTCCTCTCGTACTATACGGACGTTCCCGTCAGATACCATGACACCCCCAATAGATAGCAGCCGACCTGTCTCACGACGGTCTAAACCCAGCTCACGACCTCCTTTAATAGGCGAACAACCTCACCCTTGCCCGCTGCTGCACGGGCAGGATGGAGGGAACCGACATCGAGGTAGCAAGCCACTCGGTCGATATGTGCTCTTGCGAGTGACGACTCTGTTATCCCTAGGGTAGCTTTTCTGTCATCTATGGCCCGCATCGGGCGGGCGCATTGGTTCGCTAGACCACGCTTTCGCGTCAGCGTCCTTCGTTAGGCAGGACACTGTCAAGCCATCTTTTGCTCTTGCGCTCTTCGCCGCGTCTCCGACACGGCTGAGATGGCCTTGGGGCGCGCTCGATATTCTTTCAAGCGCGTACCGCCCCAGTCAAACTGCCCGGCTATTGGTGTCCTCCTCCCGGAGTGAGGGTCACAGTCACT
>NZ_FOCX01000118.1 GCF_900110215.1 Halorientalis persicus | reverse complement strand
AACCTCAGTCGGCGGCCGGGCGAGACGCTCGAGCAGTACGAGACGCGTCTGGCCGAACAGCGCGTTCACCAGGACGACCACGAGACGGCCAAGCGCGCTGACTTCCTCAACGTGGCCGCCGATCTGTTCGTCTGCAGCGGTCTGTGTAGCGGGTTGTCGGTGGCATATAAACGAGGGGTGTATCCTAGCAGTGAAGCGCAGGGTCGTCTGGCCCCTTGTTTCAGGTGTAGTTGGAACCAATGACTCGCACGCTACACCGCATTAGCTCGGTAAGTTTGGCAGTGGCACTGGCACTCGCACTGACGCTGGTTGGTCTGACCGGCCCCGTCGCCGCACAGGCTGACGAGCCCGACGACACGCAGGACGACCTCGAAGAGTCCATCGAGCAACTTGAAACGTCGGCTGGCGAACAGCAGGAGCGGCACAACACGACGCACAGCATGGAGCAGCTTGACACCAGCGACGACGAACGGACTCTCGAGGATGCCATCGAACGGCTCGAATCCGATGGCTAATCGCCACTCCGGTAACCCCACTCTCTTGCAGTGGTAGTGCTTCAGAATCTGGGCCCGGCCGGCAGTTGACAGTGGCCGGCATACGGGACGTTCTGTGCTGTGAGGAGAACCGCACACTTACACGTTACGAGCAGCTATCAGTAGAACCTGAGATTTTAGAGAATACACGATGAGATACGCAACAGAAGTTATCACGTGGGACGACAACGCTTTCCATCCGCTGGATAATGCGCTGGCTGATGAGGATGCTGCCCATCTGGAAGAGACATACTACATCAGCCCACTTCAAGATGGTACGTACGCCCATCTTTCCCGGTTTCGCGGGGACATGGCCGTTGCCAGAGACATTCTATCCGATACCGACGCGGTACTTGATTTGGAGGGCCCCACCGATCAGGATGGGCTCGCCTATCTCCACACAGAACCCTCGCCACTGCTCAATGAGCTGATGACGACCCTGTTTGAACACGAAGTGGTTCTGAAATGGCCAGTTACCCTGCTCAATGGCGACCCGCGGGGGATGCGGGTAACACTGATCGGGACTGACGAGTCCGTCTCGCAGGCGCTGGCAAACTCACCGCCAGGCGTCTCTGTGAAGCTAGAGCGGATTGGCCAGTTTGATGGCTCAGTGAGCCCGCTATTGGTCTCTCTCACAGAGCGCCAGCAGGAGGTGCTTGCAACTGCTGTGTCG
>NZ_FOCX01000083.1 GCF_900110215.1 Halorientalis persicus | reverse complement strand
CCGTGACTCCCCCACTGGGGGATAGCGGTAACGGCTGTTTGGCCCAGCCTCGCGTCATTCAGTTCAGCCGGACTCGCGGATTCCAACCGCGAGCACCCGCCGAGTGACGTGTAAACCCTAATATCCCAACGCTCGGGATTCCCCCGCGTGAACGCGGGGGAGGAGGTCAATGATCTCATCGTCAGATATAATAACTGACAATACGGCGGTCTGTTCGGCTTGTTGCTTTGATTTCTTCCCGTCGTGAATGATAGGAAACACTCGTCTCTCACGGGAAGGTATTCTCCCGCTGTATGAGGAGAGTCTGATACTGCAATCATTGGTTGTGGTCATTAGTTGTGTTCACTAGTTGTGTTCACTAGTTTCACTAACCAGCTCCATCCAACAACTACATTCATCTAATCACTAGGTGGGGATCACTACTGAATGTGGCTGACGAACATTCATGATGAGGGGCATTCATGAAGAAGGTATGTTAGCGTACTCGACCTATAGTGAAGCAGGCGGAGTTGGGAAAACTACGACCGCAGCAAACCTCGCTACTGCCCACGCTCGTGCAGGACTCAAACCCCTTGTTGTCCCGCTCGACCCTCAAGACGGGGACCTCTCTCGACTTCTTGGAGTCGATGATCAGCGGACAGAGTCTGTTGACAATCTCGTCCGGCATATGATACACCGGCCGAAGGGTGACTTCGACAACCTAATCCGGACCGTCGATGGGATCGATATCGTCCCAGAGCACAATATGCTCTCAGATCTCGCCGAGTATCTCCAGCGCGAGAAAGAACAAAAAGAAGCCATGGGTGAGGCCTTTGGTATGCATTCTCAGCTGCTTCGCGTCCTCCGAGATGCTGGTGTCCCTGACGAGTATGATGTTCTTATATGTGACCCGCCCGCAACGGAGGGCGCACACTTGTACAACGCGATCCATGCAACTCGATCCCTTGTTATTCCAGTGGAACCGAGTGCAAAGGGTCAAGCTGCTGTGGAGGGACTTGAATCACTCGTTGGTGGTCTTGAAGAGCAACTTGATGTCGAAGTTGGCGTTCTAGCAGCGGTTCCGATCGGGTTCAAAGACACGCGGGACCAACGAACAATTCTCAACGAGATTGACTATCCTATTCCGGAAGTCATCGGGGAGCGGTCGTCTCTCATGGAGGGAAGTTGGATGGAGCAGTGTTCGGCATTCACTTACGTTCGCAAGCACCGGGACCGACGCCGTGATTACGAACTTGAAACACTCGCGCAGTTTGATCGGATCGCACGGTCTCTTGAGGAAAGTGTCGGCCTAGAAGCGCCGAATCCGCCAGAGCCTGGTGACCTCAACCATGGGGTGATTGAGGCATGACAGGAATGAAAGAAGGTGCCGGTGAGGATCCGTTTGCAGATGACACGAGCGGTTCAGTAGACGATATGGTTCCAGACGCCTCGCAGGACAGCGATACAACTCCTGAATCCGCATCTGAGACCACTAGTTCTGAGGAAACAACTCGTGAACCAATGCGGATTCCATATAAGTATCGGCGCGACAGCGTACAGGACGGTCGTGAGCGTGTGCCGCTGTTTCTCCAGAGCGATACCAAAGATGGCGAACATGACGCACGCCGTGAACTTGAAGATAGATTTGGTGATGACGTCTCGCTCACCGATCTACGCGAAGCGCTCGTAATGATCGGACTTGACCACCTTGACGAAGTCGAAAATAAGCTTGAAGAGTGGGGTTACGGAATGAATTTTGATTGATCTCCTCACGTCGGTGTCGCGCTCTCGTCCAGATACTGGTTCTCCCAACCTCGTCGGGCTTCGATTTCTCGCTGCCCTCGATTAGTTATCCTGTAAATGTTTGTCCGCTGGTCCTTTGTTCCCTTCTCGACAAGCCCCTTTTCAACCAATGTGTCAAGGTTTGGGTATAGTCGTCCGTGATGGATCTCACTCTCGTAGTACTGATCTAGCTTTTCTTTGAGTGCTAAGCCGTGAGGATCATCCATGCCAGCAATCACATATAACAGATCCCGCTGGAATCCTGTCAAGTCGTACATTATCATCACAGCGTTGTGGGATAGCTAAGAAACTTATGGGTCAGCTCACGTATGAATGCACCTCTCAAGTCGTGTTCTATGATTGAGATTTGGATGAGAAGGTGTTCTCAGGAGTGACGGGAATGACATCCTCGCCAGCCTGAACGACGGAATTGCCTCGCTGCGTCAAGATATTCTTCGGATGGTCCCTGCAGACTGGGGACAAGGACTGCTCAGACGGATTGCCCGGTATTGAACGCGACGATAACGTTCACGACATCTTGAGCGGACACGTCCGCTCCACCGATCTGGTCGCCGCTGTTGTACGCCACGATAGCATTCACGACATCCTGAGTCTCAAGATAACCGGTCTCGTTCTGGTCAAAACGGGCAAGATTCAACTCATCATCAGTGTTCCCTTGATTGATGTCTCCCGAGTCGCCCTCTTTATCGGGAACTGTCGCCGTCAGTGTCTGTGTTTCACCCTCAGAAATCGTCCCGCTCCGCTTGGCGTTAATCTGGCCTCCGTTTGGGACGGCTCCTTGGGTTTCTATCGCGTAGTCGCCGCTACCGGTGCCTTCAATAGTAATTTCGTACTTGCCAGCAGGAGCATCAGTCAAATAAACGATCTCTTCAGGAGGCGTGCCATCAATGGACTCAGTGGGGTGATTGAGTTGTGTCCCATCAGGTGCTGTCGCGTCAATCTGCACCGGTGAGTTGGCAACGATACTAACAAACCCATCGACTGCCTCGCTGATTGCTTCGACAACGACCTCGCCGACGACTTCTAACCCTCCAATCAGGATTCCAAGTGGGTCTGGCCGTGCTTCGTCAAGATACACAGCCGTATCGTAAGATGCACCGCTGGAATAAACTATCCTGGAGCTTTCGAATTCAATCGTTTCGCCAGAAAGGTTCAGCAGCCCCGGAGGTTGTTGATTCAGTCGCTCGTTCGGGTCGTAGACTGTTAGTTCCTTAGCACTGGTATCGTATTCGTAAGCGAGGACCTGATGCAGTCCGTCTCCACCGAGGCCGACCGGTGCTACACCAGACTCATCTATTTTATCACATATTGTGGAGAACTCGCTCTCTAGGTCGATAGACCCATACTTCATCGCGTAGTTTCCTAGCCACCAGATGCTGAAATCTTTAGCCTGGTTGTTCTGGTATTCGTCGATGTCTGTTTCGACTGTGTCGTATTCGCCAGTCGGCTGGGGTATCTCACTGGCTGATGATGCCGGGACGGAATCAGGAACTCCGGATCGGTAGTACTGTTCGGCAGCGAACACCATGCCAAAGCAGTGTCCACTCCGAAATGTCCCGTCAGTAAAATTCTCATATTCGCTTTTCGCCCATTCTCCAAGTACTGAGTCTGGTAACGGAGGTGTGAGCCTGTCTGGAATGAGATTATTTATGCCAGTGACGAACTCATCTATGAATACCGACTCATCGAGTCCAATGTGTTCGTGATCGGGGTCAAAATCGCCGCCAGATGACAGGGATGGCTCTTTGCCTTCCCAATTATAGAACGGGAAGGCGTCACTCGTGAACTCGAACGCCGGTTCTGTCACTGTAACCGTCCCAGATGCTCGGTCGTATTCGCGAGCTCCCTCGATGGTTCCCTGATTGGCTACGATGGTAAAATCGTACTCTCCAGGGTCGGTGTCGTTGGGTAGTTCGACCTGCAGGTTGGCCTCCAGGGCCTCACCGGGATCGATGGTCCAATTGGACCAGGTGAACCCATCGATGAACCCGTCGTCGGGTCCAGCTCCCTCGTTTGTGACGACCCCTAGAGGACGTTCTGGGTCGTCCAACGGACCGGGAGCTATTGTCGGGCTGCTATCATCACCGTCCCCGATGGTCGTTGACCCAGTGTTCTCTATCCTGTAGGTGAGAGCGTATGTTTCCCCTGGGGCGGCCGTCCCAGCTTGGGCTTCAAGAGCGAGATCCCCTGGCTGCTGGACGCTGATCGTGGTCGTGGCGTTGTCATAGTGAGCATAGCCGGCAACATCTAAAATCTGAGCATAAGCGGTGGCGAGGACCGGGTGGTTCCCGCTGACGGCATCTTCTCCGACTGTTAGGTCAATGGTCGCGACTTTAGTTTCGCCCGGTGACAACACGAACGGGTTCGGGTTTTCGTAGCCCGGTGTCCAAGCACCAGATTGCGGCTGGGTGTTCCAGCGCCAGTTGTCCGGATAATCCGGATTTGAGAGTTCATACCTCCACGTTGACTCCTCATCATCATCGGTCGGGTCGTACGGCCGTGTTGAATCGCTGTAAGGCAGTGGATTTCACTGTTTCACGGCCCGCTTGATGTTGTAGACCACACACATCAGGGCGATTTCACGGAACT
>NZ_FOCX01000096.1 GCF_900110215.1 Halorientalis persicus | reverse complement strand
CCGCCGCTGTGGAGGTTGAACGCGGAGTACTTCGGCGCGGAACAGCCCTCGATGTAGTGGACTTCGGAGTTCTCCTCGGCGATGATGAGCGTGTGTTCGAACTGGCCCATGCCCTCGGAGTTCATCCGGAAGTACGCCTGGACGGGCATCTCCACGGTGGTGTCCTCGGGGACGTAGACGAAGGATCCGCCCGACCAGACCGCGCCGTGGAGCGCGGCGAACTTGTTGTCGCTCGGGGGCACACACTTCGTCATGAAGTGTTCCTTGACGAGATCTTCGTGCTCCTGGACGGCCTTGTCCATGTCACAGAAGATGACGCCTTTCTCTTCCCAGCGCTCCTGCATATTCTGGTAGACGATCTCGGACTCGTACTGGGCACCGACACCCGAGAGGGCGTTCTTCTCCGCCTCGGGAATGCCCAGTTTGTCGAACGTGTCCTGGATTTCCTCGGGGAGGTCCTCCCAGTTTTCGGCGCCGCCGCGTGTCTCGATGTCCGGGCGGATGTACGGGACGATCTCGTCGAAGTCGATCTCGCTCAGGTCCGGCGCGCCGGGCCAATCGGTCGGCATCGGCATCTCCTGAAACTGCTTCAGGGCGCGAAGACGCCGTTCGAGCATCCACTCGGGCTCGTCCTTGTCCTCGCTGATGACCCGGATGGTCTCTTCGGTGAGGCCCTTCTCGGATTTGAAGGCGGATTTCTCCTCCTTCTTGAACTCGAAGCGAGCCTCGGTGTCGGTCTCTTTGAGATGGTCTTGATCTGAACTCATATGATCGGGTTGTGACTGCAGGGTAAAAACTCTAGGTAACCCGAAACAGAATTCGTAATTACAAGCAGTTACTTTTTGTTAATGTGAACTATACTCGTCAAACTACGAGCGATTGTTGTCGTTACAGCGGTAGCGAGGCGAAAGCCCACCTGTTCACGGGTGGGATGAAACCGACAACTGGGGAGGAAACCACGGATATCGGCCCGCCGGATCATCGTGGTAACTTTGGCATTGATTCCACCAGACGGCGAAGGCTTGGAGCCACGATTCTGCCGTCGGTGGCTCCACGTTGCTGAACGTGTTTGAGAACGAAGACGTTCGTCGTTTTACCTCACGAAAGACACGTTCGATAGCATTCCGATTTCCGTGCCGCGTTGTCTGAAATCGGAGCCCGATTCGCTCCAGCGCGGCTTTGAGATGGTGCGCTTTATCCACGAGGAAGGTTGCCTGCTCGACCTGCTGTTTCTTGCGGAGTTCACGGAGAAACAGCACGGTGAGTTGCGTGGTTCTGGTCTGAAACAGCCGCACATGAAGGAACGAATTGGTCTCGGGATCGACGGTGTTCACGAGAGCGAGGCTCTCGTGCAGCCCATCAGAACGCCTATGGCGTTCTGAGGACGGCGTACAGCCAGTGTCGTTCGTCGTTGATTTGAATCACAGTCTCGTCGACCGCAATCTGATTCGGAGCTCCGTCACTGGGTGGCTGTAAATCGGCCTTCTGAACCCAGTTATGAATAGCAGTGCGACTTCGCTCGACACCCAACTCCTCAAGATACTGTTTGGTATTCGAGAGTGATAGTCCAGCAAGATGGAGCTGAATACCCACTTCAACGATTTGCTCGGGTGTCCGCTCTCGCTCCACAAACTCCAAGTCGATCCACTCGGCAGAATCGCTGAGGCGGTCTAATTCGGCCATAGGCATCCGAACCAACGACCGCCTCACTCCTAACTTAACACGGTCGGAGCGGTCCGACAAAAGGGGCAAAAAAGAGGGGTGGGGTTTGGAAGTAGCGGGTGACTAGCGGAGACGGCTCTGAACCGTGGTCAGATACTGGGTGTCCCGCCTCTGACCCGGGCGGGTATGTCTGGGTAGGGGGTGTGGGTGTATCAACCGGGTCGCAGTATTGCAGGGTCTGAAACAGGCGCTTTATTCACCCTGGATGGGCTCGGCTATCTCGATCGTCTCCGATTTCGAGATGTCGCCGTAGAGGGTGTAGGTGTGGTTGGCAGACTCCCAGATGAGGATCGAGTTGCCGTCGAACTCGTTGTACCAGCCAGTCCGGTTGCCGATGTCGACGGCCTCGAACACGTCGTTGTCGCTGTAGTTGTAACCGGTATCAGATCGCTTTGAGAGGCTCACGTCGCCGTCTGACCCGTTCGTGTAACGAAGGCGCACCACCGAGTAGTCGTCGCCCTCGGAGAGGTAGGCTGACTCGAACTCGTATCCGTCGGGAACCTCGGGTGAGGGCACCGACATTTCGGCTTCCGAACGGACATCCGAGAGTGAATCGAACGTGTGTCGTTCGTGATGCTGCGGCCCGGGTTCACTGGCGTTTGCCGGGATGTCGATGGTGAATCGCGAGTCCGACAGGTCATCGTTCAGGCTGACGTTCGAGAACTGCATCGTCATGGTGTAGTTCATTCGCTCGGTGTCGGTGTCGACGGT
>NZ_FOCX01000068.1 GCF_900110215.1 Halorientalis persicus | reverse complement strand
TCTCAAACTGTTTCAGCAACACCCAGCGAGACACAGCTGACGACTGGCTCCAATCATTCGCCTTCGCATGGAATCAGCTAATCTGAACACTACCGCCGCCCGGTGGTTGGATCGGCTGGCGAGTCGGGCTACCGTGGTGGTGTTATCGGCAGCCGCTGTCAGCGGTTGCTGTCTTGGCGGTCCCCCTTCACCCCTTTGGCTTGGGGGTTTAGACGGCCTCTTGTTGGAGTGTCTGGTTGTATCAAACAAGCAGTTAGCTTTGGCCTGCCGGCCGTTTTCGGCGTCAAGACGGTCTAACAGGACCGACCCGGCCTCACAGAGTAAAACATGGTCACCAGCACCGACAGAGTAGCGATCAACCAGATCAAGCCCTTCGTGCTTGTTGAGATGCTGGCTGACCGTCGACGCATCACGACGAACCAAGTCGGGCAATGATGACTGTGGGACCGTCTGTGTAGGTTCGTCGACCAATTCGCGCAGGACTTGGACGGATCCACACTCGGGGTTAAGCGTCCTGAGAGCGTCGGAAGCCACTTCTTCAGCTGGATGGGGCCCATCACGTCCAGTATCCAAACAGCTATCAAAGTTCAGCGGCGGGTCAGAGCGGAGATTGTCGGCCAACCAGCGGGCCCTGAGCCACGTGCAGACAAGGTGGACATCACACTGGGTGGCGAATGTCGCGAGCAACTGAAGTGTATTCTCTCGCTGCCGACGGGGTCGCTCTGCGAAGTCGTCTTTGTCAATCCGAGCCGCGATTGTGGGCGTTACACCGGCAGCGGCAAGCACGGCGAGTGGGTCGTCGACGAGGTCGGACTCCAGAGCCTCCTTGAGCGTCGGATAGTCACTCCAGACGGGCGCTGACTCCCCGCGTCCGAGTGCCACAGTGTATCGAAGGGTGTTCTTGTGGGCGACCGGTTCTGGCGGTATCTGGTGGGGAAGAGCGTCCTCTTCTCGTACATCCAAGCAACCGACGAGCGGCGCGTATCGCCCGTCTCGGGCCGTCAACCCTTGCTCACGGAGTGTCAATGTCCGCTCGGATTTTTTCGTCCCAGCGAGCATGTCACGGACAGCGTCGGTGAGAGTGTCCTGGAGCACATCGCTCGTCAAGGTGGACTGTAAGACAGCAGACGGGGGGAGCTCACTGGCGTCGACGTGGATGCCATCGAGTCGTTTCTGTGAGGTGTGGTCGAAATTCATCGGCCACCTCCGCCGTCAACGTCGAAATTATCGACTATCACGGCATACAAACCCAGAATAGGATAGCCTCTACCGATGCAGACAAACTAATATGCTTGGACGAGAAGGAACAAACACGGTCCACACACTGGAACGATCCAGCGCAGCCAACCTGTTCACAATTAGATGCGCTGAATCGTGCGTGGCCCGTGTCAGCCCCTCTTGGGGCTAACACGAACATTCTGAGTGGCTACTGTGAGCCGTCACCTCCGTCTTTGTCGTCTAGGTAGGTGACTTTCTTCGCGGTAAATTCAACGAGGGCCTCCCGCCCATCAATGCTGAGGGCCTCTCTGTGCTCCTTCGGGACGACCATCCGCCCGTCGAGATCGACTTTCTTCGAGAAGGTTATTTCAATCGGGCTATCGTCGTCTGCCATTGTGCATTATCGTGAGTTGAGAGGGGTAAAAAGTATTTGGCTCACCGTCATGCGCTCAATTGTTGATATTGTTTAGAGTAACCCTACTACTCCCGCCGCTGACGATACTGACGGTAATCTTGAATGGTCTGACAAGAGTGGGGCAGTAGACCGACTCCCAGTCGTTGATGTTACATCAGGACCGATAGATGTAACCATATCTTCGGGCTCGGCGTCTCAAACTCTCGACTTTTCGGGGTATGGCGACACAGTGGCTGCGCCACTGGACATGGGAATATCACAGTCGTTGGATATATCCGGAATTCCAGGCGGACCGGTCGATTTAACGCTTGATAAGGATGACCGGACGGCAACCGAGGACCCGGCAGTCGATCTTGATAATGACGGATCAGCAGACGCCAGCTACTCTGGCATTCTACGGTCCGGTGAAACCGCAACAATCGAGACTCCATCACTCGCCACCGGACCACACACAGCCACGACATCCCCAACAGCGGGACCCGTTGATTGGACACTCGACTGGACCGAAATCAAGGCCCTCGAGGACCCCTCGGTTTCCATCGACGGCAACACTGCTGCCAGTTACTTGGGAACCCTTCGCGAGGGCGAGTCAGCCACCGACCCGATCACCCTCAACCTCGGCAGCAACAACCTCTCGTGGGGCGCAACTACGGCAGGCGGTGGCTTCTCTGCCAACGTCTCTTGGGCGGAGGTCTCCCACACAGAAGACGCATCTGTCGACGTCGACGAAGATGGCTCCTACGAGATCAACCACGTCGGCACACTCTCGCCAGGCTCTATCCAGACCTTCGATGCGCCCGGGTTGACGCGATCGACATCACAATTGGGTGTGGCGACCAACAACGCGACCGAGGTCGCTGTCGAGGCCCAGTATTGTGAGGTCACGCAAACCGAAAACCCCACCGTCGAAGTGAACGGCCACGAGACCAGCGAACTCGGCCAACTCACCGACGGCGAGACAGTCCAACTCGACACCGACCCGTCGTGGATCAACAGCGGCACCAACCGCATTAACGTCTCACTCGGGGACGGGACACTGTCGGCCGACGCCCCACAGTCCGAGGTCGATCTCGACTACCAACACGAGAGCGTCGACAACCAGACCGTCCAGTACACGGCCCAGCGCTGGACGGAACGCTACAACGTCTCGCGGACCTGGCTCTCGGATCAAACGAGTGCGTCGCTGACGATTCCATTCAAGGACACGGTCCTGTCGATCCGGGATGTCGAGAAACGCGTTGGCTCCAACGACTGGACCGAACTCCAGTCCTCGGACTACGCGCTCGATGGGTCGCGACTGACCGTCCAACTCGGCTCGATCAACAAGAACACCGAAGTCGGCGTCCGGGTGAACGCCTCCCGCGTCCGGGTCAACAACGGCTCGATCCACGTCCAGGAGGCGACCGAGCAGGGGCGCAAACTCGACACGCAGATCGCCATCGACGAGTGGAGTGAGGACTCGTACATCCAGCTCCCGCAGCGAGAGGACAACCTGATCGCCTACGCGTACAATGAGAGCTGGAGTGGCCCCACTGACGAGATGCGCGTGACTGCCGACGGGGAGCGCCGGCTTCGACTGCCGAACGCTCTCGAGGGCGGCCAGACCCGCATCGCGACGATCCCCGTCGAGGCCGCACCGGAGACCGGCGACGTGGTGATCTCGGTGGGCCAGCCGTCGGCGACGGAACCGAAGTTCGTCGTTCAGCCCGGCCAGACACAGGGCGACGACGTGGACTTCACGTTCACCGGCGCGGCTGATGGCACGGACTACATCCTCTACAGCCAATCCAACGGCATCGTCCGGGACTCTGGGACGGCCCAGAGCCCGCTGACGCTGTCGGATGACGACTCCGACGAGACGCTGCAGTTCCTCGTCGACGAAGGCGAGGTCGGCGGCCCCGATGACGACACTGGCGGGCCGCTGACACTCGGGAATGCGCCGGCGGTCGCGGTCGCACAGGCCCAGGCCAATCCCCTCGGGGCGCTGCTGGTCGCGATCATCGCGCTGACGGTGCTGCTCGGGGCCTACTGGGCGGCCAAGCGCCGGCGACGGCCCCGGAAAGGCTGGCTCGGCGATATCGCCTCGTTCGTATCGACGGAGGTCGTGTTGATTGGGCTCTCGATCATCGGGATCGTCGCGGCGTTGCGGTTCAACGTGCTGGCGCTGCCCCGGCCGGCGCTGTTCGTGGGTGCGGTGTTCGGCATCGAACTACTCGGCTACCTGTTGCTGCGGTACTTCGGGTACTTCGACTGGAAGATCTATGGCGCGGCCTCGGCGATCGTCGCCATCGCGTCGACGCAAATCCTCGTTCCCGAGGCCGTTGAGCAACTGCTCGGGTCCAACGCCTTGGCGCGGACGCTGCCGCTGGTGGCCGCCTTCGGGATGTATATCCTCTATCGGGCCGTGGAGGGCTGGCGGCGCGGGCAGGTTACCGAGATCGTCGTCGGCGGGTCTGGAGGTGACGACCAGAACTGATGGCGCTGACCGAACTCATCGCGCCGTGGGTGCCCATTGGCGGGCTCGCACTGGTGCTGTTGTTCACGGCCTATCACGGCTGGGAAGCCATCGAACTCCTGACAAAGGTCGGGATGTACGCGAAGGTCGGGCTCGCCATGCTGGTCCTGCTCGCGGCCGGGATTGCCCTGGGCGTAATCGAGGGCTTTGATGTGGCTCGGCTGCTGGAACTGGGCGGGATGGTTCTGTCGTTCCTGCTGGACCTGGTGCCGATTGGGCAGTGGCTCGCGCTGGCTCCCCTCTAACACTTAACCCACTATCTATGCTAATTGGTAATACGATGCCCGAGTGCTCGGATTGGCGCCGCCCATATATTGCCGGCCTCGTCGATAATCGCGCAGCAGTCGCCGTCACGATCGCAAAACGATCCGAAATCAAGATTGGCTTTGGCGTGCGATTGAAGTGCCGAATTAAACTCCCTGCAGCTGAGAGTCTGGAGATTCTCACTACCTTCGCTGATGAACACGATATCGTCTATCGCGTCGACACGGATCGGGATACAACGTATGACTCCTATCAGTTTGTCATCAGTCGTCGGCAGAGTATGCAGACGTTTTTGCGGCTGTTGCAGCCCTACTTGGTTGTGCGCGACGAGGCAGCTGAGTTACTCTGTGAGACGATCATCCCACGACTGGAGGCTGGCGATCACCAGTCGAAGGCCTCGTTCCTCTCACTGATGCAGGATATCGAAACCTTCCGCGAACTGGTTGGCCGCGCCAATCGTGCAAAATACGATCTCGAATTCTTCCAGGACGAATGGGGGATGGAAGCCCCCTCCTGACGACACGGGCCCATCCTGCCCTCTCGTGAGTGGCCCGGCGCTACTATTTTACAGCGTGCGCGCGACTAGAAATCCGGTCGAGACGGCGTCACACGCCCGTCTAACACACAAAGTATTTACCAGACCCACGTTTTGTTCTGTCCGTACCCCTACCCACCGGTGACACCAACGAGTATAGAACTCGTGTCCAATCGTGGACTCGGGGCAGAAAGTCGGTGACACCGCCCGAAACGCAACACAACACAACATATGACAAACACAAAAACGAAGATTCGCAGTCTGTTCCTGACTGCGCTGATGGTCTTCAGCGTCTTCGCTGGGTCCATCGCGTTCGCAGGAACGGCTGCAGCGGCTAACGCCGGCGCTACGGTCGATTCGGCTTTGACACCGGATAGTGTTGGCGAAAATCAGAATGAACAGCACGAAGTAGAGTTTACGATCACTGACCTTGGCGGCGATGAGACTACCGACACGGTCAGCGTGGAACTGCCCACCAGCCCGGACAGCACGTTCGTGTCTCTGGACTCGCTGACCGTGGCAGGTACCGATCTCGCTGACTCTGCCGCCTCAGCGACCGTTACGAATAACGGTAAGACCCTAGAAATCAGTGTACCCGAGTCGATCTCGGGTGGCGACAACAGCGAAGGCGATGTTGCGTTCGATGCAACGTTCACCGTGAACCACCCACCGGTGGCCGCGTCGAACGCCCCTGTCACAGGCACCGTGTCGCTCATCGTTGACGACACTAGCGACAACCAGCTCACCGTCCAGCCCACAGAGCTGGACTTTGAAGTCACTAACGTTGGTGACGTCGGTGACCGCGGTAGCGGATACGACATCGCTTCCAGTGGTCAGGACGGTAGTACGGTTGTTTCCGGCTCGACAATCTTCCAGGGCGAGGAAGATCTCACCCTGACTTCCGGCGACCTCAGCCCGAGTTCCTTTGAGCGCACTGCTGGTGCGAACGAAGGTGAAACCCTCTCGGTGCCGGTCCCGACGGACCAACCGGTTGGGTCTTACGACGACGGCAGCGGCAACTCATTCACAGTTGAAACGCCCCGGATTCAGAATCTGGAAGTTACCAACCAGAACGGCGACGACATCGCTGGTGGAGCTGTCAACGTTGACGGCTCTACCCAACTGACGATCGACGCGGAATACAACTTCGAGCAGGCCGAACCCCTCAACGTCGAAATTGAGGACTCGGGTGGCCTCGAAGTCACGGACGAAGTCCTCGTGAACCCAGGTCAGGAACCGGTTATCAGCACCAACGGTGAAGTGACTCTGGCCCTCGCAGAGGGTGTCCTCGACAACGAAGAATACACCGTCACCGTCGAAGGTGACGAGGACCTGGACTTCGGTGATGCGTCCCAGAGCGTGACGTTCGACGTTACGACGGGTGAAGACGCCAGCATCGAAGTGCAGTCCGACGAGGTTACCCGCGGTGAGAACGTCAAGTTCGAGGTCGACAACGCAGCAGAAGGCGACACGCACGTCGTCTCGATCGACGCTGACGATGTCGACAGCGTCCCGGGCAGTGTCTTCCGGAACGCCGGTGACACGATCGCGACGACCAGCACCGACGACGGCGACGCGCTCGCCCTCGTCGAAATCGACGATGGTGTCGCGGTTGGCAGCATCGACACGTCCTACCTCGACGAGACTGACGTTACCGTCGACGTGTACGGACCTGGCGAAGCCAGCACCCAGACCGAACTGGAAGCCATCAACGACCTGACCGAAGACATCGGCAGTTCCGTCGACGACGATGACTTCACGGTCACGGAAGGTGGCGTCATGCTGGAGAACCCGCAGGGATCGTACGTTGTCGGCTCGGAAACGACGGTCAACGGGACCACCACGGCCGGTGTCGACAACGTTGCGCTGTACGCCCGCGACGAAGGTGACTTCGAGTACCTCATGACCATCAGCGTTGATGGTGATGACACCTTCGAGGAAGACGACGTGGTCCTCAGCAACCCCAGCGAGGGCGACGTTGCAAACGACACGCTTAGCATCCCCGGGTCCTACCGCCTTGCGGCGGTTGACGCCGACGACTCGGCCCTGTCGACGAACTACCGCGCCGACCAGAACACCTCTGCGATCAGCGAGGCTGTTGGGATGCAGTCCAGCATCCGTGTGACTGACACGGCGCTGACTGTTGACTACGTCAGTATCGTCAACGGCCAGGTCGCCGTGGACGACGACCTGAAGATCAACGGGACCGCGCCCGGCCAGGACGAAGTGAGCGTCAGCTTCTACGGCCCGCGGGGTACCTACGACCGCACGACGATCAACGTCGACTCGAGCGACGAGTTCGAGTCCGAGAACGTTGACGTTGGCGATAACCTTGGCCCCCAGCTCGGGATCGATACCGAACTGAGCCAGGGCAACGTCGTCATGTCGGTGTTCTCCTCCGGTCGTGACGGCGAAGCTGGTGACGGCCAGCTTGACGGCTACGATAGCTTCCCTGACTTCTGGACGGCACTCAACACGGGATCGAACACCCAGCAGCAGGTCATCGACCAGGTTGCCAGTGAGACCACCGAGGACACTGGCAGCGACGACATCTCAGAGGTCTTCCAGTTCCGCTACACGGACGGCCGTGTGAGCGTGGACTCGGTGACCGGCGAAGCCGGTCAGCAGTTCACGGTCGAGACCAACGACACGATGATGGTCTCGGGTGTGACCAACCGCCAGCCCGACGACAACACCGTCACGGTGGAAGTCATCGACGGCCCCTCCTCCAGCGGATTCGACATCGAGTCGACGGATGTGTGGGGCACGGACGGCCAGTGGAGTGTCGAGATCCCGGTTGAAGGTGTCGAACCGGGCAACTACACGGTCGAAGCGAGTGTCGGTGGCAACACGGACATCCGCAGCTTCCAGGTGACTGGCGAGCAGCTCGAGGAACCGACCACGCCGGACGAGCCGACGACGGACGAGCCGGAGCCGACGACGGACGAGCCGGAGCCGACGACGG
>NZ_FOCX01000049.1 GCF_900110215.1 Halorientalis persicus | reverse complement strand
TCGATGGTGCAGCACCGCTGAAAGACGCCTGCCAACGACACGGCCTCGATTTCAGATACGAACGCCACGGAAATCGGAACAGTGTCGAACGTGTCTTTCGTGAGGTAAAACGACGTACTTCTTCGTTCTCAAACTGTTTCAGCAACACCCAGCGAGACACAGCTGACGACTGGCTCCAATCATTCGCCTTCGCATGGAATCAGCTAATCTGAACACTACCGTTCGGCTTTCGATAGGAAAGTACCGGTGGCGACGGGTCGGCAGAAAAACAAGGACAAACCGCTTGAACGAGGGGGCCCTACTGTATGGTAAGATGACCGAGCGCCATACGCGGTTGGAGCTGACGGGAATGAGCTGTGCCAACTGCGCGGGCACGATAGAGGACTCGCTCGCGTCCCTCGACGGCGTCTCGGCGGTCGACGCGAACTTCGCCACCGACGGGGGGAGCGTGACCTACGACCCCGACGAGACCTCGCTGGCGGAGATCTACGCGGCGGTCGAGGACGCCGGCTACGGCGTCGTCCGGGAGTCGATCACCATCCCGATCACCGATATGTCCTGTGCGAACTGCGCCGAGACCAACGAGCAGGCTCTCGAAGACCAACCCGGGGTGATCGAGGCAGAGGTCAACTACGCAACGGACGAGGCGAGCGTGACGTACAACCCCGCCGAGACGGACCGCTCGGCGCTGTACGACGCCATCGAGGACGCGGGCTACAGCCCGGTCCGGGACGACGAGGGCGGTGACGATGGCGGGGCGGCGAGCGAGTCCTCGCAGGATCGCCAGGACGCCGCTCGGCAGGCGGAGATCGACCGCCAGAAGCGACTCGTCCTGTTCGGGGCGGCGCTGTCGCTCCCACTGGTCGCGATGATGGCCGTGGAGTTGCTGGCACCTGCGGTGATGCCCGAGACGATCTTCGGGGTCGAGATGGGCTGGGTCGCCTTCCTGCTCGCGACGCCCGTCCAGATCGTCCTCGGGCGGGAGTTCTACGAGAACAGCTACACGGCGCTGGTCAAGAACCGCACGGCCAACATGGACGTGCTGATCGCGCTCGGGTCCTCGACGGCCTACGTCTACTCGGTGGTCGTCCTGCTCGGCTTGCTCGCCTCCGAGGGGCTGTACTTCGACACGGCGGCGCTCATCCTCGTGTTCATCACCCTGGGGAACTACCTCGAAGCCCGCTCGAAGGGACAGGCCGGCGAGGCGATCCGACAACTGCTGGAGATGCAGGCCGACACGGCCACACTGGTCGACGAGGACGGGAACGAACGGGAAGTCGCCGTCGAGGACATCGAAGTCGGCGACCGGATGAAGGTCCGGCCGGGCGAGAAGGTTCCCACGGACGGGACGGTCGTTGACGGCTCCAGCGCGGTCGACGAGTCGATGGTGACCGGCGAGTCCGTCCCCGTCGAGAAGAGTGAGGGCGACGAGGTGGTCGGCTCGACGGTCAACCAGAACGGCGTGCTCGTGGTAGAGGCGACGAAGG
Organism: Halorientalis persicus; assembly: GCF_900110215.1. GTDB lineage: Archaea > Halobacteriota > Halobacteria > Halobacteriales > Haloarculaceae > Halorientalis > Halorientalis persica. The sequence continues at coordinate 15,828 of NZ_FOCX01000049.1, read as the reverse complement.
TCGGGTCGGAGACGGCGATCCAGCAGATCGTCTCGATGGTCAAGGACGCCCAGAGCCGCCAGCCGGAGATCCAGAACGTCGCCGACCGGATCAGCGCGTACTTCGTCCCCGCGGTCATCGTAAACGCGCTTTTCTGGGCGAGCGTCTGGTACCTGTTCCCCGAGGCGCTGGCCGGCTTCGTCGGTGCCCTCCCGCTGTGGGGACTGGTCGCCGGCGGTCCCGCGGCGGCCGGCGGTGCCATCTCGCTGTTCGAGTTCTCGGTCATCGTCTTCGCCAGCGCGGTGTTGATCGCCTGTCCCTGTGCGCTGGGGCTGGCCACGCCGGCAGCGACGATGGTCGGGACCTCCATCGGCGCGCAAAACGGCGTCCTGTTCAAGGGCGGTGACGTGCTGGAACGGGTTCGGGACACCGACACCGTCGTCTTCGACAAGACCGGGACGCTGACCACCGGCGAGATGCAGTTGACCGACGTCGAAGTCGTCAGACCGGCTACCGACGGCGGCACGGCCGCAGATGGCGGCGAATTGCGTCCCGAAACCGACGAGTCCTTCGTCCTCGATGCCGCGGCCAGTGCCGAGCGAGGGAGCGAACACCCGCTGGCCGAGGCCATCGTCGCCGGTGCCCGCGGGCGGGACCTCGATCCGGCCGAAGCCGAGACGTTCGAGAACGTCCCCGGACAGGGCGTGCAGGCGACGACGGAGCACGGCGAGGTGCTCGTGGGCAACCGGCGACTGCTGGAGTCGAACGGCGTGGATCCGTCACCGGCGACGGAGACGATGGAGCGCCTGGAGAGCGAGGGCAAGACCGCGATGCTGGTGGCGGTCGACGGCGAACTGGTCGGCGTCGTCGCCACCGCCGACACGGTCAAAGAGTCCGCGAAAGCGGCCGTGAGCGCGCTCCGCGAGCGCGACTTGTCCGTCCACATGATCACCGGAGACAACGAGCGGACGGCCGAGGCAGTCGCCGAGCAGGTCGGGATCGACCCCGGGAACGTCCGGGCGGAGGTCCTGCCCGAGGACAAGGCGGACGCCATCGAGGCGATCCAGGCCGACGGCGAGCGGGCGATGATGGTCGGGGACGGCGTCAACGACGCGCCCGCGCTGGCGGCGGCGTTCGTCGGCTGTGCCATCGGGAGTGGAACGGACGTGGCCATCGAGGCCGCGGACGTGACGCTGATGCGCTCCGATCCGGAGGACGTGCTGAAGGCCATCCGAGTCTCCGAGGGGACGCTGGCCAAGATCAAGCAGAACCTGTTCTGGGCGCTGGGGTACAATACGGCGATGATTCCGCTGGCCTCGCTGGGCCTGCTGCAACCCGTGCTCGCGGCGGGTGCGATGGCGTTTTCCAGCGTCTCCGTGCTGGCCAACAGCCTCGCCTTCCGATCCTACACGCCCGAGGAGGACTACCGGCTGTTCGGCCGGTTCCGCTGATCAGAGGTCGCCGCGCTCGGCCCGTTCGCGCAGTTTTGCCGCGCGCTCACGGATCGCCTCCATCTCGTCGTCGCCCTTGTCGTCGAGGTGGCTGTACACCAGCCCCATCCGGTGGTTCGACCGGAGTTCGTCCTCGTTTCGGTCCAGAAAGTCCCAGTAGAAGGCGTTGAACGGACAGGCGCCCTCACCGGTGGTCTTGGTCTTGTAGTAGGGACAGCCCGAGCAGTAGTCGCTCATCTTATCGACGTAGTTGGCCGAGGACGCGTAGGGTTTGGTGGCGAACACACCCGCGCCGAACGATCCCATCTCGACGACGTTGGGCGTGGTGACCCAGTGGTAGGCGTCGACGTAGCCGGCGTGGAACCAGCGGTTCAGCTCGGCGGGTTCGACGCCGTAGATCAGCGCGAAGTTCGAGAGGATCATCAGCCGCTCGATGTGGTGGGAGTAGCCCCGGCGGCGCACCCCGTCGATCACGTCCGAGAGGCAGGCCATGTCGGTCTCGCCGGTCCAGTAGAACTCCGGTAAGGATTCCTGCTGGTCGAGCTGGTTGGCCGTCGCCAGCTCGGGCATCTCCCGGCGGTAGACGTGTCGGAGGAACTCCCGCCAGCCGATCACTTGCCGGACGAACCCCTCGACGCTGTTGAGTGGCAGGTCCCGCTCGCGATACGCGTCGAGGACGCGTTCGACCACCTCGGCGGGGGTCAACAATCCGAGGTTGAGCGGGGCCGACAGGAGGCTGTGGTTCATCGCCCACTCGTCTTCCCGCATGGCGTCCTGATAGGGGCCGAACTCTGGGAGGCGACTCTCGGCGAATCGGTCGAGCGCGCGCAGGGCCTGCTCGCGGGTCACGGGCCAGCGGAACTCGTCGGGGTCGGCCCAGTCGCCGCCGTAGGGTGGCTCGTCGTACCCACCCGTGAACTCCGACTCGGCCCACTCGATCACCTCGCGGGTCCCGTCGTCGTACTCGAAGGTCGGCGGGGCGGGCGGTTCGTAGTCGTCGGGCGGCGTCTCGCGGTTCTGCTCGTCGTAGTTCCACTCGCCGCCGACCGGCTGGTCGCCGTCCATCAGGTAACCCGTCTCACGCCGCATCCGTCGGTAGAACGACTCGTGAGTGAGGCTGTCGCGGTCGCCGGCCCACTCGTCGAATCCGGCTGGCGAACAGAGGAACCGTTCGTCCTCGACGACCGTGAGCGAGCCCCCGGCGTCGGCGACCAGTTCCCGCAACCGATCGGCCCCGCCGTGGCTCGCCGGGCGGACGACGGTGAGTTCGTCGTCCGGGTGAGCCTCGAAGTGTGCCCCCAGTCCCTCGGCGAACGTCTCACACTGGCGGTACGCGACGGCGTGGCCGGCACCACGGAGGCGGTCGCGAAACCGGCGCATCGCCGCGAACACCAGCCCGAGTTTGTGCGGGTGGTATGGGTGACGGCGAGCGAACGCACGGGCTTCGATCATGAGAACGCGACCGTCGTGATCCGTAAGGGGGCCGACGGTTCGCGTCAACTGATCGCCAAGTACCAGTACCGTCATCGACAGTCCGCCCCTGAAAGACACGCGAGCATTTACACGACCGTCGGTCGGAAAGCACAAAAACGACGTGTCGGGAACTGAAGGAAGGTCAAGTGATTTATATTTGTGGGCACAGAGGTTTTCCGCATGACCTGGCAATCGAAGCGTCGAGCGTTTCTCCGGACTGCAGTGGTGGCGACAGCGGCGGGTGTCGCGGGTTGTTCAGACAGCGGGGCGGGCGACGACGCAAGCGGTGACGACGAGCAGGACGGGACTACAACGGGAACGCCGACTGCCACGCCCGAAGAGACGGACGCGGACGTGGAGACTCCAGAGGAACCGGACGAAGAGGAGTCGGCGGAACCGGACGAGCCGGCCGAGGTACAGGACCCGAAAGGGGCCGTCGACGACTGGCTCTCGAACACGAAAAATTACGACGGCAAGATCAACGACAAGATCCGGAGGACAGACGTGACGATCGGCGTCGGCGTCGACGACGGATCGGGCAGTACCTTCGCGTTCGGCAAGCCGGCGATCAGGGTCACGACGGGCACAAAGATCCAGTGGGACTGGGAGGACCCCGAGAACGCGCACAACGTCAAGGAACGCAACGGCCTGTTCAAGAGCGGACGACCCGTCGAGTCGTCCGGGAAAACCTACACCGTGACGCTGACTGAACCTGGTGTCTACCTCTACAAGTGTGCAAACCACGGCGGCGCGCTCGGGATGCGCGGCGCGATCGTCGTCGAGGATCAGCAGTCGCTCAGCGGTTCGCCGAAGGTCGACGAGTGGCTCAGCGAGTACGGCGAGTACGACGGCCGTCTGGCGGACAAAACCGGCCAGAGTTCGGTCAGCGTGACTGTCGGCGCGTCCCACGACGGACAGAACCGCTCGTTCGATCCGGTCGCGATCCTCGTCGATCCAGGGACCGAAGTCGTGTTCGAGTGGAACGGGCGCGGCGGCTCACACGACGTCGTGTGGGAAGACGGAGACTTCGGGGCCAGTAAAACCACGCCGGACGCGAGTTACTCTTACGACGTGACCATGGACGAACCAGGTGTGTACCGCTACTTCTGTCGGACCGACAGACCCTACAACGGCCGCGGTGCGGTCGTCGTCCGCTAGGTTCGTTCGACGAACTCGACGATCTCTTCTGCAATCTCCTCTCCCTCGTCTTCCTGCAGGAAGTGGGCACCGCCTTCGATCCAGATGTCGGGCTGTTCGCTCGCGGTCGGGAACAGGTCACGCAGGTAGTCACGCGAGCCGTGCGTGATCGGGTCCGAGTCCGAAAAGAGGACGAACACCGGTTTCTCCCAGTTCTCGAACGTCTCTTTCGCCTCACGCATGGTCTCGGCCCCGTCCATCTCTGGGTCGATGGGCACCCGACTCGGCAGGATGCGCGCACCCGCCATGTGATCCTCGTCCGGGAAGGGCGCGCGGTAGGCCTCAACCACGTCGTCCGGGACGTCCGAGAGACAGCCGCCCTCGACCAGTTGGCCCACGTCGAAGTCGGGGTCCTCGGCGGCCATGTCCTTGAAATCGTGCCAGACGTCCGGCATCGACTGGCTGCCGTCCATGAGCCCGGTGTTCATCGGCACGAGGCGCGCGAACCGATCGGGGTTGTTCGCCGCGACGGGCAACCCGAGCAGGCCACCCCAGTCCTGACAGATCAGCGTAACGTTCCGGAGGTCTAGTGCCTCGACGAACCGCTCGACCGTGTCGTACATCGCACTGTAGGTATAGTCGTCTTGCTCGGGCCACTTGTCGGAACGGCCGAAGCCGATCAGGTCCGGCGCGACGACGCGACCGACCTCCGAGAGCGTCGGAATCATCTTCCGGTATAGGTACGACCACGTCGGTTCCCCGTGCAGACAGAGGAACGTCTCGTCGCCGTCACCCTCCACGTCGACGTAGGCCATTTCGGGGCCGCCAACCCCGACGTAATTGGCCTCGTAGTCGTAGCCCGGCAGATCCTCGAACCGATCGGCTGGTGCGCGTTCCAGTGACATGGTGGTTTCCACTCACCCATCATTCATAGTTATTTTCCTTCCAGCAGTAACGTTAGCCGAGAAATGGCTAACAGCGTTCGTCCGCCGCCGGGCTTAACGGGGTCGCGGTCGGAGCACAGCTATGCACGTCGAGTTCGTCACGTACGCGACGATTCGGGACAGTATCGGAGAGAAACGGCTCGAACGCGAGTTCGATTCGGGCACGACGGTCGGCGAGGCGCTCTCGGCACTCGCCGACGACCACGAGAGTCTCGGCCCGTTGATCTTCGACGGAGACGGCGACCTCAGACCGCACGTCAACGTCCTCGTGGACGAGGAGAACGTCCGTAACGGAGCCGGTGCGGCGACGACGCTGACAGACGGCGCGACCGTGAGTCTCGCTCCTGGTGTCTCCGGTGGGCAGGAGTGAGCGGCGACGAGATGGAAAGAATGGTTCGCTCCACGTGGTTCGTCCCCCGGTAGGACGGTCTGTACCCGGTCAGACCAGACCGCGGAGTCCGCCCGGTGTCGGCATCTCGGACTCGCGATCTGCCTCCTCTCTGTCCCGGTTCTCCTCCCTGGAACCGGACCGTTCCGCTTGTGCCATACTGCATTCCTATGTCGAGAATAATCCAACAAAAAGTTTGTTCCTGGTTTCCGAAAGTCGGAAGATACGGACTGGTATTATTTCCCACGTGTAAACCGAGGATGCTAAATCGCCCGTCCGAGACCGGAGCCGCTTCTCACTCCGTCGTGACGGTGGTGTGTGAGTGAACCATCGTCGCTCGGTGGGTCCCCGTCCCCACCTGGAAGTGGATGGTGTGTTCGCCGGGTTCGTACGCGTCACCCAGTTGCTCGGCCAGATCGATTGATCCGCTGGTCGATCCATCGCCGTAGTGGACGTGATTGGCGTCGCTCGGAATCACGTCGCCGACGGGGACGTGGTCCGTGTCGATCACGGCGTGGAGGTGACCGGAGTTGGCGTTGATCCCCTCGCTCGACGGTTCGATGGTGTAGTTCTCGGCGGTCACGTCCCACTCGACGACGCTACCCTCGACGCTGGTCGAAAGATCGAGACTGGCAGTGTCCTCGACGGTTACCTCGACGGTGTCGGTCAGGACCATCGCCTCGTGCTTGCCGTCTGCGACCTGCAGGTGGAGCGTGTGGTCGCCCGGTTCGAGTTCGAGGACGCCGTCTGTCTGTCCCGTCCCGTAGTGGATGTGCTGGTCGTCACTCGGAATCGTCTCGCCGGGTTCGACAGGTTCGGTGTCCACCATGACGTGGTAGTGGCCGGCCCCGTCGTTGACGGCCCCCGATTCTTCGATAGTGACGCCGCTTGCCGACCCCTTCCACTGGACGTAGGGGCTGTCGAGCGTCGCACCGTCCGAGGGGGCAGCAAAGGATACCGACCCGTCACTTCCCACGCCGTTCATGTACTCGCCCTCGCCAGACGTCGTGGTCGACTCGGGAGAGCCGGCAGAATCACCCGTTTCGGTATCGGTCCCGTTTCCGTCGTTCGAGGTACACCCCGCGATCCCCGCCGCAGCGCCGGCGGTCAGACCGAGGAACGTACGTCTGTCAAATTTCCCGAACATATTGCGGTCGGACATTTTCGACAGGGAATTAAATACCACTCGAATCGTGTCGATATTTACCCGCCCACGTGCGGGGAGCCCCGCGAGACGAACGAAGTGAGTCGAGCGGGCGTGCCGGGATTCGAACCACGCCCAGACATGCTCGCTTCGCTGCGCGTGTCTGGTCTACTTCGAATCCCGGGTCCGGTTCAGTCAAGCGAGCCGACGGCTCGCGCTCCCTGCACGGGTATGCCGGGATTCGAACCAAGAGCATCCGGCGCGCTTTGCGCGCCGGTTCACGGAACTCGCGCCTCGCGCGAGTTCCGCTTTTTCCCCAAGTTTTTGCTGCGAGCGGTGGCCGAAGGCCACCCGAGCAGGAAAAAGTGGGTAGCGGGCGTGCCGGGATTCGAACCACGCCCGAGAACCTGCGCTTCGCGCAGAACCTCGGTCTACTTCGAATCCCGTCATGCCGGTTCGCTCCCGTCGGTCGCTGCACGGGCGTGCCGGGATTCGAACCCGGGATCGAGAGGTTAGGAACCTCTCGCCCTGTCCACTAGGCCACACGCCCTACCCTCAATTGCGCCCGTCCGGTGAAAAACGATTTCTCTTCGCTCCCAACGGTTATATCGGAGCCACCGCAGGACCTGGTATGGAGAAAGTCGCACTCGACGACGTTCGCATCGAGAACAACCCGCTGGGTGTCCACTCGGTCCGCAAACCCGTCTCCGACGCCGTCGGGACGACCGACTTCGCGTTCAACTACTTCGAACTCCAGCCCGGCGAATCCTTCTCCGGCGGAATGCACCGCCACCACGACCAGGAAGAACTGTTCTACATCCTCGACGGGACGGCGACGTTCGAGACACCCGAGGAAGTGGTCGAGGTTCCCGAGGACGGCTGTATCCGCTTCGAGCCGGGCGAGTACCAGACCGGCGGCAACGAGACCGACGACATTGTCCGGGGTTTCGCCATCGGCGCACCCGGGGCCAGCCACGACTGGGACGAACTCGACGCGCTGGTGTACTGCACCGAGTGCGAACAAGAGACCGACCACGGAATGCGCCTCACCGACGACGGACAGTTCGCCTTCTCCTGTCGCGAGTGCGGGAACGATCCGCAGGCCTGATCGATCGACCGAGATCTTCCGAAGAAACCGGACTCACACCCGTCACAGGCGAGAGAGTTGGGACTGTGGCGGGTTGCGGGTCAGAAAATTGGTCTGAATTCCTCTAGCTACTCGTGGTGTCCGTACTGGTCTCGCTGGTGGACTCGACTTCCGAGTCGACCTCGGAGCCGACCGAACCGCCCGTGTCGGTCGTGGTGTCGGTGTCGGAACTCACGTCCGGGTTTTTCATCTCTTCGAGTTCCTCTTCGATCTCCTCACGGCCTTTCTGGAACTCACCGATCGCCTGCCCGGACGATCGGGCGAGTTCGGGAATCTTGTTCGCACCGAACAGCAGGATCGCGATGAGCAGGATCACCAGCAGTTCCGGACCACCGGGAGCCCCTGGGATGAACAATGGGATCATCTGTACCTCAGCATAACCGGAGGCTAATTATAGGCTTTTTGCTCAGGGCCAGACCCCGACAACGGCCGCAGGACCGTTCTCGCGGCGCGTCGATGGCACAACAGTAATCCCACCCCCGCCCGAAGGAATGGGTGTCATGGTAGACGAAGGAGACGCAGCCCCCGACTTCACCGCACCGCTCGCGAACGGCGACATCGCCGAGTTCACACTCTCGGAGAACCTCGACGACGCACCCCTCGTTCTGGCTTTCTTCCCCGGTGCGTTCACGAGCGTCTGCTCCCACGAGATGAACACGTTCCAGGATCGCCTGGCGGACTTCGAGGACGTCGGCGCGACAGTCTACGGGATCAGCGTCGACTCCCCGTTCGCCCTGAACGAGTTCCGCGACAAACTCGATCTGGAGTTCGGCCTCATCAGCGACGCCGACAAGGAGATCATCGATCAGTACGGTATCGGCATGGACTTCGCCGACCTGGGCGTCCACGACGTGGCCAAACGGGCCGTCTTCGTCGTGAACGGTGACGGCGACGTGACTTACGCGTGGGTCAGCGACGACCCCGGGGTCGAACCCGACTACGACGAGGTCGAGTCGGCCGCCGCCGACGCCTGACGTTCCCACCGAGTCTTTTTCTCCGTCCCGCGCGAGGGTTCGAGTATGAGTGACGCCACCAGCGGCGGCGATAGCGGCACCAGCGGCGACGGCCGCGTGTACGACGTCGACGGCGACCACAACTTCCCCGACGAGCGACTGTGCCAGGCCCTCGAATACATCGAAGACGACGAGGAGATCACTGCCTATCTCGAAGCCCAGAACGTCAACCCAGTCGCGCGCAAGCGCTACAACGATCACGGCACGAAACACGTCGAGATCGTCCGCAACCGGGCACTCTGTCTCTACGACCTCCTCAAAGGCGAGGGCGTGGAGTTCAACGGTGCGGCCGAACAGGGACTGGCCGAGGCCGACGAACCGGTCATCGTCGCGCTGGCCGCGACCCTCCACGACATCGGCCACGTCGTCCACCGCGACGAACACCCATACTACTCGATCCCCCTCGCAGCGGACCTGCTCGACCGTATCCTCCCGGATCTCGGCTACGACGTGGCCGAAGCTGTCCGGCTCAAAGGCGAGGTCCTGCACGCGATCCTCTGTCACCACGTCGAGGAAGACCCACTGACGCTGGAGGCGGGCGTCCTCCGCGTCGCGGACGCGCTGGACATGGAACAGGGGCGCTCGCGCATCCCCTACGAGCACGGCGGTCGCGGCATCAACACGGTCTCCAGCCAGGCGATCAAGGCTGTCTCGCTCCACCCCGGCGAAGACAACGCCGTCCTCATCGAGATCGAGATGACGAACGCCGCCGGCGTCTACCAGGTCGACAACCTCCTGAAAGCCAAGGTCAACGGGTCCGGGCTGGAAGACCGCCTCCGGATCGTCGCACTGAACGCCCACGGAGACGGAGACAATATCGTCGAACGAATCGAGTTGTAGCACCCGCCGCTACCGTACCGTCCAGTAGGTCATCTCGAACTGCAACACGATACCCTCCACCGGATTCCACGGACCGAACCCGCTCTCGGGATATTCGGCGGGTTCGAGTGTGTCGAAACCGTCGAGGGTGACCGGTGACGCGCGCGGTAGTCGGGTGTTTCAGTATCCGAAACTCGGCCAGCATATATTCTGCTCAGGGAACAGCAACGAGTATGGCCAACCGACGGCCAGAACTCACGCGACGTGGACTGTTGACGAGTCTCGGCGGCACTGCTGTCGTCCTGTCGACGGGCGTTGCTGGCGCGACCGACCAGAGTGCGGCCACAGGTTCGACGATCTACGTCGGCGGAAGCACCGGTTACTCGTCGGTCGACGGGACGCTCTACGCGGTCGATGCAGCGTCGGGTGACGTGGACTGGCGCTTCGCGCCGCAGTCGGGAGGCATACAATCGTCACCGACGGTTCTCGATGGGACGCTTTTCGTCGGTGGGATGGACGGGACGCTCTACGCGGTCGACGCAGTGTCGGGAACCGAAGCGTGGCGGTTCACCGAACCGACGGATTACGTCTCGTCGTCACCAACCGTGATCGGTGGGACAGTGTACGTCGGATGCGGTGATGAAACCCTCTACGCAGTGGATGCGGCCTCTGGAACCCGACGGTGGGCCTTCACCGAACCGGGCGGGTGGATCGAGTCGACACCGGCGGTCGCCGACGGAACCGTGTTCTTCGGTACCGGCGGGCTATCGGGCGATCATACCGTCTACGCAGTCGATGCGGAAACGGGCACCACGGAGTGGATGTTCGCCGACCCGTCGGCGCAGGTCGACACGTCTCCGACCGTAGCCGACGGGCGCGTCTACATCTGTGACGACGGTGGGACCCTGTACGCTATCGAGACCGGATCGGGAACCGAAGACTGGTCCTTCAGTACTCGCTTGGACCAGGCACCTACCTCACCGACAGTCGCCGACGGAACTGTCTACCTCTACGGTGCTGGCGCGACGCTCTACGCCATCGACGCCAACGCCGGAACCGAGAAGTGGCAGTTCGACGACCCCAAGACGAACTCGAAATCGTCCCCCACAGTCGCGGACGGGATCGTCTACGTCGGGAGTGCGGAGGGAACGCTCTACGCCGTCGACGCCGCGACGGGTGACCGGGCCTGGGCCTTCACCGAACCCACCGAACCGCTCAACTCGACGCCGACCGTCGCGGACGGGATCGTCTACGTCGGGAGCTCAGGAGGCACGCTGTACGCCGTCGACGCGGCGTCGGGAAGCGAGGTCTGGCGGGTCAACACCCAGTCGGGCCGGCTCACGTCGTCACCGACGGTCGTCGCCGACCCCGCAGACGGTGACAGCGTCGGTTCGCGGACCGAACTGGAGACGCTCGGATATCACGACAGCGGGGAACTAGGCGAGCAGGCCGGATCGAACGGGAGTTCCGAGGCGAGTCGAACCCGGACGAGCACGGAGACGGGCTCCGGAGGAGCGTCAACGGCCGGAACATCCGCTGATGGAGCCGGTTTCGGTGTCGTCGTGGGCCTCGGAGCTCTGGTCACCGGCGGACTACTCCGCAGGCGGCGTCAGTGAGCGACTTCAGGCCCGTCACCGGGAGTGTCCGGGTATCGGTCGGGTGCGACCGCGCCTCACACCGGCGTCGAGACGTAACCCATTATTCTCGCGGGTGCCGAGCGCGACCGTGAGCGAGGATGCTGGCGGTGCGCTGGGCTTATTGAAAAACGCCGAGTTTCGGGCGCTCGCCAGCACCGCCTTCGCGCGGAGTCAGGCCTACTCGACCATCATCATCGCGCTGGCGCTGTACGCCGACCTGTTCTCGACCTCCGGGTTCGTCGAGGGCCTGTTCGGAACCGTCTTCGCCTTCACGCAACTGCTGATCGTCCTCCCGCTCGGGCGGTACGTCGACACGAACAACGCGAAACGTATCCTCCTGCTCGGCCTCGGGATCAACGTCGTCACTTTCGTCGGATTCACGCTGGTCTCGGCGGTCGAACACGTCCTGCTCGTCCGGATTCTTCAGGGACTGGGCGCGAGCATCCTCTGGATCACCGGGACGACCGTCGTCGGCGAGATCGGCCCCGAGGACGCACGCGGGCGCTGGCTCGGCGCGTACAATCAGGTCGGCGCGTTCTCCAGCCTCGCGGGCGACGTGGTCGGCGGCCTTCTGCTCACCCTCTACGGGTTCACGCTCACCTACGCCGTGTTGAGCGGCGTCACCCTCCTGTCGGGCCTGCTGGTCTATCGGCACCTTCGGGACGATCCCGGCGGGCAGGCCGATCCGGACGATCAGGGAAGCGTCGAGACGTTCCGCCTGTTACTCGACCGGACGACGGTCCGCGCGCTGGTGATCTTCCGCCTGGGACTCAGTTTCGGGAAGATGGCCGTCCTGATTTTCCTGCCGATCTACGCCCGGACCGGGTTCGGGATGTCCGCGCTGTTCGTCGGCGGCATCCTCGCAGGCGGCAAGCTGACGAAGGCGCTCACGCAGGGCTACGTCGGGACCCTCACCGACCGGATCGGGCGGAAACACCAGTTCGTCTTCGTTGGAGCCATGCTGTACGCGCTCGGCACGGCGCTGATTCCGCTGGCGGAGTTCGCGGTCGGGCTGATTCCGGCGACCACAGTCCCCGTCCCGGGCATGGGTGCGGTTACGCTCTCACCGGCCTTCCTCCCGCTCTTCCTGGCGTTCGGTGTCTGTGGCGTCGCCGACAGCATCCGCCTGCCCGCGAGCATGGCGCTGTTCGTCGAGGAGGGCGAACAGTTCGACGCCGTCGCCGGGAGTATGTCGCTTCGCTCCATCGCCTGGAAAGTCGGACAGGTCGTCGGTCCGGTGACTGTCGGCACGCTCTGGGACTACACCGACGTGTTCGTCGCGTTCTGGACCGCCAGCGGACTCATCGCCGTGGCGACACTAGCCTTCGCAATCCTCTACCGGGTCGACGCCGCCGACGGTGTGGAGACGACGACCGCCGACTGACTCACTCCTCGTCCAGCAGGGCCTCGTCCCCGTGGCGATCCCGGAGCGCCCGGAACGCCTCCCGTTGCTCGCGGATGCGAGGCGTGTCGGACTCGTAGGCGTTGGCGAACAGTTGCTCCGGATCGGGCTCGAACTCCTCGGCGGCGTCGATCAGGTCCGCGACTTTCTCGCGGGCTGCTTCCTGAATCGCGTCGATCCGCTCGTCGTCGAGCAGGCCGCGTTCGCGGAGGAACGTCTCCATCCGCGGAATCGGGTCGCGTTCCTTCCACTCTTGGACCTCCTCGTCGTCGCGGTAGACCGACGGGTCGTCCGCGGTGGTGTGCGCGCCGAAGCGGTACATGATCGCCTCGATCAGCGTGGGCCGACACTGGTCCTCGGCCGGGTCCCTGGCCTTCCGGACGGCCTGGCGAGTCACCTCGTAGACGGCGAAGGGGTCCATTCCGTCGACCTGGATGCCGTCGATGCCGTAGGCGTCGGCCTTCCCGGCGATGGTCGGACTCGCGGTCTGGCGCTCGCGGGGATGCGAGATGGCGTACTGGTTGTTGTTACAGAAGAAGATCGCCGGCACGTCGAACACGCCGGCGAAGTTCAGCGCCTCGTGGAAGTCGCCCTCGCTGGTCGAGCCATCACCGAAGTGGCAGGTGACGACCCGGTCGTCGCCTTTGAGTTTCGAGGCCCAGGCCATCCCCGTGGCGTGCGGGAGGTGGCTGGCGATGGAGATGTTCAGCGGGAAGACGTTCTTCTCGGCGAGCCACTCGTTGCCCCGCTCGTGGCCCATCCAGTAGAGCAGGTACTCCGGCTCCAGCCCGCGCTCGATGACGGCCCCGTGTTCGCGGTACTGGAACGAGATCCAGTCCTCGTCGGCCAGAGCGTGGGTCGAGCCGATCTGGGCCCCCTCCTGCCCGGCCAGTGAGGGATAGGTGCCGAGCCGTCCCTGTCGCTGGAGGCTGATCATCCGTTCGTCGAAGTGGCGAGCGAGCCACAGCTGGCGGTACATCTCGACGAGTTGCTCGTCCGGGAGGTCCGGCACCGACGCATCCTCCAGGACGTGGCCGTCTTCGTCGAGGACCTGCACGCGGTCGCTGGCGTCGTCGCCCAGACTCCCCTGATTCGTCACGGTGTGGAATTGACACGGAGCACCGGGACATAATGGTATCGCTCGGAGAGGTGACCAACCCCGACACAATCGTTTAGTACTGGCGGCCGTATCTTTGGGTATGGGTAACACGCCCACCCAACAGCCCTTCGAAGGCGACTCCCCGGGCGCGGACGAATCGGGTGCCGGCGCGTCGGTACGGGAGACGGTGGTCGGGTTCGTGCGCGCTACCCTCGACAGTGTGCGCCGTCGCGTATCGGTATTTCCGTCGCTGAATCTCGCATCGGCGTTCGTGGTCGACGACGACGACGCGGCGGTCGTCGAGTCCAGACGCCTCCGCCCAGCCGACCCTGACGAGGGGGACGACGCCGACGACACGCACGCGGCGTTGCCAGCGCGATCGCTCCCGCTGGTCCAGCCCGCTCGCGATACCAGCCGGGAGAACGGCCCCGACCTCGAGGCGACCGAGGAAGATGGGCAGCTCTCGATCTACTACCCTGAACGGGCAAACGCGCGAATTACCTCCGACACCTGGGAAGACGTCGAGCGCTGAGGGGCGGCCGCCACAGCCACAGCGCAGGCGGTGACATTCAAGTTCTCGGGGCTCCGGTGGGTAAACGGTGACTACGCGTGTCCGATCTGCCGGATGAATTCGACTGCACGATCACGAACTGGGAGTACATCTACGGTCTCTGTCGCGACGTGAGCGACCAGGTCAAAGCCGCCGATTTCGAACCCGACATCGTCGTCGCGCTGGCCCGGGGCGGCTGGTTCGCCGGCCGCTGTTGCTGTGACTTCCTCGGCCTCGACGACCTGACGAGCCTCAAGATGGAACACTACGTGGGGACCGCGGAGAAAGACGCCGAACCCACCGTCCGCTACCCCATGCCCGAGGGCTCGGTCGAAGGGAAGGACGTGCTGATCGTCGACGACATCGCCGACACCGGCGGGTCGATCAGCCGCGCCCACGACTACGTGACCGACCGCGACTGCCACGAGGTCCGCACCGCCACCCTCCAACTGCTCGGGACTAGCTCCTTCGAACCCGACTTCGTCGGCGAGCGCCTCGCCGACTGGACCTGGGTCGTCTACCCCTGGAACTTCGTCGAGGACATGATCGACCTCGTCGCCGACGTGATGGGCAAAGCCGACGGCGATATATTCACGGAGACCGAGATCCGCGGCGCGCTCCGGGAAATCCACGGTATCGAGCGCATCGAGATGGAGATCGCCCAGCCCGACCGCTTCGACGAAGTGATGAGCGAGATGGTTCGGCGGGACGTGGCCGACGCGACGGACGAGGGCTGGCGGCTGGTGGAGTAATCGCACAGGTTTGAGGACCGGTCGATCTCATTCCCGACCCGATTCGCTATCGTACTCGTTCGCCGCACTCCCTTCGAGCGGACTGTCCTCGCCACTGATGATCCACCCGGCGACGACGCTGACGAGGACGACCCCGCCGATCAGCGCGCCGTGAAAGAGGAGGAGTGGATCGCCACCCTCTCCCCCCGAGGAAAACAGTCCGAACATGAGGACGAAGGCCGCGATGATGGCGATGGGGACGACGTTGACGAACAGGTCCGAGAGCAGTTGCCTGTCGAAGCCGCTCCGGTCCGAGTCTGGATCGGAGTTCGCAGACGACTCGTCCGGATTTCGTTCCGCCGTATCGGGTTCCCGTGACATCGCTAACGCGTCGTCTCCCATAGCGGCTCGACCCGATTAACTCCTGTTCTCTCGATCGATGATCGCCGTCCCGGGACCGGCAGTGGGGCGTCACGACACGCTGCTCTACCAGGAGTGGTTTCCAGCACGAGGTTCGATAACTCAGCTCGATCACAGGAGTGCAAAATCGGTGTCCGCCACCGGCCCCGGATTCACCCACGGCCGTCCCTATTCGGCCAGTCAGTTGTCGGACGACGAATCCGAACCACCGACCGGGAGCGTGATCGTCCGATCACTGGCGAACAGGCCGAACAGCGCAAAGAGTGCGTAGAGGGCGGGCTCGTTCGTCCACACACCAGCGATGCCGAAGATGCCGAGAATGCCGAGCCGACTGACTGGAACTTCCATGTTCGGACGTACCGAAGTAACGCAAAAAAGCCCGATGTCGATTCCGACGATTCGGCTCTATTGAATCGCCAGATGGCGTTGGAATCAGCGAGTCACATACTGTTTGATGTTGTAGACGAGACACATAAGAACGACTTCACGGAACT
>NZ_FOCX01000016.1 GCF_900110215.1 Halorientalis persicus | reverse complement strand
GACCACAACAAGGAGTCGCTGACCGTCTATACGGACGGATTTCGGGCCTACGATCCACTCGACGAGGACGACGCTTTCACCCGCAAATACGTCGTCCATAGTGACGGAGAATACGCTGACGGCGACATCCATGTCAACACCTGCGAGAGCCACGCGTCGCTGACGCGACGGTGGCTCTCGCCCCACCGAGGAGTGTCAAAAGACAAGCTAACGCCGTATCTCAAAGCCTTTCAGCTCCGCCGCGAACTCTACAGAAAACCAGGTGACGAAGCACTCAAACATGCTCTCGACGCCGTCCTCTAAAAATCAACAACGTGCTTCACAAGAGCGATAGCTGAAAGTACCTAACACTGGAATTTATGCCGAATTTAGTCTGTTTTTTGACATCAGGAATTAAGTATTGGTGCTGACATTAACCTGGGATGGGAATCTTTGATAAAATCAAGAATGCAGATTTTCACCTCGATGATTGCCCGGAATGCGGAGACGACAACCTCAATGGCGGAATGATTGATTCTACAGTCGTTTGTCAGTCGTGTGGCTACGAAACAGAATTCACCGAAGTAAACCGGTTTACCCCGAGCAAAGCCGGTGATCAAGAATACGGGAAAGAAATCACGGAAGAATTGGTAGCTGACGCAAACGGACAGTCTGTTACGGATGACCTCTTGCGGAAGGAGATTAACCGACAAGATGGAAATTACCTGCTGGACCACTTAGATGATGATGAACAGCCGCATCATATCATCGAAGGGCAGACAATAGATGTTGAAGGAGGTGGCGACAGCTCGTCACTGTTAGGGAATGATCGAAGCCGGAAAATGTCATTTTTTGACAACCGGTGCTTCACAGTAATAACGGACAATCGAGTATTCGTGGTTGTCCAGCAATTTACAGGAAACGACGAACGAAACATTCCATATGACTCTATCACAGGAATGGATCTCGACGTAATGGGGACCAACAAGCGCCTTACACTACAGACTCATGGTCGGACATACCACATTTCAGGTACTCTGACTGAAGAAGAGGAATGCCGTGACGCATTGAAATATATTCGCCAGCGGCGCAACGAAGTAAACCAGGGCGGCAATTCAGACAGCAACGAAACAAACGACGATCCTCTTGATAAACTGGAGAGATTGAAGGTATTACGAGAGGACGGTACTCTCTCAGAAAGCGAATTCAACGAAAAGAAATCAGAACTATTGGACCGGATTTGAACGCAAGTGGCGACGTAGATTAAATACAGAAGCTTGGAGTCCTCTTACAGGCGGATCAAGAAAGCCGTGGCAAATCGGCTGTAATCCGTACGTCAAAAGCGTGCTGTAAACGTCAGGAAGGAGCCGGCCGCATCTTACCCGCTTCGGTTAACCGCCCTCGGTAACAGCAAGGTATCCGTCTGCGGGGTCCTTCCCGCCGGTAACCGCCTTGTTAATCGTTACTGGGAACGTGAGTGTTCACTCCCTGTTCCCTCACTATAGTCGAATGATATGGGGTATATATACGGGGGGAGGGGGTTTATCCCTGGTACTTCTCAGGTGTTTGGCTAATCTTATTGTATATACTGATTAGCTCTTTCTCCTGGTATCCTTCACACGAGGCGATTTTCTCAAACTCAGAATCTCTATTCTTTGACCATGGGTGGCAGTTCCTCTCATTATCTGCTTGATGGACTACTACAGCACAGGTGCAGTAAGCAACGATGTTAGCAGAGACACCAAATTTTTGTAGATTGAAACTATGGAATAGTCCGGCCGCTTTCTGTTGGTAACGGGGGTTTAGATCTAATTGAGTAATAAGTGACCAAATCAGATGTTCATTCAGGAGGTAGGTGTTGTAGTCTTGGTTAGTCCACTTACCGTTTCTAAGTCCAGAATTATACTCTGAAAGTCGTTTGAACTTCTTTCGTTTTTTGGGATCCTGCTGGCAGTCCTTATCATAACGGATGACCGTTGCGTTGCTATGATCCGGTGTCCAGATGTTGGGCTCCGGGACGGGCTGAGTCTCCCCTACGTACTTCCAGCGGTTTTCTTTAAAATTAGACCAATCGACAAACCGCTGTGATTCCGGGGCATAGCCGTCGCTCTGGGTGGTTGTAACACTCATAGATATTCTATTCAGTTTCCCAGGATGGCACAGGTAGATCTAACTACCAAGATCAGATTGCGGACGAGAACGATTTCTTTGCGCCGCTCACCGGAATGCGCCAGCTGGAAAACTTACTCATACGAGTAGAGAAGGTCCAATCATTTATCAATTTTGTTTTATTTTTGACAGACCCTACGCGTGGCGGTTTTGGTGAGAAATTTTCTCACGGACTAACGTTTGCACGCGCACTGGGGAGAGTTTGATGTTCTAACCGGCTCTCTCCCCATTCTCGCCCTTCCCGACGTTTACCGCATGGAGAAATCAGAGGCATTCCACCCAAACACCTAAATCGCAAGTTCCCCTCGATAATTGTAGCCACCAACAGACGGTGACGGTGCCGCTACCACGACGGGTGCAATTGTACCCGGCAGAAGTTACCGCAGGTTTGCCGTTACTGGCACTGTGGTACTTAAGCAAAGGCGCAAAATCAAGCGCCGTGTGGTAATTGCGGTGTCGGCGTAAGCCGAATGGACTCGCTGGGATTTGAACCCAGGGCCTCTTCCTTGCGAAGGAAGCGATCTACCGCTGATCTACGAGCCCGCACTCGTGGGTTGCGTATCGACGCCGTTATAGCTTCCGTTCCGGTCCTCGAAAGCGCGAGAGCCTCGCGCGTGAGACGGTGGTCGATCCACCGGAACGAACGCGGGCGATCCGGTTCGTTAGTCCTCGAGGACGATCTCGATGGAGACGTCGTTGGGCACCTGAATCCGCATCAGCTGCCGCAACGCGCGTTCGTCGGCGTCGATGTCGATCAGTCGCTTGTGGACGCGCATCTCCCAGTGCTCCCACGTGGCGGTCCCCTCACCGTCGGGGGACTTCCGGGCGGGAACTTCCAGCGTCTTGGTCGGGAGCGGCACCGGGCCGCTGAGCTTGACGCCCGTCTTCGAGGCGATCTCACGGACGTCGTCGCAGATGTCGTCCAGATCCTCGGGACTCGTGCCTGCGAGCCTGACGCGAGCCTGCTGCATGCGTTAGGGCTCCTGGACGCTCAGGACCTTACCAGCCGCGATGGTCTGACCCATGTCACGGATGGCGAAGGAGCCGAGTTCCTCGATTTCGGAGGACGGCTCGATGCTGAGCGGCTTCTGGGGACGGACGGTGACGACCGCCGCGTCGCCCGACTGGATGAAGTCCGGCTCTTCCTCGGCCGTCTCGCCGGTCGAGGGGTCGATCTTCTTGTCGATGGACTCGATGGTACAGGCGACCTGTGCCGTGTGGGCGTGGAAGACCGGGGTGTAGCCGGCGGTGATGACGCTCGGGTGCTGCATCACGACGATCTGTGCCTGGAAGGTCTCGGCGACCGACGGCGGGTCGTCGGCGGGGCCACAGACGTCACCACGGCGGATGTCGTCCTTGCCGATACCGCGGACGTTGAACCCGACGTTGTCACCGGGGCCGGCCTCGGGCACCTCTTCGTGGTGCATCTCGATGGTCTTGACTTCGCCGCTCACGTCGGAGGGCTGGAAGCTGACGTTGTCGCCCGTGTTGAGCATCCCCGTCTCGACGCGGCCGACCGGCACGGTACCGATCCCGGAGATCGTGTAGACGTCCTGGATCGGAAGCCGGAGGTCGGCGTCCGTCGGCGGCGAGGGCGCGGGCAGATCGTTGAGTGCCTCGAGCAGGTTCGGGCCGTCGTACCACGGCGTGTTGTCGGAGTCGTCGGCGACGTTGTCGCCCTCGAACGCCGAGATCGGGATGAACTTGGCGTCGTCGGGGTTGAACTGGACCTGCTTGAGCAGTTCCGTGACCTCGTCGACGGCTTCCCGGTAGCGACCTTCCTCGTAGTCGACGAGGTCCATCTTGTTGATGCCGATGATGAGCTCGTCGATACCCAGGGTACGGGCCAGGAAGACGTGCTCGCGTGTCTGGGGCTGGACGCCGTCGTCCGCCGCACAGACGAGCACGGCGTTGTCGGCCTGGCTCGCGCCCGTGATCATGTTTTTCACGAAGTCACGGTGACCCGGACAGTCGACGATGGTGAACTCGTACTCGTCCGTGCTGAACTCCTGGTGGGCGATGTCGATGGTGACCCCGCGCTCACGCTCCTCGGCGAGGTTGTCCATGACGTAGGCGAACTCGAAGCCGCCCTTGCCCTTCTCTTCTGCTTCTTCCTTGTGCTGTTCGATGACGTGCTCGGGTACGCTCCCCGTCTCGTAGAGGAGGCGTCCGACCAGCGTACTCTTTCCGTGGTCCACGTGGCCGATGATGGCCAAGTTCTGGTGGCGTTCTTCGCTCATTGATTATCTCACGCGCAGAGGCGCTATATCGGAGTCTTTTGGTGGTGGCAGTTAAAACGATTTCGATAGATGTCGTTCGCCGTCCCGCCGCCGTCGTGCGATTTGGGAGAGTGTCACACGACGAGGGCGGAAATCGGGTGCGTGAGAACGGGTCGGCGACCGCTCACAGTTCCGGCAGTCGTCCCACGTCCGAGAGGACGGCGGTCGCAGTCTCGGGCCCGCCCGCGCCCCGCCCGCTGAGGTTGAGCCGGCCGGCGTGGTCGGTTTCCAACTGGACGATGTTGGTCGTCCCGCCGACCGCGAGGTCGCCGTGTTCGGAGACGAGGCGCGGGCCCACGCGCACGCCATCACTGCTGACCTCGCCGATGAGACGCACTGTCCGCCCGTCCTCGTGAGCCAGCTCCAGCGCGCTCCCGGGCACGTCCGTGATCCCTTCGACCTCGGCGTCCTCCAGTCGGTAGGTCCGCTCGCCCTGTGCGAGGACGTTGGCGAGGATCACGCACTTCAGCGCCGCGTCGGTGCCCTCCACGTCGAAGGAGGGGTCGGCCTCCGCGACGCCCATGTCCTGGGCCTCCGCGAGGACGTGTTCGTAGTCCAGCCCCTCGGCGGCCATCCGGGTGAGCACGAAGTTGGCCGTCCCGTTGAGGACGCCGCGCGCGGCGACGATGTTGTCCGGTCCGAAGTCCTCGACCGTCGAGAGCACGGGGATGGCACCACCGACGGCCGCCTCGAACCGGATCGCCCCCGCACTCTCGGCTTCGAGGTCGCGAAGCTCGTCGTACCGCTCCGCGACCGGCCCCTTGTTGCCCAGCACGGCGTGGCGATCCCGTTCCAGTGCGGTCCGGACGTGGCCGAAGCCGGGCTGGGCGTCCCCCAGCGTCGTCGGCGTCGCCTCCACGAGCACGTCGTACTCGCCGTCGAGTGCGTCCTCGGGGTCGGCGGTCCCGACCTGTCCGTCCTCGCGTTTGCGCTCCAGCGCGGCGGCCACGTCGATCCCGTCGGTATCGACGGCCGCACTGCCAGAGTCCGCCAGCGCGGTGACAGTGTGGCCGTACCCGCCGGCGAGTTCCGCGACCGAGCGACCGACGGCCCCGGAACCGACGATAGCGAGTCTCACGCCGCATCACCTCCCGTGAGCGGCTCGATGACACGGAGGTCTTTCTCCGCCGCCACCGACCGGACCGCCGAGAGAACGCTGTCGGTCTCGCCGCTCTGTGTCGCCAGCCGGAGCCGGGCGCTCGCGCCGTTCTCCGTTCCCTCGGGCGCAGAGAGCGACACGTCGGTCACCGAGGCGTCGGTCCCGTCCTGGATCGCCGACAGCGTATCGGACAGGTCTGTCTGGACGAGCTGACCGACGATTATCACCGTGAGTTCCTCGCTGTACTGTTCGGCACCGGCCTGGATGACGTTGACCCCCGCGTCGCGCAACGCCTCGACGATATCGTCGAACCGCTCGGGCGTCGCCTCCAAGTCCACCTCGACCGGGATGTGCCCCCGCGGTGTCAGGTTCCCCCGTTCGTGGAAGATCGAGAGCAGGTTCCCCCCGTTGTTGGCGATCGGACCGAGCGCCCGCAGTAGTTCGCCCGGTTCGTCGACGAGTTCCAGCCGGATCGTGTAGGCGTGGACCTCGTCGCCGTGTGCGTCGTTCATTCGCGGGCCACCCCCGCCCCGCGAAGTCCGTCGTCTGGTAGATACCGCCACGACCGAACTCCGGTCCCGTCACTGGTCATACCTCCATCTGACACACGGATCGACATAAGACCCCCCTTTTTCGCGCTCCGCCTGACCCAAAAACGTCTCCGGAGACCGCTGATGGAAGGTTCGCGAGCACGGCGCGCTCGCGAATGTGGGCAACGAGCGCGAACGGATCCCTGCCACGTACAGACCATCGACGCCGTGAGCATTCCACTTCCCAAAAAGTACTATTTATCCAACCGTTTTGAAACAGGTATGTCCGGAACCGTTTCCGCACCCCAGTCCCCGACAGAATGGCTGATCTTCGCTGTAGGAGTATTCTTCATCGTCAGTACTGCCGTGTTCCTCACCACGGAAAATTTCGTCACCTCGATCGAGATGGGAGTTTCCTCGATGGCGATAACGGTGGGACTTGCGACGGCCCTCGTTTTCACCTGGCGCCGGGTTAGCCCGATAATTACTCGATGAGCACGCCCGACTCGACAGGTCGTTCGGGGAAAGCGACACTGGGGAACGCTATCGACGCCGTGTTTCTCACGGCAGCACTTTCTCGTACATCGCGTCGATCCGCTCGTTCCACTGTTTCCCCTGCGCGCGACTCGCACCCCACGGATTCCGCGAGAAGTAGTAGGCATCTAAATTTTACTTCGTTGGGTGTCCTCGGCTGCCGTTGGCAGCCTGCGGGCACCACGCCTCGCAAAATTTAGTATAAAACACCTGCCGACTCACGCCGTCGGCGTTCGTCGGCAGTGAACCGCCTCGCGCTCCGCGCTCGGCGGACGGTCATGGGAGCACTCGCTCATACATCGCGTCGATCCGCTCGTTCCACTGTTTCCCCTGTTCTCGACTCGCGCCCCACGGGTTCCGCGAGAAGTAGTACATACTCGCGAGGATGACGCCGATCGTCACGGGGAGGTTCGGGTCGGCGATGGCGAAATTCAACATGAAGTGCGTGAGACCGGCGATCAGGCCGCCGATGAGGATGTCCAGCACCTGGTGGAGCAGCGACATACCATGCCGTAGGGACCGCTACGGGGTAAAGTTGGTCAAGTGCGGTGCGGTCGCGGAGTGGTGCAGTGCGGTAAAGAAGCGAGCGCAGCACCCGCGAGCGCGGCCGTGCCGCGCTCGCGGCAGTTTTTCCCCAAGTTTTTGCGATGGGGGGTTCGCTCCGCGAACCCCCCGACGTAAAAAGTGGGTTAGAAGTAGTCGATCGCTTCGGGCAGCTCGGTCTTCATGCCCTTCCGCTCGCGGATCTCCGTGATCTGGTCGGGCTGGAGGTTGTCGGCCATGACCTGGAAGCCGGCGTTCTCGGTGTTCCAGGAGGCACGGCCCTCGGTGGCGGAGCGGATGTCGGAGGAGAAGCCGATCATCTCCTCGACGGGCGCGACGCCCTCGACGACCATCAGGTCGCCTTCCTGGTACATGTCGTCGACGCGGCCACGACGACCCTGGATCTCGCCGGAGGCGGCACCCATGTGGTCGTTGGGCACGTCGATCCGGACTTCCTGGATCGGCTCCAGCAGGCGGATCTCGGCGTCGATCAGGGCGTTGTGGACGGCCTCCCGAACGGCGGGGATGACCTGTGCCGGACCGCGGTGGATAGCGTCCTCGTGGAGTCGGGCGTCGTGCAGGCGGATGAGTGCGCCTTCGACCGGCTCGGCGGCCAGCGGCCCGTCGTCGAGGGCCTCTTCGAGCCCCTCGACGACCAGTTCCATCGTCTCGTTGAGGTGCTGGATCCCCTTCGTGTCGTCGATGAGGATGTTGGTGCCGTGCATGGTCTCGACTTCCTGTGCCGTGTCCTTGTCGAGACCGGCCTCCATCAGCGCCTCACGCCGTTCGAGTTCCGGCATATCCATCGACGCCTCGCCCATCTTGATCGTCTCGACGACGTCGTCGCCGAGCGGTTCGATGGAGATGTAGAACCGGTTGTGGCGGTTCGGCGAGATGCCCTCGACTTCGCGCGATGGTTCCTGCGGGGCCTCGCGGAAGACGACGATCGGTTCGCCGGTGTTCACGGGGATACCCTGATTGCGCTCAATACGCTGAGTGATGACCTCCAGGTGGAGTTCACCCTGCCCGGAGATCAGGTGCTCGCCGGTGTCCTCGTTGATCTCGATCTGGATCGTCGGGTCCTCCTTGGAGACCTGCTGGAGCGTCTCGATGAGCTTGGGCAGGTCGTCCATGCGCTGGGCCTCGACGGACTTCGTGATCACCGGCTCGGAGATGTGTTCGATGGACTCGAACGGGGTCATCTCGACGCTCGACACCGTCGAACCGGCGATGGCGTCTTTCAGGCCGGTGACGGCGGCGATGTTCCCGGCGGGAACGCGGTCGACCTCCTCGCGCTCGCCACCCATGTAGATACCGACACTCTGGATCCGGTTCTTGCCGGCGGTCCCGGAGACGTACAGCTCCTGACCCTTCTCGATGGTTCCCGAGAAGACACGACCGGCGGCGATCTCCCCGGCGTGGGGGTCGACACCGATGTCGGTGACCATCAGGACGACTTCGCCGTCCTCGTCGACGAGACGCATCGTCTCGGCGAGCTCGGACTCGTCGTCGCCACGCCAGACACGCGGGATACGCATCGGCTGGGCGTCGATGGGGTTGGGGAAGTGTTCACAGACCATGTCGAGCACGACGTCAGCCAGGGGCGTCCGCTCGTGGAGTTCCTGGCGTTTGTCGGCCCGTTCGAGGTCGATGATGTCGCCGAAGTCCATACCGGTGCGCTGCATCGACGGCATGGAGACCCCCCACTTGTAGAGCGCAGACCCGAAGCCGACGGTCCCGTCTTCGACGGAGACGGTCCAGTCGTCGATGTCGTCCATCTCCTCGGTCATGCCGCGGATGAGGTCGTTCACGTCGCGGATGACCGCAGTCAGTCGCTCCTGCATCTCCTGGGGACCCTCTTCGAGTTCCGAGATGAGGCGGTCGACCTTGTTGATAAAGAGGGCGGGCTTGACTCCCTCGCGGAGTGCCTGCCGCAGGACCGTCTCGGTCTGGGGCATGGCACCCTCGACGGCGTCCACAACCACGAGCGCGCCGTCGACGGCACGCATCGCGCGGGTCACGTCGCCCCCGAAGTCGACGTGGCCGGGCGTGTCGATGAGGTTGATGAGGTGGTTGGTATCTTCGTACTCGTGGGTCATCGAGACGTTCGCCGCGTCGATGGTGATCCCACGTTCCTGCTCGTCCTCTTCGGTGTCCATCGCGAGCTGTTCGCCGGCCGTCTCGTCGGAGATCATCCCCGCACCAGCCAGCAGATTGTCCGTAAGTGTCGTCTTCCCGTGGTCGACGTGCGCGGCGATGGCGATGTTCCGGATGTTCTCCGGCTCGTCCATCAGCCGTTCGCACTCCTGTACGATCTTCTTGCGTCGGCCCATTATACCCAACCGTATCGGAAGCAGGGTCAAAAGTGAAGTGGTTTGCCCCAGCGGCCGAACCCGCCGGAAACTGGCCGCGGAGCGACCGTTCCACTCGAAATCGGGTGGCGGCGCGGGGACGGGAACCGACGGGGCCGTAACCACCGGCGGGCATCGGACCGCCCGCAAAAGTGATACGCGTCGCTCTCATATTACGGCAAGACATGGACGTTCGCGTGCAGGGTACTGGGCCGACGGAGCCGTTTCGCAGCGCACGTGATCTCTTCGAGACCGAGTACGATCTCGACCGCCCGGTCTGGGTCTACGTCCGCGAGGACCCCGACGAGCGAACCCGGACGAGCCACGACACCGAAGGGCACGACCTCTCGATCTCCCGGCAGGCTGCCAGCAGCGCCATGGCCCGCGAACTGGCGCTCCACGAGTTCGCGCATATGCATCGCAACGAACAGGGCCACCCATCACACACCCAGTCCACAGAGGAAGCGCTCTATCTCGCCCTCTCCGGGCGCAGCGTCGAGCGCCGGAAGCTCACCCACTGCTACCAGATCGCCAACCACATGAAAGACATCTACGCCGACGACCTGACGCTATCGGTTGCCCCGGCGGACAAACTCGTCGCCTTCCTCGAATCGAGTCTGGCGACGGCCCTGGCCGACCGCCCGGCCGACCCGACGAGCGGGACCCGGCTCACTCCGGCGGCCGACCCCGAGATCACCGCCGTCAACGCCGCCTTCGCCCTCGCACTGGTCGAGCGCCACGGCCTCGTCTCGCCGGACCACCGATTGTACGACCTCGCGCACGCGGCCGCGCAGGACGCCCCGGGCATCCGCTTCGAGCGGTTCAAAGACCGGTTCCGCTCGCTCGCCGACGACCCCGACGAGAGCGAGTACCGCAAGGCCCTCGTCGACGTGACCCGCGAGTACGCCATCGACGAACCGCGAGCGGCTGACTGACTCCGCCTACTCTTCGTCTCGGGATTTATTCCCCTCAGGAGCCGTCCAGGCGAACGCGAGAATACCGCCGATCCCACCCAGCACCGACCCGACGACGAACCCCCCGAGCGCACCGAACAGCGACACCGTCACCAGGAGAATCCCCAGCCCCCCCAGCACCGACGACAGCGACGGGACGGCGAGCACGAGCAGGCCACAGACGACGAGCGATCCGCCCAACAGGAGCGCCGACCCGGTGAACGAGCCCGCGGCAAAGAGGACGAACTCGTCGTAGGCCGCGGGCAGGTACGCAGTCAGGAGTCCGGCGAGAATCAACAGCGTCCCGCCCCAGAACGGGCGCTGCCGACGCCACTCGTCGAACGCGACCCAGCGCTCGCGCGCCGTCGCCACCCGACCCTCGTCCATAGACGTGCTGACAGTGACAGCGTGAAAACAGTTGTCCTAGAATGTCAACTGCCACCCCGCGTACGGTGGCGCGGGGAATCCGTCTCGATTATAGTTTGAACCTGTCGTCGAGGTCACCGGCCTCGACCTCGTCGTCCGCGTCGGAGACTGACGCGTCGTCGGCCTCCGTCAGATCGAGTCCGAGGCCCAGGTCGCCCTCGTTCCCGTCGTCTTTCTCGTCCCCGTCGTCGTCGCTCTCGTCGTCGGTCTGCCAGATGAACTCTGAGGTCTTCCCCCAGATGAACCCCGACGTGCCACCCCAGATGAACTCGGATGTCCCGCCCCAGATGAACTCCGACGCCTCGGACACCGTCTTCACGTCGATGCCGAACTCGGCCGGCGGCTCCCAGGCGTAACAGAGGACACCACCAGCCGTAGCGATGATCATGCCGAGGAAGAAGCCGCCGAGCGCCCCGACGAGCGACAGTGTGGCGAAAGCGATACCGAACACACCGAAGATCGACGCGAACTCCGGCTTCGCGAGAGCCGCGAGCCCGCAAAACGCCACGAGCGAGGCGAAAAAGAGCCCGACGATCGTGAACGTCCCACCGATGAACAGCAACTCGGCGGCGAACTGGATCGGAACCCAGCCGATGATCGCAGCCCCCAGCAACAACAGTACGCTCCCGAGTATCGGTCGTGGCTGTCGCCAGCGGCGAAACTCCCCTCGTGGATCAGCCAGCCAGTCCCGAACCGACGATCCGCCCCCCGACGACGTTACCATGCCAGCGGAACTGTACTCCGGACGCGCTTTTGTCTTTCGACGATGTGTGGCGGTGAAACTATCAGCACGTCCAGTCCCAACCGAGGAACCCGCACTCCTCGACGTTCATCGTGATAGTGTCGGTCGCGGTCGCACCGTCGTCGTCGGTCACCGTCAGCGTCACCGTGTAGGTGTCCGCCGACGAGTACGAGTAGGTCGGTTGCTCGCCGGTGGCCTCGACGGTTCCGTCACCGTCGAAGTCCCACTCGTAGGAGGCGATCGACCCGTCCGGATCGCTCGATCCCGAGCCGTCGAAAGTGATCTCCGACTGGGTCTCGACCGACGTGGAACTGGTCGACGCGCTCGCGGTCGGCGCGTCGTTTTCGTCGACCGTGACCGTGACGGTCGCCGTGTCGGTCGCGCCGTCGTCGTCGGTCACCGTCAGCGTCGCCGTGTACTCGCCGGGCGAACTGTAGGCGTGGGTGGTGTACGTACCAGTGGCCGTACTTCCGTCACCGAACTCCCACTCGTAGGACTCGATCGACCCGTCCGGATCGCTCGACCCCGAGCCGTCGAACGCGAGTTCGACGCCGGCCTCGGTGGTACTACTCTCCACCGACGGCATAGCAGTCGGTGAGGTGTTGTTGGTGACGGTCGTAGTGACGGTGTCGGTCGCCGTGTCGCCGTCGTCGTCGGTCACCGTCAGCGTCGCCGTGTACTCGCCGGCCGTGTCGTACGTGTGGGTGACCTGCTGGCCCGTCGCGGTCGTCCCGTCGCCGAAGTCCCACTCGTAGGACGTGATCGTGCCGTTGCTGGCCGAGGAGTCGGAGCCGTCGAAGGTGACGGTATCGCCGGTCATCACCTCACCCGGGCTGCCCGCCGCGCTCGCGATCAGCGAGTCGTCGCCCTGGACGGTGATACTGACCGAATTGGAGGCTGTCGCACCGTCGTCGTCGGTCACCGTCAGCGTCGCCGCGTAACTGCCCGAGTCGGCGTACGCGTGGGTGACCTGCTGACCCGTCGCGGTCGTCCCGTCGCCGAAGTCCCACTCGTAAGAGATGATCGAGCCGTCCGGATCGCTCGACCCCGCGCCGTCGAAGGTGATCGACTGCTCCGGTTCGACCGTCGTCGAGGAAGCGGTCAGGCTCGGCATCGGCGGATCGTTACCCTCGACGACGACCGTCACCGAGTCGATCGCCGTCGTACCGTTGTCGTCGGTCACCGTCAGCCGCGCCGTGTAGGCACCCGGTTCGTCGTACGTATGCGTGGCCTGCTGTCCCGTCGCGGTCGTCCCGTCGCCGAAGTCCCACTCGTAGGACGCGATCGACCCGTCCGGATCGCTCGATCCCGAGCCGTTGAACGAGACCGTGTCACCGGCCCCGACCGTCGTCTCGCTGGCCTCGGCGTCGGCCGTGGGTCCAGTGTTGCCGCTCCCGTCGCCAGCGCTCGTGTCTGCGCTACACGGCCCCCACTCGAACGTCCCGTCGTCGTCGGCATCGTAACAGGCGAAAAACCGGAGGTCCGTAATGGAGATCCGGTCGGCCGCCAGGTAGTGAGCGCGGATCTGGACGCCGCTACGATCCGTCCCCTGAAGCGTGACCGGCCCGTCCGACCTGATGCTCCAGCGACCGCGCGCGTCGGACGCGTTCGTGTCGTTGGTCAGAAAGTCGTTGAAGGTAGCCTGGTCGGAACGGAGTGCGGTCGATTTCACCAGGATGTTCCCGCCATCTGTCCCACCCGGAGACATGAACTTTATCCGTACCGTGCCCGGGAGCGGTGACATCGGGAGCGACCCCATGTCGAGATCCTTGGTCAATCCGAACTCCTGAATGTCCGTGTTCGACAGCTGGACCACCGTCTGTGGAAAGTTCTCTTCGGAATCCGTATTCCCGACGCCAGGGTACAACACCATATCGTCCGCGGTGATCTGTGACGCCGTGATGTTGAACCCGCCTACGCCGGCCAGCGGCAGTGCGAACGCGACGCCGGTCGACATTACCAACAGTCCGATCAATGCCCATGTCGCAACGGCGGTTCCAGCCCCCCGCGCGATGCGTTTCCGGTTGTACATAGTTAACAATCGCTCGTTGTGTGCCGTCCCACGGGCAGTCCCCAACCCCCTCGCCCGCTCAAAGGCGCGTTGCTCCAATCAATACAAGATTCCATGCTGAACCTTACCCCGGATATGGCCGGTCCTTAATAATAATCCCGGCGACGGGTTCCGGTGCCGACGAAACTGTCGGAAGCGGTGCCTGGCGGACCGATCCTGTTTACTGGTCGCCCTGCCAGCTGAACTGCACGTCCTCGCTGGCACCCGCGTCCGGACTGCCGGGTCCGGTACCGGTACTGTGGTCCGGGTCGGGATGACGCCAGGCGACACAGAGGTTCCCCCCGGCGATGCCGACGAGCATCCCGACGAACAGCCCGCCCAGCGCACCGATGAGCGAGAGGATCGACAGTGCGATCCCGATGACGCCGAAGATCGTCGACATCTCGGGCCGGGCCATGACGAAGGCACCGGTCAGGAACACCATGGCGGCGAACACGAGTCCGATGACGGTGAACGAGCCACCGATGATGGCCAGTTCGGTCGCGAACTGGATCGGGACCCAGCCGATGATCAGCCCACCGATCATCAACAGGAGCGCGCCCATGAACGGACGACCCTCTCGCCACTCGCTGAACCGACTGCGTCGGTCGTCGATACGACGGCGGATCGGACCCGGAACCGTGTGCCAGAGTTTTGCTCGAACAGACATTGTTTCTCTCTCTTTCGTGTTGTCGCACTAAAATCTCGCGGCTACTGCGGTATAAAAAACGGTTGGTTAGTTAGTTGGCTGTCGTTAGCTGGCCCACTCGTAGTCCCCGTCGTTGTCGTTGTCGTACTGCACCTCGAGCGCCATGCCGGGGATGCTGATGCTGTCGGTAGCCAGGTAGGTCGCGCGGATGTACGGGTCCTTCATGACCATACCGGGACCACCGTCGCCGCCACTGTAACTTTTCTTCGCTTCACCGAACCCAGAGGCGGGACCCTCGAGCGGACCCTTGGGGTCCTGGTCGGTACGAAGTTCCATCCAGCTCGTGATGTCGTCAGCCTTATCGACCGTGTTTTCGTCGATTTCCATGCCCGAGAACGTCGCATTCTCTGCGGCCAGCTGGGGCGTCTTCATCATGAGCGTCTCGGACGTGACGTTGCCGGACGCCGAGATGACGATCCGGGCCTTACCAGGCATTAGACCTGCCGAATTGTTCTGCAGGTCGAATACCTTCCTCAGATTCATCCCCTCGATCGTGGTGCTATCGAGTTCGACGACGCCGACCGGGTACTGATCCGCGGCGGCTCCAGTCGATCCGTTCACTTCAGCAACGTCAGTGCTGTTTTCGGCGTCGGACGAGCCGGGGTAGAGGACCATGCCCTCCCCCTCGATCACGTCTGCCGAAATCGTGAAGCCGCCGATACCTGCGACTGGCATCGCGAACGCCGTGCCAGTGCTCACGAAGAGCAGGCCGACGATCGCGACCACCCCAAGCGATGCGCCCGTACTTTTTGCGAGTATGCTTTTGTCGTACATTGATTTCTCACTCTCGTTCGTGCGCTATGCACGCGTGGTATGCGACGTTCCGTCGACCTCCCCCTCTTGCCCAACACCCGACCGGTGTCAGGCCCCAACACCACGGGAATAGCGCCGACCGCGATTTCTCCCCACGAGAGCACGGTCGGCGGTTGCGGGAGAGCACCAATCGTCTCGTCCGCTTACCACGTCATTGAAACACACATACTGACTCACCCCTCAGTGTTACCCCGGACATAGACGGCCATTTATAATCAACATACCTGATGTGCAAATTTCACGCTACCGATCGTCTGCAAAAACCACCAGACACCGAAGGAATACGTACTGAACGGTGACCAAGTTAGTCAATTCTTTCCGCAGGTACTTTCACTCACGATCCAGTCGCTCGTTCGAACATCCTGTCTACTCGTCGCTATAAAAATGGAATCGCTGGGCCGATCGAACCTCGTCGGTTCGATCAGTTGTTGCTCGGCGCGTCCGGGTTGTCCTCGACTGGTTCCTCGCTGAACTCGATGTAGATCTCCTGAACGAGTTCGTTCTCACCGGGTCCAGCGGGTAGGCCCACGTCGTTGTTGACGGAAAAGCCGAGACCACCACAATTGTCAGAGGTCGCCTTGGGGATACTGAATTCCCCGTCAACCAGCGTCGCTCGGGCTGTGCCATTCGACTGCAGGGCACCCGTTTCGCCGGTGAGGCCTCCGCTGGTGTTAGTTGTCCCTTGGACATTGACCTCTAGACCACAGGAGGGATACTGCGCGAACCCGGAATCTTCGAGGTATGCGAAGATCGGCGCGTTGAACGACCCGTCACCGGTTTCGAGATCGAGGTTGCCGGTGATTGTCCCGTTTGCCGTGTTGTTGACTGGGGTCCAGCCCAGCGTCCCGGTGTTGAACCAGACTGGCGGGAACTGGAAGTTCTCCTGCGAGACGGTGTAGTCGCCCGTCTCGGGGTCCAGATCCGCCGTGAACTTCACGCAGGTTTCGTTCTCGTTCGTTGCTGCAGGTTCACCACCTGGACACGACGGTAGTTCTGAACGATAGTTACTTTCCCCGACCTGCAGGTACCCATCCTCGACCCACGCCGTGAACGACTCGTACTCGGGCACGCCCACGTCGGGGTCGGTGGACTGCAGGTGGAAGTTAGCCGTCTCCGTCCCGCCGTCGGTCACCGTGACCGCCTGCGAGGACGTGTTGTAGCCTTCGGCCGTGGCCTCGACGGTGTACTCGCCCGTCGTCAGCGTCAGCGAGTAACTTCCGTCGGCCGACGTGGTCGTGGACTGACCGCCAGCGGCAACCGTCGCGCCGCCGATACCGGCTCCGCTACTCACGTTGATGACATCTCCTTCGATCGTTCCGGTCGTGGAGACTTCGCCCAGCGTGAGGTCGGCAGTCGTCGTCCCGCCAGCGGTCACGGTGACCGTCTGCGAGGACGTGTTGTAGCCCTGAGCGTTGGCCTCGACGGTGTAGTCGCCGGCGTCCAGCGTCAGCGAATAGCTGCCGTCGGCGGCAGTGGTCGTGGACTGACCGCCAGCCGTGACCGTCGCGCCGTCGATCGCGCTACCACTGGCGTCCGAGACGGTCCCCTCGACGGTACCGGTCGCGCCCGGTTCGGTCACCGTCACGGTGGCCGAGGCGGAGTCGTCGTCCGTTTCGGCAGTCGCGTCGTAGGTCCCACCATCGCCGCTGATGGTCTGAACCGAGAGCGAAAGCTCCTGACTCTCGCCACCGGCCAGCGTCACGACGGGACGGTCCGTCGAGCCAAAGACCGACAGCGTCACCCGCTGGGTGCCCTCTTGGTCACCCGTGTTCTCGACCGTCGCGTTGACGACTATATCCTCACCTTCCGTCACCGGCGAGTTCGTCTCCAAGCTCTGGATCTGGAAGTTCGCCGGCTGGTCGGGCTGCTGTGAGTTCAGCGTGATCTGTGCAGTCTCGGTGTCGTTCGCGCTGGCGACACCGTGCGTGTAGGTGCCGGCCGACAGCGAACTCGTGTCCACGTCGAACGTCACCGTCGTGCTGTCACTGCTGGCCAGCGTCGCGTCCTGCGCGGTGATTTCCTCCAGTGTACCGTCACCGTCGGTGTCGACACCAAACGCAACCGACTGGGTACTCTCGGACTCGCCCACGTTCTCGACGTCCGCCGACACGGTGATCGTGTCACCGACCGTCGCCTCGGCCGGCGCGTTCAGGTTCGAGACCTGGAAGTCGGCCGGGGCGGGCTCGTCGCCATCGCCGCCGTCCTGGCCATCCTCACCGTCCTGGCCATCCTCTCCGTCCTGGCCATCCTCTCCGTCCTGGCCGTCGTCGCCGTCACCGATGTCCGGCGCATCACCGTCACCGATACCGCCGAAGTCCGGCGCGTCACCGTTCTCACCGATACCACCGAAGTCCGGTTCGTCGCCGTTCTCACCGATA
Source organism: Halorientalis persicus (assembly GCF_900110215.1). Classification (GTDB taxonomy): domain Archaea; phylum Halobacteriota; class Halobacteria; order Halobacteriales; family Haloarculaceae; genus Halorientalis; species Halorientalis persica. The sequence continues at coordinate 69,023 of NZ_FOCX01000016.1, read as the reverse complement.
CCGCCGAAGTCCGGCGCATCACCGTCTTCGCCGATACCACTGAAGTCCGGCGCGTCACCGTTCTCACCGATACCGCCGAAGTCCGGCGCGTCGCCGTCCTCACCGATACCGCCGAAGTCGAACGGTGACTCACCGTCGCCACCGATACCACTGAAGTCGGGGGCATCACCGTCGTCGTCGCCGATGCCGCTGAAGTCGAACGGTGACCCGTCCCCGCTACTGTCGTCCCCGTCGAACCCGAAGTTCGCTCCGTCTTCGATATTGAAGTCGAACTCGGGTGGCCCGTCGTCGGTAGTCTCGTTGGACTGTGCGGCTGCCGGTGTGGCACCCACAACGAGTAGCCCGACGAGGGCCAACAGGGAGATCGTTACGACCGTTCCGTTAGTTATCGTTCCCTTGTCAAATCCCATAGTTTGCTCCGTCTGTTCGCACGCTGACTGTCAGCGTGGTGGCACGACCCCCAACAGTGGGGCTGGAGGGCAGCCCCGTCCGCAGGCCCCACTACCTGCGGGCCATCTCTCGTTCCCTCGAAGTACGCACGCCTCGAAACGCGTGCGCGTTACACACCACACATCGTCCTGGCGTCGTTGCCACTACGGGGATACTGGGTAGGGACATCATGCTTAGGATTTCCCCGGATATGGACGGTTGTTTATTACTAACAGGTTCCGGGCGGTAGAATTTGCTTGCGGAACGGTGCCCGAACGGCTCCCGAATTCGAGTGGCCTAACGGGTCCGAGAAAGGGGGCGTGATCAGCGAGCGGCTGCCGCGACGCGCTCTTTCTCTTCTTTCTGGTTGACGGCGTAGGTACTCACGTCGTCGTTGGCCGCGCCGATGAGCTGGTTGGCCAGTGCCTCCTCGACGTCGGTCGTCGTCTTGAACGAGTCCTGATAGACGCCTTCGGCGAGGAACTTTAGCGCCTGATCGACACGGCGCTGGGGTGCGACGTCGACGGCCTTCGGGACGGAGATGCCACCGTACTTCAGGCGAACGGTCTCTTCCCGGGGCGCGCTGTTCTCGACGGCCTGAACGAGGATCTGGACCGGGTTCTCCTCGGCCCGGTCGTTGACGATCTCGAAGGCTTCACGGGTGATCCGGGTCGCCTGCTGTTTCTTGCCCGTGTTCTCGTCGGTCTGCATCAGCCGGTTGATCAGCCGCTCCACGATGGAGATCTCGCTTTTCTTGAACTGCTTGCCGGCGTGGCGACCCATCGTGTGCGCGATAGGCGTGACCGTGATGTACCGTTCGGTGGAGGGGTCGTAGTACTCGATGTCCGTGACCTCCCACTGCCCGAACAGCAGTGCAGGCGCGCTCTCCTCGTCGTCGGTGCCGGCAGGGGACTCCGGCTCTGGTGCTTCGCTGGACATGATTAGCGGACCGGTTTCTCCGCGTTCCCGCGGACGAGTTCGATCAGCGACACGCCGTTGACCTTCTCGACCTTGTAGTTGACACCCGAAAGGTCACCCATCGCACGACCCTTCGCGCCACCGATCCCGGCGATGGTGACCTCGTCGTGTTCGTCGATAAAGGAGATAGCACCGTCACCCGGACAGAATGCGGTCACCTGTTTGCCGTTCTTGATCAGCTGGACGCGGACACACTTCCGGACCGCGGAGTTGGGCTGTTTGGCCTCGACGGCTGTCTTTTCGAGCACGATACCGCGACCCTGAGGTGCGCCCTCCAGGGGGTCGGACTTCTCCCGAAGTCCCCGCTCTCGGCGCGCGTACTTCGAGTCGGACCACCGATGCTTCTGGCGGTCCTTCCGGAGCTTGCGCGCGGCGTATTTGCCGTTCGCCATAGTACCCGTTCGTACCCAACCGAGCTACTTAAACGCAATCTTTTCCGACGGGGACATCGCGCACGCCTGTGGCGTGCGCTCAATCCCCGTACAAAAACAGGGGTGAAAGAGGCTGAATCTCGGCCTTCGGCCTCGATTCAGTGAACCGCGCTCCTTGCGGTCGCGCGGATGCTTCTGGTCAGTACAGGGGGTTCACTTATCGGTCCAGGCGGCCTATTGTTCAGTATGCCCGAAGAGGTCCTGTTCAAATCGGAAAGCGACCAGAGCCGAGAAGAGATTGCATCGTACCTTCGGAAGGTTGCAGACAATCTCGACAGCGGAAACGCTATCAGCCTGAAAGCAGGCTCCGAGTCTGTCACACTGAATCCCCCTGCTCGACCAACCTTCGAGGTCAAAGCTGAACGCGAAGGTCCAGCTGGCAATATGACTGAACGAAGTATCGAGTTCGAACTCGAATGGGACGAAAACGCCGAGGGGGAGTCCAGCGGAAGTGGCCAGCTGGAAATCGAGTAGTTACTTCGCAGGGCTATCGTATCGGCCGTTGCACTTTTCGTGATTAAAGTTAGCATCCGCGCGAGCGAAGCGAGCGCGGTTCACCGAAAGACACACCGTGTCTTTCGAGCCCTCGTTCGTTCCCTGCGGTCACTCACGATGACACCGGACGCGAGCCATCGGCTCGCGTCCGGCCTTTTTCACGCACGTTTTTGCCGCGAGTAGTGCGGGAGCGAAGCTCCCGCATACCATGCGAACGGGCCGCTTCGCGGCCCGTGAGCAGATGGTGGCCGCAGGCCACCCGAGCGGGAAAAAGGTGCTAGGTCAGTTGAATATCGTCCACGTCGAAGTGCCGGTCGGCCATCCGGCGAGCGGCCTCGATGTTCTTGCCGTCTTTCCCGATCGCGACACCGGTGTCGTCGTGATCGACTTCCGCGTAGGCGACCGTGTCCTCGTTCTCGCTGATCGTGACGTTGTACACCGCCGCCGGGGCCAGCGCGTTGGCCACGAACGCCTCGGCGGTGTCGGCGTCCTCGATCAACTCGACGCTGCGGCCCAGGTCCTCCTCGATCCGCTCGACGTTGCGGCCGCCCGGACCGATGGCTTCGGCCATCTCCCCGGCCTCGACGACGAAGAGGACGCGGTCGTAGTCCTCGTCGACCACGCAGTCCCGGACGGTGACGCCGACCTCGTCCTCGAAACGGGCGAGAAACTGGCGTTCACGGTCCGAGAGCGAGATGGTCATCGCGGTCAGTCGGCCCCTTCGCCTGTGCCGTCAGTGCGTGCCGGCTCCGAGCCCATCCGCAGGTTCACGTCGCCAGTGCCGAGTTTGATCGGCTTGCCGACGATGACGTTCTCGGTGACGCCGTTGAGGTCGTCGACCTCGCCGTGGATCGCGGCGTCGAGCAGGTGATTGACCATGACCTCGAACGCCGCCCGCGCGAGGACGGACTCCTTGCTCCCGGAGATTCCGTGCCGACCGATGGACTGGATGTCCCCGCCGTTGGTCATGATGTCCGCGACCAGCATCAGGTGGCGGATGTTCACGTCGTCGAGCCCCTGCTCTTCGAGCGTGTTCATCGTCTCCTCGATGATCGACTCCCGGGCAGCCTCGATACCGAGGTTCCGGTGGATCTCGTGGATGTTGTTACAGGTGGTCCGACTGGCGTCGACGCCCTCGATGCCGAGGACGTTACCCAGTTCCGATCCCTCCGTGTAGAGGACGAATTCGCCGTCCTCGCTCTCTTCGGTGTCCTCTTTGCGGATGACGACCCGGTCGATGTCCTCGATCCCCTTGAAGACGATCTCCCGGAGGTCTTCGACGAGTTGCAGGAGTTCGCGGTAACTCGGCTCGTCCGGGCCGAACTCGATGACCGTGTCGTCGAGCTGGACCACGTCGACACCCAGCTTCGACTCGATGGTCTCGGAGATTTCCTGGACGATCTCCGCGAGGTTGTCCACCGTGGGCCAGCGCTCCTGAAGGGTGTCGGGGTTCAGGTCGACGCGGACGAGCATATCGGCCACGTCCGTCGAGATGTCACCCAGCGCGAGGATACGCGTGGCCTCGATCTTCCAGACGACCTCGTGGGCGCGCTCGCGGTTCTCCGCGAACTCGTCTTCGAGGTGGACCGTCATCATCGGCGTGTCCGGTTCCTTCCGGGCGTCCACCAGCTCGATGAGCCGGGGGAGGCCCTGGGTCACGTCGATCTCCGCGACGCCCGCGTAGTGGAACGTGTTCATGGTCATCTGCGTCCCGGGCTCCCCGATGGACTGTGCGCTGACGGTCCCGACGGGGTCGAGCGGGTCGACGCGGGTGTCCATGTAGCGGTTCTCGACGGCTTTGGCGATCTGGTCTGCGTCCTCGACGCCGGCACCGCGTTCGTCGACGGTCCGGTAGACCTTCGTCTTCAGCCGCCGGGGCAGTTCCGTGTCCTCGACGACGGCCTCGATGTCGTCGTCGACGCCGTCGAACTTCTGCTGGGGGTCGTAGTCTATTTCACTCATGGTTAGTCGTCACTCTGGGCCATCCACCAGTCGTCGGCGTGCTCCGAGAGGTTCGTCGGGGAGCGTTCCTGGCCGAGGAACTGCTGTTTGGCGTCGTCGCTTGCGAACTCCGTATCGAGGACGCGGTCGGCGATCTGCTCCACGTCGATGTCGTTGTCCTCGTCGGAGGACACCTTCACCGGACTGGTCCCGTCCTCACCGAACTCGAACTGGACGATCGTGTCCGAGGTGTCCCGGACGGTGCCGTCGTACTGGGTCTCCAGTTCCGAGAGGGCGTTGATCAGCCGACGCTGGAGGTAGCCGGACTTGGACGTACGAACGGCCGTGTCGACCAGCCCCTCGCGGCCACCCATCGCGTGGAAGAAGAACTCCCGCGGGTTCAGGCCGCCCCGGTAGGAGTGTTCCACGAAGCCGTGGGCCTCCGCCGAGAGGTCGTCGGGCTTGTAGTGAGAGAGGGTACGATCCTCGTAGCCGCGGTTGATCCGCTCGCCACGGACCGCCTGCTGGCCGACACAGCCGGCCATCTGGGTCAGGTTCAGCATCGACCCACGCGCACCGGACTCGGCCATGACCACGGCCGGGTTGTCGTCGTCGAAGTGTTCTTCGGCGATGTCACCGGCGCTGTCACGCGCCTTGCCCAGCGTCTGCATGATCTTCATCTCCAGGGTCTCGTCGACCGAACGGCCTGGCAGGGACTCCAGTTCGCCCCGGTCGTAGGTTTCGATGAGTTCCTGGACACGGGCGTACGCGTTCTCGATCGCCTCGTCGATCTGCTCTTCGGCTGCCGGCGAGACCGACTCGTCGTCGATCCCGATCGAGAAGCCAAAGTGCATGATCGAACGCATCGCCAGCGAGGCGACCTCGTTGACGAAGATGCGTGCCCGGGTCTTCGAGTACACCTTGGCGATGGTGTCGACGATCTCCCCGCCGAACGCGCCGACCGCGTCCTCGTCGATGGTCCCATCCAGCAACTGGCCGTTCTCGATCACGACCTCGTCGCCGGCCGAGGAGCGGAACTCGAGGTTGAGTTCGTCGGGCAGGAGTTCCGAGAACACCGTCCGGCCGGTCCAGTACTCGTTGCCGGCGTCGTCGGTGCCGTCGGGTTCGGGCAGTTCGTCGATCCGGGTCGCCCGGAGCAGGTCCAGCGCCTGCGTCTCGTTGAAGTGTGGGTTCTGGTTGGTCAGCAGGTACGTCCCGCTGATGTGGTCCTGGATCGCACCGATGATGTTCTCACCGAACCGGGGCGAGAGCATCTGTTCCTGCACGCGCATCAGGACGCGAGCCTCGGCACGGGCCTCCTCGTTCTGGAGGGCGTGCATATTCATCTCGTCGCCGTCGAAGTCCGCGTTGTACGGCGGGCAGACGGTCGTGTTCAGCCGGAACGTCTTGTACGGCATCACGACGACCTCGTGGGCCATGATCGACATCCGGTGCAGCGACGGCTGCCGGTTGAAGATGATGATGTCCCCGTCGACCAGATGCCGGGAGACTTCCCACTCGGGCTGGACCTTCTCGGCCAGTTCCTCGCAGTTCTTCTCGGTCACCTTGAGGCGACGGCCGTCCGGCCGTTTCACGTAGTTCGCGCCCGGATGCGCTTCCGGCCCGTTGGAGACGTAGCGGCGCGCCTCTTCCAGGTTGCGCTCGTTGACGTTCATCGTCTGGGTCATCTCGGTGGCGACCCGGTCGGGCACACCGACCTCGTTCAGGCTCAGCGTCGGGTCGGGCGAGATTACCGTACGAGCCGAGAAGTTGACACGCTTCCCGGACAGCGAGCCACGGAAGCGCCCCTCCTTGCCCTTCAGGCGCTGAGAGAGGGTCTTCAGCGGCCGGCCGGAACGGTGCCGGGCCGGCGGCGTCCCCGAGATCTCGTTGTCCATGAAGGTGGTGACGTGGTACTGGAGCAGTTCCCAGAGGTCCTCGATGATCAGCTGGGGCGCACCGGCCTCACGGTTCTCCATGAACCGCTGGTTGATCCGGATGATGTCGACCAGCTTGTGCGTGAGGTCGTCTTCGGACCGCTGGCCGTTGTCCAGCGTGATCGACGGCCGGGCCGTGACCGGCGGCACCGGCAGCACGGTCAGGATCATCCACTCGGGCCGGGAGCGCTCGGCGCTGATCCCGAGGACATCGAGGTCCCCGTCCGGGATATCCTCGAACCAGTCCCGGATGTCGCTGGGCATCAGCTTGTTCATGTCCTCCTCGGTTAGGTCCACGTCCAGCGCGCGCTCGATGGCCTTGCGGTCTTCCTCGCGCGGACGGAACTCGCCGGAGAGGATCTCCTGAATCCGGCTCTGGTCGATCCCGGTCTCGTCGGCGAGTTCGACGGGCGAGACGCCCCGGTCGTCCTCGTCGTCGGGGTCGGGCTCCATCGCCTCGGCGATCAGGTCCGGATACTCCGCGGACAGCACCTGCTGGACCTCGTAGTAGGTCGTCGGTTTCTCGTGGTTGATGTCGTACTGCTGGCCGCCACAGAACGGACAGTGGTCCTTCTTGCGGGCCTGTCGGATGGCGGCCTTGGTCACGTCGTTGAGGTCGTTGCTGAGCTCGCGGGCGCGTCGCAGACGACTCGTGAACTCCTCGCGTTCCTCGTCGTTGAGACAGAGCCGCGAACAGTCCCGACAGGTCCCGCGCAGGAGCCGGCGGATGAGCTTCGCGAACCCGACGTGGATGACGGGGGCCGCGAGTTCGATGTGGCCGAAGTGGCCGTTACAGGATCCCGAATGCTTGCCACAGGTCTTGCACTCGAGGCCGGGGTCGATCACGCCCAGCCGCGGGTCCATCAGCCCCATGTCGATGGGGAACCCGTCGTCGTCGTAGGTGTCGGCCGTGATGACCTTCGTGGCACTCATGTCCCGATACTCCTCGGGGTCCATCAGCCCGAAGCTGAGTTCGCCGATCTCTTTGGGTGCGTGCTGACTCATTAGACTGCGTCCTCCAGTTCGATCCGGGGTGCAATCCCGAGCGCTTTCATCTCGTCCAGCAGGAGCTTGAACGCGTAGGACATCTCCACCTCGTGGATGTCGGTCTCCTCCTCACAGTTCGGACAGTAGACGCGCCGTTGCTCGACGTTCTCGACGGCGGTCATGCCACATTCGGCACAGACGTAAATCCACTCGCGGTCGGACTCGTCGAGCAGGCGCTCTTTCAGCGTCATGGCCGCACCGTGCCCGATGAACACGTCCCGTTCCATCTCACCGATACGCAGGCCACCCTCGCGGGCACGCCCCTCGGTAGGCTGGCGGGTCAGGACCTGCACCGGCCCGCGCGAACGGGCGTGCAGTTTGTTCGAGACCATGTGGTAGAGCTTCTGGTAGAAGATCGTCCCGACGAAGATGTCGGCCTCGATCTGTTCTCCGGTGACGCCCGAATACATGATCTCCTTGCCGCTGGACTGGAAGCCGTGTTCCTCCAGCGAGTCGCGGAGTTCGTCCTCGTTCTCGCCGGTAAACGGCGTCCCGTCGACACGCCGGCCCTCCAGCGAGCCGACCTTGCCGCCGAGCATCTCCAGCACGTGGCCCACCGTCATCCGGGAGGGAAGCGCGTGCGGGTTGAGGATCAGGTCCGGCACCACGCCCTCCTCGGTGAAGGGCATGTCCTCCTGGGGTGCGATGTGACCGACGACCCCCTTCTGACCGTGTCGCGACGCGAACTTGTCCCCGAGTTCGGGGATCCGCTCGTCGCGCACCTTGACCTTCGAGAGCTTGGAGCCGTCTTCGCCCTCCATGAGCGTGACGGTGTCGACGACACCGCTCTCGCCGGAACGCATCGTAACCGACGTTTCACGGCGCTTCTGCGGGGAGAGCCCACCCATGTCGTCCGGTTCTTCCAAAAAGCGGGGCGGCGAGGTCTTCCCCAGCAGGACGTCGTTCTCGCCGACCCGTGTCTCGGGGTTGACGAGACCGTCCTCGTCGAGGTGGGTGTAGGCCTCTTCCCCGCGTGCGCCGCGCACGTCGTCCTCGGGGACCTCGAAACGGTCCTCCTGGCCGCCGGGATAGCGGCGTTCCTCGCCCTCGTAGGTCCGGAAGAAATGGGAGCGAGCCAGCGCCCGGTCGACCGAGCCACCGTTGAGCACCAGGGCGTCCTCGATGTTGAACCCCTCGTAGCTCATCACGGCGACGACGAAGTTCTGGGCCGCCGGCCGGTCGTCGTACCCGATCTGTTCGGTGGTCTGGGTCTTGACCATCGACAGCTGGGGGTAGTGCAGCAGGTGCTGGCGCGTGTCCGGCCGGATCCGGTAGTTCGCGCTCGGCAGTCCCAGCGACTGCTTGATCATCCCCGACCCCATCGTAATGCGGGGGCTGGCGTTGTGTTCGGGGTAGGGAATCATCCCCGCACCGATCCCGAAGATCAGCTGGGGGTCGACTTCGAGGTGCGTGTGATCCTCGGTCACGTCGTCCTCGTCGACGGCGACGAGGATGTCTTCTTCCTCCTCGGCGTCGATGAACTCGACGTAACCTCGGTCGACCAGTTCGTCGAAGCCGAGTTCACCGGCCTTGAGCGCGGCGACCTCCTCGTCCGAAATGAGGGGTTCGCCGTCCTCGACGACGATCAGCGGGCGGCGCGCCCGCCCGGCGTCGGCGTTGACGATGACCTCGTCGGTGCGATCTTTCACCGAGACGTTGACCATCTCGCTGACGTCGCCCCGGCGGCGGGCCTGTCGAATGTCCTCTGCGAGCTTCTCCGGTTCGGGGTGTGTCCCGACCAGACTGCCGTTGACGTATACTTTCGCGTCTCGTCCTTGACTCATATTAGTCGTCCGCTGGCTGCTGTTCGATGGACTCGATGCCCGGGATCCCCGAGACGCCCATCGACGCGAGTTCGTGTTTCAGTTCCTGTTCGTCCTCGATGTTCTGTGACAGCTCCATCGCCTGCGCGAAGTTCTTCACCAGCCCACAGTTGGGGCCTTCCGGCGTCTCGGAGGGACAGATCCGCCCCCACTGAGTCGCGTGCAGGTCACGCGCCTCGAAGTGGGGCTGACTGCGCGAGAGCGGCGAGCGCAGGCGGCGCAGGTGCGAGAGGACCCCCATGTAGTCCGTCCGGTCCACGAGTTGGGACACGCCGGACCGGCCGCCTACCCAGTTCCCCGTCGCGATCGGGTGTTCGAGCCGCTCGGTCAGTACGTCCGACCGAACGACCGTGGACACCGACAGCTGCCGGTTGCGCATATTCGCGCGTTCGAGCTGGTACTTCACGTCCCGTGCCAGCTTGTTCAGCGCCGTCCGGAACAGGTCCTTCATCAGGTCGCCACTGACCTTCAGGCGCTTGTTGGCGTAGTGGTCCTTGTCGTCCGATTCGCGCCGGCCCAGCGCCAGCTCGAAGCAGGCCTCGGCCATCCGGCAGAGGTAGTACGCCTTGTTGATCCGGACCTCCTCCTCGTCGACCCCGTCCTCGTGGAGGTGAGGCAGGAGGTACCGGTCGATCACGTAGTTCGCCCGCTTCAGCTGGTAGTTCTTGCCCTGACCACTGGCGACGCGTTTCCCGAGCGTCTCGATGGCCTCCTCGGTCGTCTGGACGTCGGCCTCCTCCAGGTTCTCGAGCATGAACTTCACGATCTCGGGGTCGTCGCTGACCCGGTGGACGATCTCCTCGTCCGATTCCAGGCCGAGCGCGCGCACGAGCGTGACGAAGTTGATGCTCCCCGAGACCGACGGGAACGAAACTTCCAGGATGCCGTCCCGGGTCCGCTCACAGAGCACGAGGGCGCGGTAGCCCCGGCGCTGGGAGAAGGTCTTGGCGACCTGAATCTCGTCGCCGTACTTGGTGTCGTACTCGGCGAGGATCTTGTTCGGCGCGAGGTCCTCGCTGGTCATCAGGACCCGCTCGGAGCCGTTGACACAGAAGTAGCCGCCGGGGTCGGCCGGGTCTTCACCGATATCGATCAGTTCGTTCTCGGTGAACCCGGAGATGTTACACTTGTTCGACCCGACCATGATCGGCATCCGGCCGATCTTGGTCTCGGTCTGGTCGACGACGTGTTCCTCTTCCTCCTTGCCGCCCTTGATGATCCGCATCTCCATGAACACCGGCGCGGCGTAGGTGATGTTCCGGAGTCGGGCTTCCTGGGGATAGAGCAGTTCCTCGGAGCCGTCGGCTTCCCGAACGCGGGGCGTGACGACGCGTACGTCACCGAGTTCGACGTAGACCGGCTCCTCGCCCTCCTTGTCGCCGATGTCGGTTTCGATGGTCTCTTTCTCGTCGACCACTTCCTGCATCCCCCGGTCGAGGAAGGCATTGAACGACCGGAAGTGGTGTTCTGCGAGCCGTTCTCTCGAAAAGTACTCACGCGAAATCGCGCGTCTGTCGTCGATTCTCATTTATTCCACCACGAGCCGGTATACGACTGCCTGATCCGTCGTGCGGGAGTCACGGACGATCTCGATCACGTCGCCCACGTCGGCCCCGTCGGGCAGAGCCGGGTCCGCACGCTTGATCTTCGGCAGGTCTGTTCGGTCGATGTTGTACTCCTGAAGCACGTCCTCGAGGTCCTCGTCGTCGAGAACGTTGTGTTCCGGTACGAGTTCGTGTTCGCTTACGTCTACCATGTGTGGCCTGGCTGGCTGGAGAAGGTTGCTGTCACGAGATACTACAGCGTCCTTGCGGTGGGGCCCATTTAAGACTTGTCAAAACCCGCCGAGCGGCGCTATGCGACCCCCGTCGCCGGGGACAGAACAGGCGTGTTCACCCGTCAGTACGAGAACTGCGCACATAGGAGTTTGGGTTATTGTGAGTTTTTCACACGATCTCCCCCGAGGATGGGTCGTGGGAACGGGTGACGACGCCGGTCGCATTGGAAAGCCTTAATACTGCAACCCGGATACGATGAAATGCGTTCGCCCGGATGGTGTAGTGGCCCATCATACGACCCTGTCACGGTCGTGACGCGGGTTCAAATCCCGCTCCGGGCGTACTTTTGCGACGAACGAATCCGTGAGTCACAGATATGCCAAGCGGATCTGAACCAGAGAGCGGTTTTGCTGCGACTGTGGTTCAAGTTCCGACCGACTCCGTCGGTCGGCGTACACGGGGGAGACTGCGTACTCTCGCTCCGGACATACGTTTCGACGGCGGGGCTCGTGAGCCAGCTTCGGGTACGAGGATTGAAACCAGAGACCGAAGCAACCGCTACCGGATGGGGAACACGAAAGACAGGGGAGATACGACCGAGGCGAGGATCATCCACGCACTGATCGCTCGGGGATACAGCGTCTCGATACCGTTCGGTGACAACGACAGCTACGATCTGGTCGTCGATTCCACGCCGGGGCTGCACCGGGTCCAGTGCAAAACCGGATGGATCGAAGACGGTTGCGTTCGGTTCAAAACGGCCAGTAAGACGACCGTAGACGGTGACGTGGTTGCAAAAGAGTACGGCGACTCGATCGACGCGTTCGCGATCCGGTGTAAGGACACCGATCGGCTGTACTGGGTTCCTGAGACGAGAGCGGGAAAGAAAAACACCTACCTCCGGGTGGACGATCCAGAGATCGATCACCCGAGTGTCAACGACGCCGCGGCGTTCAGGTTCGACGACGCACTCCCGTAGTTCGAATCGGTAGCGGCGAGGGGTCGAGTCGGACGGCCCCGATTCCCACGGCCGAGAACGGAGGCCAAAGCGTATAGTAACGGGAGGCGCTACTGCGGATATGAACAGCCGAGACGACGCGCCTCGGGAGATGCCGAAGGCGCTGGTCGAGGACTACCTCCAGCAGGAAGCGGGGACGCGCGCGTTTCTCGACGATCTGCAGAAGCTGGCGGCCGAGGGGCGACACGGGACGGTCCGCGAGCGGTTGCGCGAGTTCGCCGAGCACTCCCAGGGAGCCTTCTTCGCGGTCGCGTTGAGTCTCGGGGGGTCGGCGCAGTTCTTCGCGGACGTGGAGGCCCAGATGGACGTCGAGACGGGTCAGAAGCTCCGGGATCTGAAAGAGACCTACGGGAATCTGGCCGACGAGTTCAGCATCGTCCGCTCGGAACAGACCAAAGAGCGGCACAACCCGGTGACGAGTCTGAGTACGGCGACGACCTACCAGGGCGAGGAGGAGGTGCCACTGGTCGAGTACACGCCCCTGTCGGGCGAAGTGGAGCTGTACGAGGGCCGGGAATCACCCGAGGAGATTCTCCAGATCGCGCACTTTCTGGTGCGGTCGACGACGGACGCGCTGGACGTGGCCCTGGAGAGCGACCAGCCGGTCAACACGGAGGAGTTGAGCGCACTGATCGACCGGCGCGAGGAACTGGAGTCGGAATTGGGGGCGCTGCGCGACCAGATCGACGAGTTGCGGCGGACGCCGGTGGACGAGTAGCGGGCGCTCCGAACGGAGTGAGGAGCGCCGAGCGAGCGAACGGGCGCGAAGCGCCCGTGAGCAGCGGGCGACGGGACCGCAGGGAGCGTCGCCGAACGAGCGAGCGGCGACGCATGGAGCCGCGAGCAGGGAGATTCGAGCGGAGCGAAGAATCTCCGGAATTGCGAGCGGTCTCTGACCGCTGCTCGAACGGGCAACGCCCGTGAGAGCGAAGCGAGCCGTGAGTAGCGGGCGGCCGAGCGTAGTGAGGACGACCAGCGGGAGTCCGCAAACAGCCGAGCGAACGGCGACACCGCCGCCGGGCCGCCCGTCGCGGGTGTCACGAAGGTGTGACAGACGATGACGTTCCGGCGTCGAGGGAGATACAAGAATTATATGTCGCGGGTGGGTACTCCTGTGAAGACACCCCAGTATGGACGAGCGACTCAGGAACCAGGTGGAGAAGGAGCGCCGAGATCTGACGATCCTGCGGGCGGTCATCGCGGACGGGCCGATCGGGATCGTCAAGCTATCGGATCGGACGGACGTCCCCGAACACAAGGTGCGGTACTCGTTGCGAATGCTGGAAAACGACGAGTTCATCGAGCCGACGCCGGAGGGTGCAGTGCCGGCCGAGGACATCGGCGAGCGACTCGAACGCGTCAACGAGGGCATCGAGGAGTTGGTCGGTCGGCTGGAGCGCGTCCGCGACGACGAGGTTCGAATGGACGACGATATCGGCGCGGACGAAAGCCGCAACGACGAGGTCGCCGTCGACGAATCGTGAGCGGGGCCGGGGCGGCAGTCGTCCTGACACAGCAGGAACATTCATGAGGGCGAGTTTACACGTAACAGCATGGACGTGACAGACGCCGCCGGGGAGTGTACGGCGGTACTCGACGAGGTACAGTCGGCGGTCATCACGGACCGGACGTTTCTGGAGCGGGTGTTGACGGGGATTCTGGCACGGGGGCACGTGCTGTTCGAGGACGTGCCTGGTGTCGGCAAGACACTCACCGCGCGCAGTCTCGCGACGGCGCTCGGGCTGGAGTTCTCCCGGGTCCAGTTCACCCCCGACCTCCTCCCCTCGGACGTGACCGGCACGAACGTCTACAACGAGGGCGACGGGAGCTTCGAGTTCGCGGAGGGACCGATCTTCGCCAACGTGGTGCTGGCCGACGAGATCAATCGTGCACCGCCCAAGACCCAGGCCGCGCTGCTGGAGGCCATGGAGGAGCGCCAGGTCACGGTCGACGGCGAGACCTACCAGCTCCCGGAGCCGTTTTTCGTCATGGCGACCCAGAACCCCGTCGAGCAGGAGGGGACGTTCGCGCTGCCGGAGGCCCAGCGCGATCGCTTCATGATCAAGAGTTCGATGGGGTACCCCGAGCGAGACGGTGAACTCGAACTGCTGGATCGGCGGGCGAGTCGCACCGCGCAGGCGCCGAGTGTCGGGCCGGTGGTCGATCCGGAGACGGTCCGTGACCTGCAACAGGTGCCCGAGTCGGTGACCGTCGAGCGGAAAGTCCGCGAGTACGTGGTCGACCTTGGCCGGGCGACACGGATGGACGAGCGCGTCGAGGTGGGCGTCTCACCGCGGGGTATCCAGCGGCTGTTCGAGGCCGTCCGCGCCTACGCGACCATCGCCGGCCGCGACTACGTGGTACCCGACGACGTAAAGCAGGTGGCCGACGCGGTGTTCGCCCACCGGCTCGTGTTGACCGCCGAATCGAGTGTCCGGTCGGTCTCGAAGCGGAGAGTGTTGGAGGACGTGCTGGACCGGGTCGAAGTGCCGACCGTCGACGAGTAGCTCACTCCCGGAGCGACGACAGCAGGACGATCGTCGTGCCGAAGGCGAGGATCACCGCGCCAGCCGCGAGCGTCGTGTCCGGGACCGACGGCACGAGCAGGTCGCTGGCGACCAACAGGGCGAGCAGGAAGGCACCGACGACCGCCAGCAGGCCGACGACGAGACTCGCGCCGACGTGGACGAGTTCGCCTCGCGTCGTCGTCGCACCGTCCGGAAGTTCTTCGCGGAGGCTGGTCGCGAACTCGCCAGTGTCCCAGACGACCAGGGCGGCCGCGACCGCGAAGAAGGCGGCAAGCGACGACCCGCCGAAGAGGACGAGCAGGAGGGCAAGCGCGAACACGGCGGCGCTGGCGAGGGTCGGCCCGAGCGCCCGTTCTGGGAGGATCGGCGAGCTCACCAGCACGGACAGGGAGACGAAGGCGATTCCGGCGAAGATGAGCGCGCCGAACGCGACGACCAGCACGGCCGTGACGACGCCCCCGCCGAGCAGCGACTCGACGGTCGGGCGGACACTCGCTGGCGCGCGCGCGAGCAGTTCGTCGGTGCTGATCAGCAGGTCGGCGACGACACCGAAGAGGAATGCGGTCGTGAACGCGCCCAGCGGCGGCATCCCCTGCCGGAGCAGGTCGGCCTCGGAGAGCCGGCGGACGCGCCGCCGGAGTCGCTCGCTGACGAGGATGGCCGCCATCGTCCCGATAGCGAGGACGAACAGGATACGGACCCAGACGGTCGTTAGCAACCAGACGACGGGCACGGCGACCGTCCCGAACCGGGCGGCGAGCGCCGCCGGCGTGGCCACTCCGGCGACGACTGCGACGGTGACCAGGGCGATGGCACCGCCGGTGGCCGCCAGCAGGGCCCACCCCAGCCGACCCACGAGCCGGTCGAGTCTGGCCGTCACCATCGGACGCTGACGCGGCGGGAACAGCTTCACCACGGGGATCGACCGCAGGACCACCCGGAACAGAAAGAGCAAGAGGAGGACGTACAGCACGAAGGTTAGCAGTGCCGCGCTGCCGGTCGGGGCCAGAAGCGAGCGCCCGAGCGCGAGCAGCGGATCGGGGCTGTCGACGACCAGTCGGGCCAGCGAGCGGATCACGGATTCCCAGGCGGCGATGGCGACGACCACGACCTGGGCGACGGTCAGCGGGACGAGCATCCCGACGAACCGCATGAACGAACCCGCCAGGACCGCGCCCTCGTCGAGGGGGACGGCGGTCAACACCGCACCGAACCCGCTCCCCACGAGCAACAGGACGGTCACGCCCGCGAGGTGGCCCGCTGGCTGGGCCACGTCGAGTCCGAACGCGACGCCGACACCGAGCGCGATGGCCAGCCCCATCGAGGCAGGCGTCAGGAGCGCGCCGGCGGCGAACAGCACGGGAACGCGCTCGCTCCGGAGGGCGTACAGCCCGGCCGCCAGCAGGACGCCCGAGACGGACGACACCAGCGCGAGTCGGACGCCGAGCAACTGCCAGCCGACGAGCACCGCCGCGAGGACGGCGACGACGCCGCCGGCAAGCGCCGATAGTTGCACCCCCGCGGCGGTCTCGGCGAGGGTGGCGACCACCCCGTCGCCGGTACCGAGGCGGGGCAGTACCGCCTCGTCGCGGGTGCGAGAACCGCCGTCGGTCGCCCGCTCGTCGCTCATCGGTCCCACCCCCGCGTGGTCGTCAGCACGTCCGCGAGCGCGACCTGGAGCGGCGTCCCGGGTTGCCAGTCTGTGGCCGCGACGCCCAGCCGTTCGAGGTCGGTCAGCCGAAGGCGGCGCTGTACGTCGGCCACCGCCTGCCCCGGCGTCGGATGGGCACCGTCGCCGGGTCCGGTGACGTTCGGACTGAGGACGGTCACGGCGTGGCGGTTCGACAGCAGCGTCTCGACGACATCGATCGGCACGTCGTCGACAAGCGGAGTACAGAGCACGACCTGCGCGTGCGCGGGCAACCACTCCGCGAGTCGCAGGCCAAGCGCCGCCCCGTCGGGGTCGGCGGTGTCGTCGACCCCGGTCTCGGGCTCCTCCTGGGCAGTCTCGGAGCCGGCACCGTCGGTCGCGACCGGCGTCCGCGCGGCGTCGGACGCGGTCGACTCCGTGCCGTCACCTCCGACCCGGTCGAAGAGATCCGACGCGGCCGACTCCGTGGCGGCCCCCCGGCCCGGCGAGACCCAGTCCCGATCCGCCCCGGGCGAGAGCGTCGTGACGCCGACCCGGTGGCCCGTCTCGGTGAGCGTCACCAGTCCCTGCGAGGCGGCGTAGAGGACGTAATCGAGCGCCGACGGCCCGCCCTGGGGCGGCTGACAATGCGCGTCCGGACGGTCGTCGACGACGAACACGACGGCGGCGGCCCGCTCCTGCCGGTAGGTCACGGTCGCGAGTTCGCCCGTGCGAGCCAGGCGTCGCCAGTCGACGTGTGAGAGGGGGTCGCCACGCCGGTACTCACGGATGGCGTGGAACTCGATGCCGTCGCCGCCGGTGTCGGTCGGGGCCTGGCCCGCGAACGGCGTCGTCAGGTCCTGCAACGGGAACTCGTCGAGCAACGTGGTACAGCGCAGGGTGTCGTCGCCGTCGGGTGCGAGCGTCGTCGTCCCCGTGACAGTCCCGGCGAGACTGCGCCCCCGGACCGCGACGGTCCCGAACTCGTGGGCCCCACGCGGCGGGCGGACCTCGTAGGAGACGGTGGCCGACTCGTCGGGGCGGAGCGCGATGGCCCCGGCCGGCGATCCGTCGGCGACGGCCACGTCTTCGGGGACGCCATCGACCAGTCGGAGGTCGGGGATCGGGCGGTCGCCGGTGTTCTCCACGGAGAGGGTTACCGTCACCGTGTCGCCGGGGTCGACGTGGTCGTCGTCGAACGTCCGCTCGATGGCCAGCGACGGCGGCCCGAGACCGGTGACGTGGCCGTAAACGACGTACGCGAGCGGAATCGTCGCCATCAGGAAGAAGACGTGGTCGCCCACGTACAGGCCGAGGGCGCTAGCAAAGAGCGCCCCGACCAGCGCGCCGTGCCAGCGGGCGACTCGCATCACGTGTCGGTCACCTCCGTACGGGTCGCCGAGCCGTCCCGCGCGGCGGTCTCGGTAGGGGCCGTCTCGTCCGCGGTCCAGGTCCGCTCGGTTGCCGACGCCGTATCGCCGTCGGTCTCGCCTTCGAGCGCGTAGATCGCCCGGAGTGTCCGGATCGTCTGGCGGTGGAAGGCACCGTGTTCGCTGAGCATATCCTCGAACCAGCGGCGAAGCGGCACGTCGGGCGCGTCGGCCCCGCCGACGAACGCCGCGGCGGCGCGGTCGTCGGTCCAGGCACCCGTCTCGACGGCACGGGCGGCCGTCTCCCAGTCACACCGGTGGGTGCGCTGGTACACGTCGGTCGCCAGCCGCCGGAGGTCCTCGCGGACGACCGCCTCGCTGTCGGGCGACCGGGCGTCGACACGCTGGACCGCCGCCAGTCGTTCGTCGAACGTCTCGCCGACGACCGGTCCGGGCACGTCACGCGCCGTCGGGTCGCCGTCGACGGGCAACGGCGGCGGGCGCGAAGCCGTCGTCGAGGACCACAGCCCCTGCACGACGGCGATCAGCCCGGCGATCACTGCGAGGCCGGCCAGTCCGACCGTCCCCGTCAGTGTGTCCATCACCGCCGCCAGTTGCGACCGGGGGACTGGCAAGAGCCCGGGCGCGAGGACGATCGCAGCCGCAGTGAGCAACACGGCCCCCGCCGCACCGACCAGCAGGCGCGTCCGGGCGGTCACGACCGCTCACCGTCCTCGGGTTCGCTCGCGTCACTCGCTTCGCCCGGGGCGCCACCATCGGTTGCCGTTGCACCCTCGGAATCGTCGTCGGACGCTGGCGTCAGTTCCCGCCGAGCGTCGTCCACGGCGTCGACGTATTCGTCCGGGTCGCGCCGGCCGTACTCTACGTCCCGGATCGCATCCCGGAGCGTCCGGACGGCGGTTCGGGGAAAGCCGGCGTCGACGCCCTCGCGGGCGAGTTCGCCGGGCGTTTTCGTCCGGTGATCGGCGACGGGCACCTGCTCACGGAACTCCCGCCAGGCGCGCCGGACCCGTTCACGGGCCGCCGGCGCGTCCGTGGGCGTGCCTGCAGTCGTCGCCGTCGCCCCGTCGGGTTCGGCCGCCGCGTCACCGCCGGGCAGTGAGTCACGAACCCCGGCGAGCAAACCCCGAATCGCGGCCAGCAGTCGAGCGAGGAGGGCTCGCGGTCCGGGGAGCCGACCGAGGTCGGTTTTGCGGGCGCGGACGGCGGCCGCGAGTTCACACGCCAGCGCCGCGAGTGTGTCGCGGACCCGGCGCAGAAACGCAGGGAGCGCGGCCAGCAGTGCCTCGCCGCGAACCGCGAGCGCAACCAGCGCAGAGACGAACGCACCCGAGAGCCAGTGGAGCGCGACCCGGACCTGCTCGCGCAGCGAGCGGCCGGCGGCGAGCGCACGCCGACGGAGCAGGTAGGCACCGGCCAGCACCCCGAGCGCGAAGAGAGAGACGAGCCCAGCCGTCAGGAACCGCATCCGCACGGGCTGGGTCTCGGTAAGGCCGGCGGGCGTCTCGGCGGTCACCGTGGCCCCGGGCGCGAGCGGGAGCGAGACTTTTGCCGTCCCGCCCTCGCCGGTCTCGACGGTCGAATCGCCGACGCCGACGGTCGCGCCGGAGACCGGCTCACCGCCGTCGGTGACCGAGACGGTGACCGACAGGCCCGGCAGGGCGAATCCCGACACGTCGACACTGAGGTTGGCGAGTTCGAGTGACCGGTTGCCGGCGGCCTCGCCGCGTTCGACCCGAACCGAGGCGCGTTCGCTCACCGGGAGCGACACGTCGAGTCGGCCGTCGGCGTCGGTCCGGCCGGCGGTCGTACCGTTGACCGACACGTTCGCGCCGGGGACCGGCCGGCCGGCGATGGTCGCGTTGACCGTCACCGTCTCGCCGGGGCCGGGGTCGCCCTCGATCCCCACGGCGACGTCCGTGGGCACGTCGAACGAGCGGGTCGTGTTGGTCTCGGTGCCCGCCGCGCGCTGGCGCGGTGTCCCCGTCGGGTTCCCGAGGGCGAGCGCGGCGCTGCCCGCGGGCGCGGCGGTTTCGTCGGGGACCGTGACCGTCACGTCGAGCGTCGCCGAGAAGGGGACCGTTCCGGTGACCAGCCCCGACGCGTTGGTGGTGCCGATCCGGCGGCCGTCGAACGCGACGGCCACGTCGGCCAGCGGGTCGCCGTCGCGCTCGACGCGGACCGCGACGGACTGGCCGGGGACGGGATCGGACACGAGCGACACCTGCACGCTCGACGCGCCGTCCACGTCGAAGGTCTCGCCCGGACTGCCCGACTCGGTGTGGTTGTACGTCTCGGCGATCTCGGTGCCGTTACGGTCGGTGTCGTTCCCGCCGTCGTCGGCCCCGGACTGGCCGCCGGCGGGCGACTGGCCGCCGGGGGAGCCCCCGCCCTCGTTCGGACGGAAGGGGTTGCCGCCGTCCTCGCGGCTGGCGGATTCGAGGAAGCGGCGGGCGGCGGCCTCGGCGTTACCGTTCTCGGCGGCGCGCTGGTAGGCGCGGAACTCGCTGGCCAGCCGACTCCGGCCGGGCGTGGGGTCGAACCGCACCCAGCCCGTGTCGGGGACGTACACCTCGACCCACGCGTGGGCGTTCATCGCGCGCACGAGGTACGTCCCGTTGGCGCGTGGTTCGCCCGTCGAGTAGCCGACGACGTACCGCGCCGGGATGTCCTGAGTCCGCAGCATGACCGCCATCGTGCTGGCGAAGTACTCGCAGTAGCCACGCTCCATCTCGAAGACGAACTGGTCGGCCACGTCGCCCCCCTCGTGGCTGGCGTTCAGGGAGTACCCCTTGTTCGACTCCAGCCAGGACTCGATGGCGACGGCCGCGCCGTAAGGCGACTCCGTGTCGGCCGTCAGGTCGTCGGTGAACGACCGGAGGCGGTCGGGCGTCGAGTCGGGGAGATCGGTGTATCGGTCCTCGATCCCGTCGGGGTAGTCGGTCCCGGCGGCCCGAAGTCGGGCGGGGTCCCGGGGCGGTGCCGCGCTGGTCACCGTGTAGGTGGCGTTCGCCGGGAGCCGGTTCCCTGTGTACTGCAGGCCGCCCTGATCGGTCAGCCGGACGTTCTCCGTGCGCGGGCCGTCCACGTCGACTGGTTCCCAGGCCGCCGGGAGTGCCGAGGCCGACCGGAGCAGGCGGTACTCCTGGGTGATCGTGCGCCGGTCCTCGGCGGCGACGCCCGGGCGACGCGGCCAGGCGGCGCGGTTCGCCTCGCCCTGCCCGGTCCAGCCGGTCCCGGTGTAGCGCGCGTACGCCCCCGTCCGCCAGTAGGTCGCGGCGGAGCTCCGGACGAGGAAGTGTGGTTCGGAAGACTGACTCCGGAGGCTGTCCGACAGCGGCGAGCCCTGCGAGCCGACGCCCGTCCGCTGGCCCGGGTTCAACGCGCCGAACCCGCTCCCACCGCCTGAGCCGGGAGTCTGCGTGCCGGCCCCCGAACCGGGCGTCCCGCCGGCTCCCGAGAGCGAGCCCATCAGCCCGTCGACCAGCGAGGCCTGTCCACCGGAGCCACCGCTGGCGGACCCGCCCGCCCGGCCGGAGAGGACTTCGCCGAGTGCGCCGCTCCCGTCGGCCGAGCCCGCCTCGCCGGAGGCGTTGCCGGGGAGCAACGACCGCCCGGGCGCGTCGGCCCCCACCGTCGGCAAGACGATGGCGACCAGAACGAACCCGGCGATGGCCAGGAGGGCGATCGCCGTGTGTGCCCGCTCGCGTGACGCCGTCTCCGCGTCGGATGCCATAGTGAATATCGTCGCCGGCGGACCACCCCCGCGTGCCCCGCGAGCCGCCCGCCGGTACGCTCTACCTGATTCAGCGGCAGGAGGGAATTAAACATTCGGTACGAATTATCAGTTCCGATCACCCTCAGAGCGCACCGAGAAGCCGGTCCACGTCGGCGGCCGTGTTGAACACGTGGATCGACGCCCGGACGGTCCCGTCGGGTAGCGACCGGATAACGACGCCCTCCTCGCCCAGCCGGTCGACCAGCTCGTCGGGGTCGTCGGCGCGGAAGGTGACGAGCCCGGACTCGTACTCGCGAGGCGAGAGGAGCCGCTCACCCAATCCGGATTTGAGCCGGTCGGTGAGCCGCTCGATCCGGGACTGGACGGTGTCCATTCCGACGGCCCGAATCCGGTCGATGGCCGTCCCGAGCGCGACGTGGGGCGCGGGCGAGACGGTGCCGATCTCCAGTTTCCCTGCGCCTGCGGTCAGGTCACAGCCGGGCGCGCTCGGGTCGTCGACGCTCCGGTAACTGGCCCGCCGGGGCTCCAGTTCCGCAGCGAACTCGGAGTCGACGTGCAGAAAGCCCGCGCCCCAGAGGCCGAGCAACCACTTGTGGCCGGCGGCCGCCACGGCGTCGGCCCCCCACTCGGCCACGTCGACGGGGTGTTGCCCGGGGGACTGGACCGCGTCGACGACCACCCGCGCGCCGGCGTCGTGGGCCACGTCGACGATCTCGGCGACCGGCAGCTGGGTCCCGTAGTTCCACGAGAGCGAACTCACACAGAGGAGGCTGGCCTCCGAGACCACGTCTTTCACGGCGTCCATGTCGACGCGGCCGCGCTCGGTTTCGAGGACGCGGGTGTCGAGGTCGTGTACGTCGGCGGCCCGCTCCCAGGGCAGGATGCCGGCCGGATGTTCGAGGTCGGTGTACGCCACGGTGTCGCCGGCGTCCCAGTCGACGGCGGCGGCGATCCGGGAGATGCCGTCGGCCGTGCTGTTGGTCAACGCGAGGTCGTCGGGGTCGGCACCCACGAACTCGGCGACGTGCTCGCGGGCGGCCCCGATCTCACCGTACGCCATCGAGTAGGGGTCGCCGGCGGCGTGGGCCTCGTACTCGTGGCGTTCGAGGAAGTCAGTCGCGGCCTCGACCACCGGGCGCGGGCTGGGACCGCTCGCACCGGTGTTCAGATAGACGGTATCGTCGACGGCGGGAATCTCGTCGCGTAGCTCCTCCGGGTCCATAGCGGCCGTTGGACCGCCAGCGGTTTGAATCCTCAGATGGCGGTCAGGACTCCACGACGGTGTTTGTCAGCGTGCCCAGCCCCTCGATGGAGATCGAGACGGTGTCGCCGTCGTCCAGGAACTCGCCAATCTCCAGTCCACAGCCGGTGCCGACGGTGCCACTCCCCAGCACGTCGCCCGGATACAGGGTCTCGGCCTCGGCGGTGTGTTCGATTATCTCGCCCCAGGAGTGTTCCATCTCGCCGACGGTGCCCTCCGACCAGACTTCGGTCTCGCCGTCCTCGCCGGTGACCTCGACCGAAAAGTCGGCGTTCGGCAGGTCGAGTTCGTCGGGCGTCACCAGGTAGGGGCCGAAGGCGTTGGCGAAGTCCTTCCCGCGGGCGGGGCCCAGCTGGGCGTCCATCTCCTCGCCCTGCTCGTCGCGGGCCGAGAAGTCGTTGAACAGGGTGTACCCGGCGACGTACTCCTCGGCCTCGTCGGCGTCGATGCCGGTGCCGCGCTGGCCGATCACCGCGCCGATCTCCAGTTCGATGTCCCAGAGGGTCGAGTATGGCGGCCACTCGACCACGTCCCCGTCGCCGACGACCTGGTCGGCGTTGCCCTTGTAGCAGACGGGCCGGTCGTACCACACGTCCGGAATGTCGCCCAGCGTGTTGGCGACGTGTTCCTCGAAGGCCATGTAGTCCCGCAGGGAATTCGGCCGCGGAACGGGGGCCAGCAGGTCCACTTCAGTGGGGTCGTACCGGAGGCGCGCGCCGCCGGGCCCGGTCTCGGCGTCGGCGTCGGGCACCCACTCCAGCACCTCCTCGGCGGCGTCGAAGGCGCGCTGGCCGCGCCGGAGGAAGTCGATCATCGAGGCCGGCGCGATGGTCTCGGCGAGGTCGACGGGGGCGGCCTCGCCGTCCATCGCGAGGACGTACGCGTAGCCGGCGTTCACGTCGAGCAGTTCCCCCTCGTGTTCGACACCGACCCGTCGGGCCGGTCCGACGGGCGTCTCGACCGCGAAACTGGCGAGTCGCATACTCGCATCCCGGTTCGGATCGCAGGTATAGCTTTGGCCTCTCAGAGGAGACTGGCGACCGCGGTGCCGAGCGCCACCGCGGCTAGCGCACCGACGAGGTTCAGCGCCGCCGTCGCCGCGGCCCGCCGCCGCTCGCCGGTCTCGTACAGTCTGACCGTCTCGAAGGCGAACGTCGAAAAGGTGGTGAAAGCACCACAAAAGCCCGTCCCGAACAGGCGGAAGAGCGAATCTGCGACCGGCACGGCGACCAGCAGACCCAGCACGAAACTCCCGAGAACGTTCACCGCGAGCGTGTCGACCGTCCGGATGTCGATGCGCTCGCCCAGCAGGTGCCGGGCCAGCGCGCCGAGGACGCCGCCAGCTCCGACGAGCAGGGTCGAACTCACCATCAGGAGATCACCCGGGCGACGAATCGCCCGAGGAGGACGGCCAGAAAGGCGAGTGCGTAGTTCGCGGCGACGTTCGCGACCGCGAGACGAGGATCGAGGCCAGCAGTCTCGACGGCGAAGGTGCTGTAGGTCGTAAACGAGGAGAGAAAGCCGGTGCCCAGCACCAGCCGCGTCTCGGGACTGAGCGCGTCGGCGAGGTGGGCCTCGTACAGCAGGACGCCGAGCGCGAAACTGCCTGCGACGTTGGCTACCAGCGTCCCCCACGGCAACGGCGTCGCGGGGAGAGCAAGCGCCACGGCGTGCCGGAGGACGGCCCCGACGAACCCGCCGACGGCGATCAGGACCAGCGGTTCGAGGCGGGTCAACGCGTGTGTCGACCCGCCGGCGGCCGTGCCGTCGCTCATTCGTCCGGATGGAGTCGGAGCGACTACTCGGTGCTTTCGGTTCGCTCCCACCCTGTCGCGCCCGTTCACCGATAAATCATCGGGCGAGCGCTTATGTCCGAAGGCCGGGCCAGCCCGGTCCATGTTCGAGCGTTTCAGCGACGACGAACGGGCGATCGAAGGACTGCCGGTGCGACTCGTCATCGCCCTCGTCGTGGGCATCGCGAGTCTCAGCGTCATGATGAACACCATTGGTGGCCTCACCGCGCTGGGGGTCACCGAACTCGACGTGAAACCACAGCCGGAGGTGGTAGCCGAGGGAAGCAACGAGATAACGGTCACCGTCATTACGCCGGAGGGTGAGCCGGTGGCCAACGCAACCGTCGTGGCGAAGGACGGCACGGCGACGCTCTCACAGATTCGGCCCGCGAAGACCGGGCCCGACGGGAAGGCGACGCTGTCGCTCTCGCCGAGTCTCGGGCCCAATCAGGCGGAGGGGACGATCACGCTCGACGTGAAACCGCCCGCTGGCGGCGGGTACACCGACGACCGGGAGAACACGAAACTGCTCGTCGTCTCGGGGGGCGCTCAGTCCTCGTAAGAGCGGCCGGTATCGGCAGCCTCGTCCCAGTCGATCCACGACTGCTCCCAGCCGCGTCGACGGCGGGCATCCCGGCGTTCGTACTCCCGGTCTTCGCGCCGCATTCGGTTGCGCTCGGGCGTGTCGGCCTGCTCACCCTCGACGAGCATGGGGCTGAAGGCGACGCCACCGAGGCGGTCCGTGACCTCGTCGCCCTCGACGACGGCGAGGCTCTGCTCGTGGGCCCCCAGTGGCATGACCAGCCGGCCGCCCTCGGCCAGCTGGTCGACCAGCGCCTGGGGTGGCGAGACCGCGGCGGCCTCCAGCAGGATGCGGTCGTAGGGTGCGTACTCGGGGAGGCCGTCCGCGCCGTCCCGACAGTCCACGAGGACGCCGCTGTAGCCCGCGCTGGCGAGGTTCTCGCGGGCGTCGTAGACGGCCCGGCGGGTGATGTCGATGGCCTGCACCGACCGCTCGCCGACGATTTCGGCGATCACGGCGGCCGTATAGCCCACGCCTGCGCCGACGACCAGCACGGAGTCGTCGGGGTCGGGCGAGAGCGCTTCGAGCAGTCGTGCGGCGGTGCTGGGGGCGAGCACGCGGGTGCCGAACCGCTCGAAGGGGCGGTCGGCGTAGGCACCGCGTTCGTCGGCGACGAACTCGTGGCGGGGCACCGCCCGCATGGCGACGCTGACGGCGTCGCTGTGGACACAGCCCTTGCTCTCGTGTTCGAGGCTGTCGACCATGTCGTCGCGCAGTACCGCGGGATCCATTGTCGCAAGGTTCGCGTGGAGGCTCTTGAATGGCCCGCCTGTCGGCGGGGCGGTACGTCGGTCAGCCGAGCGGTCGAGTTACTGCATCTCGACGAACCGCACGCCGCCGTGGTCCGCGCGGTCCAGAGAGCCGTCCTCGCGCTTGCGGGCGCGGACCAGTGTCTGCCGAGCGGTTCCGAGCGGCGCGAGCAGGACGCCGCCGGATCGGACCTGTTCGACGACGGCGTCGGGGAAGTCGGGTGCGGCACAGGTCAGGTAGGCTCGGTCGTAGGGGGCGTGGTCGGGCCAGCCCTGCTTCCCGTCGCCGGCACGGATCGAAATGTCGCCGTAGCCCAGCCTGTCGAGTCGGTCTCGGGACTGCTCGGCCAGCGACTCCTGATACTCGACGGAGAAGACGTGGTCGGGGCCGACGATCTCGGCGGTGACGGCGGCGTGGTAGCCACAGCCGGTGCCGATCTCGAGGACATCGTCGCCCGGCGACAGGTCCAGCAGGTCGGTCATGATCGCGACCATGTGGGGCGCGCTGATGGTCTGGCCGTCGCCGATGGGGAGCGGCGTATCGGCGTACGCGGAGTCGCGCTTGTGCTCGGGGACGAACTCGTGGCGTGGGACCGCCCGCATGGCGTCCAGCGTCGCCGGATCGTCGACGCGGCCCCCGGATTCGAGCCGGTCGACCATCGACTCGCGTCGCGCGGCCCAGTCCATGTTACCAGGCCGACCAGGCGGTCGACGTTTCGTCGCGGACGTACAGGCGTTTCACGTCCTTGGCGGCGACGGTGTCGCCCTCGTAGTCGACCTTGTCGAACTCGTAGCCCTCGGCGTCGTCGCGGACGTGGATGCCCTCGACGGTAAATTCGAGGTCGCCCAGTTCCTCGGTCTCGCCGACGACGAACTCGTGATCGCCGGGCACCTGCACCTTGGTGGACTCGGTGTTCTCCCGCTTGCCGTCCTTTGGGTGTTTGGTCACGTTGACGCTCACGTTGCCCACGGCACGGGTCCAGACGGTATCCACGTCGGAGACCGGGGCCGACTCCACCCGGCCGCCGTCGAGTTCGAGGCTGGTGATCCGGACGGTCATCACCGCCGCGTCGGTCTCGGCGACGAACTCCTCGCCGGTCGAGAGCTCGGCGTCCGCGGGCGCTTCGACCTGCGCGGAGAACGACTCCCCGTCCTGGGAGATTACCACGTCAAGCTGTGCCGTCTTCTCTTCCGGTAGACTCTCCTTGTGGACGTGTTCACACTCGGTACACCGCAACGTCGCGTCGCCGCCGCCCGTCGACAGGACCTCGTGGACCGTCTCGAACTGCGGCGAACAGGCCGGACAGGCGATTCCAACCCTGTCCCCGGCTTCCGTAGTCATACCCGGCAGTACTCGGTGCGCACGTAAAAGGTCGCTGACCGACGGGGCGTGTGCCGGCCGTTCACTCGGGTTCTGGGCCGAGATCGCCGGCCAGTGTTGCCCCAGTCCCGAACCATTCGGTGCGATACCCAGTAGCCGTGGTATGGAACTGCGGTACGTCTACGGTGCCGGATTCGGGCTCATGGCCCTCGGCTACGGGTTGGGGGTCGTCGAGTCACTCCAGACGAGCGGCGGCCCGGAATCGGTCTGGCTCGACGGACTGTTGTTTCTCGCCATGGGTTTCCTGACGTGGCGGTCGCTGGCCGGCGAACTCGATGAATTGAACGGTGACGAATCGAGTGTGTTCCTCCGGCCGATAGGCTACACGCTACTCGGTATGGGAGTGTTATTGACAGTGCTGAACGGCCAATCGCTCACCGGAACACTGCTGTGACCGGGCAGTCCGTTAGTAACTCACACGCCCGACGGTAGATCGATCTCGTCCCCGTCCACGAAGACCTTCGGATCACGAACGATCCCATCGAGGTGGATCGGGGCCTCCACGTCGCCGCCGATGGCGTGGTCGTCGCCGATGGCGATGTGGACGGTGCCGGCGGCCTTCTCGTCCAGGAGGACGGAGCCGATCAACTCGGTGACGCCGACGTTGGTGCCGATGCCCAGTTCCGCGAGGTTGTAGGCGTCCCGACCGACTGCCTCGGCGGCGGCCTCCAGTTCCTCGCGCACGCCGTCGTCGCTGACTTCGGTGACGGTACCGTCCTCGACCTCGAATTCGAGGACGTGGCCGTCCTCCAGAAGGCCGTGGGGCATCATCGTCCCGTCGACGACGAAGGTGCCGTTGGCGGTCTCGGGACTCACGAACACCTCGCCGGCCGGGAGGTTCGACATCGCGCCGGGGTCGTGGACGATGCCGGTGTCCTGTCGCCACTCCCGGCCACCGGGACGGAACACGATGTCGGTGCCGCGTTTGGTCTGGACCCGGACGGTCTCGGCTCCGGAGACCTGCGCGTACAGGTCCTTGCAATGTTGCTTGATGTCGGCGTAGTCGGCGTCGAGGCCGGTGACGAACACTTCTTCGGTGATGCCCGGGAGCGTGGCGACGCGAGCGCCGGCCGCGGTGGCGTCCGAGCGGGCCTTGGTGTGGGTCAGGCTCTTCTTGGTCGGGACGAGCACCACGTCGGCGGCCTGCATGGCGGCGGCGACGGCCGCGGGCGGTTCCGCGCCGTGCTGGTCGCCGGGCGGGTAGCGGACGATACTCGCGTCGTCGGTGCGCTCGTTGGCCACCTCGTAGAGGGCTTCGCCGATTGGCTGGCGCTCGTGGTCGGTGACGATCAGGCAGGACTCGGTCGACTGGAGGCGCATACACTTCCGGACGGCCGTCTCGGCGGGCTCCCGGAGCCGCTTGTGTTTCATACCCGACCCTGCGAACGGAACTGGAATAGGTGTTGTCCTCGCTACTCGTCCCGGAGCTTGAACTTCTGGACTTTGCCGCTGGGATTTTTCGGCAGTTCCTCGACGAAGGCGTACTCGCGGGGCCGCTTGAAGTCGGCGAGGTCGTCGCTGTCGCGGACGAACGCGTCGAGGGCGTCGGCGTCGGTGTCGCCGACGACGTAGGCGACCACGACCTCACCCCACTCCTCGTGGGGTTCGCCGACGACCGCCGCCTCGACCACGTCGGGGTGTGAGAAGAGCGCGTCCTCGACTTCGGTGGGATAGATGTTCTCGCCGCCGGAGATGATCATGTCGTCTTTCCGGTCGACGACGTAGAGGAACCCGTCGGCGTCGAGATAGCCCAGGTCGCCCGTGTAGTACCACTCCTTGCCGTCGGCCTCGCGCAGGGAGTCGGCGGTCGCGTCGGGCCGGTTCCAGTACTCCCGCATGGTACAGGGCCCCGAAAAGAGGATTTCGCCGATCTCGCCCTGTTCGACCGCCGCGTCCGGATCGGCCCCGGGTTCGACGACCCGGAGGTCGTGGTTCAGCGCGGGGACGCCGGCCGAGCCCTGTTTCGGGATCTGTTCGTCGGGGTGCTGGAAGGTGCCACAGGGGCCGATCTCGGTCATGCCGTAGGCCTGGAGGTAGTCGTCACAGAACGCGTCCATGCACGCGTTCAGCACGTCCTCGGGCATCGGCGAGGCCCCGTACATACCCAGCCGTAGCGAGGACGTGTCGGCCTCGACCTCGGCGGCGGCGTGGGCCATCCCGTTCCAGGCGGTCGGCGCACCGAACATCACGGTCACGTCGTGTTCGTCGATAGCCTGCAACACTGCGACGGGGTCGAAGTCGTGGTGGATCACGGAGGTCGCACCCACCTGGATCCGCGGGAACAGGGCCGCGTGGAGTTCGGCGCAGTGATACAGCGGGAGCGCCGACAGCCCCACGTCGTCGGGCCGGAGCCCGCCCTCGGCGGCACAGATGAGGTTGTGCTCGACCATGTCCCGGTGTTCGTGGACGACGCCTTTCGGCCGGCCCGTCGTCCCCGAGGTGTAGATGAACGCGTACACGTCGTCCTCGGCGACCTCGGCGTCGGGCCGGGCCGGTGGGGCCTCGTCGACGAGCGCGTAGAAATCCTGGGCCCCGTCGGGCGTGTCCTCGTCGATGTAGAGGTACTCCGAGACGGTATCGAGGGAGTCGCGGGCCCCGTGGACGGCCTCGCGGGTGTCGGCCTCGTATAGCAGGACGCTCGACTCGGCGTCGTTCAGGATGTACTCGACTTCGCCGGCGGGCAGGCGGTAGTTCAGCGGGTTGAACACCGCGCCGAGTTTCGCACAGGCAAAGACCGTGAGGACGATCTCCGACCCGTTGTACAGCATCGTCGAGACGCGATCCCCCTTCTCGACCCCGAGGTCGGCCAGGGCGTTGGCCAGTCGGTTCGCTCGCTCGTCGAACTCGGCGAAGGTGTACCGCTGGTCGCGTCGCGGATAGACAATGGCGTCACGCTCCGGATACCGCTTCGCTGTCAACTCCAGCGTCTCTCGCAGGGTGGGCTGCATACGCTTGTCATTACCACACACGTACATATGCGTTCGGCAAGAATTGCGCCGGCCGTCTTCCCCTGACGGGGCGAACGGTGACTCGGAGTCGAGTCAATTCCCGTCAGAGAACCTCGAAACGGTTATCCCCGTCGCTGTGGCATTCCCGGATATGACAATCGAAGTCGGAATCAACGGGTACGGGACCATCGGGAAGCGGGTCGCGGACGCCGTCCGCGCACAGCCGGACATGGAGGTCGTCGGCGTCGCCAAGACGCGGCCGAACTTCGAGGCCGAACAGGCCGTCGCCAACGACTACCCCCTCTACGCCGCCGTCCCCGAGCGGATGGACCAGTTTGACGAGGCTGGCATCGAACTGGCCGGCGAGGTCGAGGAACTGGTTCAGGACAGCGAGATCGTCGTCGACACGACGCCCTCGGGCATCGGCGCGGAGAACAAATCGATGTACGAGGAGTACGACACGCCAGCGCTCTACCAGGGCGGGGAAGACGCCGACCTGGTCGACGTGAGTTTCAACGCCCGCGCCAACTTCGCCGAGGCCGAAGGGGCCGACCACACGCGCGTCGTCTCCTGTAACACGACGGGGCTTTCCCGATTGATCGCGGCGCTGGAAGACGAGTACGGCGTCGAGAAGGTGCGTGCGACGCTGGTCCGCCGGGGCGGCGACCCGGCCCAGTCCTCGCGTGGCCCGATCAACGACACGCTGCCGGACCCGGTGACGATCCCCTCCCACCACGGCCCGGACGTGAACACCATCTTCCCGAACCTGGACATCGACACGCTCGGGATGAAGGTGCCGGCGACGCTGACTCACACCCACAGCGTCAACGTGGAGTTGACCTACGGGGCAGACACCGAGGAAGTCCGCGACCTGCTCGAAGGCGAGTCGCGACTGTTCGTCATCCCCGAACACATGGGGATCGACGGCTCGGGCAAACTCAAGGAGTTCGCCCTCGATTCGGGGCGGCCGCGCGGTGACGTGTGGGAGAACGCCATCTGGGGCGAGTCGATCACCGTCGAGGACGACGAACTCTACCTGTTCCAGGCGATCCACCAGGAGTCGGACGTAGTGCCCGAAAACGTCGACGCGATCCGGGCCGTCCTGGGGACCGCCGACCGTCGCGAGAGCATCGAGCGGACCAACGACGCGCTCGGGATGGGGCTGGGCCGCTAACCCGAAACCCTCGGGATTCGAGGATTGACAGGGGCAGAAACCTTTTGCCGGGACCGCGTCTACCGACTGGTATGAACGACGACCGCGACGATCACGATCCCATCGACGACATTCTCCGCGAGATCGAGCGGGTCATGAACGAGATGATGGGCGACGACGTCCACATCGACCGGGGCGGTTCGGCCGGCTTCGGCTCGGACCTGCACCTGGACGTGTTCGAGGAGGACGATCAGCTCCGGGTCGTCGCGGATCTCCCCGGCGTCGAGAAAGACGCCATCGACCTGAAATGCGACGGTGAGGTGTTGACCGTCGCGGCCGCCTCCGACCGTCGGGACTACGAGGAGCGCATCCGCCTGCCCGCGACCGTCGACGAACACTCCGCCAGCGCGACCTACAACAACGGCGTCCTCGAAGTCACCTTCGACCGCGCCGACGACTCGGCGGACATCGACCTCTGAGTTCTCAGGAGACCTGACTGCGCCGCGTCTCGTCGTCGCCGAGCCGATAGAGCTGGTAACTGAACGCCGCCAGCGCCAGCGCGAACAGACCGAACGGCACCAGCGGCCCCCGGCTCCCGCGCAGGTAGAAGAACGTGGCGAACAGCATGATGAAGAGCGAACTCACCAGCCGACCGTACACTGACTCCCGGAGCGGCCGGTAGCTGTACGTGAACGTGAACGCGACCAGCAACCAGCCGAAAGCGAGCGTCTCGGCCCGCTGGAGCGAGGCAGTCGAGTACCAGACGGTTCCGGCCGCCACGCCACCGGCGAGTACGAGCCCGAGGACGAAAAACGGACGGCTCAGGTCGTTCCGCTGGGTTTTGGCCATGTTTCCCGGCAGTTACATATCCGGCGTAATATACTTTGGCGTCGTGTCGAACACTCGTGTGTCCCACGTCAGACGGTCGCGCGGATCAGCGCGGCCAGGTCGTCGAAGAAGCCGGGTTCGTACTTGGTCGCGCTGTCGACGGTCGGCCGGGCGTTGGTCTCGGTGACGACGGCGCGGTCGTCGGTGACCAGCAGGTCGACCCCGAGCCAGGGGATGTCGAGGGTGTCGGCGACGCGTTCGGCCAGTTCGCGCAGTTCCGGGGGGAGGTCTACGCCGGTCGCTTCGGCCCCGCGGTGGACGTTGTGTTTCCACTGGCCCGCTTCGAGGGCGGCCTCCGGAAGGCGGCGCTCGACCGCGCCGACGTATTCGCCGTCGACCAGCATGACCCGATAGTCCCGGGCGTCGGGGAGGTACTCCTGAACCAGGAAGGACTGATCGCCGGTGGCGCGGTAGTCGTGAACCAGATCGAGGTAGTCGGTGATGCCCAGGAAGGAATCGAGGTCGGTGGCCTTGGCGACGCCGACGCCGCGGGTGGCGGAGTTGGGTTTGACGACGACCGGCGGGTCGAACCGCTCGAACGCCGCCACGAGGGCCGACCGGTCGACCGGGTTCGAGACGGCGACGGTCTCGGGGACCGGAACATCGGCCCGATCGAGCCGGGCGATCACGTCGGCCTTGTTCCGGGACGTGAGGATCGCCTCGCGGTCGTTGACCCACGGGACGCCCAGCAGCGCGTCGGCGACGCCGCCTTCCATGATACGGGGCGGGTAGACGAACCCGACGTCGAAGTCGGCGAACTCGCCGGCGGCGTCGGCGTCGGTCACCGGGAGCGTCCGTTCGGTGGTTGCGACCGACGCGACCTCGATCCCCCGCTGTTCGAGGGGCTCTTGCAGCCGTTCGTACGTTTCCGCGTCGGTCGCGACCGCCAGCCGGAGCATGGCCGCGTCCTCGGCCCGCGCGGACTAAAGTCCGCCGTTCGTCACGGTCGCACCGGCACGACGGGGGGCCGGGTGTCATTTAATATATTAGCCCTGGGAAATATTTAATTACAAACAGAATGTGGAAAGTACAAGGATGTTGGCGAGTTCAATGGGCGGATATCGGTGGGAGCGGTCGAGTAGAGACGGAGGTCGAGCGGTGACGGGGGGCGACGGTGGGGGGCAGTCGGAGCGATGAGTACCCATCAGGGGCGCTGGGAAACGGTGACGGACCACGCCGAGTTCCTCGCGGAGCGGGTCTGGGACGGGTTCGTCGCGCACGACGAGCGCGACCGGATGGCGGCGGTGAAGGCGTTCGCGGCGGTCGACAGTAGTCAGTTTCAGCACGTCGACGACGCGACGGCGCGCCGGGCCGCGGTGGCGTACGTCAACGCGCTCTGGAAGAAAGACGAGATCGAAGACGCCCACGTTACGGACGGGGAGTTCGACCGGGCGGCCCTCGACGCGGCCGACTGGGGGCCAGTCCAGGAGAACTTCGCCGAGCGGGCGCGTCTACTCGGCATCGACGAGACCTACGCCGACCTGTCGACGACGGCCTGGCGGCGACACAAGACTGGTGGCGACTACTGGACGCCGATCATGCGCGCCCAGATGCTGGAACTGCGTGTCGCGATGGGCGACCCCGAATATCCGCACAAGCCGCGGTACGGACAGTCCGGATTCGGGCCCGAAGCGACCCGGTACGCGCTGGCGGTCGAACATCACGACTACCGGTCGACGGCGGACCTCGAACGGGGGGTCGACGTGATGATTCCCTACTACGAGGCGATTCTCCGCGCGCACGAGTGAGCGGCGGGGCCACTGGTTCTCAGTTCGCGAGAGGTCGGCGCAATACTAAGTGGACGGCGGCGGGACGGTCTGGTATGTACGACGAGATACTCTTCCCGACCGACGGGAGCGACGGGGCGGCGGTCGCACTGGACCACGCGCTCGAACAGGCCGAGGCACACGACGCGGGCATCCACGTCCTGTTCGTCGCGAACACGACGGCCCTGGGCGGTGGCGCGGTCGAGGGGACGACCGTCGAGTCGCTCCAGACGACGGGCGATCAGGTCGTCGCGGACGCGGTCGACCGGATCACCGACGCCGGCCTCGTCGCCGAGAGCGAGGTCCGGCAGGGCGATCCCTACCAGGAGATTGTCGACTACGCCGACGAAGTAGCCGCGGACATGATCGTCATGGGCACCCACGGCCGGCGCGGACTGGACCGGTACCTGCTCGGGAGCGTCACGGAAAAGGTCGTCCGGTCCTCGGACGTGCCCGTGCTGACGATCAGAGTGGCCGACGAGAAGTGACGGTCGTTCTCACGGCACTCGATGCCGTCTGGATCGGTCGACAGCTCACAGCTCACTGATCAGTTTCGACGAGCGAAGACTCTGCGGACGGGCGTTCGGCCGGGAGCGTGGCCCGCGCATCGCGCGGGACACGCGACCCGGGGAAGGGCAGGCCTGCCTACGAGTACGTCAACGCACGGCGCGCTCGTGCTCGAATGCACGAGTGCGCCGGGCAGAAACCGCGCGTCGCGTACCTCGCGACGCGCGGAAGACCCCTTGCGGGTCCCCGCCTGGCGGACTTCTAAGGGCGAGCGACCGCGCCAGCGGTCGCGAGGGCTTAGGCGATCAGCAGTTCTTCACCGCGTTCGACCTTGATCCGGCACGGCGGCGAGATCTTGTTGTAGGCGCGGCGGAAGGCTTCCTTGACTTCTTCGGCCTGGTCCACGTCGCAGTAGGCGGTGAACAGGCGCTCGCCCTTGTCGATCCGGGCGGCGGTGCCGACGATCTTCCCGAACGCCTGGCGCATCCCGTCGGAAACACGGTCCGCACCGGCCCCGGTCGCCTGTTTGTTCTCCCGGATGACCTGGTGGGGGAACTTCCGAAGGATCATCTTGTAGTTTTTCTCGCCGAGTTCCTGGATCAGGTATCGGTTGGCCGACAGACGGGAGGCCTCCAGCGATCCGTGACGGATCTGGACCTCCTCCTCGAGGATGAGGCTGATCTGAACCGGGTAGTCGTCGGCGTCTTTGGTCTTGTCGCCCATGTTGTGCTGTGCGACCTTCGAGCCGGGGATTCCGGTGATGTACTCACGGCGGGTGTACGACGGCTTGTCGATTTGCCGGTACATCGAGGCAGGCTTGTCCGACATAGGTATCTCTTGAGGAAATCGAGGCCAAGCGCGTACAAAAACCCGTCGAACTGGACCGTGGTCGTCGGCCGAGCCGAGTTGGCGTTCTTTTTTACAATCCGATGTCACGAGTCGGGTAATGACGGGGATGGAGACGGATCGGCGTGCGGTGTTGTCCGCGCTTCCGGTTGCTGCCGTCGGAGCGACGGGGAGTGTAGTTTCGACGGCCGGGCCCGGTGAGACGGCGACGGGAGCGCCCCCATCGGACGGGGCCACTCGGTCACGGTTCCGACAGACTGCGAAGCTACGGCCCGGTGACGGGAGCGCGTTCCAGAACTTCGGGTCGTCGGTCGCGCTCGCTGGGGAGACCGCGCTCGTTGGCGCGCCGCTCGAACAGGACCCGAACGGCAGAGCCGCTGGGGCGGCGTACGCGTTCGTGCGGCCGGGGGACGGGTGGACCCAGCAGAGCAAACTCGTTCCGGCCGACGGTGACGCCGGCGACTCGTTCGGGCGGTCGGTCGCACTCGACGGCGACACGGCCCTCGTCGGTGCAGAGAGCGACGAGGAACTCCACGGGGAACACGGTGGGTCGGCGTACGTCTTCGAGCGCAGGGGCAACACGTCGGGTGCCGATCCATCGACCGGTTTGGGAACCGACACCGACAGTGAGACCAGGGCGGCTGGCCCCCGGGTGGCACCCGGTTACACCGATTACACTACCCCGTTTTTACACCCGGAAACCCAATTACAGGTACAATGAATATGCTCGTCGACGGCGAGTGGCGCACCGACGCG
The DNA here is from genome assembly GCF_900110215.1 of Halorientalis persicus. Lineage (GTDB taxonomy): Archaea > Halobacteriota > Halobacteria > Halobacteriales > Haloarculaceae > Halorientalis > Halorientalis persica. Next base: position 33,227 of record NZ_FOCX01000016.1, on the reverse strand, counting down.
TACGAAACGACCAACGAGGAGGGCGAGTTCGAGCGCCAGTCCACGACGTTTCGGGACGAGATCGTCGACGATCCCGACGCGCAGTTCCCCGCCGAAGCCGGCCGGTACCACCTCTACGTCTCAAAGGCCTGCCCGTGGGCCCACCGGACGCTCCTGGTCCGCGCGCTGAAGGGGCTCGAGGACGCGATCACGGTCGACGTGGTCGACCCCTACCGCGACGAGGGTGGCTGGCAGTTCACCCCCGAGAAGGACGGCTGTACGCCGGACTCGATCAACGGGTTCGACTACCTCCGGGAGGCCTACGTCGCGGCCGACCCCGACGCGACCTGCCGGGTGACGGTCCCCGTGCTGTGGGACAAGAAGGAAGACACCATCGTCAACAACGAGTCCGAGGAGATCCTCCGGATGCTCGACACCGAGATGGACCGGGTCGCGGACCGCGACGTGGATCTCTACCCCGACGGGTACCAGGACGAAATCGACGAAATCATCGACGAGATCTACGAGCCGATCAACAACGGCGTCTACCGGGCCGGCTTCGCGAGCAGTCAGGCGGCCTACGACGAGGCGGTCGAGGACCTGTTCGCCGCACTCGATCACTGGGATTCCGTCCTGGGCGACCAGCGCTACCTCGCGGGCGACCGACTGACCGAGGCCGACATCTGTATGTTCACCACGCTGGTGCGGTTCGATCAGGTCTACCACACCCACTTCATGTGCAACCGCCAGCACGTCCAGGAGTACGACAACCTCTGGCCGTACCTGCGGGACCTCTATCAAACACCCAGCGTCGCAGAGACGGTTGACATGGCCCACATCAAGGAACACTACTACACGACCCACCCGGACGTGAACCCGTCGGGGATCGTCGCGGCTGGGCCGGACCTGGACTTCGAGGCCGACCACGACCGCGACGAGATGGGTGGCAGTCCGCCCGAGGACCTGCTACCGCTGGCCTAGGGTGAGCGGCGCGGCCGTGCTGTCGCTCGTCCCGGCGCGGCGCTCGACCATCGCCGTTCTGTGCCGGCGACACGCCTCGACGCCGAAGTCGGCGTCGACGGCGTCGAGGACGAGTCGATCCAGTCGGTCGCGAGCCGTTTTCTCGCCGGCCAGCAACGCGTCGGCGGCCGCGGCGATCTCGCGGCGGGTGTCGGAACCCATCGCCAGCGGATCGGGGATCGGGAGCGACGCCAGTTCGTAGGTCATCACCTGGAGCGCGCCGCCGCCCTCGGTACGGCCCCAGCACTCCAGAATCCCCGCGGTCACGGTGGCGTTGAGGACGCCGAGCGTGGCCCGTTCGAGGGTCGCCGGGTCCACCGCGTCGGTGTCGGTCCCGTCGTCGCCGGCGTCCGGTGCGTCGACCCAGAGGCAGTCGACAGCGTTGCTCGCCAGCAGGCCGTCGGGGTTGGCGACGACGGGGACGCGGCGGTCGAAAAACTTCGGGGCGAACACTGTGGGAGCCGAGAGCGCGCCGAGATCGAACCAGACCCGGCGGCTGGAACACGACCGGCGCTCGTAGAATCCCTGGCGCTCGCCCCAGGCCACGTAGTCGGCCAGGGCGTCGTACCCGTCCCGGTCGAGCGCGCGGCGGACCGCAGCTTCGAGGTCGTCGTCCCGCTCGTCGTCGCGGTCCGCCTGGACCTCGTGGACGTACTCGTGCACGTCGAGCAGGTATCGATCGGTGTCGGCGGCGGTCACGAGCGGGCCGTCCACGTCGCGGATGCTCTTGATGGCCGGCGCGAGGAATCGGTCGTCGACCTCGGCGGCCCAGCCGTCGGCGTCGAGGAAGAAGAAGTCGTTCGCCCCGGTCATCACGCCACGGCTGACGGTACACCGGTCGGACAGCGGGACGAGCGACGGGTTCGACAGCAGGCGGATGAACGACTCGGGGGCGTCCAGATACGGCGCGAGCTTCGACGAGTCGCGGGCGGCCAACCGACCCTGCCGGACCGTCACGCGCCGGCAGGCCTCGGTTTCGTGAGTCCGGAGGTCGTCGTCGGGCGGTACCGTATCGGTGTCGGCCAGATCGAGCACCCGGGCGACCGACACCTGCTCGTCGAGTCGGCAGAAGCGGACGGGCGTCGACCGGCGGCGCTCGGGGTCGGCACACCGCTCGGCCAGGAGCAAGACGGCGTCGACGAAGGCGTCGTCGAACACCGACGCGCCGAAGCCGACGACGGCGGCGAGCCGGTAGTGGTCGAACAGGAACTGCTGGAAGGACGCGCCGTATCTGGTGGTGAGCCACTTGTTCGGGACGACGACGGCCAGACGGCCGCCCTCGCGGAGGAACCGGGTCGCGTGCGTGACGAAGTAGACGTAGGCGTCGCTGCGACGGCTCAGTGCCCGGTCACCGTCGCAGTACGGCTGTTGCCCGTCGGGACCGAAGGCGGCCAGGTGGTCGCGGGCGCGGTCGATGTCGGTGGCCTCCTGGCGGACGTACGGTGGGTTGCCGACGACCGCGTCGAACCGCCCGGCAACGAGGGAGTCGTCGGTCACGGTACAGGTGCGGTCCGGACCGGGTTCGACCGCGAAGAAGTCCGACTCGTAGAGCCGACACCGGGCGTCGGGGCCGGGGTCCGCGGCCGCCAGCAGTCGGTTGGCGGCCAGCCCCAGCGGGACCGGGTCGGTGTCGACGCCGACGATCCGTTCGAGTCGGTCGGCCGGCGTCGACTCCGGGGCGATGGCGGCGAGGCGGCGGGTCGCCGCGACGGGGAAGACGCCGTTCCCGACAGCCGGGTCGAGGACGCGGGGCAGGCGGTCGTCCGACCGGGGCCGGATCGCCCAGCGACAGCACGCCGCCGCGACCGCCGGATCGGTGACGAAGTGGCCGTCCGCTCGCCGACGGTCCGCCGGGAGCGACCGCTGGTAGGCGTCGGCCGCGGCCGCCCGGCCGAGCGTCGCGAGTCGCTCCCGGACCGCCGGGTCGTCGGTGGCCGTCGCCAGCCAGTCGGGGCGGGACCGGTCGCCCGCGGCCTCGGCGACGGCCGCCACCAGTCCGTCCAGTCCCTCCGCCGGCCGTTCGGGCATCGTCACCGTGTGTCGTGCTCCAGGACCATATAGCCACCACCGGATCGAACGCGTGCGCTGTCGGTCACCCGTCGGGATCGAAAAGACGCCGCTATACGCGCTGGCTGCGGTGGCTGAGTACCTGCTCGTCGTGGTCCTCGCCGGCGATTTCACGCCGTTCCGACAGCAGCGGAACGACCGGCGCACCCGTGTTCTCGGCGTCGGTGTAGCGTCGTGTCATAGTTGTCCTCGGCGACGGACAGGTGTTCCCCACACCCCGCGGTCGCCGTATTCTATCACGGTCGTTCATTTTATATAAGCGTATTCATTTTCCCGGACGTACAGCTGGCCGAGCGGGCCACAGGCGACTTTGTTGCTCGAAACAGATCGATGCATTAAGTCAAGTGGGCCGAAACCAAGGAAGCATGAGTCGGGGGATGTGGTTCGAAGGCGATAGAGGGGTCAGCGAAGTCGTCGGCGTCGTGTTGTTGATCGGGATGACGGCACTGCTGGTCGGGGGCGTCGGCGTCTACCTGTTCCAGTACGGCGACGGAGTCCAGGAGTCGGGGCCGTCGTTCTCGCCGTCGACGACGTACAACGACAGCGACGCCGGCGACGGCCAGACGCTCCGTATTACGCATCGGAGTGGTGACCCGGTACCGACCGAGGAGGTCAGTCTCCGGGTACAGGACGCGACGACCGAGCGTGGGACACCACTGGAGTACGGCGGGAGCGCACTCGAACGGCAGGTGGGCGAGGCGTTCACCGCCTCGGAGACGCTCGTCCTCGACCGGACGGCGTTCACGACGCGTAGCGGCGCGCCAGTGACCGGCAGTCAGCACCTGGACCTCGGAGAAGCGGCCGTCCGCATCGTGTGGACGACCGAGAACGGGAAACGATCCGAGATCGTCTACGAGTGGACCGGGCCGGACCGGACGGACGCGTAGCACCAGGAACCCGTTTTTGTGGTCCCACTCGAAGCGACGGTGATGGCAGCCGACCGCCGCTGTGACACCTGCGAGCGCGACGTGACCCGCGAGGACGCCATCCGAACGAAGACGATGGGGGACCTCGATCCGGCGAAGTGGCAGTCGCTGTGCTGTCCGAACTGTGGCCGCCGACTGGAGACCGTCTTCGTCGGCCGCGAGGGGTGACGGCCAAGGACTTTGCCGGTCGCGCCCGCAGTGACGCCATGGTCGAGAACCGGAGCGACACGTTCGACATCGGCGGCGAATTGACCGTCCACCGACTGGGCTTTGGCGCAATGCGACTCTGTGGCCCCGACGTCGTCGGCCCACCGGCGGACGAGGACCGTGCCCGCGAGGTCCTCCAGCGCGCGGCCGACCTCGGCGTCGACTTCGTGGACACGGCGGACTCGTACGGTCCGGGCGTCAGCGAACGGCTCATCCGCGAGGCCGGCGTGGCCGACGAGTTGGTCGTCGCCACCAAAGCCGGCCTGCTCCGCAACCGCGAGGGCGACTGGCTCGCTCACGGCGACCCCGACTACATCCGCAACCAGGTCCTCGTGAGCCGTGACCGACTCGGCGTCGACACGATCGACCTCTACCAGTTCCACCGCCCCGACCCGGACACGCCCTTCGAGGACTCCGTCGAGGCCTTCGCCGAACTGAAAGACGAAGGGTTGGTCGGCCACGTCGGCCTGAGCAACGTCACCGTCGAGCAACTGGAGACCGCCCGCGACATCGTCGACGTGGCGACCGTCCAGAACCGCTACAACCCCGGCGACAGGGAGGCCGACCAGGGGTCGGATCGCGTCCTCGACGCCTGCGAGGAGTACGGCATCGGCTTCATCCCGTGGTTCCCGCTCGGCGCCGGTGACATGGACGAGAAAGCCGACGTGATCGGCGAGATCGCCGACGCCCACGACGCCACGCCCGAACAGGTCACGCTCGCCTGGCACCTCCAGCACTCGCCGGTGACGCTCCCGATTCCGGGCACCTCCAGCGTCGCCCACCTCGAAGAGAACGTGGCCGCCACCGACCTCGAACTCACCGACGCGGAGATCGGTCGCCTGAGCGAGTAGGGCAGGCTACCCCGACGGCCCGCCGTGCGCCGTCCGTCGGACGAGCGCCCGACGCGGCGGTAACGCTAACGTACCGGAAGCCATCTGTATGCGGTATGCCGGAGGACACCTGGCAGTCCATCGACATCATCAAGAACAAGGAGGGCGAGCCCCACGTCCTCCAGCAGAAAGTCGAGGTCTACGGCGGCGAACACGGTGAATCCACGGGCTACACGAAACCGACCGTCCAGCACCGGCTGGTGCCCCTGACGGAGTTGACGAAGTCCTAGTAGGCAAGGAGGTCCGCCCACCACTCGCCGACGGTCCGACGTCCGAGTTCGGCGGGCCGCCGGACCGTCGTCCCGGTTTCGACCTCAATCCGCAGATCGACATCGTACTCCCCGGCCCGCGTGGCGTTCGAGACACCCGTGGCGTTCGTCTCGTACCGAATCCGACCGCCGGTGACGAGTCCGCGATCGGTGTCGACGGTCATCCGGATTCGGGCGCGTTCGACCCGGCTAGCCTCCGCCGCTGCGTCTCCGAACAGGAACCGACCGACCGCCTCCGCTTCGGTCACGTCGACCGCCCACGTCCCGCGAGTCTCGTTCCGGGTTACAGTCGTCCATTCGTCGCCCGGCAAGAGCGGCAACGGTGTCACGTCGCTGATTGCCAGCAACCCGGGATTTCGGAGGTATCCCCGGTAGCCAGGTTCGGCAGTCGCGGCCCGGTCGAGCGGGATGGCCCGAGACCGGTCACCGGTTCCGGTCGCCAGTGCGAACGGATCGTATCCGGTCAGCGCGTGTGCATCCGTTCCAGTCGAAGCGTACGCGAGCGGTGTCTCCCCGATCCGGAAGAGAAACCGCCGGTTCGCCCGGTCTTTCTCCCAGACGACGGCGGGCCGGCCGTCGGTCGGGTCGTCGAGAGTGACCGTCGCGCTGGACCGGAGCGTGTTGATGGCCGCTGCCCGGTACGCTTGGCCAGGGCCGTCGGGCAGCGTCGCCGCCCGATCCGGCATCGGCCGCGTCTCCGTCACCCGAACGGCACTCGCGGCGACGACGGGCGCGACGAGGAGGAGTCCTGCGAGCGCGACCGTGACTGCAGTTCGGCGGTTCCAGGCCGGCATCACCGGCCGATCGGCGAGGCGTCGGAGCTGTAGTCGGGCAAAGACCGTACTCCCGACGACGGCGAGCAAGACCCCACCCAGCACCGCGACGGCGACGATTCCGAGAGCGACCCAGGCGGGCCGCACCGGGCCGTTCGGTGCTGTGACGAACAGGACAGCACCGAGTCCGAACACCAGCAGGTGGACGCCGACCGTGTGGGCGATTCGTCGCGGGCGAGTGATCGGGGCAACCAGCGCGCTCACCAGACTCCGTCGCATCGACTCGCCGGCCCGGACGCGGACGACCGCGACACCGAGAACGCCCCAGACGAGCGCGCCGACCGCCAGCGCACAGCCGACGGCGACTCTGGAAACCGCAAACGGGCGGACGGGCGACGGGTCGGACCGGTACTCGATCAGACTCGCGAGGGTGTCGAAGACGAGGAACGACGCCACGACCGCGACGACCGCGGCGGCGTGAACCGCCGTCGTCACCGCGACGAGTCGGCCGAGCGTCCACGGACCGAGCGGTTCGAAGGCTCCGACCGGGATATCGTGGCCGGTTAGCTCGTCGCGAAGTGTCGGCGCGACACGGGCGAACACGAGTGCCGGCGCGACCGGTGGCACGAGCAGCGCGGCCAGCGGGTGAACGGCGGCGAGTGCCGCCCGTTCGAGGACCGCGACGAGCACGACGGCGGCGATCAGATCGTAGGGACCGACTCGATCACTGACTGTGTGGAGGGCGGAGCGAGCGGGCATCGAGGGTACCCCGGAGTGGTCGTGTCATCACGTATAAAACTTGACCGTCAGCCGCGGGGTCAACTGCCCCGCGCACGGTGGCGCGGGGCTTGTCAGTGAACTCGGCCTCTGCCGACCGCGTGGTTAGTCGGACGGGGCAAATCCCCGATTCGGCGTTGACGAGACGCGTCGCGTCTCGTTCGCACATCAGGTTTCTACGAAACCTGAGGACGTCACCGTTCCTGACTTTAGGGCGAGTTGACTGTCGCCCGTCCGCCGCGACGACTGTAGGCCGCGACGGACGTACCGCCACCCAACATTCTTCGCACCCACGTAATCTGCATTCTGAGTTGCACCGCACGACTCACACTCGAACTCCGCCTGCCTGACGCGATTCCCCTCGCTCGTGTGACCACATTCGGGACACCGCCGACTCGTGTTCTTCGGGTCTACAAACTCGACGCTAATCCCCTCGGCTTCCGCTTTGTACTCCACGAGATCAACGAGCTGGCGGTGCGCCCACTGGTGGAACTCTTTGACGGGCGGCGCACGCTCCCTGATGTGTTTCAGATTCTCGAACGCGATGTACTCGCAGTCGTGAGTACGTGCTTCTTCGAGAATCTGGTTCGCAACTTGATGGAGTTGGTCACGAAGATACCGTGATTCCCTCCCGCTCATCTGCTGAATTGTCCGATGGGCGGATTGTGTACCAGTCTGCTGGAGATTGCCGCGAATCCGCTCGAACTCTCGATGCTGGTGTCGAAGTTCTCTGCCGGAGGCGAAGTAGGCTGTACTGGTGGTGGCGATGTTGACGATGCCGAGGTCAACGCCGAGAACTGTCCTGTCCTCGTCGTCATCCTGTATTTCGACCTGTTTCTCAGGTTTATCTTTGCGAAACCCGAGGTGGAGGTAGTAATCGCCATTACGCTTTGACAGCGTAGACTCTGTTACTTCCCACTCGTCATCGGTGAGGTATTCCTGTTGATGCCCGTCGTCTTCGTCGGGGAGATTCAGGCCACACCGAATTCGACCCTCGACGGTGGAAAGCGACACAGACCCGTCATCGAACAGCGTCATCGTCCGTGTGTCGTATTTCACCGTGTTACTGGTGAACTCCGGTCGGGACGTTTTGTAGTGTTCATCAAGGTCTTCGATTGCGTCGACTCCATCGAGTGCGGCTGCGGCCTGATGGGTGGCGAGAATTGCGTGCTGACTCCCGAGACGTGTCTCCTCCAACACCGTGTCGTAGGCGAGGTCTTGGAGGTCGGTTTTCCGCGTCTCACCTGCATCCCATCCGATGCGGCTACTGATGTTACAGGCATCTTTCCACTCGCTGATGGTGGCGTCGAGCAGGTCCTGTTGCTCGTCGGTGAGGATGGGACGGGTGATTGCGGTGCGTCTCAGGTAGTCGTCTGCCACGAGTTTCAATAGATACTAGAGGTAGTTAGTAGTCCGTGGTTTGTGGCAGCGAGTGTCGGCTTCAACCCCGCCCACGGTGGGGCGGGGAATCCACCTCGCTACCTAGTTTGAATCACGGTCCGGACCTGCCTGCCGAAGCGTCGCCGGTCACTCCTCCCGGTCGGTCCAGAAGTCGAAGGAGCGCCCGGGCGTGAAGATGTCCAGGCCCACGGCAGTCTCGTCGCCGGTGTTCTCGACCCGGTGGGACTCCCAGGGCTCCAGATAGACGGAGTCGTACTGGCCGAGGGTCGCCTCGTCGTCCTCGGTGTAGACGGTGAGTTCGCCGGCGAGGACGAGACAGACCTGCCCGTTCTCGTGGTCGTGCATCGGCGAGGAGTGGCCCGGCGGCTTCTCGAACCACTCGAGGCTGGCGTCGTCGCTGCCGGCCAGCGCGACGCGTCGCCAGCCCTCGTCCGGTTCGTACGTCTCGGCCGCATCGAAGTCGACGCGTTCCATGCCGGCCGATTCAGCGTCGCGGGCGGAGTAGCCTTCGGTTCCGAGTCGTGGATGACTGCTGGCCAAATGACGCGCGTCAGACACTGCCCCGCAATTTTTGACCGCGCGGCCCGTCGGTTCGGCCGATGAGCGACGCGCCCCTGTACGTCGGCGTCGTCTACAGCGACGGCGAGTGGCTGGCGGCCGCGTTCGCCGGCGACGGGTTCGACCACGCCGACGTGTTCCCGGAAGTCGGGAGCGTCTGGGCCCAGTACGAGGAGGTCGCCGAGTCGATCCTCGTCGACGTGCCCGTCGGACTCCGCGAAGAGGGCGAACAGCCACGAGCACCCGAGCGAGCGGCCCGGCAGGTGCTGGGCCCCCGTGCCGACGCGATCACCGATCCGCCGGTCAGGGAAGCCGCGCGAAAGCGTCGGTATCCGGCGGCGGCCCGGGTCACCGAACGCAAGACCGGTCGCGACCTCTCGCGGGCGGCCTTCGAGCGCAGCGACGCCATCGTCGCCCTCGACGACCTCCTCCAGGAAGTCTCGGAAGCCCGACCGGTGATCGCCGAGGCCCACCCGGAGGTCTGTTACCGGGCGTTCGCCGGGACGACGCTGGCCGAGGACCCCGCGACGGCCGCGGGCTACGCCGAGCGGATGCGCGCGCTCGCGACGTTCGACCGGGACGCGCCGCCGGTCGTCCAGAGCGCGGCCGAGGCCACCGCCGGCCACGCCGTCACCGTCGCCGACGTGCTCGACGCGGTCGCGCTCGGCTACACCGCACGCCCGGGCCCCGGCTCGATCCGCACGCTCCCGGCAGATCCGCCGACCGATCCCACCGGGCTCCCGATGCGACTGGCCTACCGGGCGGAGTCACCGCTGACGGCCGAAGAGAGCTGAGACGCCAACGCAGTCGCTACGAGACTGATAAATGAAAGAACGCAGTCCGACCGATTACAGGCGGGTGACGTTGGTCGCCCGCGGACCCTTGTCGGCCTGTTCGATGTCGAATTCGACTTCCTGTCCCTCTTCGAGGTCCGGGCCGCCGACGTCTTCCATGTGGAAGAACACGTCCTCGTCCGCATCCTCTGTGTCGATGAAACCGTAACCGCCTGTGTCGTTGAAGAAATCAACCGTACCGTTTGCCATTGCCTTCGTCCGGAGACGCCGGGGACATATAACCCTTGCGAGACAGCCAACCACAGGATACGCCGCGAGCGTCCGCTACTGGCGGGCAAAAGCGGTGTTTCGATGTCGACCCGAGCGGTTCAGAGGTCGACCGTGACCCGGAGTTCCGAGTCAGTCACGGTCTCGACGGCATCGGCGGGGAGTTCGATGTCGTCCTCGTCTGCGTCGCCGAAGCCCAGTCCCTGGATCAAGGCCTCGCCCATATCCGGGTCCGGTTCGACGTAGGCGACCTGTTCGTCCGGATCGACTTCGGTCACGATTCCGATCTGTTCACCCTCGACGTCCATGAGGAACTTCCCCTCGTCTTCTGTTGACAGGACGGTCATCCTCGTCCGGTGGGTGCGGGGTGGGTCGCAAATAGCTACGGGTTCCGGCGACCCCACACGGGTTCGCGGAGTTCCTACGGCGCTGGCGCTCCAGGGGAGGATATGGCCGACGACTTCGACACCGGCGATCCGACCGCGATGGACCGCGCGGAACTCGCCGCCGCCCTGCACGCACACCTCGCGGCGACCGAGGAGTTGCCCATCGACCCGACGGCGAACCGCTGGCTCGGCGAAGCGCAGGCCGCAGCAGCCGACGTTGCGGACGGATCGGCCCCCGACGCCGTCGTCACGAAACGCGCCCGACAGGTCGTTCGCCTCCTCGAAAGCGCCGGCGACCTCGACAACGACGCGGCCGCCCGCCGTGTCGACGCCGCGCTGACCGTCGCGCGGGAACTGGTCGCTCGGGGCGACTCCGACTAGCTCGCGCCGTCCCGTCCGGCGACGACCGCAGTGCTCCGCGTGGCGGAGCCCGTGCGAGCGAAAAGAACACCGCGACCGATGGCCAGTTCAGTTCGCTGCCGCGTCGTTCAAACCGGCCTGCACCCAGTACCACGACAGGGGCGCGAAGAACAGAAACAGGACGAACAGGACCGTCTTGCCCTGATCCGTGACCGCCTCCGCGGCACTCGAGATCTGCCAGAACGAGATCAGGTTCACGACCGGGATGATCGCGAGGATCGGCGTCAAGCTCTGGTTCGTCCCCCTGTCCAGTTGCTTGGCAGTCGAGTAGGTCCAGTAGATCGTGTAGAAACCGAGCGTAAGGATGGAAAACAGGACCTGTTTTCCGTGCGACTTCTTGCTGAAGGCCGACGCGTCTGTTATTTGTGCCTGTCCGGACATCGTATGTAACCGTTCTTTCGAGCTGTTATATGAATCTAACGACAGTTACCACGTGTAAAACCCGTGTCAAGTTCGGCGGATACGCGTGTTCTGTCTCCCCGGTGTACAAGCATACCGCGACGAGCGGATCGAGTCACGATTTCCCCGGACGCGACCGCAGGGAGCGTCCGGTAGTTTTTCCCCACGTTTTTTGCGACCGAGTGGTGCGCGTAGCGCACCCAAGGGAGTGAAAAGTGGAATGCCGCCTCCCCGATTTGAACGGGGGACAGCTCGATCTTCAGTCGAGTGCTCTCCCAGTCTGAGCTAAGGCGGCGCGCCGTCGTGCGCATCCCGACAGTTGAGGGTGGTAGAAAAAAGGATTTCGAAAGCCCGGTCAGACGGGAACCGGCCTGGCTCGCCGCCGCAGCCGTGGCCAGGCCGCGTTCACACGCTCGAATCGGCCCCGACGTTCAAGGATCGTGCCGCGCCATACCGGACCGATGGTCGACGAGGGCGACCGGGCTCCGGACTTCGAGTTACCGGGTCTACGCGGGAGCGAACGCGGGGTGTATCGACTCAGCGACTGCGTGACCCATGGCGGGGTGTTGCTGGCGTTCTACCCCTGTGATTTCAGCCCGCTCTGCAAGGAGAAACTCTGTACGCTCCGGGACGTGGAGTGGTTCGAGTTCCAGCCCGAGTTCTCCGTGCTGGGGATCTCCCAGGACAGCCTCTACGCTCACGAGGAGTTCATCGGCCGCCACGACATCCCGTTCCCGCTGCTCAGCGACACCGACGGCCGCGTCACCCGTCGCTACGACGTGCAGTACGACTACTGGCACCGCCAACCCGGACTCCCGCGACGGGCGTTTTTCGTCCTCGACGAGTCACGGACTGTCCGGTACCGCGCGGTCGCCACCGAGGCGACGGAGGTCCCCGATCTCGGGCCGCTACTGGACGCCGTTCGGTCGCTGTCCGCCCCGAAGTCGGACTGAACAGCCGGTGTCGACCAGTCCGAGCGACAACCCTTTGCCGATGGCCGAGACAATGACGATATCATGAGGGATCGGAGGGACTCCCGGGGGGGAGACGGAGACCGATCGATCAGGAACGCCAAGCGCAACGAGCGCCCCGTCGAGGGGCGGGGCGTCCGCCGCGCACAGGACGCCGACGCCGGCGTCGGCCCGAGCGCGAACGCGGGCCCGGCCGACGGCCCGGGCGGCGACGACCGAACCGAACGCGCCATGCGCGACGTGAGCTGGCACCTCGACATGGTCGAACAGCAGGAGCCCGACAAACAGGACCACCGGATTCGCGAAGCCCGGCGCATCTCGCGGGACCTCTCGACGGGCACGCCGTCGAAGGCGACCGCGCGCAACCGCACCCAGCAGGTCGACGACCTGCTCCAGCGCGCCGACAGCACCGGCGATCCAGACGCCGACTCCCACGTCGACACCGCCCGCCAGATGGTCCGCGATCTGCTCTGGTGGATCAAGCCCTGAGTGTGACACCCCCGGAGTGGTACGCCAGCGCGGCCGGAGACGTGGCCGCAACGTTACCCGAACCACTCGCTGTTGAGGCGCTCGTCGTCGGTCAAGTACCAGCGGATAACCGAGTAGATGACGCCCAGCGAAAAGACCACCGCGACGACGAACTCGATCTGGTTCATATCGGTAGGTTCGTTTCAGTATAGTAAACAATATCGCCGGCAAAATCAACGCTTTCCGCGGCGCTCACGAGTTGTGCGCGCCGCGTAACAGTGGATTCGGGCGGATTCGAACCGGAGACAGACGTGCTCACATCCGTTGTGCGCGACTGGCAGGGTTCGAACCGCCCTCACACCTTGCTGCTGCTCACGGTTCGTTCACAGCAACAAGTGGGTTCGGGCGGATTCGAACCACGAGGACTTCGCTCCGCTCGTCCTCTGGGCCGCGAATCCGACGAACGCTTTTCGCGGCGCTCACGATTTTTTCGCGCCGCGAGGCAGTGGGTTCGGGCGGATTCGAACCACCGACCTCGGCCTTGTAAAGGCCGCGTCATAACCGACTAGACCACGAACCCGCATTCGACCCAAGTCCACGCCGAAGAATAACGCTTACTCTCTGGGTCGACAGCCTTACCCCGCCGACTCCCCACCGCTCGACCATGCCGTCTCGGGCCGTCAACGCGCTCACAGCGGGGTTACTCCTCGTGCTGGCTGTCGTCCTCGTGATCCAGTCGGGCGTCCTCGCACCGCCGCTGGAACCCGGCGACTACGAGAACGCGATCGTCACCGTCCGGGACGACAACGGGACGACGCTCGCCACCGTCGACGTGCGGATCGCCGACACCGACCGCAAACGCTACGTCGGCCTCAGCGAAACCGCCAGCCTCGACCCCGGCGAGGGGATGCTGTTCGTCCACGAGAGCGTCGAGACCCGCGGCTACGTCATGCGGAATATGTCGTTCCCGCTGGACATCCTCTTTCTCGCACCCGACGGCACGATCACCACCATCCACCACGCCCCCACCGAACCCGGCGAGAGCGGCGACGACCTCACGAAGTACGAGGGGCGCGGGCAGTACGTCCTCGAAGTCCCGCACGGCTACACCAACGCGACGGGAATCGACGAGGGAGACGTCGTCGATATTCCCGACGGCGTCGCCTGACCGTCGCCGGGACCACACGCTTTATTCTGGCGCACGTGGACGGTTCCGGCGTGTCACGACGCCCGACACTCGCGACCGTCCTCGTGGTCTGTGCGCTCATCCTAGCAGGGTGTTCGGGGACACCCGGTAGCGCAACGTCGACGGCCACGTCCGCGACGACCAGCAGTCCCGAGATCGCGGAGACACCAGCCGAGACGACGACCCGAGCGGGGACGCCAACGGTCACCGACGGCTCCGAGACTGACAGCGCCGAAATCGAGACGCCCAAGACCGACGCCCAGTCGCGGCCACAGGTCGAACTCCGGGACGGGAACGGGACCGTTCTGGGGCGAGTCACGGTCGCCATCGCCGATAGCGGGAGCGAGCGGCGGACAGGTCTCAGCGACACCGAGCGGTTGAACGAGAGCGAAGGGATGCTGTTCGTCTACCAGTCACCCGACAGACACACCTACGTCATGCGGGACATGGGTTTCCCGCTGGACATCGTCTTTATCGCCCCGAACGGGACCATCACGACCATTCACCACGCCCCCACCGAGCCGGGCGTCGCAGAGGAGAACCTCACACACTATCCGGGCGACGGGCAGTACGTACTGGAGGTGAATCGCGGCTACGCCAACCGCACGGGGCTCGCGGTGGGTGACGCGGTGGCGATCCCGGCCGGGGTCGCGACATCGGACGCGACGCCCAACCCCGACACCGAGGGCTGAGAATTCGGGCGGGTGGTCGCCAAGCGAGGGGCTTTTGCGGACTCACCACGTTTCACTGGTGATGGATATCGGTGCCGCCGACACGGACGACGATCCGTTCGAGGAGGCCCGCGAGCGGACCGACGACCCGATGCGACGGCTGTTCGCCGAGTACGGTCGCGAGAACCTGTCGTGGTTCGGCGTGGGACTGTTGGGCAGCGTCGTCGCACGCGTCCTCGACCTGTTGCCGCCGGTGTTGCTTGGCCTGGCGGTCGACGCGGTCTTCCGCGGCGACAAGTCCTTCACGCTGCTTCTGGTCCCCGACGCCTGGATCCCGGCCACACGCGACGGCCAGCTCCTCCTGACGGTCGGCCTGATCGCCGGCGCCTTCTTCGTCGGTGCGACTTTCCACTGGGTGCGCAACTGGGGCTGGAACGGCTTCGCCCAGCAGATCCAGCACGACATCCGCACCGACACCTACGACAAGATGCAGCGGCTGGACATGGACTTTTTCGCCGACAAGCAGACCGGCGAGATGATGTCGATCCTCTCGAACGACGTCAACAGGTTAGAGAACTTCCTCAACGACGGGATGAACTCCGCGTTCCGACTGGGCGTCATGGTCCTCGGGATCGCCGCCATCCTCTTCTGGATCAACTGGCAACTCGCCGTGATCGCCCTCGTGCCGGTCCCTCTCATCGCCTACTTCACCTACCGGTTCGTCCGGACGATCCAGCCGAAATACGCCGAGGTCCGCTCCTCCGTGGGGCAGGTCAACTCCCGCCTCGAAAACAACCTCGGCGGCATCCAGGTCATCAAGAGCGCCAACACCGAACCCTTCGAGTCGGATCGGGTCGAGGAGGTCTCCCGGGACTACTTCGACGCCAACTGGGACGCCATCGACACCCGGATCAAGTTCTTCCCCGGCCTGCGGATCATCTCCGGCGTTGGCTTCGTCCTGACCTTCGCCGTCGGGGGCTTCTGGGTCATCAACGGCCCGCCGGGCCCGTTCACTGAACCGCTGTACGTCGGCGAGTTCGTCACCTTCATCCTGCTCAATCAGCGGTTCATCTGGCCGATGGCCCAGTTCGGGCAGATCATCAATATGTACCAGCGGGCCCGCGCATCGGCCGAGCGCATCTTCGGCCTGATGGACACGCCCGCCCGCATCGCCGAGGAACCCGACGCCGAGGACCTCGTGCTGGAGGACGGGCGCGTCGAGTACGAGGACGTGACATTCAGTTACGACAGCGAGAACGCCGACCCGATTCTGGAAGACATCTCGTTCTCGGTCGACGGCGGCGAAACGTTCGCGCTGGTCGGCCCGACCGGTGCGGGCAAGTCCACGGTGCTGAAGCTTCTGATGCGGATGTACGACGTTGACGAGGGGACCATCCGCGTCGACGGACAGGACGTGCGGGACGTGACCATCCCCAGCCTCCGGGAGACCATCGGCTACGTCAGCCAGGAGACGTTTCTGTTCTACGGCACCGTCGCCGAGAACATCCAGTACGGCACGTTCGACGCCGACCGCGAGGCCGTGATCGAGGCCGCCAAACGGGCCGAGGCCCACGAGTTCATCACGAACCTGCCCGACGGCTACGACACCGAAGTGGGTGAACGGGGCGTCAAGCTCTCGGGCGGCCAGCGTCAGCGCATCGCCATCGCGCGGGCGATCCTCAAGGATCCCGAGATTCTCGTGTTGGACGAGGCGACCAGCGACGTGGACACCGAGACGGAGATGCTCATCCAGCGCTCGCTGGACCGCCTCGCCGAGGACCGGACCACCTTCGCCATCGCCCACCGGCTCTCGACGATCAAGGATGCCGACCGGATCGTCGTCCTCGACGACGGGCGGATCGTCGAGCGCGGGACCCACGACGAACTGCTGGCCGAGAATGGACTCTACGCCAACCTCTGGGCGGTCCAGGCCGGCGAGATCGAGGAGCTACCGGAGGAGTTCGTCGAGCGCGCGACGGAGCGACGGGCGAAGACGGAGTCGGACGACGACTGATCGGTGAGGGACGGTCAGGCCTGCTCGACGAACGTCGCGTCGGCGGAGGTTCGACCCTGGTTGAACGAGAGGACTTTCGAGCGGATCACGTCGCCTTTCGACACGGCGTCGGGCACGTCCTCGGTGAACAGGACGAACCCCTCGACCCTCCCGACGGCGACCCGATCACCGGAGTGGTGGTCGGTGAACTCGGTGATCCCGAACTCGTAGGTCTCGCCGAGTTCGACCGGCGGGTCGCGCTCCTGGGCGGCCTCGTGGGCCCGCTTCGATTCACTGGCGTCTGACGAGCGCCGTCGGAGGAGGACGAGCAACAAGAGGAGAACGACCACGGCCGCGACGCCGGCCCCGATCCAGACTGTTTGCATACTCACCTCTGCGAGCGCCGGCGTGTATAGGTTTGTGGCTCGTGACGGCAGTCCCACCACTACCGCGCCGGGGCGCTTACGTGCCCGCCGGCCGAGGACACCGGTAATGCACCTCGACGAGGCCACCTGGACCGACGCCGACGCCGCCGACGCCGATCTCGCCGTCCTCCCGGTCGGCAGTACCGAACAGCACGGCCCCCACGCGCCGCTGGGAACGGACTTCCTCACCGCCGAGGCCGTCGCGGAGCGCGGCGCTGACCGCTACGAGGTCGACACCGACGAGTCGGTCGTGGTCGCGCCGTCGATCCCGGTGGGCGTCGCCGAGGAACACCGCCAGTTCACCGGGACACTGTGGGTGAGCGAAGACACCTTCCGGAACTACGTCCGCGAGACCGTCGAGAGCCTGCAGTCCCACGGCTGGCGGCGCGTCGTCGTGGTCAACGGCCACGGTGGTAACGTCGACGCGCTTCGGGAGCTTTGTGCCCGCGTCACCCGTCACACCGACGGGTACGCCGTGCCGTTCACCTGGTTCGACGCCGTCGGCCCTGACGAGGTGACGATGGGCCACGGCGGTCCCCTCGAAACGAGCGCGCTCGCGTATCTGCATCCGGAACTCGTCAGGGAAGATCGACTGGACGAGGCCGCGAAGGGCGGAGCCGACGGCTGGGGCGAGTGGGAACAGGGCGTGAATCTGGCCTACGATAGTGCGGCGTTCAGCGAGAACGGGACGGTCGGCGATCCCCGCGAGGGGGACGCCGACCTGGGCGAGCGACTGGTCGACGACGCGGCGACGGCACTGGCGGCGCTACTGGAACGGGTTGCGGACCGCGATCCCGGCCTGCCAGAGCACCGCTAGTCCGCGGCTTCGGCTTCCTCGGCGTCGGCGTCCGCGTCGGCCTCGGCGTCTCCCTCGTCGTCCGCGTCGGCGGCTTCGTGGGCGTCGTCCAGCGCGCCGCGCAGTTCCGGGACGGTGCTGGCGAGGTCGCTCACCTGCTCGTGGGCGTCCTCGATGTCCGCGAAGACCTCCTCGAGGGTCTCGATCTCCTCGGCGAGGTCGTCGGCGTCCTCGAAGGCGTCGGCCCGGTCACCCATCGTGTACCACTTCTTGGCGTCGGTGAGGTGGTCCTGTGCTTCGCCCGGGTCCAGCGCCGACCGCAGGCCGTTCAGGACACCGAGCGTGTTGTCGGCGTCCACGTCCCAGATGGCGTCGCCCTCGGGCAGGGCCTCGCGAGCCTTCGCGAGCGATTCCTCGACATCCTCGCGCATCTCCGAGGCCGCCTCGTCGAACAGATCGTCGTCGTCCAGAGTCGTCTGACCCATACCGTCCGGTTCGGCGGCCGAGGGTATAAAAACCCGCCCGAAAGTGAAAGTGAAATCGCATGACTGCGATGACCCGGGTGAGACGGACCGGCATGGGCGGTGGGTCACTCTCGGACGGCGGTTCGTTGCTCGGGGATCAGATCGAGGTCGTCGTCGGTGTCACCGAGTACGAGCAGGGTGTAGTAGCGCAGGAACGTCTGGAGCGGGACCTGCACGAGGGCGACCACGGCCAGCACGAGGGCGACATAGACGAGTCCGAGGACGACGAGGACGCCGATCACGGCGGTCGTGAGGGTGCCGCCACCGACGAAGAAGGCGACGATGCCGACCACGAGGAACGGGATGGCCAGCACGACGGCGGCGATCCCGATCACGGTGGCCGCGGCGAGGCTGACGACGAGATTGAGCAGGAACGCGAGGAGGACGTAGGCGGCGTACTGCCAGAGATTGTTCCGGAGCGTCGGCCAGAAGCGCCGCCAGCCACCGAGGATCGACCGGTCCTGCAGGACGACGACGGGGACGACGAAGTCGACGGTGAACCCGTCGATCAGGGCGACGAGCGGGAACAGAACCACGATCAGGGGCAGCGCAAGCAAGATGGCCGAGAGGATCTGTGCGTCGGTCCAGGTCAGCACGGGGCCGGTCGGGCCGGCGACGGCGACGACCCCGATAACCGCTGCCGCGGCGAGCAGGAAGACACCGAGCCGGAAGGCGAAGAGTCTGAGCCCAGCGCCCAGATACCGGCGACTGTACCGCCTGACGTGAACCGCCTCGCTCCGGAGCGATTCGACGAAGACGAACTCCATGATCGAACCGATCACCCCGAGGACGACGAGGACGGCGACGACGACGGCGGCGATCAGCGCGAGGATGGCCAGCACGTCTCCCGGGATCGACTCGGGGAGTTCCGAGACCCCGCTGCCGGAACTCGATACCGAGGAGCCGGCGTTGGTGGGGCCGTTCAGACCGAATCCACCGGCGACGAAGAACGCCACGACCGCGAGGCGGAGCCACCGGGATCTGTCGACGGGGAAGAGGTACGCACGGGTCACGTCGATAGCATCGCCGACGTCGTCGACTGCGTAGAGGGCCATATCGACGTTTCAGCCACCAGCCACATCCGTGTTTCGTCGCTTCTCACCACGAGCAGTCACCCGGAGTGTGACGGTTCGGATTCGGGGTTCGTCGTGTCGCCGGTCGCCGCCGTCTCCCTGGTGGTCTCGATCCCCGTGATTTCGAAGCGAGCACCTTCGAGGTCCTCGCACTCGGTTCCCGTGATCGTCCAGCCGTGCGCGTCGACGATGTCGGCGACGATGCTCAGGCCGAACCCGGTGCCGCCGTCGCTCGTGGTGAACCCGTGTTCGAACACGTCGGCGTCGTCGGGGAGGCCCGGGCCGTCGTCGGCGACGTAGAGGCCGGTCGTTCCCGGCGGGGTACCGGGCGCGTCGGCGCACGCCTCGACCGTGCCGACGGCGACGGTTACGTCGGGACCGCCGTGTTCCACGGCGTTGCGGAAGAGGTTCTCGAACAGCTCACGGAGCCGGTCCGGATCGGCGACGACGGTGTCGGGCAGCGGTTCGAGGTCGATCGTCGCGTCCGCCGTCCCGGTGTGTGCCCAGGCGTCCTGCACGATCGGGACGGGGTCGACCGACGCGGGATCGCCGACGACCGCGCCCTTCCGGGCCAGTGTCAGCATATCGTCGATGAGTCGCTCCATGCGCTCGACCGCGGTGGAGATGGCCGCGAAGTGTTCGGGATCGCCGGTCTCCTCGGCGAACTCCAGGCGGCCGTCGATGACGGTCAGGGGGTTGCGCAGGTCGTGGGAGACGAGCGTCGCGAAGCGGTCGAGCCGGTCGTTTTTCCGTTCGAGGTCCTGCTCGTGGTGTTTGCGCTCGGTGATCTCCCGGGAGTTGACGACGATGCCGCCGACGGTGGGGTCGTCGAGCAGGTTCCGGCCGCGGGACTCGATCCAGCGCCAGGTGCCGTCGGCGGCCTCGATGCGGTACTCGACGGCTGCCTCCTCGCTCGACCCCCAGTCGGGGAACCGCTCCTGGACGGCCATCCGGTCGTCCGGGTGGACCAGTTCGACCAGCGGCGTCCCGACGAGGTCGGCGGCGTCGTAGCCCAGCACCCGTTCGGCCGAGGGACTCTGGTAGGAGATGCGGCCCTCGGCGTCAGTGACGGTGACGATATCGGTGGACTGCTCGGTGAGCGTGCGGTACCACTGCTCGACCGACCGGCGACCGGTGATGTCGCGAAGGAGGAGGAGTCGGCCGGTGATGCGGGCGTCGCGCAACGTGGTCAACTCGGCGTCGAAGTAGCGTTTCGAGTCGCCATCCTCGACGACGATCTCGTCTCTGATCTCGGCCTCCGAGTCGGTGCGGTCGAGGAAGTCCACACAGGCCGGGAACGCCTCGACGACCGGCGTCCCGAGCGCGTCGTCGGGGTCGTCGAGCACGTCCCGGGCCGCCGGGTTCAGGTCGACGATGCGGAACTGGTCGTCCAGCACCATGTACCCGTCGCGGATGTTGTCGAGGACGGTGTCGCGGGCGACGGGGACCAGATCGAGCAGCCGGTAGCGAAAGAGCGCGATGCCCCAGACGACGCCGAGAAACCCCAGCGTCAGTGGCGTGTAGTCGATGGGCGTCAGACCCAGCACCCAGGCGACGTTCGCCGCGAAGGCCGGCACTGCGCCGGCGAGCAGGGCCGTCCCCTGCCGGCGGTAGTGCTGGCGTGATCCCAGTGCCATCCGGAGACAGAGCACGAGACCCGCCGTCACGAGGAGGTAGTTGTAGGTCGTGTTGACCCAGTACCACGGGCCAAAGGAGCGCGCGAGGATGGCCAACGAGCCGACCTGTTCGACGCCGACTTCGGCGTAGATCAGGTGATGGAGCGGGTTCGTCGGCGTGAGGACGACGGCCACGAACAGGGGCTCGGCCGCCAGCAGGGCGACCGTCCGGCGCGTGACCCACTCGCTGGACCCCGTGTACGTCAGCATGAACACGAGAAAGCCCACGGGGACGAGGTTGTGGCCGACGTAGCCCACGGTCCGCCAGAGGAGCATCCACCTCAGGTCACCCGCTGCGAACTGGAGCGCGTGCGCGCCCGACCAGATGGCGGCCGCCAGCATCAGGAAGGTGAACTCGCGGACACCGCTCTCCTCGCGGCTCTGTCGGGCGACGACGATCAGCCCGACAGACAGCGCCGTCGAAAACAGGAGAAGCGGAACGATGAGTGCCTGAAGCCCGGCCATTCGGTAGTCGTCAGCCGAAACAGGGAACCGACGGTGAAAAAGCTACGTACGGTTCGACGGGTCGAAATCCGGCGCTGTGGCCGCTCAGCCGCCCACGTCGACCAGCCGCATCAGCGGATACCCGTCTTCCATCTCCATCCGGGTCCGGACCGTGTGGCCCTCGTACGCGACACGAATCTCCACGTCGAGAAAGCGGCCCGTGAGTTCGGTGTAGTCGGCCGGGCCGTCCGCGAGGGCGCGTTCCAGTTCCTCGGTCAGGATCTCGACGGTCACCGCCTCGCAGTGGGGCTGGTTCTCGATGGACTCCTCGATGGCGCGGGCGAGCGAGTCGGCGCTGTCCGGACTGACCGGCGTACCCGCGAACTGGTGGTACAGCGAGCCGAACTTGATCCCCGCCTCGAAGCAGGCGGCCTGCGCGTCGCTCGGTTCCATACCGGACGGGGGACCGGCGCAGGGAAGTGTGTTCCGGGACCCGCGCGGCGGGCTCCAGCAGCGGGTCGCGCTACGGACCACCACGGAACGCTTTTCGGTGTCGGCCGATTCCGGAGTGTATGGACTACGACGTCGCGCTCGACAGAGCCTACGAGAGCCTGCCCGAGCGAACAGCGAGCCAGCAGCGACTCCAGATCCCCGACCCCGCCGCCCAGGAGGACGGTGCGTTCACGCGGTTGACGAACCTCAAATCCATCGCGGACGCCCTGTCCCGGGACCCGGAACACGTCCACCGCTACATCCAGCGCGAGTTCGGGACCAACGGCCAGTTCGACGGCGATCGGAGCCGCTACAACGGGACCTTCTCCGCCGCGGACTTCGAGGCCGTCCTCGACGCCTACGCCGAGGAGTACGTCATCTGCTCGGAGTGTGGCCTGCCGGACACGAAACTCACCACCGAGGACCGCACCCAGATGCTCCGGTGTGAGGCCTGTGGGGCCTTCCGCCCGGTCGACAAAGGCTCGACCAAGACGAACACCGAGACCAGCACCGCGACGCTCGAAGAGGGCGAGACCTACCAGGTCAAGATCACCGGGATGGGCCGGAAGGGCGACGGCGTCGCCGAGAAAGGCAAATACCGCATCTTCGTCCCCGGCACCAGCGAGGGCGACGTGGTGCAGGTCTACATCGACAACATCAGCGGGACGCTGGCCTTTGCCCGCCCGGTGCAGTAACTAGTCGACGGTCACGACCGCCGTGTAATTCCTGCCTTCGCCGTCGACTCCGGCGTGGATCGTGACGTTGTAGGCTCCACGAGAGGCGTTTTCCGTGGCGACGACGGGAAGTTCCGTCGTGACGTTCGTCGACTCCCACCCCCAGCTGGGCGGCAGGCTCAGCCAGGTGACGCTGGGCGGACGAGAGTGAGCCACATCGCCGTGATCGATACTGACGTTCTCCGCCCGAATCCGGTCGACAGTGAGGCCGGTCGTGTGCCGCATCTCGATTGTCAGCGTGCCCGTCTCGCCGGGACTGATCGTCGGTGCGTCGACGGTAAGCGCCGTCTGATACTCGTCGCTCGCTGACTCGGTTTCCCGTGGATCGTCGCCGATCACGCCTCCACAGCCGGCCAGCAACAGACACCCCGCGACTGCGAGGAAAGCTGTTCGACTGGTCACGGACCGTCGTTTTTCGGCAGACTCCTTAGCCGTAATTAATTACTCGTTTGAGGGGTACCGAACCGCATCTTACTTACTCGCGCCGTCGCTGAGGTTTACTCGAATGGACGACCCGGTTTTGCTCACGGGTGCTGGCGGGCGCGTCGGCGAGGCAATCCTGCAAGGCCTCGGCGAGACCTACGACTGGCGGCTCATGTATCACAATCCGCCGGACGAAGAGCCCGACCACGAGTATCTCGTCGGCGACGTGATCGACGAGGAGGTGGTCCGAGAGGCCGTCGACGGTGTGGCGGCGATCATCCACCTCGCGGGCGACCCACGGCCATCCGCACCCTGGAAGAGCGTCCTGTCGAACAACATCGACGGGACCCAGAAGATGTACGAGGCAGCGGTCGAGGCCGGCGTCGAGCGGTTCGTCTACGCCTCCTCGAATCACGCCGTCGGGGCCTTCGAGACCGACGAGCGTACGCCGGAAATGTACCGCACCGACGACGACTACCGCCTCGACGG
The DNA here is from genome assembly GCF_900110215.1 of Halorientalis persicus. Classification (GTDB taxonomy): domain Archaea; phylum Halobacteriota; class Halobacteria; order Halobacteriales; family Haloarculaceae; genus Halorientalis; species Halorientalis persica. Next base: position 9,729 of record NZ_FOCX01000016.1, on the reverse strand, counting down.
CACCGAACTCCCGCGTCCGGGCAACCTCTACGGCGTCTCGAAGGCCACCGGCGAGGTCCTCGGGCGGTACTACCACGACGAACACGGGATCAAAGTCTGTAACGTCCGCATCGGCAACCTCACCGAGGGCCACCCGCCCATCGACTACGAGCGCGGGCAGGCCATGTGGCTCTCCTATCCCGACTGTGCCCACCTCCACGAACGCACGCTGGAAGCCGACTACGAGTTCGAGATCGTCTATGGGATCTCGGACAACGACCGGAAGTACTACTCGCTGGAACGGGCCAAAGAGGCGCTCGGCTACGACCCGCAGGACAACTCCGCCGAGTGGGACGGCGACGAACACGTCGTTAACGACCAATGAGGTCGTGAGAGTTTTCGGACGAAACTCCCGTTTTCGACCTCCCACTATTGTTGTCCTACACGGGATGTAACCGAGCCTCTGCTGTCGGCTGGTTCGTGTTAGTGTAGTATCCGTGGACTCTTCAGTCTTCCCCCATATTGAGATGGTTCGAGTGGCAGAGCTGCCTACGCGTTTGTTTTCGACCACTACCAAAGTATACGAGGACGGATTTGGTTCGCTACGGGCAAGAGTACCAGCAGTACCGTGGAAGGTGCCTGAAATCTTTACCCCACCTCTCCGTATCCGCTGTTATGACCTTCGGCACGACATGGAACAACCTTCTCGAAAACGTCGAGGAACTCCCCTCTGACGCGACCCTCGTTACCCCACTCTCTCGCAAAGCCTTCGGCGTGACCGATGTTCAGGAACCTCGGATTTTGATAGAGTACCGCGACGACGACGAGACAATTCCCCTACAGCGCGACCAGTTCGAGACGCTGTACCGTCGTATTCAAGACGCGCATGGCGAGTTCGACCTTGGCCGATTGCCTCCGGACGCCGAACCGTATGCTACGGTCATATCCCTACACCCTCGCTTCGAGGTTGACGACCGTGCGGGGACACTGAAAGAGAGCGACCAGTCCACAGGCTCGCCACTGGTGGAAGCCCAAGGAGATACCGACGACGAGGACACGGAGCGCGAAGAGCCGGATGTGGACGTGTATGCGGACGCGCTGTTGCTGATTGACGCCCTCGAACGCCACGACGTAACTACACTCGAAGACGTGGAAACACCCGCTCTCGTCAATCTCTACACGCTCTTGTCGGATGTACAGCGGAACGCCAACGACCTGCGCCAAGACGTGCGGGCTGTCCTTCTCGACCGGCTTCACCATGACCAGCCGGTGTCCGGTCAATTTGGTTCGGTGCAACGAACTTCGCGCCGGAACCGGTCGCTCAAAGACGACGAGGTAGTGTTGAACGCGTTCGAGTCTGCCGGAATCGAGCGCGAACGGCTGACCACCGTGGATTCGAGCAAAGTCGATGAAGCGCTCAACGTAACCGAACTGTCCGAAAGCGACGTGTACGAGATAGAAGAGAGCGAGTACGTCAGAAAGGCGGACGTAGACGAAGACGAGAAAGAGACGCGGCTACAGGGACTCAAGGACAGGCTGGCGGAGACAGAAGGCGAGGAAGCCGATGAATTGCGCGAGGAAATAGAGGAACTCGAAGGGCGGATAGAGGAACTGACCGAGTTCCGGTCGGGTCGGTCGTTCCACACCTCTGCTGGTGGACAGTAACGAGTCGGCTCAAATATCGAAAAAGGGCGTCAGAACCCGGTGGTCACTTCGATTTCGTAGTCGTCTATACGGCTCGCGTCCTGCCCGGTGAACATACAGTCGAACTCCCACTCGCGGCCAGCCGCGAGGTCGCTCACGTTGTCGAGTCCTTCGCCGATTTGGGTACCGTCGGCGTCGAGGAACGTCGCGGTCGCCTCAACGTAGGAGAGTTCACTGTCGGTGTTGTTCACGGCGGTACCACGGACACCCGACGAGAACTCTTCCTCGTAGAACTCGTGGTTCAAGATTTCCACGTCGGACTGGTCGTTGCCACCACCGTCTCCGCTGTTCCCCTCGTTGCTGTTGTCCGAGTCACCGCTACCACTGTCACCGCTGTTGCCGTTTGCGTCTCCGGTACCAGAGTCTCCAGAACCGCTATCAGAACAACCAGCGAGCGCGAGGCCACTAACCGTTGCTCCGATAGTTGCGATGTACTTTCTTCGTTGCATTTCAGTTCGTCATGACACACGGAGTGCATTTAGTTGTTGCTACAGTTTACGCTGTGTTAACTAAACCATACTATTCGTGATATGTAACGACATTGGCCGTGACTCGCTGATAATGAGGAAATCGGCTGATTGGATGTCTATTGCCGATGAACGCATTCTTGAAGCGCTTCGAGAGAACGAGTCCGGGACTCCGACGAGTCTATCAGAAAACGAGTACGTCCGGTTCAGTCGCCCGCACCTTCACCAGCGAATGACCAAACTGGAGCGGTACGGGCTAATCAGGTTCCTCGGAAATGGGGTGTACGTCCTCACCGAAGAGGGCCAGCAGTACCTTGACGGCGAACTTGACGCGGCGACTCTCGAACCGGACGACGAGGATTGAATCCGGGCCGTCTACGTCGCGGTCAGCGTCTCTTTGATTACGACCGAGTTTGTCGGTGTGTGAACGACACGAACGGTAACTTGGTCGCCGTTCTGAAGCGGACAGTCGGAATTGGGGATACGGAACAGAATGGCTTCGCCCGACGCGTATTCTGGTTCGTGAAGGGCGCTCTTGTCGGGACCACCGAGATAGGGTGGGCGTTCATCAAAAATATCGTCGCCCTCGATGTTGTTCTCACCAATCGCGTTACCTCCAGCCCCATCGACAGGGAGATTCACCAGCCGACCGTGTTTCCCGCAGGCGGCGGTCGCGTCAACGACGACTTCCATGTTCGAGGTTTGAATCGGGTCGCCCGCGACGTGTCGTATCCGAACAAAGCCGTTGTCACTCCCTGCGCCGTTCGATTCGAGTGTTCCGGAAGACTGTCCGACAACAGGCCCCGTTTCCGTCGTTTCCTCGCTGAACCCGAGGGCGAAAACAGAAATCGTCGCCGCCAGCACCACCACTATCGCTACCAGCAGGACATTCGAGACGACGGGGGTGACAGCACGCGACGACCGGGGAATCCGCATTCTGGTTAGGTCTTCGGTATGTCAGACCAAAGGACTTCATATTCGCTTGCGTTTCGGTGTCGGATTCGTCGCCAACGGCTTGCGAGAGCGTCGTGAGTGGTGCGTGAACGTGGTCGGCGTCGAAGCGAGGGGTATTGACCGTGGTTTCTTACGTTCGTCATACGGCGCTGTGCGGCTGTGTGAGCGCACCCTGATTCAATTCAGTAATCTCTAACTGCTTATTCATACCCAAGAATTATAATCTTATAGAACGTAGTAATCAATAGAGGGCGACCGCTTCTCGGAGCTTGATTCGCGTCAGAAAGCCCCGCGTGCTTGGACACGCGAGGGTCGCCTTCTGGTGGTGCCAAGAAGGCATGAGCCAATTCGAGATAGCGGAAGGTGAATCTTCCGTCACGGCTGACTGTACCGACCTCGAACAGCGCGATGTACGCGCCCTGACGGAGTACATGACCGTCCTTCCGGTCGGGGGCGACGTGTACTCTGTGACGACCGAGAGCGGGTCAGAGTACCGCGTGGACGCCCTCGAAGGGCGCTGTACCTGCCCGGACAAGCAGTACAATCTCGACGACGGCGAACTCTGTAAACATGAGCGCAGAGTCCGATTCGCCACTGGTCAATGGGCTATCCCCGCGTGGGTTGACGCCGACGAGGTAGACGCGCAACTCGGTGAACACGTCGCCGGGACGCCAAAGGTCGCCGTGACTGACGGTGGTGTGACCCTCGCAGAGTTCAGTGCCGACGACCGCGACGACGACCGGCCCGAGGACTGCGACTGTGGCGAGTGGAACGACGGCCTCGGGCTGTGCTGTTGGCCCTGCTACCGCGAAGGGTTCGAGACGCCGAACCCAAACGCCACGGAGGACGACGAATGATGGACACCCCGACGTGTCCCCATTGCGGCGAGAAACTCGAATACGGCGCACTGTTGGACTGTGTGACCGGCCAGCGCGGATGGGCCTGTGATGAGTGCAACGTCGCCTACTCATCGCTGGAGGTGGGCCAATGACCCGACCGTCTCCGGCGTCGGCCCTGAACGGCGTACAGGTGGGCAACATCTGCGATCGGTGTAACCGTCGGATTCGTACGGGTGACATGGCGGTCGTCTACGCGACCTACTACGACCCCGACGGGTGGGTCGTCCGGCGCGTGATGTGCGATTGCGGGAGTCGTACTATCGGACTGCCGACTGACGGTGCCGACGAGGTAATTGTCGAGGCTGTCTGGTGGGCCGGGCGGCTCGTCGGTGTCAAGACCGTGGACCGGAGTAGGCCGTGAAGCGCTGTTGCGGCTGACGACATGACTTTTTATCATTCCATCAGATTGGTAACGTATGGTAGACCCGGAAAAGACAGAATGGTCAAATCTTGATTGGAAGTCGTATCAGAAAATTGTCGCTGGTCTACACGCGCTTGGCGAGGATGTTGATGTAGAACACGAATATGACTATCCGGTTCACTCGGGCGGCACGAAGGAGATGGATGTAGTAGTGTGGGATAGACGAGGGCGATATACTGTAACGACTCTCATCGAGTGCAAGTTCCATGACGAGCCGATTGAACAGGAAGTTGTAGACAGCTTGGTCGGAGTCTTGGATAATTCTGACGCCAATAAGGGAGTTGTTGTCTCGAAGAATGGCTTTCAGAGTGGAGCAAAGGAGAGAGCGAAAGGTTCTGGGATTGAGTTGTGGACACTACGGCAGATAATTCCCGATATTGACCTTGAAGACCGGATTCGACGGGTCAACATAGACGTAACGGTCAACCAACCGAAATTTGAAGTTCTCGATATGGATGTTCGTGCGGTGGAAGAAGAGCAGAAGGGTAGAGAAATAAATGCGACCTTCACTCCGCAGAACAGCATGATATATACCCTCGATAGAGAACCGACGGGCGAGACTCTACTTGACCGCTTGAACCAGCGGTTCAATTCGGTGGAGGAAGGTGAGCATACAGAAGAGTTCGAGGATTCATTGTTGCTGATTCAGGGTGAGTTTTACCAGCTTGTGTCTGTGGACTATCGAGTCACTTACTCTTCGGGAACTACCGAATATACCACTGACTTGCTTGACGACGCTGACCTGACATTGAAGGACGAATTAGGAGATACCCATGAGTTTGTGTCCTTGTCCGAAGCCCTTCGCACATTCGTAGAGGAAGTAGACGACCAAGAATAGGTATGACGGGTCTGCTATACCATTCTGAAGAGGGTTATACGCAAGCCGAGTCACCGTTCGATAGAGCAATCCGTGAAACAGCCAACGCCGAGAACATTCGGATTGTCTGTCCGTACATCGGCCCGAGTTACTTGAAGAGCGTACTTGCTTCTGCTGACGACTGGCGGTTAGTGACCGACGTGGAAGCGTGGATTGGAACGTTCGGTGGGAGTACACGGGACGAGATACACGAGTTGATAAAGACGAACCGAGAGCGGATTCACCACTTCCCCGATGTTCACGCGAAGGCTATCCTATCCGACGATTCGGCTGTCGTCGGCTCGGCCAACCTCACAGAGAAGGGCGTGGTCGGTCGGACAGAGATAGGGGTTCGGTTCACCGACGACGAGAAGGTAGACGAACTGAACGAGTGGTTCAACCGCCTCTGGTCTGAAAGCGGTCCTGTCGATAGCGGGGAATTGGACGAGTTCGTGGAATCGTCGTCCTCGACGCCGACGACCCACACCGAGTCTGGTACCTCGCTTTCCTCGGACGCACCACGAGTGAGGGCGACCTTCGTAGAGGATACCAGACCTACCACAGAAGACGTTAACGCCGAAGAAGAGGCGCACGAGACGCTGGTTCATCGCGTTCAGCAAGCCCCGAATCGAGAATGGGCGACTGACTTCTTCGACCTGCTGAACGACCTGATAGCCGCGACTGGTCTTGCTGAAGACGACGCGCGGCTGGTCACGTCCATCGCCCAAGACGACCGAATCGCCGTATCCATCAACAACCGCTACGTCCTCGGTGCACTCTTTTCGGGTGAACCGACGACCGGGTTCATCGTCGGTGCTGACACCGAGAAGGTAGACGAACTAATCGAAACTGCCGACGAACACATGGCGTTCAATGCTCTTTCGGGCGAAGCCACCGACGAGACACCGCATTGGGTCGAGTTCACCGGGGAGCCGGAGCGAATGGTGTCACAATCGTTCCGTCGGGCGTGGATTAGCGCAGTCTACAATGAGTTAGAGCGTGCAAGTGGGTCACCGTATCAAGACTCTCACGAGCCGCTGGTGTTCCGAGCGGCAGTTGACAAAGAGTACAGAAATCAGGTGCTTCGTGAAGCGTTTCTGAACGGCTAATTAACGACAGAGGGATTCATCGCGTTTTGGAGTATGCGTTTTGCCGGGGTCTCACTCCAAGGTGTCACCCGTGTATATAAACGCCACCCGAAGCCGTCACCTCAACGTCGATACCGTTTGGGCCACTCACGTGTTGGAATACATCATGGGCTTCCTGTTCAGATAGCCCGTGTTCGTCGATGAGGATGGTTTTCACTGCCCGGACAGGGACATCACCATCATCGGTACGTTCACCCTCATAATCTTCCACAATTTCGGGAACGATTTCAGTCAGGATATGTGACTTATCCATCACCACTCAATTGGGGATGGGGGCTAAATAATCTTTTTTGTGGGTCAAAATAAACGTGTTATCTATTCACCGGTCGCTCCTTCACAAACCCTTTGAATGAAGACAAGACGAGATAGATGAAATAGTCTACGACCTCTTCGACCTGACCGACGACGACCGCGACGTGGTGGAAGAGTATCTATCGGTATTCTGACCGCCGCGGAACTGGTAGTTGAATAACATTGATAATGTAGCCCTACGGCAGACTCTATATGCCTGATACTGTCGAGGATATGCTACCTGACCTGAACAGTCGTATCTTTCTCCCCGGCCTACAACGAGAGTTCGTTTGGAACCCATCGCAGATTGAGATGTTGTTCGACTCGCTTATGCGGGACTACCCCATCGGAGTGTTAATCAAGTGGAACGTCCGCCGAGCGCGAGAAGACTACTACGCCTACGAGTTCATACAGAACTATATCGCTGACTCGGGCCGGGTACCACAAGCACTGAAAGACGAGGGCTATATCCGGAACAACGACCGGGCCGACGACGCAGAGGCCGACGCTCTCATTATTGACGGTCAGCAACGCCTGAACTCTCTTTTTATCGGCCTCTTCGGTAGTATCGTCAGCTACACTGGTGGAACAGGGAATACCCGTGACGAAGCGCAGTTCTGGGATGAGAAAGAGTTGTGTGTGAACCTTCTCGCACATCCGGAGCATGACGGCGACGAGTTCGCGGGAGACTTCGAGTTCGAGTTCCGGCGCACAGACAAATTAAGCGACAACGACCAGTTCGGCTATGAGCGCTCGCAGGGAGTCCATAAGTTCTGGTACCCGATTCCGAACCTGATTGCCGAAGACGGAATGGTTCGTCGCCAGCAGGACAGCCGTAATCACGCACAAGAACACGTAGACAGTGCGAGTATAGAAATAGACGCCTCGACTCGCGAGACATTCCGACAAGCGACTCTCCTTGTGGTTGATTCTCTTTATAGAAATGTTCTCAATGCGGAACTCTCCACGACCGAGGTGAAGCACGAAACGGAGGACATTAAGGAGATTTTCCAGAGAATCAATATCCAAGGCTCCGAACCCCGGCCTTACCAGTTAATGCTCTCTCGCCTCATGAGTACGTGGCCTTACGTCTCGGACAATGCGTTCAATCCCCGCGATAAGGTTGAACAGTGGTCGGAACAGTTCAAGCACGACTACCCCGAGTACGAGACAGAGATTGACCGGGATATGTTCATGCGGTACTCTTACTACCTTATTGACGGCGACCTCGCGGGGAAGAGTTCTGTCAACGACCTTTCCGAGTCAGACCTTGAGCAAATGCGACGGAAGTGGATAGGGAGTCCGGACGGCGTGACGACTGCGGACTTCGAGTGGTTCACAACGGGTCTTCGTCGGGCCTTCGAGACGCTAACCGGTATCGGATTCTCGAATCGAACGATGGACTCCGTTCCCTATGTTACGCTACTGGCGAAGTTCTTCTACGAGAATCCGGCGGCTGACGAACACGACCCCGACTTGCGGAATGACGTGTTCAAATTCTTCTCGCTGGCGCTCTTACTGAACGAGTCACACGGACTGCTTCGACGGACGAAAGCCCGGAACATGATTCCCGTTCTCGCTGAAAACCGTGGTGAGTACGATTCGTTCCCTGCGTTGGACTTATTCAGTACACTCAATGTCAGCCCGGCGAGTGAAGACATTGAGCGGGTCGTCAACAACGCCAGCTACAATCCGAACGCACCGGGTACTGTGACATTCACCAGTGGGAACGTCGCCGCTGTTCTCGGCCTGATTGACGACGTTTACGAGCAAGAGGATATTTCGGACTACGACGTTGACCATATCTTCCCCGCTTCGCGTGACGACGAGGTTGCTGAAGCAGTCGGTGAGGACGTTGATATTCACCGTATCGGCAATCTTCAACTCCTTGATTCGGTTGTGAACCGCCGACAGAAGGGAACGAAAATGCCGAAGAAGTGGATGGACGACGTACTTGGTTCGGCACAGGTAGACCACTACCGAGAAGTGAACTGTTATCCGGATGTGTCGTTAGAGCCGGAGAACTACCAAGAGTTCGTAGAACAGCGTGAGCAACTACTGATAGAGGAATTGAAGACTCGATACGTCACGTAAGCGTGACGCCCCAACGAGAACCGTACAGCCATGTTCGGTTGGGAGACGCTTTCGGGTATCTCCCCGACCGAACCGACCAGCCTGTAGACCGCGACGACCTTCGTACACACCTCAAACATCGGTGGTTCGCCCCCGACGACCCCGAAGCCATTGATACCCTGATAGACGACGCTGTTTCGTCTGGTGTACTCTCCGAGAAGGAAGATGGTTCGTTGATGTTCAACGGAGAGTTCGTTACGATTTCGTTGGATGTGGGTGGTGAGGCATGGATAGACCTTGACCCTCGGTAGACGGTCAACGAAGGCCGGTGTTCTTGGCGAAGGATGGGGTTCTAACGACGAGGGGATAGTGCGGACTGACGAGGCGTTGAACATACTCGCCCCCGTTCAGGGTTTTAGAATAACTCTCCGAGCCTTCGCAGGCGTCGGATTCTGTGACACCTGATACGCCACACCCACTGCCGCCGAATAGGTGCGTGCCAAAGTAAGTCAGGCCGTTGGGATTCACCCGAGCCAAGTCCAACGTATCTTGGTGGTTGTTCGACCCTATTCCGAACAGTGCCACCCGAGTAGCGGTTGGGTTCTCGGGGAATATCGTTGCCTCAAAACCGGTTCCGTAACCACCGTGCGAAGCCTCGACCACAGTGGGACGGGTTTGTTATCGTGTGTCCACCGTAATTCCACGGTGTCAACTTCGCGCCGAACGGGCCGACTGGCGTTTGTGCCAGCCGTTTTTGAGAGGTGTTCCCGTTTAATTCGTCTTCAGTAATGTAGACGACTACCGATTGCCACTTTCGAGGGTATCCCTACTCGACAGGTTTGCACGGCTCAATTGAATCCACAGACGGCGCCGGGATAGGTCGTTAGAATCACGGGTATGAAGCGGGAGAGTAATGTTATGCCCAACACCCTCTTCC
>NZ_FOCX01000064.1 GCF_900110215.1 Halorientalis persicus | reverse complement strand
CACAGCCTGTGGGTTGCGTACTTCACGCGCCGTCGCGCCACAGCCTGTGGGTTGCGTGCTTCACGCGCCGTCGCAATACCTTTCGACGCGGTCGGCCCGGCCTGCCAAGACACAGGCCGACTGCGTCGTTCGATTCTACTGCCCACGAGCGGAGCGTCCGTCATTCCTCGTGAGCGGTTGCTCTGCATATCTCAAGCCTCTGTGTTAAGTGTTGTCTGAAAACTGCGACTTGAGTGTGTTTGATCGGTTGTCATGTCTGATGGCCCGGACAGACCAGCTCGGATATCGGCGGGCTTGGGCGTTCTCCAATCGCAACAACCCAAGGGGCTTCTCTGTCTCAACAGCTTTGCGTAATCACGCACCAATTATAAAACCTACCTTTGCACATATCCGTAATGTTGGCCGGAGCGCAGTCTTAATAAAAAACCGGGGTGTAGAAATGAACAACTCAGTGACCCACGACAAGCACGATGAATCAGGGAAGTTCACGCCGACATACGAGCCAGAGGAATTCCTCTCGGCTGTCGCGGAAATTGATCTTCCGACGACAGCGGATGTCGCTGATCACGTTGGCTGTGCCCATCGCACAGCACTTTACCACTTGAACAAACTTGAGGACGCTGGTGATCTTAACAGCCAGATGGCTGGCCGCGCAAAAATCTGGATGTTGTCCTCTTCCACCGAGTGAACGTGGGAGATTCATCCCGCTACCTAGTTTGAAGCGGCGCTGGTTTTTATCCGAGAATGGAGACTGAAATTCACCGCGGAATTTTTGATGCTAGTCACGAATTCTCGCATACGATGGGATTTGAGGTAGTCGAAAAGAAGAATTCGCGGAAGGTCTCGATTCGGAAAGATGGCTCGATCATGCTGCCAGAGAAAACGATCGAAGCCTACTTCGATGATGCAGCTGCCGTCCAGATTCTCATTGACGAGGAAAACGGGGAGATTGCGTTCAAAGAGGCGGCCGCCGACTCGCGACACTCGTACAAGATACCCGATGACGAGTCGATGGAAATTCGCGGACACGGAGTGTTCCACAGTTACGACGTCGACATCGACCAGACCGCTCGCTACCTCGGGGTCTGGGATAGCGACGACGAGTTCCTGGTTGTCGACCTCGAACAGCCCTACACGATCTACGACTCGGCTGACGAATCAGACGAGTCAGAATCTGAAGACGCATCTGACGCCAAGCCTGAGAGTAGCGCCGACCCAGAAAGTAGTGCCTCCTCAACGGCTTCCAGTGGAGCAATCGAAGCCAGCGAAGACTGATTCCTGGCCTTCACTCTGCAGTGGCCAATCCCTCCCTTTCGATCTTTGTCCACACTTCACTTCCGGTCTCCGTGATCCCATACACGCGACCTTTCCGCCGATCCTCCGACACCAGCAGTTCAGTGAGCTCACGATCCGTGAGCGCCTGAAGCGCACGCGATATATGCGCGATGCCTTTGTCGGAGTCGCTCGCAATCCGTGACGGTGTCGCGGGGCCATCAGCAAGTCGACGCAAAACCGCTACTCGGTACTGGGAACTGATCACGAAGCTAACTGCATCCCAATCTGGACTCATTGTTTTGGAAGTTCGATCTGGAAACCGTTGGATCAGCAATTCACACTACCGTCAGCAACGAGCGTAAAAACAGTATGTGCGAGTTAGTCGAGAGCAACATCCACAAAGGAACAATTGGATCTGGGCTACTCCAATTTGCTCACGGAACAGCATCCAAGAATGAGCCCAAGGACGCTCAGTCGAAATATCCGTATCCAATCCCTCTCATTTCATCGAGGAATGCCTCATCGTCACTGAAGTCGCACCGAAGAGCGGCAACCTGCACGTCGGTCTCATACACTTTTTCGTCGAATTCGGATTCGGCAAGGTCGACAAGTTCACGGAGGCGTTGCTTATCCTCATCACTGACATAGATCGTCAGTGCTGACCGGTCTTCTTGCGGGCTATCATACCGGACACGGTGGGGGATGTCTTGCTCTGCTGTCGGCTCAGTTTCGCTCATCGATTCATCCGAAGATCGGGAGTTGTCTTGTTGTGTCTGTACCGGTGCCGATGACGTTGCACTTTCTGATTCTCTCTCATCAGATGGACTGCCACCCAATCCATCATCAGCCCCATCAACATTGTACCGGTCTTTCTTGCTATCGCCCATTAAGCATCAACCTCCGTTGCACTGCTGTCTTCATCGAGTAGTTTCTCAGGTTCTGCGTCACCCATCCGCTGGTCTTTCACTGCATCCCACTTCTCAACTGCCTTACTGTACGAGTAATCTCCTGTCATCCACCGTCCAATCACCTTGAAAGCCAGCGGCACGTGTTCTTCATATTTCCGGAGATCCCGCGTTTCCTCGGAGTCCAAGAACTGGAAGATATCCATATGGTTGTCCCATGTGTACCGGAGGAGACTATGCTCCGGGATCGAGAAGGGGCTTACAGGTATCTCGTCCTCCTCGAATTCCTCACGGTACTCTTCAAATATTTTCGCGTTCCCAACACGGGATGGGACAACACCAGCGATCGCAATATCAACACCCACTCCTTCGAAGCCCGAACTCATCGCCTCAATCGTCGCTTCGAGACCCTTCTGTGAAGCGCGTCCTTTCGGACTCAGCTCGAGCGGGACCATCACATTTCGAGCCGCGAATACTGCATTGTCAACCAACTCACCAAGTGCCGCATTGCAGTCGACCAGGAAGTAATCATACTCGTCGGCAAGGTCTTCGATGACATCACGGATCACTCCAAATCGGTCCAGCCCATAGAAGCCCGCCTCATCCAGCTTCGAATCGAAGTTGGCGAGACTCTCATGGCCTGGCATTAAATCGAAGTACGGCGTTTCGACGATAATTTCATCTGGGGTCACATCACCGAAGAACACATCCATAACCGTCGGTGAGACCTGCTGATCATCAGAATCGTGGTCTAAGTGTCCGTACCCAGCGTAATGTGTGAGCGCCCCCCGCTGCGGGTCCAAGTCAATCGCTAGCACGTCATAGCCATCTCGTCCGATCGCTGCCGCTGAATTCATCGCATTCGTTGTCTTACCTGGTCCTCCACTCTCTGACCACCATACGTACGTACGTGGCATACCACCAACCACACCACCAGCAGATAAAAAACTACGTCAGACATACAACTGCCCAACAGACGAAATAATCAACAACTCAGTTGACCCACTATTTAGCAAACCATGCGGCAAACCACCCAGAAAATCAACCATCCAATCAACTAATAATCCACTCAATAAACTCAGCAGTTTACCTTAGAATAAACCATCTCTTGGTCTATCTAACTGCTGTTTACACTCTTGGTATGTATTAAATCCACCAAGACATTCCTGAATACCCACTGAACACTTTTATGCTGACGATTTGAATATTCTAGTGGGCCGATTGCAGACACACCAAGGCCTCTGATTCACCATGACAATTGACCGCTTGTCAACGGCGCTTTCGTACGTTCGAACTGTCCTCTCGACGGTGGCCGCCCTCACCGTGGGGATTCTCATTGGCTGGGGTGCGCTAAGCCAATACGCGACCACGATCCCCGTCGACGCAGCTGCCGGACTGCCAGCACTCAGTGCGTTCATCGGCTTTGGCGGTGGGCTTGTGGGCGTTGTTCTCGTCACAGGTGCCCTCATTCTCGCGCTTCATATCGCCCGCATTGCACTCAATGTCGTTCACCCGGACTCGGCACTGCTATGCGCGCGCGAGTATATGGCGGCATCACTCTTGATCCTCGGGTCTGTGATCACGATGGCCCAGATAGGACCGCGATTCATTCCGATGAGCGAGCAGTACCTGCCGGCGCTATCGGCAGCCGGGGCCGGTAGTCCTGCCCAAAGTGCGGTCGCTGGCGGGGCCGTCGCCGCTATCGGGTCACTCTGGCTCTCCCGAGAGGTTGCGATGGCACTATACAGTGCAGGGGTTAGCTGGCCCCTCCTCGCCGCCGTTACCGGCCGACTCCCGGTTCGGGACCCTGATGGGTACACGACAACTCGCGAGACGATTAACACCTACCGGAAGGATTTCGACCACCCAGACGTCGTCTCAGTCCGTCAAAAGCGTCCGAAGATGACTTCATTCGATCCGAAGTTCGAGGCTGCACACACGGACATGGACGAGGTCGTGGTGGTTGAAGACGACGCCGAGTCACCCGACGTACACGAACTGAAAGTCAAGGAACGCAAGCTCAAGACGTTCCTCGAGCAGAACCAGAACGCCGAAATCGTCGACACCACTCTCAAGGGAGACAGCCACAGTACACGACAGAGTCAGACGAGACAACAGTCCCAGACAGCCAGCAGTCGCTCCCGATCAGACACTCGGGGCAAAGAATTGCAGAAACAAGCGTCCTCCAACAGCCCTTCCACGAACACACGGTCGGGGGAGGAATCCACTGGAGATCAGCAGCAGAACAGCCCCGAAACCGGAAACAAGCCTGCACAGCAGTCGAGTTCAAGCGAGTCCTCAGCGCCTTCCAACACATCCCTGGAAGCAGCTGATGATGGGGGCAACCAGCGACCTTCCACATCCAAGTCAAACTCGAAAGCGGACACTCACGAGCCTCACGAACCGCGGAATCCAGGGACAGATCCTGATGAACGTGACGATGATCCGGATGTCACGTTCGACGAGATTGCAGAAAAATCGGAGTTTGATTGGCGCATCGGTGGTGAAGTATCGTTCAGTGACGTTGGCGGTATGCAAGACCTCAAAGACAAGACCTCTGACATTATCATCAAGCCATTCACGACAAAGCGAGAGAAGGCAGATCACTTTGAACTTGGCGTGCCCAATGTGCTGCTCTATGGCCCGCCAGGGACCGGCAAAACCCACTTCGCAAAAGCTCTCGCAACAGAAACAGGCTATCCATATCTCATCGCTAGTGGATCCGATGTGACAAGCAAGCTCGTAAATGAATCCTCAGAGAGGGTGTCACAACTCTTCGATGAAGCCGAATTCATCGCCGAACAGTTCGGGGGCTGCTTGATCTTCATGGACGAACTGGACGCGGTCGTTCCCGCCCGTGGTGGTAGTTCCAACCAGAACCAACACGCCGAAGATGATAAGGTCGTCAACGAGTTCCTCGCACGTCTCTCAGACCTCCACGACCACGTCGTGTTCATCGGGTCAACCAACAACCGCGAGAAGATCGACGACGCGATCAAGCGCAATGGCCGTATTGACGAGGATTTCAAAGTCTCAATGCCAGACTACGAGAGTCGACAAGCGATCCTCGAGACGACCTTAGCAGAAAAACCGCACCGAGTCCCAGATGAAGACGTTGAGTGGCTCGCTGAGCATACTGACGGCGCCAGCGCCGCCGATCTCAACACGATGGTAGACAACGCAGCCCGGATCGCCGGCCTGCAAAAAGACAAGTCTCACATCACGTTCGAGGACTGCCACGAAGCACTCAAAGAAACGACCTTCACCGAAGAATCGGTCTAGGCGCTCCTTCGGGAGTGACTCACTCTCCCACGGGTGAAGCCATCGGTGTGAGCATTCTGTTTCCGTCTGTCGACAAGTATCTTCAGCTAGTTTGGGGGGTGGTAACATTAGCCGTATGTATCAGTGAACCATGAATATGCGAGAAGCATTGTCTAAGCTAGGTGTGGTAACAGGGAACAAAACGCCGAAATAATCGCTTAATATCGGCGATAATCAGCCCATACAGGATTCCTGCTGCTGAACTCTCCCTACCGTTTAATGTGCTGGGAGCGGTGACATTCATATACAGCCTAGAATATAGGTGTATCAACATATGCCTCCTGTCAAGAATTGGTCCAAAGTCGCTTGTGATAGATCGCACCGGGTGTACGAACATGCACACAAACCAGCATGCGGGATGGTCTACGTATTTGATGGGGAGTACCACGTCGCACTCACTGTGAAGGGGTATCCAATAAAAGAAGTCGAGGGTTTCACTCGCAAAAAGGTGGCAGGCAGATGTCTCTATGAGCTTGTGCAGCAGATCGAGGACCCGTCGGTTCACTGTGCCAACTGCGGGTCGGCGTTTTGTCCGCCGTCTGTTGAGTTCACACGGTGCGGGAGCCCACTAAAAACCAATGTCACCACCAGCTGCCCAAACTGTAGTACAACTCATACCAAACCAGAGACGCCCATCCCAGAAACGGCGATCTCCTACAACCTCACACAGGTCCCTGAAGAAGCCGCAATTTCGCCATGACCAACCAAGCAGACTCCGTCAAAGACACCAGTGGTGTCCCCTTTGAATGGTTTGACGCTGACATCAAAGACCCTCTAAACGGATACCGATCCACTCTCCGCGAGGGAACTGTGCCGGAGTATATCCAGAATCCACAAATCAATGCTCCAGAACTGATCGATGTATTCGGCCTTGATCACCGGGAGTTTGAACAAAAGGTCCGCAACGACGGCTTCCAGCAGGGTATTCTCGTTGAGCGGCCCCCATCAATGCCACCCGAGTATGCAACATTCGTTATCCGGCCGAAACTCTATCTCACAGCTCATCAGGATGCCGCCAGGACACGCGACAAGAACTCTGCATATAGACAGGCCGATTTCAAATTTCGCGCGACTGCTAACAACGAGCAAGGAGGAATACAATATGTCACCCCAAACCAGATCGCGGAACCACTTCGGAAACTCATGGCCACTGACGAATGGCATTCCCGTGTTACCTCGATCCAAGGTAGTTTCGATGGATGGCACCTGCGATACCACATCGGCGATCTAGGTGCAATTTCGGGTGTCTCCGCCGTCGCAAAATTCTCTGACACTGAGTTCGCCCCCTCTCAGTCCACTTCCCGGTGATCCGCCCCGAGAGCAAGCCGCGGTCGGTTGCTTCTTCGTCGATTTGCCACTCTCACCGACCTGAAACGTGGCGGTTTCTGCTGCATTCTCCGTAGGTACTCTCCAATGCGCCACACAGTAGTTGGTATAGCCTGTGAAAATAATATGTCATGACAACAATCGTCCATTCTATAGGGCAACTGGCATAGACGCGCGCGAGTTTAGCACAGATTCAGTACCTAATATTATGGCTAAAAACAACAGTATATCCAGACGCATTATATTATATGATAATCACAGGGTGCGCTATTCCCCCTATGGCCACGGGTTATTTTGTGAAAAAAACCCTGTTGTAGAAGACATAATCCTCGATTTTGATACTTGAACCGATGTTTTTTATTGGAGCATTAGCTTCGGTTCACTAACGCCCCATCCCACACCACCTGGGATACCCCTCTCATACATGACACGAGAGCTAAACGACATTTCAACGAAAGACCGGAGCGAGATGGTCTGTCCTGGCTGCCATACTCAAGGATTGGTTGAGCTTGAAGAGCGGGCAGTCCACTTTGAAGACGATAGAGAGAAACTCCTCAGTGCGACTGGGTGTTCGAATGAAGAGTGTGAGTATTACGCTGGTGCCGGGGATAACGCAATTCCAAGCGATGCGATCGAGGCTCAGACGCCAGATCCCTTCTCGGTTGATGAGATATTCAAGAAAGTTGGTGGAGATATTGACGCCCGGACAACCATCTTCGCTGCCTGTGGAGTTCTCGTTTTCGGCGCTCTCATTGTCGCATTGATTGGGTTACCCGGTGGGTCCTCTGGAGTCGCCTCTGCTGACGGATCTCCTGACCTCGCAAATGTTAGTGAACAACCCGGGAACATGACTGTCTATCTCGAAGCGGGCAATTGGACGATTTACGAATACAAAG
Organism: Halorientalis persicus; assembly: GCF_900110215.1. Taxonomy (GTDB): domain Archaea; phylum Halobacteriota; class Halobacteria; order Halobacteriales; family Haloarculaceae; genus Halorientalis; species Halorientalis persica. The sequence goes on along the minus strand of NZ_FOCX01000064.1, from coordinate 1,888 downwards.
GCCAATATGTCGTGTCCGGGGCTGTTGACGGAGAGACGGTCTACCTCCATCCAGAAGGAGTTGTCGAAGGGGCCCCATATTTCTTCAATACGACAGAGGCAGCACGTCAGGCCATCCTAGCATGGCGAGCCAACGCCGATCAAGGGAACGCAGTCCGGCCAGATAGTCGGACACGCACACAAGCCTGCGGGCAATTCAATAGCTCAACACCCTGGCGACAATACGAACACAACGATTCGCATATTGTCGCAACACAGACTCCCAGCCGCGTCGTTTTCCTCGATTCCAGTGGTGAGGTCCAGCTGGAGCCATACACATTCATAGACACCGAGCGTGCAGAACGAGCGATTCTCGCATGGCAGTCACGGGACGACCGCGATTGTGGGGACTTCCAGACTCCCTCAGAATCAGCAATCGAAGAAGAGATCGCGCCCTACTTCCAAAATGGTCCGGGTAGAAACTCCAATAACAATTCGGACGGCGTGAACCCATGGGATGACTACGGTGACTGGCCCGACTATTCACCTGACGACGACTACTCTGGCGGTGAGGAAAACACTGACAACAGCGGGAGTGGGGGAACAGCAGACAATGGAGAGGGTAGCGGCCCCAGCTCACCGCCCGAAAGTGGCACAGAACAGTCGCCGCCAACCGATAGCACAGGGACTCCAAAGCAGTCAAACCCCAACACCAGCCCAGATTCGCCCACTGAAACTCGTGACGAACCATGGTGGAATCAGCCGCCTGAGCGAGGTAACGAAGAGACTCCATCTGATCAGCCCAGTGATCAGCCCGGTGACCAGCCCGGAGACTCTCCTAGCGACCAACCCAGCGACTCCCCAGGTGACCAGCCCGGTTCTGGAACGCCACCAAACGAACTGACGCCACCAGCCGACTCGCCTCCAGAAAATCCGTCATCGCCAACGCCGATCGAGGGCACGCCCCCGGACGACCCAATCAATACCGTTACTGAGACGACCACGCCCGATCCCAGCGAACAGGTCCCCGAACCACCAGAAATTAGCACGCCGACACCAATGCCGGCTCCTGAAATCCCAGATCAGCCTGGGCCAGACACACCAACCCAACCGACAGAGCCAACGCCAGTTAACCCTGGAGATGGAGATGATCCGTGGCAGCCTCCCGAAGATGGGGGTAACACGGGTGGAGGAGATAACACCGGGACTGTCGACACAACCCTGAGTGGCGTTGTTGACCGGAGCGATACACTTCAGCCAGTGACCGGCGCAACTGTCAAAATCAGTCCATCTGGGAGTAATAGCGTCTTCACAGCCAGTACAAACTCAGATGGGCAGTACTCCTTTGGCGAAATCACTCCGGGGGAAGCAACACTCTGGGTTGAACCTCCTGAAGATAGTGGTGTCGCCGTTTCGCCACCAATTACCATCGACGTCACATCCAACGGAGACGTTGCCGTTACAAATCCACGCGAAGCAGACATCAATTACGCAACAAACAACCAAGGCACCATCGCCAACAACGATCTGGCAATCAGACTCCCAATCGCGCAGTCCATCACTGGTACTGGTGAAGGGAAAGCGATTGAAGGCACAATTGATCTCCTACAGCCGCAAAACGCAGATGACGTTACCGTCACCCTCTCGCCTGTTAACAGAGACACAACCACCACTCGTATCATCAATAGCAGTGAGTCCGAACGCGTTACTATCAATGGGGACCGCATCATCTCACAGCAGGTCGGATTAGTCGGAAACACTTCATACAAGATAGTAAACGAAACAGGCACCATCTCTGTTGACGACGGGCTCTCAACGTCCGTCCGTGGAAACATTGCTCCATATGGGTCTAAGTTCCAAGTGACGCCGTTCACCCGGATCGATACTCACGGATTCTGGTCGGGACTAGG
>NZ_FOCX01000048.1 GCF_900110215.1 Halorientalis persicus | reverse complement strand
GACATACATGATGGAGATTATACTTAAATGATGGCGGGTGCTTACTGTGGATAATAACAAAAATCAACTTGACGAAACAAAGCAAGAAATAATGCAGGCGACTTATGACGCGATCCAGCAACATGGCTATGCAGGTCTCACAATCCAATCAATCGCTGATAACTTTGGCAAATCAAAAGCAGTCCTGCATTATCATTATGATACGAAAGAAGATCTCTTGGCGGCATTTTTAGACTACCTCCTTTCTGAATTCGGAGAAACCATTCAAATAGAGGGATTGTCTTCACCAGAAGAACAGTTACTATCACTTGTAGATTTGCTTTTATACGGTTCTGATGACACTGCCAGCGAAGAGATCCGGCAGATGCAAATTGCTTTGCTTGAGGTACAGTCACAATCGCCACATAAGCCATTATATTGTGAGCAATTCACTCAGATCTACCACCGGCTATCGGACTTGTTCGCTGAGATCATAAAGAGAGGTATGAGAGAAGGTGTATTTAGAGAGGTTGACGCAGACCTCACAGCACAACATATCCTGTTTATTATTGTGGGAGGTCAATTGAACCAACACACTACAAATCTAGAAACGGATCCCGATAAAATTCGGAAAATCGTAACATCACAGGTACTCCCTTCGATCAAAAAATGAGGTTCTGGCCGTAGATCCGGTTAGAACGCCATCTTACCGATCATTCTATTGAATTTCTTCAGAGTCTAGCAACCGTGTTTGAAGATAATACCTTAATTCTTTCATGACGTTTGATTCGGTGCTGTTCTCCGACATACAATGCAGAGATAATTCGCCAACGACTGATGAATAAAGAAACGAAGCCGCAGGTTCTGGGTCGACTTCTTTGTACTGCCCTTTTTCAATCCCTTGTTCTATGAGCGTCGAAAAGTGCTTTTTACATGCAGAATCTAATTCCTCAAATTTGTCCTGGAAGCGATCATTATGTTTCGCATTCACTCGCAGCTCGGCGATAGTAGCAAAACCATTTCTATCTGACTCTTCGTTCAGAATTTCCAACATAGACTCAATATGCTGGATCAATTGACCATGAGGGTCCCCACATGTGTCAATCTCTTCCGGTTCAAACCATCGAAGGAGATGTTGCAGGAGTGCGAAAAGCAGATCATCTTTACTGTCATAATAGGTATATATAATAGATGTGCTTCTAGGTAATTCGTTGCCGATTTTCTTCATAGTGACATCTGCATATCCATGCTCTAGCAATGCTTTGTAGGCGGATTCTATAATGAGCTCTTCAGTACCAGAAGCCTCAATCTTAAACGGAATGTCATTCTTCATACTGGACTCACCTTCCGTGCCTCATCCCACACCACCAGCGTGGCCGGGAGAATGACGATAGATGCGGTAAATGAGTACAGGACACTCAGGGCAATCAGAAGCCCGAACTGTCCGAGGATAGGTGTAATCGCGAGTACAAGTACGCCTGTTCCGGTGGTTGTCGTGACCATACTTCCAGCTAGTGCTCCACCGGTCCCGCTCACCGTAACCGATAGGGCTTCAAACAGAGTCGTGGACCCGCGGAACTCTTCAGAGAACCGATGGACAAGGTGGGCAGAATAGTCAATACCTAACCCGATACCGATCGACAGCGTCGTTCCAGTCAGTACGTTGAATGGGATATCCAAGTACCGCATAGTGGCTGCCAACGCTGCAATCGTGACAAGAATTGGCACCAGGTTTGCAATTCCAAGACTGGGCCGTTGTTCTAGGATCCAATAGGCAATCACGAGGAAGATTGCGGAGGCAAGAATCGCTAACGCCAAGCTGATGTATGCAGACTCTGCGATGACGTCTGAAACAGCCTTCAAGACGACGACACTGCCAGTTGCCGTTGCGTCAAATCGCATATCATCTGCGAGTGCACGAGTGTCTTCGGTGATTTCTGCTTGTGACGAATCGGATTTGACCGAATAGACGATTCGGGCCTTCGAGTAGTCATCTGTTAGATACGAACGGGCTTGATCTCCGTACGGCGATGCATAGAGCTCGTCATAAATCACCGGGAGATTCTTATCTGGAATGCCATTATTGTTGATGTCGTTCGACTGAACCAGACGTCGGAACTCTGGTGACTGTTGCTCATACTGGTTGATGATCCCCAGGATGCTTGTCGCACTTGCGCGGCGACCATTGCTCACGAAGGAATCTGGTGGGTTTTGATTCGCCTTATATATGGATTCTAATGCGTAATCTTGTTGCATAGAACCCTCAATATATATGGTGACAGAGTCAGACTCGCTGCTCTCGAAGTTATCCTCTAGGAAATTGATATTGTCCGTTACAGTGTACTCACTCGGTGCGAGTGAGGCCGGCAATTCCTCAAGATATTCAGGATTATCTTCCGGGGGCAGGAAGTCTTCTGTGGTGAATCGAGTATCGACTCCCGTCCCGTAGGCACCCATCACAGCTGTTGAGAGCACCACAACAACGAAGAACGCATATGGCGCCCGTCGGGCAATGCCGACACCGACTGTCAAGACTCGTCCAACGGCTGAATCTTCCGATCCGATCGGTGCGGTACTGAATGTTGGTAGATTATACTTGTCTCGCTTGCGATCGATGAAATGTTTTAGCGATGGTAGGAAGATGCCGAAAATCAAGAATGTAAAGATGATACCAACTGCAGCGACCAGTCCAAAATCGCGGATCGGAGCGAGGTCACTCACACCGTTTGCGGCGAATCCGAGGACAGTTGTCCCAGTGACAATAAAGAAGGCTGGGAGGAGTTGATCCGTCGTAATCCGCATCGAAGGGGATATTTCTGTCCCCTTAACGCGCTCTTCACGGTAACGATTGACAGCGTGGATACCGAAGTCTATACCCACTGCAAGTAGCAGTGGTGGAACGGCAATAAGCATTTGAGTGAACGGGATTCCTGCCCAACCCATGAACCCAAATGTCCACATTATTGCCATTCCTAGACAGATCAGCCCAATTAGCAGGTCAAATGGATCGCGATAGGAGACGATCAAAAAGAATAGGATAAGAATCACTGCAGCTGGGATAACCAGGATCAGTGAGTCACTGATGACACTCCCGAGCTCCGCTGAAATAAGGCCGCTGCCGAAGACAGTAATATCTGCGCCGGTTGATCCAACAATGAACACACCTTCTTGTTGGATTGGCGTTAATGGCGAGGTTCCTTGCGTGCCTGCAGAATCAGAGGTGCCCTCAACACTATGGGTGACGGTCGTAATTGTCGCCGATGCAGATGGTTCACGCCGATTGAGGTCGTTACTGAGTAACCCGGCGATGCTGGGGCGTTCCTCGAGTGTCTGTCGTGCCGCTTGTTTGACGACTGAAGTGGGTGCTGCTTCAACTGCATCAATCTGTGCTGGGAGTGTTGTGGCGTTCTGATCAATACTCAAAGCGACTGCCTGCGCAACACTGCTGGTGCCAACAACGTCTTGTGAGTCGTCTTCTTTAATTCGGTGTTGGGCCCGCAGCATATCGAGAACCGCCGACTTCGAGAGGACGTTGTTGCTCTTGTGTATGAGCGTCGTGGTTCCCGTACCGGATTCAAATGGTTGTCGCTCAAAGTTATCATTCACATCGTCGAAGGCCTCTTGGGCAGGGACTCCCTCAGTGAATTGGGAGGTCCCTGAATCTGTGGCTGTCATCCCGAAGCCACCTGCGAGGAGGAGTGTCAGGACCAAGAAAATGCCAACGACTGTCGTATCACGATTTACGATCCAGTCGTCGATTACCTCGATGTATTTTTGATAGTCAATCATATATTATGGATATACTGATTTTTATTTCACACTACTCTCGTTGTGTTACTCTCGCCGCGTGTACCAGACAATACCGCCGCCCAGCACGAGGACGGCAACGCCACCAATCAGTGGGAGCGGGAGACCTCCGTCATCTTCAACCTGCTTGACCTGGATTGGGACGTTATATGTTTTCGAGACCTCAGTATCGCCATCTGCCGTTTCATACTGGAAGTCTATCGAGAATGGGTAGGTCTTTTCGAGGGCACCGCTACCCACACTGAGAGCAACTGTTACATTGGTAGTCTCACCGGGGCCCAACCGGTCAATGAATACCTCATCGTCACTACTGCTCAGCGGGTCGTCGAGGAACGCCTTGCCTTCAATACTGCGAAGCGGTTCTTCACCGTTGTTAGTCACTCTAAGTTTCAGGGTTGTCTCCTGTCCGGCTATAGCGGTCTCATTAACGGGCACAACAGTGAATTGGTCCTGTTGTTGTCTAATACGAGCATTGGCCGGAATCGGATCACTCGTCCGTCGGTCACCATTCTGATTGTCGTATGCGACCTGGATATTGAATTGCTGGACGGCGGCATCCGCAGCGCTACTCACGTCGACACTATAATTTACGCGAGCCTGCTCACCGGGCGCTATGTCAGGCAGAGCAAATTCTGGATTGTTAATGTTTAGGTTTTGATTGTTCGATTTGAGAGTGGCAACGGGAGCACTGATACTCTGTGGCCCCTGATTAATAATTGTCGCTTCAAAACGACCTTCCTTGCCGACACGGAGAGATGACTCGACATTTTCTACGTCGAATTCTTGCGCTGAAACCGTGGGGACTCCAGCTTTCAGTGTTCGAGAGGTCTGGTCAATGCCATCCGTATCGGTATAATCAACATTCAGGTCAAGAGTATAGGCCCGCTGTGTCGCGTCGTTTGCGAGCGCAACACTGTAATTAACAGTCCGCTGTTCATTGGGTTCCCACGTACTGCCAGCGTATGCAGTTGAGCTTCCCGATCCAGTACCAAAGGTAAGCTCATCGCTCCGACTAGATGCACTTACACTGGCGTCACTGGCAGGACGAGTCCCGGTGTTTTCGAGGGTAATACTGATGTCGCTGGTATCGCCGATCTGTGCCGTCGTTTCTTGATCTACAACCTCAAACTGTGCCTGCTCGCGGACACGAATTGTGATTGAACCACTGACGCTCTCTGTGAAGTCATTGTATTCAGCGCCGGTACTATCGTATGAGATGATCCGTGTATAGTCGTACTCGTATTCGACTGGGATTTTGTATGCTCCCGGTTCAATATTGTCTGGGACTGTAATCGAAATCGGTCCGCTTTGAACTGTTCCAGTTGGAATGTTACCGACTGAGACTGTTCCAGTCGAAACATCGAACGGTGTGTTGTTGTCTCTGATGTCAACAGTGACACCACGGGCAGTTGTCACACGGTTTTGGTATTGGGAGGGGCCTGCTCGCTTAATTTCCCCACGATTAGTAAACGATAGCTGGAACTGTGATTTTGTTCCAGGACTGAACTCTTCAACCGTCGAACTAACGGAGATATCAGGTTCGCCAATCACCTGCCCAGAGGATTGACTGATCTGAGCCACGCTAGAACTCTGAGAGACTGATTCCGTATTAGCGGCAAGTACAGAACCAGCACCAGCTGTTGATACCAATACAGAAAGAGCAACGACTGCTATCAGAATACGTTTCATCGATTCTTCACCATCGAGATCGAGGACATCATGTTGGTACACATATTTCCAAACATGGTCTGATTATCACAGGCTATATCGTTGAATCTCCCACGATTCGTTTTGACGCTAACCAGATCCGGACTAACCATTTATTCAGTTGGATCCTTGTTTTTCTTGGATATATATCTTTGCAATTCTACTGCCATTACTAGGCATCCTCGGCTCGTTTTTCAGTCTCATCTGTAAGCTCAGATTGCAACATCCATTCGGAAATATCACATAAAATTTTGTCGGGTGATATTTAAATGGAGATCCTATATAGGTCAGCTTTTCAGAAACAGTTGTCTCACACTAATATGAAACAATTATCCTATATTATAAATAAAATATTTTTCATGCCACATTGGTTCTGGTGACTACGTATTATTTTGTCAGAGGGTAGCCGATCTTCCCAGTGGATTGCACAACCAACTTGAGGAATAGTTGCTTACTCAACGGAGTGTTCAGGGCGACATCTAAACTAAATATTTGGTTAGTATTAATACTGTCGGTCTAATACTCCGGTTATACTGGTCAGCGAGGCGAATACCTCGACCCACCGTGGTCGGAGATGAAGCCGGCAACTTGTGGTACAAAACAGTACGCTCTTGCGTAGAGGATTGTTGGTGGAGAGCAGTCTGGTGGTTTTGTAGGAGCTTGACAACGTGATCAGTCGACCTAGAATCGGGCGGGATCGGTTGAACGAGGGAGCTCAGAGAACTCACCCAATCCAGGAGGTCGTCCCCAACAATCTACGTCTCGAGAGCGATAAGCGAAACTAGACGGTTCCGAGGAGCTACGAGCGAAGCTGCTTAATCCGCTGCTCCATTGGCGGGTGCGTAGAGACGATCTTCTGGAGGAAGCCACGGTCGGGGCTAGAGATACAGAGCGCGCTCACCTGCTGATCAACGTTCGCGTCCCGGCGGCGATTCTGTTGAGTTTGACTACGGTCACGCTGAGTGCGCTGGGTCGAGTGTTGAACCTGCTGGTTCTCTTGGTGAATCTTTTCTAAGGCGCGAGCTAGCGGCTCACCCTGCCCGATAACGGCCTTGGCGTCGGAGTCAGCAACGTATTCGCGGTATCGGGAGATAGCGAGTACAAACAGCATCACTATGAACTGGACGATATTTCCGATGACGACCGCGAGGAAGAAGTCTGCGAGGTCGTTCTCACCGGTGAGCAGCACCATATATTGAGCGACAATGGCGACGATCGAGGCAATCCCCTGCCCGAGTTGCATCGTGATGACGTCCCGGTTGTCGATATGTGCGAGTTCGTGGGCGATTACGCCTTCAAGTTCGTCACGGTCGAGCAATTGGATTAGTTCCCTAGAAATGACCACAGTTCCATCGCCGCGGCGACCGACTGCGAACGCGTTCGGCACACCCATGTCGGCGATTTTTAATGAGGGTTTCTTCAGATCCTTCTTTTGGCACACCTGTTCGACGAACTGGTGAATCTGCGAGTACTGGGTCTCAGGCAGGTTTTCGGCCCCGACGCTCCGTAACGCGGCCCACTTGCCGACTTTATACTGGATTCCGATCAAGAGAATGCTGCCGACGATGGCAATCGGGAGGATTCCCTCGCCGAACACTACCATGGCCGCGGCGACAGCCACAAGGTAGAACCCTGCAAGAAGTGCACCGACGACAGCCATCCGTATTTTGAGTCCAAAATGTCGCATGTGAGTTATGTTGTGGGGGTTGTCTCGAGAGTGTACTCAGTTTCGGCGCTGGCTGGTGCATCACTCCGATTCAGTCTCTGGTTGAGGATTGTTCGACTAACTCCAGTGGTCAATTCTGTATTGAGTCCACTGTTCGCGGTGAGTCTTTGCATATTATGTGTACCTAATCAATCGCGTTACGTTCACGATCGGCGCGGCTGACCGAGAGCTGCCCGTCACAGTGGACCGGGACGATACACTCGGAGAGAACGAACTTGACCACTCCGGGAGATGGCGTCGACGCTCCGTCGACTCCGCCGAACAGTTCACTGAGCCCAACGTATGTGTCCGGCCGTAACGGGAGGTGGCTGTTGAGCGGGCATTGCCGGTAACGGTTGACACGGCGTCGGTGACGGCTCCGTAGAAGGATGTCTCATTGCCCTCGCGAGTCAAGTAACGGACGTGCCACGGTTCTGTGGATTCGTTAGCGGGATAGGAGGCATCGGTCATGGCTTGTTGGAGCGTTACTGTTTGCGCTGCATTGCTTACTGAACGTTTGGTAAGTTTCAATCTTTCGACTCGGGTCACACTGGGGGTGGAGTCGTTTCGTCAAGACAGTCTCCTCCAGTCATGCCCATCCCGATACCAAAATTCAGCCTCTAAAACCGTACTTCCTCCGGTTATAGAGGATTGTGGATATTTTGAAATCTAATGACCGAAGGCCTCAGACCGAGCGAAGAATTTTTACATACTTAACGTTTAGTTAGTCGTATGGGGCAAGTTTCGTTACGAAACAATCCACTGCTTGCTGCGGTCTTGGGAACGGCAGTCACCGGACTCGGCCACCTGTATCTCCGGCGCTGGCTGAGAGCACTCGCATGGCTCGGGAGTGCGTTCGCTGCTTCAGTTTTATTGGTCCCTGAATCAGCGATATCCGCTATTAGTTCGGGTACTCTGAACGATCCCTTATCGATCCTGCCCATAGTTCTTATCAGTGTTGCCAGTGCTCTTGACGCATATCTCGTTGCAAAGATGGAAAGGCAGACCCACGGCGACCGGGCAACCAGTACTGCTGGGCCAACAGGGTCCGAAGAATCTCCGGCCTGTCCTGCCTGTGGAAAGCCATTCGACCCTGAGCTTGGATTCTGCCATTGGTGTACGACTGAATTCGAAGGCGTGTATACTGAATTGGAACAACTCGATGGAAATTACTCAAACTGACAATGGCTACCGATTCAACCGAGAAGAACGGGAGTGCCGCGAAGAATGAGATCATGGAGGCTACTTATCGAGCACTGCTTGAACAAGGCTATGCCGACCTATCAATCTCCAGCATTGCGGACCACCTTGAGAAATCGAAGGCCGCTATCTACTATCACTACGACACCAAGGACGACCTTCTGGTCGCATTCCTCGAATTCGCTGTCGATAGATTCGAGGAAACGATCGATACCGAAACAGGCAATGAACCGACTGAGGATCTCAAACACGTGGTCGAGAAGCTTCTCCCACTTCAGCCCGACGATGAGCAACGGCAACTCCAAGCGGTACTGGTCGGACTCCGGTCACAGGCCGTGACGAACGAGGTCTTTCGTGAGCAATTTACGCAGATAGACGAGCGATTGGTAGGCACCATCCGAGACATCGTCAAGCGAGGAATCGATAAGGGCACCTTCCGTGATGTCGACTCATCGCGGGTCGCGGAGCATATCTTAGCTACGGTCAACGGTGCGATGTACGGTCAGGCAACGACAGACCGCGAGAGTGCCGCGGCAGCAGCCCGCGTCTCACTTGCTTCGTATATCGACTCTGAATTGAGGCGGCGATTATGAGTTCACGCGATGGGAATGTCTCTCATAGGAAGTTACTGAAACCACTGATAGTGTTCTTACTTCCAGTCGCGCCCTCTCAGATGCCCCAGGTCGGGGACAACCCTTTTGACACGTTCTGTGTAGGAAACCTTAGACAAGAACCCATCTCGGCGGTCCCGAGCTTGTGGCCCCCATACTTTCCTGACAACACTTGTCGCCGGGGAACTACCGTCGCTGAACTTCTCCTTGGTTCTCAGACCGAGGGCCTGGGGGGTGATGACTGATCATGCGACCGTCGAATAGTGACTACCCATCAATTCAGGAGTACCCTCTATGAATTCGAGTGAGACAGCTCTCGACGCGGCACTGGTTGAGTACACGGATAGAATCTCCAACAAAGTAGAGTCACGTCTTTCAGACGAGCCACCAGTGACCCTGTACGAGGCAGCCAGGCACCCGGTTCGAGCGGGAGAAAAACAGCTCAGCTCAACGATTTGCCTCCTCGTTGCCGAGGCGCTCGGAGTCGACACGGACGGACAAGCAGCGATTATGCCAGCAGCTGTCGCCATCGAACTGGTTCGTACGTTTTCGTCCGTACATACCGATCTCATTGACGGGGATACGATGCACCGAGGCGAGCCAGCAGTGGATACAAAGTGGGATAGCCCGACTGCAATATTAGCCGGGGATGTCCTCTTTGCGAAAGCATCCGAAATACTTCTCGATACAGATGCGCCAGCCGACACTCTCCTTACCTGCCAGTCGGAACTATTGAGCGGTTGTAGAAAGTTCTGTGAAGGGCTGGCATTAGAGCACTCTTTCCAACGGGAACGGGGGCACTCACCAACGGAAACGGAATACATTGAGATGGCGCGGTTGAAAACGGGAGCTCTCTTCGAAGCCTCGGCCCGGATAGGGGCGATATTGGCAATGAACAACGAAGAGTATACGAATCGTGTAGGCGCATACGGTCGTAACTTGGGTATTGCGCAACTGCTCTATAATGATATTCTTGCTATTACAGATGAAGGAGAAACCCCCGGAAAGAAACCGTGTAGTAATACCCACTCGAGGAAGGAAACGTTGATTTCAGTACATGCCCGACGGAAGGGTCTCGACATCTCTGCGATAAATAGTAAGAAATTGGTCCCTGAACTCCAGTCCTCGGGAAGCATCGCATATACTCAAGAGCGCGCTGAGGAGTATTCCCAAACTGCTCAGAAATTCCTCGAGCCACTACCAGAAACGACTGCAAGACAACATTTGTGCGAGCTAGTGGTTTCGTCAGCTACCCACGACTGAACAGTAGTTGCTGATTCGACCGCGAGAACCACTTATCGAAGCTTGTTCTCTCAGCTGTAACCAAGATGACTCAGTCGCTAGCACCCAGTGGTGCGGATCTGCCGGCCAAGAACCAGTGACGAGGGAAGTTCTGGCAGTCTTTCCAGTATTGCCAGTGGCGTCCTGACTCGGGCCGGCACGCCCGAGTCAGCCGCCGAACGAGATGCTACCCATACAGCATCTGGCCGAGAAACTGCCTGAACAAGACGGTCGGGAGGACCGGCTTCCTCCCGACCGTCCGGTCTAGTTTGAGCAGCAGGTTCGTCAACACCCACAGATTGTAGAGAGCCACAACCAACAGAAAGTAGAACAGCCGGACAGAGAATCTCGGTGACGACGTTCTCGGGAGAAACTCCGTGACTTTGCGGTAGGATGTTTCGATTCCCCAGCGGCGACGATACGCTTCAGCGAGTGGCTGAGCGAGGTCACGCGTGACCTCGCGATTGGTGACCAGACAGAACTGATCGTCCTCACGAGAGCGATGTGGTACGACAACGAGCCGGACTGTCGTCCGGCCCGTCGGTGGGTTTGACCGCGCCATCTCGTACTCTGCGAGGAACGTGTCGTCGTCGTGGTCGGCGGTGAATCGCTGTACCTTCCGTCGAACTCGGTGAGTATCTCTGTCACTCGCCAACGCCGTTGCTGGAGCGATTGATTGAGGTCACTCAAAAGATTCACCAGCAACGACCGATCTTACAAGAGACGCTCGCTACCGCTATGCAGCCGAGGTGCGAGTCTTAGCTAAAGACGAATGCCTACGCTACTGTATTTCACTGTCGTGTGTGAACACGTGGCATAAACCTATTATAGAATGATCACGTACGTTCATACAGAAGGTGGTATGCATGGACAAGCCATCCTCGCTCGGCCGTGAGGCAAAGCAAGATAGCAGCCAGATAAAAACCGTTTCAGGTGCCGAGCACTACACATGTGCACTTGTTGGATTGGGAACTGTCGTAATCTTGACCCTCGCTTTTATTCCCTTACTCTTCAGGCTAACGCAGCAGTTCGATAGGTTTTCAACAACAATTATTGTGTTTAGTCTGGCCACGCTATGGGTACTGGTATGGATTTCACTCGAGTCCTTTTGGGAGTGGCGTGCTGGTCGCCTCTTCCCATAAGCTATGTAGTTACTTTTCTGTATTCGAAGGAGGAGGTGAGGAATTATCCTGAAGCCGTTGGACAACCTCCGTTGCCGTGTCCCGCTGTGTCCGTGCAGATTCTGCCAACAGTTCCCCGCCAACAAGTGCTGGACTAATTATCGTATTAGCCCCTGCAAAGCGAAACTTCTCAATGTTTTCCTGGTTTGTCGCTGCTGCAACAATCCAGATGTCGTCGTCCTGTTGCCTCACCGTGATCGTAGTCATGATATCTGTTGCATCGTCTTCCGTTGCAATAACGACGGCACGCGCTGTGTCCAGTCGAGCACGCTCGAACGTTTCGTTCGTAGTCCGTTGACCCTGTAGTACTGAAATCTCTGACCCGGCAACCGACGGTGCTATGTCTGACTCGGAAATGAGCAAAAGTGAACAGTCAGACTGCAAGTTGCTGATAATGGGAGTTGTTAGTTGATCCTGTCCGGCGATAATGATATGATCTGATAGTTGGTTTAGTTCGGCATCTTTTGTCATACCCAAAGCCTCGGTGAATCGATTCTCAATTGCGGGTGTTAAGAGTACACCAAGTGCGACCGCGAATGTAGCCGTACTAACAATTAAGACGGAGAGTGCAAACAAGCGAGCAAATCCACTTTCCGGAACGGGCGTTGTGTCCCCGTAGCCGACCGTACTTCCGGTTACAATTGTAAAATAAAACGCATCTAACAGCGTATCTATTCCAACGAACTCGTCGCGGAGTGAGTACGTCCCAATGGTTCCATACACTTGTGCGCCGACGAGAGCTACACCCGCAGCAACCTGCGTATTCGTCAATGTAACACTCGCATCGAAGACGTCTCGTTTGGGTAGTAAGATTGCGAAGACAACGATTGAGATTAGTATCAGTGGGGTCGAAAATGCGCTTGATTGAAGGATCCCCTGAATTGTAATGGCAGGAACGAGAGAGAGAGCTACGTACCAAGCAACTCGCCAACGTCGCCGAAGCCCGTAGCTAGTGACGAGAAGAAGAAACCCCGTGAGTGCACCAGTAAAGCCTGCTGACTCCGTCGCACTCCGCGGCAGTTGGTCAGCAATAAAATTCAGCGACGCATCGCCTGCGACCGTTGCCACACCCGTCACAATGGATAAAACTGAGAGAACAGCAACTAATTGAACGACCCTCCCAGACGCTGTCAAATAATTCGTCAGATCTGTCTTCGTTGCGTTGATCATTATGCTATCACTCAATTATTCCGACGGACGATCAGATGGTCCATCCTGTTTGAGGGCATCACTACCCACAGAGGTGTCTTCTACAATGTGAAATCCGCCGGTTTCGCTCCGGCCACTGAGTTCTCGCTGTGGGAATGGAATTTTGATTCCTTCTTCATGAAACTCAGATTTCACGTTATGGATAACACTTTGGATAGCACGCCATTTCCGCTGAGGCATCGGGGAATCGATCCAGAATCGAAGTTCAAGAACGACCGCTGAGTCATCGAACCGAACCGGAAGCACTTGTGGGGCAGGTTGATTCATAATACTATCAACTTGTGAAATCGCATCTAAGGCGACAGTCTCAGCATGAGATGGGTCGGCGTCATAGTCAATTGCTACTTCGATACGTAGTCTGAGTTTTCCTTCGAGGCTTCGATTGATGATCGTTCGATTATTCACAGCTTCGTTCGGTAGCACTACATGCTCACCGTCAAGATTCCGTATTCGGACGTTATTGATTGTAATCTCGGTAATGAAACCCTCGTGTTCGCCAATCCGAACCCAGTCACCCACAGCGAAGGGACGGGAAAGCATGAGAATGAACCCTGCAAGAATCGAGCCCAGAGTCTCTTGGGCCGCAAACCCAAGCACGATACCCAAGACACCGGCACCCAGTAATAGGTCACCAAGTTGAACCCCCCACAAAGATAGTAGACCGAATACAGCGAAAATGTAGACCGCTACTTGACTAATATAGAAACTGACTCGACGTTGATGTTCAGAAGTGACTCGGCTTGGGGAATTGTTGCCACCTAAAAGTAGGCGCTTTAGAATGCGAGTAAGAGTGTAGGTCGCCACGACTAGGAGTATGGTCAACAAAATTCTGATACCAACATTGACGCCGAATTCAAGAACCCCGATGACTGACAATGCTGTTCCAGTGGCATCCCATCGGACTACGAGCCCACCCGCAGCCACTACAGTCAACAATAATATGAGCACTGCACGGATCACCTCGGCATTAGCCGATTGGTAGCGTGTTTTCAGACGGTTCCCAAGAAACCAGATTATGACGCCGAGGGCAGCAGCACCACCAATGATAATGAGAGTCTCACTGGGGTCTGTCGTAAGCTGAAGAATTGTTAACAATGTAGAACTCACCACCGTAGATGTTCAATACCGGTGGGTGTATAATAGATACTGCAATCATTTCGATGGTGAAAATTCAGTGACGGCACATAGCTGTTGTTTGGCCAAAACAACTAGTCGATGGTCCATTACCAACATGTCTTTTTGCTAGGGCGGTAGTTAATAAACAGATGAAATACGATGCAGCATTACGACGACGAACACTCTTTGGTTTAGCAGGACTGGGACTACTAACGGCCGTAGTTTTCGTCTTGATCCAGTTTCAGGCGACACTCGTATTCACAGTCTTTCTCTACTACGCAAGTCGTCCGATCTATCGTAAGCTCGAGAATATCTCTCTTCCTTCGCGACTCCAAGATCGGCACCTCCCCTATCGTCGTCAACTGCTTGCTGTTACTACAATTGCTATTTTCTTACTGCCGTTTCTCTTCTTACTCACGTATACGCTTGTACTGGTAGTGCCCGAAATCCAACGCATCGTTGGTGGGAACGGGCCTGGTGCAGCGTATCTCTCCGCACTACAGTCAGCACAAGGAAGTGGGCCCCCAGCCCCTCTTGTAGGGTTAGAATTCAGTGACGTGCTGGCGATGAATCCCCAAGAGGTCGCCACGATTCTCAATGATCCTGCAGTTCAAGCATGGGCAGAACGAACGGTTGCTACCCTCATCGACTCTGTAGGTCTCATTGCAAATGCCGCACTCCGCGGGTTTATTCTCCTCGCGGGAACGTATTATCTGCTCACCGATGGTTCGCGTCTTGTAAGCTGGTTCCTCAACAACTTTGATGAGTCCGGTATAGTTGAATCATACGCAGCGTCTGTTGACGATGAGCTGTCCTCAATTCTCTTCGGCAATATTCTGAACGCATTTGTGACGGGAATTATCGGGATCCTCGTGTTCTCCGGATACAATCTCTTCGCTCCAGGAGCAGTCAAAGTGCCATTCGCGCCACTAGTCGGTGCACTCACAGGTGCTGGAAGTTTGATTCCTGTCGTCGGAATGAAAATTGTTTATTTCCCTGTGGGAGCGATTCTTGCGATCGCAGCAGTCGCCAGTGGTCAACCAGACGCCTTCGGCTTTGTAATCCTATACCTTGTGTTAGCCTTCGTAGTCGTCGATACGATTCCAGACTTCCTGATTCGCCCGTATGTGAGCGGCAACCGGACGCATGTGGGTCTGCTGATGTTTGCATATATTCTTGGCCCGATCGCGTTCGGCTTCTACGGCATTTTCCTCGGTCCGATACTGCTTGTCCTTGTCGCACAGTTCTTTAGGACTATTGCACCGTACGTGCTCACCGGCAGACAGCCACACCAACAATCAAGCCTCTCAGACTACTGAACAACCGCTCAAGAGAGCGGTTATTTATCCGTATTTGATATAAACATGGGTCACGTTCTATTGACCAGCATCTGGAAAATCGGGTATCATGCCGGCAGAGTAGTCGTCTGGATACGGACGGTAACACATAGTTATCTACACGCCAAGTCTCCAAGCATCCATGTACACAATCGCTGACCTACCCATCGAAAACACCCTCCAGACTGTCGAATATGATCTCGGTCTCGAATCGGCACTCCGTCAGATGTTCGAGAACAGCTACACACAGATCGGTGTCGAACGCGACGGAGAGCTCGTCGGGATTGTCACCTACAGGTCCGTGGTCCGGACCCTCCTTGCATTCCAGCGGCTGGAGGTCGGGCACAAAACGCTCGATAAGATCTCGGTCGGAGCGGCCGTCGAAGATGCACACACCATCAGTGAGGACGCGAACCTTCTCGCCGTATTCGATTCACTCGCAGAGTATACGTACATCGTGGTAAATCGAGATGACGAGTGGCGGATTCTGACCGACTACGACCTCCTGACGCGACTGAAACAGATGCTCGAGCCATTCCTGTTGATCGAGTCCATCGAGATGCAGTTGCGCGAGATTTTCACGCAGGTGTTCGGTGATGCGCTGTCGGAGCAGCTAGCCGAAACGTTCGACGAGGAACACCCACTGCCAACGCCAGCGTCGATCGAACACTGCAGTTACGCACACTACGCACAGTTCATCTCGATTCACTGGGAGGAATTTGAATCACTCTTCGATGATCAACGGGACGTGATTCGCGAGCTAGTTCTTGAAATTGGAGATATGCGAAATCAGCTCTTCCACTTTCGAGTCGACGACCCGGACGAATTTGACCGAGATTTGCTTCGCTTCGGTCAGTCGTATTTTTCCTCAGTGTGACTTTTGAGTTCGTGCGCAGGGGTACCTCAGTAACATACGGCTTGACGCAAACCGAGCAACTGACCTGGGTTCTATGCATTGAGAGAGCCAGTGTCAACTATTGTCCTTCGAGGTAAATGAAGTCGCCAAGGGTGTATTGAGGCGTTCTCCGTGACGAGCCGTCGATTGACTGGCTATGATTTACGCTGGAGACATGCCATATGCATTGAGACGACAACCCTCAACTACTGTGGGGCGTTGGAAGTTGAGACTACAGCGGGTATAGCGGGCCTGAAATGCGTGGTATCGCCCGAATCGATGGGCGGAATCTGCGTCAGATCGCTTTCTGAACGGCCGCTCTTGTTCCACAGGCAACTATTCCAACGGATTTCTGAGACTCTGGATAGTGTTGCCACTCAGACGCTGCGCTCTCACGGAGAGAGCCCCCTTACTATCCAATTCCGGTCTCTTTCTTCAGCAGCGTCAGCGTATTGTCGGCTGTTATGATCGGCGAGTGTTCGTATTCACCGGTCAACTGCACCTGTACCAGCAGGTCCACGGCCCGCCAAATCGAGTACAGCAAACAGGCGAACGCGAAGTAAAAGAACCGCAGGCCGAAATGCTTCGATGTCGTCGCGCCCATGAATCGTTTAATCGACTTGTAGCCACTCTCGATCTCTCTCCGGCACCCGTACTCAGTGAGGTGTCCTTTTCCTCTGTTCGTCCCTGGTCCCTCTGGGATTACCTTGACCTGCTCACACCATATGTATTGAGACGACTGGTCTCAACTACTGTGAGCTCAGTAGTTCCGAATGTGCATGAGACTGACCGAGATCTGGAACCCAAACTGGAGCCAGTGGTGCTTCAATAATCATAAGCACAAACGAAATCTAAACACGCAGTTTCACGATTCAAGTCGCCCGTTCGAAATTAGTGAATTGAACAGATTGGAGCGGTCTTCTTTAGCAAGGTGCTCCGATATCCTGTGGTAATATTTCCCCCACAATTTCGTTTCGGATTCCCGAACTAGCGGAGACCAAGTCTCGGATTCAAAATATTTGGGTGAGCCGTACTGATCTGACACCATCTCAAATAAGAGAACAGGATCCATAGGAGGATGAGGCAAACGAGGCTTGTCCAGCGGGGATGAACAATAGTGAACTTGGTCTTGACTGAGTCCCGAAGGGAGAGGAGCTGAATCAAAATTCCCGCCTGACTGCAAATGAGTGATTGGTTTGTCCTCAGAATCGTCTGACCCAGGATCTATATCGAAATGATACCTCTTTGCCACTCTCCACTCTGTATCTTCCTCTCGATAAGTCCAACAACATGGTGATCCGACTTCTCCACCGCGTACCTCAGAGTTCTCCCTTGCGAGTAATGTAAGACCGAGAGAATACTCTACAAACGACCCCTCAGAAACATCAATGATACCTCCAATAACAGCGTATCCATCAGCCGTTGCAAAATCTCTCCCCTCAATGTGGTCTGGGGTAGAAATCCGAACAACCCAGTTAGGGTTTATATCTAATTCCCAGTCGTTTTCCGACTGGCGTTTCAGCTGGAAATAGGATTTTTCGAAATCGCTCTTGCGAAGTAGATTGTTGATAGCGAGAGCTGTGGCTGAAAGTCGAAGAGGGCAAGGGCACCGCGCCAGCGGTGCCCGATATGTTCCCAATAAGCCGGTTCGTGTCGGAATCGGCTGCAGCGGACCTGTTGCAGCAGGTTCGCTGGTGTGATGGCGTTGAGTGCCCCCGCTGCCGTTCTGACCTGACGGTCAGAAACGGCAGCTATCGGGAGTATCAGCGGTATCTGTGTAAGAATTGCGGCCGGACGTTCAACGACAAGACCGG
>NZ_FOCX01000091.1 GCF_900110215.1 Halorientalis persicus | reverse complement strand
CGCGAACGAGCGACGACGTGAAGGCGGAGCACGGACTGGCCGGCAACAGTGACGATGAGTGACGAGTGGGACTGGGAGTTCACCGATACAGCAGATCGACAGTTCGACGGCCTCGACGAATACGCACAAGATCGGATCAGCTCCAAACTGGACGAGATCGTCGCCGATCAGTGGCGTAACCCGATGGATTATCTCGAACCGCTCGAGGGAGCGCCACACCAGAAATTGCGAATCGGCCCGTTTCGGCTCGGGTGTCGTGCTGCTCGGAGTGAGCAGGTCCTCTACGTGCTTACGATCACCAAGCGCGGTGGCGACGCCTACCGCGGCGACGACGACTAACTGTCTCTAAGACTCCTTGACGACGATCCATATGCATTGAGACGACCAGCCTCAACTACTGGTGCTGAAATCAACTCTGTGAGAACTGTCCATTGACCCGGTCTCCACGTATTCGATTGTACTCGTATCTCCCTCGCGCTAACTTGCGGTGGCAAGTCTCTTAGGAAACTGGTCGTGATTATCGACAGAATTCTTGCCAGATTGGGATAGACTGAACTATGACCTATCGGCCGAATGCACGCATCCCGTCGGCAGCCACGACATACAGACCATCTTCAACCAGAGTTGGTGGTCCACGAACGCCAGCCTGAACTGTATCTGAAATCTGTTCTTCATCGGTGTTGTGGACCCACCGTTCGCTTCCATCATCACGAGCAAGGGCGTATACCGCACGATTACGGAACCCACTCTGACCAACATATACAGCATCTGTATCGACCGTCGGCGTCAGTGCATCAGTAAGATCGACCTCCCATCGTAGCTCTCCAGTCGTTGTGAGCGAAGAGAGTCTAGATTTCGTCCCGGCATAGACCTCATCGTCGGCGACAGCGACTGCTGTGCCACTCTCTGGTTCACCGACATCGGCTGTCCAGCGTTCACTTCCATCTTCCGTCCTAACTGCATGGAGCGTCCCCTCACTATCGGTAACATACACTTTGCCATCGGAGACTGTTGGCGTGGTCTCAGCGGGTGAATCCAATTGCGTTCGCCAGACCTCACTCCCATCGGTCGTGTTGAAGGCAATGATATCGCCAGCTACAATGAACACATAGCCATCGTTGACTGCCACAGAGCCTTCGAGGTCTGAATCGTCATCAGCGAGCGTCGTTCGCCACTGTTGCTCTCCCGTTGAGACATCAAATGCGAAGACTTCCGTCGACCACTCATTAAACGCCCCATTAGCGAGATAGGCAACACCGTCGACAACAACCGGACATCCTGGTGGTCCTTGACCGATGGTACGCTTCCACAACTTGTCGCCACTCTGGCGGTCAAACCCAGAGAGGCGAGTATAACTCTGAACGAGAACTTCATCACTAGCAACAGCTGGCATACCCATACCACCACCGTCGACAGCAGTCGTCCACTGAAGCTCTCCAGTGGCTGCATTGCGAGCGACGACAGAGCGTTCTTCCCTGTATTCCGTGGTATAGAGGCTCCTGTCGGCGACAACAGGTGGCGAGGAGGATACGTAGAAGTCCCAGTATATCTCTGGGTCCTCGGGCACTGCTGTTACATCAGACAGATGGCCTGTATTGCCATTATCAGCCTGAAAGCGAGTCCAGTCCGTTGCTGTCGGCATCGATCTCGGATCTTGTGGGGTACCTGGTGTCGGTTCTGGTGGTGGGAATTGTTCGGGCTCAGTCACCGATGGTTCAGTCACTGGTGGAGTCGAACTGCCCGTATCATTGGTGCAACCAGCGAGAAGACCACCTAAGGCAAGGCCACCGATTTGGAGGAAGGTTCTACGGCTTCGGGGGGACATTTGCTTCAACTGCTAATGATAGTATAATATGTCTTCTGGGTGGATAACCCTAAGACCTGGACCTTAGGTACTCGGCTTTTTCCTCCTCAGAGTGTCGTCTTGTCTGTAAATCTAAACAACCAAGATATTGTCGAGTTGTATTTTCAGAAACGAACGGCCTCTCATACTAAGCGGCGGGTTCATCCCAATAGTTTGGAGATGAACCCCTGAGAATTGTCCTTTGGCTCCGTATCTTCACATTCGATTTCCGCTTAGATGTCACACGCTAATTAGAGATAGTAGCTCTTCCTAAGAAGTCTAAAGAATCACTGATCGTGCTTCTCGACGCATTCTCAACCAAACTCTCTAACGATCAGTACAGACGGACGATATTTCGAGTCGTCAAGCCGGTGGTACCCGGCTGTTTGTCATTCGACACGGTGACGTTGTCCGCGAAGAATCAGTATTGCACCAGCAATTCCGAGCAGCCACTGGAGTACGACGACTGTGAGGCTCCGCTCTGTCCCCTCATATTCCTGAACCACGGTTGGATAGACGACGTAGTAGCTGTCGTCGGTCTGAACGAGTTCGTGAGCGCCGGAGAGTTCGTCGGATGTCTCGTAGGCGCCCGCTTCGATGGCGGTTTGGACGCCTTTGTTAGTTCGTTCTATGGGAGTTGCGATATATTTGAGCGCCTCCTCTTGTGAGACGGCCTCAAGCCCATACCAGACAGTCCCATTTTGCCGCTCCTCGCTAATAGGTTGGAAGAATCGGCTGTGTTGAATCACTAGATGGCGTCGGTGTAGGTCGCTAAATCAAAGGAGTTGAAGCGGGAGACTTCGGTTGTCCATGACCCAAATCTCCCG
>NZ_FOCX01000111.1 GCF_900110215.1 Halorientalis persicus | reverse complement strand
CGCGAACGAGCGACGACGTGAAGGCGGAGCACGGACTGGCCGGCAACAGTGACGATGAGTGACGAGTGGGACTGGGAGTTCACCGATACAGCAGACCGCCAGTTCGACGGCCTCGACGAATACGCACAAGATCGAATCAGCTCCAAACTGGACGATATCGTCACGGATCAATGGCGTAACCCGATGGACTATCTCGAACCGCTCGAAGGGGCGCCTCACCAGAAGCTCCGAATCGGCCCGTTTCGCCTCGGGTGTCGTGCTGCTCGGAGTGAGCAGGTCCTCTACGTGCTTACGATCACCAAGCGCGGTGGCGATGCCTACCGAGGCGACGACGACTGACCGTCCTTGCTTCTCTTCGACGGCGATCCATATGCATTGAGACGACCGACCTCAACTACTGCTGGAGAACATGCTTGTGAGTTATGGCATACTGTTGCAAGAGGATATAGAGACGCCCCACACACACCATGTTCGAAATGAATTCTCTCCCTCGGCCCACTCTTTCTTGTGCTTTGCGGCGTAGAGTCGCTAATACGCCTGCTTCAATCCACCCCGTGTCAAATTCATTTCGATGGTAGGTCAGTAGCTAGTGATTTCTTTCTGGAACAGGTCTTCTAGCCGATCTACAGGCGGAACAGGCCGAGTGCCTCGGGGCTTGACCCCGAGGCGGTTCACATTCAACCTAACCGTAACAACTGTAAGCCAAGCACTACAACTGCTGCATGGAGCGGACCTACCGCCACCGTAGCGATGTCTGCTCCTGCATGCTGCTACAGCGCGATCAGCGCTCACCGAATCGCATCGGCACTGGGAGTCCCACTCAGACTCCCATTCCATTCATCCGCCATCGCAAAGATACTGACGACACCTTTTGCTGCTGTAGGCACCTGTAGTTACTGCCGACTGGTAAACCACTCCCAAGTTAATTATTCTTAGGTCGGTCATACCTCCAGCGTGAAAGGCTCTGGTTCCCCAGATAATCAACAAGAAAGAGTAGATGGGACAAACAGCCAGGAACACCTTAGACGTACGGTATTAAAACTGGCCGGTGGAGCGATTGGCACGCTCTCTGTGACAGGGTCAGTCAGAGGAGCGCCTGCCGATGTTACCGTTTCGATCACCACTGATGAGCAGACACTGGCACCTGGAGAGTCGACCACGCTGAGAGTCAAGGCAACCAATACTGGAGAATATGAACGATACCCTCGGATTGCTGTTGGGTACGACCGGCTGTGTTGAATCACTAGATGGCGTCGGTGTAGGTCGCTAAATCAAAGGAGTTGAAGCGGGAGACTTCGGTTGTCCATGACCCAAATCTCCCG
>NZ_FOCX01000013.1 GCF_900110215.1 Halorientalis persicus | reverse complement strand
GATCACGAGGCCGTTGAACCATTCGTCCACGCAGTGCCGCTCGCATACGTTCAGTTCGATGCCCACGACCGATACGCAGGCTCGACGAGCTACGAGATGGCAACGCTGTTTCGCTTATTCCTGCTGAAAGAATGCCATGGCTGGGACCACGAAACTGCCCTCGTCGAATACCTCACCAAACACCCAGATCTCTGGGATCAATTTGACCTGGAGTCGGTGCCCGATCAGTCCACGCTGTGGCGCAGCTGGCACCATCGGTTCACTACTGAACTCCAGGATACCGTCGAGACCGCAGCGCGAACCATTCTCATCAAAGCACAGAACGCGGGCGTCTCAGTCCCACGCAAACCAGAGCGTCAGAGTCGCAGATACGATACTGAGGATACGGAATCGGACCCATCTGACCAGACCGTATTAGAGCAGGCTGAGACAGTCACTGAGCAGGTGAGTCGCGTTGGGTTCCCAGCATTCTCACTGGACCGTGGCGAGGGCTGTGAGATCCACGAGAATGCCTACTGGGATCTCCAGACATATCTCGGGCTTCGAGAGAACCTTGCCGTCAACGAAGGCGCTCGGAGCTTCATCCATGAGTCTAATCGGGAGCGGACACCACTCGGCCACGCCCATCGCGGGCACGTCCGTGATCTATCAGTCACACAGATACGCGAGATGTACCGCCAAGCTGTGAGTCGCCTCTTGGATCGAGTCGCAGACACGGAGGAGTTCTTTCGGGCCGGCATTGTCGCGATAGACATCACCGAGGACGATCCTTTCACTGGAAACCGAACTGGGCACGAAGACGAGATTATCGGGACGAAAGAGAAGACCAATGAGTACGCCTACCAGTGGGCGACCGTCCAGTTGGTCGGGAACGCTGTGCCCATTGTCTTAGATGCGCGCCCAGTCCAGAAAGGAGATACGCGTAAGGAAATCGTCGAAGACCTCCTGGACTCGGCAGAGGCGGCTGTTCATGTCGATAACGTGCTGATGGATCGGGAGTTCGACAGCCAGCACATCTTGGAGATGCTCAGCCAACGCGGGCTGTCTTACGTCGTCCCGAAGCGGATGCAGACCAGCGAGAAAGCGCAGGCGAAACGGCTCTTCAAAAAAGGAAAGGACCGCTACGAGACTGATCGAAAACTGCATCTCGGCGACAACGAGTGGCACTCGACGACGCTCATCTACCGACGGAAAGAGAACTCCGAACACACCGATCATCGACAGTATTCGGTGTTCATGACGAATCGGAATAGCGGGCTTCTTACCGAGTACGGGTACAGATGGGAAATTGAGAGCGGCTACAAATCGATCAAGCGGTTTATGGGTGCGACGACCTCAAAGAATTTCGGGCTACGGTTCTTCTACTTCGCATTCGCCTGCCTGTTGTACTCGATCTGGCGAGCTGTCGATCTGCTCGTGCAGGTTGAGTTGACTGGTGAGTACGAACATTCACCGATCGTAACAGCCGACAATACGCTGACGCTGCTAAAGAAGGAGACCGGAATCGGATAAGGAGATACTCTGTCCGGGGCAATACGGATTCCTGAGTGGCAACGCTGTCGGGGATCTTGGAAATTCACCGGTCTAGTTGGTAGTACGACACGAGAAGACTACCGAGAGTAGATCCGAAGCAGCTTCACCTCGGAAATTCGCTCGAAAACACGCATCACAGCCCCACTATACCCGCTGTAGTCTCAACAAGCACAACCTCGGAGGATGGAAATTGATGCGTGCCTTCTGTCCTTTTTCCAACGACAGATACCAATCATGAACAGCCTCACTAACAAACTGCCGACGAGTTACGCCACGAAAGTATGAATCTATATTAACTCCCTGCTCCAGTGTTAATACATGGGAGTCGTAAGCATCTCAATGCCGGACGAACTGGAAGAACGGATCGACGAGTTCGGTGATGACCACGGGTACACCGGCCGCAGTGAAATCGTCCGCGAAGCCGTTCGGAACCTCCTCAACGAGTTCGAAGATAAACGACTCGAAGACCGGGACCTGATGGCGATCGTCACTGTCCTGTTCGACTACGAAACGACGAGCGTTGAAGAGAAAATGATGCATCTGCGTCACGATCACGAAAACCTCGTCGTGTCGAACTTCCACAGCCACGTCGGGAACCACTACTGTATGGAGTTGTTCGTCCTCGAAGGCCAACTCGAAGAGATCTCCACCTTCGTGGGGAAGATTCGGGCCACGAAGGATACCATCTCGGTCGACTACAGCGTTCACCCCGTCGACGACATCAGCCTCATCTCCTGAAGTCTTTCGTCGGTCGCTGCTCCTCTCCGCCGACCTAGTGCCGACGGCCACTGCTCAGTGACTTTTCAACTGTTCGGCCCAGCACAGACTCTTTAGGCACACTGTGATCTACCACTGTCCCTTCTCAAATTCGGCTATCTGCTACCGCCACCCGGATATTAAAAATAAGTCTGCTATTAACAACTCTTATTAGAAACGAGTTAGCTGTTGGTATTATATGGGAGAGAAGACACGGCGCGATGTCATTCGAGGCGGAACGGTACTCGCAACGGCCGGACTCACAGCTACGGCGGGCTGTCTTGGCGGCGGTACCAGCGGCCATCTCGACCGACTCACCGTCGCCTACGTTCCGATCTATCCGAATATGCATCACTACGTGATGGACAAAGAGGGGTTCTACGACGACATTCCAGTACCTGTCGAGACCGAGCGCTTCTCAAGTGGCCCAAGCGTCGTGAAAGCGTTCGCCAGTGACGAAATAGATGTTGCTCTGTTCGGAATCACGCCCTCGATGGTTCTCGTTGATAAGGGAAAACCAGCGAGTGTGCTGGCAGCGAACTCTCGTGAAGGGTTCAAGATGATGGGGACCGCCGCGTTCGCCGATCTGTATGCTGAGCACGGTCGAGATGCATTCGAGCGGTTCGAGTCCCAGAACGGCAGAAAGGTCCGGTTCGGTGCCCCACCAGACGGGAGCGTCCCGGACGTCGTCCTGCGATACTGGATCGAACAGGACCTCGGACTCGGGGACCTGGAGTCAGTCGTCTCCAAGTCGAAGGTGCCACCGGCCAACGCGCCACAGACGATGCAGGCAGGCGATATCGATGCGACGATCATTCAAGAGCCGTTCGCAACTGTTATCGGCAACGACGCGGACTTTCGGGAGGTCGCGTGGTCCGGTGCGGTTCTCGATGGTCACCCGGTGACTGTGCTGTTCGCCCAGAAGCGCGTCGTCGACGATACGGACGTGGCCGAGGGACTCGTCTCGGCACACGCCGACGCGACGAACTTCATCCGCGACGACCCGGAAGCGGCCGCCAGAGACGCCAGTGCAGTCATCGGGTCCGGTGTGAGTAACGACCTCGCGGTGCGAGCGATGGACTCTACCGCATCGAACTTCCTCTCGGACCCGCACGCGATAACCAGTCAGACCGAGACCATGGCACAGTACGTCGCCGACGTCGGGAACACGGACTCTGACGTCGACAACGAGCAGCTGTTCCATTTCGGAGCGTACGATGCAATCGCACGATGAGTCTCGGAACAGCGACCGACGGCGACGACGAGACGAGCGCGCTCGACCTGTTCGATGATAGCAGCCCGCTTCGACTCGGCCGAGGTGCGGTTGGTCTCATCGCCTTTCTGGTCGTCTGGTGGGCCGGTGCCCAGGTAACGACGCCGTCGTATCTCCTTCCCGGGCCAATCGCCTCGGCAACTGCTTTCGTCGACCTGTTCACCGAGTCGACACCCGTCGCCGTCCCGCTCGTCGGGAACGTGGCGATTCCAGTCGGCCTGTTCAAACTCGGGCAGAGCCTTCTGCATTACATTCCGGGACTCTTACTCGGGGCGACGGGCGGTATCGCCCTCGGTGTGACGATGGGCTGGTCGGGACAGATCGACGATTATCTCACGCCGGTCGTTCGCATCCTCCGACCGATTCCCCCGCTGGCGTGGGTCGTCTTCGCCATCCTCTGGTTCGGGATCCACCACACAGGCGCTGCGTTCATCGTATTTGTCGGCGCGTTCTGGATCAACTTCTACGGTGCCTACAGCGGTGTCGAAGGCGTCTCGACGGACTACACGGAGGTCGCGTCTAGCCTCGGCGTCGAGACTGACTGGCAGATGATTCGCCTCGTGATGCTGCCGGCTGCCGCTCCGAGCGTGCTTACTGCCTTCCGGACGAGCATCGGTCGGTGCTGGATGATCGTCGTCGGGGCGGAGCTGTTCGGGGCACCGGGCGTCGGCTACGAGATCATTAACGCCTCGAACAACCTCGCAGTGGACACCAGCGTCGCATATATGCTCGTCATCAGCCTCGTTTACGTCGGAATGGATGTGAGCTTCCGCACCTTCGAACGGAGGGTTCTGGCATGGCGCTGACTGACTCACCCGCGGAGTCGGGTGATATTGCAGACAGTGAGTCGAAAATCGTCGTCGACAGTCTCTCCAAGCGATACGAGGTCCGCGGGGAATCCGTCACCGCGCTCGACGACGTGAGCTTCGAGGTCGCAGACGGGGAGTTCCTCTGTATCGTCGGCCCGTCTGGCTGTGGCAAGACGACGCTATTCCGGACCATCGCGGGCCTTGAATCACCGAGCGAGGGCAGTGTATATGTCGACGACGAGCGGGTGACCGAGCCCGGTATCGACCGTGGGATGGTGTTCCAGAACTATGCGCTGTTCCCGTGGCGCACCGTTCGTGGGAACATCCGGTTCGGGCTCGACCGCCCGACCTGTGAGTGTCCGGATTGCGAGCAACGCGTCCAGGAGTTGGTCGACCTTGTCGGGTTGTCTGGCTTCGAGGATGCCTATCCGAAAGAACTCTCGGGCGGGATGAAACAGCGGGTCGGCATCGCTCGCGCGCTCGCGGTCGATCCCGACGTGTTACTGATGGACGAACCCTTCGGGAGCCTCGATCCGAACACCCGCGACACGCTCCACGGGGAACTACTGGACATCTGGCGTGCGACGAACAAAACCATCCTGTTCGTGACCCACGAAGTCGAGGAAGCTGTCACGCTCGCGGATCGCATCCTCGTGATGGCTGCCGATCCCGGGCGAGTCGACGATGTCGTCGACGTCTCGCTGGATCGGCCCCGTCAGCGAACGGACATCGAGTTCGTCGAGTACGTCTCGGACATCCGGGAGCGTCTCGGTCAGTGAGGCCGACGTGATGCGGTAAGAATCAACTGACGACCTCCCAATCGACACTGTTTGTATCCGGTCGTACCGGAACTAGGCTAATTAACGGAACCTTCCATCGGCTCGTTTTGATCGAACAGTTGATATCGATGCGTCGAGCCAACCCGTATCCGCACTTTCTGGAACGTCGAATTCGGGAACGAATGGCTTGATATCCAGCAACGGGGTTCCATCGACGACGTCGATTCCGTCCACGACTACTTTTTGACCCGCGATGGTATCGATCTCGACGATTGAAATCCCGATTCGGTTCGGCCGTTGTGGGGCCCGTGTAGCGAACACGCCTCTTTTTTTCTCATCGAGGAACGGTACGACGTGTAGTGAGGATCGATTGGGTGACTCATGGAAATGGTAGAGCAGGATACAATGAGTGAACCCGTTCAGGTCCTTCAACCCGTCTTCGTATGCCTCCTCAACTTCGACGATTCCCTCTGTGGCATCGTTTCCGACCGGCTGGATTGGCATCCCTTCGGGTGACTCGAAGGGCGTCCGGATTACACCAATCGCCTCGTAGTCGAAACGGTCACTCGTCATATATCACGATTGGTCTCCGGATGACAAACCTGTATCGTGACGGAACTGGGCCGATCCAGGATCCTCGGTTTGCAGTCGCCACGGTAATACTGGATCCATAGATTTCACCCCTGAAATCCGCTCATTCGCCACGAAGGGCTACCATTTGCACCGTCGTCGCTGTCGCTCGGCGCACTCACCAGGACGAACGCGCTCTCCTCGTCGCCGTTCCGGATCTGTCGCGTCGCCGCTGGGGGAATCCAGACCGCGTCACCGCTCTCCACGGGAACGTCCTCGTCGTCGACACGAACTGTCGCCGACCCAGTGATCAACACGTACACCTCCTCGTGTTCGTCTTCGGTGTGATCGTGTGGCTGTGAACTCCATCCCGGCTCACAGCGAGCAATTGTGATACCAACCTGTCGGCACTCCAGTGGCTCTCGCAGGAAGTGCATCGCATCCGAGACTTTGTCCACATCTTCATAGTTGGTCTTCGTGTAGCTCATCTATTCCCTGATTCGTGAACTGTGTATTAATAACTTCATCAATATTAGTAAGGAGTAGTATCTGATGTTGGGTGTGTATTATCTCCTCGAAAAGATCGTCGCTACCCGCGGGCGACTCAGTGCGACTCGTGGATGTGTTCGCGGAGCTGATCAGTCTCGTCGAACTCCTCGTTACATTCCGCACAGGTGTCGTGGTGAAGTGCCACGTGCTGGGTGACACCAGCTGCACTCTGGAACTCTGCGTCGCAGGTGGAACACGCGTATGCCATTGCGT
The DNA here is from genome assembly GCF_900110215.1 of Halorientalis persicus. GTDB lineage: Archaea > Halobacteriota > Halobacteria > Halobacteriales > Haloarculaceae > Halorientalis > Halorientalis persica. Next base: position 127,508 of record NZ_FOCX01000013.1, on the reverse strand, counting down.
TATTATCTTAGTGATAATGCCATAAAAGGAGTTGTTATAATTCGCCCGCTCTTCTTATTCTGAATTACTAAATCATCCGTGCAGAGTAACAACCACGTGCGGCAACAAGGTAAGTTCCCACAGTAGAGATCGTATTCCGGCGGAGGCGTACTATCAATACTGAATTGTGTAATAACAGATTTTATTATATTGGCGTCCTCTTTTATGATATGGGAATTGTCAGCGTCTCCATGCCGGAGGATCTTCTCGAAGAAATCGACGACATTGTCGAGACCCACGATTACTCTGGGCGGAGCGAACTCTTTCGAGAAGCTGGACGAAAACTGGTCCAGGAGTTCCGGGAACCCTCACTCGAAGACCGAGACCTTGTGGCGATCGTAAGCGCGCTGTTTCCGTACGACAGCCCGGCTGTGGAGACGAAAATGACCGAGCTTCGGCACACACACGCAAGTGCCGTCCGGTCGAATTCACACAGTTGCATCTGCGACGATCAGGGATGTGTCGAGACGTTCATCATCGAGGGAGAACTGGCGACTGTCTCGGAGTTCGTCCGCGATGTCGAAGCGACCAACGAAGATGTGCAGGTCGAATACTCACTGTTTCCCGTCGATTCGATTCAACGACCAACGTTGTGAGGCGTGCTACGCTGCAATTCCCAGCGTCTCGAGTTCGTCATCCGAGTACGCATCTCGGAGTTCCTGTTCCGAGTGGTCCTCGACCAGTTCCCGTCGCTCTTCATCGGTCAGTTCCGTCACCGCACCAAAGCAGTGGCACATTGCACCACATCCTACGATTTCTGGGTGCATAAGGGCTGTTAGCACGGTTATCGAGGTTATGTAACACTCTTCGAGAACTATGAACAAATATTATACTGGGCTTCATAATTAGCAACAGCGATGCGTACCAGCTTCAATATCCCGGAGGAACTGCTCGACGACTTCGATGCGACGTGGCAGCGTGAAGGGTACGACTCACGCTCGCGAGCGGTCCGAGAGGCGATGACGGAGTATATCGAGTCACACACCGCCCTCGAATCGGTCGACGGCACAGTCGTCGCCGTCCTCGCGTTCGATTATGAACACGAGCGAATCATTGAGGACATCCATGGCGTGCAACACGAGTACGACGATATCATCGCGTCGACCAGTCACGTACACGAGGGAGACTGGTGTCTCGAAACGGTGTTTTGCCAGGGGGATGCTGCCCAGATACGGAGCCTCCTGTACGATCTCCGTGATTTCGATGCGGTCGGTCGCGTCAACATCTCGCTTGTAAGACGCACCTGACCCAGCACTCAGAATTATTAATACTCTATCTTAGTTTCGTAATAACTAATATTCAAGTGTGTAGATTTCATATCTGTGGCTATGAGTACCGATAACTCCGATCCGATTCCAGTGACGGTTTTGAGCGGGAGCCTCGGGGCGGGCAAGACGACGACGCTCAACCACGTCCTGAACAGCGACCACGAACTCGACGCGGCAGTCCTCGTCAACGATATGGGAGAGGTGAACGTTGACGCCGACCTCGTCGAACAGGAATCCGATCTCACCCAGGAAGAGAAAGAAGTCATCGAGATGTCGAACGGGTGTATCTGCTGTCGACTACGCGGTGACATGCTCGACGAGGTCGGTCGGCTCGCTGAAACCCGTGAGTTCGATTACCTGCTCGTCGAATCATCGGGAATCAGCGAACCGATTCCGGTCGCACAGACGTTCGCACAGGGCTTCGAGGACGCCTCGTTCGACCCGACGGGCGTGTACGAACTCGATACGATGGTGAGCGTCGTCGACGCTCACAGCTTCTGGCAGGGCTTCGAGTCGGGTCAAGTACTGACCGACGACGATCTGGAACCGGACGACAACCGCGTTCCGGAGGAGGTCCTCATGGATCAGATCGAGTTCTGTGACGTGCTGCTATTGAACAAGTGCGATCTGGTGCCTGACGACGAACTGGACGAGATCGAGGCCGTCATCGAGACGCTCCAACCGCAGGCAGAGATCATCCGAACCGAGCACGGGGAAGTCGCACCCGAACAGATCCTCGGGACTGGACGCTTCGACTTCGAGCAGGTGAGCCAATCCGCGGGGTGGAAACAGGAACTCCAGCACGGCCATCATCACGACGCCGCTGCCGAGGAACACGGTGTGAGTTCGTTCGTCTACGAGCGCCGGCGGCCGTTCCACCCCGAGCGAATCGCCCGGACGCTTGCAGAGCTCCCGGATAGCGTGATTCGTGCCAAAGGCTTTTTTTGGTCGGCCGGTCGCGAAGACGTGTCGATGGGACTGGACAAGGCCGGCCAGTCCGTGCGCGCCGGGCCGAAAGGGCAGTGGATCGCGACGCTCCCCGAGCCCCAACAGCAGCGGTACTTCGCTGCGCGTCCCCAGATCAAAGAGGAGTGGGACGACCAGTGGGGTGACCGGGGCATCGAACTCGTCTTCATCGGCCGTGACGTCGACGAGGAGCAACTGGTTGAGCGTCTCGACGAGTGTCTGCTGTCCGACGCCGAGATGGACGAGGACTGGAGCAACTACGTCGACCCGTTCGCACCTGACCTCCAGGAGGAACTGGCCCTCGCAGACCAGTAGCCATGTCGGCCTCCGATATTCCAGTCTCGATCCTCTCCGGCGGGCTCGGTGCCGGGAAGACGACGACGCTGAACCATCTGCTCGAAAACGCGCCCGAAGAACGGGAAATCGCGGTGCTCGTCAACGACATGGGCGAGGTGAACGTGGATGCTGCCCTCGTCGAGCGGCAGGTCACGCTCGACGACGACGAGACCACCGTAACAGAGCTCTCGAACGGGTGCATTTGCTGTGGGCTCGCCAATGAGTTCGGCCAGACGATCGTCGAGTTGGCCAAGACAGTCGAGTTCGACGCGCTCGTTGTCGAACCCTCTGGAATGAGCGACCCCGCAGAAGTCGCACAGACAGTGCGGAGCAATCGCCAGGCAGCGTTTCACTACAACCTCGACACCATCGTCACCGTCGTCGATGCCGCGCTGTTCCACGACGTGTTCATCGCCGGTGCGGAAGTCAACGAGGTGACCGAGGACGCGAAACCTCTCTCGGATCTCCTGGCCGAACAGGTCGAATTCTGTGATCTGGTCCTGCTCAACAAGACGGATCTCGTCACGGACGAGGAGTTAGCTGAGGTCGAGTCCCTGATCCGAGCCTTGCAGCCACAGGCAGACATCGAGACAGCCGAACGCGGACGGGTCGACCCGTGTGTCCTCCTCGACGTGGGACGATTCGACCTCGACCGGGTGAGTGGCGGCGCTGGCTGGAAACAGGCACACAAGTATCACCAGGAAGCGACGGACGACGAGGACGGGGAGGGTCACGATTCAGACGATCACGACCACGAGGACAGTCACGACAACGAAGGACACAGCCACGAGGGACACGACCACGATGATCACCTCCACCCGCCCGAAGAGTTCGGGCTGACCTCGTGTAACTACCGTCGGCCGCGACCGTTCCACCCCGAGCGGCTTGTCGACTGGCTCGCAGACGTTCCTGCCGACGTGGTCCGCGCGAAGGGACTCATGTGGGTCGCCGGCAGAGAGCGACACGCGCTCAATTGTAACCTCGCCGGCACACAGGTTCAAGTGGACGTCAACGGCCAGTGGGCCGCGACCATGCCTGAATTTCAACGGAAGGCGTACCGAGAAGCCAGACCCGACCTCGACTGGGACGAAGAGTGGGGTGACCGCGAGATCGACCTCGTGTTCATCGGCCACGACCTCGACGAAACCGCGATCCAGAACTCGCTCGACGATTGTCTGCTGACCGATGCCGAGATGGACGAGGACTGGGAGCGCTACGAGAACCCGTTCCCTGGCCGTGCCGAGGAAGAACTCGTCTTCGATGCCGATGTCGACAAATGGGGTGTGGCGACCGTATGAGTCTTCAGAACAGGACGCTGCCGGCGCAAGACGACCGGCGAGGTACCGACGCAGATGACCACGACATCGTCGACCCGCTCGGCGTGGGCGTCGTGACAGTCTCTTCCTCGCGAGACCCGACGGTCAGCAAGAGACCGACGGATCCAAGCGGTGACTGTCTCGCGGACGTGTTTCAGCGAGCAGACCACATCGTGACGGCCCGCACGCTGATTCCCGACGAGTATGCGGCGGTGCAGGCGACACTCGGCGAGTTCGTCGGTCGCGACGAGGTGGATGTCGTCGTGACGACCGGTGGCACCGGCGTGACCATCGACGACGTGACACCCACTGCCGCGGCCGACCTGTTCGACAGAGAGCTGGGCGGCTTCGCGGAAGCGTTTCATCGACTGTCGTGGGACGAGGTCGGAACCCGTGCCATCGCCACGCGGGCGACCGCTGGCATCGTCCAGAACGTGCCCGTGTTCGTTCTCCCGGGAAGCGTCAACGCGGTTCGGCTGGCGTCACGCGACATCATCGTCCCGGAAGCACCGCATCTCGCCGGACTCGCAACCCGACACGAGGTAGCGTAGATGCAGGGTTCGAAAATGTATCAGGAGGTAATCCTGGATCACTACCGCAATCCTCGAAGGTGGGGGCGCCTCTCGCCAGCTACCGTCTCTCACACTGGCGAGAACGCTTCCTGTGGCGACGAACTCACGTTCGACCTCAGACTCACGGAGGACGGTGAAACGATCGAAGAGGTCACGTTTACTGGAGAGGGCTGTGCGATCAGCATCGCGAGCGCGAGCCTGCTTGCCGAAGAGCTCCCGGGAATGACGCTCTCGGAGGTTCGTGACCTCGACCGTGAGGACGCCCTCGATCTCTTGGGAATCGAGCTGACGCCGATGCGCGTCCCGTGTGCTGTACTCGCGGAGAAAGTGGTTCAGGACGGCGTCGAGAGCTACGATGAGGGCACGTAACCGATGACGCTGTACGGTATCGGCCTCGGTCCCGGTGCAGCGGACCTGCTCACCGTTCGGGGCAAGCGCGTGCTCGAAGATGTCGCGGTCGTGTACACGCCCGGACGACTCTCCCGGCGAGTCGCTCGGGAGTACGTCGCAGAATCCAAACTCGGTGATCTGGACTTCCCTATGACGCGCGATCCCGAGGAACTCCGGCGTGCATGGCGAGAGGCGGCTGACGCTGTCGCGCCGACTGCGCTCGACGCCGATGCGGCGTTCGTGACGCTCGGTGACCCCTGTATCTACTCGACGTTTGGGCACCTTCGCCGGACGCTGGAACGCAAGCATTCGGATGTCGATGTCGAAGTCGTTCCGGGCGTCAGTTCGGTGACGGCGTTCGCCTCGGTCTTCGGCGTCGATATCGAGGCCGGCGAGGAACTCTGTCTGCGTGAGGCTGCTGACGGCGCTGCGCCGACTGGTCCCGAACGCATGATCCTGTTCAAAGTCACCGACGTGCCGACGACCCACGAGAAACTCACCGCCGCGGGCTACGACGTGACGTTCGGACGGCGACTGTTCATGGACGATGAGGACCCACTCATCACTGACGATCCGGACGAACTCGGCGAACGAGATTACTACACGCTTGCGTACGCGGTTCGATCCGACGCAGACCAGACAGCCGACGACTCACCGTTTTCCGAATTGGCCTAACCGGCGTATCGAGTCGCTTGTTTTCGGCCTTGCAGCGAGTGTTATCGAGTATTTCTCGAAGTAGCCCTTGCCAAAGATGGCGAAAATGAGGTATTTATTCAGTGCATTGAATATTGTTCGTTGGGATCAAAGCGTATTCCACGGACTAAATTGTTTTGACGAAAACAGGACTCTGGGAAGAAAAACATATTTTTATTATTCGGTAAATCGTATTCCTATATGCGATGGTAGTAGAAACAGCAGAACTCCAATCGGAACTCGAAGCGAAAGGTGAACTGATGATCGCAGTCTCGGAATTCGATGAACCATTGGAGATGCACCTCCACGATACGGCGATTGAGGACGGTGTCATTACAATCCAGTTGACTGACGGTGTCCTCACGTTCGATGTTGATGAGGTAGTGGCTTTCTGGCATCATACACATTCGCTCGCAGATTTCGGACTGGAAGACTAAGCTCAGCGGGGGGAGAAGAGTAGTCCACCAAGTTCCGTCACAGAGCCACAACGACCGGGATATCTCTATTCATATTTCGGAGACGGTGACTAGCGAATAGCTGGAAGAACCGAACTGAGTGTACTGACGCCATCCTCTGCACCTAGTACAATGGTGAGTGCCAATAGCAGCTGATTTTTAGCTGTTTCACTGGTGCAGGCGAGACTCTCTGATCGATCTCACCATGTAGTAAAAATATTGTTATTAAGATTGCTTCTAAAAATCATAGCTCTTATTACCTAGTCGACTATCGGTAATAATTGATGGCAGAACATACACGCCGACGATTCGTTACTGGTGGAATCGGAGCAGTCGCTGCAAGTGCCCTCGCTGGCTGTCTGGGGGGCGGCAACGAATCCAGCGGGACGACTGCCCAGGCGTCGTTTTTCGTCTTCGGTGATTTCGCCTCGAAGGTCGCAGGCGACACAGCGACTGGCGAGACGCTCGTTCCGGTGGGCCAGCACGGCCACGGCTGGGAACCGGGGCCGAAAGTGCAACAGACCGTCCTGAAATCGGACCTGTTCGTTCACGGGATGGAGGGCTTCCAGCCGTGGGCCGACGACATCGTCGAGACGATCAAATCCGACGACGCCGACGTCGCCCTCGTGAACGCCAGTGCCGGTGTCGACCTTCGCGAGGCCGGGCACGCTCACGAAGAAGAGCACGGCCACGAAGGCGAAGACGAACACAGTGACGAGAGCGGACACGGCGGCTCGCCCCCGTGGGAGTGGGCTGGCCTGTATCACCTGGACGCCGGAACGTACACCTACGAGTTCGAGCAGGGGCCGGATCCACGGATGCACCTTGCCGTCCTCGCGACCGATGAGGGTGGCGACCACGGCATCCACCACGTCGAAGAAACTGCACACTCGCTGTACGAGAGCGGTCACGACGCACACACGCCGGTCGAAGCTGAAGGGACACTCACGCCGTCCTCGGAGTCGCTCTACACGCTCCAGTTCGCCGAGAGCGGGACGACGAACTACCGTCTCCAGATCGAGTCAGACGGACACTACGTGCTGTTCGCCCAGCACGTTCCCTCGGAGTTCAGCGCGACGCTGTCAAACGAGAGTGGCACGTCGGTCTCGCCAGAAGTGACTGAAATAGCTGGTGGACACGAGCACGAGGGCGACCACGGCCACGAAGGCGAAGGCGGCCACGAAACCGAAGGAGAACACGAGAGTGAGGGCGACCACGACGGCGAACACGGCCACGACCACTCGGGCGGGATGGATCCGCACTTCTGGATCGACCCGGTTCGGGCGAAGACGGCCGTCGACAACATTCAGCAGGGCTTTGCGAACGTCGATAGCGGGAACTCGTCCACGTACGAGAGCAACGCCAGCGCGTACAAGCAGGAACTCGACGACCTACACAGTTCGATGCAGAGCAGTCTCGACGGGGCCTCGAAGGACGTCGTCTTCGTCGCAGGGCACAACGCCTTCGGCTATCTCGGCGCTCGCTACGGGTTCGAGGCCAAGACGCTGACGAGCGTCTCGCCGGACGACGAGCCGACGCTGGAGGACATCGAGCAGGCACAGCAACTCATCGACGAGCACGATCTCCAGTACGTCTGTGCGGACCCGCTGGAAAGTCAGACGGCTGCCAACCAACTCGTCGCAGAAACGGACGCCCAAGAGGTACTCCCGCTGACCCCGATTCCAGGACAGACCCAGGAGTGGGCTGACGAAGGCTGGGGGTACGTCGAGGTCATGGAGAACGTCAACCTCCCCACCCTGGAGCAGGCACTCGACGCACGATGACGAGTGAGTGCGAGTCGCATCGACGTGAGACTGACCCGGACTGGGTCGTCAGTCGTGACTGTGACCAGCCACCGCAACTGGCGTCGGCTGTCGTCGATTCCAAAGACGGGCCACCCCGGAGAACGATCTATCCGTCGGACGTGGACGAGATTTCGTTGCTGGCGCAGTGGCTGACGGCCGACGTGACGGATTTCGCCGACCTCGGGGAGTGGCGATGAACGGTACAACGGTCGAGACGGTTTCGGAGGCAGTCGTGACCGTCGAGAACGCGTCCTTTGCCTTCGCCGACCGTCCCGTGGTCGACGACGTCTCTCTCGAAATCGAGCCGGGCGCGTTTCTCGGCCTCGTCGGCCCGAACGGGTCGGGAAAGACGACGCTGGTCGAACTCATGCTCGGACTGCGCCGTCCAGACAGCGGAGCGGTTCGGCTGTTCGGCGAGCCGGCACACGCGTTCGACGACGGCGAACGGGTCGCCTACGTTGCCCAGCACGCGACGAAAGCGGCCGGTCGTATGCCAGTCACTGTCCGCGAAGCTGTCACGATGGGTCGGTACCCCCACCGGCTCGTCGGTCGCTTCTCGGAGACGGACCGACGAGCGATCGACAACGCGCTCGAACGCGTTGATCTAACCGAACTGATAGATCGCCGAGTGAGCCGGCTGTCCGGTGGGCAGCGACAGCGGGTGTTCATCGCTCGCGCGCTGGCTGCAGAGGCGGACCTGCTCGTCCTCGACGAGCCGACGGTCGGCGTCGACGCCGAGTCACGTGAAGCCTTCTACGACCTCCTGCACGACCTGAACGCGACTGGGATCACCATCATCCTCATCGAGCACGACATCGGTGTCGTCACCAACCACGCGACTGAGATCGTCTGCATCAATCGGGAGCTGTACTTCGATGGCGACCCCGAGACGTTCGTCGAGACGAACGCCCTGGCCGACGCCTATGGGGCCGAACAGGCCGTGCTGGAACACGATCACTGATATGTTCGGAACTACCGCTCCGCTGACGCTGTTCGCGTTCGCCCCGTTCGACTGGTTCCTCGATGATCTCTACGGTGCGTTCATGGAAGTGCTTGCGAGAGTGCTCGGGATGCCGGCACTCGAGTTCGCCTTCATGCAGCGTGCCTATCTGGCCGCAATCTGTATCGGGATCATCGGTCCGCTCGTCGGCACGTTCCTCGTCCACCGAGAGATGTCGATGATCGCGGACACACTCGCGCACACGGCCTTCGCCGGCGTTGCCGTGGGGCTGTTCGTCAACAACGCCCTCTCGCTGTCGCTCGCACCGATTCACAGCGCGCTCGTCGTTGCCGTCGGCACGGCGTTGCTCGTGGAACTGCTCGTCCAGTACGGCGACGTCTCGACGGACACCTCGCTAGCGATGGTGCTGACCGGCGGCTTCGCGCTGGGGAGCGTGCTCATCACGGCGACCGACGGTGGCATTGCAGTCGGTATCGACGCGTACCTCTTCGGCTCGCTCGCAACGGTCTCCAAAGCCAGCGTCGGTCTCCTGGTCTTCATGACCGGACTCGTGTCGGCCGCGGTTGCGGTCGCCTACCGACCGCTGCTGTACGTCACCTTCGACGCCACAGCAGCACGGGCAGCGGGTATCAGCGTCACCTGGTACAACCGATTGATGGTCGTCCTGACCGCGCTCGTCGTCGTCAGCGCGATGCAGGTCATGGGTGTCATCCTCGTCGCCGCACTGCTCGTCATTCCAGTCGCGACTGCCGACGGGTCGCGCAGTTTCAAGCGCTCCCTTCTCGCGGGCGTCCTCGTGGCCGAAATCACCGTCGTCACGGGCGTGACGCTCTCCTATCAGTACGGACTCGCAGCGGGCGGCACTATCGTCCTCACCGGAATCGGGCTCTACGTGCTGTCTCTGGTGTATCGGCGGCTCGGAGTTCCGACGCGAATGCAGCACAGAACCGGCCGGTGGCGTCTCAACAAGCTGTCCGACCGGACTCACGGCGACGCCACTGGCGAACCGAAAGCCGATGGAGGGTCCGATGACGAACGACGGTGAGACCCACCGCGACACTGCTGTCGTCATTGTCGGCTGTGGCATCCACGGGACGACCCTCGCCGTCCGCCTGCTCGCCGAGACTGACCTGACGACGGACGACATCCGCATCGTCGACGAACACGGGGAACCGCTCGCAGCCTTCGAGGCGAAGGCTCGACGGTGCGGGATGGAAACACTACGTTCGACGTTCGTCCAGCACGTCTCACCGGAACCGTTCAGTCTCGAGTCGTTCGCCGAGGGGCGCGACCGAGAACACGAACTCGTCCCGACCAGGAACTACCCGCCACGACCGACGCTGTCACTGTTCCTCGACCACGCACAGTTTGTCGTGGATCAGCACAATCTCACGGAGTCGGTCGTCGAAGCGCGGATGACGAACGTGACTCGACGGGATGACGGCGTCACGGTCGAGACGACGGGCGGTTCCTTCGACGCTGGGTCTTTGGTCTTGGCTATCGGGATGGGGGGCGAGTATACCTGGCCGACGTGGGCCGACCCAATCTCGGACAACGAACGAATCCAGCACGTCTGGAACGAGTCGTTCTCACCCACAGAAACTACGGCATCCGGAGAGTCACTCGTCGTCGGTGGTGGGATTACAGCAGGGCAGGTCGTGGCTACGCTCGCCGAGCGGGGCGGTTCCGTAACGCTCTGTCATCGAACGCCGATCGAGACAGCCGAATCGGAAGCAAATCCGTGCTGGATCAACTGGCGACACGTCGAACGTGAGCTGCACTGTTATCCACCCGGCTCTGAACGACGCTACCGAACCGTACAGCAGGCACGGAACGACGGCACGATACCGCCGTATCTGTTCGACGAGATCAAGGATCTCGAACGGCATACCCACCTCGACTGCCGACATGGCACTATCGAAACGGTCGCACCGGTCACTGACGGACTGCTCGTGCGGTTCGGCGATGGGACCAGTCGAACTGTCGCACGCATCCTCCTCGCGACCGGATTCGAGTCGCCGTTCGACTCACCGATGGCTGCCCGTATCGCCTCTTGGCTTGATCTCGAACGTGGCTATTGCAACGTGCCGGTCCTCAACGACGAGACGCTGGCCTGGCAACGTCGGGAGGGAGAAGGTTCCCAGGTCTACGTGACCGGTGCCCTCGCTGAGGGAACAGTCGGTCCGCTCGCGCGCAACGTCGTCGGCGCGAAGCGCGCTGGCGAGCGGATCGCCACCACATTCGATGGCGGGAAAGGGGATGAGTACGGTCGATCGACGCCCGGACGGTCGCTCGCAGACGACTGATCAACGACGAGCGGTGAGCGATCCTCCTGCGAAACCCTGACGGAAAGATCGATGACGGCGGCATCGGTCTCGGACCGCTACTCCGATCGATCAGTTTCGAAAAAGGACGACATGAAGTCGGTCGCACGCTCGATACGGTTTCGCCGTTCGTCGTGGTCAATCTCCTTGACACCCACCGGGACCTCGCGGTCGTAGGACTCGTAGTAGCCCTCTAGAGCGATCCAGTCGTTGTAGAACTCCGTGTCCAGTTCTTCGATGATTTCGAGTGCGACACGGGCACCGTCCCCTGCGTTGACGATTGCCTGATGATGGGTGTCTGTGAGCCGACCAGCGGCGTATACATCGTCGACGTTCGTCTCCCCGCGTTCGTCGGTCTGGACCACGGAAACGGAACCAGACGACTCCGTTTCGGTTCGTACCCCTAATTCGTTGAGATATGTGCTGTCCGACCACGAGGCAGCGAGAATTCGCTCAGCCAAGATTGAGCGCTCGCCGAGGTGGAGAACGATTCCATTACCGTCGGTCTCCGCAGATTTGACTGTGCCGTTGACGAGACTACAGCCCGCCTCTCGGGCGTGTGTCTCGACTAGTTCGAGCAACGCTCGCGGTTCAATACCGAGCGGAAAGCCCAGGTAATTCTCGACGAAGGCGGATTTTCGAAGCGTCGATCGGTCGTTCGTGACGACGACGGTGTCGAGTCCGGCCCGGCTACAGAACACACCAGCCGAACAGCCTGCAGGACCGCCGCCGACGATTGCGATGTCGTAACTCTCAGTCATGAATTCGTGATGATCGAGTACTGCGGTTCGGTTGGTACGATCGGTCCTCCTCGCACTCGCCCGTGGCTTCCGGAGCGTGAAAGCACCGGACTCGCGTGCCCTCGACTGTCTCGAACTCGGGATGCCTCTCGGCACACTCTGTCGTCGCCGCGGGACAGCGGGGGTGGAACGGACACCCGGTCGGTCTGTCCGTCGGATCGGGTGGATCGCCGTCGAGCGGTGTCGGGGGTGCCACCCCCGGATCCGGACTCGGAATCGCCTGAAGTAACGCTTCGGTGTATGGATGATTCGGATCCCCGAACAGTCCGTCTGCTGGCCCGACTTCGACGACTTCGCCGGCGTACATGACAGCGATCCTATCTGCGAGATACTGTACAACAGCCAGGTCGTGAGAGATAAATAGATATCCGATACCGAACCTCTGCTGCAGGTCGGCGAGCAGGTCGAGGATCGTCGCCTGTGTCGCCACGTCCAGCCCCGATACCGGTTCGTCAAGGACGATCACGTCAGGGTTGTGTGCCAGAGCTCGGGCCAACGCGACGCGCTGGATTTGCCCACCCGATAACTCGCGAGGGTACCGGTCGGCGATCTCCGGGCCGAGATCGACGCTGCACAACAATTGCTCGATGTCTCCGAGACCGCGTTCGTTTTCCGAACCCATGTCGGCGTCATGTCTGGCCTCGGAGAGCGACCGGCCGACCGGCCACCGCGGATCGAAACTTTCTCCGGCGTGTTGAAAGACGACACCGATTCGTCGACACTGCCCGGCGGAGCGATCCGATACCCCGCCGACGCGAGTGCCGTCGAGACGGACCTGTCCGCGATCCGGCGTGAGCTGGCCGGTGACGAGCTTCGCGAGCGTCGATTTCCCGCAGCCGCTCTCACCGACGAGGCCGACGGTCTCACATGGGTGAACAACCAGCGATACGTCACAGACCGCTTTTGCTGACGAGTCGCTGCCAGAGAGCCGTTCCAGAACCGAATTGCGTACCGAGAACGACTTGGAGACCCCACGTAACTCGACCACGGGGGTGTCCGAGGGGGGTTCGAACGCGTCCCGATCAGGTTCTATCATTCTGTCGTTCCCCCGTCTGGCGTCGGTGACACTCGCTGTGGAGACGACTCTCGAGTGGCGGGTAGTGGCGCCTCGAGGCAGCTCAGTCGGTGTTCGGAACTGCGTTCGGTGGTCGGGATGGGACCCTCGCGACACGCCGCGGTCGCGTGACGGCATCGATCTGCAAACGGACACCCCTCGTGGCCGTCGACGGGATCCGCCGGCCGGCCCTGCGCCGAGTGAATCCGCTCACCAGAGTCTGTGTTCCGGACAGAACAAGCGAGCAGCGATCGGGTGTATGGGTGGGCCGGATCGGTCAACACCCGCTCGACCGGGCCAGCCTCCATCACCTGACCGCCATACAGGACGATCACGCGATCACACGTTTGCGCGATGACACCGATATCGTGGGTGATGAGGAGTATCCCAACGTCTCGCTCGTCTCGCAGGGAGCGCAGCCGTCGCAGAATGTCGGCCTGTGTCGTCGTGTCGAGTGCAGTAGTGGGCTCATCGGCGATCAGCAAGGAGGGTTCACTCGCCAGAGCAACCGCGAGGACTGCACGCTGACGGAGCCCACCCGAAAACTCGTGTGGGAATGCCGTCGAGCGCGACTTGGGACTCGGGATGTCCATTTGGCCCAGTAATTCGACGGCACGCTCTCGCGCGTCCGCCCAGGCTGACCGGTCCCGGAACGGCGGCACGCCGAGGAAATCGAGGAGACGCTGGCGGTCGTTCGTCTCGTGGATCCGCACCGCCTCGGCGATCTGCTCACCGACCGGGAACACCGGATTCAGTGTCTCGGTCGGATCCTGGAAGACCATCGAGATCTCGTTGCCGCGAAGTCGTCGCAGCGTGGATTCTTCGGCAGTGGTCAGTTCGATACCTTCGAATTCGATCGTCCCGCCGGCGATCCGTCCTGGGTCTTCTAGTCTGCAGATAGATCGGGCGGTGACGGACTTGCCGCTGCCGCTCTCGCCGAGGACGCCGACGATCTCGCCACGGTCGACGGTAAACGATGTGCCGTCGACCGCGTGAACGGTTCCGCGATCGGTGTCGAAGCGAGTATGGAGGTCTTCGACGCGAAGCAGTGGTTTGCTCATAGTTGTTCCATCTGTGCCGACTGTGTCGGTGAGAGTGTGTCTCGGAGACTATCTCCGAGCAGGTTGAACCCGAAGACGGTGAACATGATACAGACGCCCGGGGCGTTGACGAGCCACCACGCCTGGCGCAGGTAAGTGCGGCCCGACGCGAGCATCGTTCCCCACTCGGGCGTCGGTGGCTGTGCGCCGAGGCCCAGAAACGACAGGCCCGCAGTCCCGAGAATGACGCCACCAATATCGAGAGTCGCGAGGACGACAACCGGTGCGACGACGTTCGGTATCAGGTGCCGGGCGGTAACGTGGGTCCGGGTGTGCCCGAGCAGCCTGGCGACCGTCACGAACTCCCGTTCTCGGACCGAGAGGACGCTACTCCGTACGAGCCTGGCGTAAGAGGCCCAGCCCACGACGGACAGTGCAAGCATCACGTTCACCAGACTCGGCCCGAGTATGCCGGCGATGACGAGCGCGAGGACGATTCCGGGGAACGCCAGCAGCGTGTCGACGAGCCGCATCAAGGCCTCGTCGATCCACCCCCCGGCGTAGCCAGCGACGAGACCCACCGCCGTGCCGACGACGAGTCGGACACTGGTCACCGCGAGGGCGATTCCCAGCGACAGTCTGGCACCGTGAAGGAGTCGAGTGAGCACGTCGCGACCGAGCTGATCGGTCCCGAGCGGATGCGTCAGCGACGGAGCTTCGAGCCGGCTACTTAAGTCCTGAGTGGCCGGATCGTATGGCGACACGATCGGTCCGAACACCGCGAGGACGAGCAATATAAGTATAATTCCGAGACCGACCTGCGCGAGGCGATCCGCCGGAATCACCTCGGTCCACTCATCGCGCTGGTCACTCTCTTGCCGTACTCCCGTATCGGCTGCAGGTCCACTCACGTTGGTTCACCCTCGAGTTCGATCCGCGGATCGAGCCGACTGTAGGTCAGATCGACCACGAAGTTTGTTACAACGAAGACGACGCCGATGAGTAGCGTCACGCCCTGTACGACCGGATAGTCGCGTGCGAAGATCGCATCGACCAGAAGCGTTCCAAGTCCTGGTCGCTGGAACACGACTTCGACGACGACCGCGCCGTTGAGGACGTAACTCAACTGCAACCCGACGATCGTGACGACAGGCACGAGCGCGTTCCGGAGCGCATGCTTGTAGACCACGATCCGCTCTCGCAACCCCTTCGACCGGGCGGTGCGGATATACGCGTCGTCGAGTACGTCCAGCATCGCCGTCCGAACCAGGCGCGCGATCACCGCGGCCATCCCAGATCCGAGCGTCAGTGCAGGGAGAACCAGATATTCGGGGCCCTCCGCACCGGCGACCGGGAACAGGTCGAGCCAGAGCGAGCAGACGATAATGAGCAGGTACCCGAGCCAGAAGTTCGGCATGGAGATGCCGACGAGCGCGCCGAGTTGTGCGGCGTAGTCGGTCCGACTTCCCGGCTCCACCGCGCTTGCTATCCCAGCCGGAATAGCGATGACAATCGCGACAAGCATTGACGCCACGGCCAGTGCGATCGTGTTCGGAAGTCGCTGGGCGATCATCGCACTGACCGCCTGGTCGCTGTAGTACGACTGTCCGAGATCGCCACGGAGTACATCACCCATCCAGCGGGCGTACTGCACCGGGAACGGATCGTCGAGACCGTTGGCGACACGGAACTGTTCGACCGCCGCTTGAGAGGGGCTTTGTCCTCCCATCTGCTGGGTGAGAATCGTTCGCGCCGGATCGCCGGGCGTGACGAAGATCAATCCGTACGTGAGAAGTGACACGGCGAACAGGACGACCCCCATCGTCAGCAACCGCTTCGACAGGTGCCACCCATTCATTGCTGGTCCGTGACGTTCTCCAAGTGATAGCAGGACTCGATCGGATGGGGTCGATAGGCCTCGACGCCAGCACGCGTTGCGACCACGTTGGTGTAGTAGGTGAGCCAGCCAATAGGGAGGTCTCGCTGAAGGATGTGCTGTACTTCAGCGTACCGCCCGAACCGCTCGTCTCGATCGGTCGTCCGTCTGGCTTCTTCGAGGAGTCGATCGACCGTCTCGTTCTCGTAGCCGCTGAACATAGTCGCAGTCTCCGAGTGAACGAAGTCTGACAACCGGTCCGGGTCGGGATACCACAACACCGAATTCGACCAGAGAACGGCGTCGAACGATCCGTTCGTGGCTCGTTCTTTGATCGTCGACGATTCCATTACTTCGATGTCGACTTCGAACCCGACCTCGCCGAGCTGTGTCTGTATCACCTGTGCGATGGTAGGGAGCAGTGGGCGAGTGTCGTACGTCCAGATCGACACGGAGAGGGGGTCGCCATCTCGGGTGCGACCAGTACCGTTCGGTTCCCAGCCAGCCTCGGCCAGGAGATCGCGCGCCCGGCCTGGATCGTGCTCGTACGGTTCGAGGTTGTCGGCGGCCCAATCTGTCACATCCGACGGAAATGGACCGACGGCTGGCGACCCAAGCCCATTCAGCAGATTTTCGACGATCGTCTCGCGGTCGACTGCGTGCATGACCGCTCTTCGAACTCGTCTATCTGCGAACGGTGAGGAATCTAGATCGAATACGAGGTACCGCGCCCGTGGAATCTGGTACGTGTGAGCGGTGATGTCGTCGCGTAATTCGAGCGAATCGACCGTCTCGTTCGGAAGGATCCGGGCCATGTCCAGTTCGTCGTTTTCGAGTTTCAGCCGACGGGTCTGGTCGTCGGTAATTCCTTCGTAGACCAGCGTCTCGATGCTCGCGTTCTCACCGTGGTAGTCCGAATTTGCACTCGCTGTGATACTGGAACCCTGATTCCAGCTTTCGAACTGGAACGGGCCGGTCCCGATCGGTTCGCTGACAGACCTATCGTCTGCGATTGCAGTGGGGGAAACGAGACAGGTCGATCCTCGGGTGCAGTGTGCCGGTAGTGGCGAAAACGGCTCGTCCGTCTTCATCGTCAGCGTCCGATTATCAGCTGTTTCGATCGATTTGACCGGCACGGAAGCCAGCGAACTCGAGTCAAAGGCTCGCCTGAGCGATGGGAGTACTGTTTTCGCTGTCAACTCGGTTCCGTCGTGGAACGTGACGCCCTCACGGAGGTCAAATTCCCACGTCTCGTCGTCGACCATGCGCCAGTCCGTGGCTAGACCCGGAGCCACGGTCGCATCGTAATCGACGGTCAACAGCGGTTCGAGTACACTTATACGTCGCCAGAGCCACCCGTTCACGACCGGGTCTCGCGAATCCGGCGTCCATGGAGAGCCAACCGTGAACACGTCTTCTTTTCCACCGGTACCGCTGATTGCCCAGTAGCCACCGAGGCCGGTAATCCCGGCCCCGAGTCCGGACAGTTTCTGTCGTCTGGTGAGTTCGATCATCGTGTTCCTCTATCGGCAGATACATCCCCAGATTTCACGTCGGTACTACGCTGCTCGTTCTCCCGAAGCCACTCGATGAGAGCAGTGAGTTCGTCGACGGCCGTTTCGAACAGGCGCTGTCCCTTCGCCGCCGACGCACTCGTCGGATCACCGACGACACCGTTCTCGCTAAATTCGTCGGTGAGCCCCGCCACCTGTGCCCCGTGGATCCACTCGCCCCAACTCTCGGTGTCGCCTTTCTGGGGTGTGCCGACCAGTTCCGGCACGAGGTAGCGCAGGACGCTCGTCTCGGCTTCGCCGGCATGGCTCACGTCTTCGTCGACCGCGTCTGTCCATGCCCAGTACTGGGCATCGAGCGCGGTCTCTCGTCGCAATTGACGACAGACCGCTTTCAGCGCGGTCCGGTTTCCGCCGTGGCCGTTTACAGTGACAACTGTCTCGATGCCCCACGCTTCCGTCGATTCGAGGACGTGGAAGGTGTAGTCCCGAAACACGTCGGCTGGGATATCCAGCGTTCCAGGGAAGTTGCCATGATACGGTGCGATACCAGCCTGCACGGCCGGAAGAGTGAGGGCTTCCACCCGCCCCGCTGTTGCCTCCGCGATGGCCTCGGCGATGAGGACATCAGTCCCGAGCGGGCCGTGTGGCCCGTGCTGTTCGATGCTCCCGACCGGAAGCAGGCACACGTCGATATCGGACTCCGCTATGTCGGTCCACGACTGCTGTCGGACCTTCACGGCGTCCCACGCTCTGTGCCTCTCACTCGGATCGACGGACCACTCCTCCGGGAGATCATTCCCCGCCATGTCACTCACTCTGTGTGAGGCCGGACCAGCCGACCATGTTGTCGACTGGGTGCCAGTCGATCCCGGTGATATCAGCCTGTCGGCCGAAGACGTACTCGTTGTAGTACAGGGGAATGACTGCACCGGTCTCGACGACCCGTTGTTGGACCTCTCCGTAGTAGTCGCGCTTTTCGGCCATCGTCTCGGCCCGGTACCCCTGCTCGATCAACCGGTCGACTTCGCCGCCAGGATTGTAGACGCCAGTTCCGTTTTGCTCGTAGAGTTTCCGATTGTCACTCCCTTCGGAGTGGAACATCGCCCGGATGAGGTAATCACTGGCCGCACTGTTCGAGCCGAACCCGACGAGTGTTAGGTTCGCCTCGCCAGACGTGAACGTGTCGTAGAACGACGCCGGACCGACCTGTCGGATCTCGCTCGCGACGTTGATTTCATCGAACCAACCTGAGAGGATCTGTGCGATAGTCCTGTCGTCGGTATTTTGACTGTTGATCAGGATGGAGAGTGTTTCGCCGCTATAGCTGGACTGTGCGACCAGTTCCCGGGCCCGTTGTCTGTCGGGTCCGTACGTTGGAAGGTCGTCGTGAGCTGCCCAGGGAATGACCGAAGAAATCGGACCGGTGGCTGGCTGGCCAATTCCGTTCAGGACGCTCTCGACGATCTGGCGCTGATCGACGGCCCAGTTGAGCGCCTGTCGAAGTCGCTCTTCGTCGGTCGGTGACGAGTAGAGGTTAACCGCGACCAGTCCTGCTTCAGGCGTGAGTTGGGTTTCGATCGCCGTTCCGGGGGCCTCACGCAGGGAGGTGGCACGGCTCTTCGGGATTTTCTGTGTGACGTCGACCGACCCTTTCTTGAGGGACAGCGCTCGTGTATTCGGGTCTTGGATCCACTCGAACGTGAGTTCGCTCGGCTTTGCCGTCTCATTCCTGTAGCCCTCGTACGGCGTGAGTGTGATCGACTGTTCTTCTTCGACATTTTCGACCCGGAAGGGACCAGTACCGGCCGGTGGTTCGGTCGCATCCGGGTGCTGGATGCCAAAGTAATTATGCGAGATTGTACCCGGAAAGGCAGGAAACGGCTCCGTCGTCTGGAACCGGACAGTGGTTTCATCCACTGCGGAAACGCCATTAGGCTCGACGCCGATCCATCCAGGAACCCACGACAACTGTTTGAAGACCCTGTCGAACGAGTGGACAACAGCGTCGGCTGTCAGCGGTTTGCCGTTGTGGAAGGTGACGTCCTCCCGAAGCGAGAAGTCCCACGTCGTCTCGTCGACGGCTTTCCAGTCGGTGGCCAGTAACGGTGCCGTCTCCATCTCATCGGTGGTCTCCACGAGTGGTTCGAAGACGTGGGTGTAATACGGAGAAACACCGTGGAACATATCCCACTTCTCCTGTGTCGGGTCCCGGGCGAGCGCCACTGTATACGACCTATCCGAATTGGCTTCCGAACCACTACAGCCCGCAACAAGTCCGGCAGCCCCAGCCGCGGCACTGCCGAGCAGTTGTCGTCTGGAACAGGCTCTACGCATCGACGATCACCGACCGATTGGACCTGGAGACTGCCCGTACTGAACCGGAAGACGCGCGTGACTCCGCGCGATTTTTCCATACATCTCCTTCTGTCTCGTTTAGTATCACATGAGTGCCACCACGCCCCCTCAGGTAATCAATTTTGGTTTGATTAACTAAATTATATTTGTAAAAGGTCGGCCGTTGGCGCACGACGGAGATGGAATACCGTGGGTGATCTTCCACTGGATTGCGCATCGCGGCCGATAGGCCGGTACCAGATATCTCCATTACACCGTCCATCGCCTTCTCCTTCGACTGCTGAGTGGTCATATCCTGCTGCATCGCGGTTATTATCTTTATACTCTTTTCTAATAAGAGTTGTTAATAATTACTACTACTTTATTACACTGGTGACTCGAGAACGGATGTGTCTCGCTTTGAGAACGACCGATGAACGGCGAACAAGAAGGGAATATCCTATGATAGATCCTGAAGCTCGGAAACGACGGTATTTCAGGTATCGAACGTTCCAGTGCGTGCGATGACGTGACCCTCGTGACAGCGGCAGTTACACCGGAAGAAATCGGCTGCATAGCCGTTTCGCCGAAAGCTACGAACAATGCCGATGCCAGACGCGACGCTTTCGACTTCGACGTTGACGACGGATCGCCGACCGCTATCGAGTGCTGCTTTCGCTTCTCTCACCGGCAGGCGCTCACTCTGGAGGGCCTCGAGCAATATCGTCTCTATCGTCCATCCGTTGAGCGTGGGAATCTCTCCAGCCGACATCGCCGTCTCTATTATCTCGTTTTCATAGAGGTATTCCGCGAGTTCGAGACCGTCGAAGGCCCCAAGCCGATCTCGATCATCCTCTTCGAACCGGTTGACCACGAGGAACGTGTCCAGAGCATGACGGTCTGCGACCGTTCCGTACGGGGCCACCTGATCTAACGTCTCGGGCGTCGCGACGACAAATGCTGTATCGAGCGCGTCGGCCGCGGTCGCAAGTACGTCCACACCAGCGTCGTAGTCGAGGATCGCCCAGCTGATACCGAGCGTACCGCTGTCCATCGTCGAGACCTGTGGCTGATCGAAGAAGCCTGCTGCCTCACCGGTAATCTCGACCGCTGTTCGCTCAGTGAGCCGATCTGCCGCTAGCGTAGCGACTGTCGTCTTGCCGACGCCTTCGGGACCGACGAATCCGATCCGCTTGTGATCGTGATCGAACTGTTGCTGTCCACCTACAACGACCATACGTCCCGATTCAAGTCCCAAACTCATCGTCGAGCTTGCTTTCTGATGGCGGGATCGACCGCTCGATCGGCGGCGATCGTTTCCAGAGCGTCGGTCGCACCCAGGGCCTCCAACTCCGCGACGGCATCTCGGCGAAAGACACCGTGGAGGCCGTTCGTTCGCGTGATCGTTTTGAGTTGTCTGACTGCATCGAGGCGTCCGAGTTCACGAATCGCCTCACGACGCGTCTCACGCGGTGCGGACTTCGTGACGGCTCGTTGGAAGCAGGTACTTGCACTGGGCATCTTAGTCTGCCAGCCCCACTTCCTCGGCGCTCTCGTCGTCGGCCGGTTCGTCCTCGTCGTCGGTCGTGAAGACTGGGAACAGGTCGTCGAACGCCGTCCAGTCGGCGTCCATTTCGGCCTCTGTGAGCAGCGCATCGGTCAGTGATTCGCGCACTGTGTCGTGGTCCATGTCGGTCCCGATGAGCACCAGCCGTGACGAGCGGTCACCGTACTCGGGATGCCAGTTCGCTTCGAGTTCGGGATACGTGTCGAGATACTCCTGTTGTTCTTTCTCCGAGAGAGCCGCGATCCACTGGCCGGCTGGTTCGATGCGGATCGACTGGCCGGCGACGTTCAGCCCGAGCCCCATCTCTTCACGGCCGGCGAGCCAGAAGCGACCCTTCGAGCGCACGACGTTCGGAGGGAACTCGTTCAACACCTCAGCGAAGCGCTCCGGGTGGAACGGCCGCCGTGACTCGAAGACGAACGAGGTAACGCCGTGTTCTTCCTCGGCGGACTCGTGTGGCTCTTCGAGTTCCTGCATCCAACCGGCCGACTGGCTCGCTGCCTCGAAGTCGAACCGGCCCGTGTCGACGATATCGTCGGGATCGACACGACCGTGTTCCGTCCGGATGATCTTCGCCCGTGGCTGCAGGGTCTCGATCATCGCTTCGATTTTGTCGAGGGTGTCCTCGTCGACGAGGTCACACTTGTTGAGCAACAGGACATCACAGAACTCGATTTGCTCGACGAGGAGATTCCCGAGGTCCTTCTCGGTGTCGCCATCCATGAGCGACTCCTCGGAGTCGAACGTCGTCCAGAACTGGTGGGCGTCGACGACAGTGACTGTCGTGTCGAGGTCGTAGTAGTCCATCACCTCGATACCCGTCTCCTCGTAGAACTCCGTGGGGTCCAGATCGGCCTGGTCGAATCCCATCGTGAGCGTCTGCGCCACGGGCAGCGGTTCGGCGACGCCCGTCGACTCGATGACAAGGTAATCGAAGTCGTGCGCCTGCGCGAGTTTTGCGAGCGCGTCAAGCAGGTCACCACGAAGTTCACAGCAGATGCAGCCGTTCGACAGTTCGACGAGTTCCTCATCGTCTTCGGAGATGTCCGAGTGTTCCGCGACGCGGTCGGCGTCGACGTTCACTTCACCCATGTCGTTGACGAGCACCGCGATGTCTGCGGCTCGCTGTTCGGTAAGCAGGTGATTCAGCGTGGTCGTCTTCCCCGCACCGAGGTTACCGCTCAAGACGGTGACCGGGATTGAGTCTCGACTCATTGCGTTATTAACGCTAGCGACTATTTTATTTAAAATTGGCTATTTTATATACGCTTTTAATATCACTAAGGTTTTATATTTGCAATTTCCGAGTCTCTACCCAGGGCTTCAGTCTTCTTGATCCGGTTAGCGGGATATTTTGGGCCGATTCCGGACTGATTCGATAATGCCTGACATGGGAATGTAGACGCTGGCAGTAACAAATCTATAACCAAAATCTGGAATCAATAATAACTACTATGGCTCTAGAGCGTAGATTTATTATATCTGTACTCTAGATTGCTAACTACACATGGCACACATTCATCTCGGCGAGGGGTCGTTCCCGTTGTGGGCGCTGGCCCTCTGGACGGCCGTCGGCGTCGGACTGATCAGTATCGTCGTCTATCGCGTCCGGAAAGGCGGCATCAAAACTCAGCACATCGCGCTCGCGGGCATCGGCGCGGCCGCGAGTTTCGCGGTCTTCCAACTCAACCTGCCCGTGTGGGGCGGCATCCACATGAACCTCACCGGGCTGGTCGGCATCCTCGCAGGTCCGACCCTCGGGGCACTCGTTGCACTCGTCGTCAACATCTTCTCGGCCGCACTCGGCCACGGTGCGGTCGGCCTGCTCGGGGCGAACACGCTCGTGAACGCCACGGAAGCCATCGTCGCCTACTACATCTTCAAGACGCTGCTGGGGATGGACTGGGACGTCTTCCCCGCGAGTGCCGGTGCCGCAACCATCGGTCTCTCGGCCGGCGCTATCCTGATGGGTGCGATCATCGTCATCAGCGGCGTCAACGGCAGCGCACTCCCACGCGCGGACCTGACGGTCGCTGTGGCTGGCCTCGTCGGCCTCAACCTCGGCGTCGCCGTCATCGAGGGTATCCTGACCGGCTTCATCGTCCAGTTCCTCGCGTCGGTTCGACCCGACCTCGTGGGACTGACCGACCGCCAGCGCGGTGAGGACGAACCCGCAGGGGTGACCGCCTGATGCAGCGCTGGAAACAGTACGGCAGTCTCGCAGCGCTGTTCGCGGTCGCCGTTGCGGCTGGGTTGTGGGGCTTCAGAGCGACTGGCGGTGCGCTGCCCTGGGCCAAGCGGTCTGCCAAGGCGCTCCAACGCGGCGTGAAAGAAGGGGGCGGCTCGCTCGTCGATCTCGGCCGGGGCGTCATCATCGCCGGCCCGATTCGCAAGGGCGGCATGGTTCTGGAGTTCGTCGGGCTGGTCGTCCTGCTGGTCGTCGTGGGCGTCGCTCTCTACATCTACGCCGACCGGTATCGCGGCCGGAACAATAAGGCGGCCTGACAGCTGATGACGACGCTCTCGAACCACGTTCCGGACCCGCGACTCATCACGGCCTACGCGGAACACCGCGATAGCCCACTGCATCGCGTCAACCCGTGGACGAAGTTCGGCATCGTCGGCGCGCTCGTGCTAACGGTGACGGTGGCAGACGCGCTGGCGATCCTGGTGGGCGTGTACGCCGCGACGCTGGTCGTGTACGGCGTCGCCGGCCTGCCGTACAAACGCCTGGCGCTCTGGTACACGCTGCCGTTGCTGTTCATCGTCTCCGTCGCGGGCCCGCTCGCCTTTCTCGAACCTGGGACACCAATCGGCGGTGCGCTCGGGACGCCGCTCGGAGAACTATCGGTCACGTGGGAGGGTGCAATCCTCTTCGCGGAGCTGTCCTGCCGGTCGCTGACCGTCGTGACGTTCGCGCTCACCGCGACGATGACGACCCGGTACGCCGACATCGCGTACCTGCTCGGGCGGACGCTTCCGAGTCCGATCGACCAGGTCGCGCTGCTGACCTACCGGTTCACGTTCGTCATGATCGAGACGCTCGAAGACCTCGTCAAGGCCGTTCTCGCACGCGGGGCGAGTCTCTCGGAGTTCTGGGCGAACCGGCGCACCTACGCACGCATCCTCGGCATGACGCTGTTGACGGCCATCGAGCGGTCCGAGCGGCTCGTCAAGTCGATGGAGGCCCGCGGCTACGACGGCGACATCACGCTCTACGGTGACGTTCCGCGCCCGCCCCTCCGTGAACTCGTCGCGGTCGTCGCGTGTTACGTCGCCGTCGTCGGCTACGCGCTGGTCGCCGTCTATGGGGTGGTGTCGCTATGAGTAGCGACGAGACGACGGACCCACTCGTGGACCTCCACTGTGAGGCCCACACCTACCCCGACGGGACCGTCGGGATGCACGAGGTCGACTTCCAGGTCTACCCGGACGAGGTTGTCGCACTCGTCGGCGGGAACGGCGCAGGCAAATCGACGCTGATGGAGCACCTGAACGCGACGCTCGTCCCCGACGACGGCGAACTCGTCGTCGATGGTACGCCGATCACAGAGGGTAATAAAGCGCACGCACGGAAGGAAGTCGGCTTCGTCTTCCAGGATGCCGATACACAACTCGTCGCGCCGACCGTGCTGGACGACGTGCTGTTCGGCCTCCAGAACTATGGTGTTCCAGCCGACGAAGCACAGGAACGTGCGCGAGAAGCGTTGGCAACTGTCGACGCGAGCCATCTCGACGACCGGATTCCCCACTACCTGAGTGGTGGGGAAAAACGTCTGGTGGGACTCGCTGGCGTGCTCGTCCTCGAACCCAGCGTGATCGTCCTCGACGAACCGCTTGCTGGCCTCGACCCAGAGCGCTCTCGTTTGGTCGCCGACCGCGTGCGGACGATTCACGAAGAAGGCATCAGCGTCGTCCTCTCGACGCACGACATCGAGTTCGCAGCCGAGATCGCAGACAGGGTATGTGTGATGCACGACGGGAACGTCATCGGGGACGGCACACCACGTGAGGTGTTCTACGACCCCGAATTGCTCGCCAAAGCGAACCTTCACCCACCCAGTGCCGTCCGCGTTGCCCGTGACGCGGGACTCGACACCGAAACGCAACCGGTCACGGAGGCTGAACTCGTCGAACTCCTTACTGGGAGTGAATCAGGACGGACTGCCACGTCGCAACTCGATGGACACAGAACAGACTGACGGCTGGTCCCGGTTTCTCGGGCCACCTATCAGGCGTGTCGAGAATGTGGCACTGGAGTACGCGTGGGTCATCGTCGGCATCAATCTGCTCGGGACAGTCTTCGGCTTCTGGTACTACATTCCTCAGTTCCGTCTCGAGCCACTCGCCGCGTGGCCAGTCGTTCCGGACAGCCCGATGGCAACGTTGTTTATCGCGCTCTCACTGGCACTCTACAAACTCGAGCGGCCGAACGAATACCTGAACGTGCTCGCGTTTTTCGGCTGTCTCAAACTCGGCCTCTGGACGCCGTACGTCCTGACGGTGTTCGCGGATGCATTTCTCGCCACAGTCATGGCACCCCCGCAGATCGTCCCGTTGCTGGGCCAGGCACTCTCGTCGAAGGCGATGTACGGCTTCTTGTTCGTGTCTCATCTCGGGATGGCTGCCGAGGCGTTCCTCGTCCGCAGGTACAGTGCATTCCCGTCCCGTGCGATTCTCGTCGCTGTCGTGTGGTACGGTTTCAACGATCTCGTGGATTATTTCGTCCCAATCGTCGGGACACCACATCATACGCTGCTCCCAGTTGAGCCAATCGTGGACGGAACAGTGCAGCACGTCTCACCAGCCCACGAGATTGCGGCGGCTGGTGCAGTTGTACTAACCATGCTGGCGACGGTGTTGACAGTGGTGATCCATCAGATGAGCGGTCAAACGAGTACTGACTGAGGGATCGATCCGCCTAACGAACGCATATCTCATTGGAATAAAACTGCGAACGTGGCCTCGTGAGGTGACATCTATTCAGGAGGGCATCCGAACCGTAGGTTGACGGTTTGAGGCACCACTGAAAGTATTCAGACCGGGATTTCCACACCTACGGAACATCGAACTGTTCAGTTTGATCCAACGATATTCATCGTTTCGATGTAGTGTACTTCGGTCACGATTCGTACTCTGGCGTGCTATCATCCGATCGCGCTAAATAGACCGCTGCGACGACGAGCGCGACCAACACCACGTCGAGCCCGTGTTCTAGCAAATGATGGTTCGCAGGCGAGAGATATCCCATCGTCGACAAACCTGCAACAGCAGATCGGGCGAACAGCGCAGCGAACGCGCCGACGATCAACAAATATGACCGGGAACGCCGTTGCAAGAATGCAGCGAGTGCTAAGCCGAGCAGCAGGGCAGTTGCGGCAGCAGCAACAGTAAGTATCG
Source organism: Halorientalis persicus (assembly GCF_900110215.1). Classification (GTDB taxonomy): domain Archaea; phylum Halobacteriota; class Halobacteria; order Halobacteriales; family Haloarculaceae; genus Halorientalis; species Halorientalis persica. The sequence continues at coordinate 100,798 of NZ_FOCX01000013.1, read as the reverse complement.
TTATGAATGGCAACGACGGACCAGTAGCGGTACCGAAGTGGAGTAGATGCCACTGAATCATAACGCCCCATTTAGAGCCGTCCACCTGTCCGCGTCGGCTTGCGCTGTCACGATCCCTCCGTGTAATCCAGCGACGTGATCCGGCCGTCGCCGTAGATCACGAACACTTCCGCGCCTGGGTCTTCGGTCACGTCTGCGACCGTCGGGAACGTCCAGACTGGCACGTCACGTCGATAGACCGCCAGCTGGCTTCCCGAGTCGGTACTCAGAACCGTGACGGTACCGCCGTTCGTGACCGTCACCAGCTCGGCGGTGCCGTCACCAGTGAGATCACCAACAACCGGTGCCGGAGTCATCGTGTTCTCCTCGGGGCCGAGTCTGGTCGACCAGGCCTGCTCGCCTGAGGTCGCGTTAAGCGCTCCGACGACGTTGCCCGGCTCGCTGAAGTACACTCGCAGCGGACCGTCTCTGCCTGCCGCACCGATTGCGTGGGGCGAGAGCGACGCGCCGCCACGGACCTCGTGTGTCCAGTCCACGCTGCCGTCCACACCATCCAGCGCGGTGACGCCCGCGTCGGACGCCGTGATGACTTCGATGGCCTCGTCGTCGTCGACCTGGCCGACATCGAGTTCTTCGGCGGCTCTGTCGGTCGTCCAGGCCAGCGATCCATCAGCGTTCAGTGCCACGGTGCGCTCGTTGGTCCCGACGACGACTTCCCGCTCTCCGTCCGCATCGATATCGGCGACGGCTGGCGCGGCCCAGACCGTCTCGTTCAGCGAGCGCGTCCAGTACACCTCACCGTCGCCGCCGGCCACGACGACGTGACCGTCGATGTCGCTTGTGACGATTTCCGGTCCGGACGCGGCCGTGACGTTCCCAACAGTTGGCTTCGAGTACCCGTACGTGGACAGTGGGATACGAAACTCCTCGGACCCGTCGGCAGCCGAATAGGCGATGGTGGCGTTCCGGATCGTGGCCGCGACGACCTCGGTCGTCCCGTCGCCGTCCACGTCCGCAATCGCGGGCTCGGTCAGTGCGTGCATGAAACAGTCCGCGGGCGGTGTGGTCGTCTGCCAGCCCACCCCGCCGTCGCCTGGCGCGAGGCGATTGAGGGAACATGAAGTCGGCGAGAGACGCGAGTTGTCGGCCGCGATGGTCGCGACCGGCGCGACTATCACGTCGCCGTCAGGCCCGATCCCGACTGCATGGTGGTTGACCGTGTTGTTACGGTCTGTGTCGCTGATCCAGCGTTCGGTGAGTTGCCCGTCTGGTGTCCCGCCCCCTCCGAGCGTGAGAATGGCGATGCCCGCTAGAACGACCACCAGCCCTGTGAGGACGACACCGGTCACGGGTCGCATACCCGGAACCCCGTCCGGAGAACGGGAAAACACTTTGTCCCGGAGACGGGTTTCGAGAATCGGACCACCGGACCTTTCACGCGGAGTTCCCGATAGCCGGTATGGGCCGTTGGACGCGCTGGCTTGTCGTCTGGTGTGGGTACTACGCCCTTGTCGGGGCCGCAAGTGCACATACCATCGGCCGCTCCCGGTTCGGCGCGCCGCTTCCTCTGGAGTTGCTCTACGCAGGGGCTGGTGGAACGGTCGTCCTCACCGCCGTCTGGCTCGGGGTTACCGACGGCGAGACGACCCACGCGCATCCTCAAACCGTGGGCGCACTTTCACCGTCGGCTGGGACAGTCCTCAGAGGCGTCGCACGAGTCTCCTTCCTCGCACTGTTCGTTGCCGCACTCGGGCACGGCTTCGCTGGACGGCAGGTCGCTGCGGAGAACCTGGCGACGGTGTTCGTGTGGCCGATCTGGCTCAAAGGTGTGGGCTTGCTGGCGATTCTCTTTGGCTCGCCGTGGCGTGTCCTCTCGCCCTGGGAGTCGCTATACGACCTGCTCGTCGCTCTCGAAGGTGAAGAGTTGGCGGTAGTCGGTAGTTTGCCATCGTGGCTCGGTGCATGGCCGGCTGTCGTCGGATTCGTCGTCGGGATCGGAGTCGTCGAAAACCTGACCGTCATCATTCGCTCGCCACGGATGACGGTCCTGCTGGTCGCTAGCTACACACTCGTCATGCTGATCGGGGCCGTCGCGTTCGGCCGCGAGTGGTTCGAGCGTGCAGACACGCTGACGGTGCTCTACGAGCTGTTCGCTCGCGTTGCACCGATTCTGTTCCAGCAAACCGACACCGGCGGGTATCGCGTTCGGTTCCGAACGCCCTGGTCGGGGTGTACGACGCCCGTGGCCGGCGTCTCGCTCGTCATCTTCGTGATCGCGGCCGTCTACACCGTCAGCTTCGACGGCTTTAGCGAGTCGACCGCCTATCAGACCCTCCTGTTCGGGACGCGGGAGCTGCTCGGCATTGGCCCGCTCGTCAGCCTTCTCGTCTACCTCACGGGACTGCTCGCGTTCGTCGGGAGTTTCGCGCTGGCCGCCGTCGCCGTCGAGGCACTGGCGACCGGCGACGCGAGCAACTGGATCGCCACCGCCCGCGCGTTCGCCCCGACCGTCGTTCCCATCGCTGCGGCGTACGAAGTCGCGCACAACTACCCGTTCGTCCTCCGGAACGTCGGCCAATTGCTGACTATCGCAATCGAGTTTGTCGCGGCGAGCGGGACGACGATTTCCCTGCTGGGATGGCTGTCAGTTCCGGTGTTCTGGGCTTCACAGGTCCTCCTCATCGTCGGTGGCCACGTCGTCGCCGTCGTCGCCGCCCACCGCGTCGCCGTCGACCGCTACGAGACGCTCACACTGGCGCGCCGGGGGCACCTTCCGCTCGTCGTCGTGATGGTCGGGTACACCGTCCTCTCGCTGTGGATCGTCTCTCGTCCGTTCGCGTCGTAGACCCGGTCGAGCCGACGCTTCGCCGGCCTGAATCGGAAGGGACTGCCGTACGTCCATATCGATCACACCGTCTCCTCAGGTGCGGACGATCCCGAACCGCTCCGGTACACAGCGTACAGAACCAGGAGCGCAATGAGGAAATCGAGCAAGTGTGCGATGACGTGATGAACGGTCATCGGGACGACGCCGAAGACAGTGCCCCAGCCGACGACGGTCCGGGTCGCGAGTGCCCCCAGCGCCAGGCAGATCAGCAGGTATCGCCGCTGGAGGCGTCTGGTATAAGCGACGACCGAGAGGACGAACAGTGATAGCGTTCCGAGTCCAGCGAGGAGCAGTCCAGCGACGAGTAGCGGGACGAATTCCGGCGTGACCCAGTCCGCAGGGAAATCGACTGCGAGTATATCCAGTGCCATCTGTCTCGCCTCGTCGTTACAGGGTTGGCGTATTGAGCCACACGGTGGTCCAGGACGGGATTCGACGGTCGCACCAGAACGCACATTCCGCGTTCGTCCCTAGCCCACCCGATGTCAGAAGACCGCGACCGTGGGATTTCGCGGCGGGCGTTCGCCAAGTCCGCCGTGGCGATCGGGGGGACGGCCGCGCTCTCGGCCTGTCTGGACTGGTTCGGTGGCCCGGACGTACCACAGGGGCCGTCGGATCTGTCGACGCTCCCGACCCGTCAGCACGCCTGGAACGACGCCCTCTCGACCGACCAGCACGGCAACGTGGTCACGCCGCGCCACCACGTCCTGCTTCTGGTGAATTACGACGGCAGCGGTCGGCCGTCCGACGGCGACCGCGAACAGATCGAACGGGCGTTCCGAAGTCTCGAACACGCCTATCGGCGCGGGAACGACGGTCTCCTCTTTACGGTGGGATATACGCCGTCGTACTTCGAGCGGTTCGACGGGTCGCTCCCCGATGCCGTCGACCTGCCGGCACCAGCGGCGATGGCTCCCTTCGAGGACCCCGACTTCGACACGCCCGACGCTATTGTCCACCTCGCCAGCGACTACTCGCAGGTCGTCCTCGCCGCCGAGGAAGCGCTGAAGGGCAACCAATCGGAACTCAACGGTGTCGAGATGAACGGCTCCTTCGACGGCGTCTTCTCCGTCGCGGATCGGCGGACGGGGTTCATCGGCGAGGGACTGCCGGCCGAACACGACGACGTGGACGGCGTGCCCGAGGGCGAGGTGCCCGAGGAGTCGCCGCTGTACATGGGCTTCAAATCGGGCTTCGAGAAGAACCAGGCCAGCGAGGACCGGGTGACGATTCGGGAGGGCCCATTCGCCGGCGGCACGACACAGCACCTCTCGCTCATCCGACTCCATCTCCAGCAGTGGTACGAACAGGACAGTCGCTTCCATCGGGTGGCCACGATGTTCTGCCCCGCTCACGCCCAGAACGACACGGTCGAGGGCGTCGGCGACAACCTCGGGGATTCGAGCAAGATGACCGAGACGGGGTGTCCCGCACACACGACCGAGGACGCACGGGAGAAAGGCGTCGTGGGCCACTCACAGAAGACCGCACGCGCTCGCGAGGACGACTCGCCGATCATCCTCCGCCGGGACTTCGACTCGACCATCGGCGACCGGGCGTCGCTGCACTTCCTCTCGCTCCAGCGCGGGATCGGCGACTTCGTACAGACTCGTGAGGCGATGAACGGCACCGACGTGGCCGACGAATCGGCCGTCGGCCAGCGCACGAACAACGGCATCCTCCAGTACATGACCGTCGAACGCCGCGGGAACTACCTACTCCCGCCCCGACAGCACCGCTCGCTACCGACCCCAAACCCGAAGTGAGGTTCGCGGCGGCTCAGGCCGTCGGGGCCGCACAGGTGCCACCGCCTGTACTGGCATCGTCGTCGGTCTCGCCGACGGGATCAGTCGACCGGAGGAAACTCCAGAGTAGCATCGACACTGCACCAGCGAAAAAGAGGCCGCCGACCGGTGAAGTGGGGTCCATGAACGCCCAGTAGACCGGGCTGGCCGCGGTGCCGAAGGCCGCGCCCACGACACCGTACATCGCCGGGGCGCAGCAACAGCAGGCAGTCGCGCCCGAGGAGACGACGGCACCCACGGACGCTCCGCCGGAGTCGACCTCGCGGGTCACCTGCCACTGCTGGGTGATCGACGCCGCGTTCAGCGCGATCAGACCGCCCAGGATCAGGGTCAACAGGACCGTCCCGATAGACACGTACCCCGCCAACGGGATAGCGGGGACGTAGAACTCCAGAGCCGGCCAGTAGACCAGCGGGCTCCCGACTCGGAACAGTCGGACGAACCCCTCTCCGCTCATCCCGACGCCGAGGTCGGGGTTCAGGGTCAGCGACCCCGCCGAGAACGCGAAAAAGCCGGCGAAGGCCAGGAGTGCGAGTCCGCCGACCCGACGGGGCCACCGCCGCCCCAGGAGGAGGCGAACCCGCTCGCGGCGCTCCGTCCAGAGGACGTAGCCGATCGTCGCGGGCACAGCGGCCGCGATCAAATACCCGACGGGATTCGTGAGCCCGCCGGCGGGAAGGAGTGCGGGATAGACGACCCACGCGGCCAGCAGGACGCCTAGCGCGGTGTAGCGAGGTCGGCGAGGCCAGTAGCGAATCCCCAACAGCAGACTGCCGACGACCATCCCCGTCCCGGCGAGCAGGTTCAGCACCTCGAACCAGCCGGTCCAGTCGGGAGCCGTCGGCGGTGTCACCTGAATCTCGACGAGGCCGATGCTCCCGAACAGTACCAACACGAGTCCGACCACGAGGACGGGCAGCGAGTAGTATCTGGCTCGGTCGGCCCGGAGCAACCGGACACTCAGCCCGCCGGCAGCGAGTCCGACCACGACGAAAACGAGAAGGACCCAATGGGGCGTGCCAGCATGTGTGGTGCCGGTATGGGCCTGGACGCCCGGGACGATCTGGAGCGTGACGAAGGCGACGATAGCAGCGGGGATCGACCGCCGAATCCAACGCGCCCGACCGCCGGTTTCTCCCGTCGTCTGCATCCCTGCCATTTCGTGTTCGTTCCCGAGTCCGGATCAAGAGGATTCTGGTCCACCTCTCGAAATCCGTCGATTCGACGGTCGTACCAGAATTTCTTTTCCAGGGGACCCCCGAACGAACGGTAATGAAACGCAGACAGTATCTCGCCGTTCTCGGGACGGGGAGCGTCGCGAGTGTCGCGGGGTGTATGGGGTTGCTGGAGACGGAGCAGCGATCGGTACGCATGCCGCCGCTGGTTGACAACCGACCGTCGGCAGTGTACATCCCGACCCACGTCGAGGGGATGGAGATGGCGGGGATGAAGGAAGCAAGCCGGCTTCGACTCGCGCTCTCCTACAGTTTCCCGCACCGGTTCTGGACTGTCGACATCGACCGGACGAATCAGGTGTCGGTCCAGTCCGACGACTCGGCTCACCTGATGGTGAGCGTCTGGGATGGTGAGACGAATACGGTAATTCCCACATCGAACGCGTCGGTAACGGTCACACAGAACGGGAGTACGGTCACACAGAAGGATATGTGGCCGATGCTCTCTCAGAACATGGGCTTTCACTACGGTGACAACGTCCAGCTGGATGGCGACGGCACCTACGAGGTCAACGTTCGGTTCGGTCCCGTCGGGACGCGTCGGACCGGTGCATTCCGGGATCAGTTCGGTGAACAGGCAACACCCGCGTTCACGATGGAATTCAGCCAGTCGAAACTGGAAGCGCTCATGTTCGAGCGACTCAGTGATCGCGAGGGGAACCGCGGCGCGGTAGCCCCGATGGACATGGAGATGATGCCGATTCCACAACTCCCGAAGCCGGACGGGATGCCAGGATCGATCCTCGGGACTGGGACCAGCGGTGACGCGAAATTCGTCGCGACGGTACTCGATTCGCCGCCGGCCGGCGTCGAGGGATCGGGCTCGTATCTCGCCGTGTCGGCGCGGACGCCGCACAATCGGTTCCCGATTCCGATGATGTCGATGACGGCCACTGTCTCCGGGGGCGACGAGTCGAAGTTCGACGGACCACTGACCAGCACACTCGACCCCAACCTGAAGTACCACTACGGGGCAGTCGTCGACGGGATCGAGTCCGGCGATACCATCACGATCACACCCCAGTCCGTCCCACAGGTCGCACGCCACGAGGGGTACGAGATGGCGTTTCTCGACATGTCGGAGATGGAGCTAACGGTCGAGGGCTAGCATATCGACGGAATATTCATCTTCGCGGAGGTTTCGTTACTCCAGGAATCTCCTGAAGAGGCGAAGTAGAGCGGTGTTGGACTGTTCTCCGCCGTATACTCTGAGGGAATCGACACCCGCGAGCCCGTGTTCCCCGGAATCGTCACGCTCCCAGTACAGCCATGCCGCTTCCTCGCTCCCGTCGAGTCCCGTGTCCTCGACTGGGAACTCCAGAACGAGTGCCTCGTCACTCTCGCCGTGTCCGCTCTCGATTTCGGTCACGTCTCCATCACCCGCCGGTCGCGCACCACCTCCATCTTGCAGATCGAACCGTGAGCCGAACCGATACCGCACCGCCTCTTCAGTCGGGTCGAAGGTCTCTCGCTCGCCGTCACCGTTCAAGTACTCGGTCGGATGGACGGCCACGGACACGGAGTCGTGTTCCGCCAGATCGATGAAATTGTCTTCGTTCTGGGGCTGGATATCGATATCCAACTGCGTCGGAAAGTGTGCAGCCGCGACACCGCTCACGGCCGGGATGGCCGCGGCTCCCACTCCGATACCGACGGCATTCCCGAGCAGCCGTCTTCGGGTAGTAGTCTTCGTCGATACGTCCATGGCCGCCCGCTGTGTCCGGTCGTTCATACTACATTCTTAAATCGATCCGTTTGCCGCATAGCGGTTCTGGCGCGATCACCGAATTCATTTGAGACCAGCCGACTGGATGGGAGACCTCAACTGCGGGATCGTTTGAGGCAGGTGAACGCCGTTCGAGAGCTACACCACGTCCGCTAGTTTCGTCCGTTGTCGGACGCTTCCAGATACGACACCGGTCGCATCTGGTTCGGTCACCGAAACCGGTCGACGGATCGTGAGGTATAGAAGGGGCTCCCGCTATATTGTGGGCAAGAAGCACACGGACCGGATCACTGCTACACCAATAGTCCATAGATGTCTGATACAAGAACGAGTATCGCGTCCGAGATTCGCCGAACGCCGGGGATTCACTTCAACGAACTTACCCGGGCCCTCGATCTCGCACCGGGACAGGTCCAGTACCATCTCAAGAAGCTCACCGGGACCGACGAAGTCGTCGAAGAATCCCTGTACGGACGGACTCACTACTATCCGGCAAACTATGGATCGTGGGAGCGAGGGGCGCTGGCCGTATTACGGAGGGAGACGGCCCGCGATATTCTGGTGTACCTGCTGACCAACGGCCAGACAAGTCCAGCCACCGTCGCGGACGGCGTGGGGATTGCACGAAGTACGCTCGAGTGGCATCTCGATCACCTCGTCGAACAGGACCTCGTCGAAAAGGAGCGCGACCATCGGAATCATGTCACGTTGGTCGTCTCACATCCGAAAGAGACAGCCGAGCTCCTAGGACTGGTCGAGCCATCGGTCGCAGACCGGCTGGTCGATCGGTTCACGCGATTAGTCGACGGACTCCTTGACGGTGGCGCCAACCCGCCTGCGGAAGACCAGTAATCTGGTGTGTGTTCATTCGTCTCACCGGCACCACACTCGAATTCTGAGTGATAGGGGTCCGTAAAATCGGCTGCACAACCGAAAGTCGAACGAATCTGCCGATCCCGATTCCGAGGATATAGCCGTCGAACGTATCGTTCCAGTCTACCAAGTGGCCAGTGATTACAATTCGATGGGTGGACCAGAATCCGCTTTGTTATCGGAGCTCACACTTCGAGTTGTGGTATGAAACAGGCACAGTTGTTTTCGTCATCTCGGAGGGCAATCGTTCGCGGAATCAGCTATCACCAACTGGCTCTGACTACACTGATCGGAACATACCTCCTCATGATTCTCGGAGCTTACACGAGCGCGATTGGGGCCGGTCTGGCGTGTCCTGACTGGCCGGCCTGTTATGGCACTCTCGTTCCGTTCTTGCATCCAGAAATTATCGCGAGTTCACCGTATTCGGGACTCCAGATCTTCGCCGAATGGGCCCACCGTACCCTGGCTGTAATCATCGGACTGTTAATTATCTCGACAGCATTCACTGCCTGGTATACACGTGACAGTGCCCTCGTAAGGGGGCCTGCTGTATTCGCTGCCCTATTGTTACCATTCCAGGTTATTCTGGGCGGACTTACTGTCACAGCATCGTTGGCACCCATCGTCGTGACATCCCATCTCGCGACAGCGACATTGATACTGATTGCACTGACAGCGACGACAGTTGCAAGTTGGCCCTCGATTGTTATCACTCACTGACAGTGTATTTTGAGATGATTTCAGGTTCTACGTAATGGAGTGTACAACGGACCCGTACTCTGCCCGCGATAGTCGGATGACTGATGCCTACACGACTGGCATCGCGATACACGATGACCTTCGGGATGGCGAGTCGCTTTCTGGTGCCGTAAGCGACGCACCAATGCGGACTAGGACACTCGACGACGCGTATCCTGACTGGCACCCTGCGCCGGACTCGTTTCGTGGGATGCTCCGACTGTTCATCTACCGAGAGATCACGGGCGATAGCTACCGCTCCTTGGCTCAGTGCCAAGAGCTGGCCGACGCGTTTGGACTGCATCACATCCCCGACGAATCAGTGCTCTCCCGAACGTGGCGTAATCGCTTCAACGATGAGGTCCGCGAATTCATCACTATCGGTGCCCACTTCGTCGTCAAAGAAGTCCACGATCGCGGGCCGGCCATCCCGGCTGTCCGCCCGAAAGATGAGGTTGTTGACCACGAGACTGAATCTGGAGAAGACGATTCCAAAACGGAACGAAAGTTCACAGACGAGCAGATTCACCGGACGACACGCCTCGCCCGTAACCACGGCTTCGATGGGTTCGATTCCGGCCGAGCACACAACACATCCTACGGAGACACTCAGTTTTTCGAGTTGCAGACGTTCATGGGGATGGTTGGCTGTGGCACTGCCCAAGGCGCGGCCCGCTTCCAGTACCGGCGCGGTGAGGAGTACGGCCCCCACGGCGATACTCACCTCCGATCGGTCAAACAATTCGAGTCGGATAGTCTGATCGACGGATTTGACGCAGCCAGCGACCGCCTGCTCTCGGTAATCGCCGAGGAAACCTCATTCCGGCGGCCGGTGACCGTAGCGATCGACATTACGACCGTCCCATACTACGGTGAGGTCGAGGAGATGCCGATGGTCAACGGCATGCGAGGGGAAGAGAAACGCGCGTTCAAATTTGCGACGCTGTCAATCGTCGGCGAGAATATTCCGTTCGTTCTGGCGATCGAACCAGTCCGAGAGAGTTCAGCGTGGGACAAGAATCGGTCAAATCAGGTTCATCAGACCGTCCGACGACTCGTCCAACGTGCGAAGAAGCACGTACCGATTGAGACCGTCCTCTGTGACCGCGAATTTGATTCAGCAGGCGTGTTTCAGGCCCTCACCAACCTTAACGTAAATTATCTGATTCCCACACGGATCTCCAGCACTGAACGGGAGGCGATCGAGATAATGGACGAAGATGGACGTAATGTGGCCGTTGAGAAGGCGTCTATCGATGTTGAATCGGGCACGCACGCGATGCGATTTCTTTACGTCCCGTCGACGAACGGCGATGGGACAGCAGTCTTCGCGACGAATCTCTCCGTTGGTCCAGACGAAGCCGAATCGTTCTGTCGGCGGTACAGCCGGCGGTGGCAGATCGAAAACGAATACAAGTCCATCAAGAACGATTTCCTCGCGAGCACGTCCTCGAAAGACTATCGGGTTCGGTTGTTCTACTTCGTGTTCGCGGTGCTGCTCCACAATATCTGGCGGCTCACGGACTTTCTGCTGAAGGCAGCCGTAGACAGAGAGATGGACTACGCACCCGTGCTGACTGCCGGCGAATGCGTTGAATTGGTATCCTCAGGCCTTATTCCCGCGGATTAGCGCCGACACCACCCGATCGGTTGGCGTTCGGGAGTGAGTGGCAACGCTCTGCTGAGCGCGTCTCAAACACCTGTGTTGAGACGAAGTGGCGATATTAGCTCAAATTATGGTTGGTTTTAGATATCTTCGCGTCCCTATTCCATCACTCACCGGCGAAATCTGGCCGTGAGATTGGTATCCTCCGAAACTGTGGAACAAGACACCGGCGAGAATGGATATAGCGATATATGATTGATTCTTCTAAGTAATATTTGGGGCGTATATTCGACATTTGTTGTGTCTCACCACGGACGCAACAGCCGCAAGAACTACCAGATACGAAACCGTTGGCCTGAATAGGCCGAATATGGACGACTCAGATTCAGAATCGGAGACAGCCACTGTTCTCCCCCGAGATTCCGACGCGAACCCCGGAGACTCTGGCGATATAACCCACTCCACAGGCAAGATGCACCCAGCAGAGGGCGATCCCGAAGAACTGGCTGTGCGGCTCCGTGAGGGCCGGGAGAAATGGTCGAATCTCTCTTTCGAGGAACTACTGGTCGGTTACCGAGCCGTCATCTGGCCGCGGTTGGCCACTGAGGGGTATGACCCCGAAACAACCGTCCCAACTCGCCAATGGCTCGTCGACCAGGGCCACCGGAATCTCGAGTATGCCCTGCGCGAGTATCACGACACGACGCTCCGCCGGTTTTGCACCGAACACGTCGGCGTTGACCCTGACGCGGCGGACGACAGGGCAGAGTGGCCGACTGAGAACGACGCGACCCGTGAGCGACTGAACGCCTGGCTCGCCGAGAAACGCGACCGGAGTGAATCCATCGAATCCGAGAACACCGTGCGGACGCTGTACTCGCGGCTCAAAACCTACGTCGAGATCTATGTCGACGAGTGGGGTGACGATTTACTGGCTGCGGTCCAGGACGAGAATCAACGTCGCGACGCCAACGACATGGTGGAAACGGTCTATGACCAGCTACAGGACCGGCTTGAAACGACACAGACTCGCCACAAGTACCACCGAACTATCTCGTCATGGTACGAGTATCTTGTGAATACCGGCCGGGCAGCGTTCAACCCGGTTGACGGGCTCGCGAACCGGTATGGCTGGACCAGTGCCGACAGCAAGGAAACCACGGCGCCGTCAGATGAACAGATGCGCGAGCTCGCGCGTGCGACCGAAACCCTCGAGGAACGGCTGTTACTAGTCGCCCTTGGCGCGTGGGGACTTCGAAGGGGCGAGGTGGCCGCACTCCATCGCCGACAGTTCACGCTCGATCCTGCTGATGCACCGGGACCGTACATTGAGTTCGGGCAGCGAAAGAACGGGCCGGGGACGGTGGCACTCCTCTATGGAGACGACGTAGTTCGGGAACGCTTGGCGGCCGTGACCGAGGAATGGACCGACTACACGTCCGGCTATCTGTTCCCCTCGACGCGGTCCGAGAGCGGCCACATCTCTGGGACAACGGTCTACAATCGATTCCAGACGGTGGCCAAGCGGGCAGACGTCGAAATCGACGGTAGCACGATTACACCGAAGTACTGCCGGCGCTACTGGTATAATGCGTACACAGCCGTGATGAACGACGCCGACGAGTGGCTCGACGAGGTTGCCGCCGCGCAGGGATCAGCGTCCGTCGACGTGCTGAAACAGAACTACCTCGAAGCCGATACACTGCGAGAAATACGGCGTGATTCGATGCGCGAGCAGCTGGCGACAGTATTCAGCACATACTGACTGAGCACGACAGATCAACGAATTCCAGGCTACTGTCGAGAAGTCTGATGAGAGCCACACCTAACCAACACATCTAATACAAATTCGATCGTTGGTTAGGACACGATCCACGACCCATGTCCGATGACAATTCCGACGATCTCACTGGCAATCTCGACACGCCGCCAGCAGCACCCGACGAACTGCCGGCCTATCTCGTTGATGCTATCGAACGACAGGGTCCTGACCGGCTTCGCCTCGTATCGAACTACGCACTGTCGCTCGCAGGGTGGAAAGAGCGACAGACGGAGCAGGAGGTATCAGAACAAGCTGAGCAGGAGCCAGATGACGTACCCGACGAATGGGACGAAGATGACTGGGAAGAGGTCAAAGAGGAAGCTATTGACAAAGCTGAAATCGCCCCTACAAAGGGAACGATCACTACCAAAACGATCAGCGGCAACGACTACTACTATTTGCAATGGCGCGAGGGCGATAAAGTCCGAAGTCAATACATCGCCCCAGTGAGTCCCAGCAAGAATAGCTAAAAATGATTCCTTGTAATCAAATTAGAAAATCATATATGAGGCTACGAGAAAACCTTCAGTATGGTGTCTAGGCTGGCCAAAAAATGAGCTAGACCAATTTCATATATTGAAACAGAATATGCTTCCCGATTCCAAGAATTGTTGGAGTAGTAGACGGAAGTCTTGTAACCCACCCATCTGAACTATCCATATCGATGGTCGGCAGCGCCATGGTTGAGTCGATCAGCCGATTCACCTCGATAGTCCTTGCTTCGAGCCGATACCTCGCCGTTATCACACTCATTGCCGGTGCGATCTACTGGGGAACAGGAACAAACACCCGACGGCGCCGTCGAGGGTTAGGAATACTCTGTGGCGGTGCTGGCGCGCTTGTCGTGTACTTTGCGCTGGGGACGGTTTACGCGGTCCTTGGCTTCATCGTCGCCGGTTCGGGGCCGATCCCGTCGACATCACAGGCGATGTTCGCTCCTGGCATCCGCGGGACGCAGGTTGCTAGCCAAGGGGCCGAGCAGTCGCTCTACCAGGCGGCGGATGTTCTCTCGAAGGTCGCCGCCATCGCTGGGCAGGCACTCATCGCCTGGGGCGCTGCACTCTACGGCATCTCACCGTCGACGGGTAGAGTCAGCCGAAGCGCCCGTACCAGTCTCAAGACTGGTGTGGGACTAATTCTCGGCTCGATGAGCGGGATCATACTCGCCTTTCTGCCAGCTGTCTTTCCCTCACTGCTGTAGCTGACTGTTGGACTAGTAGACTAGTTGGATACACGTCCATTCAGAGAGAAAAATAAAAGTGGGGTGGGGTGAAAACCTGTAGTGGAGATACCATATTCGGGCAGTCAACCCCGCAAACCGCCAGACTGCGAACGGAACGACAGCGCCACAACCCGCTGCCCGACGACTGCTGTCCACGCCGTGAGCAGGTCTACCGATCGCGCGAAACCAGTTCACAACTCAATCTATGATCAGCGACAATGCCTGAACGCGTTCCAGTTGCCGATAGTCTCCTCACGAGCAAATTTCGCGGCTTCAGCGTCAAGCGACTCCTTCAATCCTTTGCGATTCCGATTGCGCCAGCGACCACGACGCTACTGCTTAATCTCCCCGTACAATTCTATGGCCCGCTCGGCGTCGCCGGGTTCGTCATCGGCGGCCTGGTGTTCGTGAAAACCCCTGCCTGCCAGCGCCCGCACCGATGGCTCCTCGGGATGTGCAAAATCCGCTATACTGATGCAACGTACCATTGGCAACCGACACACCCTGAATCAAATACTGTGACCTACGAAAGCTACTTCCACTCGACCGACGAGGGGAAAACCCGCACCGACGGCGACGACACGCCAGAGGAGGAAACCCAGGTCGAACGCCTTCTCGGCAGTGACGACACTGCTGACCATCTCGACTTCGAGTACATCCGCGACGACGGCGTCATCGTCACCGAGGACAGTGTCTCGATGATTATCGAGATCGGCCCGCGCCCGTGGCTCATTCTCGACAACGACCAGAAAGAAGCAGTCCTGGAAGCGTGGAGTGACATCTTGATGGGCACCCAGTCAACCTTCCAGATTCTCACGCTGCCCACGCCGTACGACGCTTCCGAGTACACCCACCGCCTCGAAGAAGCCAACCGGACGCGTGACCCTGACGAACACCCGCTGATGAGTCATGGGCGCGCCCAGCACCGCCACTGGATCGACAACGTCGTCTCCATGGCTGATATCCGCGACCGCCAGCACTTCATCGTCGTCACCGTCAGGAAATCGATGGCTGAGGACACCGACGAAGATGACGGTGGGTTCCTGAGTCGCCTCCGACCAGCTGGGGACGAAGAGGAAATTGACCACGATATGCTGGCTCGCGAGGTCCGCTCGCGCGCAGAGAACATGGCATCGTCACTCCCCCCAACGGGTGTCGATCCGGAGATTCGAGACGACCCCAACGAGATCAAGCAAATTCTCTATTACTACTACAAGGGTGACGAGCCACCAGAGAATCTGGATCATGGCTGGCTCACAGAACACGCCCCGCCAGAGGATGTCGAGAAAGACGGGGCACAACGCCCCAATCAGGTCAACACCCACCAGTCGAGCGAGTGATTACGATGATTGGTCCATACACTCTCTCACGACCCGAACTGATCGCCCTCGGTGTCGGGGCTAACGCACTCATCGCCGCGCTGATGGTCGCCGTGACCAGCTGGCAGTACCGCCACTCGAAAGTCCGCGCCGGCGTCGCTGGGATGGTGGTCGGTATCAGCGGTATCGTCATCCAGCGCTATGCTGGGGCCCGCCTCATCACCGCCTCGTGGCCCGCGTATCGCGCTGGGCTGTTCGCCGGTGCGATCGCTGCGGTCGTCTCGGCGTGTATTGTCGCCGCACTTGTCTGGCGCACGCCGCTGTTCGTTGAGGTCGTCCTCCCGTGGCGAAGCCCAAGTGACGATGACTCGGCCGATACCACTGCAGACCCACAGACATCATCCTCGCTCACCGACCGACTCCTGACTCCCAGCGGTGAGGACGGCGGAGATGACGAAGACGGCCGCATCCCCATCGACGACCTCTCGGGCGAGGAGATGCAGGAGGCCATCGAGTATCTCGAGGCCGTCGGCCAGGAGCCCGATAAGGACGCCATCGAAAAAGCCGCGTACCAGCTGGCCTCGACGGACGAGACGACGCTGGCCACGACGTTCACCACCGACGAGGAGAAGGGCCGGATCGATCGGTCGGTCCTCGCGCCAGAGGTCATCGACGAGGAGGCGAACTGGCACTCCCGAGATGGGGACTTCTACCAGATCCTTACCGCATCATCACTCCCGCGATTTCTCTCGTCGGGGTGGCTCTTGCCGCTGACACTCGCGTCAGAGGACGTGCGCCTGTCGATGCAGATCAACCCACGGGAGACGGAGGACGTGAAATCGCGCCTCCAGAAGCGGCTGACTCAGATGAAAAGCGCGATCCAGCGGAAGAAACGCCGCAACCGCACGGACACGCACGAACAAGAGCACGAAGCCGAGGAACTCGACCGCCTGCTCGGAGAACTCGTCAAGGGGACGACCAAGCTCTTTGACGTCTCGGTCTTTGTGGAGATTCGTGGGCAGACCCTCGAAGAGATGCAGGAAGCGAGCAAGCGGATCCAGCGCCGCGCCCGCCAGCAAGGGCTCGATCTGACTCCGATTCAGGCCGAGCAAGACGCCGCCCAGGCGTCGGTCGCCCCGCTGGCCAGCCCGGAGATCGAGAACCACAACACAGTCCAACTGGAGGCACTGACACAGTGTTTCAATTTCGTTGAGCCCGCCGTCGACGACGAGAACGGGATCCTGCTGGGTTTCGACAACACGAACCGCCCAGTGATCATCAATCGGTACGGGCTGTCGGGCCACTCGAAAGCCATCAGCGGCAAGGTCGGATCGGGGAAGACTTACGCGACGAAGATGGCGCTCTGGCGGCGGATCCTCGTCGACGACGACCTCAAGACGATCATCTTCGACCCGCTCGGCGATGACTTCGTCGACTTCGTGGAACAGCTGGGTGGCACGGTGATCAAATTCGGTGGCGACTACCGGATCAACCCGCTCGATATCGATCGGGCCGCTCACGATGCGACCACGCAGGAGAGTGCGTTCAAGCTGAAACTCCGGAACGTCGTCAGACTGTTCGGCACGTATCTGGACGAGAAAGACACCGACGGGATGACGTCTGGCGACGAGGGAGTCATCTCGAATGCGATCTACTACGCCTACCTCAAGCAAGGCATCACGCCGGATCCCGAGACGTTCGACCGGGAGAGCCCGATCATCGACGACGTGATCGAAGGCGTTGGGATCATCGCGAACGGTGGCCTTTCCGACGAGGAACTCAAGGAGATCATCCCGAACAGGCTCGGTGTCACGTTCGACGATGATGGGCTGACGGTCGACACCGACGCCGACGATGTCGAGAGCGAGGTGCTGGATGCAGTGACGAACCTCCAGACACCGCCGGAACGCTATCAGACCATCGCCCGGCAGTTAGAGCCCAAACTCGAATCACTCAAGCAGTGGAATATCAACAGCAACCTCAACGGCCCGAGTAATATCGACCTCGACGACGACCTCGTCGTGTTCGACATGAGTTCGTTCGCAGACACGGGCGAGATGCCGATCATCATGCACGCGATGCTGAATTGGGCCTACGACGAGGCTCGCCGGTCGGACAAGAAGACTGACGTGACCTTCGAGGAAGCGCACTACCTGCTCCGCCGGGACGGTGCGCGGGATCTGATCAACCTGTTCATCCGGCACAGCCGCCACTTCAGCGCCGGCCTGACGCTCATCAGCCAGACTGCCGAGGAGTTCCTGAAAAACGACGCTACGCGAGAAATCTACGACAACTGCGACGTGAAGCAGCTGTTCTATCAGGAGAACGTCGGACCGGAGGTCGTCGACTACTTCGAGCTCTCCGAAGACGAGGTGCGCGATATTCAGCGCGCTACTCGTGGCGAGGATGCCGACTACTCCGAATGTCTGTTGAGTACGTCCCAGCACGGGCGTCGGTGGCTGGACGTCTACTCCGGCGAGTTCGAGCACCACATCCTCGACGACGACCGTGACCCGTGGACGTACCTCCAGAACGAGGGGATGCTCAGCGAACGCGATCGGCGGTGGATGGAGAACAACGGATATCCCGGCTCGGTGCAGCCACAGTCGGCCGTCGACGACGAAGCGCTGTTGGACGGGATCGATCCAGAGCCGGAGTCACCCAACGAGGCTGATGTGATGCCTGCAAATCTGGAATCGCAGACCCAAGGGGGTGAGAGCGATGATTGAGACCAATCCGCTGGTGACCGCCGCCAACTACGTCATTTTGATCGGGATTCCCGGCCCGGGCGATATTGCTGATGCGATCTTCGGGGCGTTCCAGGGATTCATCAGATCGATTCTCGAGGGATTCTTCCAGCTGACAGGGGTTGCTCTCACACCGCTGCTGAAGATCGTGAACCCAGCCACCTCCACAAAGGCAGTGGCCGCATGGCAAGCATCGTTCAAACTGGCCGTGGCGCTGTTCCCGTTGATGATTGTCGTAGGCCTGCTGTCCATGCCGTGGGCAGACCGACAGAAAGCACACCTCTGGCGGCAGGGGTTCCGGATTGCCTCCGTCGTGTTGATCATCGCGCTCTCGAAACCGCTGATCGGTCTCGGCGTTGACGCGATGAACGCAGTGACGATGCAGATCGCGCCGGAGCAGTTTCAGCTGAATTTCAATCCGGGGAGTAACCAGTTCAACATCGAATCGACGTTCGGGTCGATGGCGCTGATCGCGGCCTACTTCCAGGCGGCGGTCCTGATGATGATCGCGACCCCGCTGTCGATTTTCGCGCTCGCCTTGCGAACGTACATCGTCTATATTGTGTTCCTCGGAGCGCCGATCTGGGCAGTCATGTGGTACCCCGACTGGGGCTTTGGCATCCATATCCACAAATTCGCTGCCAAGGTCGGCCGGATGGGAGTATACGCATTGTTGGCAGGCCCGCTTCTTGCCGTGGCGCTCCGAGCGATGAAGGTCATCATGGCTGGTGGCGTCGTCCAGGCTGGCGCTGGTGGTGGTGCGACGCGGTATTGGACACAACTGGTGCTAGTCGTTCTGGTTCCGTTCGTACTCGTCGCGATCGTGTTCAAAGCGATCAGCTGGGCCGGCCAGCCGATGGGCATCGGGAAGGCTGTCGGCATGGCGACGACAGCCGCCATGGCTGCCGGTGGCGCGGCCGCCGGCGCAGCCGCTGGAAAGGGTGCGGTTGCCGGTGCGGACGCCGGTGGCTCTGCTGCCGGCGCTGTGAGCGCCTCTGGCGGTGGTGGCAACGGCGGGAGTGGATCACGGCGGAAATCCGGATCGAGTAACGGCGGCTCCTCGAGTGGCGGGACACCCCGTGCAGCTATCGACAACGGTAATCTCGGCGATCAGATGGATGGTGACGTCCAGAGTGCGGGGAAAGGTCGGCCGCCAAGTTACTTCGACGACGCTGCAGTGCAGGCCGCTGGGGCGAAGGAAAGCGCGAAATCAACAATCGCTGATTACAGTGGAGCTAGTTCGGCCAAGAGTGTGCTAACTGATATGGGCGAGAGAGTCCAAAACCGCCGCCCGAGTAACGTTGCCCAATCGTACAAAGAAGATGCAGACTGGCTGAAAGGGCAGGTCGATGACCAATCTGTGGATCTCGGTGAAGCCCATGAGCGCGGGCTTCTTGACGAGGAACCGAAATACGACAAGGAAGCTGAGGTTAGACCGTCGGGCGAGATACGCTATCAAACCCGTGATGGAGACTGGAAAAAAGAGAACATGGAAGATAGACACGAGGCGCTGGTCAAAAACTTCAAAATCGCAGCTACGAGGAGTCACTCGGCTGAAAAGGCCGCAGCGGCGACAGCGGTGTCCATGAAAGCCGGAAAGAAAGGCGGAAAGGCAACCGCCAAAACCGGAGCCGCCACTCTCCGAGCAGGCGCCTATGGAATGGGCGGTTATGCACCCGTCATGGCTCACGATCGGGCGAAGCAGAAGCACAGTGATGATGGGCAGGCCGCCTCACGGGGCGATGTCGAGAAAGCGGCGACCGCTAAGGACACCCGCAAGCAAACCCAACAAAATGGAGCCGGTGCCGGTTCGCCTCAAAACAGCGGGACCCAAAGCACCACGAACGGCACTGACGCAGGGGACGCCGGCGGGGCCGATGGAGCCTAATATTTAATTGGGCCTCACAAAAATATTCGAACAAGAACAGCACAAAACGATTGTTATGACACTGTCTCTTATGCCGGGAATTCTTGGTATCTCGATCACGTGGGATGAATCCGTTGGCTTTGCGTGGTTCGTGATCTGGTTCTGTGTCTTGTCACTGGTTTGGATTCAAGCCCGTAGGGATACATGGAGATTGGATCAATGGCTGTCTCCCGAGATCCCCTCTACGGCGAGTGACTTCTGGGAGGGTATACTCAATACTACGAAATCCGCTTTTGTTTATGCAGTATCGTACCCAATAGCTGGGTTCTTGATATCAGGCGCTGAGAGTATCTGGATGGAAGGTGGAGTTGTTATAGAAGCTATTACAGTAATTTTCATTCTCGTTTCAGTTATCTCCCTTAACATCCCTGAATCAAGCACAAACTGGAATCCGTTTCACGTGGGGGTCCTTGCGTCATTATTAGTCCTCTTCTCTTTCGCTAGTTTCAGCTACGCTGGAATTAGCAGCCTACCGCTGATCGGTCAGCTAAGCCACGAAAAACTCCTCCTGCTGAGTCTTTACCCCGGGGGAGTGATATGGCTGATCGCTGCTTATCCACCGGAGTTCTTACAGCGATCACAGGCCGCTGAGGGTGTCAAAGACAAAAAGCGAGTACCGGCTTCACCCGGTGCTGAAACGTCCTCGGCCCGGCCAGATTCGTCGCCGACCCGAACTACAGAGTCCACACAGGCTACGCTGTCACCACAGATGCACGACGGCGGAGTTGAGAATCAGCACCCGGACGAATCGACCGCTACCCACGAACAAAAGACCCAGATGATCCCTGAAAACCTCGAGTTCGACTGGCAAGAGCCACCCGAAACCACCTTCGACGACGTCGGCGGCTACGAGTCCGTCAAAGAGGAACTTCGAGAGGACGTGGTTTCCCCATACGTCAACGACAGCGCTGGCTACGACCGTTTCGGTGTCACGCCCGATCAGGGCGTTCTGTTCCACGGTCCGCCGGGGACGGGGAAGACACTGTTCGCCCGGGCGCTCGCGAACGCTCTCCAGCGGCCCTACGTCGAACTGAGCCAGTCCCAGCTGACGAGCAAGTGGATCAACGAAGGGCCCGACCTCGTCAACCGACTGTTTGAGGAAGCACAGCAACTGGAAGGCGTCGTGTTCATCGACGAGGCCGAGTCGCTATTGGGGAGTCGAGACGATGGCCTCTCCACGAATCGTGAGGATGCGAAGACGACCAACACGTTCCTGAACAAGCTCTCCCAGGACGACCAGCAGTTCTTCGTCGTGCTCACGACCAACCGGAAAGAGCAGATGGACGAGGCAGTCCTGCGGCCCGGCCGGATCGACAAGCACGTCGAGATTTCACTGCCCGATGCCGAGGCGCGTTTCCAGATTCTCCGAACCCAGCTGGAAGACGTCCCCACTGCCCTTCGTGACTCAGAATTGCGGGAGATGGTCGAGGAGCTTGAGGCTGTGTCTGGCGCAGACCTCGAGCAGTTAGTGGCCGATGCACGGCGGAGTGCGGCCAAGGAGAATGCCGACGCGCTCACACGCGAGCACTTCGATCTGAGTGTTATTACCGAGACCTGAGACGCGGTTCCCATACCTCTTTGTGCTCGGGGACTCTCTGTTTATTCAACACCTCTGACAGTGTATGATGGGGAACCCTGAGAACGTCCCCGCAGAACTCCGCCAGACCGATCAGTGGATCTGCTGGCGGACGAAAACGCGGGACGGCAAAGAAACGAAAATCCCAGTCGAACCAGGAACCGGGGGCCATGCATCGACGGACGACCCCACGACCTGGACTAGTTTTCGAGAAGCTCTGCAGTTCTCGATGCAGGGTGACGCCGTCGACGGTATCGGCTTCGTGTTTACAGACGAGGATCCGTACGTTGGCGTTGACCTCGATGACTGCCGGGAACCCGAATCAGGAGAGACGGACGCGTGGGCGACGGATGTGATCCAGACACTCGACAGCTATACTGAGGTTAGCCCGTCGGGGACCGGGGCGCACGTCTTGATCAAAGCGGACATACCGGGTGACCGAAATCGGAAGGATGACATCGAGATCTACGAAACTGGGCGGTACTTCACTGTCTCCGGCGCTCCATTTCCAGATCGGGCCGGCGACATCGAGGAGCGTCAACGAGCGCTCGAATCGGTCTATGACGAGTACATCGGTGAGAAAACCACGATGGACACATGCTGGCTCGAGGACGAGGCCAGTACCAACGGTAAGGGGAACGGCCCCAAGGCGAAGGCCGGTGGCGCAGTCCTCTCGTCCAACGGTGACACCCCAACGGGACCCAGTGGGAACGGGAAAGCGTCTGCACAAAACGGTGAACCAGCATCAACAGCGGACACCAGCAACGAATCAGCATCGGTACCAGGGCTTTCCCGGACGAACGCGGCTCTCGTCCAGCATGCCCTGAACGCAGCCAATGGAGAGAAGTTCCAACAACTCTGGGAGGGGAACTGGAAAGGCCGGTACGAGAGTCAGTCCGAGGCCGATATGGCATTTTGCTCGATGCTCGCGTTCTGGACAGACAAAGATCCCCACCGGATGGATACGATCTTCCGCCAGTCCGGATTGATGCGCGACAAATGGGATGCAGACCGTGGGACCGAGACCTACGGCCAGAAGACGATCAGCAAAGCCCTCGGCCACGTGACCGATACCTTCGACCACTCAAATCTCGATCTGGACGATGAACAGGAGCAAAACGCACAGTCACAGAGCCACCGGTCGGAATCGCAGTCTGTCGACGGCAGTTCGCCCGTTCGGTCGGCAGGTGGACACCAGGACAGCCCTGCGGAAGACCGTTCCTCGTCGACGACACAATCTAACCAGACAGAACCGGACCAAACGCCACCTACGGAGAGCAACCGTCGTGATCCGGTGGTCCGAGGATCGCAAGCAGAGTCACGCGATCACACCCAAGATCGGGACCCCACCGACACGAACCAATCGACGTCGGAGTCCCGACGGCGTGACGACACTGGTGCTTCCCGTACCACCACAACCCAGTACTTCGAGGACTGGTATACCCAGATCCTCGACTTCCAGGGGAGTGTCCCGCCATGGGTCGAGCAGATCGCCGGCCGGATCCAGGAACTCGAGGGTGAGGTTGATCGCAACGAACAGCTCATGAAACACTGGAAAAAGAAAGCCGAACAGCAAGAAGAGGAGATTACGCGCCTTCAGCAACGGATCGACCGGCTGGAGGCTGCCCTCGATGTCGAGGACACTGCTCACGAGCAACCGTTCAGTGAGTCCGAGCAACCAGCTGATGACGATGACGACTCCGGACGGTTTGGCTTCCTCGGGTTGTAACAGACTACCGAGTTCGGTTGCATTCGGCCTGAAAAAGACAATAATTAAGACCCTTCGAATGGTTGTCTAATCTGCCGATGTCATTCGGTAAGAAAGCCCTGCTTGTAGTGCTAGCCGTGGCACTACTGAGTACAATCTTCGTTCAGCCAGGTGCAGCACAGTCTAACTGCGACCCGAGTAATACGGACAACTGTGATGCGGGCAAGGACGGTCTCTCATCGATGCTCTCGAACGTCCACTCGCTCGCCATGATGGTGCTGAAGTACGTCGGATTCATCGCGATTGTTGCGGGGGCCGTTCTCTGGTGGAGTGCTCGGAAGAGTTCTTCCCGCGCCCAGTATGGAATGTGGCTCTTCGGCGGTGGTGCTGGAATGATCGTCTTCTACTTCGGGTTCGGGATCTTCATCTCCGTCCTGAAGTTCATCACCAACGTCGGTGGTCCCTGAGAGGCGAACTCACCATCCAATTTCTCTCTCCACGAAAACAGACTCTTTCACTCTCTTCCAGTACGATGATCCCGCCGAGACTTACTTTGATACTCGCGTCCGGAGTGAAGGCGATCGAAGAGGCCGTCCGATTCCCCGCCCAGCTGGCAACTATCTTCAAACTGTTCGGATTCACCTGTGTGATTCTGGGTGTGATCGCGTATTTCACCAGCCACCATGGCAGTCAGAAACGCGGGTGGGGCAAGTGGCTCGCGTTCACCGGGTCGATCATGGCTATCATTGGTCTGGCCCCAGGAACCCTGCTGTCGATAATCTACTACATGATCCCCTGATGCAACAGTCCGGAGTACAGAGCATGACCGTCCGCACGTAGCCAGCCGCTTCCGAGAACACTCTCCCAATGACACAATATGCTCGTCGATCCGTCGCTCGTAGCCTCATCATCGTTGCAGTCGTATCCTGCCTCGTCCTCCAGACGTTCGTCGCGACCGTGCCGGCAACAGCGCTGACGACGCCCCCACAGCCCGCGATCAACACGGACTCCTCGAATAGTACAACTAACACTGCTGCTTCGGCCAGCTCTTCGGGGCCGTTCAAGATCCTCGCGTCGGCTGACAGCGATCCAGCGCGGAATGAGACGATGATCCCGTTCACCGACTACGGCCCGAATGGAGCCAACACCTACAATGTCTCCGCCGGGATCCCACCGTTCTCGTTCGAGACAACGGGGTTGCCGAACGGGAAGATCAACGCGCTCGCGCCCCGGACAGACGGCTTTCGGAAACAGCTCTCGACGGATATCCACATCCCCTATGAAGATAAGTGGGTCAAGCCTGACGAGACTGCCATCGTCTCGGCGAGGAACATGACGAACAAGACGGTCAGGACAGCCGGTGTGAATCATGAGGTAGTGAACGGCTATTATGCGCTGGGGAAATCTGAGCCACGGAACGGGTGGCTCCCGACTCGGAACGCCCTGATTACGGGCGGCTCCGATCCGCGGATCGTGAACCCGTGGGCGGTCGAGGTGAACAAGGGGAAGACGGTCTCTTACGAGAGTCGCAACAGCAAGGCCGTGTCCGAGTTCGACACGAAGCCGCGAATCGCCAAACGCCCAGCTGGCAATTCGATTGGGACGAATTGGTTCGACGGCGGTGGAAAGATCAAGTTCCACAGTAATTTCTCAGAGCGGAATATTACCGTCCTGAAAAACCAATGGGCTGGCATCGCCCGAACGTCGCCAGGGGCATTTCTGGACGGACAATTCATCGTCAGCCCAGACGATGTTACGGTTTTGGCACCGTCGGATTTCCGACTGATCAACCCATCAAATTGGGAAACGACACTCGAGGACGAATGCAAGGTCACAAAACGAGTTTCTCTCCCAGGAACAAACAACACCACGACCAGGACCGAGTATTACGATGTCCGCAAATGGGAGCAGCTGTCCATCGTCGACACGAAGGTAACCAAGCGTGTCTCACTGGGTGGCGATGAACGGCGGGGCAGGAGAGCGACGTTCAACTTTGGCAATCCACAGAGCGGTACGCTGCAGGTATCCCACCGGGTCGAGGTGACGCTCCAACGGCGATGGGGGAAAGACGGAGAGCACCCGGACTGTGTCTCAGAGAGCTATAGCGAGACGATTGGCACCAAATCGATTGTTGCCGATAGCACTGGGGTCTCGGTCGCACAGCCCGATGAATTGTCGGTGACTGTCCATGCGATTGATCGGGAACCGACGAATGAACTCTACATCACGATCAATGGGACGCAGGATTTGTCCGGACAGCCACTCGGTCAGATTCGACTCTCACCGAGTGGATCGAAGAAATCCGAGACGATATATGGTCCCTGGCGATTCTACCCCGTGTCGTTGTACGACTCGATTACGAAGTTTGTCGGAGATCGCAAGAAGACAGTTCCGACGACCTTCGGTCATCCAGTGGGAAAGAAAGAGGCAGCCCATCTGTACCGGGACTACGCGGCGCTGGGGAACTGGTCGAAGCGCGGTCGCCTCCGATACCAAGTCGACAAGCGCACGTCGTCGACGAACATCTCAGATCGCTCGCTTCCACCGGGGGTTGTGAACCGGAAGGGGGAGACGCCGCTCTACACCCGCTACGCTGGCAAGACCTACATGACGGATGCCCAGCTGCAGAACCTGCAGGCCAACGCTGAGGACATCTTTGGGAACAGTATCCAGACGACGGTCAAGCATATCACCTACCAGGAATCCAAGATCAAGATGCAAAACGACGGGAAAACCGTCCACGTCCGACTGTTCGATCCCGATACGTCGACTGGGATTAGTGGGGCAAAACTCGCCGTCGACGGGGCGAAAACGAGTACTGTCACGACGAACGCGAGTGGATGGGCGACTGTGCAATCGACGACCGCGCTCGTGACCGTTGGGTTCGAGGGCACTGACCCGATGTCCGGAGCCAGTACGTTCTACGAAAAGGCCTACACCAGCCACTACGTCCGGATCTTCATGTTGGAGCGGTCGGGCGATCTGTATCGCTGGATCTCTGGGATGATCCACCAGGTGTTGCTGGTCGTTGAGTGGGCCGCACTACTGCTGTTCCTGATGTGGTACAAGCTCATGTTCAAGCCGAACCGGAAATCGGGGCAGGCCTGATATAGGGGGCGCTGTTTTCGTGGGCTTGCAATTGAACTACCCGATAGAATGGGCCTGCGTATCTTGCAGAAGAATTCGCTCAGATTTGGCGCAATCGGATTGGTCAGTACAGACGACCGCTGTATTACGTCGAACTGTATATATTCAGAAACTGAAAAATTCAGTCGCAAGTATCGCATCTCCCAATTTACGACTGAAATAGCTCTACGCCGCAAGAACTCCACACGTTTAATCAGCGGTATCGTCACTCTTGCTGACCGATTCTCGCATGACGAACAGGTATGAGATGACGAACGAGCCCGCAAACAGCGGCGGAAGAGCAAGGACCTGTGTGAACGGGTCTGGTGGCGTGACGAGCGCGCCGACCACGAACGCTAGGAGGAGGGCCATCGAGTAGGCGGTGACCAACCGTTCGCGTCGGTCGGCTGGCTGTGTGCGTGGTTCCCAGTTGTTCTGGACGTAGCGGACCCAGACGTAGTTGACCAACCCGATACCTGTAGCGAGGTACATGAACGTCCCGAGTACCGACCCGTCACGTGCCGTAGCCTCCGCACGGGCCCAGTAACCCAGTGCGAAAAGATTCCCGACAAAGATGACTACCGTCAACGCGAAAGTAACACCGAGCAGTGGATGTTCAACGAGGGTCGGACCGAGTTGCACGATTCACGGTCGTTCTCAAATAGGGATAGGCTTTCTGTGAGAAGTAGTAACGGTGTGCTGACTTCACGCTCTATACTTATCGTACCCAACTGATCAGTACATCCTATGCAGTATCCTGTTCCATGTACTCTATCGCATCCCAGATACTGAACACTCGAATTCGCCCCTCATAGTACGTATTGTCAAGCACACCTGAAATCGACCGCTCAGCATTCCGATCGTCGATCAGTATCCCAATTGAATCATGCGCTGTTGATCCCAAAAGCATTACAGCCGCTGCTGGAAGTTCTGAATCAGTCTTACGCAATTTGTCAGGGTCTGTTTGCTCAAACTTCGCCAGCCGCTCGTGGACACGATCCATAATCTCGCCAGCACGCGGCCCATCGTGAACCCGGACCCCTGGCTCTACAGAGTCGATAAGAGTGATCCACTCGGTCGTGTCTGCTCGGTCGACCCAGTCGATGCTGATGTATCCACGTTGCTCCGCGAGTTCTTCCACGACACCCGGCGTCAGATACAGGTCAACATGCTTCGATTTGACGTGCTGAATGAATGTTTGATATGGGTCGGTCTCTGTCCCACCAACCGTCCGGAGAAAACTCGTATCCAGAATAAAGGCTGTCGGGAATGGCGAGGGATGCTCCTCACTCATCGGTTCGCTGGTATGGTCCCTGATCGATCGCACGGTCGTGAACGTCCACCGCGAACGTGACCTCGCTTAGGGTTGGGTCATAGGGTTTCACCACCGCAAGTATTCGCTCGATTGCCTGTGTGACCGCGATAGCCTCTACAGCAGGCACACCTAGTTCGTCCGCGACACCACGGCGCGTTGTCTCTCCCTGGAGATAGGTGATCGTAGCCATGATCGCGGGTGCGAGTGCGGCTTTCCCGTGGCGGTCGACGAATAGCTCGAGGTCATCATCAACACTGGTCGCACCGTAGACTGCAATGATGGCAGGGCCGAGTTCGAGGGTCGTTTCGTCTGTCCAGTCGCCACTCACAGGGTCGGCACGCCAGAGTGTGGAGCCGTTTTCATACTTGTCCAGTTCGTCCGCTATACCCATCTCGGCAAGTGTATTCGCGTATTTGTAGGCGGTACTCTTGGAGAATCCCTGGCGGTCACGGACTGCGGTGACCGTCGATGGGGAATGAATCAGGAGATCAGTGTAGAAACGTGCGAGTTCAGGTGTGCCCAGTAGCTCTTGGATGACGAAAAACCGGTGAGCAGTGTGTCCTGCGTCCGGCGGTTGGATGGGTGTTGAAGCGTTTGACATAGTGCATAGTACGCGAACTATGGTCTAAAGTGTTTGGGGATCAGAGGTAGTCCAATCCGGCATCTCTCTGATGGGTATGATTGACCACAGTCGTCCAGTGGCATCTTTCATTCTTGGAATATCCAGTCAAAAATAATAACCTGTTGGCGCTGCAACCGATAGCTGCAGATGTCCGATAGCGACGACTCTCCAGACAGTAAGCCGTCTCGAGATTCTCAGAACACTGATCAGCGTCCAGATCCGGTCGACGACACGGATCGGACCGAGTTAGCAGCCTCTCGTCTCTCTCGACCTGGCAGTTCGCTCAATTCCTCACCGCTTCAGGACCGCTCTCCGTCAGGGTCGGACTCGATCCCGTTCGAGCCAACTGGTGAGTCCCAGTCTGAGGACGAAAACGACAGCACCTCCTCAGACACCAGTTCCGACGACTCACAGACGCAGGACCCGAGTGTCGATACACAGACTGGGAGTGACGCGATTGAAGCCACCGCAGAAACCCAGGCCCGTGAGTATATCGAGATCACACCCGTCCGGAGTGAACTCTCCCCGCAGACCATCACCAGCCAGCTCCGCGGACTGCACGCGATGGGTGACGGTCGCGAACTCCCGCTCGGCCTCGAAAACCATCTCGACTTCGTCGAGCCGGTCAACTCTTTCGAGTTCCTGATTCACAAGCCCGCCGGCCACCAGCGATTCCAATTCTATCTCGGGATCGATCAAGAGGACGACCTCGATCAACTCCACAGCAAGACGACCAGCCAGTACCCGTCGAACTACCGCTTCGACACCGACGATGTTGCTCTCTCAGAGTGTTTCGAGGAGACGCCCCACCTCTGTCGGTGGGTCGGCAAAGAGCAGAAACGCCACGACTGGATGATGCTGCTGTCCGAGTTCGACGACGACAGCACCGACCGGTCCCCACTGTCGGATCTGCTCGAAACCGCGATCACGACCGAGGAAGAGTGGTTGTTCCAGGCGGTGTTCGAGCCCCGTGTCGACTGGACACGAAAGGCTGAAAGCCAGAAACGGAACCTCAAGATGGGCGTCACCTCCGGGTTCGGCTTTTTCATCCAGACTTTCCTTGACCGGCTGGTCGGCGTCTCTGAACACGAACAGCGGAGCCGCCACCGCAACGACACGCCGGCCGAAGAAGTCGGCTCTGCCGAACAAGGGCCAGAGGATCAGTCCCGGCACAAAGCGACGCGGATGGCCCAGCTCAACAACAAGGACCCGCAGACGAGTTTCAACGTCTCGATCCGGTGTGCCTCGAGTGATGAGAAGGTGATCCGGGATGCGGAGTCTTCCTTCAGCCAGCTGTCTGGGTCATTCTACCAAGTTGAAGGTGAGTACCTGGGACAAGATGATAGTGAGTACCAGCGCCTGCTCAACCACGAGTTGACTCGGCCGACCCACTTCGAGGCGTTCTGGAAGAGCAAGCCCATGCTCGTCGCGAACGCGAACGAACTCGCGAATTTCGTGACGGTCCCGACGATCGACTCACTCCCCAAAGCCTCCCGAGGTGCTTCGGGCGGTGGGCCGGCTGCTCACTCCCCGCTGACGACGCCCGACGAGGAGGTCTTCCAGGCCTTCGACAAGGGGATGTGTATCGGGAAAGCCGCCACTGTCGTCGACAGTCCCAACGAGTCCACAGGCCAGGAAGCACTCGAATCCGTGGCTGAATGGCGGAATCAAGTCACTCAGCGTGAGGCGATCCATCTCGATGCTGAGACACTCACTCGGCACTACCTCCGGGCCGGCTCCACGGGGAGCGGGAAAACCGTCGCCGGCATCAACGATCTGCTGACCGCCCACGATGAGCTCTCTGGTCCGACGTTCCTGCTCGATTCCAAGGGCGGAGATATGTGCGACAACTACCTGCGAAGTCATCGGTACATCTTCGACGACCTCGACGACGTCGAGTACATCAAGATCCCCGAAGATGACCAGGAGGTCCCGGGCCTACCGTTCTTCGACCTCCGGCCGCTGATCTATCAGGCTGGCCGCTCCCGTGAATCTGCAATCCAGGATACGATCGACCACTTCTACGAAGTCCTCAGGTTCGCCGTCGGTGAGGAGAAAGTCGAGCAGGCGTGGGTCGGGAACGACGTGCTGAAAGCGTTCATCCGAACGCTGTTCGAGGAGGAGCGGGCCGAGTATCCCGACCCGGATCAGGCTCGCCTCGAGGAAACCCGTGTGGGCGGTGATGCGTTCCCTATCTCGGATCTCTACGACATGGCTCTGGAGTACGAGATGCACAAGAGTGTTCCAGAGACCTCATCGCCTACGGTGGCGGCATCACTGCAACGCCACACCGAGAAGAACGATCGCCAGTTCAAGAAGACAGCCGGCGCCGTCACGAACCGGATCTCGAAGCTGAACGACCGGGACTTCATCTGGCGGATGCTCGATTACAAGCCCGAGTGGGACCACAATCGCGGTTGGTACGCCGAGGACGAGAACGTTCTCGATCTGCGAGAGATTCTCCACAGCAACAAGGTGGTGGTGATCGACACTGGGGAGCTTCGTGACGATGCCTCCCAGATGTTCAACGTGCTGTTCCTGAGCCATCTGTGGACTGCGATCAAGAGCCTCCAGACACCGAATCGGGACGACTACGTCGTCAACTGTCTCATCGAAGAGAGCGCGCCGTTGGCCCGGAGCAACATCGTCCACAACAAGCTACTCCCGGAAGGCCGTGAGTTCGACCTGAGTCTGGGGCTGGTCATGCAGTATCCCGCCCAGGTCCTCGGCGACGATCCGCACAAGAACCGGTCGGTGTACACGGAGGTCCTGAACAACATCAACACCAAGATCATCGGCAACGTCTCGACCGACGATGACCTGCCGGACAGTCTCTTCCACGGTGGGCTGGACAGAGATGAGATCCGTGACTTCATCCAGGGGCTTCCCGAGGGACAGTTCATCGCTCAGTTGCCACCGACTGGCTTCCAGGAACAACAGCCAGAGATCATGACGCTGGAACCGCTGCCGCTACCACCGGGACATGCTGAAACGGACTCGGCGATTCGACCGATGTCTGAGGCAACCCGGGCTAAGACTCGGCAGAAGTACTGTATCTCGCCCGAGCAGACGGCGAATCGGCTCACGCAGCTGAACAAC
The DNA here is from genome assembly GCF_900110215.1 of Halorientalis persicus. Taxonomy (GTDB): domain Archaea; phylum Halobacteriota; class Halobacteria; order Halobacteriales; family Haloarculaceae; genus Halorientalis; species Halorientalis persica. The sequence continues at coordinate 69,442 of NZ_FOCX01000013.1, read as the reverse complement.
CTCGGCAATGGGTCGTCTGCGGATGTGACCGACAATGGATCGTCGACGGCTAATAAGAGCGATAGTAACGGAGAAAATCCAGAAGAGCGGTCCCCAGACGCATTAACCAACCAGGAGCTGACATTCTTGCAGGATGTGGTCGACTACTGGAACGATGATCTGTCATTCTACCAGCGTGGAGAGCCGATGGCAACCCGTGAGTTTGATCGACGGGGGATCGCTGATGACCTCGTCGACGACGAGTATCTGCGAGAGGTGCAACTGGCGAACCGCTACACGTACTACTGGCCGACGAACAAAGCCCTAGCGGTGTTCGACGACTACGAGATCGTCTGGGGGACAGAACAGGGTGATCCGCGTGAAAGTCCTCGCCACAAGGTGGTAGTCTCACTTCTTGAGCGAATCTACTCGAATCGCGGCTTCTCCGTGAAGACGTACATTGGTGGCGATGACACAGCTGGTACCTTCGATCTCATCGCGACTCATCCTCAGAAGGAGCACCGTGTGATGGAGGTTGAAACATCGATTCCGGATCGGCCGGAAACGCCACTTCGGCGTGGCGATGTCATTGATGACTACGAGAAACTCGCGGAGTTCTGTGGGACAAACGACGCAAAAGCAATCTGGGTTCTCGAGAGTCAAAAAGCGGCTCACCATCTCTTGGATATTCTTGAAGAAGAAGGTCATGTCGACGACCGCCCGGCACGGGATGTCCAGAGTTACGAGGGCATCACCGAGCAATCCGTGACCGGTTCAGGATTAGATTCGGTTACTGGATTTGGTATCATCCTTGATAGGACGGTCGGGAATAGCCGGTTCAACAATCCCGATTCAACGTCCGACCAGTAGCCTAGCCAAATCAATTTCAAACCGCAGCTGTTCTCTTTTCGCTCCGCCTGACTCCACATTTCCCACAGTATTATGATATGAAATCCAGACGTAAACACGATAGAACCGCAAGACAACGGTGATTTCAACACCCTTCTGAAAGGGAGATTGTTTACACCACTGTAAACAATTCTACCCCCATCCCTTAGTGTGGTTTTCGCTCTATCCTCCTCATTTCGAAAACAGCCTCTATTTTCGCTCGAAAATGCTGTTTACAGCAAAAACCGCAATACGGCTCTACGTATTCGGGCATATATCCCGGTTCTGTAAATATAGCTTGGACTGCCGGTTACGGATGTAACATCTATTAGCGACCCTCTGCAGATTCCTCCTTCTCTGCTGGATTGCCTCGACTGTTCGATGGTATAGAGTGATATAGGCGGTAGAACTGGAGGAGAACCAGACGAAACAGGGGGTTCAGAGAGCAGCCAGCGATCTGGCATATCAGACGGCTGAGAGAGAACAGGGTTCCCGTCATAGCGTGGGAGGAAGGAGGGAACAAGAGAGGTTGAGCTGACGGTTCGTGTAGGTGGAGAGAAATTTATTTGAGGGCGGGCAGAGATGGTAAGAATATCGATGGATCAGTATACCAGCGACATCGATAGTGTTAGCGACGGCGATGCGAATGTCGAAGCGATCATCGCCGCTGCCGAGGACATACTAGAACAGTACGAGTCCCCATCGTCACCGACTGGCAACGAGACTGGAGAGGGGACAACCTATGCAACCCGTCTCTCCCCAACGGAACAGACGTTTGTCGACGCCGTGGGGGATACCTTCTCGACGAACAAAGCGACGACACTCCGGATTCTGATTAGCTTGGCTGCTGCGCATCTTCTCAACGCAGACTCCTCCATGGAGGAAATCCAGACAATCGAAAACGACCTGGCAACCGTCGCCGATCAGCTGACCGCACTCGAGCGACGGATGCAGACTGTCACCGAGATCAGTGCTCAACTGGATCGGATCGAGGACCGACTCGATCGCGACCAGCAAGAAAGGACGGCGTCGATGGAGCAAGAGCAAACCCCAGCCGAACAGACCGACTGGGATGCCATCGACCCCGACGAGTTCGAACACCCCGGAGAGGGTGTCGAGGTCGATCTGCCGGATCCGGACGAGCTCGACTGACGGGACACTGGAGGCAGTCTTGCACGAATACCTGACCATGGGTGACCGTTCTGGAGGAATCCCGCTTGCAGCGCTCCCGCGATTCCAGGTCGAACTCGAGCATCTGTAAGGCCCGTGCAACTGTACGTACGCTGTAACCCTGCTGACCTCGCGACATACTGGACGCGCTACATCGAGGAGTCCCCCGGCTGTGACGGTTTCCGTGTTGGAAGAGTTGATCGAGGACACGGCTGTTGATGCTCTCGGCTTAAACAGAGAGACTACTGTTTCCGCTACCTCCCGGGGGACGGGGGTATGTCCAATGTAAACTCACGAAGCTCTAGTCCGACTTTCACAACCAGCAACCAACACCTACCTACACCGCAAAGTCTTGCGGAGTACAGATATTGTTTGAGTAGTGGTGTAATAAGCCTTCCCCTGGCCAAAGTTAGATCTGACGTGTGATGGATTCTCTGTCCCTATCGTTCCACTCTTACATTGGACGCACCCCCGTCCCCCGGGTCTGATCGATCTGATCTGATACCACACCACCACCAGCTTACACTAGACGCACCCCCGTAACGCGGACGTCACCGTACCACTCGGACGACAGGGTTATGACCCACCAACCCACACATTGCCTCAATGCGTTCGTTCGGGGATGAAGACTCGATCTTCGTCGACTTAGATCGACTCAACCCAAACACCCAGACGTACCAACCCGACTCGCTCCCCGAGCGAGAAGGGGAACTGAACCAACTCCACTCGACACTGAAGCCGGCAGCGATGGGTTCGACGCCGCTGAACGCGTTTGTGTTCGGCCCGACGGGCCAGGGAAAGACCGTCGGCGTCAAACTAAAGACGAACCAACTGCAGTCCTTCGCGAACGACAACGGCCTCGACCTCCACGTCGTCCACGTCCGCTGCAAGGGGATGGACAAGAGCTACCACGTAATGACGCATCTCCTGAAGGCACTCCGAGAAAAACGCTACGGGCCAGGCGAGGAACTCCCAAGCGGCTACCAGAAGAAGACGCTGCTGTCGATGATTATCGACGAACTCGAGGCGATCGGCGGCACGGTGATCGTCATCCTCGACGAGATCGACGCCATCGGCACCGATGACTACATCCTCTACGAGCTCCCTCGCGCCGAACCCGACGACGTCCGACTCTCGATTATCGGCATCACGAATGACCTCCAGTTCCGCGAGAGCCTAGACGCCGACGTCCGCTCCTCGCTCGGCGAGGACGAAATCGAGTTCGCACCATACGACGCCAACCAACTCAGAGACATCTTGGCTCGGCGCGCGGCCGGTGCCCTTCGTGACACCGACATCGACGATGAGGACGAGCCGTGGCAAACACTCGAGAGCGACGTGCTCACTGACGATGCCATCCCACTCACCAGTGCGCTCGCCGCTCAGGACTCCGGTGACGCTCGTGAGGCAATCAAGCTGCTGTTCCGTGCCTGTCGGTTCGCCGACGATGAGGGCGAATCTGAGGTCACCGAGCAGCACGTCCGCAACGCCCACGAGTATCTTGAGCGGGCTGCCGTCGAGCGCGGGATTAAGTCACTCCCGCTCCAACGTGCGCTGGCGCTTTTGACCGTGACGCACGCGACAGTAACCGGCACTAAGTTGCCGGAGACGAAGGATCTGTACTCGCTGTACGAAGTGTTCTGTGAGCATATCGACGCCAAGGACATCTCTGAACGCCGATTCCGCGACAAGCTCAACGATCTTGCTGATTCGGGTATCTTGGCAAAGACGACGAAGGGCCGTGGCCAGGGGCTTGGGAAGACCAACCGCTACGAACTGGAGATCAAAGCTGAGACCGTACTCGACAATCTTGCCGATGAGAGTCGGATCAAGGACTTAATCCAGGATCTGCTGCGACCGAAAATGGAGTAGGTGACGGGGGTACGTCCGATGTAAGCTCCATCGGAGGTGCGTCCAGTGGAAGGTCCGAACGCACAGCGAACTCCACGGCAACGAGAGCGCTCCGCTCGACACAATAAGATTCGACTCGCTGTGCGTTCTTGCCTTGACCGCCCGCCTTGGTGGTTAGATCCTCCCTTTATGCTAGAACAGCGTACGAACTTGTTCGCTCCTTTGTCTGAGCGAATTACTGTGTTTCTACGCACACCTCTGTATTGCCTTTTCAGTAATTTGCATACTCAGAAACCATAGTTAGTTTACTAGTCTCGCAGTTCGTTGATCAGGGTCGGAACAATAATACCGACTCCGAGAAGGAGAGCAAACTGAATGGGTCGGCTCTCAGTCACTGTCGTTGAGCCATACCAGAGAGCTAATCCAAGAACCACAAAGACTGCCGTTATCTTTGTGTCTGTACTCACCAACCGACTCGACTCTTCTCTCTCATTTCGAGTCATACCTTTGGATTGGGTATCTGGTTATAAACGACTCACTCGCGTTTTCTCAGTCTGAAGCTACTACTTTTCCCTTTTCAGGGGTTCGGTTGCTCGTCTGTACTTACCGATCCACGCTAGAATCTGTCACCCGTTGGATTTCCACCGAACCGTCGACGCCGCGATCGACAAGGGCTGGGCGACGGTTGCGGCGCCGCTCGAGTTCTCCGAACCGGTTGTCTCGCGAGTGATGGACGGGGTCCAGCGGTACATCGCGAACGCAGACGAGCGCCCTGCCGACGAGGTCGAGCGTGCGGACGCCGCCCTCGCCGCCCTCGCTGCCCAGCATCTCAGCGCGGGGACGGTAACCGAGGTCTATATTTACACGACCGATATCGCGGCCGGCGAGGGGGCCGAGACCGTGCTCGCGAGTGAAGGGTACGGGGACTCGGTGACGTTCGTGAACGGGTTCCGGTTCATTGAGGACCTGGTCGCCGGTAACAGCTGACTAATTGCAGTCTGATGATGTTTCGGTAGCTCGATTCCTTTTGGCTCTCGATCGTTCCCAGCTTGTCCCTCGCTCGCTCGTGAGGACTGGTGACCAACAGACCCTGCCCCGACCGGAGACGGCACTGGAAGGAGTCCCACTGGGAGGACTCCGATTCCGATGTGAACGTCGGTGGTGTCGAACACTCCGTGAGCCCTCGCCCGGGTCGCGGTCTCTCTGACGGGATATCTCTCGGTCAGCCGCCAGCACTCGAGATAGGGCCCGCAGAGAGACTACTGCCACCACGCGACCCGGGCTCGCCCTCACAGTCCGCCAGGGGCCCGATTCGATCGGCCGGGAGACTCACTCAGAAGACTGGTGTGTCCCAACGGTTCGCCCCGCTCGCCGCTTACCGGCCTCCGCGTCGCTCGCGACCGACCATTCCGGGCGTGCGGGCGCTCTCCGCACCGCGAGCGCCCGTTCCGGGCTAAAATGAATGTGCCCTCGACGCCATCGGGTAAGCCCGTCGGTTGCGCCCCTCGCAGGCTTTCGCGTTCCAGTGCTTTGTGCCGCCGAGTTGTCCTCGCTGACGCGAGTTTGCCTCGACGACAGTCACACTGGACACGGACCTGCAGTCCGGGCCGGACACGAGCGGGCTTATCCCGATGGACGCTCGCTCCGGCCAGGTCGCCGGAAGACTCACTCCGTTCGTCTTCCGAGCCCTGCCTCGCTGCTCGCGGGTCGCGGTGCTCCCCGCTCGCTAGCCCGTGGCCTCCCCACGGTCGGCCACGCACCGCTCGGCAGGACGGCGCGCGGTGCTGGAAAGGGGTCCGCTTCTCAGGCGCGCTCTCGCTCGCGCCCAGGGGGCGCTCGCGAAGGCGCGAGCGAGAGCGCACAGATGGGTCTGTTGGACGTGACGTCGAGGAAATCCGCGATGTAGTAGCATCGCGGTGTCGGGCGCGTGAGCGCCTTCAGGGTTACTACAATGTACGGTAACAACCATTCGCACAAAAAGGCATCGACGACTGAAAAAGGCGCACTGGCGGAGAAGGAGCGCGATCCGCGTGAGGAACAGATGACGGTGTCGCTGGCCGACAAGGTCAGTGGGCCGGAACACATTCTGGAAGACGTCGCCGAAACGCAGGCTGGCGACGAGCTGGACTTCAGACCGAACAAAGGGATCGACTCGCGTGGAAACTACTACGAGCGTCAGAACGACTACGACTGGACGCGTGATCCGGCGGTTGGTCGGGATCGCCGACACGGTGAAACGCTCGCCCAGCAGGAACGGCGGGTCAGCCGGGAAGCCGAAATGGAGCGCCATCGCGAGGTCGCTCGTGATGCAGATGCGGCCGGCCTCGAGCGGGCGGCATCCTCCAGAGTGCAGAGTGGGGTTGACACGACCTACCAGCAGACGACGGCCGACGAGCGTCCCGACGTGGATCCCCAGGAGCAGGCCGATCCCCGTGGGTGGCTGCAACAAGACGAACTCGCGGCGGTCAACCAGGTGGCGTCCTCACTGGCAGACGAGATGGGCGACGACATCCAGCTGGGGCGGGCTGGCCTCGCGAAGCTGGTTGCACAGCGCGTCCTCGATGGGGCTGACGCCTTCGACGGAGCACTCGGGGTCAAACGGGCGCTCCAGCGGCTGTTCGATGTGGCAGAAACGTTCGATGAAATCGACGTCTTCACCACCTGGAAGACGACGGTCGAAGCCGAGGTCGACTACCTCTTCGAGACGCCGGCGGTCGGCCAGTTCCAGGCGGGATACCTGGAAGACGACGAAGGCGAACGGCGGAAGTTCGTCTACTGGTCGAAGTCCCACCAGTCCAACGGGATGCCCACCCTCCGCGTGGGTGACCGAGTCCGGCTGGAAGAGGTGATGGTCAACGAGTGGAACGGGAAGGCCTGCCTGGCCATCACTGGTCAGCACACGGACATCACCATCGAGGAACGCGGTGATGGGCCGATGCACCGGACGGGGCAGGCAAGCGACGATCCGTCGGTGGCACCCTGGGATGTCGAATCAGACACCCACGCGTGGGTCGAAACGGTGGACGTCGACCGAGCGCTTGAACGGTTCGACGGCTGACGACCCGCCGCCCTTTTTTTGCCGTCACCCGTGGTGGCTGGCCGGCTGGACAGGCGTCTCGTACAGCGCGCGGCGCCACCGACAGACGCAGGCGTCTGTCGAGCCCCCGCTCGCTCCAGGCGTCACTCGCGGGGACGACGGAGCGCTGCGCTCGGCGCATCGCGCGCCTCACGGCGGTCCACCGTGCTCGCGTCGCTGCGCGCGGTCCCTAACAGCACAAGAGGGGGTGCCGGGAACATCTCAACGTCCATTTCTAAGCAGTCTAAGGCGTCATTCACCGGTTCTCATACTCATCTTCCGCCATATACATTTGGACAGTATAGATAATGCGCGTGTCAGTAGTCCTGCTGAACGTGTTCGACCACCACTGGATGTAGTGTGTTTTAATTCGGTCTGTTGCCTACCTTGATTGGATGACTGCCCGTGTCTATTACCATCATCCCGATGATTCTCACTATTCCCTCGCGTATGTCGCGCAAGACAGGGATGAGATAACGACTGCTGGGAAAGACGCGATTATCGAGCACCACGATCTCGGTGAGGAATTCTTTGTGCTGTATACAAATCGTGGGGCGAGCGGTACTGTCGAGGATCTTGACGGGGAGTTTGAAGACGTACTTGATGAGATGTCACCGCAGGATCGGACGATTACAGTGCGGTTGCTCCAGATATTCGAGGAGATTGTCGAGGAAAAAGAGTTGGAAGAGGAAGCGAAGCTCGAGATCTACAAGCAGATTGAACTAGACCGGATCCCCGATGCTATCGCTCGCGTCGACTGGACCGGCACTGCTGTCGATGTCGCAGGGCAGCTGATGTCCACGCTGATTCTGAAACACGCCCTACCTAATGCGAACCACCGGACTTCAATCAGTATGGCACAGTGGTACCTGGAAAGCATCGAAACCGGGTTCTCATTTCCAGACTTTGCGACCGAAGCGTACGACTGGAAGACGTGGGTCAACGAGTATATTTCCGAATCGAAGCGGCTTCTCACGGTTCGCCGGAATACGACGGCGTTCTCGTTACTCTCTGAGTGGGGATGTGACACCGTTGTACGGAAGAATGGCATCGAGATCAGTCTTGCAGAGTATGACCTCGATTTCACGCGTTCAGAAGCGTTGGCGCACTATGGGGATGCGCACACCGAACTCTGTACGGACTTCCTCACTGAATCCGTCACACGTGCCGGACACGACGAACTGGTCAGTACCGACGGTAATGGGAAAGGTGAGTTCGTCTCGTTCTTAGAAGAGGCAGAATAACCGCGCTAATCCTGAAGGTCCGCGACAATGCGCCCAAGCTCCCGGGCATGTTCGCTCTCACTTACGTCGTACCGCTCTTCTATCGAGCGGAGTTGTTCTTGAAATGTCATCGTAGGTGCCTCCAGTTGATTCTGTTCTAACTGAGGGGGTTCCCGCATAAGAACCTTTCCCGACTACCAACTGTAGTACTTGAGGGCGTCTTACAACGGTTCACATAGCTTTTCTCCGCACCCCCGATTCGCTCAGTAGAGAGTGCGAACTGAACACGAGCATCCGCGCGAACGGAGTGAGGCTTCAGCCTTTTTCGCCCACGTTTTTCGAGGAGTGGTGACCGAGCGGAGCGAGGTTACCCGACGATGAAAAAGGTGGCTACACTGAGCAGGAGATTCGCCCTCCGTGCTCTTGAAATCAATTACCGTGGGAACTGTTCAATGACAGCCTGAAAGCGGTCGTCAGGTGTGTTTGTCTTTTCCAGCTGGCTGGAGGAGTTCTTGAATGACTGAGGCTCCCGACGAAGCGCGCGTGTCGCCCGCTGACCAGTTCGACCCGGCTTGGCCTCAGGACATCGATGACCTCGACGATGTTCCCGTTCGCGACGAGTGTCTGACTGACACTGGCCCGGACGCAACGCCGCCGTTCGAGGCAGAAGCCAAGTATAGCTGGCCACTCGACGAGGCTTTCTGTGAAGGCACCACCGTCACCGTCGTCGTGACCGAAGGGACGCAGGAGCTCTTGACGCTCGACATCGTCCCCGTCGAGTACGAAACACCCACCTGGACCGTTCGGACTGGTCCGGCGCTGAAGTGCTTCACCGACGAGATCCAGACCGCCGTCATCGAAGCACTCTCGCTGTCGATGCAGCCACTCGTCGATATCAAATCCCTCGATTCCTGACCGCGCGGGTTTGTGTCCCCCGGGAAAGTGAGGGGGAGTCGGTCCCGCTCGGAGCAACAAGGTATGTCTACAACAGCACCTTCTCGGTCGTGGCACGGCGTCCAGATCACCGAACAAGACGGCCTGTCGGTCGCCATCGTCGGTTCGCGGTCGTTCCCGTTCGAGCAAGCACCCGTCCGCTGTGTCGAAGCCGTCGGCCAAGCACTTCTGGACACCGGCTGGCCAGTCGCTGAAGTCGTCTCCGGTGGCGCCGATGGTGTCGACACCGCCGCCGCAGCGCTGGCCGACGTCGGGAACATTCCCCTGACCGTCCTCGAACCAGACTGGGACACCTACGGCGAGGCTGCTGGCCCTCGGCGGAACACGAGGATCGTCCAGCGTGCAGACGCAGTCCTCGCGTTTTGGAACGGAACATCTCCCGGAACGCGTGACACCCTTGCGAAGGCCCGAGCAGTCCTTGGCGACGATCAGATCGCCCTCCGTGGGATCGGTGATGCAGATCCGGACCTGCAGCTGATCGATCCGGTTGATCCAAATCAGTAGCGTTTAACCAACATTTGGCACGCAGAACCGCATTTTCGGACGTGTTAGGTCGCGGTGTTGGTTAACGGCTTCCGCGAACCGACTCTCGGGGAGCGTTTGTTCTCTCCAGGGGGTGCGAGTCCCCCTTCTGGGACCTGCAACAAACACTTACGGAGGACCAACGAATGTCTATTCACATGAGTTCCGGCGACGATAGCGAGGAGATCAGGCTGACCCGACCCGAAGGTCAGGACGGCTGGACGGCTGTCGACATCGCGACTGGCGTCGCCAGCCAGGGTCGCACCCGTGAGGAAGCCCTCGAGAACTTGGACGAAGCCCTCGCCGGTTACCACGGCGCCGGCGAGGAACCGTCCGATGACGAACTTCGAGCCCTTGGTGTCGATCCGGCAGAGAACGAATCGAGCGGTGACCTTCCCTCGGTTCTGCAGTAAGATTTGGTGAGTTCGATGGTGACACGTGACTTCTCCGGGAGAGACATCTACAGCGTTCTGGTTAACGAGGGGAATTTCACTCACGTTCGGACGAACGGTGACCACCTCATCCTTCGGTGGCAACCGCCAGACAACCACGACACCGAACCGCGAACGGTGGTCGTACCCGCCCACGATCGGGTGAACATCGGCACGCTCCGACAGATCGCAGACCAAGCAGGCGCAAACGACTTCGAGGCGTTCTGCGCCTGGATTGACCGGCACTGTTGACCCGGTTGGCCGGGTGTTGCCTCCCGACGTTTGTCCTTCCCAGACGGGCGAGGGAACTATGAGTACCAGCACGTCGACGTCGAGGAGCAAGATCCGATGTTTCGGATGTCGAGACCTGTTCGACACTCTTGAAGAGTACCAGCGCCACAGCAAGTGTGCCGACTGTATGCTTACCGGCGAAACGTGGGTGACAGTTGAAGAGGAACTCGAACTCTGAACACAACGGCTTAGTACATCCAATACATACTAATACATATGCCCATCAGCACAGATCGCTTCGAGAATATTGATGAGGAGGCCGACGAGCCTACCCCCGGGACAAATCCGCACAAGATTCTCTCGTTTTTGGAAGCAAATCCTGATCAGGCATTCACACAGAGCGAGATCGCTGAAGAGACAGATGTGACCCGGGGCTCTGTCGGCCCGACACTCGTCCGACTGCGGAAGTCGGGACGGGTTGACCACCGGGGCAAATACTGGCGAATAAGCGATCACACCCAGAGCCTTGATGATGCAGCTGACCACGCGGGTGCCGTCGCAGCCAGTTACGAAGAGGAGGCTTTCGACTACGACGAGTGGCAGGCCCACGCGGTCGATCCACGACAAGATCGTGAGTAGTAGCGCCTTCCAGAAGGGAGACGTTTTCTGGGCACCGGACCCGTTCAGACAAGGATCGAATCCACGCCTGTGGCTCGTGCTGGCTGCAGATTCACTCCCGTATCCGGGGCAGGAGTACATTTGTGCAGCGTTGACGACGAGTGATCTGCCAGCTAATTACGAAGTCGGTAGCGGTTGGATTACCGGACAGAACCCACAGAAGACTTCGTACTGTTCACCGTGGGTCGTGGCGACGATCAAAGATCGAGCGGTCGTCAATCCGCAAGGTGAAATCACGACGACATTCACTGATCGAATGATCTCCGAGTGTACAGTGTATCTGGATCCATAATTGCCGTCGACGAGTAGCTGCGATCCAACAGATCGTAAGCGTTCGTTTGTGTCCCCCAAGCAGAGTGGAGGAGTTCAACCATGTCCAGCGACACCCAGCAGACGGACGCACTGCCCGCCAGTCTCGAGTCGGATCTCGAATTTCGACTGATTCTCACCCTACTTGAACAGCAGGCCGAGCCGCGCGATGCCTCACGTCACGACGGCGCTGCCTGTCGCGCCTGTGGCCGCGGTGACGCCGTCGTCTCGAAGTCCCGCCGGGAGTACGACACGACCGTCGAACGACATGTGTGTGCCCGCTGTGAAGCCTACGGCGCGACGCTGATCCGGGCCCGGCGTGGGCAACCTGCGCGAGTGCGTTCGCTCGGCGACGTTCAGACGTTCGATCTGGCTGACGATGCTAACGCCCGCTTCCGCGGGACGTTCTGAGGCTCGGCGACAGAATCGCTAGCCGTAGCGGCGAGAGGGTTTTCACCGGTGCCTCTCTGCTATCCACAGAAAGGACCTCAGCGCACGCGCCGGCGGCGGGGCCGCCTCACCGCGCGCACGGACCAGATCCACGCGCCGACGGGGCGCTGCGCTCGGCGCGGCGCACGCGCCTCGCGGCGGTCCACCGTGCTCGCGTCGCTGCGCGCGGTCCCGCACAACAATTGAGTGTGAAGGTGCCTAGGAAGAAAAAATAGTAAGTAGATCGCATCTGCATAGGTGGGTAGAGAACTCCCAGAACGCACTGGGACGGGCAGAGAAAATCATCAATCTACTGGCCTATGCTTTTGAATGACTTTGACCCCTGTTCGCAGGACGAGTTTCGAAGTGGGCTCACCAGTCTCGAAACGGACGGCAGTGCGATTCTCGTTGTCGGCGCCGTCGACGACAGCTCGTTTGCTCACATGAGCTCGCAGTTATTTGGCGACCCAGCGCTCGGTCGGACGCCAGTCGTCGGTAGTCCCGACGGCGAACCCGCATTTGAGGACCGCCTTGCTGATGCTGGCTTCGATCCAGCAGATAATATGAGCCATCACTCGCTCGGGCTCGGCGATCCAGATCTCGAGACAGTCCGCAATCGGCTCAGTCGCGCGCTGTGGCTGAACGCCAGTCCAAACAACGCTGACCCCGGAACCATCCGGGTCGGTATCGAGATTACTTCCCTTCTCGAGACAACGGATCCCGACACAGTGGTCGAGACTCTCACCCCAATTCGTAACCTCAGCAAGGAATTCCACGCCATGACACACTTGATCTACCGGAATTCACTGGAAACGCTACTCGATAGGTTCGACGACGGTCAACTGGAGACTGCGTTTGACATCATCGTTCGCCTTCGTGACACAGGAGAAGAGAATCCAGAACAGCAGTGGGTTCTCCTCGAACAGAACTGTACCAGCGACTGGATCGACCCCTCGTCGGTCGTCAACCGGTGAGAGAGTCGAATTTATACTTCTCGGAATTCAATCGATTCCCTACAGGCTTCCTACTCATGCGACAGAGATTCTGCTGCAAGACCGGCGAGATGATCAACAAGTACGAGTTCGACAAAGAGGAGATGGACAGCACACTCGTCGCGAAGTGGCGTGGCGAGAACGGCCACGACGAACTCGGCATCAACGACCTTGAACACTGGTTCAACAAGCAGATTCTCACGCTCTACTATCAGAGGAACGGGCGGCCGGATCCCGAGTACAAAATCGACGCCGAATACGAAGTGCTTGCTGACGACGACATTCCTGACCACAAACGCGCCGAGCTCGTGAGCGAACTCGAAGCCGAGGGGATTGACGTCGAGACGATGACTGACGATTTCGTCTCCTACAGCACGATTTATCGGCATTTCAGCGAGTGTATTGACGCCGAGAAAGGCAGCGACGATGACGATAATACCGACACCGACTGGGAGCGCGACGGGATCGACCTCGCCAAAGAGAACTTCCGGGACCGCGTGACCAAATCACTCCGAACGCTCAGTAACAAAGACCGGCTGGCCGGCTACGAGAACGCCGAACTCGAATTCTCGGCCTCCCTCCGCTGTGATCACTGTCCCACGCGTGTCCCTGTGGAGACTGCTGTTGAACAGGGCTATGTCTGTGCCACTCACAACGATCTCGATATTGCACCGGACGCGAGTTCTGTCGAAGTCGTCTCCAGCTTCTTAGCGTGAACCCAGTCCCCTAGCCGATGATAATCCTACAGAAGTTAAGAACCCACACCACGTTCTACTGAAGTAGATGACGTGGCAGCTGGAGATATCCAATATCGCGGGGATTCGCGACGGGACAGCAATGATCCACCCAGGAATCAACGCAGTCCAGGCCTCGAACTGGCAGGGCAAAACATCCCTGATTACTGCGATCCGGACGGTCCTCGGGGGCGAGGTCTCCGCGACCACGCTCACTGACGGAGAGTCAAAGGGCTCCGTCCACCTGCAGACACCCGATGACGAATATCAAGTCACGCTCCAACAGAGTGCAGGGACCGTCTCTCGGTCAGGGACGCCGTATCTAACCGATGAACAGGACCAGATCTGTGCCGAACTGTTCGCGTTTCTCGATGAGGACAACGCCATCCGGACTGCTGTCCGCGATGGTGCAGACCTCACGCCACATCTGATTCGGCCACTCGAACAGGAGAACATCAGCGAGCAGATCCAGTCACTCCAGGAACAGCGTCGAGCCGCCGAATCGGACCTCGAAGACGCTGAACGGGCGGCCGAGAAACTGACCGCCAAAACCGAGGAGATCACGTCACTCGAATCCAAACTCGAGGAACTAGAAGATGAACTCGCCGAAATCGATGGCGACGAGTCCGACTCCGGTGACCAAGAGGCACTGGAAGACGACCTCGCAGACGCCCGTCGTCAGCGAGAACGCGCCCAACAGCGGGTGTCCCGGCTCGAAGCCAAAATCGAGTCACTGGAATCTCAGATCGAAGACAAAGAGGCAGCACTGGACGCCATCGACGTACCATCAGCCCCCGATTTGAAAGTCCAACTCAAGGACAAGCAACAGAGTGTTCGCGAACTCTCCGGGGAAATCGAGACGCTCGAAACACTGTACAATACGAACGAGCGAGTGTTAGAGGAAGGTCATCTCGACCTTGTAGCCGACGTCGACCGCCAGATCGACACCGACCAGCTCTCCTGCTGGGTCTGTGGCCACGAGACGACACGCGACGATATTCAGGCCCAGATCGATGCACTGAGCGAGGCCATTTCTGAGCGACGGGAGCAACGGTCGACGCTCAAAACTGAGGTCAGCGACCTCAAGGAGCGACAGAAGGAGATCCGACAGCAGCGCCAGGAAAAGCAATCACTCGAAGAGGACCTGTCCTCGCTTCGGTCGACGCTCAGTGAATCTCAAGACGAACTCGAAGAGGCTCGCTCGGATCTTGAAGAGGTGATGGACCGAGTCGACGAACTGGAATCGCAGGTCGAGGAAACGGACGACCGCCGCAGTACGCTGGAACAGGAGATCGCCCGAACGGAGGCAACGCTCGAACAGCGTCGCACAGTGAAGTCAGAGCTCGAAGACGAGGCCGCTCAGCGTGATGACCTGCAGGCTCAGATCGATGAGTTGAGCCAGGAAATCCAATCGCTGCGAGCCCGTCGCGAGCATGTGATCGCAACCGCTCGCGAGGCGTTCGATCACGCGCTCGAAGATGTCGTCGAGAAATTCGATCCCAGCTTCGAGAGTGCACGGCTCGAAAAGCACGTTGACCCAGACACCGGCGAAACATCTGACCTCGAACTCATCATTGCTCGCGATGGCCGGGAAATCACCGTCGACGCCATGTCCGAGGGTGAGGTCGAGCTCGTCGGCTTCATCGCTGCCCTCGCTGGCTATGAAGCCTTCAGCGTCGCCGACCGAGTGCCGTGTATGTTGCTGGACGATATTGGGGGTCTCGCCAGCGAACATCTCCAGACGCTCGTGGACTACCTCAGCGACCGGACCGAGTACGTCGTGACGACGGCCTACCCCGAAGCAGGCGACTTCGGTGGCACAGTTCTTTCGCCCGATGACTGGGACGTGGTCTCGGATCAAACGGAAGCTGTTGCCTAAGTCACAGACTATCTTGGCTACTATCAGCAACTACTGAGAAGGAGTGGGGCGTCCGCTCGCCACGTGTCATAACCTCTTATCGTCAGGCGATAGAAGGTCGGATATGGTCCGACGAAGTGTTCTGTTCGCACCGGGTGACGAACCAAAGCTAATGCGTAAAGCGGCCGGTAGTACGGCGGATGTCGTGGTCTTCGATCTCGAGGATGCGGTTGCACCAAACGATAAGCAGCAGGCGCGTGAATCCGTCCGGACGGTACTCGCAGATGTTCGGTCAGAGAATCACATCTGTGTTCGCGTCAATCCTGCGGGATCCGGAGCCGCCACCGACCTTGACGTGGTACTATCCGGATCGATTCCAGACAGTGTTATGCTACCGAAGACAGGTTCCGCTGGAGACGTCTCCTCGCTGGCACAACAGCTCGAAGAGCGCGACGTAGAGCTCCCTGTGCTCGCGCTGGTCGAATCCGCTGCAGGCGTCCTCAATGCCGACGAGATTGCTGCCGCCGATCCCACCGATGCACTCCTATTTGGAGCGGAGGATCTGGCAGCAGACCTCGGTGCGAGTCGCACTAGTGACGGGACCGAGGTGCTCTATGCACGCGAGCGAGTCGTCGTCGCAGCTAGCGCCGCCGGTATCGACGCGATCGACACGATTTACCCGGACTACGGCGATCAGGAGGGGCTCCGCGAAGCGACGGAGTTCGCCGCCCAGCTCGGCTACGACGGGAAGATGGCGATCCACCCCGATCAGGTCCCGGTCATCAACGATGCGTTCACGCCCAGTGATGAGGAGATCGAATGGGCCGAACGCGTCGTCAAGGCCGATAACGAGACCGATGCCGGCGTTTTCAAGGTCGACGGGGAGATGATCGACGCGCCGCTCATCTCGCAGGCCGAACGCATCCTCGAACGTGCCCGCGAAGCCGATCGGCAGTAGGGATACACCTACCGCGCGTTCTCGATGGCCTCCAGCGCCGCGGGGTTCTCGATGCTACTCATGTCACCCAGGTCTTCGCCCTCGTAGGTCGCCTGGACGGCCCGGCGGATGATCTTGCCCGACTGGGTCTTCGGGAACGCCTCGACGAACAGGACCTCCCGGGGGCGGAACGGCTTGCCGAGTTCAGCGCCGACCTGCTCGCGGATCTCCTCGCGGAGGTCGTCACCGGCCTCGAACCCGTCTTCGACGATCACGTAGAGGACGACGGCGGTGCCGGTGGTGTCGTCGTCGGCCCCGATGGCGGCGGCCTGGTTGACGGCGGCGTGGTCCATCGCCGCCCCCTCGACCTCGGCGGGGCCGACCTTCCGGCCGGCCACGTTCAGCGCGTCGTCGGCGCGGCCGTGGAGGAACCAGAAGCCGTCTTCGTCCTTCTGGGCCCAGTCGCCGTGGTCCCACAGATCGTCCCAGGTCGACCAGTACTCGTTGAGGTAGCGTTCGTCGCCGCTCCAGAGGGATTTGGTCATCAGGGACAGGAGTCCCGGGCGACCAGATAGCCCCGTTCGTGGGTGTCTTCGATCGAGTTCCCGTCGGAATCGACGATGTCGATGTCCATGCCCAGCCCCGGCCCGCCGAGGGTGCAGGGCTTGAGATCGTTGATCGGCATCGGCATGAGAAAGCAGCCACAGATCTCGGTCCCGCCGGAGATGTTGATGATGGGGGTGTCGCCGCCGCCGACGGTCTCGTGGAACCACTGCCAGGACTCGGGGTCCCAGGGCTCGCCCGTCGAGCCCAGCAGACGCAGGCTGGAGAGGTCGTGGCCCTCGACCCACTCGTCGCCCTGCTTGCGGAGCGCGCGGATGGCGGTGGGCGAGATGCCGAACTGGGTGAGGTCGTGGCGGTCGATCATCTCCCAGAACCGGTCGGGCTCGGGGTAGTCCGGTGCGCCCTCGTACATGAAGATGGTCCCGCCGAAGGTGTGGTTCCCGATCAGAGTCCACGGCCCCATCATCCAGCCGATATCCGAGACCCAGAAGAAGCGGTCGGCGGGTTTCACGTCGAACCCGAAGTAGAGTTCCTTGGCCGTTTGCGTCTGGACGCCGGCGTGCGTGTGGACGATCCCCTTCGGTTTGCCGGTGGTCCCCGACGAATACAGCAGCATCGACTCCTGGTCGCTGGGGAGGGATTTGGTGTCGTACTCGTCGGACTGGGTGGCGACGGCGTCGGCCCACCACTCGTCGCGGCCGTCGGTCATCGGAATCGAGAGGTCCGTGTCCGGGTCGCTCGCCCCCAGACGGTCGTAGACGATCACCGACTCCACGTCAGTGTCGGCCTGCGCGATGGCCTCGTCGGCGGTCTCTTTGAGCGTGACCGGATCGCCCCGCCGGAGGAAGCCGTCGCCGGTCACCAGAACCGAACACTCGGGGTCCTCGATACGGGTGGCGGTGGCGTCGACGCCGAAGCCCGAGAAGATGGGGACGGCGATGGCACCGATCTTGAAACAGCCGTAGAGGATCGAGACGACCTCGGGGACCATCGGCATGTAGAGGCCGACGGTGTCGCCGGTCTCGATGCCGCGTGCTTCGAGCGCGTTGGCGACCTGGTTGGCCTGTCGCTGGAGTTCGTGGTAGGTGACCTCTCGAATCTCGCCGTCTTCGCCCTCCCAGATGGTGGCGACCTTGTTCCGGCGCTCGTTGTCCGGGGCGGCGTGGCGGTCCACGACGTTGTGGGCGATGTTGAGCTTCCCGCCGGGGTACCAGTCGGTGAACTGCGGGCCGTCCGTGTCATTACGAATCTGGTCGTAGTCCTCGTAGAACTCGATCCCGAGGTAGTCGACAAGTTCGTCCCAGAACCAGTCGACGCCGGACTCGGGCACGCCGTCAATATCGGTCGTGGTCCGCTCGATCAGTACCTCGTAGTCATCGATGTCGTGGGTCTGCATGAACTCCCAGACGTTCGTCGATTCGACGAACTCCTGGCTCGGCTCGTGGACGATCTCGTCCATCTCCGCAATCGAGTCTGTCATGATACTAAAATTCTGAATTCGGGAAGCTGTTACTCGGTGTGTTCGCGTTTCAGTGAGAGTGCGGTGCGGTCGAACTCACAGACGAGTTGTTCCTCGTCGCTGTTCACCTTATACACCTCGACGTGCATTGTGACGATGCCGCGTTCGCCGTCGCTGGTCTCGCGCTTGTCGGTCACGGTCGACTGGACGCGGATCGTGTCGCCGTGGAAGAGGGGATTCGGGTGTTCGACGTTGTCGTACGAGAGGTTCGCGACGATGGTCCCGTCGGTTGTGTCCGGAATCGTCAGCCCGACGGCCAGACTCATCGTGTAGAGGCCGTTGACCAGTCGCTCGCCGAACTCGGTGTCGGCCGCGAACTCGGCGTCAAGGTGCAGCGGCTGCTGGTTCATCGTCATGTCGCAGAACTGCTGGTTGTCGCTCTCGCTAACCGTCCGGCGTTTCCCGTGTTCGATGGTCTCGCCGACCTCGAACTCCTCGTAGTACTTCCCTGTCATTGTCTCTCTCGTGTGTTAGAGAATCGTGCCGTGTTTCTTGTCCGGCAGGTCCTTCTCGACGGTCTCGTAGAACGCGAAGCGGTTCGACAGCTCTTCTCGGAGATCGCTTGGCGGGACGATCTCGTCAATGACGACCTCGCTGGCCATTCGGTGGATGTCGATGTCCTCGCGGTACTCCTCGCGGAGTTCCTGTTCGCGTTTTGCGCGTTCTTCTTCGTCATCGATCTCCGAGAGCTTCCGGGCGTAGACGGCGTTGATCGCCGCTTCCGGCCCCATGATCGCGATCTCGCCGCTGGGCAGGCCGAGGGTCGATTCGGGGTCGTAGGCCGGGCCGGACATCGCGTAGATGCCCGCGCCGTAGGCCTTCCTGACGACGACGGACTGTTTGGGAACCGTCGCTGAGGACGTGGCGTAGATCATCTTCTTGCCCTGTTCGAGGATCCCCTCCTTCTCGACGCCGGAGCCGGCCATGAAGCCGGGGGTGTCACAGAGATACAACAGCGGGATGTTGTAGGCGTCGCAGGTCCAGATGAACTGAGCCGCCTTCTCGGCGGCGTCAGGGAAGATCGCACCGGCCCGGTGGTTGGGCTGGTTCGCGACGATCCCTATGGGTCGGCCGTCGATCCGGGCAAACGAGGTGATGATCTCCTTGCCGTATTCGGGTCGCAGTTCGAGCGTGGACCCGGCGTCGACGACCCGGTCGATCACGTCGAACATATCGTAACCCTTGTTCGGCTCCTGGGGAACGACGGCATCGATACCCTCCGGGGAGAGCTTCGGCGCAGCGCCGCTGGTCTGTGGTGGGTCCTCGTCGGCGTTGTCGGGCAGGTAGCCGATGAGTTTGGCGACGAGTTCGCGTGCGTGTTCTTCGTCGTCGGCGACGAGGTCCGCGCTCCCTGAATACTGGGCGTGGACATCAGGGCCACCCAAGTCTTCGAGGCTGATCTCCTCGCCGGTGACCATTTCGACCATCCGGGGACTGGCGATCGCCATCGCGCTCATACCTCGGACCATGACGGTGAAGTCCGCGAACACTGGGGTGTAGGCCGCACCGGCAATAGATGGCCCGTACAGCACACAGATCTGTGGCACCCGACCCGAGAGCATTGAGTGGTTGTAGTAATACTTCCCGATGCCCTCGCGGTTGGCGAAAAAGCCCGTCTGCTGGT
Source organism: Halorientalis persicus (assembly GCF_900110215.1). Lineage (GTDB taxonomy): Archaea > Halobacteriota > Halobacteria > Halobacteriales > Haloarculaceae > Halorientalis > Halorientalis persica. The sequence continues at coordinate 49,473 of NZ_FOCX01000013.1, read as the reverse complement.
CGATCCGGCCGCCCGAAGAATCCATCAGGTAGAGGACGGGCCGTCCCGTTTTCAGAGCCCGTTGTTGCATCCGCAGGAACTTCTCGACGCCCTTGGAGGCCATCGACCCGCGTTTGACCGTGTAGTCGTTGGCCATGAAGTGCAGGTCCCGGCCCTCGAACTCCGCGGCCCCGGTGATGAGCCCGTCGGCCGGGAGCTGGTCGTCGGAGTCGAACTCCGCGAACGTTCCGTCCTCGAACAGGAAGTCGTCGCCGAACCACAGGTCGACCCGGTCCCGAACGAAGAGTTTGCCCTCCTCGGGCAACTGTTCCTTATACTTCTCGGGACCACCTTCGAGGATCTCCTCGATCTCCTCAATCAGGCTCTCCTCGCGCTCGGTCGGGCCCAGATCGTCCTCTGCCCGCGCTGTGGCCACGTCACGCTCGTCACCGTCGTAGGTTGCGCTGCCAACCTCTTCGCCGCTGTCGACCACGAGGATCACGTCGTCCTCGAAGTGCGTCGCCAGTGCTTCGGCGATGGCCTGGGCTTCCGATTCCGTCGTGTCGTCTGAGACTTTGATTCGCATCTGTATTCACTCCAGTGTAACGAGGGTGTCACCCATGTCGACGCTTTCACCCTCCGCGATCGGGACCGACGAGACGGTCCCGCTCGTGGACGCGACCACGTCGTTTTCCATCTTCATCGCTTCCAGTACGCAAACGACGTCGCCCTGTGCGATCTCGTCGCCTTCCGCGACTTCGACCGAGAGGATGGTGCCCTGCATCTCGGCGGTGATCGCACCGGCCGCTGCCACGTCCGGACTGCCGCCGCCGGAGGACCCGCCGGAACTTCCGCCGCTGGACCCGCCAGCTGGAGCTTGCGGGAGTCCGTCTTCGACGACGACGTCGAACCGTTTGCCGTCGACTTCGACTGCGAGTGCAGCTGTCTCGGCTGCGTTTCCGGTAGTGACGGCGTCCGGCTCGGACCCCCACTGCTCGACAGCGTCGTCGAGGTCCGCCTCGTCGAGGTCCTGATCGAGGTACTTCGTGGTATGTTCACCACTGACGAACGTCTCGTCGTCGAGCATCAGCCGGTGGAAGGGGATCGTCGTGTGGACGCCCTCGACCTGGAAGTGTTCGAGTGCGCGCTTGGAGCGTTCGAGACAGTGCTCGCGGTCCTCACCGTCGACGATGAGTTTCGCGATCATCGAGTCGTAGTCGCCGCCGATGTCGTCGCCCTGTCCGACCGCGTGGTCGAGGCGAACGCCGATACTCGCGGGCGGCCTGTACGTATTCAGCGGGCCCGGCGTGGGTGCGAAGTCGTCGGCCGGATTCTCGGCGTTGATGCGGTACTCGACGGAGTGGCCATCGATCGACACGTCCTCTTGTGCGAAGTCCAGTTCCTCGCCCGCGGCGACCCGGAGCTGCCAGCGTACGATGTCGATGCCGGTCACCTCTTCGGTGACGGTGTGTTCGACCTGGATGCGGGTGTTGACCTCCATGAAGTAGAACTCGCCGTCCTCGACGAGGAACTCCACCGTGCCGGCGTTGGTGTAGCCGGCTTCACTGACGCCCTGGCGAGCAGCCTCGCCGATCTCCTCGCGCAACTCAGCGTCCAGTGCCGGACTGGGTGCTTCCTCGATAACTTTCTGGTGGCGGCGCTGGAGCGAGCAGTCACGCTCGCCTAGGTGGCGAACGTTGCCGTGTTCGTCCGCGAGCACCTGCACTTCGATGTGTTTGGGAGCTTCGAGGTACTTCTCGACGTAGACCGAATCGTTGTCGAAGTACGCTTCGCCCTCGCGCTGGGCGCTTTCGAGCGCGTCGTCGACCTCGGACTCACTGCGGACGATCTTCATGCCGCGGCCGCCACCGCCACCCTCGGCCTTGATGGCGATGGGATAGCCGTACTCTTCGCCGAGTTCGCGTACTTCCGCAGGATCGTCGACAGGATCGGTCGTCCCGGGGACGACCGGCACGTCGGCCTCCTGCATCACCGTCCGGGCTTTCGTCTTCTCGCCCAGCGTCTCCATGGCGTCGCTTGGCGGGCCGACCCAGGTGAGGTCGTCGGCGGCTTCGACTCGGGCGGCGAACTCGGCGTTTTCGGCGAGGAAGCCGTAGCCGGGGTGGATCGCGTCCGCGCCGGCCCGCTGGGCGACGTCGACGATCTCTTCCTGATCGAGGTAGGAGTCGCTGGCGGGTGCGGGACCGACGTTGTAGGCTTCGTCGGCGTAGTCGACGTGGCCGCTATTGCGGTCGGCGTCGCTGTAAACGGCGACCGTCTCGATGCCCAACTCTTCGCAGGCGGCCATCACGCGGACGGCGATTTCGCCGCGGTTGGCGACGAGAACTTTCCCGAACATTAGTAGGATTTGGGGAAGCCGAGTTCCTGGCTGATGTGGTTGTAGGCCATCTGTTGGGAGACTGGTGCCAAACGCGTGAGGTTGACCTCGCGCCACCAGCGCTCGACGTCGTACTCCTTGGCGTAGCCCCAGCCGCCGAAGGCCTGCATCGACTGCTTGACGGCCTCGATGCCGGCGCTGACGGCGGTGGCCTTGGCCACGTTGGTCTCGTAGCCACACTCCTCACCCTGGTCGTAGAGCCAGGATGCCTTTTCACGCATCAGCGCGGCCGTCTCCATCTTCGCGTAGGCCTGCGTGATGGGGAACGAGACGGCCTGATGGCTGCCCACGGGCGCACCGAACACCTCACGGTCGTTGGTGTACTCGATAGCCGTGTCCGCAGCCAGTTTGCCGATGCCGGTCCCGGCGGCCGCGAAGCCGATCCGCTCCGGATTCAGCATATCGACCAGCGCCCACCAGCCCTCGTCTTCTTCGCCCAGCAAGTTCTCCGCAGGGACGCGAACGTCCTCAATGAAGACCTCACAGGACTTCGAGTAGTTGATACCGTGCTTGGGGATTGGCGACACATCGATCCCGGGATCATCCATGTCGACGATGAATAGGCTGATTCCGTCGGTCCCGCGCTCAACCTCCTCGCGTGGCGTGGTGCGCGTGACGAGGATCATGTTGTCGGCCCTGTCCGAGAAGGTGATCCAGGCCTTGTTCCCGTTGAGGACATACTCGTCGCCGTCTTTCTCGGCCCGGGTCGCGACGTTCAGCGTGTTCGTCCCGGCTTCGGGTTCGGTGATCCCGATCGAGAAGTTCCGCTCTCCATTGGCGATGTCCGGCAAATAGGTCTCTTTCTGCGCTTCGGTCCCATTCTCGCGGATACCGACGGCGGCCATACCCGCAGTTAGTACGAGGTACCAGGTACCGGCCATGCCACACCCCTCTGCACAGAGGGTCTCCATAGCCAGCCCCATCTCTTGCATACCCATGCTAGCGCCCTCGTACTCTTCAGGAACCAACAAGCCGTGGAAGCCAGCCTCGGCCAGTTCGTCCCAAAACTCGTGGGCGAACTCCCCGGCCTCTTCTTTCTCGCGCCAGTACTCCGGTCCGTACTTGGCCGCCACGTCCGCCGCGGTCGACCGAATCATCGAACGTTCGTCGGTGGATTCGAAATTCATTGATATATAATATTGTGGCTCTGCTCAGCAAGCGTCAGGGCTCAACGTCGGCTTCTTCCTCGGCTTCGTCCTGGAGTTCGGTCCGGCGGATCTTGCCCGTCACCGTCTTGGGCAGTTCATCACGGAACTCGATCTCGCGTGGATACTCGTGTGCCGAGAGTTCCTCTTTTACGTGGTTCTGGATGTCCTCCGCGAGACTATCGGACGGCTCCGACCCCTCGCTCGGAACGACATAGGCCTTGACGATGTTGCCCCGTTCTTCGTGGGGTTTGGGGACGACCGCTGCCTCGGCAACGGCCTCGTGTTCGCCCAGCGAACTCTCGACTTCAAAGGGACCAATCCGGTAGCCCGACGAGAGGATCACGTCGTCGGCCCGCCCCTCGAACCAGAAGTAGCCGTCTTCGTCTTTGTGTGCCAGGTCGCCTGAGAGATACCACTCGCCATCGGGGCCGTCGACGAAGGCCTTCCGGGTCTTCTCGGGTTTCTCCCAGAACTCGGCGAAGAAACACGGGTAGTCCCCACGCTGGGCGATCTCGCCGGTTTCGCCAGGTTCCATGACCTCGCCCGTCTCGGGATCGACGATGTCGGCTTCGATACCCGGGAGTGGCTTCCCCATCGACCCCGGCCGGAGATCCATCGTCGGATAGTTGTTGATAATCATATTCCCGGTCTCGGTCTGGCCGTACGTATCGAGGATGGTGACGCCGAGTTCCTCCTCGCCCCACTCGACGACGCCGGCGCTGAGTGGTTCACCGATCGAGAGGGCATGTCGCAGGTCAAGATTGGCGTCGTCGAGTACCTCTTCGTTCTCCCGAAGCATCCGGTAGGCCGTCGGGACCGAGAACAGGACGTTGATCGGGTACTCGTCGAGTAAGTCGGCCCACTCTTCGGGGTCGAACTCGCCCTCGTAGGTGAACAGTGAGGTGCCCCAGAACCACGCGCCGAGCGTGTTGATCGCACCCGTCAGCCAGCCAAGGTCGCCGGTCGACCAGTAGAGGTCCCCGTCTTGGAGGTCGACGGCGTACTTCTGGGTCGCCGCGACGCCGGCGATCCAGCGCTGTTTGTGGAGGACGCCCTTGGCGAGGCCGGTCGTTCCAGACGTGTAGTACAGCAGAGCATCGTCTTCACCGCCGGTCTCGGCAACCTCGTACTCAGTACTCGCCTCGTCCAGCGCGGTGTTGAAGACCACGTCGTCGGCCGGTGCACCACCGCCGCGGTCGACGGTGATCACGTGTTCGACTGCTGGCGCGTCGTCTAGCGCGTCTTCGACCGTATCGCGATTGTCCGTCGTTGTGACGACAACCTTCGCGTCGCAGTCGTCCAGCCGATAAGAGATCCCGTCGGGGCCAAATCGTTCGTTGACGCTCCCCCAGACGGCGCCGTGCTTGAGTGTCCCGACCAGCGCCACGTAGTGTTCGGGGATTCGGGGCATATACGAGAAGACACGTTCCCCCTGCTCGACGCCGAGGTCCGCGAGGACGTTGGCGAACTGGCTCGATCGGTCGGCGAGTTCCCAGAACGTCATCGTGGTCAGTTCCCCGTCGGTTCCGACCTGATAGAGCGCGACCTGTCCACGGTCGGTCGCGTGGCGGTCGGCGACCTCGTGCCCGATGTTCAGTTCGTTCGGCGCATCCCAGTCGGCTTCCGCGTAGATGTCGTCCCACGAGAACTCTTCTCGAACCGTTTCGTAATCCGTGAGGTTGTGGCTGGTCACCATACACCGCTCGGAATAGTGGCCCCTTATATAAATGTACTGTAAAATTTTATTATTATAATCATTGGAAGAAATATAAGTAATTGACCTTTGAAGGAAATAATAGACTGGAGTATTGCGTAAACAGGATCGTTTTCGATTTATACTTATAATTTTGTTTCTCAGAGTTAATACTAACGGCCGAGTTCACTGACAAGCCATTCAAGCCCCGCGCCACCGTGCGCGGGGTGGCAGTTGACCCTCGATGAAGGCAGGTAACGGGACTCAGCTGGTAGTTTCTTCGTTCCACAGCGCCAATGCCGTATCGCGGACGACGCTCGGGAACGAGTTCTCGAACGTGACACGTGGTGCGATGTACGTATCCTCCCAGCGCGGATCCCAGGCTGCATTGACGTACACGCGAGATCCCGTCTCGCCGTCCCGTCTGTACCGGGGGCGTGTCGCCGCAGGCGCGTCCGGGTCGCTAAAAATCCAGTCGCGAGCGGGGTGGGCCTTCAGCCAGATGTCGGCCAGAACACGGCCGAAGTCCTGTGGCGGGACGTCCTCGTCGACGATGACGACGGTATCGAACAGCGACGAGAACGAGAAGAGAATATTCGCAAGTTGCCACTCAAACCCAGCATAGAGGACATCGCTGGCCACGAAACAGACGCCAAGTTCGGCTTCCGCCGGCACGAGAATCCACTCCACGGGCGAGATGCCCCAGTAGTTGTTGACTCGGTGGTAAAGTGCCGCAGCCGTCGTCACCCCCGTGAGCTGGAGATCGTCAGCGAGCGGCCGGCCGACTGGGGTGACGGGAACGACCGGATCGTCGGTGGTGAGGACACGCTCGACTGACAGCGAGAGCGACTCACTTTCGGTAACGTACTCCCAGGCTTCTCGACGGTCGGACCGGAAGTCCGGCTTTCGGTCGGTAATCTTCGTCTCGACGACGATCTCCGTCGTACTCGGGACGAGTCCGCCGTTCGTCGGCACGAGCGGGACAGCGCTGGCCACCCCACAGGATTGAATCGGCGTGTCGACGCGCTCGGTGACGGCAAGCAGGTACGCAGCCGTGATAGCTGCCGGCGGGACGCCGAGGGCGATCGTGATCGTTGCGTCGTCGCTTAGGAGCGACTGTAAGGAATCGGGCACGCGGACCCTGAGTTTTTCGCCACTCACAACCGAGCCATGGATCGGCGCCCAATGTGTCCCGTCAGCCGTTGCAACCGACGCAACACCGAGTGTCAGCGCGGGCCACGTGTCGGCCTCCCCCTGTGGCAATTGTACTTCCTGTACGTCTGTATCTGTCCCCGACGCCGACTGCCCCGTATAGGTCGGGCCCGGGTCCACGGCGCCCGGTCCGAGATCGCTGATCCGCTCCAGGAGGTCGACGAGTGTCGCGTCGGGATCCAACCCGAGTCCGAGCGAGAGTCGTGACCACGGTTGAGCGTCGCGTTGCTGCATCAGATCCGCGCCACTGAACACTCCACTGACCAGATCGACCCCGTTGGAGCGCTCGAACTGGAGGGCCGGGCCGCTCGCACGAAGCGCCTCACCAGCGAGGACATCGACCGGAACGTCGAATGGCCCGTCGAGGTGCACGAGATCGTCGTCGCCGGCCAGTCCCTGTACGTACTGCGCAAACGGAATCATCGTGACTCGCCCTCCCGCTCGTCGAGGCGGTCGAAGCGTCCAGCGTCTAGTCCGGCCTCGACCAGGCGTTCCTGGGCTTGTTTCCGGGTTTCGGCGGCCGAAGTCGATTCCTTCGGGTCACCATCGGTTGTCGCATCGATGTAAGCTTTGGCAGTCTTGGCCTTCGAGGTTCCCACATCTGCGCTCCCTTTCTCGTCGGGCGTCTGGTAGATGTTGAGCGGGACTTTTGGCATCCGTTCGACACCGAATTGGTGGAAATCGGCATCCGGATCGGCGTCGAGTGCGATTGTCGAAAGCACCGCTCGTGGGTTGTGCGGATCAACATCGGCATCGACGAACACAAAGAAGTCGATATGGAGCATTCCCCACGTCGTGAAAATAAAGTTCGCGAGCTCGTGGAGGTATCCCGGGTAGGGACAGTCCGTCGAAATAACCCAGACGGTTCGTGACGTAAACTGCCACGGAACCGCCATTTCGACATCGAAACCGGCGGCCCTGAGCCCGACCGTCGCGTCGGGCCCGGCCGCCGCGACTCGGAGTGTGCTCGAAGAGTTTTGCCCATATCCGACGCCGGTTCCCTCGACGCAGAAGGGGAGACGTGGTTCTCGTCGGTGCGTAATCGCGTCAACCTCGAACACCGGCATGGACCGACGTGGCCCGTTCATGTACCCGAAGTAGTCCCCGAACGGGCCCTCGTCAAGACGATCCGCGGGGCGAACGTGCCCTTCGAGCACCAACTCGGCCGTCGCCGGGACGTATAGGTCACTCGTCTCGCACTCGACGAGAGTTACGGGCCCGTCCTTGAGTCCACCCGCGAAGGCAGCTTCACTCCGACCGGACGGAATCCACATATCCGCAGTGCACTCGACAGTGGGTTCCGCGCCGATGACGACTGCGATCGGCATCGGTTCGTCCCGTGGTTCGTAGTCATAGTAGTACCGGTTAGGGACCTGCTCGCCGGCCAGTAACAGCAGACTGGCCTGCGAATCGTCGTGGAGCATCATCCGATGGCTCGACCAGCGCCCCCACTCCGTGTCGGGATCCGGTGCGACGATCGTGTGGAGGTTCGAGTATCGCCCCCCGTCACCCTCGTGAATGTACGGCCACGGAAACGAGAGGAGGTCGACGTCACCGCCCGTCCGGATCGTCGTTTTACAGGGGGCGTCCTGTCGGTCGACGAGTCGCGGCTCCGCCGGTGTGTGGAGTCGGTCGATGACACGGTCGTAGTACGTGCGCCCCGAGAGTCCCGCTGAAAACCCCAGCGCACGAGCAAAGTGGTCCCACGGACGGGAACGGGGGCCGCGGTACGGATCACCGACCAGCTTCGTCTCCGTTTCCAGCCCTGCGATCGACTGGAAAAAGGGAATCGGCCCATCACGGACATTAGCGAGCATCGTCACTGCACTGGCTTCGAGGTCCCATGATACCGACTCCTCGAACGTCCGAATCCAGCCATCCGCATCGAGCAGGTCGAGATAGTCGCGAAACGAGTTGGCAGCCATTGGTCACTCTCGTTGCTCGAGAGCACGCCCGAGCGGATCGTCGTCCAACTCCTCACGGACCTCGGCGTAGGTGTCGATGAGGGCCGGATGTTCTGCTGCGAGGTAACTAAAGGCGATTTCGCGGAGAGCGTTGGCAGTTGATTCGTACTCGCCGGTTTCGACGAGATATCGGAGTAGTACGCTCAGGTCGTCGGACCGAGTGTTGAGGATATTCGAGCGGGTCTCCTGTTCGGTCGCTAACTGGGTCAACAACTCTCGGTCGAAGCCCGACGCTTCGGTTTCATCGAGGAGCTCGATATATCTGGTTTCGCTGACGTTCTCATGTGGGCCAGCGACGACTGTCACCGGCTCCGGATCGGTGAGTTTGTCCGGGTCCTGTGCGATCCGTACGCGTGCCTCGAAGATCCGTTTTGTCTGGGCGTCTGTGATCTGAAGCGTGGTTTCAGCCTGTGACTCCTCGGGTAGATGGTCTGCTGATGTGATGTAGTGGCTCGACATTACAGGGCCCCGATTGTTTCGTGGATGTTCCTAGGAGTCTCTAGCGCCACTGTAAAATATGTACCGTCAACGCACTCCGAAGCGACTTTCTCCGCGGTCACCTCCTACTGTGTCAATGGAACCGGTGTCCCGGCTCAACTTGATGCTGCAAAAATACCGTCCTCTGCGTACGAAATGACGACTTCATTTTCGTCTTCGAGATACTCCAAGTACTCACACACGACAAGCGTGAGGAACCCGATCGTCTCCTCCGTCGCTTCGAACACCTCTCTGGCGAGTTGGCCGGCTGCGATCCGGTCGTTGGTGGTTTCCACAGCTGTCTTGATACCACTCATGGCTCTCCGAGTCTTTCCGAGTGCCTCCTCGATCCGTTTCGTTGGATCCGAAATGACTGGACCGTGGCCCGGCACCAAATAATTCGCATCGTAGGTCCGCAGTCGTTGCAGGGAATCGATATAGGAGCCGACATCTCCATAGAGCGGGCCGTACATGAAGTGGCCGTTCGTCGATACGAGATCCGCCGAGAACATTGTTTTGCTGTCGGCATGCCAGAGTGCCATATGCTGTCTGGAGTGGCCCGGGGTATGGATGACTTCACACGAATACTCCCCCAATCGAACCGTATCGCCGTCCCCGACGACGCGACCGATCTGGATGTCGTCTTCGGCGTAATCGTCGATCGGAAAGTAGGATTCATCGATGGCGCTTCGATCCGCGGCAAGCCCGATACTCCGTTCCTGAATCTCTTCGTGAACGCGCTTGAGGTACCGCCGAAAGTCGGTGATAATCGACGGGACGCCCTCGAAGACAACGTGAGGAAGCGCCGCAAGTTCGGGCAGTGTCTGACTCCCGCCGACGTGATCGATGTGGGGGTGGGTCAGAACCACACGCTCGACATCAGCAAGGCCCCCGCTATCGAGCGCATCAGCCATCGCCATCCGGGAGTCCTCGGTGACGTGGCCGGTATCAATGAGCGTGTCCCCGATTCGGTAGATGTTGACTGTCCCGTAGACCGGTTGCGGGACCTTTTGCCGCTCAAATTTCATACTGCATCTCAATTAGCCTCTCTAAAAAGGGGCTAGCCTCAACCACCATAGTTTTCGGTCTGGATTGGACCCCTCAGGGGTGTGTGAGCGACAGCACAGCCAGGCAGTCAGCATCCCAATTCTGGAAATTGTGATTTTTGAAATCGTCATTTCGAAATTCGAGGGGATAATGTTCCACAACAATTTTGTTGGCAGGAAAGAAAGAATATATCGATGACTGACAGTGACGACCATCTCATCCAGAAATCAAATGTATCGCTCTCCCGTGACGGCGATACCGTCTCCTTCGAACTGCAGGGGACGGAACTCCTAGCGATCGGTCGCCACGGAGAAGACCACGAGGCTGTTCCCGTCCTGGGATGATCAGACGGTTCCTTTCCAGCGTCCGGGGATCGACCGACTCGCTGAAAACCTTCGGCAACGAGTTCGTCGACGCACTCCCAGAAATGGCTGAAAACTTCGTCAACTACTGGAAAAACCAGCGGTTCATCGCCTACTTCATCATCTATTCATTTGCTGTCTCGATGCTCCTGGCCGGCCTCGGCGCCTTCTACAGCGACTACTGGCTCATGGTCGGGGTCATGACTGTCTACGCCCTGACTGCCCTGCCCGTGTTCTACAAGGCTGGCCAAGAGTACCACGACGACGAACTTGATGCCGAGGATCTCGTCTAGCAACGTTCTCTCCCCTTTCGTCCTCTCGAGCAAACAGCGTCGTTTGTCCCTCTCACGAGGCTGAAGATCGAATCGAAAACCAACCGCAGTGCAATTCCACAAATCCATGTCGACAAAGAATTCTCCAGCTGCAGGACCAGCACAATCGACGAACAGCGCACCGACGATCGAACCCTCGGTCGGCGAGTCGCTCTCTCACCGCGAAGCACTCCGGACAGCAGCCCAGTACACGGTTGATCCCACCGCCGGCGATCTGGACGACCTCGCTCGGGCGTTCGACGCCGCAGCATCTTTAGCTGAAATCGCCGACAGCGTCAATCCCGAAATCGAGCTTGCTGACCAAGAGCTCGTGCTTCTGGCGTTCGCGCACACGGTGACTGCACACTCGCTCCGGCGCAGCGGTCGTGACAACATCGCCGACAGGTTCGCAGACCTGGCGACCAAGACCGTCACCCTCGTCCTCGAGACTAACGAGTCCTGACCGTCTCGCGGCTTGTTTTTTGTCTTCCAGAGGGGTGGGAGAACTGATCCTCCCAAGACTACCATGACCGACTCTCGCACGTCTCTGAGCGCGTTCGGAAGCACAGAAGAAGACCTCGATCCGGCCCCGACTAGCGTCGCCCGGTGTGCCCGCCTGACTGCGGCTCCCGACCGATCCGAGTTTCCGGACTGGGAGTCTCCTGACACTGAGTGGGGCCTTCAGACGCGGCGACCAGCCTCGCCGATCCAGACCAGTGCTGGCCACGTCAGTCCTCAGCAAACCCGCTGGATCGTCGACGGTGACGTCGCCGAGTACGTCGAGGAATACGGCAGCGGCGAGATCTGGGGGATCCCGGACACCTACGGTGGCTTCGACGGGATCGATCCGCTCGTGACGCACGTCGACGGCTGTTGCGAGGCATACGGCTACGGTATCGATGGGACCGCCCTGGAGAAAGCCCTGCGGGTGCTCACTGGCGGCGGCAGGTACTCAGCGACGGACTACACCGTTATTCCCTGTGGCCCGTTCCCGTGGATCCTGACCGGGCCAGAAGGTTCCCTGCTGTGCAGCTGTATGCCCGTCGATCGTCCAGATGCAGGGCAGGGTCGACGCAGTAGCGAGATCCAGGCCGGCGACACGCGGTTTAGCGTCGAAGAGGAAAACGACCAGATCCTCCACGGCCTCGCCCACTTCGTGCGTCTGCTCGAGGAAGCGAAGGATATCGAGATCGAACGAGCCAAGTACCACACCGTTCGCGGCGACGTGAAACACAGTGTCCACTCGACAGACGGCGAGTCGTTCAGCATGGAGGCGGCGGACCTCGCGACGCTGGGCACGCTGGCAAAGACGCCATCCAGTGTCGAAGTCGCGGATCGAGGTCGGATCAAGCCGCCCAACGGCGACCACACGGTCGCGATCAATTGGGACGGGCCCGAACACGAGGTGGGCGACGTCGTCGACGATCGAATTATTGCTGGCTACGAGTTTGCCTGGGAGGATCCGGCCGATTCGCTAGAGCGTATCGCGACTGTCAGGACCTACTGGCTCTCTGAAGGCTACAGCAGTTTCCGACTCAATTACTGGTCCGCCCGGCTTGTGACCGTTCTCCCCTAAGCGAGAGGATACAGGGGCAGTTTGTTCACCCCAGTCGAGTGGAGGCCATCAATGTCGACCGAAGCAGACTCCGCAGACGAAGTCGAACCGACACCCGAACAGGACACGCAGGCTCAGTCCGCCGCCGAATCTGAACAAGATGACGATTCTCCTGCCCGCGACTCTCCGCCTGCCGTTTTCAAGCTCACGTCGACGGTCAGCACACTCCAAACGGTGGTGAGCGCGGTCGATCCAATCGTCGACGAGTGTCGAATCGCCGTCGACGACAGCGGCATCCAAATTCAGGCGTCGGATCCGTCACAGGTCGCAATGGTCGACCTGCAGGTCGATGCCCAGTCGTTCACGCAGTTCGAGAGCACGACTGGCGTTCTCGGCGTGAACGTCAACCGGTTGGACGAAGTGCTGTCAGTCGTCGACGAGGAGCTAGTCCGACTCGTGCTGGACCCCCAGACGAACACACTCCAGGTTAGCTCGGACGAGATGACGTGTACGCTCTCGCTGATCGACCCGAGATCAATTCGTCAGGCCCCAAGCCACCCGGATCTGGAGTACCCAGCGGTGTGCCAGCTCGATGAAGACGATCTCGATCTAGCTGTTACCGCCGGCAAGAAGGTGAGCGACCATCTCTATGTCGTCGTCGACGAGGATAACCCAGAACTCCGGTTCGACGCCCGTGGCGACACAGATAGCGTCACCTACAGACGTGAACCGGGAGATCTGGTCGCGTTCGAGCCGGCGGAAGCGGCTTCGAAATTTAGTCTCGATCATCTCAGCGAGATCAACCGCGCGCTCCCGAGTGGGCCGACTCGGCACCTCCAGATCGGAAACACGATCCCACTTGTTGTTCGCGCTCCGCTTCCCGGCGCTGATGGGACAGTCCAGTTCCTTCTGGCTCCTCGGACCGACGATTAGCCTCGGGGGAGCGCGTGAGAACACCGCCACGATCTTGCTTTCACCCTTTAGCCGAACCATCCGCTAGAAGGCCGTGCTGGAGTTTTCAGCCGGTTCGAAGGCTCTGACTCTGCAATTTTCGTTGTAGCAGAGCCAGTGATGGTCATAATACTTCGTCTCGCTCAACTGGTTGCAGTTCGGACAGCGCGCTGTACCACTGTCAACCGACCCACTCGTCAACGAAATCACCCCCTACTGATACAGGTTTTAAATGGTATGATCTGAAATCTAATTCATATGATGTTCGCAGATGACCTCCCAAGCAGTCCACCACGTTGCTCCGTGTGCAATAATGGGCTAGTGTTGCAGGGAAAGGGGACCTACTATTGTCGTAACTGTGGCGAACGGAGAGGCCGCAACGGTGACCGTTGGGGAGATCAAGATGACGACTCAGACTTACCGTTCCTCTCGCCTGACTCCGAGTAGTCCCCGCACGCACTGAGCGACCGCCGTCCGCGGCCACGTCAAGCGAGCACTGTTCGGACAGCGCGTCACCGACGCGGTAGCGATCAGTGCCGGACATACTACCGATTCTCCGTGAAATTAAGCCCTGATTTTGGCAAACCGTTAACAATCAGTTCATAATACCCAGATATATGGCGGAAATGGAAGAAGTAAGCGACGTAGCGATTGACAACATCCGGTTCGCACTGATGGCAATTGCGATGGCTGTAGCCGGGATCGGTGGTATGATGCAGGGTGTGACGACCTCGGCGGTTGGGTTGATGGTTGGTGTTTTTATTCAGTACTACGCCACCAAATTTCACCCTGACACCGTTGACATCCACATCAACAAATCCTAGCTGTGATTGTTCAGTACCGCTTCTGTACTGAGCGATCTAACCACCCGTGATCGGAAGGTAACTCCATGCAAGATTTGCGCCCTCTATTCAGCACAGGGTCTCAAATTATCGGCTGAGATCCAGAGCCCCGTGAGTTTGTCTCCCCATGCTGGGTGGAGGAGTTTTCCCATGAGTACCGACAAGCAACGCAGTCACGCATCGCCAGAGCATACCGACAACACAGAAAGTGACATTGTATCCGAACATCGAAACGCGCAACAGTCCGGCGCTATTTTCGCCGGACAGCAGTGGGTCGAAACCCGCCCAGTCATGCAGGAGGGGGAACAGCGATAACCGTCGCGGAGACACCGTTCGGGGCCGAGAAGCAGGCAGATTTCGCCCGCCGAGCCGCCCGTGAGTTCAATTCAATCCCGCTCCGGAAGCAGGTCCGAGACGACATCCGGAACGACTCCCAGCTGGGACACCTGCTGGACGCCGTCGCCCACCTGCGCTGTGCCGTCCACGAGCGTGAGCAGGAGACCGGCACCGAGTCGATGCTGTACCGCGAACTGGAAACCACCCAGAATGGGGTCGCCGGCTACGCGGAGGACTCCCGGGTCAGCGAGATCATCGCGCGAGCCTGTGCGACCGTGATCGAAGACGGCGCCGAGTGGGGCCGGAGCGATTCGCTCGATCAGGAGCATATCGACGAGGCCGCCACCGAGGGCCGCCAGTGGCTCAGCCAGCACACCGACATCGCAGGGCGGTTGGACCTGCTCGATCTGGTTCCAGATCCGCCAGAGTGTGACGGGTCCAGCCGGGTGCGCGTGACCTTCGTCCCCCAGACCTGGCACAAGGGCCGTCTCGTCCCCGCGAAAAATCGCGAACACTTCGTCGTCCCAGCCGAGGATGCGACCGACGACAACGGAGACTTGTTCGACGACGGCTCCTGCAAAGCCAAACAGCTCTGGGCTCACGATAACGCGCCAGATCAAGCTAGAGAGTGGGACGGCCCGTTCACTGTCGCACTCGATTGGGTCTAGCGGTCCTACCGCAGTCTGTTTGTTCTCCCCGAGGTGGGTGGAGGAATTTGTTCATGTCCATCCACGACTCGGCAGAGGCGACCGACGAACAGATCGAGATCAAATCAGTCGAGTGCGAATTCTACCGGGCCTGTACGGGACCGGCACAGTACGAATTCGAGGCACTCGTCTTCAACGCCGGCGTCCAGCAGGTCCAGGCGTGTCCCAGTTGTACCGCAGAGTTCCTCGCCCCCGAGCGGAATCGCCGCGTCGCCGAGGTTCGGAAGCTCGATCCCGCCGAACGGTGGGAAGCCACCGATGGAAACTGAGCGAACGAGAGGACGGTTCGTCCTCGTGGGCTGTGGCGACGCAAAAACCGACGAGCCCGTCGAGGCTCGCGACTTGTATACATCGTCATACTTTGTGCTCAAACGTCGCTACGCCGAGGCCGCCGTCCAGTGGGCCAGAACAGCCGACAGGCGGACGAACGCCTGGGCTGTTCTCTCGGCCGAACACGGGATTTTGCCGGCCCGAATGGAGATCGAGCCCTACGACACGACGATCGACGACCTTCGTGACGTGCCAATCGAGGGCGAGCCGCGATTCGAACTGCCCTCGGGCGATCCCGTCACGACGAAACTGGACAGCTGGGCCCGAAGGGTCCACTCTGGGCTGGCCGACTGGCTTCGCCGACCGTTCTGTGCCGATCAGGCGAAGTCCCCCTGCCGGGAGTTGGTCGTCCTCGCCGGGAGCGACTATGTTGACGCCCTCCGTGAGCGGGGGATCTTCGAGGGTCGACCGACAGCGCTGGAAACTGGGCGGGAGACACACACGGCTCTCCCGCCGAAGGCGTCCGTGCGCTTCCCGTTCCAGGAGCAGGACTTCGATGGAATGTTCGAGCAGATGGGTTGGTTGGGCGATCGCGCTGAGGAACTGGAAGCCGTCGCAGCGCCGGCCCGAACCCGTGAACTTTCCGCGTTCGATGCCGGCTACGAGCGTGACCAAGCGCATTGGCAGCTCGATCGCCCCAGTGTCGACGTCGAAGCGACTGAGCAGGCTGGCCTCGACGACTTTGAAGAGGTCCCCGACCAGTACATCGCGACCGAGCAACAACAGCTGGGGGCGCTCTCCGTGAGCCAGGTAGTGAGTCAAAGATAGTGCCAGAGATGCCGTGCTGGCGTGTTTGTCTCACCCTTCGGACTGAGGGTACACAGAATGCCCAATCCATCCAGAGACGGTCAGTCTGTCGACGAACAAAACGAGCTCTCGGCTGTCCTTGCTCGCGAAATCGTCAGCGTGTCACCCAGTCGAGGACGAGTTGAACGGCTTCGGGATAAGTTCCGAAAACACGACTGTCACGCCGATACGTCGACGCTTGACCTACAGGTCAAGCACCCTAAGCGCGACGGGGATCAGGCAGAAGCGACACTCATCGGGCTCTGCAAGCAGTGCGACTGGGGCGATTTTGTCGTTCTCCAGGGTGAGATCGATATCGAAGTGACCTTCGCCGGCGATCCGAAGCACATCGAGAGTGAGTCGACGTGAACGTCGCCGATGCCGACGAGTGGTGGTGCTGCCGCGGCTGCCTTGAGCAGTTCGACGCAGCAGTCTACGACGAAGGGGAGTGTCCGCGCCCGTACTGCGAGAATTCCCCGAACGCGACCCTTGCGGATTTCGGAGGAGGGGCTTAGTCCGGGAAGACATTCCGGTCAGCGCCCAGAGTTTGTTCCCCTCGAGTAGGGTGGAGGTAAGATGACGTTCAGCGACATCCACCGAGAAGAAGCACCGCACGTCGGCGAACCAGAAGACGCCACCGTCCAGGACCTCGCGGGTATCGCGCCACCCTGCGCGGACTGTGGCCAGCGCGAAGTCCTTCCGAACGCGGACCGCTGCGAGGAGTGCCACCACACGGCGGGTGAGTCGGATGGCTAGCGCAACGACCGTTGTCGACCTGTTCTGTGGTGCCGGGGGATTTTCGACTGGCGTTGCTCTCGCTTGTGAGCAGCTGGGGCAGACACCCGGCGATGATGTCGAAATCCACGCGATCAACCACTGGGAGCCAGCGATCGAAACACACGAAACTAACCATTCGTGGGCCGAGCACTACCACGCCAAGATCGAGGAACTCCATCCGCCCGACGTCGTCGAGCCGGGCACTGTCGACCTCCTGGTCGGCGGTCCCGAGTGCGTCCACTTCAGCCGCGCGCGGGGCGGCAAGCCCGTTCGCGAGCAGAAGCGTGCCTCTGCGTGGCACGTTCTCGACTGGGTCGAGAAACTCCGTCCGGAGAACGTCCTCCTCGAGAACGTCCCACCGTTCCGCGATTGGGGACCTGTCGTCGACGGGCAACCCACACGGGACGGGTCGATCTTCGAGCAGTGGGTCGGGATGTTCGAGGCCCTCGGCTACACCGTCGAGTACCGAACGCTGAACGCTGCTGACTACGGCGATCCCACCAGCCGCGAGCGGCTGTTCATCGTCGCGAGCCGGACCAAGCAGCCGACGTTCCCCCAGCCGACCCACTCCGCAGAGGACGACGACGACCTCGCCGATCATCGGCCCGCAGCCGAGATCATCGACTGGGCGGATCCCGGTGGGTCGATCTTTACCCGGGATATCGATGCCCCCCGGAAGAAGCCGCTGAAGAACTCGACGATGCAGCGGATCGCAGAGGGGATCCGCCAACACTGTCCCGACCGCTACGAGCCGCTGGCCGACGCGCTGGCCACTCTCGGTCGCGACGACGTCCGGGAGCTACGGAGCAACCGAGTCGTCTCTCTAGAGGAGGCGGCGACTGTGGCCCAGGCCGTCGACGAACCGTTCCTCGTGCGGTGTCCCACTACCGGTGGCGTCGGCCTCTCAGCCTCCTACCTCCTTCGACAGCAGGACGGCGCGAGTCCAGTGACGACCAATGAGCCAGTCCCGACGATCGCGACCCGAGGCGGTCATCAGAAGGTCGAAGCCCGCCCGCTTGTGATGCCTCGGAACGGTTTCCAGCGCGGCCTGCACTCGAATCCACTCTATCGGCCGGGAGCGCGACCGCTGCACACGGTCACCGCGAAAAACACGGACGGCTACCGCGTTTCGCCGACGCTGCTTCGGTACTCCCACGGTGGGGCAACGCTCGATATCGAGAAGCCACTCCCCACAATCACGACAGCCAAAGGCGGCGTGTTCGGCCTTGGCCAGTCATACCTCTGTCCGCTCTACAACGGTCGCAGCGGCCAGCAGCCACGAACGCGCTCAATCGAGCGGCCGCTGATGACTGTCCCGGCGTCGAAGAGCCCGGCTGGGGTGGCAAGCCCGTTCCTCGTGGACTACCACGGACAGTCCGACGCCGGCGCCGTCGACGAGCCACTCGGGGCTGTGGAAACCCGTGATCGCTTCGCCCTCTGTGTCCCCGAAGCGTGGCCGTGGGGGCTAGATGTCCGCTACCGAATGCTCAACCCCCAAGAGTTGAAGCAAGCGCAGGGCTTCCCGGCGGAGTACGACATCTGTGGGTCAACAAAGAAGGCCGTCACCGAGCAGATCGGCAACGCCGTCCCCGTCCATCTCGCGACGGCCCTGTGTCAGTATGTGCTGGCCAGTGAGAACCCGAGTCTCTCGACCTATGGGGGCGGTATCTCTGAAGAGCCTAACGCAGAGGTACCCGATTACGAAGAAGTCAATTCAGCGGATTAGCCCGGAGGTTTTCGCTATTCCTTGATGACAAGGGGCAAAAGCGCTCTCCTCAGGTGGTTCTCTGAACGGTTCCGGCGACAAACAGCGTTCGCATTAGTGGTGGTTCGACGACTGTCAGAGTGGATCTATGCGGAGATGTCCGTCCCTCTGTCGTGTATACCAGCGTACTCACTCGAGAAAGGGGAGTAAACATGGTATCCCTGAGCGTGGTCGGTAGTGCTTGGAGGTCATCAGACTGCGTTCCATAGAGTGGATTCCCACCGTGGATCTGCAATCGGCGAGTATCGCCAGCGGTTCCGAGCGTCTCTTCAGCCACCGGCTCCGTCGGCGGACGCCGATCTCGAGTGAGAATGAGCTGGCGAAGTGGCCACGTTTTTTGCATTCCGGGCAGTGACTCGCCGACGGTATTAAACACCGGCTCGACTGTTTCAGGACGGGTCAGTGGGCCCAGCATCATCAGTCCTACCCGTATCTGGAATGTTGCATCGTCGGTGACGCTATCACGGTGTGCTTCGACGATGATCCAGCCGGATTCAGTCTGCCAGCAACAGCTCCCAACGTGGTCAGGAGCCGGTGTCTGCTGTGGTGGCGGCGTCAGCGCAGGAGCATCATCAAGTGGGTCAGTGAGTGTCCGCTTGAATTGTCGAGCACCACGGCCGTAGGCCTGTACATACTTGTGGCGAACCCCGTAGTAACAGGGAGCCACCGGATCACAGTGGGTTCTGATAGCGTCGAGGACATCGGCGATCCCGCTCTCAGTTGCCGTAGTTGATGTCGTACACGTTGTGAAGTGGGGGGAGCCCCGTTCGATAGATGGAATCTGCAACTGCGGGCAGCAGACAATCGCTTTTCGCGCCGTGGTGTGAGTGAGAATTTGATCTGGGTCTTCTGGAGTCGGCCAAGGTGGATCCTTGGGATCCCGCCATGTACAATTATCAGGCAGAGATATGGCTCTCGTTTCGGGTTCCGTAGCCATCAAGCAGTACTGCGAATAACCAACATATAAGCGTTGGACCGGTCACTTCCAGTAATTTATTTCATTCATTCTCCATATCACTGTGTTAGTCTAGAAAGTGAGTCATGAGGAAGAGAACTCGTAGCGTCTGTTTTTCTACCCCCGAATGGGTGGAAGGATGGCAACAACAGAGCCAACCAGCGACAGCGAACAGAACAGTGGCTTCGATTTCGGAAATCCTGAATCCGACCACGACGTTACGGTTGCGTATAATTGGCGGTACGTCGACTCGCTATACGTCACCGAAGATGGCATCAAGCGGAGTCAGGATACGGACGGGTATCCCGCAGAGGACGGCAACGACGCCGTGCAGTGCTCCTGCGGCGAAGAGTTCGACTCTGTCGAAGAAGGACGGACTCACCTCAAACAGGTTGGAACACTCAGTATCCCTCCGCTCGACATTCCACGAGCGGTCACGTGGAGAGACGAACGGACAAAAATACACAACGGGCCCGTGGAAGTGGAAGTCGTCCCAAACCGATCCAAAGCTCTCGGAAAAGTCGTCAAAGGAGCCGACTACTTGGTCGCCACAGCCCGGGAAGCGTATCACCCACCCGAACGGTTCCAGTTCGAAAACTGGGACCCACTCATCGACGGCCGCCTCACCTGGGGGGATGGGAGCCCCCTGTTCCGCTCCCGCTGCCTTCGGCGCGCTCTTGGAGCCATAGCTCCGTCGGCAGACTACGAACCAGCGCGGTACACGATCCACTGCCGTGGGCAACGAGGGCTGTTCATCGAAGGAGCCGGGACCGGCATCGTCGTTGCTCACCTAGAAAACAACGACTTCTAGCAGCGGCGCCACCGACAGTTTGTCTCTTCCCAGTCGGGCGAGGGATGACCCACCAGACACGCACAACCACGAGCCCGACAGAATCGTTCCAGCACCGACATCGTCCCACCTGCGAGTGTCCAATCCACGCTGACGGCGAGCCCTTCACTGCCCCCCTCGGCCTCCGGTTCGCCGACCACGTCACTGTCGAGCCGATCCCGCGCGAGACAGCAGCCGCAATTTACGACGCGCACCACTCCTACATGGATTCGTTGCCGTCGGTGAATCTCGTTCACCACGGCGTCCGCTTCCAGGGGAATCTAGTCGGGTCAATCACCTACCGATACCCCCTGATCTCGAAAAAGAGGATTCGCTACCGGACTGGCGGCCAGCTGGCACCCGAACCTGTGACTATCGACGATGATCTCCCTCGCGAGCTACGCCCGACCGCACGGAGGGTCCTCGACGAGATCGAGCCCAACCAGATCGTCGACGATGAGGTCGTCGCCGGCGACACGCTCGTCGAGGCCGCCCGAATCTGTCTCGGTGTTCGGATGCCCAACCTCGCCTCGGCGGCGCTCGCGCGGTCCCAAGAGCGGTTCGTCGCTGACTACGCTGAACGAGAGGGGATCCGGTTCCTGCTCACCTGGGTGCGTGCCGACTACGACGGCGCGATGATCCGAGCCCTCCGAGACAAGGGCTGGACCTGCACTGGGTTCGCCAAACCGAGCGAGGCCAGCAACCGCGAGGACAAAGCCATTCGCCAGCGCTGGAAGTGGCGGTTTCTCTGTCCCGTCGAGGAGGTGAAAGAGCAATCCACGCTCGACTCATGGGCATGACCCAACAGACCGACCTAACTGACTTCTCGACCGAGGCAGAATCCAACGACAGCATCCGTGCAGTCGCAGAGTATCGCGTCGACGACGCCCACGCCTACGAGGCCGATCCCGATACGTCACCGACCCTCTGTGGGTCCCCGATTCCATCCGGACGCTTCCACGTGGTCCTCGATCCAAGCCACTACGACGAGAGCGGCCCTCGCGACGAACCACTCTCGCCGGGTGTCTATCTCTGGCACAACGCGAACGCCGATTTCCAGGATGCGCCCAGCGAAGTCGCCGCCTCGGATGCACAGCTCCGCGAAGCGGTAGAAGCGGCCTGGGACGCGATCACTGCCGTGTGCGACGACATCGAGCCTGTCGTCGGCTTCCACTCTGGTGTTCGCTGGTCGTCGCTGAGCATCCACATGGCTGATCGGGAGCGGGGCGACAAGCGTCGCGTCCACAGTGGGTACGATGGTTTGGCTTGTCCCGAACGCGACCGGGAGACGACCCTCCAGCACGGCTTTGCGTCGATTCGTCTGTTCGGAACACCTGTGGATTCGCTGATTTGTACGCCAGATCCCCGTCTGGACTTAGAGGGAATTAGATCTATTCTAACATCTGTCGGCTGATAGGAGTGGTCTGCTGAATACAGGGGCGCGTATGCAGCATCTTCGAGAACGCGGTACAGTCATATGAGCAGTTGCACGGGGTCCACCACAAATCGGAAGTTAACACATATATTCCGACACCCGTCTATTGTACTCATATGCAATTCTGTGACGAGTGTGGGTCGCTGATGCACACGGAGGGAGACACGTGGGTGTGTCGCTCCTGTGAGAACGAGGAACCACGGGACTCGAAGGCGGAAGCGGCGATGACGACCCAGGAGGGGCAGCGGGACGACGGGGCACCCGACGTGGCCGACGCGACTCAGGACGCCAACGAAACGATGCAGGAACCCTGTCCGGCCGAGGACTGTGACAGCGACCAAGCCTACTACGAGATGCTGCCCAAGCCGGGCGGCTCTTACGAGGTTCGGCTGTTCACCTGCGTCGAGTGCGGCCACAAATGGCGCGAGTCCTGAAGGCGCATCTCGCGACCCCCGTCGCTTCTATGTGTACAGACCGCCACATCGGGCTCCCAACTCTCGCGAGTACTCGTTTCAAAGTGGAGCTACCCACCGACTCCAACAACGGTCTTAAAACTATCAACAATCTCTGTACAAGACCCCATAGGTCACCAATTCTGGATGCAGGTTTCACGTAAACCCCCTTGCGGGGGATGGCGAAACAGCAGTGGATATTTTGGGGATACCCACGCTACCACGCGAACCCGCGTGCGTTGGTGACGAACACGGGCATTGCATGGAGCCCTCGGCCGAGTGGCTTCATCGGGCTCTGGATATAGAATAATCGCCGCGCCGTCAATAAATCGCTTGTCTTTTGTGCCAGTCCTAATGGAGGAATAGCTGAGTACCAGGATGCGACCTACTCGGTGGTCTCATTTTGGTCTTTGATTTTCTGTAGTTCGTCGAGGAGCGTGTCAGTCGACGCCCCTATCTCGTATTCGACATTGCCATCGTGCTCGTGTTCATGGACACTGACGCTTTCAGAGTCGCCATCATCTGTCTCGATCTCCTGGTTCTGCTGTTCCGACTCATCGTAGCTCCCAAAACCCATATGGTATCACATACCTTCCAAGCACTAAACTCGTACGGCGAAATTGGAACTTGACTTCTGGGGCCACAATGCTTATGCGACGACATTAGATAGCTACCCCCGGGACACCGTAGGGGTACAGCCTAATGAGGCCAAATCGGCCGAGGGCAATCGGTAGTCTCGGACCGTTCGTTCTGCAAGACGCGACCAGGACACCCGCAGACGGCGGGTAGTGCGATCTTTCGACCGCTGAATCAGCCTACTTCCAGTCGGGAATCCACCGATTGACCGACAGAAGCCGTAGTCACAATCGTTTTGACGACCGAAAGACTGGTCTCTAACATGGGGTTTGGTAGCTACGACGAGTCCGAGCAGCAGAATCAGGAAGTGGATACAGATTCGGAAGAGGAAGCAGTCAACGTCCACGAGACGGACCACGAGGGCGATATCGAGTTCGAGACGGAGAAATCGACGGACGAACTCGTCGATCAGCTCCAGCAGATGAAAGACTCCGAGTAACCACTGGAGACCGAATTTCCGGTGAAATCCAAAGGGCGGCTCGGTCAGGTCGCGTCATCACAAGGGGCTCAGCGGGGTAACTCAATCGTCATAGCCGCCATTGGGTGGTATACAAACCGGGAAGTTGAGCGTTCTGGTGTTCCCAGTAAGCGAGAGGGTTGCGGCGACCCCAAAGCACTCCTTCCTCTTCATTGAGTGGTTCCACATGGAGTCTGATTCGTCGGACGAAAGCGTTTCTCCGGAGCAGCTACAGGAAGCGGTGGATACGATCGTGAGCCAGTTCGACTATCCAGGCGAAGTGACGATCGAATATCGGACGCTCGAAGACGGGACCAAGCAAACGGAAATTACGATTCCGAAATCAGACTCTAACTCGGCATCGGTGGCGACACTGAAACACGATATGGCGAGTGAACACCCGCTCTTGACGATAGAGAATGCAACTGAAACGGCTGCCGAATGAGTGGACTCCTTTTTTCGACCCTGGTCCCAACTCTTATTCATCGCCGCCTCGTCACACAGTCACACACCGCGCCTCACATAGCGGTTATTAATCAGGTTGGGCAGCGAAATTCACCGGCCCGATGAGGCCAACCGGGCTGAGGGCATCACCCGTCTTCGTGGAAAGTAACAGGCAGTCAGTCTCCCCCGCCTAGACTGATGACAGGATGGCTGCACAGGACTACTACCACTGTTCATCCATCGTATCAAAATATCATCCTCATCTAACAAAACTCATATAACCGTTGACTGGAATTCCTAATCAGATCGCGGCGAACGGTTTTCGTTCTTCCGCAGTCACCGCCGTCCGAACACACCAACGGACAGTCCATGCCAATTCGACCACCGTTACGCCACGAGTCTGAGAATTCATGAGCACGAACGACCCCGACTTCGATACCCTCCGGGAGAAGATCACGTCGGAGATACCTACCGACCTGTCGGTCACTCGCGTCGCCTACGAGGGGCCACGGCTCGTCATCTATACGGATACACCCAGAAAGTTCGCCGAAGCAGACAGCGTCATCCCCCAACTGGCGAGTACACTCAGGAAGCGAATCACCGTTCGACCGTCGCCGGAGAGTCGAACACCGCCAGCCGACGCCAAGAGTCATCTCCACGACCTCCTCCCTGACGAGGCCGGCGTAAGCGAACTGGAGTTCTATCCCGAAACCGGTGAAGTCCTCATCGAGGCCGAAAAGCCCGGATTGGTCATCGGTCGGCAGGCGAGCAAACTCGACGAGATCACCCAGGAGATCGGCTGGACACCGGAGGTCCTGCGGACACCGCCGATGGAGTCCTCCACGGTCGCGAACGTCCGGAACTTCCTCGTGCAGGAGCGAGCCGAGCGCCGGGAGTTGCTCGAAGATATCGGGTCAAACATCTACGGCCCGTCGCCCGACGAGCCGGAGTGGGTCCGGATCACGACTTTAGGGTGTTGCCGTGAGGTCGGACGGGCGAGTTTCATTCTGAGTACACCGAATACCCGCGTTTTGATCGACTGCGGCGACAAACCCGGTGCCGAGGGCGAGGTTCCGTACCTCCAGATGCCCGAGGCGAATCCGATCGCCGATCTGGACGCCGTCGTCCTGACACACGCCCACCTCGATCACAGCGCCCTCCTCCCGCTACTCTTCAAGTACGGCTACGACGGGCCGATCTACACGACTGCACCGACGCGAGACCTGATGGGACTGCTCCAGCTGGACTACCTGAACGTGGCCGCGAAGCAGGGCCGGACGCCGCCCTACGAGAGCGAGATGGTCCGGGAGACGCTCAAGCACACGATCCCAGTTGACTACGGCGACGTCACCGATATCGCGCCAAATATCAAACTGACCCTCCACAACGCAGGACACATCCTCGGGAGTGCAGTCGCGCACTTCCACATCGGCAGTGGCTTCCACAACGTCGTGTTCTCGGGTGACATCCACCACACGGACACGCGCCTGTTCAACGGTGCCGAGAACGACTTCCCACGCGCCGAGACGCTCTTGATGGAGTCGACGTACGGACGGGAGGGCGATTACCAGACCGATCAGGAGGACTCCGAACGGAAGCTGGTCGACCTGATCTCCGAGACTTACGAGGACGGCGGCAAAGTCGTGATCCCGGCGTTCGCGGTGGGGCGCTCCCAAGAGATGATGCTCGTCTTCGAGGAGGCGATGCGCGAGGGACGGCTCCCGACGATGCCCGTGTATCTGGACGGGATGATCCGGGAGGCGACGGCGATCCACACCGCTTACCCCGAGTTCCTTCGGGACGGCCTGACCGACCGAATCCTCCACCAGGATGATAACCCCTTCATGGCCGAGCAGTTCCAGCAGGTCGACGGCGGTTCGGAAATGCGCCAGGATATTGCCGACGGCGAGCCCTGTATCATCCTCTCGACTGCCGGGATGGTCAACGGTGGGCCGATCCTCTCCTGGCTGGAACTGCTCGGGCCGGACCCGGACAACGCGCTGATCTTCGTCGGCTATCAGGCAGAAGGTACCCTCGGTCGCCAGATCCAGGGCGGGCGGCGGGAAATATCCCTCGACGACGGCAGGGGTTCCGACCGCCTGCAACTCCGGTTCGATATCAAGTCCGTCAGCGGATTCTCGGGTCACGCCGACCGGAACGGACTGGAGAACTTCGTCCGCACGATGCACCCCCAGCCCGAGGAGGTCCTCTGTGTCCACGGCGACGAGACTGCCACCGACCAGTTCTCCTCGGCTCTGTACCAGAAACTCAACTGCCGGACGTACGCGCCGAAGAATCTGGAGACTTTCAGACTCAGGTGAACGAGCGTTTCGTCACTCCTGCTGGTCGTCGTTCGACTCAAGTCGATCCGCGATCTCCTGGACAGTCTCGTACTCTGGCCTTGAGTACGCGATCACGCGAACGTCGTCTAGCGTGTCGGGTCCGTACTGCCAGATTGCCTCACAGACGATCTGGGCACCGGTCTCGAAGTCGAACCCGGCTGCGCCGGTGCCGAGAATCGGAACGACAAGTGATTCACAGCCAAGTTCGTCGGCTCTCTCCAACGTGTTCTCCGTCGCCTCGCGGATACTCTCCGTGGTCGCCAGTCCGTCGCCGTAGTGGGGCATCGCGGCGGCGTGAATGACGTGTTCGGCGTCAAGTTCGTATGCGTCGGTGACGGCGACTGCCCCGAGATCGACGGGTCCCTTCGAAACCGCTTCGTCGTTGATCGGTCCGTGTGCGCCTCGACGGAGCGCGCCCGCCACGCCGCTGCCCATCTGGAGGCTCGTTCCGGCCGCGTTCACGAGTGCATCGGCGCTCTGATCGGCGATGTCGCCTTCGATCACTGTGAACTCCATGTGGTTCCGTACGCCGTCGCCACAGTAAAATTCTCAGGAGCGTCGGGCTCGATCACTGGGGCAGTGCGTCGGTGACGATCCGCTCGTGATCGAATCCGAGCGGTGGCAGATCAGACGGGTCGAACGTCTCCACCTGACGAGCCTCCTCTCGGGCAGTCGGCGATCCGTCGCCAACCGGTGCGCACAGATACGCCGCGCTGACGTTGCCGCGTTCGTCACGGTCGGGATCGTCGTAGAGTCCGACGAACTCCTCCACTGTGACGTCGAGGCCCACTTCCTCGCTCACCTCGCGAACGCAGGCCGCTCGGGCAGTTTCGTCTGGTTCGACGTAGCCTCCTGGTAACACCCAATGACCCTCGAAGGGCGGGTGGTTCCGCTCTAGCAGGAGTACCTCGCCGTCCAGTTCGATCACTGCGTCGGTGGTGAGCGCTCGTACGTCGCCCATACCAAACGATAGTGCGACTCCATGAAAGGGGTACAGGTCGGAGCGACCGCCTCGTCGGTTTCGGATCGACGGGAACCGCGTTTCCAAGTTCGTGAGAACTTGCCACACACCTATCGGACTGGACGGTGTGGTCCCGATCGATGCCCGAAGAACAACTCTTCAAGACCGAGAATCCACAGACCCGGTCGGCGATTGCCGAGACGCTCGCCGTTGCCGCGGAGGAGATCGAATCTGGGACGGTGCAACTGTCGGGTCCGGAGCAGGAACGGGAGGTCACTGTCCCGGAGGAGCCGACCCTGGAGGTGGAACTGGAACGGCTGACGGACTCCGAAACCGGCGAACAGCGATACGAACTCGAATACGAAATCTCTTGGACCGAGTAATTTGCCCCAAGGAATTGGGATTCGAGAATTACCCGCTGTTGTTCCGGCAGCGCCTCCAGTAGTCGATCATGCCAAAGAGTGCCGGGCTCTTTCGTCCCAAACCCCGATTCGATTACAAAGACGATCAACACACAGCGGGCGGCACTGGCATGTTACACCGGAACTGACTCCCCGCACGCTGGGCAGTTCGGCTCGTTATTTCCCGTCTCGAGCGCTGATTTGGGGCCAGTCCACCCACAGACTGGACACTGATGAGGGGATGAGTCACTCACACGGTTAGCTGGGTCTGCCAGACCGAAAAACGTGGTGTGGGAACACGAGCGACCCCGGTGTAGACCGGGGGGTCAGGCTGGTCTGGTCGAAAACTCGCGTCGGTCGATTGCTGACTGATTTACGCGGAATATCGTCACGTTATCGGCCTCGAATACCGGGGTCATAGCGGACTCGTTTCGAAAGAGCCCAGTTCCATATCGGTCACGCTCGATCGGCCCGTAGAAGACGTACCTGACGTCATATCGCTCCAGCTGACGATACCGTTCCTGCCGGCTCCCGTTGAATATGAGTCCGACGTCGTCCACGCGACCCCAGTACGTATCGGAGCCTCGATAGCCGGCTTGGTGTGCCCAGCCAGCGGCGGTCGGAAGCCCAGTGAGACTGGAGGGTGCGTTGACCCAGTGGTATCCCTTCCAGATGTACGCACCAGGCGCACTCGCGATGGTCGGGGTTCCCGACCGATCGTCGAGCCAGTTGATCCCGGCCATCTGATCGGGATACCGTTGCTCGGCGAACGACAAGGCATTGAGCGTCGGATCGTCGGGTGTTCTGACACCATCGCTGTCGGCTGTCGTCCATTGATGAACGGCGCCAGCCCCGTACACGCCCGTCGAAAGGAGGAGCATGGACACCAGCACGCCCCGAGTGGCGCGCCCGGAGATGGTCGGAATGGATCGCGACCAGTTACTGGCGAGGTACCGGGCGACGACGACGCCGGCGGCGACACCGAACAGGAGCCAGATCTGGGCGTAGGTTTTGAAGAACGTATTGAATCGACCGGGCACGGCCGGTTCCTGGAGATATACGAGTTCGACCAACACGACGAGACTCAAGCCACCGAACGCGAGAATGGCCTCGTAGCCCGTGGAGTCGAGATCGACGCTACGAGTCCGGCGGAGAACGAACCAGGCGACGACGGCGAGGACGCCAAATAGGACGACACCGGCGAAATCGGGGAAGAGTACACCGGGTGTGACTACGGCACCACCGACGAGAGCGACACGCGTGCGTGCGGAAGCGTCGGGAGAGAGCCGCCTGACGAGATACGGGACGAGTACGATCAGAAACCCACCGTGAACGAGTAACAGCCCGGATAGCGGGCTCCGAGACGGGAAGAACGCGAGTGACATCCCAGACGTTGCGGTGACGGTCCAGAACGGAAGCGACCAACCGACCGAGAGCATCATCACGACGGCGACCGCGAGCGTCGAGGCGATCACTCGCCTGGCAGCAGTTGTCCACGCAGGGATCGACAGCCCGTCCACTGGTGCGACCGACCAGAGTCGATCGAAGCCGAGTGTCACCGGTGGTGCAGGCGCGAAATACAGCGTCAACCAGACCAGTCCAGCGAGAACAGGTAAGGCCCACGCGTTCGTGGCCGTGACGAACCCCGAAATCGCGGGAACGACACCGAACAGCAGTACGATCCGGTACCGTCGTCGGTCAGCAGGGAGCCAGAAGTAGACGTAGAGAATCGCAATAACGAGCAGTTGGAACGGCATCGCGAGCATGTGGGCGTGCAGATCGCCGTTGAGATAGGCGAACAGCGGAAATTCGGAGATCATCCCCGGCACGATTCTGCTGGCCGGCCAGTAGTCGAACGAACCGGGCGCGAGCCCGACTTCGGCCGACGTTTGAGGAACGAACGCTGACACGAGCAGATCCGGGAGCATCCAGGCCCCGAGCCGAGCGACCGTCAGCAGATTGCTGGCGAATCCGACGAAGAATGCGCCCAGCAACGCGGCCGTGCGGCCGACCTTCCACCGCCGTCCGATGGCGCCGGCCAGCCCGTAGGCCGCGGTCACGAGGGTCGCGTAGAACGTCGCCAGTGAGAGGTTGTAGGCGAAGCGAGCGGGCGTTCCGGTGAGCCTGGCGAGCAGCGACGCGACGAAGTGCCCGCCGTAGTAGTAGCTGAACGGTTCGCCGGCGAACCAGATATCCTCGGCCGGGAGCACGTCCGCTTCGAGGTGCGCCGTGAGGAGGCCGAAGTTCAGGAACTTCTCGCCACTGGATGGATTGACCGCTGGGTCCATGGCCCGGAGTGAAATCATAAACAGAAAAGCGACGGTGAACAGCGCGTAGGCCGGCAGT
The DNA here is from genome assembly GCF_900110215.1 of Halorientalis persicus. GTDB lineage: Archaea > Halobacteriota > Halobacteria > Halobacteriales > Haloarculaceae > Halorientalis > Halorientalis persica. The sequence continues at coordinate 19,575 of NZ_FOCX01000013.1, read as the reverse complement.
CCAGCCCGGAACTGATGCCACCAGTTCCCCTGTCTTGTCGCGACAACTGCCCCTAACGCCAGGAGTCCGAGACCGACCCAGAGACCGAGTGCGATCGAAATGTGGCCGACCCACAGCCCGACGATGCCCAGGAGAGACAGGGCTATCGGCAGCCCGAACGCAGGCGCGTAGCGTCCGAGCTGCGGGAGTCCGCCGAGCGCTATCGAGCCACCGGCTAGCCCGAGTCCCACACAGAGGAGCAGCCAGACGGTGACGACGGAGACGTCGACCACCGTTGTGGTTGGTGGCTACTGGTCACCGGATAAAAACACGTCGACATCGCCTGAATCGAATCGGGGGCGAAGAGTATTTATCTCCGCGCCGTGATTTGTGAGGTAACTGGGCGATCGGTCCCGTCCTTTTTGCGCTTGCCGTTTGGCCCGCCGTCGCGGACCCGTGACGGCACTGCTATCGAACGCGTGCCGGGTGTCCGTGTGTTCCGGCGGCCACCGGTCCGCCTCGTGGGACGCTACCGCGACCGCCCCTCGAATAGCCATGACACATGAAACAGACCTCCCCTGCTCGGACTGCGGTGCAGGCCTTTTCGAACGGACGATCGACGTACAGGACCTCCCGTTTGCGTCAGCAGCACGTGAAGCGGTGACCGTCGCCGAGTGCCCGCGCTGTGGCGCGCGTTTCTATCCAGAGCAAACACTCGCATTGCTGGGCCGATCAGCGGCCAACACATCTCCAGGGGGGAGCTAATCGATGGACTCTGTCCCCGAATCCGATTCCGAACACGACCGGCGAGAGACCCTAACCTTCCCGGAAGCATTGACCGACGGGGCGACGGTCCTGCTGTGTGGATTCGACCCCACGGAGTACGCGCTCGGACTCCGGTGTCTCGCACAGTTCGGATCGACGGACGACAGTGCCATCGTCGTGACGACGAACCAGGGAGTTTCGGAAACGAGCGACACATTTTCGTCGTTGACCGGTTCCGCGCAGGGCGCGTCAATCGGGGTCGTCGATATGGTGTCGGAAGGGCAGTCGATTTCGGCGGCTTACGGTGAGGTGCCCACGGTGTACACCCCGTCACAGGGAGATACCGAGCGACTGGTCATCGGACTCTCCGACTTGACCACAAAGATCCCAGCGGGTGGCAATCGACACCTGGTAGTCCGATCACTCTCCCCGATGCTCTCCGCGACATCGAGGGCAAACGTAAGCGACGTCGTCGAGCGAATCTCCGGGCTGCGGACCCCGGACGGTCTAGCGGTCTTCGGGCTCGATTACACGGCCCACGACGAAGAGACGGTGACCGCGATCGCGGAGACCGCCGACCGCGTCCTCTGGATTACCGAACAGCCTGACGGAGGCTTCGAGATGGATCTGCGATCGACGCGGGCGGATTTCGGGCAGCTCACCGGCGAGTGAGGCCCGTCACTGTCTTCGAGTCCCGTTCGTCGGTGAGTGGTACTACCCCACAGTGACAGCCCGAGCCGAGCGGCTTACCTGTCCGCCCTGACTGGCACCGAGTATGTCGAGTCGTCGGCAGTTCTACCCGCTCTACCTGACCCGGTTCGTCGGCAGCCTCGGGTTCATCACGCTGTTGACCCTGCTGCCGACCTACATCGAACAGCTCGGGGCGACCGGCGTCGTCGTCGGCCTGTTCGTCACGGCGCTCAGCCTCGGACGGGCCATCGCGATCGTGCCGATCGGATGGGCCGCCGACCGGTACAGCAAGCGCACGATACTGCTCGTGTCGCTGGCCCTGAGCGTCCTCGCGTACGCTTCGTTCACCGTCGTGGAGACGCCGGCCGGGTTCATCGTCGCACGGACGCTCCAGGGGCTGAGCATCGTCGGAACCGGGATGATCAGCCTGGCATTGGTCGGCGACATCGCTGGACCGGACGAACGTGCCAACCAGATCGGGAAGTACAACGCATGGCGGATGGCCGCCGGCGTGGTCGGGACGCTCGGTGCCGGCGCACTCTACGACGCCTTCGGGTTCGACCCCATCTTCGCGGCGCTCGTCGCGCTGTTCGTTCTCGCGACGCTCGGCGTCTGGGTGTTCGTCGAGGCCGACGAGACGCAGGTCGAGGGGTTCGCCTTCTTCGATCTTGCCCTCAACGAGCGTATCCTCACCATCACGAGTTTCCGGGCACAGTACGCCGTCTCTGTGACGCTCGTGCGTAACTGGGTCCCGATCTTCGTTGGCGTGTCGGTCGCTCGCGGCGGACTGGCGCTGTCCGCGGCCGCCGTCGGGGTCGCCGTCGCCGCGGAGAAGTTTACCAATATGCTCTGTCAGCCGATCAGCGGCAGGTGGTCCGACCGGTTCGGCCGGGGTCTATTCATCACGCTCGGTGGTGGTGCGTACGGCTTGATCGCACTGGCGATCCCCCTGGCACCGGCGTTTGGAACACGACTGGGATTCTCGGCGGCGGTTCCGATCCTCGGGACGGTCCCGGCCGTGTTTTTCGTCGTGGTCGGATTGAACGGACTCCTTGGGGTGGCCGACGCCGTCCGGGAACCCGCGAGCATGGCGCTTTTCGCCGACGAGGGGAAGGACAACGGTATCGCGAGCAGTTTCGGTATTCGCGGCCTCGTCTGGCGGCCGGGCGCGCTTCTCGCTCCGCTCCTGGGCGGCTATCTCATGGACACAGCGGGAATGGCCTGGGTGTTCGTCGTCGGCGGTGTGACCGCTCTCACCGGTGTGCTGACGTTCGCTGGCATCGTCGCGATGCGATACGGCCCACGCGAACTCCTGCGGTGGTAGCGCCGAGACAAGACCTCAGGCGGTATCGGCGTGGAGGTCCGGATGGCACTGTTCGAGCGCACGGTGGACGGCGTCGCGACGGCCGACGAAGGTGAGGTGGTCGCCATGCTGGAGTGTCCACTCCGGCTCCGGAATCTGTGACTCACCGTCCCGGCTGACCAGCGCGACGAGGACGCCGTCCGGCAGTTCGCCGTCGAGGTCGCTGATCGACGTGCCGACGAGGGTCTCCGCGGTGACCTCGATCTCCTGCACGTCACCGGCGCGACCGAGTTCCGACATCCACTCCGAGAGTGCCGGGCGCTCGATGGCGTTGTCCATCGACTGTGCGATGGAGTCGTCGGCCGAGATGGCCCGGACACCGAGTTCTTCGAAGGCCTCGGCGTTGCCGGGCGTGTTCACCCTGGCCAGCACAGTTTCGACGTCGAACTTCGATTGGGTGAGTTGGGCGACCAGCAGGTTCGCGTCGTCGTCGCCGGTCGCCGCCGCGACGATCTTCGCGTTGCCGACGCCGGCCGACCTGAGAACGTCCGTGTCGGTTCCGTCTCCGAAATGCGCGGTGAAGCCCGCGTTCCGGGCCTGTTCGACCTGCTGCTGGTCGTTGTCGACGATGATGACGTTTTCGCCGCGATCCTCCAGCCGTTCGGCGAGGCCGCGACCGACGCGGCCGCCGCCAACGATGATTACACGCATGGGTAAGACGTTGAGTGCTTGGGCGATGTGTCGAGCGAATCCACCCTCAAACACGACGGTCGTCAGAATGACGAGAAAGACGGTCCCCACCAGAATGGTCGCCGCCTCGGGATTTGAGCCACGGAGTTCCAGCGCGAACAGCGTTGCCACGCTCGCGGGGATAATCCCCCGGGGACCGACGGCGCTCATGAACAACCGCTCGCGGAACGAGAACCGGTCGCCGAACGTCGAGAGCAGGACGGCCAGTGGCCGGATAACCACCACGACGACCACAACCACGAGCAGCCCACCAACTCCGAGAGATAGCAGGTCGTCGAACGACAGCAGTGTCGCGAGGGAGATGAACACGAACGAGAGGACGATCAGCGTTATGTCGCCTTTGAACGCCTCGATCTCGTCCTCGTACGGTAAATCGGTATTTCCAAGGAGGATGCCGGCCGTCGCGACGGCGGCGATCCCAGCTTCCGTGGCGAGTGCATCGGCGATTCCGTACGTCGAAATTGCGCCTACGAGAACGATCAGTCGGGTATTCCGGACTGCGTTCGACGGAGACAGGTCGACGTGTGCGAGGAGATACCACAGGACGCCAGCCGACAGGCCGCCGACGAAAACGCCGATCCCGAGGCGCGTCAGGAACGACTCGATCACCAGATTCAGTCCGGTCCCGGTGGATGTGAGAACCTCGAAGACGGCGACCGCCATGATCGCCGCCATCACGTCGTTGACGATCCCCTCCGTTTCCAGCGCGGCACCGACCCGGTCACGGACTGGAACGACGTTCAGGATCGGCGTGACCACGGTCGGTCCCGTCGCCACGAGCAGCGACCCGACGAGGAACGACAGCGTCCAGGACGCGTCAAGCGCGAAACGGACGGCGAGTGCTGTCCCGAGGAGCGTGATCCCGGCCCCAATGGTCACCAACCGGAACGCCTCTCGCGGCGTCTGCCGCAGCTTCGAGAGTTTCAGGTGGAACGCACCTTCGAAGACGATGATCGCGACCGAGAGTCCGACGATTCCCGAGAGCGGACCGGGACCGCCGAAGGATTCGAGACTCACGATGTCGAGTCCCTCCGGCCCGACGGCGATCCCGGCAAGGATGAGAAAGAGGACGCTCGGAATCTCCAGCCGATCGGCTAACACCTGGGCAGTGACACCCAGCCCTAAGATGGTCACGACGAGGGGGATCAAACTGGCCCCGGAACTCACGATACCGACACCTGCCTCAACGAACAATCCGACGATATAAAATCCGTGTGAAATCCACCGACAGACCGGGGTTCCCTCGGGCGGCCAGTCCTCTATCCGATCTCCACGTTCCGTAAAAGCGATCCACCGACTATTTACGTCGTGGCGTTCGAGTATACGTAACCGAAAGACGCGCTGTCCCCGGAGAAGGAGTGACAGTCGACGGGTGCTCTCAGCAGAACGCCGTACCGTGCCGACGATATCGGGTTACTCCCTCTCCTCCTATACCAGGCGCACTTGTTTCGAGTTCTGGGACTGCTCTGATCGGACTCCCATCATGGAAATCGAAATTGCGACAATCGGCGGTTACGAGGAAGTCGGCCGGCAGATGACGGCAGTACGAGCGGGCGACGACATCGTCGTCTTCGACATGGGTCTGAACCTCTCGAAGGTCCTGATCCACGACAACATCCGAACCGAGGAGATGCGGTCGCTCGACCTGATCGACATGGGTGCGATCCCCGACGATCGGGTCATGTCCGAACTCGACGGCGAGGTGCAGGCAATCGTACCGACCCACGGCCACCTGGATCACATCGGGGCCATCTCGAAGCTGGCCCACCGCTACGATGCACCCATCGTCGCGACACCGTTCACCCGCGAACTCGTCGACGAGGAGGTCCACGACGAAAGCGAGTACGTCGTGAACAACGACCTGATCTCGATGGAAGCCGGCGAGACGATGCAGATCGGCGAACATTGCGAACTGGAGTTCGTCAACGTCACCCACTCCATTATCGACGCGATCAATCCGGTCCTCCACACGCCCGAAGGGTCGATCGTCTATGGGCTGGACAAGCGGGTGGATCACACGCCGGTCATCGGCGATCCCATCGACATGAAGCGGTTCCGGGAGATCGGACGCGAGGACGGAGGCGTCCTCTGTTATATCGAGGACTGCACGAACGCGAACAAGAAGGGCCGGACACCGAGTGAGGCCGTCGCCCGCCGACAGCTCCGAGACGTGATGCGAAGCATCGAAGACTGGGACGGCGGTATCGTCGCTACCACGTTCTCCTCCCATATCGCTCGCGTGAAGAGCATCGTGGAGTTTGCCCAGGATATCGGCCGCGAACCAGTCCTGCTGGGGCGATCGATGGAGCAATACTCAGGCACTGCCGCCCGCCTCGACGGGCTCGACGTGGGCTTCCCGGACGATCTCGGGATGTACGGCCACCGCAAGTCCGTCGACAGAGCGTTCAAGCGAATCATGAACGAGGGCAAGGAAAAGTTCCTCCCGGTCGTCACCGGCCACCAGGGCGAGCCACGCGCGATGCTCACCCGGATGGGCCGCGGCGAAACGCCATTCGAGCTGACCGACGGTGACAAGGTCATCTTCTCGGCGCGAGTCATTCCGGAGCCAACCAATGAGGGCCAGCGCTACCAGTCAGAGAAACTGCTGAGTATGCAGGGCGCGCGTATCTACGACGACGTGCACGTCTCGGGCCATCTGCGTCAGGAGGGCCACTACCAGATGCTGGACGCCCTCCAGCCTCAACACGTCATCCCCGCCCATCAGGACATGGCCGGATTCTCGGGGTACGTCGAACTGGCCGGGAACAAGGGATACGACCTCGGTCGCGATCTGCATGTGACCTCGAACGGGAACACAATCCAACTCGTAGAATAGCGGGAGGTGGATTTGAACCGTGGTCGTTCCACTTCGCTCCATCCCTGACTTCGAATCTACATAGCGACTCTTGACGTTCGTGGAGGCGAGCACACGCGACGCGGTGCTCGCCGTGTTATTCACATCGAAAAGTAGCGGGAGGTAGATTTGAACTACCGATCTGCGGGTTATGAGCCCGCCGGAATCTCCGAGCTATCCCATCCCGCTATCTGTAGCGTTTTCCCGTACCGACAAAAGGGTTGAGAAGTCGTTCTTATTCCATGTTACAGCTCCGCAAGCAGGGTCTCCTGAACTCCGTCAAGCACGCTTTTGCGGTCGTACTCACCGCTCGTGATGGAGAGCAATCCGATGTTCTCCTCGTCGACGGGAACCCACACCTGTACGAATCCGGCGGCGCTGTCGAGGTGGGCGACCTTCGAGGCAGGTTTCTGCCAGAGTACGGCCTCGTTACCGGTGTATTCGGGGTGGATGTCGTCTGGAAGCGGGCGGACGGTCTGCTCTCGGAAGTCTTCGTCTCGCTGGAGCAACTCCCGAACGTCGCCCTCCAGCACGTGTTTTTCGACTTCTTCTTCGACTTCGCTTCCCAGCGTTAGCATGATATTTTTGAGGAATTTCTCCAGATCCCGTGCTGGAACGATCTTGTCGGCGTGTTCCAGAATCTCCGGCTCACGTTGGGGTGGATAGGCGTTTATACCGACGTTGAACTGATCGTAGTGGGTGTTATGATAGTAGGTAACGAGCACTCGTGGGTCCGATCCCGGAAGGTAGGGATCGGGGATCTCGAAAAACGTTACCAGTTCCAGTGGCTCGTAGACATCGTAGGTACTCGCGAGGTAGGCCTCGAGTTTGGGCATCTCCTCACGTGATAGCGTCCAGCCGAGATACCGCTGAATCTCCTGCTCGACCGGGTCGTCATCCAGATAGAAGAACGTGTGCCGGTCGTAGTCGTCGTAGGCCACCCATGCGAGGTGGTCGACCGGTCCATCGGTGACGAATATTGCCTCGTGGACCTGCTTCACAACTGCACTTGGACATTGCTCCAGAACCAGTTCTTCGATTCGGGAGAGGCCATCTTCCGGATCAATTTCGTATTCTCCGACGGGTTGCCCCTTCATCCAGATTGAGGTAGCACCAGGAGCGAATAATGAGTTACTGTTTCGATTGCTCCTGACAGTTCAAGAATACAAATACCCACGTGACGGCCGCGAGTGTAAGAGGACGATGACACAGTGGCAAACTGAGTCGAACGAGTGGGCTGATCGGCATCGGCGATCTCTGACGACGAGACATACATACGAAGATGTCCTCACCGACCGCGAGTTTGAGTTACTGGTGGAAGCCTGCTCGGAATTACCCGAGCCCCGGAGATTTCAAGCACGTTTCATCTGTCTGATCGCTGGTCGGCTAGGACTGCGTGCAGGAGAGATTGCGCATTTCGATACGAACTGGCTGGACTGGGACCGAAAGTTAGTGCGGATACCCAAATCCGAACCATGTGCGTGTGGCTACTGTCACCGGCAAGCTGCTCAAGAAGCGTCACACAATGAAACTCTCAGTGTCCAAGATGCGCTCGCTTCTAGATGGCATCCGAAGACGATCGCGTCTGCACGGGCGATTCCATTCGATCTTTCTCTGAGAGTCGAACTCTGTATTGAGCGATTTAGCGATCGGTATTCGTCGTTTCCTCATTCTCGGACGACCGTGAACAGACGAGTACAGGAAGCGGCAGAACAGGCTGCGCTCAGCGGACGTGTATATCCGCACTGTCTTCGGGCTACGGCTGCCAGTTATCACGCGTACAAGGGTGTTGCCCCCGTCCCGTTACAAGCCCTGATGGGTTGGAGTGACCTCGCTACTGCTCAAAAATACATTCGTATTTCAGGAACAGCTACGGCTGACGCAGTACGACAAGTTCACTACTGACTGGTTAACATCTTCCCCGCAATTTTGTTGCGTCGTGCTGTATACAACCTCTATATTCAGCACCCGACCACTGGAGAGATAGGATCTCAATAGAAAGTAACCTAATCCCTATATGAATATCAATTGAAAGACAGTTCATAGAAACACAAGTAAGAGCGTGAGTAAGAACAAAAGCGGCAATACTACTCGAGCAGCGAGGAGAAATTTAGAACCTGGATTTACAACACGTCTTATTTGCATTGACGTTCCGTTCTCTTCGATGTAATTGAGATACGGGATGAGTACGGATTCGATAATCCATCCAATCAAGCCGAAAACGAGGCCCATCATCCCGACGTAGAGAATATCTCTACTATTCAGGTAGACTGGTTCAATAAACAGCGCTGGAATAATCAATACGAAACCGACGGCAGCTAAGAATTTGTGAATGTTGTCGAAGGGTAAATCAGGTATGTCAACCATTCGCTACTATGACATCCACATCAGGGGTATTTAACATTTAATGAGGTTTATAAGATGTTTTCAATCACACATTCTGCGAATCTAATGACCTGCAACTTTGCTGTATGCACGCTCTGTATTTAGCACGCCAGTAGGAAACCATCACCAGTTTAGGGAGTGGTGATCACAGGAGATCGACTGGATCCACTAGCCGCGACATTACGGTGAGTTTTTCCCCCTCTGCAGGCTGGAAGGATGTCCAACCGATCCGACACACCACCCTGTCCGCAATGCAGTGCGCCGATGGAACTGTGCGATCCGAGCCACGAGAAGCCGTTCTGGACCTGCCCACTGGACCACGACCAACCGGCCGTGGTCCTCCCAAGTGAGAACATCGATTACGCGGCCGCGCTGGCCCGCGTCCGCCTGCTTGATACCTTCGACACCCAGGGGGTTGATCCGTTCGCCGGGCCGCTGCGCGAGACACCGGCCCCGCCGATACTGTTCAGTTCACTCGTTCTTGAGCGGCTCCAGCAGGTCTTCGAGCACAAACAGCTCCGAGAACGCAAGGACCACCACGACGAGGACGCCTACCAATCGTCGCGAACGGCAAGCGAACAGCGCCACCTCGGACAGTTCACCGATGTCTAGAGGGATATCCAAGACCGCAGACGCCGAGCACTGCCGATTCTGCGGGACCGCCGACGCTCGGTTCTTCGGCAGCGCGCATACCTACGTCCGCTGGCCTGCCGACGTCGCCAAGGAAGATGGAATGTACCACTTCATTATCTGCGACGACTGTGCGCTGTCGACGCGCGACAACGAGTCGGTCGTGGCAGACCAGTTCCGGCCCGGTGATCGTGACTACCTCCGGACCTGCGACATCTGTGGCGCCGTTGGCTGTCGCTCCGCCAGCGTCCGTGGCTGGGCCAGCGAGAAACCCGACGGCGCTCGCGACGACCGGACCTACCGGATCCAGGGCGTCATCGGCTGGACCGTCGAAATCGCCGGCTTCGAAGGAGGGGTCTGCTCCTGTATCGAGTGCAGTCCGATCCAACCCGTCGACTGTGTCCGCCGGCCCGACCGCGAGTACGACGACGACGCGACCGTCCTCGTGTCCCCACCGTTCGAGCAGGACGGCTCTGTCTCGAGCGAAGACTTGGACAACGAACACCGACAGGCCCAGATCGATACCTGGACTCGCCCGTAGCGACTCCAGTAGGAACTGATAGTCCGCAGTCTTAACCAACAGTCGAGCTATCACCTCCGTAAAATCGGGGATTCCGCCAGATGTGTTGGTTAAAGACTCAGCCCCGCTCGCTCGCCAGCGTCAGTTTGTGTCCTCCGGGCGGGTGAGAGTATGTCTTCCCAGATCGAAGCACACAGCGGCCAGCAGCGTGCGCTCGAACAGTTCGTGGCCACCGGCGCCCAGCCCGACAGCCACCAGATCCACCGCTCAGTCGTCGAGCAGGCCAGCGCCGACAGTTCGCCGCAGACGATCCGTGACCACGTCCTCAAGACGCTCTGCCGGCAGGTCCCTGCTCTCGGCGTGGCCGACATTCACGATCTTCGGGTGAGTCTCGACGTCGACGTTGACGCCGATTCGCCCGTCGACGCCCAGGTCACGACGGTCCTCCAGGCGGCCGTCGCGATGCTCGACGAGTGGAACCACCTCTAAGGAGAAACCAATGTCTGAGAACTTCACGCTCGGCGATTTCGGGGCTGGGGGTCAGCGCTCGCGAGCCGGCGACACTCGGATCGACATCGAACAGCGGGCCAAAGAGGCCACCGCCGGCGAGTGGGAATATCTCGTCCACACCGAGAACCGGATCGGCTGGCATATTCCGGACGACACGGCAACGCTCGCACTCCACCGAGGCGAGACTGGGACGACCCTGAAGCGAGGCTCCCGAATCGTCGGCACCGAAGACACGCTTGTTGCCGGTCTTGAGTTGGCTGCCGCGTATATGCGCGACCACCCGGAGGGGGAGTCTCGATGGTCCTGATCGAACGCGACGAGTGGCCGATTATCGAGCGTCAACGCGTCGACGACGCCCTCCGGCGAGCGCGCTGGTGGCAGACCGTCGAACCGCACAAGTGCGCGTTCTGGAGCGTGTTCGACAGCACTCTCCTCGCGCACTATCCGGAGTGTCGATTCAAACAGGGCCAGCAGGTCACACTCGGCGACTTCGGGGAAAACGGAGGTGCATCTGCGTGACCAACGATGAAGATCGGGATGCGATCCTTGACCAGCTTCCCCCGGAGAAACTGTTGTCGGCGACCAATCCAGAGTTGATCCGGGCGGGAATCCGATGTATGGACTCTCTGTCGACGGTTCGAGAGTATGTGGCCTACGAGAACACTCACGAGGCACGGACAGGTATTCTCGGACAGCTCCGTATGCGCGCTCGCGAACTCCGCCAACAAGACTGAACTCACGGTCTCGCCCTCAGTTTGTTCCGCCAAGGGGGTGCGGCGATCCAGACCAATGTCTCAAGAATCCACGACACCGACCGAACAGTCGTCCCCAACGGACACCCTCGGTACCGAGATCGAAGAGAACAGAGCCCGGATCGTGTTCGATCCAGAAGCCGCCCCCTGGTTCCGAACACTCGTCCACGAGCAACTCGCGACGGCTGACCTGCTTGCGACCGAGCGCCGCTCAACTGACGACGAGATCATCGAGGTCGAACTCAAGCCCGAAACGCACCCGACAGACTAACCATGTTGATGATTGAGCATCCGAGTGCTGCGTGTCCCGAGTGTAGCCAGCCACTGCTGTACGGGACGAAAGAGGAAGCCAGCAGCTGGAAAGTCTACTACGAATGCACCGCCAAGTGTGGATTCGAAGAACGAGTCGGGCGAGTCTCCATGTCGGAAGTCGACCATCAGGACGAACTCGACCGAAAAGCCGAGGAGATGGGTGAGCGATACACAGAAGGGTAGGTCCACCGTCGACGGCGGTTTGTCTTCCCCGTGGGGGTGAGGGTCGTGCCCGAGAGCGCGGCCCGCTCGTACCCATGTCCGTCGATGAATCCACATCCGCAAGTTCCGACACTGACCAGCAACCGACCCAGCAGTGCGCCCTCTGCGACGCATCGCTCTCGCGCAGTTCCCAACACCTCGCGGACAACCGCGAGACGCTCATCTACACCTGTGGCGACTGTCGGATCGGCGCCACGGCCGTCGTTCAGCAATCCGGTGCGCCAAGCGAGCGCTGCCAGCGCCGTCTCGACAGCCGACAGGGCAACGCGATAGACGGCCTGTCCGTCTACCGGCTGTCCGCCTTCGTCACCGACGAGTTCCCTGCCGGCCAGTACACAGTTACCCGGACCGGCGAACACACATTCGAAATCGCCCTGCCCGAGTCCGCGACTCAGTGGGACATCCTCCGCCTCGTGGATCAGCTGTCGGTCGGCCCCCTCGACGCCGAGGCCGACGACCGAAGCGTGATCGTCCGGGACACCCGCTGGACCGACGGCCCGTCTGAGGCAGTTCCCGACGGCGGCGTCGTCCAGGCTCGGATTGCAGACGGGACCGTTCCCGATCCCGCCGACGATCCACTCGCCGTCGCCGACGACGACGAACCTCGGACCAAGCGGGCCAAGCGCGAGGAGATCGACGTCTCGTTTCAGGAGAAACCCGGTGTGTACGAGGTCCACTCGGCCTCTGGGAGTTACTACGACGTCGACGTGGTGACAGAACAGTGTACCTGCCCCGACTTCGAGCAGACCTGCAGCGATCCAGACACGCCCGTCGACAAGTGCAAGCACCTCCGGCGGGTCGCGCTTGAAATCGAGGCCGGCACCGTCCCGCGGCCAGACGGGAAACTCCCTGACGCGTAAGAATTGAGTCAGCTACCCTCCCCTAGGAGTGGTCGCCCCAAGGGTTTCCCCCAGCAGGGGTTTCTCCCGTAGCCCACTCCCAGTTGGCCGCCCTCACGCGCCGGATTGCTCGGCGCGGATCCGGGAGCGTCCCCCTCTGTGCCGCCCGCAGAGGCAAGAGCCGCTGCGTACTGTCGAAAGCGGCTGTTCGGTTTAGCTCCCTGGGCTCGTGCTGGTATCGCCGCAAGTCCCGCTTGTTCGGGTTGTCCCCGGCAGCAGGTAGCTCAGTCCAGTGTGGGAACGCTATGCCGCGCTGGAAACACGCAGCCGACGGGTGTGTTCCCGCCTCCCGTACTGGACGTGCAGGCTACGGTGGCCAATTTGCGTTTTCCAGTGTATATTTCGTCCGATGTTGCCCTGTTTGTCCTCCCCAGTGGCGGTGCGGGACGTACCTCAGATCGCGTCCTCGAACGAACCATGTCCATCGACGAAACCACCGCTCGCGACGACCACGTACAGCTTCGCTTTGACCAGCACGGCGCCCCGATCTCCCCCAGAATCGGCGACCCAGATCGAACCGCTCCCTGGTCAGACCTGAACTGCAGCATTCCGAATTCGCTTCCAGAAACGCGCCAGGTGTCCCTCGCAGAGTGCGTCCTCGTCGAACTCGAGCACGAACCCGTCGCCGTACAGCTGGCATTCCGCGACGAGTGGACGCTGTTCTTCCACGCCGAGTTCGCCAGTGGCGATCAGGAAAGCGAGTTCGTCCGGCACCGGCTAACCTCGGCAGCGGGCCAGCAGACTGTCGCGATGCCACGGGCAGACGTTCGCGATCAGCTGCTCACCTACCTGGGCCGCTCGGACTCCGCTGGGCGAGGGTCGCTGACAGTCCGCCCCCTTTCGAGGCTCTAGTCACGAGCGACCGAGGGAATCGACACGTCGTCGATCACCGCTGCCTGCCGGATTGCACAGAGGTCCACACAGACCCCGTGGTCCTCGAACTGAGCGCAGCTGCACCACCCGACGTGGCCATCCTCGCGTTCCGCAAGACTGCAATTCGCGGGAATTTCACCGCTGGCGTCGACGAGGAACAGATCCGGGCGGCCCGCTTCAGAAATTTCGACCGAGTACTCGAGTGCAGTCTGCCAGATGTCCGGTCGCTGTTCGCGCTCGGCGTGGAAATCGACCTCCACGGCATCGTCCGGGATCCGACTAATTTGGGTTCGAGCCGTCGACATTTCGGGGTTCGAAGCAGTGGACTCGGCTGTTTTCATCGTGAGTCCTCACTATTTCTTGTTACAATATCTAGAGCTAAGAAATTACCGGAATCGATCACTCTCGGTCAGTTTGTCTCGCTCTCCGGGTGCGAGCATGGCGTCACCACAAGTCGATACTGACCCGATTGTTTCGATTCTCAACCAGATCCAGCAGCGCGGCCACAGCGCCTACACGATTTTCGAGGACTGGGTCGACCTCATGCTGTATGCCCTCCAGCGCCGTGACGATCCGTACCTGGAGATCGTCGACGAATACAACGAGGCCCGAGATATGGACCACTCCCAAGGAGAACGGACGATGGACCTCTTCGCCAACGCCTTCGGCCAACTCCAGAAACAGATGGCCGATACAGACGCCGACATCCTCGGCGCCGTCTACGAGGAGTACGGCATGAGCAGCGACAATTTCGGCCAGCACTTCACACCTCACAACGTCTGTGAAATGCTGGTCGAGATTACCCACACCGTCGACGACCAGCCCCGAGACGACGGCACCCAGCGGGCTGTCACTGACCCGGCCTGTGGGAGCGGGCGGATGCTGTTGTGCGGTGGCCGGAGACTTCCAGAGGCAGTGTTCGTCGGCCAGGACAAAGACCCCCTCTGTGCCAAGATGACTGCGCTGAACCTCTGTTTCTTTAATCTCGACGGGTATGCGATCCTCGGGGACTCACTCACACTCGAGTATCGTCGCGTCTGGCAGACGACCCACTCCCCTCGGGGCGGCGCTGTTCGCGAACTCGACGACGAACAGATCCAGACTCTCCGAGACAACCTCGCTCCGGAGGACGACACCGATGCGTCCGAGGAGAAGTCAGAGCCCGCAAAACTGGTCGCTAAAACAGGCTCGGTCCCCGACGACACTGCAACCGAACAGCAGTCATTGACTGTGTTCCAGACTGAGGATATATAATATCCTAATTATATTTTGTCACCCCCCCACGTTTCCAGTGTAAATGTTCGATAATACGGCATTACACTGCTTCATCCCACTGTTCACAATTCGATAGCGGGGTGCCTCTCCCGAGTTTGTGTCCCCCATCTGACTGGAGGACTCAAAGAAAATGAGCTCCGAAGCATCCGACTCTTCGACCGACACGCCAGCACAGCAGTCCGAGTCGACAACTGTGGAACCGACGCTGACGGTCGTCGCGACCGGGCCGGCGACGTTCACCCGCCAGGTCAGTGGCGACGATGAAGCAACCATTCTCGCCGAACACGACACCGTCGAACTCTCCATCGAACGGGAGCTACAATCAGCCGACGACTTCGAGACAGTGATCGACCCGATGTTCGACGGGAACGGCCCGACTGTCTGCAAACTCAGGGTCATCGAGGACCTGATCTACGACCATGCGATGGACGGGTACGAACGCGCCGGCGGCAGGGACGACTGGTCGATAGAGATTAGCGGGACGACCGCCGACTGGAAGCAAATGGGTCTCGACCTTGTTCCCGATCTCCATCGGCGCAGCACTGACGAGGGTGCGGCGGTCAGGCGACTCTGGAACCTCGCTGCCGACGGCGTGACCAACGACGGCGCCGTCCTCGCTGCGCTCGATCTCGTCGACCAGCACGACATTGACACCCGTCGCGAGAAACTGACCGATCTGCTGACCGACGTGGGTGACGGCAAGTGATCGATCCCATTGCCCTTGTTGTTCTCAAGAACAACGCAGTCGTAACCACGCCGGATGGAGACACCGAGGCAGAGCAGGTCGCCGTCCACGAGTTCAGTCGTTCGGATGCCCGCAACCTCCGCGTTCGGACGAGCATCGGTGACGTGTATATCCGGCGCGTCGATATCGACCACGTCGTCGACCTTCGCACTGACGAGTATCGGCCGCGAGAGCTCGAATACATCGTCGACTGAGCCCACCGTTCGTACTGGGCAGATTTTCTCTCCCTCTCGAGCAAACGGAATGTATCCTGACACTCAACAAAAACTAAGAGTCCCGTCGACGTACTCTCTTTTCGACTCGATGTCTGATAGAAATCCTCTCTACGACGAAGACGCTCCTCGTGGAACGATCTACTCTGACCCGACTGGCGACCCACATGCCGAACCGGACGAACACGATCCGGCCAGCGGCTACTATCCCGATCGGAAAGACCAACGCGAACAATATGACCGCCATACCTGCCAGGACTGCGATAGGGAGATCCCGAAATCCTATGACCGCTGTGGGCTCTGTGCCCGGAAAGCGGGTGAGACGCCGGATCGCCCGTGGCCCCAGGATGAAAACACCAAGACTGAGAGTGACCAAGAGACACCCGACTGGACGTTCGGTCGGGTGGTCTTTGCGGTCGTTCAAGCGTCAACGCGCTACGAAGCGCTCGCGCTTGGCACCTCGGCGTTCACCCTCGCCGATGGTGATGCACTGCTTGGTGACGCGAACGCTCGCCACGCCGATGTGAAGCCGGTGGCCGACTTCGAGAGTTCGCCGGCGAGGCACCTCACAGCTGGCTGGGTCGATGTCGTCGACGTCGCGCCCCTCCACAGCGATGATGGTGAGCGACTCTTCGAGGCGGCTGTCGAGCGGACAGTCCAGGACTCGGGAGCAAACACCCACCTCTATCTGACTGAGGGTAACCCGCTCGTGACTCAGGACGACGTCGACGCTCTCCAGGAGCAGATCAATGGAGGTGACGAGCAGTACTGGACCATCTCCGGCATCGTCCGCCGGTACAAGTTCAGCCCGGATCGTTCGATTCCCGACTCTGAGCCGAAAGTTCTTGAGTGTCAGGAGTGTGGAGCAGAAACAGCCCATCGGTACACAGGGAAGTCAGCGTTGGATGGAGAGCACGGACTACCGGTGTGGGTCTGTGCAGAGTGTGACATGCCCCGGTTTGGGCACGAACCAGACGACTCCAAACCGGACGAGGTGATCGAGGACTTCGTTGACGGCTGGCAGGACGGTCGAGCCGAGCTTCACGATCGGGTGATGCGTTCTTACTACGACGATCATGGAAGATATCCTTGGAAAAAGTGAATCGCCTCGGGGTCAAGCCCCGGATTATTCGCCTCGCTGACCAGTATAAAGGGGACGCTCCGACAATCGGGTGCCAGCTGGGTCCAAGCACCCCACTATGTCCGCAGTTCTTCAGTGATCTCCCTTCAGCACCCATCGAAAACTGCGGACATGGTGGGGTGGTGATTCCACTCCAATACATCACAAGTGCAAACTCACACAAAGAAGCCGTCTTACAATCGTTCGAGAAAATACGAGGGGTCAAGAAAAATATCCCTATATATCACCCCACCGTGTCCGCAGTTCTACACAGGCCCCAAGCCCGGAGTGGCCAAGAACAGCGGACATGGTGGGGAGTTCATTAGCAGTGGCTTTGCTAGAAATAGCCGGTAAAGAGGGCTGAAAGGCAGGTTAAGAAGAGGAAGACCAATGCTGAAAGTTGAATAGCACTACTGAGGATCATTAGGAGAGGAAGCGTGGACGGAAGCGATCTAGCGGCCAACGAGGAGCCACAGAGGGCAAACGGAGAAAGAAGGCGATAAGATACAGGAAATGACACACCCACCCCACCATGTCCGCTGTTCTGCGTAACAGAGGGGAGGGGGGAAGAGAAACACCCATTGAGGAACGGATCTTCGATTGTTCCTCTTGATGATAAGGAATCGTTCGGAGACTACTCCCTCTCCTATTATAAATCTATTCTAGTCACAATGAACATTATATGATAGCTGCGAAGGGGCCACTACACCTATTCACGATTACTGCGGACATAGTGGGGTGGGAGGGTCCCCTGGATGAACTTATAAGTTCAGAACAGCGGAAACGGCGGACACTGCGGACAGGGGTGGTTTTATCACCCATCCCTTCCATGTCTCCCGCAAATGGGCATGTTCGAACGGGATACCGAAATCTACCGAAACCGTGATGCCCTTCGTGAGGATTATCAGCCGGACGAACTCGTTGGTCGCGATGAGGAACTTGAGCGATACAAGACTGCTCTTCAGCCAGTGATCAACGGGGAGCAACCGAATAATATCTTTCTCTACGGCAAGACTGGAGTCGGGAAGACAGCCGGGACTCGGTTCCTCTTAGACCATCTCATCGAAGACGCAGCACAGTACGAAGATATCGATCTTACTGTGAAGATGCTCAACTGCGACGGGCTCTCTAGCAGCTATCAAATTGCGACGCGTCTCGTCAACAAGTTCCGTGCTGACTCGAACCAGATCTCCACGACTGGGTATCCACGGGCAACCGTCTACGATATGCTCTGGTCGGAACTTGACGACTGTGGTGGGACTGTCATCATCGTCCTTGACGAGGTTGACCACATCGAAGACGACAGCATCCTATACCAACTTCCACGAGCGCGAGCGAATGGCAACCTGTCAGAAGCGAAAATCGGCATTATTGGGATCTCGAACGACTTCTCGTTTCGAGATAACCTCTCTCCGAAGGTCAAGAGTTCGCTGTGTGAGGAGGAACTACAGTTCCCAGCTTACGATGCAAACGAACTCATAAAGATCCTTTCACAACGAGCACAGGTGGCCTTTCACGAGGATGTCGTTGACGACGGTGTCATTGAGCTGTGTGCCGCATACGGTGCGAAAGACGCCGGCGACGCCCGGCAATCTCTCGACCTGTTGATGAAGACCGGCGACTTGGCTCGTGACTACGATACGGATACAGTCACTGACGATCTCGTTCGCGACGCCCGAGAAGAACTCGAACGCGGGCGGATTCGTGAGGGGATTTCTGGACTGACCCAACACGGGCATCTCGTCTTGTATGCACTGCTGACGCTTGAACAGCAAGGCGAGACACCGGTGCGCTCTCGGGATATCCGACCGCGGTACACGAGCTTTGCCGAACAAGTCGGCGTTGATCCACTGGTTCCCCGCCGGATGCGGGATCATCTCGGAGAGCTCTCGATGCTGGGAATTATTTCCGCGGTCGAACGCAATGAGGGTCGCCGCGGAGGGACATACCGCGAGTATTCTACCGACATGGATGTCGGGATGATTCTGAAGGCGCTCGAAGAGACAGTTGAACAGGTCGGAATCCACGAATCCGTATCTGAGATGGTCGATCAGGAGACGACCCTCTCGGAATATACCTGAGGCGTTCAGCATTGTCTCCTTGCGTATTTGACCCAGTAGAACAGCGGACAAGGTGGGGTGCAGAACTCTGATTACGATCGCAGTCTTCTCCGCTCGATTTCAGACCACCTTACCGTGGAGGAAGAACAGCGGACAAGGTGGGGTCCCTGGTTTGCCCCCAAACGTGAGGATGTCATAGAACGAGTAGCACATCGCGCTGTGCCTTCGACTTGTCATCGCAATCACCAACTACGAACGCGGAGACAATCTGGGAAGTACGATCATCGCGGTGTGAGAAGAGTTCTATGACTCCCTCTTTCAGCTTCTATTCAGATGAGAATGTCCGAAATGCTCCGGTCGAGAACTATTGTATGACACGCTCTAGAGAGACATATCGTTAGCCGGCTGTCCCGATGGTAGGTGGAAGATCTTTTCGCTCATGCGTAGTACATTGTTGATCGACAGCCTTCTGGTGATTGCCTCTTCCCGTCGATCCGTCGCGATCCGCATCGTGAGCCGACCACCATCTCGATCAGAAACTACGTAGTGATCGCTCCAACTGTATCAACAATCTACTTCGGAAGAGCGTTCCGTGTAAATCAGACTATGTGAGGCCTATTGTAGCGTATCGAGAGAAGCAGTTAGCTGCTGTTGCATATCAAGACCTGTGTGGAACCGACCAACGATCTCTACTTGATGCTCTGGACAGGCAAGGATCG
>NZ_FOCX01000019.1 GCF_900110215.1 Halorientalis persicus | reverse complement strand
ACATCAGCGCCGAGGGGGCGACCTTCGACATCGAGGCGACCGGGAGCGACTGGGTCGTTCGCAACGTCGGAATCAAGGGCGTCTGGGACCAGTACGAGAAACGCGAGCCGTTCCGGGCGGCGGTCGATCGGGGAAGTACTGGCCGGATCGAGAACTTCTACTTCGCCGACGGCGCACCGGACGACGCCTACCCTGGCGTCACCGGCATCTACGTCTACCGCAACCACGCTGGCACGCTACGGATCGACCGGACGAACATTCAGGATATGCCCGACAACGCTATCTACGCCAGCACGCCGGGCTATCCCGACACCGACGAGTATCCGCTCCCCGAGGGCGGCGGGGGTGTGGTGGAGATTACCAACTCCTACGCCGCGGACTGTCAGGCCGCACACTTCCGACTGGGCACGGCGGGCTCGTTCGCCCGTAACTGCGTCGCCGTCGGCGGTGAGGGCGGACACCGCGGGTTCCTCGGCCGGTTCGACACCACCCGCGCCATCGACTGTGACTTCGTGGGCCACTCCCGCGGTGACGTGGTCTGTGGCACGTTCGGCTGGCCGAGTTCCACCTCGGCGACCGTCTCCGTCGAGGACTGCCGGTTCGAGACCGTCGGCGATCTCACCTACACCGGTGACGTGGTCGGCGAGTCCACCGGCACGCCACGGACCGAACCCCCCGCAGGCGTCCCCCGGAGCCCCGAGGAGGCCGCCGCCGGTGGCGCTGACAGTGACAGTTCCGACGGTTCGACTGACGACTCGACCGGGACCAGCCTCCCCAGCACGCTGACCGTCGAGACCACGGAGGGTGGTCCGCTGGTGGAGTACGAGTTTACCGTCGAGGGGACCGTGGCTAACGGCGACGCCGCCGACAGCAACGACACCATCACGGACGAGGGGGAGACGGCGACCGTCACCGGCGCGACTGGTAACGGGTACACCGACTCCTTCCAGTTCGAGGGCGACCTCACCGACTGGTCGGCCAGCGTCGCCAGCGACCACTACCGCGTGCTGGTCGACGGCGCGGAGATCGACCCCACCGACGCCGGCGGCAAGACACTCACCATCGAGACGACAGAGAGCGGCCCACTGGTGGAGTACGAGTTCACCGTCGACGGTTCGGTCACGAAACGTGACGCCGCCGACGGCAACGACACCGTGACGGAGACCGACGGGACGGCGACCGTCACCGGCGTGACCGGCAACGGGTACACCGACTCCTTCCGGTTCGAGGGCGACCTCACCGACTGGACAGCCAGCGTCGCCAGCGACCATTACCGTGTGCTGGTCGACGGCGAGGAGATCGACGCGACCGGCGTCGGCGGCCCGACGACCTTGACCGTCGAGACCGACGCGGACAGCCCCGCCGTCTCCTACGAGTTCTCCGTCGACGGCACCGTCTCCAGGGGCCCGACGGCCGAGGGCGGGTCGAGCATCGCCTCCGACACGATCTCCGGCGAGGACCCGGCTACCGTGTCCGGCGTGACCGGCCGCGGATACGCCGACGACTTCGAGTTCGAAGGGACGCTCCTGAACTGGAGCGCCGATGTCGACGCCGACGAGTATCGCCTGTTGCTCGACGGCGAGACGGTCGATCCGTCCGAGATCTGAGGGATCGACGCCGGATTCGGTCGTCGGCCGCATCCAACCCGAACGAACTCTATAACAAAGGTCGTGACCGCGCCACCTCCGGTAATGCGGTATCTGGTCTTCACCAATACGCCGGCTCACGTCCACCTGTACAAGCACGTCGTCTCGGAACTCCGAGCTCGGGGCCACGAAGTGCGCGTGCTGGTCCGCGATTACGGCTGTACGCTGGCCCTCGCCGACGCCGCCGGGATCCCCTACTCGGTGTATGGTGGTTGTGACACGACGAAACGCTCGCTCTTGGCGAACCTGCCTGGCCAGTACGCGCGGAGCCTCACCGCGGCCGTCAGGTTCGATCCGGACGTCGTGTTCGGGATCGGAGCCTACGCCGCTCCTGCCGGCCGCCTGACCGGTGCCCGGACGATCCTCGTCCACGACTCCGAACCCACGTCGCTGGACCACCACATCGCTCGTTCGCTGGCAGACGCACTGCTGACTCCCGATACGTTCCGGGACGACCTCGGCCCGAACCACCGTGTGTTCCACGGCTTCAAGGAGTCCGCGTATCTCCATCCCGACTGCTTTTCCGCCGACCCGTCCGTCCGTGCGGACCTGGGCGTCGGTGACGAGCCGTTCGTCGTCTGCCGGCTCAACGCCTTCGGCTCCCACCACGACGTGGGCCAGGGCGGGTTCACCGTCGAGCAGGTCCGGACGCTGATCGACGACCTGGACGATCACGCCACCGTCTTCGTCTCCGACGAGGGCGGCGACCTCGACGTGGACGCGACCGCCGGCCGCCGCTTCGACCTCCACCCCGCGCGCCTCCACGACGCCCTCGCCGAGGCGTCCCTGCTCGTCGCGGACACCCAGACGATGGTGACCGAAGCGGCCCTGCTGGGCACGCCCGCGGTCCGCTCGAACTCCTTCGTCGGCGCGGACGACATGGGGAACTTCGTCGAGCTGGAAGCGCGCGAACTCGTCCGCAACGTCGCGTCTTTCGAGCGCGTCCGCGCGACCGCCCTCGACCTGGTGACCGACGACGGGGCGAGCGACCGCTGGGAGTCCCGGCGACGAGAACTACTCTCCGAGACCGTCGATCTCACCGAGTTGCTCGTGAACGTCGCGGAGAATCCCCGCGTGATCGACCGGGTCGCCGGTGTCACACGGCGTTCCCCCGGGCCCGCGGCCGGCGCGGGTCGGTCGTCGACGGCCGACTGACGGAAAACGTGGGCCCTCAGTAGGAGACCGTCTCTTCGAGGTGTTCGTTGTGCTGCATATCGAAGATCATCGCGAGCACCAGCAGGGCGCAACTGAACAGGAGGATGAACACCGACACACTCCCAGTCAGCAGGGACGCCCCACCGACGACGGCCAGGCCGGCGAACGCGAGTCCGGCCGCGCCGCCGAGCACACCCAGCGCGTACAGGAACACGAGCGGGTGGAAATCCACGAGACAGTACTTGACCTTCAGTCGCCACAGAAAGCCGACGAACAGTAGCGTGGAGAGCCGCGGGACGAACGTCCCGTAGTTGATGTGGCTCTGCTCGTCGCCGTAGACCGCCTGCATCGGCACGTCAGCCACGCGGAAGCCGTGTGCGTTGAGCGTGATGAGCAGGTCGTTGCTGAACCCGTAACGGTCGTAGAGTGCGTCCAGCTCGATCCGCTCCAGCGCGTCGAGCGAGATCGCGGTGTACCCGTTCTGTGGGTCGTTCGTCCGCCAGTAGCCGCTGGCCAGTTTCGTCAGGAAAGTCAGCAGGAAGTTCCCCATCGACCGCCACGAGGACATCGCCGACCGGAGTTCGCGCGACTGGAGGCGATCCCCCTTGGTGTAGTCGGCTCGGCCCTCGACGATGGGTTCGACGAACCGGTCGAGGATCGAGGGGTCCATCTGTCCGTCACCGGCGATCACCGCAGTCACGTCCATCCCCTCCTGGAGCGCACGCCGATACCCCGTCTTGATCGCGCCACCGACACCCTGGTTGGTCTCGTGTCTGATCGGCTCGATCCGGTCGACCGGCTGACCACCGTCGGCCTTGGCCGCCACCGCGCGTTCGTCCCGTTCGCTGTGGTCGTGAATCTCAGCCCACGTCCCGTCGGTCGAACAGTCGTCGACGGCGTAGACGCGGTCCACGAACGCCGGAATCGAGTCGAGGACCTCGCCCACCAGTTCCTCCTCGTTGTACGCCGGGACCACGACCGCGACAGTTTGCCCGCTGTACATCCGCATCTCAGACTCGGCGGTGAAGGCTTTGTAATTGAGATCCTGCCGCGTCGAAGTCACTCTCTTCGCAGTTAGTTGCGGGCCGGACACCCGATAGCCGCTGTCGAATCGCCGGGCCGGAGCCAACTGTTCGCACACTTTCGACAGTCGTGGGTGTAGTAACACATATTTCGCTGGAATACCGTACCTAGACCGATGCGTATCAAAGACAAACCCGCCACGCCGACCCCGAGTCGCCTCCTCGGGACCATCCTTTTGGTCGGCGGCGGGATCTTCATCGGGGACTTCTTCTGGGCCATCGCGACGTACTCGCCGTCGATCCAGTCCGCAGGGCTGACGGTGTGGACGGTGCTGACCGCCGGCGTCCTTGCCGGTTCGGTCCTCGTGGGCGTGGGCGTCGCGACGGTGTTACACTCGACCGGTCACATGGAAATCGCCGCGAATCTGGACTGGGATCTGTAGCGACTGTTCGGCCACTTCGACGCCAGCGGACCCGCCCCTATCTGGCCCCCGAACGTAAGTGTATCCACGCCGTTTGAGTGGCTATGAGTGAGGAACGGGGGTCTGTCGTCGCGAAGACGACGGGGGTCAGATGCGAGTCGTATCCCGACGAGTGCACGTTCGCGATGCAAGCGGGCGTGTTCGACGATGACGACGGGGCGGAGAGCGTTCTCCGGTCGTTGCGTCCGACCGGCTGTTGCCCGACCTGTGGCAGCGAACTGGAATCCTGGGACCCGGCGTTCCCCTCGGTCGCGCCCGGCCGCCCCGGCGAGTGGTGAAGTTTTCCCTGCCCGCATTCTGTGTTCGACTATTAGCAATAGTATTGTTCGAAGGGGCAGGTTTATGAATTAGAGCCATCTAAAAAATCGCAAAGATGCTGAGCGACGTGATGGAGGACTATCTGAAGGGGATCTACGAACTCCAGCGTGAGTACGGGGCTCCGGTGAAGACGTCACTGATCGCGGAGTCACTGGACGTGACGGCACCGACGGTCACCAGTATGATGGAGAAACTGGAGGAGCGCGGCCTCGTCGCGCGCGAGAAGTACAAGGGCGTGGAGCTGACTGAGGAGGGCGAGACGGTCGCCGTCGAGATTATCAGACATCACCGCCTGCTGGAGGCGTTTCTGGTCGACCACCTCGACTACGAGTGGACCGAGGTCCACGAGGAAGCCGACGTGCTGGAACACCACATCAGCGAGGAGTTCGAGCAACGGATCGCCGAACGCCTGGGCGATCCGGCGGTCGATCCACACGGCGATCCGATCCCGGAGGCCACGCTGGAACCGCCGGCCGCCGACGAGACCCGGCCGCTCGCGGACTTTCCGGTCGGTGACCACGTCGTCGTCGCACGGGTCCGCGACCGCAACGAGGACGAACTGGAGTATCTGGCCGAGGCCGGCATCGTCCCCGGTCGCCACCTCGTCATCGAGGAGAAGGCACCCATCGGCATGGTGACCGTCTCCCACGAGGAGGGCCAGCAGAACCTCCCCGACGGGGTCGCCGAGACGATCAGAGCCAGGGTCGCCGAACCCGATGACCGGCCCGATACCCGGCACGTCACCGAGTCATGAGCGGGTTCCTCGAGATCATGGTGGTCGCGATGGCCACTCAGCTGGCCGTGTTGCCGGGCGAGAAGGTGCAGTTCCTCATCGCCGGACTCTCGACGCGCTACAACCCGCTCGTAGTCGTCTCAGCCGCCGGGGCTGCCTTCGCCGGCTGGACGGCGCTGGAGATCTGGTTCGGACAGGCCATCAAGAACGCACTGCCCGGGATCTATCTCGACGCGATCACCGCCGCGCTCTTCCTGTTTTTTGCGGCCGCGCTGTGGCGGTCGGCACCGTCCCCGGAGGCCCAGCCGATGGACACCGACGGCTCCGGCGTCCGGGCCGTCGAGGAACACGAACTCCCCGTGATCGGCTCGGTGCCGACCAAATTCGGCGGCTTTCTGCCGATCTTCAGCCTGATGGCCGTCGGTGAGTTCGGGGACAAGACCCAGCTGGTCACCATCGGGCTCGCCATCCAGTACGGCGCACACCCGGCTATCTGGGTCGGTGAGATGCTCGCGATCATCCCTGTGAGCCTCGCCAACGCCGTGTTCTTCTATCGGTTCTCCCACAAGTTCGACCTCAGGAAAGCCCACTTCTTCGGAGCCGGCCTGTTCGCCTTCTTCGGGCTCGACACGGTACTGTCGATCACCGTCGGGTTCTCGATCTGGGAACAGGTCGTGCAGGTGGTGAGTACGACGGTTCTCGGCCTGCTCTAGCCGGCTACTCCATCTGTTCGGGCATCTGCAGCGCACCGTACACGAGCGAGAGGAGCGCGAGTAACACCACGCCGGTGGCACCGATGATCTCGTAGTTCGTCGCGAACGCCAGTGACGAGCCGACCAACAGACCAAATAGCGCGACGGGGTAGGCGGCCGACTCCGGCAGGGCTTCTAGGGCGTTCCGCGGGCGCTCGCTGAACATCTACGTACTCTGTCTCCCGCTATCTATTTGTCTCCTGTCATTAGTTACTGACAGGAACCGGTCGAACAGAACGTCCGTTCCAGGTACGCTCGGCCCCTCACTCGTCGCCATTGGGGGTGAGCGAGACCGATCGGTCGTGGCCGATCTCGACGGAGAACCCCTCGTAGTTGAATCTGACGTGGCCTTCCCGGAGCACGGACCCGTCGGCGTCGTCGAACAGCGATTCGAGCGCGTCGGGGTCGATCACGTCGTGCAGCGGCACTAGCGCCTCCGGTTCGACACCCTTCTCCGTGGCCACTTTCCGAACCAGAGCGTAGCTGATCGACCTCTCGTCCATACGTCCAGTATCGAGCGCGTCTCCTTACCTGCTTCGACCGGATCACGGCCGGATGGCGGCGGTCAGGATTCGACGGTTTCGGCGAGGACGCGCTTCACGACGTGTGGATCCTCCAGAAGCTGGTGTTCGGTGTAACTCCCGTCGGCACTCCCGCCGCTGTGTCGTGATTGTTCGATGATGTCGAGGAAGGCGTGTTCTTTCAGGAGGTCCCGGACCCGGCGCAAGGAGAGCGGGTCGGCTCCCTCCTGCCGGCAGATCTGCTGGTACACGTCGAACACCCGTGTCGTCCGGAAGGCCTCCTCGTCGGTCTCGTCGAGCGAGAGAACGGTCAGCGCCTGGAGGACGTGCCGGGAGTGTGGCGTCGAGCCCCGGATGAGTTCGCGGAAGCGGTCGGTCTCGGCCCGTTCGCGTGCCTGAACGACGTACTCCTCGCGGACGGTCCCCTCGTCGTTGGACTGGGCGATCTCGCCGGCGTACCGGAGGATGTCGATGGCTTTCCGGGCGTCGCCGTGTTCCTTGGCCGCCAGCGCCGCGGCTCGTGGCACGACCGATTCGTCGAGGACACCCTCCCGGAACGCGTCGCTTCGGGCGTCCATGATCGCGCGCAACTGCGTCGCGTCGTAGGGTGGAAACACGAACTCCCGCTCACAGAGGCTGGACTTGACCCGCTCGTCCATCCGGTCTTTGTACTTGATCTTGTTGCTGATGCCGATCACGCCGATCTTGCAGTCCTCGATCTTGCCGGCCTCGCCCGCCCGCGAGAGTTGCATCAGGATGTCGTCCGAATCGAGTTTGTCGATCTCGTCCAGGATGATCAGCGCCACGTCCAGTCGCGCGTCGAGGATCGACCAGAGCCGCTTGTAGTAGGTCGCCGTGCTGATTCCGCGGTCGGGAATCTTGATCTCGGTCGACTCGCGGTCGTTCAGCGCGCTGGCGATGGTCTGGACGGCCTGTGTCTCCGTCGAGTCCTGCGCGCAGTCCACGTACGCGAACCCGGCCG
This sequence comes from Halorientalis persicus, assembly GCF_900110215.1. GTDB lineage: Archaea > Halobacteriota > Halobacteria > Halobacteriales > Haloarculaceae > Halorientalis > Halorientalis persica. The sequence goes on along the minus strand of NZ_FOCX01000019.1, from coordinate 71,927 downwards.
TGACACCCTCCTCGTCGGCGGTCCGGATCAGCCGCTGGGAGACGTACTTCGCACAGAGGGACTTGCCCGTGCCCGTCTTCCCGTAGATGAGGATGTTGCTGGGACTCTGCCCGAAGATAGCGGGGTTGACGGCGTTGGCCAACTGGCTGATCTCCTCGTCACGGCCGACGATCCGCCCCTCGTCCGGCAGGTGATTGATCTCCAACAGCTCCTTGTTCGCGAAAATCGGGTCCTCCCGGATGAACAGATCGTCGGATTCGGACATCCTCTCACACCGTGTTTCCGGTGGACCCGACTTTACTTTTTCCCCGAGACCTGGACACCGTGTTTCCGGTGAATATCGGGCTAAAACCGTCCGAAAGACCTATTTCGACCAGTATCGATTCATCGGAAAGTATACTATTTTTCCGATATACGGCGACTCTTTGCCCGGTCTCGGTTCACCGGAAACCCGGTGTCCGTCTGTGGACCTGACCGCCGGCCGACAATAATGCACCGACGAACGAACTGAATGATTACACTAACACACCGAGTTTCCGGTGAAATCCCCCGAGTGAGCAAAACAGAGCGCTCTGGAGTCTCCTTCTGTGGCCCGTCCGATTTAACACATTTCTGTTATGATAACCGCTATCGCTCGGAGAGATGGAGTTTTCACCGGAAACTCGGTGTGTCCGATGAACGTCGAAATTCCGGTAGTCGATCCCTACGGTAGTCTCAGTGGAGTCCCGTCTGTGGATCACACACAAGCCCATAAGATCGTCTCTAGAACCGCTCTGTCGAGTGTTTTCACCGGAAACTCGGTGTGTGTAGGAAGGAGCTACTCACCGCTCGTGGCTGGCGAACGGTGCGGCGTCGCGTTCGGAACGGAAGGGGCGGGAATCGAACCACGCGGGGCCTTGCGGCCGCCGTCGGACCGAATGGTCGCGACGGTGCTCTGCCACTGAGCTACCCTTCCAGCACGTCACCGCCGACGCGGCAACGTAGTCGACGACCGCTGGGCGTATGGTTATGCGGTGTTTTTCTCGAACCGCCGCCACCGTGAGGACGTATCGACTTCGAGCAGTGTATGGGTCGATCAGTCAGACTCCAGCCGCCAGACGACCTCACCGCCGATCAGTTCGCCGTGACCGTCGTCACGACCGCCGTGGTCGATAAGCAGTGGAACCAGCGGTGCACCAGTGTTCTCCGCGTCAGCGTACCGTGTCATGGTGAACGGCCACCGCGTCGGTGGCTTGGTCCTACATCATCGTTCGTGGTGATTAGTATAGCCCGATTATCCACCTGCTATCCGGTTCGGCGGCGGAACGGTCGTCTCCCGTACCGGGCGTATAACAATGGTAACTTCGGTCGACCGTTTCGGTGGGCCCGCTCGAGGGCCTCACGCACAGTTGCGTGACGTGCCACAGAGCCGCGGAACGGTTCGCCACTGTTCCGATTGGGGGAGCCTGCCGGACCCGATCAGGCACCCACTGGTTTCCCGCTGCCTTCAGCTCACGCGCCGGCACGTGCCCCATCACGTGCCAACGCTTCTGCCACACGTTCGGTCGAGCACTCGAGAACCAGCACGACGACACGTCGGCCGCTAGGAACTCCTTACTGGCTCGATCCACCGGTCCCGTCTGTCGTCCGGCGTTTGTAGCAGGGTTACACGCGGGTATAGTCGGTGTATACTGCCGAGACGTGTCTCGAACACTCGTTCTGCCGATCCAGTATCGGAATTAACCGACGGCAATCGGTCCGAACGGTCGAGGTACTTAAGCACAGGCAGGGCGGGTATCCGGTAACCCTGGACGGGATCCAGGGACGGGTAACAATGAGACGCAGTTCAGACCAAGCCAGTGAGTGGTGGAACGCGAAGACACGGTCTCTCCGTAGCGGACGCCCGCCGCGGATCGAGGTGTTTCTGCGGTCGTTTGCGCCGCCGATCGGCGTGCGCGAGCAACAGGAGGACGTTCTGGATCGACTCCGGCAACTCGAACGGCAGGGGGTCGTTGAAACGGTCTCCGTCGATATCTGGGGCAAAGCCGTCTGTCCGGAGGGACACTGTGACGAGACCCACACCGGCGAGCGGATCCTCGATCGGATCGACGAGTTCCGTGCCTGGGCCGCGGACGCGGACGTGCCGGTGGCGTCACCGTTCGAGGAACGACGCGTCACTTCGACCACCACCGACGAGGAGTTCCGGAAGATCGTCCTTCCCCGGCTCTGTCTCGGTGTCTACGTCGACGAGGACCTCCAGCTCGTCCTCCCGTGCCAGCTCGAAGACGAAACTATGTCGGTCGAGTCGTTCCTTTCGGCGCTCGACGCCGCCCCGCCGGCCGAACGCATCGGCACCTCCCCCTGACTGTCGACACCTGCCGGGCCGATCTAGCCGACCATAACCGAGCCATAACAAAGCCCGACTCGGCTGTATGTTCGGCCACTGATGTCTCGCCGTAGACACGACACGGAGCGGTGGCTACACGGGGCGAGCTGACCATGAGCACCGAATCACCGTCCTGGGGCCGGCTCGGCAGAGCCGTTCGCGCGGTCCCGTTCGATCTCCTCCTCGTCGTGTCGGTGGCCCTGTTCGTCGCGACGAACCTGCGGGCCACACCGGACGTTGCCAGCGTCCGCACCCTGCTCGGGGCCGTGTTCCTGTTTTTCGCTCCCGGATACGTCCTCCTCGCCGCCCTCGTCCCCGACGCGTCACACGTCGGTGAATCACGGTTCACCCCGACGACGTTCGCCGAACGCCTCCTGCTGGCGTTCGGCGCGAGCGTCACACTGCTCCCGCTGTTCGCGCTGGCCGTCGCGGTCGCCGGCCCGCTCTCGACGCCGCGGATCGTCGCCAGCGTCGCGGCCTTCGTCGTGCTCGGGACCGTCGTCGGCTGGATCCGACGCCTCCGGCTCCCGGTCGAGCGCCGATACAGCGTCCCGACCGATCGCTGGCTAACCCAGGCCCGCGCGTTCCTGACGGGTGGCTCCGCGGTCACCACCGCGGTCAACGTCACGCTCGCGTGCAGCGTTCTGCTCGGCCTCGGCGCAGGCGCGTACGCCGTGACCACCCCGCAACCCGACGCCGAATTCACCGAGTTCGCACTCCTCACCGAGAATGGGGGTTCGGAGTACGTCAGCGGCGACTACCCGACCAACCTCACACGAGGGCAGGCGGCCAACCTCACCGTGAGTGTCGAGAACCAGCGCCGTGAGGCCGCCAGATACACCGTCGTCGCGGAACTCCAGCAGGTCCGGGTCACCGACGACCGCATCCGCGTCCTCTCGCAGTCGGAACAAAACCGGTTCTCCCGGACCGTCGGACCCGGGCAGACGTGGTATCGCCCCCACCGCATCCGCCCACGGCAAGCCGGCACCGACCAGCGCCTCGTCTACTACCTCTATCGCGGTGCTGCACCGGACGACGCGTCCGCTGCGACCGCGGACCGGCACCTGCAGCTCTGGGTCAACGTCTCGACCGGCCTAGGCGCTGCGAACGATACGGCCCAGCGCCGCTAGGCCGAACACCAGCACCGCTCCCGCCCCGATCACGACGAGCGCCCACTGTACTGTCGTGGGAACGCCGCTTCCGGCACTGTTCGCGGGCATCCTCTGTGTCTCGGTGTTCGCGGCCGGCGGCTGGCCGCCGCTCCCCACGACGACGCTCCGGCTCACGTTTCCGACCTGGACCGTGTAGGTACCCGCCGCGTCGAAGCGCTGGGTGAACGTCACGCGTCCGGTCGCGTTCCGTTGGAGCGTCAGCCGCTTCGCGTCGACGACGGTGTCGAACGTTCTGAGCCGAACGACGCCGCCGCCGTCCGCGCGACCGTCGTTCGTGACGGTGGCCCGGGCGGTCACCGACTCGCCGGGCGCGATCCGCTCACTGGATAGCGACAGGTTCGAGACGACGAACGCCGGCTGTGGGCGCTCGACTCGGACCGTCGTCTCCGCGTCGTCGATGTCGACGAGCCACTCGCCAGGTCCCGGGAACTCGACGGGGATCTCGACGAGTCGGCGCTGTCCCGCGTCGGCGAAGACCGTGTGGTTCCGGAGGATCGTGTCGTTGCGCGTCTCGATCTCGAAGGTCGCCTCGCCGTCACTGTGGCCCCGGTTGACGACCGTCGCCCGGATCGACCCCGTTCGGTTCGCGAACAGCCTGGACGCCTGACTGACGTTCGTCACCGTCAGCTCCCGGCGGGGATAGCCGAACGCGAGCGGGACCGTCCCCGACGTGGGCGCGCGCACGACTGCGTCGCTCCCGTCCCGGAACCGCGTGGTGTTCCGGATCGGTCGCCAACTTCCCTCGCGGAAGGCCAGAACGCGAAGGTCGTTCACGCTCGCGTCGTCGTCTCGGAGGTCGTCGCGCTCGGCGTCGAAGTTGTAAGTGACTGTGAACGAATCGCCGGGCGCGTTCGCGGTCGCGTTCACGTAGAGGAGCGGTCGGTCGAGCCTGGTCGGCCGTGTCAGTTTTCCCCTCGCCGCCGTCGAGAAGTTGTCGAGCGATCCGACCGCCTCGACCTGGAGGGCAAACGCCGAGCGCGCCCCCTTCGACTGGATCGAGAGCCCACGGAGCTCACCGTTGTCGACGCGGCCGACACCGGAGGGGGTCTTCGTCTCCGCACTCCGGGCGAGGCCGGCGTTGCGAACGCCGACGCGGAACGTCGTCGGCGACTCCCGCGTCGCCTCTGCCGTCATGAACCCGAGTGGGTTCCCGCCCGACCCGTTCGGCGCGTCCGCCTGCATCGGCCACCCACACTGCGAACAGTCCCAGCCACCAGATCGATCGCCGGCCGGGACGGCCGCCGCCGACAGCGGCACCACGAGCCCCACCGTCAGCCAGAGCGCGACGAGAACGAAACTGCGTTTCCGTCGTGTCATGGGAAGCGGTTCTGCACCTGCGTTCGCCGGACGCGGGTATTGTTATGACCTGCAAACCCTACTGGCGATTCGGCGGCCGATCGGTCACCCCGTGATCGCCCGTCGAACCCGCCGGGGGCACAGGCCGAGCCCCGGCCGGCCGTCCCACACCCAGAGACTCACCGCGAGCCCCAGCAACAGGCCCTCGGCGGCCAGGTACAGCGTCCCGCGCGGCGTCGCCAGGAACGCACCGAACCCGACGAGGAGATCGCCAAGTTTCGCGATCGCACCCGAGCGCGCGCCCGGTGGGATCTCGACGAACGGATACAGAAGAAAGGCGAGAGCCGGCGCATCGCCCAACAACACCGGGTAGAACACGTCGCCGGGAAGGTGCGAGAGGTACCCGATTGCGAAGGCAACGCCGCTCTCACCGCGGTCGATGGCCCTGGTCGCGATCAGCACGCTGGCGATCAGCGGGACGGCGAACGGAAGGGAGTGTCCGAGTGACCGTCCGGCGGGGAGTACGTGCAGCCACCAGGCGAGGGGCTTGTCGATCAGGTCTGGCAGCTGTGAGCCGGCGAGCAGCGCTATCACGGCCAGATCCGTCGGCGGTCGGCGACCGACCAGCCGAACCGCAAGCGAATAGATCACGTAGCCGACGGCCGCGTGTTCCCACGGCCACATATTAGCGCCCTGCCGGAGTGGGGATGGAGTTGCACAGGGAGACCGGCGTGTGCCAGCCAGCGATTCGGCGGCGCGGCTCGTCACCGGAACGGATCAAAACACGGGACTTCATCGGCCGAGGAGGGGGACGGACCGAGGTTAGTAACGCGGTGCATACTACCGGTGCGACCGCTCGATGGGGCGCGTGGACACCACAGACAGGCCGTAGCGAACGCGGACCGGGCGGTCTACCGACGATCCGCCAGTCCGCACCGTCGACCGAGACGGCGTTTATACGACTGGAGAGCCGTAGTCGCCGCCGAACGCGACGGAAGGGATTCTCTGAAACAAGTTCCCCATAACAATGCTCGCCTCGGCCTTCGAGGCGCAGGATGCACGTGTACAGGACGGCAACCGCGGCGTTCGAGCGGTACCCGTGGTAGGATGTACAGGAATCATACCATCGCGGTCGTCGTCCCCGCGTACAACGAGGCCGGACTGGTCGGCGACGTGATCAGGACGGTTCCGGAGTACGTCGACCGCGTCTACGTCGTCGACGACGGGAGTACCGACGGCACGTGGACGGAGATCGCCGCGGCCGCGACCGCAGTCAACGAGTCGACCGATGGCACTGTGGCTACTGTGTCGACTGCCACCACCGCAACCGGGCTCGACGAGCGCGTCGTCACGATCCGCCACGACGAGAACCGCGGCGTCGGCGGCGCGATCAAGACCGGCTACCTCCACGCCCGCGAGGACGGGATCGACGTGACCGCAGTCATGGGTGGCGACGGGCAGATGCGCCCGGAGGGACTGGCGGCCGTCATCGATCCCATCGTGGAAGGACGAGCCGACTACGCGAAGGGGAACCGACTCCACGACCCGGAGACGGCCCAGGAGATGCCGCGATTTCGCCTGCTGGGCAACAGAGTCCTGACGCTGTTGACGAAAATCGCCAGCGGTTACTGGGGGACGAGTGACCCGCAGAACGGCTATACTGCCATCTCCCTCGACGCGCTCGAAGCCGTCGATATCGAGGAGATGTACGAGTTCTACGGCTACTGCAACGACCTGCTGGTCAAGTGCAACACCGAAGGCCTCCGGGTCGCAGACGTGCCCCGGGCGGCCGCCTACGACGACGAGGAGAGCCACATCTCGCTGTCGACGTACGTCCCGCGCGTCTCGACGATGTTGCTGACGAACTTCCTCGGTCGGCTCCGCGACCAGTACCTCCGCGGGCCGGCGCACCCGGCCTGGCTCTCGTACGCGACCGGGCTCGTCACGGGGATAGCCGGTGTCGGCCTCGCGCTCGCCGAGGCCGTCGATACGGACGGGACCGCACGGAGCGTCGGCAACGCCCTCTCGCTGGCGCTCGTGGGCTGTCTCGCCTTCCTGCTGGGAACGATCCTCGAACGCGACCGGTTCGCCGACCGGACCGTCGTGGCCGAGCCCCAGGCCGTCGACACCGGGGAACGGATCGAAGCCGAGGGCGCGACGACCGACGGGCACCAGCCCGAAGCCTCGGCGGACTGAACCGGTGGCCGTCCCCCGCCTGGGTCGCACTGACGTGCCCGTGGACCGAAGGCACGGCTTAGCCGCCGTTCGCGGATCATAACCAAACCCCCGCCACTGCTGGACACGGACGTGACGCGGCACCCATCCAGCCCCGAGTCACTCACTCGTCGTCGGCTGTTACAGGTACTCACGGCCGGGACAGCGGGCGCGCTCGCGGGCTGTTCGTTCCTCGACTCCGATGAGGAGACACCCGGCGGATCGCCGCCCGCCGAAGTGACGCGGGACCCCGCGACCGGCCCGGGAGCCGGTGGCGTCCCCGCCCGACTCGCCGCCGAGTACGACCGAACGATCAACGTCGTCGACGCCGGCGCGGACAACACCGGCTCGAAGCCGGTCGACGACGTGCTCCGGAGCGAGATCGGCGACAGCACGCTGCTGTACTTCCCGCGCGGGGAGTACCAGTTCGCCGAACCGATCGAGCGACCGTCCGTCTCGAACCTCGGACTCGTCGGCGACCGCGCACTCTTCCGCCCGCCCGAGGGGTTCGCGCAGGCGCTCCTGGTGTTCGGCGTCGACGGGACCGTGACCGACCTCCACGTACAGGGCATCGACTTCGACGTGACCGCCGACCGAACCGGCGCGCGCCCGCTGTACTGCGACGTGGACGACGGACTGCTCGTGCGCGACGTGACAGTCGAAGGACGACAGGACGTGGACAAAGACGGGATGCGGTTCGACGTGACCAGCGAGGACGGCACGGGTCGCGTCGAGGGACTCCGCCTCCCCCACGGCGGATCGACGGAGTTCCCGAACACCGGGATCTACGTCGGCGAGAACAGCGTCGGACAGTTGTCGTTCATCGACTGCCAGGTCGGTGGCTGGCCGGACAACGGCCTGTACGCGTCGCCGGCGACGGGTCCGGTGAACGTGCTCGGCGGCCACTACCGGAACAACGGCATCGCGAGCGTCCGCGTCAGCGGCGACAGCGTCGTGCGGAACGTCCGGGTCACCTGTAACTCCACCCGCGAGGGACTCGAGAATATGCGCGGAATCAGGTTACGGGAGGGCGGCGACGTGCTCGTGGACGACGTCCGGGTCGAGATCCGGTCGGTCACCGGGAGCGACGGCGCGATCACCATGGCCGAGTGGTTGCAGTCGGCGACGGTCCGTAACTCACGGCTCCGGACCGACGTGGACGACGTGCCGGCGATCAACGCGAAACAGCCCGGTGAGGAAGCCCGGCAGGCGACCGGTGCTGAATCGCTCACCGTCGAGAGCGTCCGCGTCGTCGGCGCAGCCAGCGGCGAGGCCGCGATTACGATCGCCGGCCGCGACGGCTGTCGCTTCGACCGTCTCTGTATCCACCAGGGCGGCCGCCAACGCAACGGCATCCGCCTGACGGACTCGACGGGCCACGTCGTGACCGACAGCGTCCTCGACGTGACGGGGGACCCGCTCGTCCTCGAAAACGCGACGACCCAACGCCGCGGCTTCGACACCGTCGCGGCGCTGCCCCAGTGTCTGTGAAACCGATCGCCGGAGCCATGAATCTACTACCTCGTAGTCTCGATCGAGCGCTTCCGCGATCACGGCCTGTGAATCGGCGTCGGCGGGAGAAGTGATGGCTCTCAGCGCAATCGCTTGTACAGCGTCGAGACCAGCGACATCGGGCGGGTACTGACCTCCATGCTGTAGAACGTCACGAGTTCCGGCGCGAACTTCGCCTTGTAGTCGGCGATCCGCTGGTTGTTCGCCCCGACGAGGTCGTACGTGTCCCGACCGCGGTCCCGGGCCGCGCACATCACGTGCCAGTCGAGCAGGTCGTTGACCGGCGCGTCGGCGTCGGGTTTGGCCCCGCCCTGCCACCGGTAGATCGTGTCGCCGGACTCAAGCGTGATCAGCCCACCGGCGAAGGTCCCGTCGAGTCGCACCTCGTGGGGCCGAAGGACACCCTCGGGGAGCGCATCGTACAGCGCCCGGACGTACTCGGGTGTGACGAGGTAGGTCTCACCCTGCTGTTCGTGGCGGGCGATTACCTGGTCGATGATCCGCTCGATGGCGTCGTGTTCACCCTCCCGAATCTCGACCTCGTCGGGTGGATCCCGGACGTTCCGGCGGGCGTCGTTGCTGAACGCGTCGAGCAACTCGTCGGTGCCGGGCGTCAGATCCACCACGTAGGAGTACCGGGGGACGACCTCGAATCCCTGCCAGGCGAACTGTCGAGGATCGGCGAACCGGGGCGTCGTCCGGACGTTGACGTAGCTGGGCGCGAACCGGTCGTAAAAACAGGATAGCGAGGCGTCGAGAAACGACCGCCGCCGCCGGTCGCGTTCGGCCTGTGACCACTCGTCCCGATCCAGCAGCAACGGACCGAGGTACGGGACCTTGTGGTCGGGCACCGGTGAGAACAGCGTCGTCACGGGCCGGCGGGACCGCTCGAAGATCGGAAAGAGGCCCACCGGTCGCCCGTCCTGGTAGCCGACGAACGGGTGGAGGGTCGCGTCGGATCGGTCGGCGAGCACCCGTAGACACTCGTATCGGTGAAACGGTGTCGCCGCCGGAGACTGGGCACAGAGATCGTTCCACCGGGCCGCCGGCACCGTCCGCGTCAGCCGCGTCCGAACGGGAGACTCAGACGTCTTCGAGGTACCCGAGGTTGGCGAGGTGCTGTTCGACGGTGGTGCTGTCGCGCTGTTGGATGTCTCGTGCATTGAATTCGGGATAGGTCTGGCTGTCGAGCCGTTCGACCAGCGGAAGCGTCCGCCCGTCCATGCGATCGCTGGGCGGGACACCGAGCGTCGAGAGTACGGTCGGTGCCACGTCGAAGATGTGCGGGCGGTCCGCGGTCTCCATGGCCGCCGGGGTCACGTCCTCGCCTGCGGCGATCAAGAGCCCGGTCCGCTTGTGGTTCCAGGGCTCACGCGGCGTGTCGAACTGCGTCCCGCGGAGCGAGCCCGCCAGGAAGTGCTCGAACCCGGCGGGCACGACCACGATGTCCGGCGCGGCTTCGAGATGGGGGCCCTCGTACACGTCCTCACGGGGCCGGACGGCCTGAAACACCGGCCGCCCCTGCGGGGTTTCGACGGCCGACAGCGCCTCGATCAACTCGTCGCGAACCCGGTCGTAGTCGCCGGGGTCGACGACGCCCTCGGGCTCCCGGCCGGCGAGGTTGATGCGGACGCCGAGTTCGATCCGCGATCGCATATACGCTTTCGAGGCGGGGAAATCGACGCGTTCGGTACCGGCCCTGATGGCGTCCGTCGGCGCGATGGCGGTCACGGCGTCGGCCAGCCCCAGCGGTTCCAGCACCCGCTGGACACGCTGGCTGGTAATCCCGACGCGGGCGGCCGCCGAGGCCACGCGTTCGAGCGGAGTCCGGTCGCGCTCGTCCGGGTCGTCACCGTTTCGGAGATGGTTGCGCGCGATAGCGTCCCAGGAGGGCATCCCCTCGCCACCGGCCGTCGCTGTCACGTCCCCTCGTTCGCGGAGGAAGTCGTTGACCCGGAACTCGTAGCCGCCGTACTCACCCATCCCGTGATCGCTGACGACGATGACGTTCCGGGGGTCACAGGTCTCCAGCACTCGCCCGACAGCGTCGTCGACGGCGGCGTAGACGCGGTCGACGGCTTCCTGATCTCCGGGGCGTTCGTGAAAGACCGTATCCGTCACCTGGAACTGGAGGAAGCCAAACTCCGGGTCGTGTTTCGCGACCAGGTTCTCGAAGACGCGGCCGCGAGACCGCGCGAGTCGCTCGAACGCGTCGACCTGTTCGTCCCGGGAGGCCTCACTGGCCTTGGGCGGATAGATCTGGTAGTCCTCGGCGTTGGCCCGTTCGAGAGCGTCGTCGGGCACACAGGTCGGGTTCTCCGGCGCGACGTACCCTGGCACGACCGCGCCGTCGATCGGGCGGGCCGGATGGGTGACGGGAACGTTCACGACGACCGACTCGCGGCCCTCGTGGTCGAGCAGTTCCCAGATCGCGAACTCGTCGACGTTCGACCGGTCGACGACCGTCCAGTCGTAGCCGTCGAAGGTGAGAAACCCGTAGACGCCGTGTTTGCCCGGATTGACACCGGTGTAGAGCGACGGCCAGGCGCTGGGCGTCCACGGGGGGAGCTGTGAGGTGAGTCCACCGGCGTACCCCCGCCTGCACAGCGACGCCAGTGTCGGAACCGCCCCGTCGTCGACGAGCGGTTCCAGCACCGGCAGACAGGCACCATCCAGCCCCAGCAACAGCGTCCGCATCCCTGACGAACGGCCTGCTGTCATCGGTCACTCTTGTGCCACCGGCGGTATTGTTATGGGACGTTTTGTCACCCCCGAGCGGTCGTCGAACCGGCGATCAGGCCGTGTAAGGAACACTTACCCACGAATCGCCCCTCACTGTCGATAGCCCGCCACGAGTGTGAATTGGCACCAAAACCCACGTGTGTCGAGTTCTGAGTCCGACCGCGTAGTAGCAAGTACCTACTCGTGTGGGGAACCAACCCGCAAGTACTCCGCCACCGAAGCGGGCCCATCAATAGCGAATTGCAGCACAGACGAGACGTTGTGGCCCTGTACTGGTCAGAACCACTATATGTTTACTGTCTGCCTACCCGGACATGGCACGTCGCCAGGACGACAGTGATTGTCGGAAGGAACGGCTTATCGAGAGACGGTCGCTGCTGAAGGCTGTCGGTGGGACGACCGCGGCCCTCGGTGCGTCGAGTTTCCTCGGCGCAGTCGGGGCTCAGGAGAGCGGCCAGGGGAACGGTGGCGGAACCAGTGTCGACTTCACGAACACCACCGTCGACCTGGCACAGAAAGGACTCGGCAACGGCGATCTGATCGATCCCTACCTCGACGAACACCTCCAGTCGGGCACACTGGTCAAGATCCCGGCCGGCGAATACGAGTTCGAGGGCGAGGGCATCGCCGGCGACTACGAGAACGCCGCAGTCGTCGGCTCTACGGACGGCGTCGTCTTCAGCCGCCCGGCCCCCGAGGAACTCGTCCGCCCCGACATCTTCGCCGAAAGCGGGACGGTGCGGATCGAGAACATCACGGTCAAAGGCAAGAAGGGGGCAGAGCAGTCCCGCTGGCGCGTCGGTGCGGCCGAGGGCGCGCGGATGGAGTGTGTCAACTTCAACCAGCCCGACGGGACCGTCGACGGGTCGGACTCGACGGGCCTGTTCGCCGGCGACGACCACGCGGGCACGCTGTGGATCCGTAACTGCTACTTCTCGATGTTCGGGAACGTGGCCTGCTACGTCTCGGACCCCTACAAGGGCGGCAACGGCCCAGTCGTCGTCGAGAACTGCGACTTCGTCAACACTGGGATGTCCGCGCTTCGCTTCGCCTCCGACGGCAGTGTCTGCCGAAACTGTTATTTCGAGGCCACCGAGAAGGCCCCGGCCGGCAACACCGGCTGGAACCAGCGCGGCATCAAGATCGACGACCCCGGCGAGGCCGTTATCGAGGACTGTGACTTCAACTGGTCGGACACCGGCGCGATGGCGATCAAGTTCGACGAGGACGGCGAAGGCGGTGAGGGCGTCGTGCGGAACGTTCGGGTCTACAACGACGGCGGCACCACCTTCGTCTCCGGCTGGGACACCGACGGCAACTGGACCGGCGAGCAGATCCACCTCACCGGCGACGCCGATCACAGCGCACCGAGTCACTTCGAGACCGTCACCGGGAGCAACGCCGAGCGCCCGAACACGGAGTACTCGATCTGGAAGCCACTCGGGGACGACGTCGAACCCAGCGGTCCCGGCGCGGGTGCCGGCTCCGCGTCCGAGGACGGGGGAAGCGAGGACGGCGAGGACAGCGAGAGCGACGGCGAGCAGGCGGACCTCGAACACCACATCCGCCTGCGGGCGAGCGAAGACAACCCCGACAGGAACTGTAACGCCCGGTTCACCACCTCGGGACCGATCCAGTACGCCGAGGAAGCAGAACCCAACACCGACGAGATCACCGAGAACGAGAACGGCACCTACACCGCGACGAGCATCGAGATGAACCCCGCCGCGGTGGACACCTACACCTTCGACGGCGAGATCAAGAGTTACGAAGTCACCAGCGGGTACGACGTCTCCGTCGAACTCGACGGCGAGGAGACGACCTTCGCCGAGATCGTCGGCGACGACGAATCCGGCAACGACGAATCCGGCAACGACGAGAGCGGTTCCGACGGCGATAGCGAGGAACCCCCGCACAGAATCATCGTAATCGACGGGACCGGAGACACTCAGAGCGTCGCCAAGTACGAGTTCAATGTGACGGGCAGTGTCGAACGTGACGCCGGCCGTTCTGAGTCCAGTTCGGGCCTCCCCTGGGACAAGATGACCGATTACGTCAGCGAGGGACGTGTCGTCGGTGTCGTCGGGAACGGCAAAGACGCCTTCCGGTTCACCGGCGATCTCGAAGGGGTCACTGTCGACGGGAACGCCGGCGTGACGATTCTGGAGGTCTGAAATGAGCGAATCTGACACAGTCGACTGGCGCTCCATGCCCGCCGATCCCGACCCGGACGACCTGGGGTACGACCCGCTCGAACTCGACATCACCGAGTCCTCGGCGGACGGGGGCCACTACGTCATCCTCCCTCACGACGAGGAGTTCCTCCGAGACGACGCCTTCATCGTCGCCGAGGAAGACGCCGTCGTCTCGCTCGACGACCGGATCTGACGCCCGGGTTCGGTCCCGCTGACGTTCGGTTGTTTCCTCTTTCTGGGGCAGTGTTTGACGTGTCGTCGCTCACGCGCCCGGTAAGCGTGCAAAAACAAAGTAGATACGAGGGTGACTGAGCCGACAGCCGGGCAGTCGGGCGACACGGCGTCTCCCGGCGGGTTCCGTCGGCACACCGCCCCGGCGGCGCTCACCCGGAGTCGACAACTATGAGCTACGACCACTACATCGATCAGCGAAAACTGATACTGACCGTGGCGACGACGGGCGGCGTGCACGGCAAAGACGCGAATCCCAACCTCCCGGAACAGCCCGCGGAGATCGCACGCCAGGTCAGGGAGTGTGAGAAGCTGGGTGCGGCCATCGTCCACGTCCACGGTCGCGACGAACACGGCGAGAACGACCCCGAACGGCTCCAGGCCGTCAACGACGCCATCCGCGACCGCTGTGACGACATCATCATCCAGAACACTACCGGCGGCCAGAGCCCCTACGAGAACCGTGTCGCGGGTATTCGAACTGATCCGCCGCCGGAGATGGCCTCCCTCGATATGGGCCCGTTCAATCGCGGCCAGCACATCATCACCGAACACACCCGCAACAACATCGAATCGCTGGCCCGCGAGATGCACGAGAAAGGCGTCAAGCCCGAACTGGAAGTCTTCAACAACGGCCACCTCAACGAGACCTACCGGCTCATCGAGAAGGACATCCTCGATCCACCCTACTACATCAACGTCATCCTCGGGCCGGGAACGTTCACCATGCCGCGACCGAAGAACCTCCTCAATATGGTCGAGAACCTCCCCGCCGAGAGCCACTTCAACGTCCTCGCGACCGGCCCTCACCAGCTGCCGCTGACGACGATGGGCGCGCTCCTGGGCGGCCACGTCCGCGTCGGCATGGAGGACAACCTCTACTTCGAGCGCGGCGAACCGGCCCAGAGCAACGCCCAGCTCGTCGAGCGATCCACCGAGATCATCGACCGCCTCGACCGGGACCTCGCGACGCCCGACGAGGCCCGCGAGATGCTCGGGATGGAGTGATTTGGAGGGTGGTTCGGGCGTTCCGGCGACACGCCGGTAGCGGCGTGTTACCGCGTCAAAGACCTACATAACATTGTATCGGTCCACGACAGACCAATCCATGACGTGTCCGTATCTGGAGTACCGCCGCTCGGACGGCGACACGGAGTTCGACCACGAACGACCCTACTGCGGCGTCACCGAGGAGTTCGTCTCCCCGATGAAAGCCGACATCTGTAACGACCGCTTCGAGTTCGACCACGAGTGTGACTGTGAGCTGTACAAGGAACACGTCGAAGAAGTCGTCGGGGAAGCGCCAGCCGACGACGATTGAGAAAATTACGATACCCACACCGGATTTCGAGTTAAATATCCAATCTGAGGGGCTAAACAGTCCGGTTAGATCGAAATCCAGTGCTCCGAAAACCCTGCTGTATCAACTGAGGTTGGATTACTAACAGGTACCCGGGCCGTTCAGCTTCGCGAATGCATTCTGGACACCGTTTCTGCATCCCACATCAATCGGTGTTCCTTGTACGATCCCGTGCCTTTCCCCCCGTGATTGGACCGGTTTTCAGTCACTTCCAGAAATGCCAACTCCTTGAGTAGCTGCCGTACACGGTCTTTCGTGAGCGTGTCCACGCCTTCTTTTCGACAAACCCGCTCGTACGCGTCGATAATTTGTGTCGTCCGGAACCACTGTCGTTCCTCGTTCTGTTTCGTGAGTGCAGCCAACCCGTTGAGGACGTGTCTAGAGTGACTCGGCAACCCAGAAACCAAGTCACGGAGACGCTCAGCCTCAGCGGACGCCCGAACTTCAAGGAGATGCTCTTCACGGACCGTATCTGCGCCGTTGTTTTTCGCGTAGTCGCCTGCGTATCGCAACAATCGCATCGCCTTCCGTGCATCGCCGTGCTCTTTGGCTCCGAGTGCCGCTGCTCTTGGGATCACTCCATCCTCTAGTGTTCCATTTTTGAATGCGTCAGTTCTGTTTGCCAATATTTCACGGAGTTGTGTAGCATCGTACGGGTCAAAGACGTATTCAGTATGCCCGAACGAACTTTTCGTCCGCTCGCTCATCTGCTCCCGGTAATTTATTTTGTTCGATATGGCGATTACACCGATAGGTGTACTAACAGATCCGGATTCGGCCGCTCGCGATAGAATCATGAGTATATCATCATTCTTGAGACGATCGATCTCGTCAAGAATGAAGACTGCAGCATCGTATTGTTCGTCCAGAACAGTCCATAACCGATTGAAATACTCGTTTTCGGAGATTCCACGCTCCGGGAAAGTTACGGAACTATCGGCAGGAGTGATTTGCTCACCCAGTTGTTGTAACGTGTCCGAATTCCCTTTCGCCTGGGAGCAGTTCGCATAGCCGGTTGCCAATGCGTTGCCTCGACGCGTCGCTTCCCGTTCACTCCGCTGTACTACATGCTTAGCGACGAGCGATTTACCCGATCCAGTCTTGCCATAGATCATCACGGAATTCGGGGGTGCACCGGATACAGCTGGTCCGATCTCACCCGCTATCATCCGAATTTGTTCATCGCGACCCACGATCCGGTCCTCTGTCGGCAAGTGGTCGATGGTCACGAGCTCCCGACGCTCGAAGATTCGATCCCCTCCGGAGGGCTCTACGGATTCGAAGAGTGGATCCGGTTCACGGTCGAAACCGTCGTCAGCGGGCATGGGGTTAGTTGCACCCGCCCTTCTTAAGTATATTTGGACTGGATTTCGAGTTATATCCGACGTTTCGTGTGGTTCAGTCTTCCGAATGTGAAATTAGAAGCGTGTGCCCGCCTCTACTCACACACACCTAGTTTCGAGTTAAGGAGTGATCAGTCGAGACGTAGTTATGTCCAGCAGAGGGACACCGTGTTTCGAGTTATAGCCAGTAGATGGATGTACGCTCTGGCAGCTCTGCTATATCTATCAATATATCTGTGATTACATTCTCTATCGTTCTACCTAGACTAGATGTATCCGTACCTAGTTAGAGAGTGGACACCTAGTTTCGAGTTAAAAATTGCCTCTTCCTTCGAGAACCCACATTTCAGTCACTCTCCTCTGAAGCAACCACCCTCGTATTCGCTATAACTCGAAACTAGGTGTGTGTCTCCCCTCACGGAATGATAGCTGCTCTATCGAAATTCAATAGACAAGACGCGAGTATACGTCCCGTATCCAGCATAACGCGCCCATACTTTTTTCGGAACACGGTGACGCCCGTCACATGAAAGCCGTCGTACTCGCGGCCGGGGAAGGCACGCGGCTCCGCCCGTTGACCGAGGACAAACCCAAGGGCATGGTCGAGATCGACGGGCGGCCGATCCTGACTCACTGTTTCGAGCGCCTGGTCGAGCTGGACGCCGACGAACTGCTCGTGGTCGTGGGCTACCGGAAAGAGGACATCATCAGCTACTACGGCGACGAGTTCCGGGGCGTCCCGATCACGTACGCCCACCAGCGCCGCCAGCAGGGGCTGGCCCACGCCCTCCTCACGGTCGAGGAGGAGATCGACGACGACTTCATGCTGATGATGGGCGACAACGTCTTCGAGGCCAACCTCCGGGACGCCGTCCGCCGCCAGCAGGAAGACCGCGCCGACGCCGCCTTCCTGGTCGAGGAAGTGCCCCACGAAGAGGCCAGCCGGTACGGCGTCTGTGACACCAACGACTACGGCGAGATCGTCGAGGTCGTCGAGAAACCCGACGCGCCCCCGTCGAACCTCGTGATGACGGGCTTCTACACGTTCACGCCTGCCATCTTCCACGCCTGCCACCTCGTCCAGCCCTCGGATCGCAGCGAGTTCGAGATCACCGACGCGGTGAACCTCCTGCTCCAGAGCGGCCGGACCATCGACGCCATCCCGCTGGAGGGGTGGCGGCTGGACATCGGCTACCCCGAGGACCGCGACGAGGCCGAACAGCGCCTCCGAGCCGAGCAGCCCGAAATCAGTCAGTGACCGACGCATGAGCCAGCAACTCGACCCCGCGGAGGCCGCGACCGACCCCGACCCGACTATCGAACACGAGGCGGAGGGCGAGACCTACCGTATCCGCCGGATCGAGCCCGAGGACGTGACCGACTACCTCGAACTCCACCGCGACACGGAACTCGAACTCGGCGGGAGCCGCGAGTGGTTCGCCTGGAAGTTCGAGCGTCAGCCGTATCTCGTCCACACGCCGGTGTTCGTGGCCGACCAGGAGGACGAGGTGGTCGGGGCGCGTCCCTTCGTCCCCTTCCGGCTCCGGGTTGGCCCCCGGACGATGGTCGGCTTGCAGACCGCGGATACCGTGGTCCACCCCGACCATCGCGGACGTGGCCTGCTCTCGCGGATGAACGACCTCGCCTTCGCCTACTACCGGCAACGCGAACCCGGGTTACTGTTCGCGATCCCCAACGCCCGCTCGCGGCCGGCCTACCTGGACGTGGGTGCCCGGATCGTCGGCCCGATCCGGACGTGGCTCCGCATCGAACGCCCATCCACGTATCTCGACGAGAAACTCGGCGATTGGCCCTCCGAGCGCGCCGCCACCGCGATCGACGGCCTCAGCGACGGCTACCACCGGCTCCGGGATCGCCGCCGAAACGGCCACGACCACGCCGACATCGAGGTCGAGCGTCACGCCGCCGTCCCGAGCGAGACGCTGGCCGACATCGCCGCCCTCCCCCAGCCCGACGTGCTTCACGTCCGCCGTGACCGGGCGTTCTACGACTGGCGCTTCGAGAATCCCAACTGGGCGTACGACAGCTACGTCGCACGCCGGGACGGCGATCCCGTGGCCGGCCTCGTCGCGGGCACCCGTCAGTTCGAGGGGCGAACCGAAACCCGGATCGCCGACGTGGTGCCGCTGGCCGGCGAGACCCGCCTGCCCGCGATCTCGGCGCTGTTCGAGCGACTGCTCCGGACCCAGCCCGAGACCGACGTGTTCGCGGTCGCCGGGTCGGGGCTCCCGGCCTCGCTGTTGCGCTCCTTCGGCTTCCGGCCCGACGACGGGCCGGCACTGTCGCCGCTCGCGAACTCGACGGTCCTCATCACGATGCCACTCACGGCCGACGATACGCCCAATTCCTGGACCGTCGAGGGCCGGGACCTCGCCGACCCGGACAGCTGGGACCTGCCGTTCTGTGAACACAACACGGGTTGAGTCTCCTCGATCCCGATCCAACTACTCCGGTGCCGATCCGTCGGTCGCGACGGCTTTCGCCACCGTCTCACCACCTTCTCGGGCCGTGGCCGCGACCGCCCCCATCGTTCGGACGCGCAGATCGGTCCGAGCACGGACCCGGGCGAGGTGTTCGAGGATCGCCTCCATGCGCACCACGTCCCGGGGCGTGACGAGATTGTTCGGGTGGAGCCACATATGGAACACCCCGTCGCTCGCGGCAGCCTCGTCGATGCCGCGTCTGGCCAGTATCGCGACCGGGTCGCCGACAAACGGTTCGGCGACCGACCGGGCCAGCCCCTCGACGGAAAACAGGAACAGCGAGGCCGGCAGATCGACGAGCCCGAGCGAGTCCTGTCGTGGCTCGACCAGCGGTGGGCTCGCGCTCCCGACTGCGGCCCGCACGAGCCGCCCAGCACCGCCGTAGCCGTCCGTCGGCCGGTCGGTCGGTGCCGTCCCGCGGTAGCAGGTGATGCCGTGATCGGCCAGCGCCTGCAGGTTGCCGACCTTGTTCCGCGGGAAGACGAACGACCGCGGTTGCCGGTCGAGACCCCACTCACGAGCCGCCTCGACGGCCGCCGCCAGCTCCGCGTCGGCCAGCCGCGCGGTCGTTCCGCCCGCCCCCAGCTCGACGTGTGAGAACGTGTGCAGCCCGATCTCGTGATCGACCTCGGCCCCGTCGATGCGCTCGATCAGTCCGTCGGCGAACCGTCGCGACGAGGACATCCGGTCGGTTCCGCGCTCGTGTTCGAACCAGCCCGGCGGCGCGGGGTGGTCCTCGTGTCGACCGTCACACGCCTCCAGGAACAGGTGGCCGACCACGGCCCACGTCGCCGGGACGCGGTACTCCTCACAGAGGTCGAGCAGGGTTCGCCACCCGCGCCGTGCGTTCGCGAGGCGGTCGCGAGGCGGTTCCGCGAAGTCGTGAAACCCCCATCCGAGTTCGGCGTCGACGGAGAGGACGACGGTCCCCATTGTCCGCCCAGCTACCGTAGCCGGCCACTTCGTTACGATCAGGGAAATCGTGATACGCCGAAGATACCGTTTACCTCCCGGCTGTGTTCGGGCGATAGCACGGCTCGCGGTGAAACGCGTGTATCGCGGTCGGTCAGCCGATGCAACGCTGGCGGTCGTGGGCGGACCCGAGAGCCGTGTCGCCACGACATACCGGGAACCCGGACAGGAGCGCCATAACAAAGCCGTTACTCGTGGTAAGCCACGACTCACCGGGGGCGTGCCGAGACGGTGACGGCACCGTCGCGGGAACGAGCGTCCCCGGGGGGAAAACGTGACCGAGACACGGATCGGCCAGCACTGTGAGATCGCATCGTCGGTCGAGTTCCTGTCGCCGGGTGCGGACGAGCGCGCACCACGGGTCGGCGACGGCGCGACCATCAGGTCGGGCACCATCGTCTATCCCGACGTGTGGATCGGTCGGAACTTCACGACCGGCCACAACGCCATCGTGCGGGAGGACACGACCGTGGGCGACGACGTGGTTCTCGGGACCAACGCCGTCCTCGACGGGACCTGCACCGTCGGCGACGCCGTGAGTATGCAGACCGGGGTCTACGTGCCCCCCGAGACGACGGTCGGCGACGGCGTCTTCCTCGGCCCACACGCCGTGCTGACCAACGATCCTTACCCCCTCAGGACGGACGTGGGGCTGACCGGTCCGACGATCTCGGCACACGCCTCGGTCGGCGCGAACGCCACGATCCTGCCAGGTGTGACCGTCGGCGAGCGGGCCTTCGTCGCCGCTGGCGCGGTCGTCACCGAGGACGTGCCGCCGGAGACACTCGCGGCGGGCGTGCCCGCCGAACACCACCCACTACCCGAGACATTGGAGGGCGAAAACGAGCGCTGAGGAGTCACGAGAGAGTCAGTACGGATCAGTTCGAGACCGACACGTCCTGGGTGGCCTCCGTCCGGTCGGCCGCGGCGTCGCGGATGGCCTCCATCAGCCGGATGGTCCAGCCGGCCTCCGCCAGCGGGACGGGGGGCTCGCGGTCGCCGGTGAGCGCCAGCGCTTCGGCCTCGAACTGGTAGGCGTGGGCGTCGAGTTCCGTCTTCGTCTCCCAGTCGTCGTTGCGCCGGCGTGCGATCACACGCCTGAGATTCGCCGCGTTCCCACGCAGACGAGCGACTGCGCGGTCGACGTTGCTTCGCGCACGGGCGATAGGGGAAGCCTGATAGTCCCGATCCAGCCGGACCAGCGTCTGTGAGATCAGGTCGGCGATCAACACGCCGTCCTCGCCGTGGACGGTCACGCTCTTGTCGGGGACACGACCGGGCGTCAACGTCGCACTGCAGAGCAGGTCCTCCCGACTGCAGTACTGAAGCTTCGCCCCGTCGTAGGTGAACGGCCGCTCGTACTCGCCGCGGCAGTGCGTGACGACTTGCACGTCGCCCTCCGCACGGGGATACCCGCCCACGCGGAGCAACAGGTACAGCGGGTGTGGCAGCCCCTCCTCGAACTCGCCGCCGGGGAGGTCGAAGGCCCACTCGCCCCGGCGCACGTCGTCGGGGTAGGTTTGCCCGGTGTACCGCACGTCGACGGCCCGGACCTCGCCCACCGCGTCCTGCTGGAGCGCCGTCGTCAACTCTCGCATCGCCGGGTCGAAGACGTGGTTGTGGACCGCCGAGACGTGCACGCCGTGGTCACGCGCGGTCTCGGCGAGTTGCTCGTACTCCGCGGCAGTCTCCGTGATCGGTTTCTGGATCAACACCGGAATCCCGGCCGCGATGGCGCTCGTCGCCAGGTCCAGGTGCGTCCCGACCGGCGTACAGAGATGGACCCAGTCGAGATCGGCTTCGGCGAACATCGTCTCGGGGTCGGTGTAGCCGGTGATGCCGTACTCGGCGGCGACCGCCCGGACGCGGTCGCTGTCGATGTCACAGAACGCGGCGAGCGTCGTCAACGGGAGTGATTCGAGCCCGTCGAGGTGGTTGTCAGAAACCGTCCCGCCGCCGACGACGGCTGTGCGTAACGACATGGGCTTTGCTCGGGTGCCGGGCACTCATTGTTATTCCCGGCCAACGGCCGATAAGCAGTCTCAACCGATGGTGATAGTCGCTGGATCGGCCGCTCAGCTCGACGGGGCGGTCAGCCGCCGATCCTCGCGGTCCCGCCCCGCCGCGTCGGGATCGAGGATCAGATCTCGCAGATAGGCACCCACGTCGGGTTTGTCGGCGATCAACTCGCGACGGCGGCGTTGCCAGTCGGCCTCGTCGCCCTCGGCGACCAGTTCGCGGGCCTTCGCCAGCGCCCGCTTTTCGTCGCGGAACGAGTAGAGCAGGCCCCGCCGCTCTAGATCCTCGAAATTGTGCATCTCGTGGGTACCGACCTTCGAGTTGACCCGGATCACCGGCGTCCCCAGCAGTGCGGCTTCCGTCGCCATCGTCTGGGAGTCACCGGCGTAGAGGTCCGCGAAGTAGAGCAGGTCGTGGATCAGGTGTGGCGGCACCGTCAGTTCGTACTCGGCGAACTCGGCGGGCAGGTCGGCCTCGCTCGTGATATACACCGTCCCGTATTCCGAGAGGGCATCGACCAGTTCGCGCTTGCCCGCGGCGGACCAGCCGCCACCGCCCACGTCGTGGTAGGCGTCCCACGCCGCAAAGCGGAGGACGAAGTACGGGTCGTCGGTCGCGACGCCGTGTGTCTCCAGGCGCTCGCGGTCCGGTTCGAACCGGTCGGGGTGGAGGTAGGTCAGTTCCTGGAACCCGAGCGTGTGGTTCTGCCCGCCGGTCAGGCTCGTCTCGAACCCCGCCGGCGCACAGAGATCGTCGACGAACGGGAGCATCAGTCCGCGATAACACGCGCGCAGGAGCCGGGAGGGGATCACGGTGTCCCGCAACATTACACTCCGGGCACCGAGCAGATTCGCGACGTAGATTGCGGGCGGATTCGGCCGCGCGACTACGACATCGGGATCGAACGACCGGGCGATGCGGTAGAGCCGGATACCCTTGACGCCCATCTCGGCAGCCGTCGCGAACAGGCCGCCGCCCTCGGTCGAGAGACACTCGTGTGGGATGTCGTACGCGTCCAGCAGTTCCGTCGTGATCTCCTTGTCACGTGAAGTGACCAGCGTCTCGTGGCCCCGTCCCGCCAGGTCGCGAACGAGCGGCCGAAACAGGTGCACCTGTGCGGGGTGGTTGATGTCGAATAGCACCCGTCGTCGGTCCCCGGTCATGGGGCAACCGACCGTTTCACTCGCCTAAGTTATCGTGGGATTAGGACCCACCCCGAGCGTGACGACCGGCGTCGACGGCCCCCCGTCGGGTCCCGGATCAGGACGCGAGCGACGGTGTCGACGCCCGCTCGAAGTGACCTCTCGCCCATCGGATCGTTTCACCGGACACCACGCTCCTACCGCCGGACAGGTCGGGCATAACTAAGCCGCCAGCGTGGGCAGCGGGTGACGAACGACGGACCGCGGCCGACGGTGGCGACCTGCACCCGCCGTCGCCGTCCGGTCAGCCCACAACGGAGGCCCATCTAGATGTCCCGATACGTTGATTTCACCTATCCGATGTACGGCCGACTCCTCGACGCGGGACTGGCGGCCGGCTACGAGTTCCTCCCGGTCCGGGAGTACCTCACCCGTCGCGCCGACGCGACCGGGACCGAATCGCCCCCCGAGCGACCCAGTGATAAAACGTCGGATCCAACGCCCGACGGCGGAACGGGACTCCCCGAGCGGCTCGCCGTCCTGCGCCACGACATGGATCGGAAGCCGCGCAACGCCCTCGCGATGGCGCGGATCGAGGCCGAACGCGGCGTGGAGAGCACCTACTACGTCAGGACCATCGACAAGACCTTCCGCCCGACCCTGATCGAACGCATCGCCGCGCTCGGCCACGAAATCGGCTATCACTACGAGGACCTCGACCGGGCCGACGGCGACCCCCGGGCCGCACTCGCCTCCTTCGAGCGCGAACTCGGCCGGCTCCGGGGGCTCGTCGACGTGGAGACCGTCTGTATGCACGGCAATCCCCTCTCGCCCCACGACAATCGCGACCTCTGGGAGCACGCCGACCCCGCGGACTACGATCTACTGGGCGAGGCCTACCTCTCGTTGGACTTCACCGACGTAACCTACTTCTCCGATACTGGCCGCACCTGGCGGGACGGCGACCTCAAGGTCAAAGATCACACGATGGGCGAAGGTGACAAACGGGTGCAGGTCGACACGACGCCGGAACTAGCCGGGCTCCTGTTGTCGGGGGGTGTCGACCGCGTCTGTCTGCTCTCCCATCCAAACCGCTGGGCCGGGAGCCGCCCCGAATGGCTCGTCGAAGGGGCCAAGGACGCGGCAATCAACGCCGTCAAACGCGGGCTCACACTGGTCTCTTCATGAGCTGGCTGGACGGGACCGTCGCCGACGACGCCGCGTTCGCGCTCTGTCTCTCCCACGACGTAGACCGCCCGTACAAGACCTACCAGTCGCTGTACTACGCGCTCACGGATCGGGACCCGCGGCACCTGCTCGACCTCCTGCCGGATCGGAACCCCTACTGGACCTTCGAGCGCGTGATGGACATCGAATCGAACCACGGCGTCCGGTCGAGCTGGTACTTCCTCGACGAACAGTCGCTGTTCGGCGACCGCCCGACCGCGGACCTGGCCGACCCGTCGGCCTGGCGGCTCTACGCCGGCCGCTACTCGCTGTCGGACGAGGCCGTCCGCGACGTGATCCGAAAACTCGACCGCGACGGCTGGGAGGTCGGCCTCCACGGCTCCTTCGAGTCCTACCGGGACACGGCGATGCTCGCCACCGAGAAGTCCCGCATCGAGGAGATCCTGGGCCACGGCATCCTCGGCGGCCGCCAACACTACCTGAATTGCGAGCGCCCCGACACCTGGATCCGCCAGCGCGCCGTCGGGTTGCGTTACGACGCGACACCCGGCTCTCGGGACGCGTACGGCTTCCGGGACCGGTACGAACCGTTCCGCCCGTTCGACGACGCCTTCGTCGTCTTCCCCGTGACCGTCATGGAACAGACCCTCCCCGATCCCGAGACCGAGTGGGACCGCGCCTGGAACGTCTGTGAATCGCTCCTGGGCGAGGCCCGCGAGAACGAGGCGGCGATGTCGGTCCTGTGGCACCCGCGGTACTTCAGCGACGACTACGCGGGCTACGAGCGGCTCTACCGCCGGCTGATCGAGCGAGCGCTCGACATGGGTGCCTGGATCGGGCCGCTGGGCGACCTCTACGCGAGCATGGATCACCCGACTGCGGTCGATCCGCAGTCGACGCCACAGCGACAGTGATGGGTTCGCGGGACGAGCGGTGACAGCCACCACGTGGGTCCGGTAGGCCCACGATAACAAAGGTGTGACTGAGCGTTTCGTCGGCAGATTCAGCGATGCGAGTCGAACCCATCGAGATCGACGAGTGGGAGTCGGTCCTCCCCGACGCGGGCTTCGAGGTCTTCCACGCGCCGGCGGCGCTCGAAGTGCTCGGCGAACACGTGGACGGCGACCTCCGACTGTTCGCGGGGTACAAGGGCGATCAACCGGTCGGGTTGATGCCGGTCGTGGTCGCCGAGCGGCTGTTCAGCACGCTCGTGTTCTCGCCGCCCCCCGGCATGAGCGTTTCCCGGCTCGGCCCCGTCCTGATGCCCCAGAGCCCGAAACGCCGCAAACAGGAGAAGGTGAACCGGCGGTTCACCGAGGCGGTCCTCGAGGAGATCGAGAGCGACTCCCCGCTGGAACTGTTCCGGATGATCTGTAACACGACTTACGCGGACCCCCGGCCGTTCCGGTGGCAGGACTTCGATCTCGGGACGCAGTTCACCTACCAGCTCGACCTGGCGGGACGGGACCCCGAGTCCGTCCGGAAGGACTTCAGCAAGAGTCTGCGGCGAGACGTGCGGGACGCCGAGGATCTGGACGTGACCGTCGAACGGGGCGACCGCAACGACGCCCGCGCCATCTACGAGCAGACCCGCGCCCGCTACGAGGAACAGGGCCGGAACTATCCCCTCTCGTGGGCCTACGTCTCGGATCTGGTGGCCTCGCTTCTGGAGACCGGCCGCGCCCGGATCTACGTCGCCCGAGACGCGTCCGGGCAGTTCCTCACCGGGATCACCGTCCTCTACTCCAACGACGCCGCCTACTTCTGGCAGGGCGGCACCCGCACCGTCCACGATGGCGTCGGCCTCAACAGCCTGCTCCACTGGCGCATCATCGAGGACATCATCGACGATCCGCCCCGTGAGTCGGTGACGACCTACGACCTGATGGGGGCCAACACCGAACGACTCTGCCAGTACAAGAGCAAGTTCGGCGCGGAACTGGTGCCGTACTACGTCGTCGAATCGGGCGGCCGAACGATGGCGCTGGCGAAAAAGACCTACCAGGCCCTAGTTCGGTGACGCTCAGTAGCCGCCACCGGGACGACACCCGGACCGACACCGGCGCGCGCCCGCTCGACGTGCTGAACTTCGTCACCAACCAGGAGGCGCAGTTCTACGAGCGCCAGTTGCGCACGATCGCGTCCTTCGGCATCGCCTCGACGACCGTGTCCGTGCCCGGCAAGAGCCACAGCGCGTCGGTCGAGGCCGGGACGACGGGGCAACGCTCCCTGTTCGATTACGCGCGTTTCGGGACCCGGGCGCTCCGGCACTCGCTTGGCGACTACGATCTCTTGCACGCCAACTACGGGCTGACCGCGCCGCCCGCGGTCGTCCAGCCGCGACTGCCGGTCGTCCTCTCGCTGTGGGGCTCGGACCTGCTCGGCGAGTACGGCTGGGTGACCAGACGGCTCGTCCCCCACGTCGACGCGGTGATCGTCATGTCCGACCGGATGGCCGCCGAACTCGACCGGGACTGCCACGTCATCCCCCACGGCGTCGACCTGGACACGTTCGTCCCGCGGCCACAGGCCGACGCCCGCGCCGAACTCGGCTGGAACGACTCGGCGCGACACGTCCTGTTCCCCTACCCGCCCAAACGGGAGGTCAAGGACTTCCCCCGCGCCGAGCGGGTGGTCGAGCGCGCTCGCGAGCGCCTCGACGAGTCGGTCACGCTCCAGACGATCTCGGACGTGCCCCACTCGAAGATGCCGACCTACATGAACGCGGCCGACGTGTTGTTGTTGACTTCGAAACGGGAAGGCTCGCCCAACACCGTCAAGGAAGCGATGGCCTGTAACACGCCGGTCGTGGCTACGGCGGTCGGCGACGTGCCCGAACGACTCGACGGCGTGACACCGTCGGGTGTCGGCCGAACCGATCCCGAACTGATCGACGGTCTCGTCGAGGTCCTGCGCGCCGGCGGGCCCTCGAACGGTCGTGACCACGCCCGCGACCTCAGCCTCGAACGGATGGGCCAGCGCATCCGGGCCGTCTACGACGAGGTACTGGACGACCGAGCGTGAGCGTGAGTCTCGGGCGATCGGCTGGCCCCGTAGCGAGTGCCGAACGTCGTGGTCGAGCCCGCAAAGCGCCCCATTACAACGCCCCGCGAGGGGTTCGGCCCACCCGACCGACGCTACGACTCGACATGACTGTATGGACACACCCAACGCCGCACGAACGCCCAAGCATCGACGGGACAGGGGTGACGGATGGGGACTGAGCCCGTGCGGTCGGCGCGGCTGTCGCTCGCACTCGGCTATCTCGCCTTCGCGACGGCGACCGTCGCCGCCTGGCTCGACCCCGGTCGCCGCTACGAACTCGACGTGTACGCCGCGACCCCGGTCGCCTTCTGGGCCGGCCTCGGGCTGGCCGTGGTCCTCGCGCTGTTCGTCGCGTACAACCCCGCGGTGACCCGCGGCGTCCGCCGGGGGGCGCTCCTCCTGCTGGCCGCGAGCGTCCTCGCCGTCGCGGCCCTGCCACTCCTCCGCAACTACTACTTCTGGGGTCCCGGTGACTCGCTGTCCCACCTCGGATTCGCCCGCCTGCTGGCCGAGAACCGGCTCAGCCCCGTCGGCTTTCTCTACCCCGGCATCCACTCGGTGTCAGTGTTCGTCTCCCGCGTGCTGGGCGTCGATCTCACGCGGGCGATGCTGTACGTGGTCGTCGTCTTCACCGCCCTCTTTCTCGCGTTCGTTCCCCTCTGTGTTCGCGAGGTCGCCGACTCGCGGTGGGCGCTCGTGACCGGCACCGTCGCGGGCGCGCTCTTGCTCCCGATCAACAACGTCAGCGTCTTTCTCGAACCGTACCCGACGAGTCAGGCGATCTTCTTCGTCCCCTTCGTCCTCTACCTGGCCTTCAGATACCTCGATCTGCCGGATTCGGGCTTCCCGCGGGCGGCGAGCGGACTGGGCGTCCTGTTGGCACTCGCGTCGGCCACGGTCGTCCTCTTACACCCCCAGCAGGCCGGCAGCGTCCTGCTTCTGTTCGGGGCTATCGTCGCCGTCCAGTGGCTGTTCCGCCGCTGGGGCCGCGACCACCCGATCAGCCGACAGCGCCCGTTCTACGCGCCCTTCGCCGTCGCGACGGCGGCCTTTCTCCTGTGGACCCCGCGGTTCGAACGGTTCCACGGTGCGATGGGGGGCCTGATCCAGGGATTGCTGGGTGCCGAACCGCCCGGCGACGAGGTGACTCGACGAGCCAGTTCGCTGGAGATCCTCGGGGGGAGCGTCCCCGAACTGTTCCTCAAGCTCTTCGGCGTGAGCCTGTTGCTCTCGGCCGTGGCTGGATTCGTCGTCCTGGCCGGCTGGCTGGGTCGCATGGACGACCCCGCCCGCCGGGGGACTCGCCTGCGGTATCTGGCGGTCGGACTCGCCCTGCTCTCGGGCACCTTCCTCGTCTTCTTCGCGGGGAGCGTCTCCGTCCTGCCCTTCCGGTATCTCGGCGCGGCGATGGTCGTCGTCACCGTGCTCGCCGCGGTCGGCCTCGTCGACGGCGTTCCAGTTTCGGCCCCCTGGCCCTCCTGGCGGACGATGCGCTTTTTCGCCGTCGTCGCCTTCACGGCGCTGCTGGCCGCACAGGTCGCCCACGTCCACAGTTCGCCGTACATCTTCCAGCCGTCCAACCAGGTCACGCTGACGAGTATGGAGGGCTACGAGAACTCCTTCGAGCACCGCGATCCCAGCGTCGAGTACGCGGGTGTCAGGGGCGGTCCGCGCCGCTACGTCGACGCCGTCTTCGGCACCACGTTCACCGACCGGACCCCGGACGGCAGGCTGTTCGAGGGCAAAGAGGAGGGGATTCCCGACCGGGTGTTCGGGACGAACGTCTCGACGCACTACGACAGCGACCGGTACGTCCCGATCACCGACCGGGACCTCGCACAGGAGGTCAGGCTCTACCAGGGGTTCCGGTACCCCCTCTCGGGCTTTCGCGACCTGCGAACGACGCCCGGCATCCACCGCGTCCGATCGAACGGTGACTTCCGACTCTACTACGTCGACCAGCGCAACGGTTCGGTTTCCTGACCACACAGCATGGACCTCACCACTCGTCTCGTCCGCGGCGCGAAAGCCTTCTTCGGCGCACGGGTCGTGTACGCGCTGGCGAACGCCGTCCTCCTGTTCGCGCTGACGCGGTACCTCCTCGAACCCGGAGCGTACGGCCTGCTGTACTTCGCCATCTCCGTCGTGAGCGTCGGCGCGATGCTCGCGACGCTGGGCCTCCCCAAATCGACCGGCCGCTACGTGACCGAGTTCCTCGCGACCGACGAGGGACAGGTCCCACACGTCCTGTCGATCTCCGTGCGGTACCTGACGATCCTCGCATTCGTCGTCGCCGGCGGCATGGTCCTGCTCCACCGACCGCTTTCCCGCCTGCTCGACGATCCGACGCTGACCCCGTTCCTCCTGCTCGGTGCCGTCTTCGTGATCGCCCGGTCGTTCTTCTCGTACCTGACGAACGTCTTCCAGGGGTTCAACCGGGTCGAGTACACGGCCGCGATCAGCGTCGTGAACTCCCTGACGCGCGTGGTCGGTGCCATCGGGCTCGTACTACTGGGATTCGGCGCTCTCGGGGCCTTCGCGGGCTACGTCGCGGGGTACGCCGCCGGGGCCGTCGTCGGTCTCGTCGCCCTCCGAACCCACTTTCTCGCGGACCTGGACGCGGCCACGGAGCCGGCCGCCGGCCTCACGCGCCGGATTCTGGAGTATAGCGTCCCGACGGCGGCGACCCGGCTCTCGGTCGTCCTCGACAGCCGGATCGACAAGGTGTTGCTCGGGGTGCTGGTCGGCCCCGTCGCCGTCGGGTTCTACACGCTCGCGAAACAGATCGCGGACTTCTGTATCGTCCCCGCGACGGCGCTCGGGTTCACCATCTCGCCGGCGCTCGGCGACCAGCACGCCGACGATCACACGGGGACCGCCGCGACCCTCTACGAGCGCTCGATGGAGAACGTCCTCCTGCTGTACGTCCCCGCCGCCGTCGGCCTGGCGCTGGTCGCCGACCCCGCCATCCGGTTCGTCGTCGGCACCGACTACCTCGGGGCCGTCCCCGTCCTCCAGCTGTTCAGTCTCTTCGTCGTCGTCCGCGCCGTCCACAAGATCACCGGCAACGGCCTCGACTACCTCGGGCTCGCCCGCATCCGCGCGCTCGCTCGCGGGACCGCCGCCGGGAGCAACGTCGTCCTGAACCTCCTGCTGATCCCACCCTACGGCGTGATGGGGGCCGCCGTCGCGACCGTCACGACCTACTCGGCGTACACCGCGGTCAACGTCTTCTACATCCACCGCGAACTCGACCTCGGGATGGGGTATCTGGCCGAGCGCACCCTCCGGATCGGCGTCATCGCGCTGGCGATGGGCGGTGTCGTCTGGCTCGCACGTCCCGGAATCTCGGGCATCCTCTCGCTCGCCGCCGTCGTCCTCCTGGGCGCGACCGTCTGGTCCGTGCTGTCCGTGGCGAGCGGCCTGCTCGACCCCGGCGAGGTTCGCGGGTTGCTGGCGTGAGGCGTATAGAACGAGACCGGGTGTGTCGAAGCATGGACACATACACACCACTGATGCAAGTTAAGATCAGCGCCTGAAGCGGCGACGGTGGAGTTATCCACACCTGCGCGATTTTCGTGTTACTGACAGAGGAGCATAATGGGAGACCCACACCACGTTTCAGATGAAAGTGAGCGGTCACTAGCACAGGACACCCACACCGGATTTCAGATGAAAATTCGGCTTCAGGCGACCGATGTAACGATATTCCACTCGACAGCGAGACGAAACGAACACTGGTTCAACGTGTCGAACGGGAGGCGTAACGTACCCCCGAAATCAAGGGACAGCACCCAATCCACCGATGCGTGAAGTGACCCGCTGGTGAAGCCAGCCACGATGGACGTCTGTCTGTTCCTGAGTGGGACGACGGTCCGGGACTGGCAAGCCGAGGCGCTCGAACGGGTCGTGGCGGCCGACGACGTGACGATCACCTCGATCCTCTACAGCGCCGCGGAATCGGACCGCTCGCTCGGGGACACGCTCCGGCGCGGCCTCGAAGTCCGGGAGTGGGCGGTCGTGAACGCGCTGAACGCGTGGCTCCGGCCCCGCGGCGTCGGGACCGAGCGCGTCCCCGTCGACCGCGTACTCGACCGCGACGGAATCACCGAGCGCGCGGTCCGGCCACGCGTCGTCGACGGCTGGAAACAGGAGATCCCCGGTGAGGTGGTCGACGCCATCGCGGCCGAGGCCGACGTGGCGGTCCGCTTCGGTTTCAACTTTATCGTCGGTCCCGTCCTCACCGCCTTCGAGTACGGCGTCCTCAGTTACCACCACGGCGACCTCCGGGAGTACCGCGGCCAGCCCGCGGGGTTCTGGGAGTTCGTCCACGACGCCGACACGGCCGGGATCACCGTCCAGCGACTGACCCCGGATATCGACGCCGGCGAGATCGCCGCCCTCCGGACGGTCGATATCGGGGACTGTCACGCCTGGGAAGCCGTCAGACGACGACTCTACGCCGAATCGGGCGACCTGCTCCTGCCGGCCCTGCGTGCCGTCCGCGACGGCCGCGCCCGCGAACCCGAGCGACTGGGCGACGTGTACACCCTCCCGAGCGGTCGCCCCGTGTTCGAGTTCGCCGTGCGGAACGCGGTTGGGCAGCTGCGCGAACGACTCGGCGGCACCAGCGACGGGGGAGGGCGAGACCGGCGATCGAGCGGTGTTGGTTAAGAATCCCGATTCGGCACATCTGTTGGTTAAGACAGGCTCGCGACACCGCACCGTCGGCCGAATCGCCGATCGGCGATCCCAAAGGGGTCCATAACAAACCCGCCCAGCGGCGTCACCGCAGGCATGGTATCCGTCGCCTTCTTCGGCAGCCATCCGCTGGGCGAGGCGTGTCTGGAGCGCCTCGTCGCCCACGACGAGCTCACCGTCGACACCGTGGTGACCTACCCCCGAAACTACGACTCCTGGTGGGAGGGGTCGGTCCACGAACGAGCGCTCGACCACGACCTCCCGGTGCTGACGACCGACGAGGAGGACGCCGTGGTCGGTGCGGACATCGACTACCTGCTCTCGGTCTACTACCCGAACATCCTCGGTCCGGACCTGCTGGAGACGCCACGCGAGGCCGCGCTGAACCTCCATCAGGCCGAACTCCCGCGCTACCGCGGGAGCAACGTGTTCAGCCACTCGATCATGAACGCCCGCGAGGACGACCACTGGCGACACGGGACGACGCTGCACGTCATGGCCGAGGACGTCGACGCCGGCGACGTGATCGACCGGAAGTTCGCCCCGATCACCGAGCACGACACCGCCCGCACCCTCTACGAGCGCGTCCGCGACGCCTCCATCGACCTGTTCGAAGCACAGTTACCGGCCATCGCCGCCCGCGAGATCGAGGACCTGGCGACGCCACAGTCGGCCTACGACGGGACGCGGTACTTCTACGCGAAGGACAGCCTCGACGACCTGAAGGAGATTCCGCCCGAGAAACTGACCGCCACCGACGAGGCGAGTCAGCTCGCGCTCTACGACCGCGTTCGGGCGCTCGACTTCCCACCGCACGAACCCGCCTGGACGCGGGTGGGCGACCGCAAACTCTACCTCACCAAGTCCGACTACGAGAGCGTGCTGGCGGAGTGACTCGAGAGTCGAGACCACACGCCGCGGCCGTCGCCTTTTTTACCGCCGCGCCGACAGTTAAGATATGGGACTCGTCGACAGTCTGGTGGTTTTCCTGGTGAGCCTGTTGATCGGCGCGCTGGGGATCCACGTGGGCGCGCTGATCGTGACGGGTGAAAGCAACTACGAACACGCTGTCTGGACGGCGCTGATCGGAGCGCTCGTCTGGGGGATCGTCGGCTGGCTGTTCGGCGGTATTCCGGGTCTGGGCCCAGTGCTCGTCTTCCTGTCGTATCTCTGGGTCATCAAGCGCCGCTACGCCGGCGGCTGGCTCTCGGCCGCCGCGATCGCGCTCGTCGCGTGGGTCGCAGCCGTAGTCGTCCTCTCGGTCCTCGCCTCGGCCGGCGTCACCGAATTCGACGCGTTCGGCGTGCCGGGGATCTGAACGGAACACAGCCGATGCCACCGCCGTCACCCGCAACGTGGCCGACTTCGAACGGTTCGGCGTCGGTGTCGACCGCTACTGAGCTAGCGTATGCGTCGTATTAATCCGTATTCATCCGTTCTACGGATCGAGTTCGAACGGGAACCTCGAGGATCTGTCCGGCGTCGGCCGCGGTCGCAGCCCGTTCGAGCAGTTCGACCGTCCGTGCGCCGACGCGACCGCTCGCCGGTGGGTCACGGCCGCCCTCCACGGCCGCGACGAACTCACGCAGTTCCGTCTTCAGCGGTTCCGCGTCCGCGGCCTCGTGGACGGTCTTGCCCTCGTCACGCTTGCGCAGGTCGCCGCTGGCGTCGGCGACGATGCTCGCGTCGTACACCTCGACCTCGGTGTCCGCGAGGTAGTCGAGGTACGCCGCGCCGTCGGTGCCGACGACCGCGAGGTCCCGGCGCTTCCCGAACACCGGAATCTGCCAAGAGGAGTGGATCACGCCCGTCCGGTCGCCGTACTCCAGCGTGAGTGTCGTCGTCTCGTCGATGTCGTCCCTGTGGGTGGAATTCATCGTACAGTGGACTCGATCCGGGCGCTCCCCGAGGAGGTAGTCGTACGCGTCCACATCGTGCACGGCGAGGGAGTAGAGGACGCCCGTCGTATCCCGAGGGACCCGGAACGCGAAGCGGGCGGTGTGGAGATACTCGACCTCGCCGAGTTCGCCGGCGTCGATCAGCCGCTTCAGCTCCCTGAGTCCAGGGTGGTACCGGAAGATGTGGCCCACGCCGAGCGTCCGCCCCTCCTCGCGGGCCGTCTCCACGACGTTCCAGGCGGCGTCGGCCGACAGCGCCAGCGGCTTCTCGACCAACAGGTCCGTCCCTGACCGGAGCAGGTCGGTCGCGATGTCCTCGTGGGTGGGCGACGGCGTCGCCACCGACGCGGCGTCGACCGCCAGCCGGTCGTGGCGCGTGGTGTACGCCACGTCGTAGGTCGACGCCAGGTCGGCCGCCCGCTCGCCGTCCGCGTCACAGATCACCACCTCGTCGATGGCTCCCGCGTCCCGGAGTTCCGTCGCGACGCGGACGTGATTTTTCCCCCAGTAGCCCGTCCCGACGATACCGTACCTCATCGATCGTAATGCCGCTCGATGGCGGCACACACCCGGTCGATCTCCGTCTCGGTGATTCGGGGGTGCATCGGGAGCGAGAGGATGCGGTCGGTCAGCGTCTCCGTCCGTGGAACGTTGGGTGGCTCGTCGAGTCGGCGTTCGACGGCTGGATGCTCGTGGGCGGGATCCGGATAGTGGATCCCCGTCTGCACGCTCGCGGCGTCGAGCGAATCCCGGAGGTCCGCCCGGTCCGGGACCTGGATCACGTAGAGGTGATAGACGTGTTCGGCCTCGGAGCGGGACTGCGGGGTCGTCACCGCGTCCACGTGCCCCAGTCGGTCGGTGTACCGTGCCGCCGCCGCGCGGCGCTTCTCGTTCCAGTCGTCGATGTGGTCGAGTTGTTCGAGGCCCAGCGCCGCGTGGAGTTCGCCGAGTCGGTGGTTCAGCCCCAAGCGGACGTGTTCGCCGTCCTCGTTGCGTCCGTGGTTCCGGAGCAGCCGCGCCTCACGAGCCAGGTCCGGGTCGTCGGTCGTGAGCATCCCGCCGTCACCGGCGACGGTCATGTTCTTCGAGGGATAGAAGCTGAACGCGCCGGCGTCCCCGAGACTACCGGCGCGGTCGCCCTCGAAGGTCGCGCCGTGGGCCTGACAGGCGTCCTCGATCACCGCGAGGTCGTGTGCGTCGGCCACCTCCCGGATCGCCCCCATATCGGCCGGGTGGCCGTAGATGTGGACCGGGACGACCGCCGCCGGATCGTCGGCCGCCCTGACTCGTTCCCCGAGGTCCAGCGCGTCCATCGTGTAGATCACCGGGTCGTGGTCGACGAAGACCGGGTTCGCCCCGAGTTCGAGCACCGGGCTCACCGTCGCGAAAAAGGTGTGTGCCGGCACGAACACGTCGTCGCCTGCCTCGACGCCGGCCGCTTTCAGCGACAGGTAGATCGCGTCCGTGCCGCTGGCGACCCCGACGGCGTAGTCCGTGCCACAGAACTCGGCGAACGCGGTCTCGAACCGCTCGACCATCGGCCCCTTGACGTACCGACCGCTCCGGAGCACCTCGGTGGCCCGGTCGACCATCGCCTCGTCGACGTAGATGTCCGTAAACTCCACGGGCTCGTCCATACCTCTGGGTGGTGAGTTCCGGCAGTTTGTTATGGCGGCCGTATCCCCCGTCGGGCTCGGAAAGCCGCTGCTACGGCCGACGGAGCCGAGCGCACGAGCGTCGAGTCCGGCAGTTCCCGGTGCGAGCGAGTACAGGGAGGTTACTGTCGGCTGGATCGGTCGCCACCGATCGCATCCGGCCGATAACTTTAGACCGGACTCCGGTACGTGAGCGTGCGCCCCGGCAACCGACACCGCCCCCACCCGTGCCGGGGTGCCAGCCCTGCCCCCACGGACAGGGCCCAGGACATTCCCCTGCCCCCACTTTTCGGGTCACTGACGGCCGAGGCTACTGCCTCGACAGTCCGCGACGACCCCACTCAGCCCATCTGGATACGCTCGTGGCTGTCGTCGACGGCCGCCGCATCGGCGTCCAGCAGTGCGACCACCAGGTACCGCGTGTGGTCGGCGAAGTACTCCAGCAGTCGACCGATCCGGTCGCCGTCGATAGCTTCGAGCGAATCGAGCACGACGAACGGCACCGTCTCGTCGAGGTCGTGGGCGAGATACCCCGCCAGCGCGAACACGAGCCCCGCGACCTCCCGCTCGCTCTCGCTGAGCGTGTCGACGGTGTCCTCGTAGACGCCGTCCTCGTCACCACGGCGGACGATATGCAGGTCGAACACCCGTTCGGTCACCTTTCGACGACCCTCACGTGTCTCACGCTCTCGGGCTTCGATCCAGATCCGGTCGATCCCGTCGTAATCCAGAAGCGAGAGGACCTCGGCCATCCGGTCGTTGAACGTCTCGACCATCTCGGCTTCCAGCCGTTCGATCCGCGTGCGCTGGACCTGCAACTCCTCGGCGACCGACTCCCGCCTGGCTTCGAGTTCCTCGCGCTCGTCGAGTCGCGCGTCGATCTCTTCGATTTCGTCGGCGGCGGCGTCGCGGTCGTCCCGGAGCGCTTCGAGCTCGAACTCGAGTTCGTTGACCGCTCGGTGGCGCTCGATGACTTCCTCGTACTCGCGCTCGTCCCGCTCGCGAACGGCGTCTTCGAGGTCCTCGACACGCACTTCGAGGTCGTCGATCGAGGACTCCAGTTCGTCGACGTTCTCCGTCCGGCGCTCGATCTCGGCGTCCAGGTCCGACAGCCGTCGGTCGACTCGCTCACGCTCTTCACGGGTCGACTCCAGATCGCGTTTCTCGCTTTGCAGGTCGTCGATCTCGGCACTGATCTCGCGCCGCTGAGAGACGGTCTCCTGACGGAGATCCCGGAGTCGGTCCAGCGTGTTCTCGATGGCCGCCTCCTCGACCTCGGAGCCACAGGTCCAGCAGACGACCTCGTCGTCGGGCAGGAGCTGCGCCGTCACGTCGTCGTCACGCTCGGTCAGGCCCTCGACGGGCGCGTCGTCACCGTCGACCATCGACTCGTTGAACTGGACGATCTGTCCGAGCCGGTTGATCGTCGACTCCAACGACCGCTTGTGTTCCCTGAGCCGGTCGAGTTCCGACTCGATCTCGGTCAGTCGGTCGCCGGTGTCGTCGGGCAACGCCTCGCGTCGCCGTTCCAGTTCCGCACGTTCCTCGTGCAGGGAGTCGAGGCTCTCGCGTTCGGTCTCCAGCTGCCGACGCGTCCGCTCCAGGTCCTCGCGAGCCGATTCCAGTTCCGCGAACTCCGCCTGGCGCTGTTCGCGGTGGGATTTGCTCTCCTCGATCGAGGCGTCCAGGTCCGACAGTTCCGCCCGCCGGGTCTCGAGTTCGCGCTCTACGTCCTCGATCTCGTCGGCCAACTGCGCACGTTCGTCCACGAGGTCGGCCCGTTCGGCCTCGAGGTCGTCCAGCTGTTCGAGTTCGTCGTCGAGCCGCCGTTTCTCCGCTTCCAGCCGGTCGATCTCGGCGTGGATCTCGTCGGTGTCGACCGGCCGCATCACCAGTTGGCGCAGGTCCGACGCCGATCGAACCGCCCGCCGCGCCTCGTTTGACTCCAGCAGGAAGGCGAAGAGATCCGCGACGGTCGGATCCTTCAGGTACGGGTCGCCCCCCATCGTGACCCCACCGTCCGTCCGCTCGAAGGTCCGGGTGTACGTCTCGCCGTTCAGTGAGAGTCGCACCTCGCCTTCGTCGGCATCGCTTTTCAGCGTCGCCTCGTCGCTGCCCAGCGCCGCCATCAGCGACGTGAGAAACGACGTTCGGTTGGTCGCGTTCTCCCCTGTCAGTACCGTGATCCCCGGCTCGAACGTACACCGCGTTCGGTCGATGCCGCCGACGTTCCGCACGTCGACCTCGACACCACCACCCGACTCGACCGTATTCATGTCTTGAAGGCTACGGCTACTCGCACATAACGTTTTGTTACCACCTGGACGCGGCGACCCGACGCGTCAGCCACACGTCAGACGCGTCCGGCCAGTAAGAGCGTCCTAACGGACGGACACAATGCTTTACAGCTGTACGGGTGGAAAGTACACAGGGCCTGGCGGGAACGGCCCAAGCAGGGACGGTCACACTTTGCAGTCACAGCCGCCGTCGTCGAGTAGCGCGCCCACGTCGTGCTGGCGGCCACACTCGTCACAGAGAACGTTCACGTCGACGAGCACGTCGAAACCCTCGATCGCCAGTGCGTCCGACTCCCGGAGGCGTTCGAGCGCGTCGGTCGTGACGGCTTCCGTGCGGCTCTGGAGCGCCCGAATTCGATCCCGGTCTGCCCGCCGGCGAGCGTCCGGATCGTCCTCGGACGTCTCCCGTGAGATACCGAGACACTCCGTCAGGTGCGTGTGAACGGTCTGGTGGGAGACGAACGCCGATTCGACTTCGTCGACGGGGACGCCCGCCGTCTCGAGCCGGCCACGGGTCTGGGTCCGGACCCCACTGCTCACGTCGTCGGCCGTCAGCAGTCGGTAGAGGTTCGAGACTTCGCCGGACAGCGGTGCCTCGTCGGCCGATTCGACGGCCGAGCGCAACAGCCGTCGGTTGAAGTGGTCCGCCAGTTCCCGCAGACTCTGTCGCTCTCGCCCGTCGCCACACCAGCCTCGCGCCAGCTCGTCGTGAATCCCCTCGAGACCGAACGCGTCGACGCCCCGCCCGACCTTACACTGACAGTCCGTCTCGGTCATGTGCGATGAGCGAACCGTAGGTATCGGTTTCCACTAAACGTTCCGGACACGCCCGTCCGTGGGACCCGGTATCTCGACCCTGCCGGTCGGACACGACGGCGCGTCGTGGTCGAATCCCAGTGTAATCCGTGTCCGGTCGGCGACCCTCCCAGTCAGTGGCGGGTGGATTGCACGTCGCTCGTGAGTGTCTCCTCCTTGGATGCCGACTGCTTGCAGGAACAAAACGGCCATACTATCAGCGAGAAGTCACTAGTTATGTGCCAGACGGTATGGGTGTCCGAGTTTTACGAGTCGTTTACCTGTGAACTAAGAAGGTTATTACTAAGACACGACACGCCGAACGAAGGTGCGTATGCAAGGACGGCTGACAGATAGTGAGTGGGAACGGATTACAGAGTTCGCTCGGACACCGATGCACGAGCGAACACCGGAACAGCTCGTTCCGGAGGACACAGACGTGGGGAACGCACCGGGCGAAGACGAATAACAGCCTCCGTGCCGTGAACGCGGGGTCCTCTCGCTGTATCAAGATAGCGTTGGCCAGCGGACCGAGCGGTGCCGGCGTGTCGGGGGGACACTCGTTCGTGGCTGCCGACCGATCGTGGCAGCACGGTCACTGGCCGATCACACCATGTTCTCAGCCTCGATCTTCTGCCAGACGTTGCCGCCCTTCTCGGTGATCCCGTACACGCGACCCTTCCGTCTGTCCTCGGACACGAGCAGTTCGACGAGATTTCGCTCGCGGAGCCCCTGGAGGGCCCGCGAGATGTGGGCGATGCCGAGATCGGCGTCGTTCGCGATGCGCGACGGGGTCGCTGGCCCGTCGGCGAGCCGCCTGAGGACCGCGATGCGGTACTGCGAACTGATAACGAAGCTTACGTCGTCCCAGTCTGAGTTCATTTGGTTGATCGTCCTCCTATCGCGCCATCCGTACCGCGTTCCTTGGCGTACTCAGCCCCGTCGCTACCGTCTTCGTCACCCCGCCGCGACTGACTCGACGACACGACTCGCCGCTCACGGCGTCGACGACTCGTCGTCCGTCCTTCGGTGACTTGCCATGTGTTCGTCGTCACCCCCAATAATTTTGTCCCCCTTATTGCGACCTCAGCGACACGTTCTCAGGCGTTCGCTGCCCCGCCCACCGACCGTTCAGGATCGATCGGCCAGTCCCTGTCGAGGAGAGAGTTTCAGTGTAACTTACGCCCCGCCTGTCTCCACGCTCGGCGCGAGCGCCCGGCAGCGTCACAGCGCCAGCCAGTAAGCTCGTAACAACCCAAATACGGGTCAATAGTCCGAGTATAACAAAGCACCCCCCACACCACGTGCCGACCGCACATGACAGCGGAACTTACGACGGTGACCGACGACACGACGAACGAGACATCTACCCGGTGTCGAAACTGCGGCAGTTACGTCACGAGCGCGTTCGCCCGCGTCTTCGGCGACAACGAGGACCACGTGTACGCGTGTCTAGAGTGTTCGACGATGCGGTCACTCAGAACCGGTAGCGGTGTCGTTCACGAGTGAGACGACGGCGGTCAGCTCAGCCACCTCGGTCACTGAGCTCCTGGGGCACCTGTTTTCGCTGTGACCGCCAGTAGAGGTAGTGCGCCGAGGCCGAGATCGCGAGGCCGGCAGTGATGATGACACCGACCACCAGCGCCGGGACCTGGCCGAACGGTCCGACGCCGAGCCACACCAGCAGGAGCAAGACGCCGCTGACGGCGGCCAGCCCCATGTAGAATCCCTGCCAGGGGATCGGCTCGCTCGTCTCGGTGAGGTAGTCGTCGATCCGGTGGACGCGGTCGGTCAGCTCGACCATCCCGCTCTGTTGATCGTACTCGACGATTCCGACCGAGTCCAGTTTCGGAATGTGGGTCTGGTACAGCGAGACGTACACGCGCTTTCGCTCCTGGTCGGACAGTTCGTCGACTTCCGTCTCGTTTTCCCATGCCGCGACCTGTTCGGCCAGGTCGTTCAGCGCGACCGGCTCCCCGACAGTCCGCAGATAGTACAGCACGTACCGGCGGCGCGGACTGCTCAGGATGTCGAAAACGAGGTCCTGGGTCAGTTCTTCCTGATCGTATGCCATCAAGGAGTTCGTCCCTCGTGATTAGCTCTCTCGACGAGACTGGACGCCTGGCACGCTCATGTCGGAGTGACGTACCTCTGCATTTCTGCGTCGTCCCTTTGTTACACCCAGCTTATAAACGGTAGCGCGCTGGTACCACCGTCGTCACCGACCAGCGACAGCGGCTCACTGTGTTACCTGGACGGCCGGGCCGACCGCGAGTTGGCCCGGGTCCCTGGCCGACTACTCAGTGTCGGGCGGATACAGCCGTGAGGCGGCCGATACGCCGGCTAAATGGGCCGCATAACAAAGGCTAATTACCGACTGCATCCAGCCGTGCCAGGGGTTTCGTCCGCTGGCGAATTCGAACCATGAGGTCCCCAACACGAACACTGTCTGTCGGTACAACTGTGCTGTCGAGCGACACCAGACGCGTCGGGCGACGGGAGGGCGACGATGGTCACCGGTGACGAGCGCGTCCGGTCGGTCGACATCGCCGACCCGCAACTGGACGAACGGGAGTCCGCCCGTGTGACTGAGGTGGTCGAATCCGGCCGTCTGGCGGCTGGTAAGACCGTCTCGGAGTTCGAGACCGCGTTCGCCGAGTTCTGTGACACCGAGCACGCCGTCGCAACGAGCAACGGGACGACCGCGCTCCACACCGCCTTGCACGCGCTGGGCATCAGCGACGGCGATCGAGTCGTGACGACGCCGTTTTCCTTCGTCGCCTCGGCAAACGCCATCCGGTTTTGCGGTGCCCAGCCGGTGTTCGCCGACATCGACCCCGAGACGTACAACCTCGACCCGCACGCCGTGGAGTCCGTCGTGCAGAATCAGGACGTCGACGCCATCCTGGCCGTCCACCTCTACGGACTGCCCGCGGACATGGACCACCTCGGCGACATCGCCGACACGTACGACCTCGCACTGATCGAGGACGCCGCACAGGCCCACGACGCACGCCACGATGGCCGCCCCGTCGGCTCCATCGGCGACGTGGGTGCGTTCAGCTTCTACCCGACCAAGAACATGACGACTGGAGAGGGGGGCGCGCTGGTGACCGACCGTGAGGACGTGGCCGAGCGGGCGGCCCGGTTCGTCAACCACGGCCGGGACGACAGCTACCGGCACGTTGAGCTGGGCCACAACTTCCGGATGACGAATCTCGCGGCCGCCATCGGACTCGTTCAACTGGAGAAGTTGCCCCAGTTCAACCGGGCGCGCCGGGCCAACGCCGCCGAACTGACCGACCTGCTCGAAGACACGTCGGTCATCCCGCCCGTCGAGCCTGTCGAGCGCCGGCACGTCTACCACCAGTACACCGTCCGGACGCAGGAACGCGATAGACTCCGCGAGGAGTTGTCTGCGGCCGGCGTCGACACCGGCGTCTACTACCCGACGCCGATCCACGAGCAACCAGCCTACAGCGGGACCGATGCGTCGGCCCCCGTCGCCAGCCGTGCGGCCGGAGAGGTACTGTCCCTGCCGATCCACCCCGAGACGACCGATGCCGACCGCCGTACCATCGCCCGGACGATCGGCGAGGTGAGCCACGAGTGACAGAATCGCGACCGATCCGGATCAGTCCGACGAACGACGAACCGACAGCCCAGATATGAGTAACGAGCAACCGAAGGCCGGCGTCGTCGGCGTCGGGTCGATGGGGCAACATCACGCGCGCGTGTACAACGAAGTCCCTGGTGTCGAACTCGCGGGTGTCGCCGACGCCGACGAGGATCGTGCCGCCGACGTAGCGGTCAAGTACGGGGCCGACGTGGCGAGCCAGACGACGTTGCTGGACCGCTGTGACCTGGTATCGGTGGCCGTGCCGACGCGATATCACTACGGCGTGGCCACCGAAGCCATCGACCGCGGTGTAAACGTCCTGGTCGAGAAGCCGTTCGTTTCCGATCTCACCCGCGGCCAAGAACTCACACAGATGGCACGAGACCAGGGCGTCGCGTTACAGGTCGGGTACGTCGAGCGGTTCAACCCTGCCGTCAGGGCACTGGCCGACATCGTCCCCGACCTGGACGTGATCGCCGTCGACGTCCAGCGACTGGGGCCGCCCGTCGACCGCGACAGCAGGGACGGCGTCGTCCTCGACCTGATGATCCACGACATCGACATCGTCCTGTCGGCTCTCGGATCG
The DNA here is from genome assembly GCF_900110215.1 of Halorientalis persicus. Classification (GTDB taxonomy): domain Archaea; phylum Halobacteriota; class Halobacteria; order Halobacteriales; family Haloarculaceae; genus Halorientalis; species Halorientalis persica. The sequence goes on along the minus strand of NZ_FOCX01000019.1, from coordinate 29,076 downwards.
CAGGTCACCAACGTCTCGGCCATGGGCGCTCGGGACAGTGACCACGTCACCGCGCAACTGAAACTGGCGAACGGTGTCGTCGTCGATCTGACCGCCAGTCGGGTGACCCAGGAGAAGGTCCGCCGACTCGCCATAACGGCCGAGGAGTGTCGCGTCAACGTCGACTACGAGTCCCAGAGCGTCCAGATCCACCGCCACTCGGTGCCGGAGTACTACGAGTCCGGCGGCGACCTCCGGTACCGCCACGAGAGCATCATCGAGCGGCCCACCATCGAGAACGGCGAGCCCCTCCGGGCCGAACTCGAAGCGTTCGTGGAGGCGGCCACCACCGGCTCCCGGCCACCCGTGACCGGCGAGGACGCGCTGGCGGCGCTCGACGTGGCGCGCCGGATCGACGACCACGCGACCGGCGAGCCACCCACCATCGAGAACTAGTATGCACCAGGAACCAGAATCGAGCGTCTCGCTGTACGGTGGTTCGAGTCCGGCTGCCGGGCAGGACACCGCGATCCGCGCCGGCCAGGTTCCCGTGACGGTTTACGGTCTGGGCAAGATGGGGCTCCCGCTCGCGACGGTCCTCGCCGAGGTCACCGGGAACACCATCGGGGTCGACGTGGACCCGTCCGTCGTCGGGGCGGTCAACGATGGAGACTGTCCCGTCACCGGCGAACCGGGGCTCCCCGACGTGCTCCGAACCGTCGTCGCCGACGGATCGCTGGTCGCGACGACCGAGGGGGACGCGGCCGCCGACAGCGCGACTGTCCACGTCGTGATCGTCCCCACTCTCGTCGAAGATGGCAGTCCCGACCTCACGACGCTCCGGGCGGCCGTCTCGGCCGTCGCGAGTGGCCTCGACCCCGGCGATCTCGTCTGCATCGAGTCGACCGTCCCGCCGGGAACCTGCGACGGTGTGGTGCTCCAACAGCTGATCGCGGAGAGCGACTGCGAGCGCGGGGAGTTCGGGGTCGCGTTCTGTCCGGAGCGGACCGCAAGCGGGCGTGCACTGCGGGACGTCCGGGGGGCGTATCCGAAAGTCGTCGGCGGCGTCGACGACGAGAGCACCCAGGCCGCCGAGGCGCTGTATGACGTGGTCACCGACAACGAGGTCCACACGGTCGGCGACGCCACGACCGCCGAGTGCGTCAAAATCTTCGAGGGGGTCTATCGGGACGTGAACATCGCGCTGGCCAACGAACTCGCCACGCTGGCCGAGGAACTGGGGATCGACGTGTTCGAGGCCATCGAGACCGCCAACGCACAGCCGTACTGTGACCTCCACCGGCCCGGTTCCGGGGTCGGCGGCCACTGTATCCCCTACTACCCGTACTTCCTCATCGACACCTGCGACACCGGGACGCCGCTTCTGAGGCGTGCGAGACGCATCAACGACGCGATGCCGGCTTACACGGTCGGGAAGTTGTGCGAAGGTCTGGGCGAAAGGGGACTGGCACTGTCCGACGCCACGGTCGCCGTCCTGGGCTTTGCTTACCGTCCCGGCGTCGACGAGACACGCGAATCACCAGGCGTTGCCATCGCGTCCCTGCTCCGGGACGCCGGCGCTGCCGTCGTCGGGGTCGATCCGGTCGTCGACCTCGATACCGCGGACGTTCGGTCGGTGCCGATCGAGGACCTCACCGGGATGGACCTCGATGCGCTGATCCTCGCGACCGCGCACGAGGAGTTCGACGACATCGACTGGAGCGTGTTCGAGAGTCCAATTCTCGTCGACGGTCGGAACGCACTCGACGACGCCGCCGGTGTCGCGGACGCAGTCATGACCATCGGGATCGGCGAGCGTGCGCGGGACTGATCTCACATCCCCTCATTTTCGAATATATTTTTGATACTACACTACCGGACTATTCATAACCGGATTATTCACTACCGGACTGTTCCCGATCGCTTCCAAGTCCAAGAACAGATCCTTACCACGGACGCATCGAATGTGGCTATATTTATTTCCTATACGACAAATAACAATTAAGTGTCTGCTTGTCGTGCGTGTAGATGCCACGCATAAATCAACGCGTTCCCACGTGGCGTCGGTCATTGGGAGAGACCTACTCGCAGTAATGGAGCGAATGGAGACGCGCTCCGGTAGGAGACACACGACCGCCTGGGAGGGGGAACGAGCTGCGATCCGAGAGACGGGTGATTAGTGAATGAGTACACAGGAAACGGGGTCAACGGGACCTACGACACGACAGATCGACGAATCGTCAACCGAACCGACGACGAGCGCAGAGGGGGGCGAGGGGTCGCCCGCCGAAGAGCTGTCACTAGATCTCATTTTCGAGATTTTGAAAAACGAGCGTCGTCGTGAAGTGATCAGATACCTACGCGAACACGAACAGCAGGTCACACTCAGTGATCTGGCCGAACACATCGCTGCCCTGGAGAACGATACGGACATCGCGTCGATCACCTCCAGCCAGCGAAAACGGGTCTACGTCGGCCTGTACCAGTGCCACCTGCCGAAGATGGCCGACATGGGCATCGTACAGTTCAACCAGAACCGCGGGATCGTCTCCCTCGGTGAGAACGCCCCCCAGCTCTACGAGTATCTGGACAACCAGTCACCGGACACGCGACCCTGGCACGAGTACTACCTCGGGCTGAGCGGTGTCGGTGGCGTGCTGTTTCTGGTTAGCCTGATTGCGGGCGGCACGGTGTCGATAGCCGCCCTCGGCGTGCTCTGTCTGGCCGTCGGTGGCTGTTCGGCGTTCCACGCGATCGAAATCGGGGCCGATCAAGACGACTGACCGAGCGGCCCGTACCGCGACCGATTTCGATTCTGTCCGTTCCGCGCTGATACCGTCGCATCGGCACACGAGAATCGATCGCGTTGGTCCTCGAATGCCGGAACAGCTGATCGTGGGGTGCCAGGACAGCTGCGCATCGAGTACTGGAACAACCGGTCAGCACGTGTGGAGTCGCCAGCTTCGAAACACTTACCGGATACGTTCGAGATCGACGAGCAGGTCCGTCTCGGTAGTGATCCACCGTGACATTCGGTCGATCCCGGACGACTCCGGATGGTAGATCGTACACCGGTCCGGGGCGTCGTCGTCCTCGACGACGACCGAGACCAGTTCCGGATCCGCCGGTGTACCGTCGGCCAGGTCGTCGAGCGTCTCATCCTCGTTCATACTATCCTCGTCCGCTGAACGCAGCCAGCGTGCCATCGAGCGAGCCCTGGCGCGCCGCTGGGATAGTTATAGAGTGGTTACGGCAGACGAGCGCACGGCCGAATCGCTCGGGCTCACTATCGCGATCACGGCCAGACGCGTATACATATTAATACGGCGTTATACACAGTCGCTCCACCGAACACGGTGACCAAGGGGAAGTACCCGATGAAGTAGGCAGTGTCGGGACTCAGTTCGGTCCGGTCGTCGCGTTCGAGGACGGTCCCGGCAAACTCGACGACGAGGACGACGACCACGAGAACGAACACACTCACCACACACAGACCGGCGACGCCGAACTGGTGAAAGACCGTCCCTGCGACGGGGTTGCGTTCGGAAAGCCCGTCCACGATGGTCAGGCCGACGATGGTCGTCGCGAGATCACCCGCCTTGCTCGCGACCAGTGCCAGTATCCAGGGAACCGAAGCGGATCGGTACCACGAGAGCGGGTTCGTGGGTACCGTGGCGAGCGCCTCACGGGAGCGAAGCATCGAGCCCAGACGACGGGTGACGAACGGTTTGTTACCCGGTCCATGTCCGGCGGTTCTGTTACCGATCGGCCGTGAGATGTGAACGGCGTGGCAAAGTCGTGGCTCGCGACCGGATAGCGTCAGGCACTGAAGTCCAAAAAACGAGGTGGGGAACGGTTACGTCGGGATCGCCTGTTTGTCTTGCAGGTACTGGTCTTCCCAGTCCCGCCGGTCTTCCAGTTCACGGACGCCCCGATCGGTCAGTTTGTAGACGTTCGTTCGTCGATCCTTCTTTCCTTTTTTGATGAGGCCTTTCTTGACCAGTTCGTCGAGGTTGGGATACAGTCGGCCGTGGTGAATCTCCGATTCGTAGTACTTCTCGAGTTCGTCTTTGACAGCGAGGCCGTGTGGATCGTCGAGCCCCGCGACCAGGTACATGATGTCTCGTTGGAAACCAGTCAGGTCGAACATGGGTCCGTATTCTCGTTATGAATTTTCGTCTATAGTTATACACCAGTTACCCGAGCTATTCCCCCGTACGACCGTATTAACAACTACGACGTGAGGTGTAGCTACGACGTGAGGTGTATACCGACCGGGGGATCCAACTGAGATCGAGTATACGAGGTGTGACCGTCAGGGACCGAACGGTGTACGGTCACGTCCGAGAATCGATACCTGGCCGAACGAACTCGAGACCCCCTCCGATCTGAAGGAGTACCAGAGTGTAACTGAATTGTTTGATCTATAATTATATAAAATTTCGAAATCGGACACCGGGTTTCCGGTGAAATGGTTTATAAAGAACCGGGGTAGAGACACACACCGGATTTCCGGTGAAACGGGAGGGAACGGGGGGTGGGGTGCAGTCGAAACGGGGGTTGTGGTCTCTGTGGTGGCGTTCGTCGATTGGAGATCGTGAACGACCGCTGACCCTGTGTGGCCGCAGTTAGCGTTCACAAGCTACTCTAGCGAGTGTTCGTTGCCGTCGTACTGAACAGAGAACGGAAAGCCGTGAGCGAGACCCACCGAGTGTAAATCCACCAAACACGATTGCCGACCGGAAGAAACCCTTTCTCGGCGATTGTCCGGAGTGACTTCGTTTCCGTTTCGGGTGAACAGCTTGACCCCACGTGATAGCATCTAGCTATCACTCTTGTATCGTGATATACTCAATGAGCTATACGCTACTCATGTATTTAACTCTGGTGTTCTATTTAATCTGTTTTAAATACTTGCAGATTCGTGCAGGTAGTTTTGTATTGCTCACAGCTAGATTTGTGTAGCTAGGTTTGTATGACTGTGACGTGCTAGCAACTGAGACCATCCTACTGCTGTAGATGCTGTGGAGAAAGTACGCTAAACTGCCGTCATCGTCCGCTCTACCGAACGGTTTCACCGGAAATCCGGTGTGTCTATTTCTAGGGTGGTTCCATCCGGCTTCTCCACTCGTCGTCCCCCCCAGCCCCTCTCTGACCTGGTTTCACCGGAAACACGGTGTGCGCGCGCTCGAAGAAACTTCGGTGTGCGAACGCTCGATCCGGTGTGCGAACGCTCGAATATACGGTCGATTCCTGTTGGTCGAATCCTGTCCCCACTCGCTCGCCGTTCTGCTCTCCCCCACCCACCGCTACCACCCGTTTCACCGGAAACCCGGTGTGCGCGCGCCGCCGACTTCTCGATCGAGTCGACGAGACTCCCGATTCACTGTGGCTCACTCCGGGTCGGCCGGGCGATCGTACTTCGATTTGACCGAATCCCCGTCTCGCCACTGCCAGTAGTAATACCGGTTGTCGTTGATCTCTTTGACGACTCTCGTCGCCTTCGATGGCACCCCTTCGGGTTGTTCGTCAGTGGATTCGGCCTGTGAATCCACTTCGCTGGTGGTTGTCGACCCTGCCGTGTTCGATTCCGCCGCGGATAGCTCGCTCACTGCGACTCGTCCGGGAGTATCCGTATCGCCGTCTGCCGACTCCAACGCTTCGCGCACGTATCGCAGCAATGCTCGCAACTCCGCTTCGCTCGACTCGTCTATCACGTCACGCACTTCGTCGGGGACGCTCTCGACCAGGTCCGAATCGTTCCCGACAGCGCTATGCTGCTCTTCACTCATGTTTAACCAACACTGTTGTCCCCGCTGACTTCAAACCTCCGGGGTTGGAGAGGATTGCGGGGGATTAGTGTTTCTGAAATCTGGTGTTGGTTAAGATTGGCGATCACGGTTTCGTCCCACCAGCCAAGACTGTGCACTATCGGTCGGGACTACGAACCCCCAGCAGGGACTGCGTGGCCGCTCGCGCAACGATAATCACTCGTGCGATATATTTTTACAACCATACGTCTGTAAATGTGGGGCTCACGGATCGAAGTGGGATGCAGTCGGCCCGGTGAATCGGTGTACTTCGTCGAGGCCGAGCGTGAGCGCAGTCCCTTCCGTGGTGTAGATCGCCCAGAGAAGACAGGGCGGTGTGGGGCCGCAGACTGATGTGGGTCACAGGGCGATGTGAGATCGTCCGCGTCCTTTCAGATGCAGGCATCACCGCCTTGTCGAGGCAACGCCTGCCATCGCATCAGGACTGCGGTTACCCTCGGGATCATGCACGACCATACGCTACCACGGCCGAACGGGTACGAGACCGGTGTCCACGGATCGACGAATCGCAAATCGGAACGAAAACCCATACGCGGAGCGATGTCGGGGCGAGATTTGGACCCAGGTAACCGGCACGCTAAGGCACTCGGGACCGACGCCGATCTCGATCCCGACTCCGGGGTCGACACCCCGGGCGAACGGAACGGTGGTCGAAACCTGATCGTGGTCTCGAATCGGCAGCCCTACAGCCACGAGTACGACGGCGAGACGGTCACCGTGGACCGGCCAACTGGGGGTGTCACCGCCGGTCTCGATCCGGTGATGCGTGAACTCGGCGGCACGTGGATCGCCTGGGGGGACGGCGATGCAGATCGGGCGGTCGTCGACGATGTTGGTCGCGTGACGGTCCCCCCGTCCGAGGACTCGTCCAGTAACGCCGTGTCGTCGGATCGATCCCGCACCGACGACCGCGAGCAGGGTGAGTACACGTTGCGTCGCGTCTGGCTCTCCGATGCCGAGGTCCAGAACTACTACTACGGGTTCAGCAACCAGGTGCTGTGGCCGCTTTGCCACTCGTTTCTGGGTCACGTACACTGTGACGGGGCGTTCTGGGACGCCTACCGAACGGTGAATCAGCGATTCGCCGCGAACGCCGCGACGAGCGCGTCCGACGACGTCCTCGCCGACACGACGATCTGGATTCACGACTACCACCTCGCGCTCGCCCCGCGTGCGATCCGTCGCCAGCTCGGCTCCGCGGTCGACGTGGCGCAGTTCTGGCATATCCCGTGGCCGGACTGGAACACGTTCCGCGCCTGTCCACGACGCCAGGACCTCGTCCGGGGCTTGCTCGGCGCTGACCGGATCGGATTCCACACGAATCGGTACGCCGAGAACTTCCTCGAGTGTGTTTCGACCGCCGTCGACGACGCGGCCGTCGACTGGTCCGATCGTCGCGTTCGCTATCGCGACCGAGAGATCTCTATCCGTGCTATCCCGATGGGTGTCCCGGTCGACGACGTCGCCGAGACCGCGACGACGGCGGAGGCGACCGCGTTCCCCGCTCGGCTTCGGGCCCAACACGGTATCGAAGCGGGCACGACGCTGGCCGTCGGCGTCGACCGGCTCGACTACTCGAAGGGCATTCCGGAACGGCTTCGCGCGCTCGAATCCCTGCTGGACGATACGCCCGACCTCCGTGGCGACCTCACGTACATCCAGGTCGGGAGCGTCACCCGGGAGACGATCCCGGCGTACAGAGCGATCCAGGAGGAGGTCGCCGACTGTGTTGAGCGACTGAACGACCGGTTCGGCACCGACGACTGGCAACCGGTCGTCTACACGACAGCCCACCTCTCCCAGGCAGAACTGTTCGGGCTCTACCGCGAGGCCGATCTCGGCATCGTCAGTCCGCTCAGGGACGGGATGAACCTCGTCGCCCAGGAGTACGTCGCCGCGCAGGGTTCCGATCCGGGCGTCCTCCTGCTGAGTCGGGGGACTGGTGCGTACGACGAGTTCGGTGAACACGCGCTCGCGCTCAATCCCTGTGACGTGTCCGACTTCGCCACGACGATCGAGGACGCGCTCGCGATGCCGGACGACGAGCGCCGACGGCGGATGGACGGCCTTTCCCGGGCCGTGTCCGAGCGGGACCTCGACTCGTGGGTCAGCCAGTGTCTCCGACAGGACGGGAAGCAGCCACGAGTCCGACACCAGCCGACGTAACACACGACACCGATCCCGAACACGACATCGATCCCCGACATCACTCCGACCACGAACGACGAATGTACACACCGAATCACGAGCGACGGACGAACGAACCGGGACAGACGAACGGGCCGGAAAACGAGCGGGTGCCGAAACGAGCGGCGTCCTCGGCTCCACCGACCGATGCCCGGACGAAACCGGCGGCCACGAACCTTGGCGAAATCGCGGGCCGGCTGGAACGGGGGTCGGGGCTGCTGGTCGGTGTCGATTTCGACGGGACTCTCGCCCCCATCGCACCGGACCCCGACGATCCCCACATCACACCGGCCAATGCAGTCGCGCTCGCCAGGCTCGCGGCGAGCGTCGACACTGTCGTCGCCGTCGTGAGCGGGCGTGAAATCGCCGATCTTCGGCCGCGGGCCGAGGTCGCGGGTGCGGTCTACGCCGGCAATCACGGGCTGGAACTGGCGCGTGGGCCAGACAGCGTGATCCATCCAGCAGCGCGACGCTACAGACCTGCCCTCGACCACGCCGTGGACCTCGTCGGACAGACGCTCGGTGACGTTCCCGGCTGTCTGATCGAAGACAAGACGCTCTCGCTGACGGTCCACTATCGACAGGTCCCGCCAGCGCTCCAGCGCGGCGTGGTCGAACGGATCGATGCACTCGCCCCACGGCTGGACGATGGGTTGTGCCTCGTCTCCGGGCGAAAGTCCGTCGAGATACGGCCTGACATCGACTGGGACAAGGGCCAGGCGCTCCAGTGGCTCCGGACGACGCTTCCCGACGGGTACCGTGCCGTCTATCTCGGTGACGATACGACCGACGAAGACGTCTTTCGGACTCTCCGGGCTGGAGATGTCGGCGTTCACGTGGGGAGACGTGATACTGCCGCCCGATATCGCCTCAGGTACCAACGCGGGGTCGCTCCCTTTCTCGACTGGCTCGGCCGCCGCGTTACCACGGGCGTGTGACCGCGCCCGGGCTGTCCGACCGGGCGCTCGTCACTGTTCGACGGTCGCACTCTCGACGATCGACTGGACCGAGACGGCCGAGCCGGTCGCGTCGGCCTGGTAAGCTGCTTCGGTGAGCGCGGTGATGGTGAGACCGACGGTCCCGGGGACCGCCGACTCGGTGCGGCCCTCGATCGCGTCGAGGAAGTTCTGCAGTTTGCGGCGATTGAGCGTGTCGAAGTCGGCGTCGATGGCCATCTCCGTTCGGTACGTGGCTCCGTTCTGTTCCTCGATCACGAGTTCGTCGTCCGTGTAGGAGATCGTCCCGTCGGTTCCCCAGAACCGGTACCCTTCCCTGGGGGTGATGTCGACGCCGTCGCCGACGATGGCGACGCTCGCCAGGACCGGGGCGGTGTCGCGTTCCAGGCTGATCGTCAACACGCTGTCGACGTCCACGTCGGGCTTGGCGTACTGGATCTGGGCGGTCACGGTCGCGGGGTCGCCGTGTGAGAGCCAGACGAGCGCGTCGAGGACGTGGGACCCGGTGTCGTAGAGCTGGCCGCCGCCGGAGAGCTGTGGATCGACCCGCCAGGTCCCGCGGTGGTTGTCGATCCAGTTCTGACTGACGTAACAGTCCACGGCGCGGAGACGGCCGACGCGACCGCTGTGCAGGACTCTGTCGATCTCGCTGAACCCGTCGTGGAACCGCCGCTGATACCCGACCTGCAGGACGAGGTTGCGTTCGGCGGCCGTTTCGACGAGCGCCTTCGCCTGCCCCACGTCGGTGACCATCGGCTTCTCGACGAGGACGTGGAGGTCCCGATTCAGACAGGCCATGGTTTGATCGTAGTGGAGTGTGTGTGGCGTGACGATGGTGACCGCGTCCAGCTCGGCCCCGTGTTCGTGCAAGAGAGCCCGATACGTCTCGTAGGCCGGCGCGTGGAACTCCCGTTCGAACAGGTCGCGAGCGTCCGCAGTGACGTCGGCGGCCGCGACGATGTCGACGTTTGCGTGTTCTGCGTACGTCTTGGCCTGGAGGTAACCGAGTCCACCGACTCCGATGACGCCGATCTGCAGGACCATACACGTCGTGCGTGATTCTCGGCGAAAGGTCTGACGCTGGCTCCGCGCTACCGGTCGGCGACGCATCCGCCGTGGCCGCCGGATCGAGCGCCATACGACCGCAACCAAAGAGTGAAGTCGTGCGGGGTTGTACCATGGAGGGCCTATGCCGATCTGCCCTGGCTGTGAACGGCCGGTTCCGTACGACAGGCTGGCGACTCACGAGCAGTACTGCGCGGAACTGGGCGCCGACACGAGCCACGTTCGGAAAATCGAGCGACTCGACCGCCGTATCTCAGATGCGGAACGACGGATGTACCGCCGGCTCCGCGCGCTCGAAGCCGAACTCGACATCACTCGTTCCCGGACAGACGAGAAGGGCGGCACTAACGGCCGATCTCAGCCACAGCGGTAACGCCGGGCCGCGAACCGGGCCACCGGTCGATGCCGATGGCCCCGCGGGTGAACTATTAGCCGCCCCGCGTCGAATCACGAGTATGGACCTCGGTGTCCTGACCGTCCCTCTCGGGGAGCGCCCGCGGGGGGACGCATTCGACTACCTCGCCGACCTGGACGTCAACGCCGTGGAGTTGGGGTGTGGCGGCTTTCCCGGGAGTGACCATCTCGACCCCGACGCGCTGCTCGACGGTCCCGAGAGACGAGAGGCACTGCGCACCGCGCTCGACGAGCGACAGCTGTCGGTCAGCGCTCTCGCGACGCACAACAACCCGCTCCACCCGGACGACGAGCGGGCCGACCGCGCCGACCGCGAACTCCGGCGGGCGATTCGGCTGGCAGACGAACTCGACGTGCCTGCAGTCACCTGCTTCTCCGGACTGCCCGGCGGGAGCCCCGACGACACCACGCCGAACTGGATCACCGCCCCCTGGCCGCCCGAACACGCCGACGCCCTCGAGTACCAGTGGCAACGCGCCACGGAGTACTGGCACGACGTGGCCACCCTCGCCGCCGATCACGGCGTGGACGTGGCGGTCGAGATGCATCCGAATATGCTGGTCCACGAGCCCCACGGCCTCGCCAAACTCAGGGACGCAACGAACGAGCGCATCGGCGCGAACCTCGACCCCTCACACCTCTACTGGCAGGGGATCGATCCGGTCGCGGCGATCCGCTGGCTCGGAGCGCGGGCCGCGATCCACCACGTCCACGCCAAGGACACGGAACTGTACGAGTCCCGACAGCGAACCCGGGGCGTCCTCGACACCACGCGCTACGACCGACCGGCCGAGCGGTCCTGGCTCTTTCGCACTGTCGGGTACGGACACGGCGAGCGTCACTGGAAACGCATCGTCACGGCCTTGCGACTGGTCGGGTACGACGGCACGCTGAGCATCGAACACGAGGACGCGCTGACGAGTCCCCAGGAAGGGCTCGAAAAGGCGGTCGAGCTACTGGACCGGGTCCTGCTGGCATCCGAACCTGGGGAGGCGTTCTGGGCGTGACGCTCCGCGTCGCTTTCCTGGGCTATCGGTTCATGGGCACCGCCCACGCCAACGCGCTGGCGCGGCTTCCCATGTTCTTCCCGGACGCACCCGAGACGCGCCGGCAGGTGTTGATCGGGCGCGACGAGTCGGCCCTCACCGAGGCCGCCGACCGCCTCGGTTTCGCCGAGACCGCGACCGGCTGGCGCGAGGTCGTCGACGAGGTAGACGTGTTCTACGATCTCGCACCGAACTACCTCCACGCCGATCCCGCGATCGCCGCGCTCGACGCCGACGCCCACGTCCTCTGTGAGAAACCCCTCGCACACACGCTCGACGACGCCGAACGGATGGCCGCCGCTGCGGCCGACAGCGACGCCACGGCGGCCGTCGCGTTCAACTACCGCTTCCTGCCGGCGGTGGCTCGCGCGAAGTACCTGGTCGAGACCGGCGAACTCGGCGAGATACGCGCCTTCCGCGGGCGCTACCTCCAGGACTGGCTCGCCGATCCGACCGCACCGTGGTCGTGGCGGACCGACGCCGACCTGGCGGGGAGCGGGGCCCTGGGCGACCTCGGCGCGCATACGCTCGACCTCGCGCGGTATCTCGTCGGCGACGTGGCGCGGGTCAGCGGCTACACCCGAACCTTCGTTGACGAGCGACCGGACCCCGAGGGCGATGGGACCCAGCCCGTGACCGTCGACGACGCGTTTACGGCGCAACTCGCGTTCGAGAACGGCGCGACGGGCACGGTCGAGGCCTCCCGAGTCGCACCCGGGCGAAAGAACGACCATCGGATCGAACTCGACGGGACCGACGGGGCGCTCCGCTGGTCGCTCGAACGACCCAACGAACTCCTGGTTCGCCGCGCGGGGGCGCGGGGCTTCGAGCGCGAACTCGTCACCGACCCCGACGACCCCTACGTCGATCACTGGTGGCCGCCGGGGCACGTTCTCGGCTGGGAACACTCCGTCGTCCACGAGAACGCCGAGTTCCTGACCGCGGCCGTGGCCGGCGAGTCACACGACCCGGACTTCCAGGCCGGGCTTGCGGTCCAGCGATTGCTCGACGCGATCCAGCGCGCCGATGCGAACGGTCGGTGGATCGAGTGCTGACGACACGATACTGGAAATCCACCCATAACAACGACGCGGCAGAACGGACGTGGACGCATGGCCCTCATCGACTCCGTGATCGTCTTCGCGGTGAGTCTCCTCATCGGTGCCCTCGGTATCTACGCCGGCGCGCGCGTGATCACGGACACCGACGACTACAGCTACGCCCTGATCACCGCGCTGATCGGGGCTGTCGTCTGGACGCTCGTCGCCGTCCTGATCGGCTGGATCCCCCTGCTGGGCCCCATCGTCGCCCTGATCGCGTACGTCGCCGTCATCAACTACCGGTACCCCGGCGGCTGGCTGAACGCGATCGGCATCGCCTTGATCGCCTGGCTCGCCTCGATTCTCGTCGTCGGTCTCCTCGCGGTGCTCGGCGTGACGACGTTCGACGCGGCCGGGGTACCCGGTGTCTGACTCGGCGTGGTCGCGATGTCCGCCGGACACGGAATGGACGCTACCGGACCATGCGACAGAATACGCCCGCGTTACTGGCGATAACCGTGTTATACCTATTGACCGGGTGGTGATACACCCCGTCGGGCGTCGACCGCCCGTCGAACAATGACTGCAGGACAGTTCCAGCAGACGACAGGCGCACAGACCTACGGCCAGCAGAGCGCGACCGCCGGCCGCCCAGGCGGCCAGCAACAGCAGATGGGCCACCAGTCCCGCCACCTCGCCGACAGCATCGCCCGCGCCGTCGAGGTGTGTGGCTGGTGTGCAGACGAGTGCATCCGGGAGAGCAATCCCCAGATGACCGAGTGCATCCGGCTCTGTCACGACGTGACCGAGATCGGTGAGACCGCACTCGCCATGGTGCCGCGGAACTCCCGGTTCGGACGGTCGATCCTCCAGACCTTCCAGCAGGCCGTTCAGGCCTGCGCCCAAGAGTGTGGCCAGCACGACCGGGACCACTGCCAGGAGTGTGCCCGCGTTCTCGGGGACACGATCCAGACCATCCAGCAGGAGATGGGAGCCCCCCAGGGCGGCGGAATGCAGACCGGTGGCACACAGCGTATCGGCCAGTCCGGCGGGATGTCTCAGGGATTCTAGCGAGGGCCAAATCCCGACGAAACGGAGTAACGTCGTCTTAGCGATCCGAACCGACGAAACGGTTAATGACGACGCCATGGCAGGGCCCGATGGTGTTGTGACCGACCACGGTGACGCGGTCCCGAGATCGATTCCTCGGCCGCGATACCACGGCACCGACACCACGCTGACAGCAGCGCAGGACCACCTATGAACCAGCAAAATCCGTATCAGCAGGGACAGAGCCAGCGAGGACAGCGCCAGCAGCGCCAGGGCCAGCAGGGACGTGGTGCTGAGCAGGGAGCTAGCGACCGGCCTCGGAGTCAGGCGTTCCGCGAGGACGAGGCCAGTCAGGCCGAGTTGCAGCCCCGCGATCCGCGCACGGGGCAGTTCGTGCAGGAACCACAGCAGCACGGAAAGCAGCGTGAACAGGTCGGGCGACAGAGCCACCAGCGGATCGGCCCGTCACAGCAACAGCCGACCCAGCAACCCCAGGGTGCCGGGATGTCGCCACAGCAACTCTCCCAGCAGCCCCAGACGGAGTCCGTCCAGCCCCAGCAATCACACCAGATGCCCCAGCACGGACAGAGCGGGCAGTTCGTCGGCGGTGGCGGAACACCCGGACAGGGTCAACAGCAGGTGCAGCCGCAACAACAGAGCCAACAGCGACAGCGGGCCCAGCACCAGCCCCAGGAGATCCAACAACACCAGCCCCGACGCCAGATGGGGCAGCAACAGCAGCCACAGACGTTCCAGCACCAGCCCCAGGAGATCCAGCAGCACCAGCCCCGACGCCAGATGGGGCGGCAACAGCAGCCACAGACGTTCCAGCAACAGCCACAGCAAAGCATCCAGAATCAGGGCCAGCAAGGCATCCAGAACCAGGGTCGGCGAGCCAGCCGGCACCAACAGCCCGGGCTGGGCCAGCAACAACAGCCCCAGCAGGGATTCAAGCAGGAACAGTTCAGGACCCAGCTGGGCCAGCAGGAACAACAACAGCAGGGCGACCAACAACAACAGCCCATCGAGAGCCAGCAGGGTTCACAGCAGTCACAGGGCGGCCTCCAGTACAAACAGCGGACTCAGCAGCGCCACCAGGGCCAGAAAGAGGGACAGTTCCAGCAACAGCGCTGATCTCTGACGACTGACCGTATCTCGACCCCCGAATCGCGCCTGGACCGCCGTAGCCCGTGGCGGGCTTCACTCGCAGTTTTCACACGACGGAGCCGACCGTCGTCGGTCACGTGCCGCCAGATCCGGCGTCACGTCGCGGCCGCCAGAAAGATCACGAACTCGCGTGTCGAGTTGCCGGAGACCCCTCCCGTGGTGTCACTGACGGGACACCCCGCGAGCGATAAGTGCGTCCGGCCCTATAGGCGAGCACGGATGGAGCGGGAGCCACGCTTCCGTCGAGGGCGAGGCAGGGCATGAGCATCGCCTGGCCCAAGCCCGTCGACGACGCGACGACACTCGTCCGCGACATCGTCGCGGAGTTTCGTGAGCGCGACGTACCGTTCATGGCCGGGAGCCTCGCGTACTCGGCGTTCGTCTCCCTGCTCCCGTTCATGTTGCTAGTCGTCCTCGCAGTCTCGTGGATCGGCGGCGAGGAACTGGTCGCGGTCGTCCTGTCGCTCACCAGACGCTACCTCTCGCCGGCCGGACAGAACGTCGTCTTCGACGCACTGACACACGCCAGTGGCCGGTTCGGACTCTCCGTGCTGGGCTTCCTGGCGCTCTCGTGGGGGGCGCTCACCCTGTTTCGACGGCTCGATACCGCTTTTGCACAGCTGTACGGCACGGACGGTCGCGGCTCGCTCCGGAAACAGCTCACCGACGCGTTGATCGTGATCGCCGCGATGGCCGGCGCGATGATCGCGATGTTGTTCGCTGGACTCGTGTTCGCGATGGTCCCGCAGATCCCTTTTCTGGGCGTTCTCAACGTCCTCTTTCTGATCGCGGCGCTCTCGGCCGCATTCTACCCCGTCTACTACGTCTTCCCGGACGTGGACATCGCCCCTCTCGAAGCCGTGCCCGGCGTAATCGTCTCGGTCGTCGGCTGGACGCTCCTCCAACTGCTCTTTCAGGTGTACATCTCCATCTCCTCGACCGCGGAACTGTACGGTGTCCTCGGTGGCGTTCTCCTGTTGATCACCTGGCTCTACTTCGCCTCGCTGATCTTCCTGCTCGGCGGCGTCGCGAACGTCGTTCTCGCCGGCCGTAGCCCCCCGAAAGCCGAACTTGCCTACGAAGGTACTGGAAGGGACGGAAGACCTGGCTGACGAACCGTCAGTGACGGCTACCGCTCGTGTGCATCTCAGTACTGGTGGTGCTGGTGTCCCGGCCCTGCTTGTCTGCCCTGACGATGCTGTTTTAATCTCTCTGCGGTCGGGGGTCGTGAGGCGCTCACGGATGTGGTTCGTCCGGCGTGAGGCCGTCGTGGAGCGACGATTCGATGAGGGACTGGTGTGCCCGACGGAGGCGCTCCGAGACCGCCTGATGAGATACGTCGAGGCGGTCGGACAGTTCGACCAGCGTCGACCCTCGCGGCACCCCGTAGTAGTCCGCTTCGAGTGCCTCGGAGAGTGCCTCGTACTGCTCGGCTGAGAGCCGCGTGCCCCCGTGGCGGACCACGCTTTCGAGGCCGTTCACCCGGCTCACGTCGATGGTGACGCCGTAGGCCCGGCAGGTGTCGTAGAACGACGACATGGCCGCCTTCTCCGGGAAGAGGACGCGAAGTTTCCAGGTCCTCCCGTGAAGTCGGGCGTCTAAGAGCGTGCCGTCCTCCGCGGCGACGAAGTCGGCCAGCTCGCGAACCCGATCCTGCCAGCGGACGCGATAGAGGACGTGATTCTCGTTCCGGATGAGCCGGCGTACCTCGGCAGTACTGTCGTCGCCACGCAGTGTTTCGTCCAGTCGATCGAACGCCGGTGCCGAGGCCCACAGGAACGGTATCGGCTGATCCGTCCCGGTCGTAACCGTGCGGACGGTCTCGAACGAGGCGTCCGGAACCGCCGCCACCGTGTCACCGAGCGCGAACTCCGACGCCGGGATCTGTGCCTCCACGATCGTACCCATGCGTGGGGTCCAGACGGGGCGCGGCTTTTACTATTCACTGGCTAGTCGCGGTAACGCCGCAGTACCGAATCGTGCGCCCTGTCGAGCGGTCCGAAAGCTCGGCGAAACGCGCCGAGGCCGTCGGGCGGAAATTCTACAGCGACCGCGAGACCAACGATACCGAACTCGGCTACGAAGAACAGTCGTTCTGAACCGCCGGAACGGCCAGTATCTCGGACCCACACGAACTCTCTTTGGCCCGGTCGTTGGAGTACCCAGCTGGTGTCAGCCAGTGAGCCAACTCCAGCACAGCGGCCAGTCCGCACAGTCCAAAGGAGTTTCGTCAGCCACGCTCGAACAGGTGAGGGGCCGGCAGTGAGAGCGCGGCAACTGCTCTACAGGGCTGGGAGCGATCGGGTTCCTTCGGAGATGGCAACCGACCCGACAGTCCCTTTTTCCGCGTCCACAGGCAAGCCGCGGTATGAGCGGACGAGGTGAAACTCCCCACACGATCGACCCCGCCGAGTTCGACCTCGCGTTCGGGCAGACACTCTACACCGAAGACGGTCACGCGGTCGGTACCGTTCGCGGCGTCGAGGATGGCGGTCTCTACCTGTCCGGGAAGACGTCGAGTCGCTGAGCGTCGAACACGCCCGTTCCGGTCACTCTTTCGGGCAGGCCGAACTGATGTGGCGGTGCACGAACTGCGGCGAGATGGGCGAGATCGACGGCCACTTCCCTCGACGTGTCCCAACTGCGACGTTCTCAGAGAGGACCTGATGTACTGGACCGAGGACTGAACGACGCTCCCGGGAGAAAAAATCGACCCGGCCACGGCCCACTACTGCGTCTCTGTCAGTGACTCCTGTTGTGGCCTGCCAGCGCCTTCACTCTTGGCGCCTGTCGGTCTCCCCTCGCCTCTGCCCTCCGGTCGTGTGGTCTCGGCAGGTTCGGGCTTCGGTGCCGGTTGCTCGCCCTCCGCCCTGGCGGCCGGTTGCTGACCGAGTGGCTGTTGGATCCCCTGTTTCCGTGGTGGCTGTTGTGGACCCATGCCCTGGGGTTGCTGGCCGATCTGGGGAGGCTGCTGGCCCATCCCCTGAGGCTGTTGAATCGGCTGTGGTTTCTGGTGCCCGCCGGCCCACGCCTGCGGTCCGATCGCCTGTGGCTGCTGTGGACCTGGTTGCTGTTGTGATGTCTGCTGTCCGTTGCCCTGCAATCCGCTCGTCGCCTGTTGCATCGCCTGGCCCTGCTGTTGGGCTGTGGCCATTTCCGACTGGGCCAACTCTTCGGTGTTCTGCGCGACGGAGTCGAGCGTCCGGAGGTAGTTGTGCATCGTCTCCCTGGTCAACTCCATCCTCCGATCCTGTGCCAACTGCTGTGCCTCCATACTGTTCACGAACAGCTCCACGGCACTGCGCTGGAACTGTAGCGTCTGCTGGATCGGTAACTCGAAGAACTGGCGCATTGCTTTGCGTCCGTTCTCCATCAGTGTCTGCTGGAGCTGTGCCGTCTGTGTGCCCGTCTCGCCGGTTCCTTGCTGAGTCTGTTGTTGCTGGCTCATAGGTTGCAGTGGATAACGAACCGGGTCTGCCGTTCCGGTACGTACGGGTAGATGCTCGCCGCTTTCGGCGCTGCGTCCCTGTCGTCCCCCGGCGCCTGTATAAACAACTGCTATCGTTTACCCGGATAGCCCCGGGTTGACGAGTCTCCGATTTCGGTAAGCGGTTTCTGTCCGCCACGCCCCGGGCGTGACGATCGCTACTACTGGATCGTTCGGCTGCCGAATGCGCCCACAGCGCTGGCCTGCTTACTGGTGGCTGGGCTGTGGCTGGGTCTGCGTAATGACGATCCGCCCGGTGCTGTAGACGGTGACCTGACAGTTCCAGATCGTGAACCTGAGATGGCCGTTCGTCCGCGGTGTCCCGTCGGATTTGGGGGAGAACAGGCGGTCGAGTGCGTCCGGATCGACGTACTCACTCAGCGTGAAGCCAGTCTCCGTGACCTCGAAGCCGGTGACGTCGGCGATGGCGTGTGCGAGTGTCGTCGTCAGTTCCGCTGGCCCGTCGAAGTCGTGGTGGACGACGTACGGTTGTGTCCGGTGACCGACCGACTGTGAAACTCTAGCCCGGTCACGCTGTGACACGTTGCGATTGTTCATCTGTCTCGTGGGTCAGTTATACGACTGCTACCAAAAGTTTTTCTCCACCTACGGCCGCGGTCGGCGACAGCGACACGTCACCCCCAGACCCGATCTTCCCGGCGGTAATCAGAGACTACGGCGAGTAATCCGTGTTCTCTCCTGCCGGACGGACTCCACGAGTCGGCGGAGGGGTACCTGATCGACTGTCCGGAGTGTGGCTCGACGGTCTCGTTACACCGGATCGTCGAGACCGGCTGCTGTTCGGGACAGCGCGACGCCAACCACACGGAGACGACCGGCGAGGACCGGCAGATCCAGCGTCCCGAGTGTACGGCTGAACTGTCGCTCGAACTCGCCTGGACCGCCTGAAAAACGACGCCCCGCCGTCGGCGCTACTCTTCGAGCCGGATCTGATCGTCGGTGACCGACTCGATACTCGCCTCCTGAAGCGGGTCGGTGTCTTCGTCGCCACGATCACCCCAGCCCAGCTTCGATTTGATCGTCTCGGTGATCCCCGGGTCCGGGTCGACGTACGCTGTCCCGCGATCGACTTCGACGACGCGGCCGACGGAATCGTCACTGCGCACCACTTCTTTCCCTTCGTCCTCGTCGGTGAGTTCTATCGTGGGTCGTCGGCCGGACGACCCTCGCCAGTGAATGACTGGTGCCTGCAGGAGCAGGTCTTCTGTCATCCCTCGCATCCACACCGCACTCGACCGTATCAATTACATACGTACAACTGTAAAGAATGGTCGCTATCCCGTATCGACTGGTACGTACGACCTCGGGATCTGCAACGATACGGAACATAATCGCGGTGCAGGGGACAGCATCGAGGGGTTGCCTCCCAGGAACGCGATGGAGAGGGATACGCGGCCGGTAGCCGCGGCCCGGACGGTCAGGAGTGCCGGGTGGTCTGGGCGGCGATGATATCGGCCGCGTCGCCGAGGTTGGTGCCGAGCAAGACGAGCAGGTCGTCGAGCGTGACGATACCGGTGAGGGTGCCCGCCTCGTCGACGATCGGTAGCCGACGGACGCCGGCTTGCTTGAGTTTGTCCAGCGCCTCGAAGACGGTCATATCGGTCCGGCCAGTGAGGAGGTCCGACGAGACGAGTTCCTCGGCAGTCCGCTTGCCGATCTCCGGTTCCGACTCCACCGCCAGCGCG
The DNA here is from genome assembly GCF_900110215.1 of Halorientalis persicus. Taxonomy (GTDB): domain Archaea; phylum Halobacteriota; class Halobacteria; order Halobacteriales; family Haloarculaceae; genus Halorientalis; species Halorientalis persica. Next base: position 9,148 of record NZ_FOCX01000019.1, on the reverse strand, counting down.
ATTTTGCGGTCGGTGAGAACGCCGATCGGCGTCTCCTCGTCGTCCTCGACGACGATCACACAGCCCACGTCGTTTTCGTTCATCATCGCGGCGACCGTCGCGAGCGGCGTGTCACGCGTCGCGGTAACCAGATCGGTACTGACGACATCCTCGACGCTCGACGGCGACAGGCGCGTCCGACGAGGCTGTGGGGGGGCTCCCATTCCACTCGCCCCGGCCGCCGGTGCCGACTGAGCCAGGCTGGCCTGCTGGGTGAACTGTCCGTGCTGGCCGGCACCCTGCGTTCCGACCTGTGCGCCCGACTGTGGCGGCTGTGTCCGCTGTTGCTGGTGCCCCAATGATTGTTGGCCGCTACCAGGTTGCATCCCTCCCTGCGGGACACCTGACTGATGCCTACCGGGCTGTCGGCCACCACCTGGTTGTCGCTGGCCGCCACTCGGTTCCTGTGTCAACTGTGTCTGGGGCTGCTGTTTGGGTGTCTGTGTGGGCTGTCCCTGCCACTGTGACTGCTGCCCCTGCCCGGCTCGTGGCTGTCCGGACTGTGGCTGACGCTGTGGCGTTCCGGTGCGCCGTTGCTCCCGTCGTCGGTTCGGATCGTTTCCCTGGTAACTCATGATTGCCGTCGGTCAGCGATACGCGACCGACCGCCTAGAGGTACCACGAACCTGCTGATAAAACCCGAGGCCGGTACGACGACACGGTCGCGCCTCGATGCCCTAAACGATTCGGCCGAACGATCAAGACACCTGCTGCAGTAGCTCGTGATAGTCTATGCCACGCTGCCCGGAGTGTTACAAGATCGTCTCGCACCGCCGACTCGGGACCCACGTCGAGTGGTGTTGCTCGTCCACGGATCGCGTTTCCGTATCCGACGACGGACTGGAACGAATCGCGCGGAGACTGAACGGCGTCGAAGATCGCATCGGACGGCGGATCGACGCGCTCGAGGCCGAACTCGACCAGTTCGGCTCGCACCCGACCGACGGGCGCGAACACGTCGAAACCGAGGACCTGACGCCACCCCCGACGTAGTTCCCCCCTACATCCTCCCAGACGAAGCCGAGCGAGTCACGGCGAGTCACACTCGCCGTCGCGGACATGAAAGTACTTGGTCGTGTTACTCGAAGTGGGTGACGTGATCCGAACGCTCACCAAATTGCTGAAACTCGGACTCGTGGGAATCGGCCTGTTGACAGTTCTGTTCGTCGTCTTCTCGTACGGCTGGAACGGCGAGCCACCGACCGTCGAACTGGAGTAGTCGATAGCGGTGGCCGCCGGTCACCAGTCGAAGTCGTCGTGAATCTGCCGGCCCTCCTCGTTCAACACCGGGCCCACGACACGGGTGTCGTCGAGGATCTCGGACGCACGAGTCGACGGTTCCGTCCCCTGGAACGCCGCGATCTCGTCGCCACCGACGCTGTACACGACGCCTTCGAACCCTGCTCGCGCCATCCCACCGGCACACATGGGACAGGGCTCGGTGCTGGTGTACATCACGATTTCGGCGCGTTCGTCCGGGTCGAACTCGTTGCAGGCGCGGTAGGCGAGATCGAGTTCGGGATGGCGTCGGATGTCGGACTCCGTGTTGACTCTGTTCGACTCGGTCATCACGACTGTGTCGTCCCGGACGAGGACGCTCCCGAACGGTTCGTCACCGCGTGCCGCGGCCTCCCGGGCCAGGTCGAAGGCTGCTCGCATATGCGCCTCGTGATCGAAACCGTCGAAATCGATGCCGGTCACCTTCCACTGTATACATCGCGAACAAATATTCCGTTCGGTGCCGGTGGCCGGTGGCGTCTTTGTATACACAGGTCCGCCGTGGAAGTTGAGACCACAGCGGGTACGACGGATCTGTAATGTGAGACTTCGGACGAATCGGGACGCGGAAACTGCTCCAGTTCGCTTTCTGACTGGGAGTTATTGTCGGCTGTCCAACTAACGTATCAGCTATCGGCGTCTCCGACGAGGGCCGCGACCGCTTCGTCGAGGAGTCTGATCTACAACCAACGTTGCCAGACGTCGATATCGTCGATGGTGATCGGTTGTACGCCCCGCGGGCCGAGTCGACACCGCGACCGCTGATGAAGATCGATATTCGGTTGCATCTCGCTGAAGTCACAGTTTCGAATACAGTTGCTATTTTTGAAATATCCGATGGTGAGCGAGCGCGACCTACCGTACACAATTGGGTTTCCAAAGCCGATCTACAGCCCAAAACTGGATGCAGTCCGGACCACATCGCGGTCGACAAGACCGTGACCCGACTCGACGACGAGCAATATTGTCTGTACGTAGCGGTCGATCCCGACACGAATACATTACGTTACAGAAGGTTTGAAACGACGGGATGAAGCGGTGTCGTTCGTGCATTCTTTGCCGAGCCCCGCGAGAAACACGATGTGGACAACGCTGTGGTTTCTCGTCTACGGTGCAGCACCGCTGAAAGACGCCTGCCGACGACACGCTCTCGATTTCAGATACGAAGGCCAGGAACTTGGACCGCTCTCAAACGTGTCTTTCCTGAAGGAAAACGCTGTACCTCTTTGTTCTCGAACTATTTCGACAACACCGAGCGAGACACAGCTGACGACCGGTTCCAGTCGTTCCCCCACGCATGGGAGCAACTAATCTGAACACTACCTCGTCGACCTCCGAGAAGACTATCAACAGGGTCAGAGCGAGCGGTCTGAGAATATCCTCGAACTGCTGATGGGGCTCGTCGAAGATCCGTACTTGGACGTGAACACAGCAGCCGACTGTTTGGATGTCGAATACAGCACAATCGGCCGACTGATCGGCCCGCTCGCAGACGACGGAGCACTCGAAGAGCTCACCGGGAAGGAGCGAAATCGGTTCGACCGGGCGAGCGAAGTCTTCAAGATTATCAACAAGCCGGTCGACCAACTCTGAACGACCGAGCACAGAGGGCGTGAGGCATATGCATTGAGATGGTCCGTCTCAACTACTGCTTCCCGAAGTTTTTATCGAAACCGTCGCTAGTCCGATATCCTGGATTTTCAGAGGTTCTTCACACACATAGATACGAATGTGTATCGGCGTTGGTAGTGAAACGAACAGCGACCTCGCCAGGCCCACTGCTCGGACGAAGCCGTAGTTGGTATGTACCTCAATCTCCCCAGTGAGGATATGATGACACACGTGAGCGTTATCGGTTGCGGGAACATGGGTGGAGCGTTCGTGAGGGGGCTCGCCCAGAGCAGTGCGTACGAAGTGACAGCTATCGACCTCGATCCCGAGGCGCTGGCGTCAGTCGCCGACGACGCGGACAGGACGACCGACGACATCGACGCGGCGCGGGAAGCGGACATCGTCGTTCTGGCCGTCAAACCCAAGGCAGTCTCCGCAGTGCTCTCGGATCTCGACCTCCGGCCGGACCAGTCGCTGGTCACCATCGCGGCGGGCGTCCCGCGGTCGTTCGTCGCCAGCGAGACGGATGCGACGGTCGTCCGGATCATGCCGAACCTGGCGGCCGAGACCGGCGACATGGCCGCCGCAGCCACCCAGGAGGGGATCGACGACGACGTGCGGGACCTGCTCGACGCGCTCGGCGAGTTCGTCGAGATCGACGAGGAACTGATGGACGTGTCCACAGCCGTCAACGGGAGCGGCCCGGCCTTCGCCTTCTACCTCATCGACGCGATGAAGGAGGCCGGCGTCAACGGCGGTCTCGAACCCGAGCAGGCCGAGACGCTGGCCGCGCAGACGTTCAAAGGTGCGGCCGAGACCGTCCTCCGGGACGACCGAACTGTCTCGGAACTCATCGACGCCGTCTGCTCGCCCAACGGGACGACCATCGAAGGCATGGAGATGCTGTGGGACAGCGACGCCGATACGGCGGTCGTCGACGCCGTCGAAGCGGCCGAGCAGCGATCCCGCGAACTCGCCGAGGAGTTCGACGATGAGTGACCAGTCGACGATCGAAGCCATCGACGAGGAGGTCGTCGAGCGGGCACGCAACCAGGCCGCCGACGCCCAGCGCGTGATCGTCAAGGCGGGGACGAACTCCCTGACCGACGCGGACTCCCAACTCGACCGCGTGAAACTCGACAAACTGGTCAGCGACATCATGGCGCTCCGGGAGCGTGGAAAAGACGTACTGTTGGTCTCGTCTGGCGCAGTCGGTGCCGGCAAGGGACTGATCGACGAGGAGACCGAGACCGTCGAGGAGAGCCAGGCGCTGTCGACCGTCGGTCAGAGCCACCTGATGCGCCACTACACGCAGAGTTTCGACCGCTACGACCAGACGGTGGCACAGATTCTGCTGACCGAGCACGATCTGTCCAATCCCGAGCGGTTCACGAACGTCCGCAACACCATCGAGACCCTGTTCGACTGGGGGATCGTCCCGATCATCAACGAGAACGACGCCATCGCGACCGAGGAGATCCAGATCGGCGACAACGATATGCTCTCGGCCTCGGTCGCTATCGGTGTCGACGTCGATCTGCTGGTGACGCTGACCGACGTTGGCGGCGTCTACACTGGCAATCCGAAAGACGACGAGGACGCGGCACTGATCGAGGCAGTCGGCACGAACTACGACGCCGTCCAGTCGCTCGTCGACGACAGCACGACCGCCGAGTTCGGCGGCATCCAGACGAAAGTCGAGGGTGCACGCGACGTGAGCGAGCACGGCACGCCCGCCATCATCGCGAACTCGGCGGCCCGAGACGTGCTAGAACGGATCGCCACTGCCAAATCGGTGGGCACGCTATTCGTCCCTATAAACGGAGCCGAAGATGACTGAACACGACACCGAATCCCAGGTGACCGACGCACAGCAGGCCGCGTTGCGGCTGGCAAACGTCGACGAAGCGACGCGCAACGCGGCGCTCGAATCGATGGCCGACGCCATTCGCAGCCACGAGACGGAGATCCGCGAGGCCAACGCGACCGACGTGGAAGAGGCGGAGGCCATGCTCGAACGTGGCGAGTACACCCAGGCGCTCGTCGACCGGCTGAAACTCGACGACGCGAAACTGGAGAGTATCGCCGAGATGGTCGACAGCGTCGCCGAACAGGAGGATCCCCTCGGCGAGACACTGGACGCCCGGGAACTGGACGAGGATCTCGAACTCTACAAGGTCGCCGTCCCGATCGGTGTCGTCGGCACCATCTTCGAGTCACGGCCGGACGCACTGGTCCAGATCGCCGCCCTCGCCCTCAAATCCGGCAACGCCGTCATCCTCAAAGGCGGCAGCGAAGCGAGCGAGTCCAACCGCGTCCTCTACGAGATCATCCGCGAGGCGACCACCGAGCTGCCCGACGGCTGGGTCCAACTCATCGAAGCTCACGAGGAGGTCGACCGCCTGCTGGAGATGGACGACAAAGTGGATCTGCTGATGCCCCGTGGCTCCTCGGAGTTCGTCTCCTACATCCAGAACAACACCCAAATTCCCGTGCTGGGTCACACGGAAGGGATCTGCCACGTCTACGTCGACGAAGCCGCCGACCTCGAACAGGCCGAAGAGATCGCCTACGACGCCAAGGTCCAGTATCCGGCTGTCTGTAACGCCGTCGAGACGCTCCTGGTCGACGAACGCGTCGCCGAGACGTTCCTCCCGGACATCGTCGAGCGCTACGAGGCTGCCGGCGTCGAACTCCGCGGGGACGAGGCGACTCGCGAGATCGTCGACGTCGGTGAAGCGACCGACGACGACTGGGACAGCGAGTACGGCGACCTCGAACTGTCGATCAAGATCGTCTCGGACGTGAACGAGGCTGTCGACCACGTCAACACCCACGGCTCGAAGCACACGGAGTCGATCGTCACCGAAGACGCCGAGACCGCCGAGCTGTTCATGACCGGCATCGACGCCGCGAGCGTCTTCCACAACGCCTCGACACGCTTTGCCGACGGCTACCGCTACGGTCTCGGCGCGGAGGTCGGCATCTCGACGGGGAAGATCCACGCTCGTGGCCCGGTCGGTCTGGCGGGATTGACGACCTACAAGTACTACCTCGAAGGTGACGGCCAGATCGTGGCCACCTACGCAGGTGCAGAGAGTACACCGTTCTCCCACGACCCCCTCGACAGGGAGTGGACACCCGGCCGACTCGACGACGAATAGTCGCTATCGCGGCTGAGCAAACGTTCGTCGGCCACTCCGTATCGACCGCTACTCTCCCGACGAGAGGGCCGCTCACGTCTGCTTGGCTGGCGTACTGTGGTGCCACTCCCGAATCGTGACGGCCGATACGACGCCAACGCTGTCGACGAGGGAACCAGGGACTCGACGGTGCGGAGATACAGCTAGACCGTCTCTAACGTGACGGATTCTCTCGCTGCCCCTGCGAGCCCTCACACATGGAGCAGGACGGGTCTCTCGAGGTCGTGGCGATTTCCGACGCCCGTCGTCAGAGGGGCCATACCCTTACAGTCGAGAGGATCACTCATTCCTGGCTGTCGCCGTCGTCTCACGACTGGACCCGTGGGATTGCGTCTCGAAACCCCGGACACCGATCAGCGCCGGAATACGGTGGCTCTCGATCACCCCGTCATTCGAGCAACCCGAGCGATTCGAGTTCCGAACCGACAGTTTCCAGCGCCGTGGACGCATCCGACGGATGCGTCCCACCCGTAATAACGACTTTTCCCGATCCAAATAGCAGTAACACCACGTCCGGTTCGTCGAGTCGGTAGACCAGGCCCGGGAACTGTTCGGGTTCGTACTCGACCGCCTGGAGGCCAAGCCCGATGGCGATGGCGTTGAGATTCAGTGCCGCTCCGAGATCTCCGGATGAGACGATGTTCTGAACCGTGATCGACGGCTCCTCCGGTGTCGGGATCTCGAGTGTCTCGAACTCCGTAAAGAGGATATCAACGCAATCACGGGCGGCGTCGACGCTTGCCGCACCAGTACAGACGATCTTCCCCGACCGAAATATGAGTGCGACCGCGTCGGGTTCGTCTGTCTGATAGACGATGCCCGGAAACGCTTCGGGGTCGTAATCAACCCCATCCAGGTCCAGCGCGACGCTGTCGAGGTCGAGTTCTCTCCCGACATCGGTCGACGCGACGACGTTCTCGACGGAGACAGACTGTTGAAGTGACATTGTGGTGGCTCGTCGGACTCAGTAGAACTCTCTGACGAGGTCCATCGCCTCGTCGGGCGCGCCGTCGGGGATGTCTGCCATGGAACCGGTCAGGCCTTCACGTTCCTCGAACGGTACCGACTGGTCGTTCTGGTAGATGACGCCCTGATACTCCTTGTCGGCGTCCAGAATCTTCCCCTTGGCGTCGTCGTAGTCGGTGGGATCGTGGTCGGTCTCGCCGAGGTCGACGATGGTGTCCCGGAAGTAGTCGTAGGTGTCGACGTCGTTGAACGTGACACAGGGGCTGTAGACGTTGACGAAGCCGAAGCCGTCGTGTTCGATGGCTTTCTTGACGATCTCGGTGTGGCGCTGGGAGTCCGAGCTAAACGACTGGGCGATGAAGGTGCCGCCCGCGGCCAGCGCGAGTGCGAGGGGGTTGACCGGGGGCTGTTTGGGCCCGTCGGGTGAGGTCGAGGTCTCGAAGTCCTCACGCGAGGTCGGGGAGGCCTGGCCCTTGGTGAGACCGTAGATGCGGTTGTCCATGACGACGTAGGTCATGTCGACGTTGCGGCGGACGGCGTGGATGAAGTGGCCCGCGCCGATGGAGTAGCCGTCGCCGTCCCCGCCGGCGACCATCACTTCGAGTTCGGGATTGGCGAGTTTGGTCCCGATGCCCACGGGCAGTGCGCGGCCGTGGACGCCGTGGAGCGCGTAGCTGTGCATATAGGTGCCGATCTTCCCGGAACACCCGATGCCGGCGACCACGAACGTGTTGTCTGGGTCGTTGCCGGTGTTCGCGAGAGCTTTCATCATGCCGTTCATCGTCCCGAAGTCCCCGCAGCCGGGACACCACGTGGGCTGTTTGTCGGATTTGAAGTCCGTGAATCTGATCTCGGAGCTCATCGGCTCAGTGAACACCTCCGATCGTCGTGATTGCATACTGGCTCATCGGTTCGATACTCGGTGATATCGTCGGTTTCGTGGTCGAATCTACGATCATCGTTTCGAGTTTTTCATTCGGGTAGTTTCGACATCGTCGATTCCGAGGGCAGCGATTTCGGCCGTCACTGCCTCTGGGAGTCTCTCAAGCGACGGTTCAGTCTGTGGGTCGGTCGACACGCCGTCGACTTTGACCGCGACCAGTTTGCCACAGTCACCGTGTGCAGCGACCTCGAACTCGAACGGTCGGTCGCGTTCGTCAGTGGCGTGCACCCAGACTTTCGAGAGTCCGTTGGCACTCTCCCAGTGGACGCTGTTCACGACAGTGAGAGAGCCAGCAGGCGGCACGCACGACGACGCACACGCCGGACATCGGGCTGGATGTGGCGAGGTGCCGATATAGTCATACTCGGCCCCGCATCGGTAGCACTGGAGTGTCAGGGCGGTCATCGTCACACCCTCTAAAGCCTCCCAGCACGACCTGGATCGACGTCGATCGCGTCGACGGGACACACGTCGACACAGAGCATACAGTCGATACACTGCTCCTCTCTGGCGGGGTCGGCTTTGATCTCACTCTCCGGGTGGTCCGGAGTATCCGTCCACTCGAACACGTCGACGGGGCAGTCCTCCAGACAGGCCCCGTCGGCGATGCAGATGTCGAAGTCGACGGCCACGTGCGTGCCGTGGATGCCCAGTTGCTCCGGTTCGTCGACCGGACCCCAGACTCGGTGGTCCTCGTGCTGTTCGGCGACGTCGCGATTCTCCTCGAATTTCGGATCGATAGCCATTGATCTATCTCTGTAATTGTATCTGCCGAGCCTGTTCACTATCCGAGCGAGCCCTCCATCTCGAGTTCGATGAGGCGGTTGAGCTCGACCGCGTACTCGATGGGCAGTTCTTCGGTGATCGGCTCGATGAAGCCGGCGACGATCATCTGCTTTGCGTCGTCGTCGTCCAGCCCACGCGTCTCCAGGTAGAAGACGTCCTCGTCGCCGATCTTCCCGACGGTCGCCTCGTGGGCCACGTCGACCTTGTTCTCCTGGATCTCCATGTACGGCATCGTGTCCGACGTGGACTCGTTGTCGAACATCAGCGCGTCACACTCGACGCTCGTACTGGCGTTCTCCGCGCCGTCGGCCATGTGGACCAG
>NZ_FOCX01000033.1 GCF_900110215.1 Halorientalis persicus | reverse complement strand
AAGGATCATCTTGCAGGGTCGCTGAGCTCATCCACCTCAGCATTCACCCTGCTCTTTGGTGTGCTACTCGTTCTATGACACCCTCTGAGTACTCGAAGAATCGTATCGCCGGAGGCAGTGGTATCATCATCGGTAAGCCAGCCGTATTCGCCTTCGCCGTGGGCGCTCTCGCCCATCGTGCAGATCCGAGCAACCATCTCCAAAATCGCTTTGTCATCGTAGGTGCGGTTGTCTGCTCGACCGCTGTCGAAGACAGGGAAGGCATACCTGCGCGCGAGTTCGATTGTCTTCGTGGCATTCGTCTTTAGCTAAGACTCACACCTCGGTTGTGTAGCGGTAGCGAGCGTCTCCTGTAAGATTGGTCGTTGTTGGTGGATCTTCTGAGCGTCCTCGATCAGCCGCTCCAGCAACGGCGGTGGCGAGTAGCCGAGATACTCACCGAGTTCGTGGAGGATGAGCTGGGCGTGCGACCGGAAGGTCGCCGCCCAGCGTTCCGGCGGAAACACAATCTCATCGTCGGCCTGCTCGGTGACCAGGTCCAACAGCTCACGACTCACCAGCAGTGACAGCAACGCCGCATACAGCAGAATCTTCACCACATCCGGGTCGCTTGTGTCGAACTCGTCCAACTCGTACTGCGTCTTCAGTTCACGAAACAGCGTTTCTACCTCCCACCGACACCGATACAACGTTGCTAGATCCTCTGGGAAGAACTCATCTCGCGGCAGATTCGTGATGTACAGATGGTAGTCGTCGGCGTCCTCGTCGCGGACGCCGACGACGCGGAATCGCTTCGTATCCAGCGACCGCGTTCCCTCGTACTGGCCTCGCTTGAACTCCGCTTCGACCTCTACGTCGATGTACTGCCGCGAGAGATCATCGACCACATCGTGGATCTGCTTGCCCTCCAAGGGAATGGCGCGGCCGCGCCATTCCCGCAATTCCACCGTTATCACCGGGTTCGCGTTCTCTTTCAGCCGACTCACGAAGTAGCCGTCGTTCTCATCGATCAACGCGAAGCGGCGGTACTTGAAGTACGCTCGATCGAACAGAACGAGCCGTCCTTGTAGCCACGATCCCGTCTTGAACAGCGTGCTGTCGTGCGTTTTCTCGTCCGTCACGTCGATCCGTTCAATCATCTCATCGGTGGCGTTGTGGAGCAGGTGGAGCTTCGCTCCAGCCTGCTCCTCGTGACGGGCTTGGAACTCATCAGAAAGGAACTCGTGTAACCGCAATACCGTTCCATCGGCGATCATCACGTCCCTGAATCGGTCGATATCAGCGTCAACAGTGTCGGGAACAGCGACCTCGTCGAGACCGTGCTCGACGAGGTCGCGGAGGTACTCCGCCAGCGTCGGTGTCAACCGGTGATAGAAGCCACCGGGAGAGATCGTTTCATCAGCTGTCGAGTTGTAGCAGCGTCTGAACCCAGCGAGTGTTCGGCTCTCGCCTGCGGCGAAGCCGAACACGAGCGCCCACAAGAGGACAGGAATCTGAAGCTTCCCCTCACGCTCGACCACGCCGAGTTCCTCGGCGTGCTCTTCGAGGAACTCGGAGGGAAACAGTGTAGTGAGCCGACGCATGATTCTCGATGAGGAGGCTTTGGTGTGCACAGCCGTCGCCTCCTCATTCCTCTCGAAAAGAAGCCTCGATAAGCCGTCGCTGTCACGTGGTTCTGCTCTTAGCTAAAGACGGATGGTCTTCGTGGCCTTCTGGCGCTTCCACTCGCGGTCTTGCTTGGCAGCTTGTTCGTCGGTGTCTCTTTTGTCTTCGTCGGGACTTGTCGGCAGAAGTGCCTCCGAGATTACGTCGTTCTCATGTGCGACGTGGGCGATAGCAATTGCCGATTCGTCGATAACACGCTGTGTCTCGTCATCAAGGGCCCGCCACGTCTCCGAGAGAGTTTGCTGTGTCGGCGGCGTCGTGAACCCAAACTGTTTGCACAATGCCGGACGCGTATGGAGTCGGTCAGCCAATCCATTGTGTGAGAATTCTCGAATCTCTGCGTACAGGAAACAGCGCACCATCTGCTCGGTACTATACGTGACCTTCGCCGTATCTCGTGTGTCTGTCAGTAGGTCCGTTGGAACCGAGAGGTTCCCGACGACCCGCCAAAGGTGATCAGCGTAGTCACAGACTGCTTCTGCGTGAGTGACCAGGGCTTCCGCAACCGCAGGTACATCAGATGACATAGATTTTGGAGCGAAAGGGAGTGGCAGAGAGCATCGTTAGCCGTGATGATATCGTACTTAATCTCTGCCGGATTGTGTTTGCTAGAGTACTATGTTTGAATCAAGCAATATTGTATATTGGCTCGCAACACAAAAGTACTTCGGCAACGGACGATGTTCAAATCACACAATGATTGAGGACAAGGAGATTATTGAGTTCCTCCAAAGGAAGGGAGCAATGGAGATCGTAGTCGAAATAGGCCACGAACCCCAGCGACATACGGACCTTCGCGAAAAATTGTTACTAAGTTCGAGTACTGTCCACGATCGTCTCAAAGTCGGCGTTCAGCATGAACTGTGGGAACAGACACTGGAGCAGCGTCCAAATGGTGTTTCAAAAAAAGTGTATGAACTGACCGACATCGGGCAGGAAGTATGGGAGTTCGCTCAGGACGAAAACCTCCGTCAGTATCACATGGCGAGACGAGATGCAGTTCGACGTGTGCGGAATGCAGAAAATGCTGTACTTCAGTCGGTGTCGCCGGAAGATGCCGATTGGCAAGACGAGATTGACTCATATATCGAAACCGAACGCTTCGAGATGCAACAGCGTCTGGATGATTATCTAACCGACACCTGAGTCCGGGGCAGTATTGGTATACTGGGCACAGGCGCGCTCGATGCCCTCTTCGAAATCGACCTCGGGTTCCCAGCCCGTCGCCGCGTGGATCTTCGAGTAGTCCGCGCAGGTGTCGTGGACATACACGTCCTCGGGGATCGAGTTCTCGACGTACTCGGGGTCGATGTCGGTCCCCAGTTCGTTGTTGAGCATCTCGACGACGGTGTTGAACGAGTAGGCGTCGCCAGTGCCCAGATTGTAGATGCCGGTCAACTCGTGGTCGGCGGTCGTCTCGATGCCGCGCACGATGTCGTCGGCGTGGTGAAATCCCGTGTCTGCTCGCCGTCGCCGTACAGGACCGGCGACTCGCCGTTGGCCATGTCGTCTCCGAAGTGCGCAATGACGTTGGCGTACTCGCCCTTGTGTTGTTCCGCGCCGCCGTAGCCCTGATAGACCGAGAAAAAGCGCAGGCCCGCCATATTGATGTCGTGGTAGTTGGCGAAGTACTCGCCGTAGCGCTCACGGGCGAGCTTGGAGGCCTCGTAACCGGTGTTCGTGGCGACGAGCATATCCTCGGGCGAGGGTTCGGTCCGACTGCCGTAGATTGAGGAAGTCGAGGCGTAGACGACTGTCTCACACCCGGCCTAGCGGGCCTGTTCGACGGTGTTAACGAACCCCTCGACGTTGACGCGAAGCGCCACGCTGTGGGTCGTCCTCGTGCATCTGGAGCGAGGACAGCGCCGCCAGGAGGAAGACGGCGTCCACGTCGACGGGGAGGTCTACCTCGAGGACGCTCGCCTCAACGAACTCCACGCTGTCGTCCAGGTTCTCGGGCGTCCCGAGGTAGCCGTCGTCCAGCGCGATCACCTCGTTGTCGGCCGCTAGGTGGTTCGCCAGATTCGAACCAATAAACCCCCCCACCTCCTGTCACAAGCACGCACTTTTCCTGTATGTCTTCGCATTCAAACACGAAGCGCACGTATTCTCCGCTCCGATCGAATATCTGTCGCAGAATCAGATTGTGTTTCGAACCACTCGACACGAAGTGGTTGCGGAGATGACTTGCTTCGGTGGCTTTATTCCCCTGAGACTCAGGGTCTAACCCAATATGGACGACGTACGCGAGGTGGTAGATTCGCTCCTCGCAGAGAAACCCGACCTCGAATCTGATCTCGAAGCGCTTCTGGACGTCGATGACGAGGAACCTTGGACATTCGACGAAATCTCGCTTGACTCCGGTACGTTCGGTGAAGTCGTCTCACGTGGTATTGTCGAGGAAGTCGACGACGGGTATCAAGTAGCGGATAGAGAGGCCATTCGTGCCGCACTCGACGGCGAGTCGGTCGAGCCCGACGAAGAACCCGACCAAGGGTTTTCGCTGTCGGATCTCTCTGTTCCGGAAGTAGATCGACGGGTGGTCCTCTTGGTTGGTGGTGCGCTGGCTTTCGTCGCGCTAGTGCGGATCGTCTTCATGTGGAACAGCGTCTTTCGCGGTGAACACGTCGTATTGGCGGGCAACGATCCCTACTACTACCGCTACTGGATCGATACCTTGCTCGCGAGCGATCTCCAGGCGTTTGATCCCGGCTCGCTCACGCGGCTGCCCGTGGACGCGGCGAACAGCGACATCCTGTTGATTGTGGTCACCTGGTGGGCCGCGAGCCTGCTCGGCGACGGCCAGACCGCGTCGGGGCTTGTCTTGGCGTGGTATCCAGTGATCGCCGCTGTGCTCTCCGGGGTACTGGTGTATCTCCTGGCAGTTACCGTCACGAACGACAGGCGGGTCGGATTCGCGTCGGTGGTGACGCTGGCGGTCACACCCGCCCACGCCTATCGGACAGCCCTTGGGTTCGGCGACCACCACGCGTTCGACTTCGTTTGGCTGGGGCTGATGGCACTCGCGCTTACAGTATTGGCCGCAAACAAATCCGAGAGAGCGTGGCCAAATTGGGTCACGCCACTGGGAATTATTTGCCTTGGAATTGGCGTATTCACACAGACTGCCGCTTGGCGTGGTGGTCCATTGCTTCTGGTTCCGATTGGTATTTTCGTTCTTGGGCGTGTGTTAGATGACGTTCGATCAGGTATCTCGCCATTATTAAATAATCAGTCAATATTGCTTGGATTGTTTATTGGGAGTGTCCCTACGTTTCTGGCTTACAACTATCTTGATTGGATGGCCCTATACCGTGGAATTGCTCCTCTATTGCTGTTTGTCGGTGGGTTGGGCGCAGTTATACTCGGTGAAACCTGGCTCCGATATGATCGAACTGCCAGTGAGTTATCCGCGATTTTTGTATCGATGATTATTGTAGGACCCATGGCGATTTGGGTCGGAGCGCCCGCCCTGAGAGGATCTTTAGACCAGCTTGTAACCTTTCTTACCGTACGGAATAATATTGCCGAGACACAATCAATATTCTCAGGTGAGCTCGGTTCGATTTTCGGGCCAGTCTTGGTATTCGGTCTGTTCCTCTTTCTCGCACTCCCATTCCTTGGGTTGGTGACTTTGCGAGTATACAGAGAAAGTCAGCCTACATGGCTTGTCCCAGTATCATTTACATGGTATCTGTTCGCTCTCTCCATTGTCAAATTACGGTTTTCAGGAGAACTTTCGTTATTCATCGCTATCTTCGCCGGAGTTGGACTAGTCCATATTTCAGAAAGCGTCGATCTCGCCCGATCAAAGGAGATATTCAGTAACAAAACGCGGAATTTGCACTTCCCAGACCGTCATTCGATCGCTCTGCTTGCTGTAGTATTTCTGTTGTTCGCCGGTATGGGACTATTGCAGACGTACGTGAAGACAGCTCAAATCTCCGTTGATGAGGATACATACCAGATGTCGATGCAAATTTCTGAATATACCGATCAGCAGGAGTTAGAGTATCCTCGTAATTATGTACTCAGTAACTGGGGCGATAACAGAGTCTATAATTACTTCGTCAACGGGGAGTCCAAATCATACGATTATGCCCGGAGAACATACCATGGCCTATTACTGAACCAGGATCCGGACCAGTGGGCCCGAAACAACATGGACCGTGTCGGATTCATCGTCACAGAGCAGCGAGATTCACCCAGAGACTCAGTTCATCAACTCCTCCACCACCAATTCGGAAGCACAAGTGAGTCCGTGGAGGGATCAGGTCACTTCATGTTTATCGGACAAACTAACAATGGTTCGAAAAAAGCTTTCCGAGTAGTGCCGGGAGTGCGATTTGTCGGAACTGCGACTCCTAACACAACGATTGCTATAAATACAACTGTCCGTATTGAGTCCCAAAAAATATCCTATAGAAGGAGTACTAACGTGGACTCAACCGGTGAGTTCCATGTAGTCGTTTCATATCCGGGGAGTTATGAGGTCAGAGGTTCAACATACAATGTTACCGTCAGTGATATATTGTCTGGGGAAAGAGTAGACACAGATCCGTCCCAGGGTGACAATTCCGGGCCTGAGCGAATCCCAAATTAAATACCAACCTATTAATGTATGTATAGACAATAAGATTATATGTACAAACTAGAATGCTTCCAATTTGGCACTTACCATGTCAACGTTAACAATTAGTATCGAAGTTGAACTAGGATGGGGTGTTCATGATATCCGTAAAAGCAGCCACTTGTCAGAGGATGGGAAAGAAGAGCGAAAGTATCTTGACAAAATTATAGAAAAGAGTGAGGAAATTGATATACCTATCTCATTTGATATCGTTGGGCATCTCCTTTTATCTGAGTGTGATGGGAATCATGATGGACCATATCCAGAGGGGTGGTTTCAGGCAGATTCAGGAACCGACAAGAGGTCTGACCCTCTCTTCTATGCACCAGACATAGCGAATAAAGTTCTTGGATCGAATGCTAATCACGAATTATGTACACATACGTTCTCCCATATCCTCTGTGATGATGCTTCAAATGAGCTAATAGAAAAAGAACTGCAACAGATACAGGAACTTCACCAACATCTACACAATGAAGTAGTAAGGTCTTTTGTTCCGCCTCGCCACCGGCAACCTTCTAATAGGACCCTCAAACAGAACGGAATCAAAGTAGCACGGTATGCTAAGGAGAATAAGACTCTCACACCACTACACCGACTTAAGCAATTAACTATCGGTCCCCATCCGATGTGGGAGCCGAAGTTTAGTGATGGTATCCTCGAGACTTACTGTACAAGATATCCGTCTTTGACCGCGGGGACACTCCCTGCTGGACAGTCCAGCAAGATTCACCCTGTATTTCGACCGATTCCAGTCTCACTACGTAAAAAGATCCATCTACAGTATCTGAAAAAGTCAACCAAACGTGCATTTCTTTCAGGGACACCACTCCACCTGTGGTGTCATCTGTACGACCTAAGCAATGAGCACCAGTGGGAAGTCATCGATAAATACTTTGATTATTTAGATGGTATACAGGAGAGTGATCTTATGATTAAAACAATGTCAGAACTTCCCGATATGTATGAGTAATTGTATGGATGTATGTTTATTGGTTGATGGAAAAGAGGTTTGTCAGTGGCAGGCAAATACGGTAGAACAATTGAAAGAGTGTGAATGGATCGATATTAAAATGGTAGTGTATAGCAAGTACCAGAATACCCGGACGTTATTTGAGACGGTGAAACGTGGTATCGAGATCCGTGAGTGGGCAGTTGCTAACATAGTTAGCACTTTAGCATCGGACAACATCAAGGGTGAAGAAAAAGTCCCTATAAAAACAATCATAGATGCAGACAATCTGTATAAAATATCGGTCAAACCTGAAATAATTGATGGCTGGAAACAAAAGATTCCAACGGAAACAGCCCAGAAAGCTGCAAAGCATGCCGATGTCGGTGTTCGATTCGGCTTTGGGTTCCTGGTAGGGCCTATCCTTTCGGAATTAGAGTATGGTGTTCTTAGCTACCATCACGGTGATATACGGGAATACCGTGGTCGTCCAATGGGCTTCTGGGAGTTCATTCATGGTGAAAAAACCGCAGGTGTCACTGTACAACAGCTCACTGAAGAACTTGATGCAGGGAAGGTAGCAGCATCAGAGACTGTTGACATAAGTGATCAGTACACATGGGAGTCGATCAAGCAGGAATTATACCGGGCTTCAGACGATGTAATCATAGATGCTGTACGTGCTGTTCAAGATGGTGATATTCAGGAACCCAAAACTCTTGGGCAGCTGTATTCAACCCCGAAAGGAAAGCCCGTGCTACTATTTATATTAAAAAATACAAAAGGAATCTTGAAAGAGAAATGGACCTGAGAATACTTAATTTAGTTACTGACCCGCGTCCATTCTACAGACAACAGGTATCTATATTGGAATCTAGAGGGATTGAACAGGTAACGCTACAGGTACCCGGGAGAGAAGACCAATTTGACTCCCGAAGTGGTTTCGATTACCTCTCTTTCTACCCAAATGTTCTCAGGGAATCCTTGGGAGACTACGATATAGTCCATGCGAATTTTGGGCTGACCGGACCGTTCGCAATAGCTCAACCAAGCCGGCCTATCGTTCTATCACTCTGGGGAAGTGACGTACACGATAGCTACGGCATAGTGGGAAAACAGTCTGCAAAATACTTCGACGCAGTAATTGTCATGACTGAAGAGATGGCCTCACAGCTGCCCGTGGACTCCTACGTTATTCCGCACGGTATTGATCTTGCCCAGTTTAAGCCATACCCCAGAGATAGATCTCGAGAGAGGGTTGGGTGGGATGACGGGAAACACGTTCTCTTTCCATATGCTCCCTACAGAGGAAATAAAAACTATCAACTTGCAAAGGACGTTGTCGATGAAGTCGATGATAAAATGGAAACAGGGGTCAAGTTGCAGGCTGTATACGATGTCGAGTATCAAGAGATGCCATTCTATATGAACGCCGCCGATGCACTGTTGATCACCTCGGATAATGAAGGGTCTCCGAATACAGTCAAAGAAGCTATGGCATGTAACCTCCCGGTTATCTCACGGGACGTAGGGAATATAAGAAAGATGCTAAGTGGAGTGACTCCGTCAGAAGTCGTCTCAACGAATGACGAGTTAGTAACGGCACTAACAACCGTTCTATCTATGGGAGACAGATCAAACGGACGAGATGAAGCTGATAAATTCGGTCTTGAAACGATGGGTGATAGAATTCTGGACGTATACAAGGAGGTCCTCTCCGGTTCACTGAGTCGTCAATGATATGGAACTGTATTTGCGATCTACGCCTCTCAACGTGCTTCTGCAGTTACTCTTACCGTTCCTGATCAGTACTTCTTCGGCTTAACTGTACTAGGTTAAGTTAACAAGTTACTACAACAATCGACCAAAACAGCAATGGGCTGTGACATCTCAGTTGAATCAACCAGAGATAAACTCTAGTCGGCTTTGCGACACTAGCTGTAACTTGATCACTTAATACATCATGGTACAAAAAAAGGACAGCATCCTATTTATACACCATCAGGATGTAACGAATCCAGTCGGAACAACAGTTCCACATAACTTAACCAAGAGGATGGCCCGATCTCAGGAAATCAGTGTTATTTGCCGAAAATACCCCGATGGCCATAACAGGGAAGCACTTCAAGACGTGAACTTGACAGCGATTAATGTCGGTAATACACCTATCGTTTCTGGGGTTCTTTTTATTCTGATATCATCTATTCTGTCGACAATAATCTCTTTGAAAGGTGATTACGATTGTGTGTACTGTTTCCAGTCGTCTCTTATCCAAGGGTGGGTTGCATCCAAATTTTCTACTGGTAGATTAGTAGCCGGGCTGCAATCTGTTCCTGTCAGGCAGAGTCAGGACTTTTTGAGTGGGAGAGACAGAGAGGGATCTATTTCATCGTACGTATATAAATACGGGTATCAACTTTATTCGAAGATCATTGGTCACATCTTGAAATCGAGTGACCGTATTATATGCTTGACTGATGGAATCAGATGTCTAACTGAGGAGATGTATGAAGTGGATATGTCAGATGCTACGATAATCGGGATGGGTGTAGATCTGGATTTGTTTTCGAGAGAGAACCCTACTACCACTCAAAACAAAACCGGTTGGGAAATAGTCTATGTGGGATCGATTACAGAGAACCGGGGCATAGAACATGTGATCGAAACTGTCTCAAACAGTAACCATGATCTGCAGTTCAAGGTAGTTGGAGATGGTCCGGAAGCGTATGTTAGTTCCCTTAAACAACTGACCGTAGACCGCGATGTTACGGATAGCATAGAGTGGGTGGGGCGAGTTCCGCATGAGACTGTCCCGGAACTACTCTCCGCAGCTGACTTCGCCATTTCCCCGCTTCAAGATATTGAGTCGTATCAAGTCAGCTTCCCAGCAAAGATTCTAGAATATATGGCTGCAGAATGTCTTGTGATCGCCACCGAAATACCTGCCCATGAGTCCCTTATAGAACATGGCGTTAGTGGCTATCTCTACGATGGAACTCAGCCAGGGCTGTTAAACACTCTTGAGCAGGCGATCGAATCTAATGAGAAAAATCGAGATATCCGCAAACGTGGTTTAAAAATTGCTGAGAATTATGACTGGGAGATCATTGTAGACAAACACGAAAGGACGGTACTCAATGAATAGACCTGTTCTTGGATACTAATATCCCATTCGGGTGAGAGGGAGTACCAATACTCCTGGGGGCATCTATATGTGATGCGCCCACAAATAGTGTGGATTGAAAAACATGCGGATGTCTTACTAAGATTTAATATCTTATATATTTCGGAGAGATTGTTAACCTGTGGATCTTATACATGTGACTATTCAACGATAGCCAGCAGTAACGCATTAAATAGACCTGAGTGCTCTCAGGCGAAGACGAATATTCGCAGCCTGTTGTATCGATGTTTCCGGGTCAGATTCTACAGTCGAAATTAGCTTATATTGTTCCACTCCCCCAATAATATATGAACGAGGAGATGCGACAATCACGAGAGTTTTATCAGGAGTACTTCTCCGAGGCTTCAGATCTTACATACGATAATCAGCAGAGATATGAAATTCTTCACTCGCTTGTTGACGAAATCCCCCTTGACAGTACGGCCTCGGTGATTGACATCGGCTCTGGCTCTGGACGGAACACGACCTTTCTCAGTACCCGATTCGAGGATGTGATGGCGATTGATATCACAGAACCACCACTCATGGAGGAAACAATCGAAAAGACGGATGCATCTTTTGCAGAAGCTGCTTTGCCATACCTACCATTCAAATCCGGAACCTTTGATCTTGTCGTATGCTCTGAAGTAATCGAACATATTCCGGAGCGTTCGCTACAGTTAGCTGCTATCGAAGAAATCACAAGGCTTCTTACCAGCGGTGGCTGGCTGGTTATATCAACACCAAACCCAAATTCCCCATATTCTCGTATTATGAATTTTATTCTTAATTTTGCTGAGTTTACCGGCGCGTATGAAAGTGCTGATGGTCAACTCGTTGAGAACTGGATACCACCTCAGGAACTGAAAAATGCAATATTAAATGATTTGCAAATAAAAGAGGCCCGAGGTAGTTATTACTCACTCCCGGGCTTCAATACAGGATTAGAACGTACACTCCGGCCAATATCTGATGCTATTACAGAACGGAATCTCGCTCCAAATTTTGGTCTGTACCAATATTATATAGCTCGGAATGACCCACCTGAATCATAATTTTTGCATGAAGGTGACTCAGCAGGCTTTTCAAATCCGTATCACCCTTTTGGCTGTTCAGATCGGCTCAAGAATCTTTCTCGCAACAGTTTGTAACCGTTTTGATGCAGTCAGTCGTTTCGTCTTATATACTGTTACTTATTAAATTATATTATATCAAAAGTTCTGGCGAAAAGAAACGTCACGCCGCAAGTGGGGAGTAGCGACTAGGGACTTGTCCTCCCGGTGACTTAAAGTCAATTGGAAGCGGCGTGGTATCGCTAGCAGCCAGCGGTCGCCTTCTGAACAAGCGACAACTGTGGATCTTATATCAAATAACGGTGTACTCACTAGCATAAAACTACCGTCTTTTTCAACTCACTAGATTGGTTTCTCCGCTCTCGGCATACCGCTTTCAACGGAGTCCTCAAATGATCGATTGGAGAGTATTTCGAAGTTCAATTCGCACTTTGCGAATTGATAGAGATGCTACTATATATACTATTGCGGCTCCAATTATAATTCCAGTAAGATCAATCAGAGATATTGGGAGCAATAATGGTTTTACAGTAAATATCGCTACTCCCATAACTGACCCAGATAAACCAAGCCAAATTATTTCTTTGGTGGGAATTGATATCGAGATTTCATTCGACAGCAACCAAACATATGAGGTGGTGGTAGCGGTGCTTCCTATAGTAGTCCCAACTGCTGCTCCCAGAATTCCGAACGGAGGTATTAGTAATAAATTAAACATTATATTTGTCACAAGTCCAAATATAGTCGTGTATGCACCATAGTCTACGTGACCGATTCCATGCATTGGCCCAATCAGTGGTAACAGAAGGGCTCTCTGCACCTTTTCGATCAATAAAATCACCAGTGCGATATTCAACAAGGGGTATTCCGCTTCGAATGCAAGAGATAGAATTTCGCCGCCAATAATTGAACCTCCTATCGCAGCAGGGATAACAAAATAAAAAGAAGGGATCAGGGATGACTCGACGAGACGTTCGAGCTGCTCGATCTCGCCTTTTTCGCCTAATTCGTTTGCCTTCGGAAAAACCGTCGTGCGTACAGCGTTAGTTAACAGCAGTGACGCTGCAGACACCCGCCATGCGACCTCGTATGCGCCGACTGCAGATTGAGAGATGAAAAATCCCAAGAGTATAATGTCGGCCCAGTTGTATGTTAATCCTCCAAGGGATCCGATTAGTGCGAATTTTGAATAGCCTACGATAGCCTTTGCATGGGATATTGATGGGTTCCCTATTTTCGTATCTACCTGATACCAATAGAAAAAGGAGATAACGAACAGTCCTATCAGGTAAGCCCAAAAGAGGGCAAAATTCGTGAAACCCAATAACGTAAGGCCAACACCAAATAGGGCCCAAATCAAAGTTTGAATGGATTGA
This sequence comes from Halorientalis persicus, assembly GCF_900110215.1. Lineage (GTDB taxonomy): Archaea > Halobacteriota > Halobacteria > Halobacteriales > Haloarculaceae > Halorientalis > Halorientalis persica. The sequence continues at coordinate 20,637 of NZ_FOCX01000033.1, read as the reverse complement.
AGTATCGCTCCCACCCCCACCCGTTGTTCCCCTCGAAGTGTGTGTTTTCCTAATTGGCCCAACTCATTCAGAATCAGAGCAATAGCAAGTAGGATAGCAACGTTTTCACCCACGTAAGAGTTTATTACACCACTAAATCCAAATATAGCAGCGATTGACAACAGTAGTAAAATAAATTTTACCACGATTGCTGTAGCGAGTGTATCAGCAGGAGAATTTCCCTCGCTAATGCGTTTCTCAACTCCGATCTTTATCCCAAAATCAACTGGTATCGAAACTGTCAGCAGAATTGATTGGAAGAGGAAAAAGCTACCAAGGGTGGCCAGGCCCAACTCTCTGGAGAAATAGGCCACAGCAACAAAAGTGGCGACATTTCGGAGAATCGAAGAGCCGAATACCGTTATTATCTCTCTTTTAAATCTCATATTTAGATGAAGTAGCTGCTATACATTCGTTGTCTTGGAGATCTGTGTTGTATGGAAGCTATATTAACGAGGCAATGAACTTTGCCAATTCAGATAGACATATTAGACATGGAGGAGGAGATGAATATCACTCGCTTTTGAACAAGCGCACATACACTTTGAGTTTAAGTCCAGATAAACTCAGTAGCAGGAAGTCCGCGTATAGCGTAGAAGGTGTCCATTATACCTCTCACCTCCTGAATCATAAACGATATCTTCAGCACAGCTTAGTGCATTTCGAGGTAACTCACCGATGACTGATCCAGTTTTCCCCCTATACGTTAGCCAATACCACGCGTGGTTTGTATGGGCATATGGTCGGTCAATGACGAGGGTTTCCCGGGGAACACCAGAATACCCCCGCTTGTCATAGTTGTAGTGTAACCCTCGAGCAGTCTTAGTGTCAAAATGGCGATTTACCACTATCGTTGCTACAGTGTCGCCACGAACGGGCCCAGTTGAATATCTGGCTGCATGGTAGAACATACTCACTTCTTGTTCAGTGTATTCGTAGCGAATCGCGCCCGGATCCTCATCAAACACTGGATCCTCATAGCTGCCGAAGTAGTTTCCTCCCATAACAAGTCCGGAGACTAATAGCAATGCCAGAATTAAGTAGCCAGACGAGATTGACGGAATTTTTTTACTAATTACTATCAACCCGAGAGACGCTGGTATTGCAAGGACAAAATACGCAAATGGGAACCAGCGGTACGGGAGAAGTAGAGTGAACCCAACTAGTGGGCCGATAAATATTGGTATAAAGAGTCCTGCCGCAACCAAGAGAAGTTTGTAGATCTGGTTCCAGGCGTGATCCGAAATAGAATCAGATCTTAAAACAGTGAGTGAGCCGATCGTTCCGAATAGAAATAACAGGGCAGGTCCGAGGACTTGAATAGAAGACAGAGAGGCTGTCCCTCCCGGTTGTGCATTGACCATCGGTGGAATCTGAAAGCTGGCACCTGTGTCAACGGATAGTAATTGAATAGACGACCCGATGACCAAAGCTAGCTTTCCCAGGACGGTCAAGTCCCCACCTGGTCCATTAATTCGCGCAAAAAGAAACGATCCGATTACTAATAGACCAAATAGAATTGGTGTAGTGATGTGTATTTCATCTTCTGACAAAACCTTTCCAATAGCGTATAATATGACAATTGATAGGGTTATAACGCTGGTAGTCTGATGTGAGAAGGTAAGTGCGATAATCAAGAAAGCGAATATATAGCGAATTCTGTGCTCCCGCTGCAAAATCACTGTCATTAGTATCAGCACACCAAGTATGAATCCGTACGTAGTCGTAGAGGGTGTGATACTCCACCGAATGACTGAATCGGTGGTGACGACCAGGAAAGCAGAGATAGCCGCAGCGGTCGAGTCAAAATGCCGGTTTACTATCCAGGTAACAACCAGTGCTGGTACAACCAGACTCGGAATAGTTATGCCGATAAAAGAACTAAGCTGTGGGTCCAGGTCCACTAGTATTACAACAGATGAGACAAACACGTGATAGAGCGGTATATCGAAGTGTTTCGAGTTTTCTTCAATTAAGGGAACAAGATCACCTGCTTGTGCAATCTCTCCCGCCATTCTTTGGTGGAAGAGTGTATCATTTCCCAGAGGAACAGGCGATGAGAATAATATAGTTGCACGAATTACGAGGCCGGTTAACAGTATCAGCGCGAGCTGAAAATAGAGGTTGTCAGTTTTGACGATCGAGAGTGCTGTTAGGCCAACGAGTACTGCAGACAGTAGTAAGACTATCTCTCCCCGGGTTTTTGTCAAACTAAATAGGACTATGATTAGTGCGCTAATAAAGAGGTGGAGAGAGAGTAGTGGTTTGATACCTAAATCTGGGGATAGCGTAGGTTGATTTGCTCTGTACTCAGTCGTATAGCTAATCAGTCCAGAAATTAACAAGGCGGGTGGAAAAGTCACAATATAGGGGTTTGTAACGACGATATTGAGTGAGGTTCCGACTATTCCAAGAATAATAGCGATTATAGAGAGTATTTTATAATCTTTTAGCGCGGTTGTGGAATACTTTCGCAGCCCAGTCTTCATATATATCCGAGGTCTTCAAGTTGTTGCTGTACAGTAGATTCTGAAATCGATTTGCAATTGTTTACTTCCTCTGGGATAGGTTCGGGTTGGCGAGTATTACGGTCCTCTGCTGTCACCTCTATCCATGGGACCTTCTTTACATTAGGATGTGGGAAGGCGGTCGGGTGACCGTTAATTCTCCAATCCCCAAAGGCTTCGCCATGATCAGCAGATATCACAGCCGTATCTACATCCAAGTTTTCCAGGAGAGTCTCCACATTGTCCAGCACTATTCGGAGATTATCTAGATATCGTTCGTACGCCACCTCATAGCTAAGATCACCGCGTCGAATGTACTTCCAAGGGTCAGCTTCTTTTTCGGTTACCGATCGTTCCTCTTCAACTGCCTCGCTGATATGGGGGATATGCGGCTGAGTGAAATGGAAAATATACCTACTCGCGTCGGGATTACGACGCCCCGCAGAGATAGCCGCATCTGTCATTTCCCAGGGAGGGACATTCTTTAGTTGCTCCGAGTACCGGGAGTCCCAAACATTAGTGAGTTCTTTGAAATCATCCGCCCTCACTACATTGTATCTGGGCCATCCAAATGGAATGGCTACGCTGGGTGCATACTCGTGCTCAACGAACGCTCGGTTCAGAAATCCGTTCGCAGCAGTGTAAACAGTCTCGTTGATTTGGTCTTCGTATTCATACGTGAAATTCTTACACATGAACTCCAGTGACCCACTGCCCACAGACCAGACCGACTCTATCTCCGACTGGTCAAGAAAGTCATATTCCGGAGCTACCTCTCTCAACGCATCAGAGCGGCATGCATCCAAGAGTATGAGCGCATCCCAATCGCGCTCGTATATTTTTTGACCGAAAGTGAACCGCGATGTTACAGTGAACCACAGTCCGAGATAAGAACACCAAAGAGCCTGCATGATCGCACGTTTAGGGGAGTCACAAAAGTTCTCCCGGAACTCGTCAACCCACTGCGTAAAATCAACGGGCATTATTAATCTATCAGCAGAGTTCTATCGTTCATAAGCCTATTCATACAATACGATTCTGGCGTAGTGATCATTATGCTGGTATAAATGTATAAATTCAGTTCTTGGCCGAATTGTCTATTAATCTGGTAACCAACTTTGCCACCTCATTCGAGACCCGCTTAGATCCAGACAGATCGGGCTCTACATCAGAAGAGGTGAGGGAGTCTATGAACTCCAGAATCTCATCGACGTCTCTGGAATGTTTCATTCTATCATCTGCTATCAACTCTTGGTCCACGGATAACAGCGTGTTTGGGAAGAAGGAGACGGCCGGTTTTTCCATACATGCCGCCTCGCGTGCCATCGTCCCCGACCCGGTGAGCATACACCGGGAATGCCACGCCAGTTGCAATCCGTTCAGCGCGCTGTCGGGGACGTACACCTCGTCGCCGTCGTACGGATCCGCGTACGCCTCGTCGCCGCGTCCGCGTGGCAGATACACTACGGGGAGGTCGCGTTCGGCGGCTCCAGCGAGGAGTTCGGGGACCAGCGAGCGCTCGGCGTCGACGTAGGCGGCATCGAGTGCCTCCGGGCGCACCACGATGTACTCCTCAAACGGGAACTGGTCAGTGAACTCCGGGTTGGGGTCGAAACCGGCGATGTAGATGTCCTCTTTGTATCCATCATATGTATGGATACTATCGGGATCGGCTCCACGCTTGGTCAATTCCGTCGTCTCAAAGGCGGCCGGGACGACGTTGTGTGTCGCCATCGCTTCCAGTCGGTTATACAGCTTTTCGGAGGTGAGCCCGTCCACGTGTGCCGTGATATCGTTGTCCGTGAAGTGAATCGACGGGATTCCGCGCGCCTTCGAGGCGAGGATACACATCGCGTTCCGGGACGAGAGCGAGACATCCGCGTCGGGTGCGGATAGCGCGAGCTGCCCGGTCCGAAGCGGAATCCCGACTTTCCGGAGGAGCGTGTTATCGAAGTCGCGTCCGACGACGTCGTATTCGAATCCGACTTCTCTCGTCAGATCGACGGTCTCCGTCTTGTCCCGAACGGTCGTTCGAACCTCGACGTCTGGGAGGCCATCGGACAGCGATTTGAAAAAGAACGGGTGCGAGGGACTGGCGAGATCGACCCATGCGGTAGGGGTGGCCATGACCGGATTCAGATACGGCGGACTGAGAAGCCTTCCGACTTCCACTCGGACGGGTCGAGAACGTCCTTCGTGTCGACGACGACCCGCTCGGCCATCGCGTCGGCGAACGCGGCGGGATCCAGATGCTCGAATTCGTCGTGATCTGCGGTGATCACGACTGCGTCGGCACCGGCGATCGCTGACTTGCGATCGACGAGATCGAGGGTCTGATCCGCGACGTGCGGATCGTGGAGCCGAACGCCGACGGCCGAAGGTGGTACGCCGCCGTCGGGCTTCGGACTCGCCAGTTCCGCTTCGGCTTTCTGGAGCGCCTGTGCGAGATCCAGTCCGGGACTCTGTCGGGTATCCCCGACGTTCCCTTTGTATGCGACGCCGAACACAGCGATCGTCCGTCCTTCGAGCGATCCCAACTCGTCTCGCAACGTTTCGACGACGTGATCGGCCATTCCATCGTTGATCGCTCGAGCCCGTTCGATGAGATCAAGATTATCCGAATTCTGGCCGAGGAACCAGGGGTCGATCGGAAGACAGTGGCCACCGACGCCCGGTCCCGGGTGGTGAATATCGACCCGAGGATGGGTGTTCGCCATCTCTATGGCTTCACGGGAGTCGATACCGTAGTCCTCGCCGATCAGCGCCAGTTCGTTGGCTAGCGCGATGTTGACATCACGGTAGGTGTTCTGGATGAGCTTGACGAACTCGGCCGTCGTCGCGTTCTCGGTCGTATAGATATCGCCCTCGACGAAGGACTCGTACAGCCGTACTGCGGCCTCAGTTGATACACCGTTGACGCCGCCGATGATGCGGTCGTTCTCCTTGAGCTCTGTAATAATGTTCCCCGGGAGGACGGTCTCGGGACAGTGGACGAGCGCGAAATCCGAACCCGCATCTAGTCCGGACTGTTCGAGGGCCGGCTGTAGCGTTTCGACGGTCGTACCCGGCGGAACAGTCGATTCGAGGATAACCGTATCACCGGGCCGGAGGTGAGGGGCGATAGCTTCGCCGGCGGCCTCCACGTACTCAAGTGTCGGCTCTTTGGTCTCGTCGTCGAACGGCGTGGGAACGGCGATGATGTGATACTTTGCCTCGTCGACCTCGTTACTCACAGTCAAGTTGCCGGATTCGAGCGCCTGGGTCACGAACGCTCTGAGCCCGGGTTCATCGATGTGGACGTTGCCATCGTCGAGGCCTTCGATAACTGCCTCGTCAGTGTCGTATCCGGTAACCTCGTGGTCGTAATTGGCGAACATCGCCGCTGTCGGCAATCCGATGTAACCGAGTCCGTGGACGTATATCGTACTCATTGTATGACCTGCTGATCGTCCGCTGGTGATTGGCACAGCGCTGTTAGTATCCGCTTTGATGCATTCCCGTCGCCGAAGGGATTCTCCCAGTCGGTTGCGACATCGGCCATCTCGACGGCACCGTTCCGGATGGCGTCTGGATCAATACCGACCAGTCGGTTTGCTCCCACGTCGATCGTCTCCGGACGCTCGGTACTGTCCCGAAGCGTGACACAGGGCACACCGAGGATACAGGCTTCCTCCTGAACGCCACCCGAATCGGTGAGGATGACTGTCGCCGCCTGCTCCAGATCGAGGAAGTCTAGGTAATCCTGTGGCTCGATCAGTTCGATGCACGATGGGACATCGAGACCGAACTCGTCGAGACGGTTTCGTGCTCGCGGGTGAATCGGATACACGATGTTCACACCGAGTTCAGTTGAGATACGCTCGACGCCGTTGAGGAGGTCGGCAAATCGAGCACGGTCGTCGACGTTCTCCGCACGGTGGGCCGTCAGGAGCGCGTACTCCCTGGGCGTTAGATCGAGGTCATCGAGAATCGTGCTCTTCTCGGTCGCGAGTGTCCGGTGTTGGTGCACAGCATCGACGACGGTGTTCCCCGTAACGTGGATCCGACTCTCGTCGAACCCCTCGTCTCGGAGGTTGTCCGCCGACGTATCCGTCGGTGCAAACAGGTAGTCCGCAACGTGGTCGGTGACGACGCGGTTCGTCTCTTCGGGCATCTCTCGGTCGAAACTACGGAGTCCAGCCTCGACGTGACCGATTTCGACGGGGAGTTTGCTTGCAGCGATAGCGCCAGCGAGGACGGAGTTCGTATCGCCCTGAACCAGAGCTACGTCCGGCTCCACGTCGAGAAGGGCCTGTTCGATCTCGGCGAGCATCTTCCCGGTCTGTGCACCGTGTGAGTCGGAGCCGACGTCGAGGTGATAGTCCGGTTCCGGAAGCTCCAACTGGTCGAAAAAGACACTGTCGAGTTCGTCGGAGTAGTGCTGGCCAGTGTGGATCAGTGTGTAAGGTAGATCGCGTCGTTCGCATTCCCGGATCACCGGTGAGAGTTTGATGATTTCCGGCCGTGTTCCGAGGACGATTGCGATGTGTATGTCAGTGTTCATTATCGGTAGGGGGTTATCAGTATTCTACGAATCTACGCGTCCAGCCGTTCGAACATGTTGCTTATCCGGTTTAGCACGAGCCCAAGAAAGATCCCGATAGATCCGATCACCGTGGCAAACCCACTGACGAGGACCTTTGCGGGATAGAATCGACCCGAATTTTGATACACGAGAACGGCATCGAATCCGAAGTATGCCCCGATAGCGAGGAAGAGCAGCCCCGGCACTCCGAAAAACAGCAGTGGATGGCGATCGCGAACGAGTTGTAACACGAAGACGACGACCGTCAGTCCGTGCCGAAGCGGATGCTGCGTCTGACCGTCGATTCCCTCGTATCGGACCTCGATGGGTTCCTCGACGATCGTCAAATCGTTCCTGGAGGCTGTATCGATCATTTCGGTTTCGACCCCAAAATCGTCCGTCGTGATAGCGAGCTCGTCGACCGCTCGCGGCGAGAGTGCCCGAAACCCGCTCTGTGAGTCGGTTACGCGAGTCTGCGACGGGCCAAACGTGAGGAGGTCGAGGACCCGCTGTCCGATCCGTCGATACGTCGGCGTTTCGTCCGCGTTGTGGTTCTGTAAGTACCGGCTACCGATAACGAGGTCGGCTCCCTCCTCCAGAACTGGATTCGCTACAACCGGGATCTCATCGGGATTATGTTGTCCATCACCGTCGAGGAGGACGAATGTTTCAAACGTTCGCTCACGAACCTCCTCGAGTAGTGTTTTGATTGCCGCTCCTTTCCCTTGGTTTTCGGAGTGTTGAATCACCGTCGCCCCTGCTTTTTTAGCGAGCTCGACAGTATTGTCCGTGCTTCCGTCGTCTACGATGATAACTTCACTGGCGACCTCCTTTGCACGCAATACGACACTCCCGATGCCGACTTCTTCGTTGTATGTCGGAATACCGACGATGATCCCCGAACGGGCACTCCCGTTTGTCTGGACGATACTCGAGACGGTGTATTCGGAGGAATCCTTGAGCAGATCGACGCTACGATCGAAATCAATTGTCTCTGTACAGGTTTCGTGATAAATAAGCCCAGGGAACCCGTGCTTCCGGACTTCTCTTGTGAGAGATTCACTGGGGTTAGAAACGCCGCTATCGAATTCAACAACTGTCGCATCTAACTGCATCGCGAATTCCACCGATTCCAGGTGATCGTCGGTCTGGTAACAGACGAAGATGTGATGATCGTGGCGTTTCGCCCGTAGTATCGTCTTGATAATGTCTCCGGCGTCGTTCCCAGCGGTGAAAATCCCGACCGCTGGTTTCTCTCGCGAACCAAACGGGATAGAGAGATCCTCCCGACGGTTTTTAACCTCAGTCATTCAACAACGACTCCTAATCATTTCGACTTCTCGTTTTCGAGGTACAAATAGCCAGTGATGTGTGCCATCTTACGATACCTACAGGAGTCGAATTTCAACGCCTACTAGACACGTTGATCCAAATGTAGTTATTCCTGTGAGATGACTCGATCGAAGGATTCTGGGGTGGTGTTCCCTTGTATAAGAGATATAATAGCCGGAGATTGTCGCCTGTCATCGTTGGTGTTACCTCCTGCTTTTCGCGCCAGGTTTCATTATCGGAGAGGGTAGTGCTGACACGAGATAGTTCGCGCTCCGCGACAACCGTCGTGGAATTGTTCGAACGTTGGGTGCGCTGTAGCAGAGTGACGACAGTGTAATCTATCGTCTCGTGTTCGTGGTTCTCGATTCCGACGGTGATTGACTGGCTCTCACCGACCGTAAACTCCGCCGGGTATTCACTGGCGATGAGTTCGTCTTCCTCGTTTTCGGTCAGCAGATAGAACTCGGTGAACGATTCCCCTTGCTGTGGGACACTCACTGCATACGCGACGCTCCCGAACGCCAGCAGGACGCTCACCACCAGCAACACGTTCAGCGCGATATCGGCCCGACCGTTCGGCTCGAACAATTCGGCCTTTCCCGCCGCCAGCCACCGACGGTACGGGACTGCGAGCCGTTCCGATTCCGGGATCGCCCACCGGCGTCGGGCGGCGACGGCCGTCGCCGCCAGCGTGAAGCCGTTCAGGGCGGTCAGAATCGGGATCAGTCGGATACCCCACGGCGTGAAGTTCAACACGAGGCCGATCAGCGGGACGATGGCGATGCTCAGCCCGAACGAGAGAGCAACGCGTTCGATTCCGTCGATGCCCGACGATTCTGAGTCCGTCGCGGCGGGGTCGCTCTCGGAATCAGCCGGCGATTCGCCGGCTTCGGGAAACAGCGCGGCGATAAAGACGTACCCGGGGACGAACAACACGAGCGGCAAGCCGAGGACGACACGCAGCGGCGTCTCGTTCAGCACCGGCACGAGTACGAACAGATCCGTCACGAGGAGAACCGCAAGCGCAGCTCCGAGATCCGCCGGGAGTTCCCGGAGTTGTCGAGGGAGGAGAAGCCGTAATCGGTCCGCAGTAGGCATTGGGGAGTCTTTGTCGTGTGGGTGTCAAAAGCCTCTTGATATGACGAGCGTTCAATCGTCGGCCGAGCGACTGGTGGAACCGATTTCGTCCAGGGTGTTGAGGATCTCTGCTGCCGAGTCGGCCGAGACGGACTGTGAGGCGAAGGCGGCCCGTTCATACGATCCTATCGAACGGCAGCGTGTCTTCTCGACAGGTGATGTGTTCATGTTAGGGATTTAACAGCGGTAGCAGCATGGAAGTCCACGAATTTCGGTGGGTAGATGACGTTGTGGAAACAGGATGGCCCTGCTTCAAGACAAAGGCTAATGAGGATATGTAGTCTACTCCGAACACTCTTAGTGCCGCAGGCAGTATGTCGTGATACAATGAGCTCGACGGTCCAGGTCGTGAAGACGCCCGATGTACTCCATGGAAAGCCTCGCCTTGAAGGTACGCGTGTCAGCGTTCTCCAGATTGGTGAGTTGGTCCGCGAGCGGGAGTGGAATCTTCACGAGGTTGCAGACCAACTGGACCTCGACATCGATCAGGTTCGGGCCGCCACAGAGTATTACGACGATCACCCGGAGCTGATGGAGACGCTTCGGGCCCAGAAAGAGGCGCGTCAGCAGTCCGCCGCGTCACACAGTCGCGCCAACGAGTAGATGCGAATTCTCTGTGATCAGAATGTCCCGGCGAAATACGTAGCGGCATTTCGGGATGCCGACGGCGTCACTGTCGCTACTGTCGAGGACGAACTGGAACACGATACCGCCGACGCGGAGATCGCGGCCCACGCCGAGCGCAACCAGTGGGTCGTCTTCACGAACGACGAAGATTTCTTCGTTGCCGGTGGAAATCACGGTCTCCTGCTGTTCGATCAGATTGAAGATCCACAGCCCGGCGATATCGTTCAGGCAGCCCAGCAGATCAACGAAGTGTATGCCAACCCGTCAGAAATTGTTGAGAGCATTCCTGGGAATTGGGTCTGAGAACTACAGGTTCAATCCACTTCCCAGTCAGCTTTCTGCCCTCTGGGAACAGTGAATACAGCCGATGTGGCTGTGTCGTCTCTGACTCAATCGTCGGCCGAACGTCCGGTGGATCCGATCCCGTCCAGGGTATCGAGGATCTCCGCCGCTGAGTCGGACGACACGGACCGCGAGGCGAAGACGGCCCGCTCGTACAGTTCGGTGGCACGTCGGAGCGTCTCCACGCTGCCCTCGTCACCGTCCCGTCGATAGCGGCGGTAGAACTCCCAGTGGGTTGCGGGCTCTTCGATTCCGGACCGACGTTCGAGGTCACGGCGGAGTCCGGTGTACGCGAGTTCGACGGCTGCGTCCGGTCGGTCGGCCGCGAGTTGCTCGCGTGCCATGCCGAACAGGGAGTCGGGTGTCCGCCCGTCGTCCCCGGTCACACTCACCATCGGCTCGTCGATGGTCGGTGATCGGTCAGCGTCCCGGTTCTGACTCCGCCGACGCCACCAGCGATAGCCCAGGTAGCCACCGACCAGTACCAGCACTCCGGCGACGAGCGCGCCGATCCACAGCAGGATCCCCGCTTGCGTGACCAGTGCAGTCGCGCTGGCGCTGCTGGATCCGAGGTTCGTTTCCGAGCCCTGATAGGCGGCCTGCACGTTCAGTGTCGTCGCGGCGTCGCCGAGGCCGGACGCGAGCAATTCGTCCGGAACGACGACTGTCGTCCGGAACTGGCCGTCGGGGCCGGTCGTCGCCGTCCCGAGCGTCGTCCCGTTGGCGGTAATCTCGACGACCTGTCCGGCGACGCCACCCTGCGTATCGGCTTCGAGTTGGCCTGACACACGGAGTGTACGCCCCTCGGTCTGTGTCGCGGCGACCGTCAGTTCGGTCGGGGTCTCTGCCACCTGGAGCGCGGTGGTCCCGTTCGCCGGCGCGAGTGCCCGATCGCGTGCCAGCAGCGCGAGTCGTACCTGCTGGGACCCCGAGTCGATCGCTGCCGGGAGAGAGACGTTCGTCTGGAGTGTCCCGTTCGAGTCGGTTCGATTGACCGCGAGAAACTCCCCGTCGGCGACGACGGCGGCCGACACGTTCGCCGCGCCGGCGTCTTCGTGTCCGACCCACCCGTTCACGGTGAGCGTCTCGTTGAACCGAACCTCCGAGGGCTTGACGTCCACGTCGACAGTCGGCTGGATCTGCGTCACGTTGATAGAGACGTTCGTTTCGACGGTCGTGTACGCCGAACTGCTATTGGGAACGAAACGGGCGGTGGCGTTGGTGGCGTTCAGCGGTATCGTCGCCGGCCTGTATGGGACGGTAAACTCTCCGTTCATATCTGTCTGCGCCCGATAGGTCTGAGCCCCGATCCGCATTCGAATCCGTTCGCTGGCGAGTGCCGTGTCGTTCTGGAGCGTGAGCCGGCCGTCGACGCGGATCGGATCGATGAACGACCCCTGGGGATCGTCCGTCCGTGCGGCGATCGAGACGACGGTCAACCAGGTCTCTCGAACGACTTGCTGTGTCTCAACAATGTTTTCGCGGTCCTCCCGTACCGACTCGATGGCCGCCGAGTAGTTCGTCGCGCTGTTTTCTGCCAACCGTCGGTAGTTCCGAACGAGGTCCGTCCCTGTCTCGTCGGCACGACGGGATCGGTTATCGAGCGCCCGCGCGAGTCGCTGATACTCACTGTCGTTGAACGATATCACGTCGCCGGGTGTTATCGTGGCGTTTGGCCCGGCCGACCGCAGTGACCGGTTGATCGACGCGTTCACGTTTGACTCGTTGACGAACCGGAGATTGGTCAGCGTCGTCCGGTTGTCCTCGGTAGAGAGGTTTGCTGTGTCGTTGTATACGCGATAGAGCTGCCAGTATGCATCCGCAGCGGTGGCGTAGTCGCGTTGGTTCTCCCGGAGCGACCGCAGGAGTTCCGCGCGGTTTTTGTTCCCCGTTTGCGAGGCGACCTCGGCGTACCTGTCCAGTAAGTCGCCGTACTGTGAGTCTTCGAGCGAGCGTTTCACTTGATCGTAGTCACCGCTACTGATGTTGATCGACCCGCTCCGAAGACGCCCGGCTGCTTGCTGGGCAAGTTGACGTTCGACCGGGCTGAGGCTCCCCTCGCCACCCACTTCGGCGGGATCGCGCTGCTCCGTGGACCCACTCGCCGACGTACCCGGGTCGCCGGCGATGGACGCGTCGGTCGCAAGGAAGCCAACGCTGACACCGGCGAGTAGGATCACCGTTCCTGCGAGCAGTAGAACGGCGATCGTCCGATTGACCACGTTGTCACCGGAGGTCACAGCCGAAACACGTCTGGGACGCGATAAAACTCTTCTCTTCGTCGGGGGACCGTCATCTTCAACTGCCGGAGCGTCTTCGACTCGACCGATGGAGGTGACGCGCCGCTTCTGGACCATTGTGAGTGTCGCGACGATACTCGCGGGACTCGCAGTTCTCTTCGCCCGCCCGGTCCTGCTGTACGGCGCTGTCGGTATCGCCGCCGTTCTCGTGGCACGCCAGTACCAGTTTTATCGATCGCTTGCGGAGATGGACGCCGCGTTGACGGTGGAGCAGTCGCTCCCGACCCAGACTGTCGCACGCAACGAGGAAGTCCCCGTCACGCTCACCGCGCAACTGGCCGCCCCTTCGGGAGTCAACCTGACCGTCGAGTTGTCGCTCCCGCTGGTCGCGAACGGGCCCAATGCGGCGGATCGACGGATCGAACTGCCGGCGGGAGAGCAGACGGCGTCGACGACCGTCCCGGTCACCTGGTCGATCGTCGGCCGGGCCACGTTCGATCCGGCGACGGTCACCGTCACGGATCGGGACGGGCTGTTTCGCGAGCGCCTGCCACGGGGGCCGACGCCGACGATAACCGTCGAACCGCGGACGCCCCGGTCTGTCCACGTCGGCCAGGGCGGCGACCGAGTGACGGCCGCGTACGGGGGCCACCGATCCGATCAGGTGGGGTCGGGGACGGATCCAGCCGAACTCCGGCAGTACGTCCCCGGCGATTCGGTCAGCGACATTGACTGGAAGGCGACGGCGCGCCTGGACTACCCCCACGTCCGGGAGTACGAGGTCGAAACCGATCATCGGACGCTCCTCGTGGTCGACCACCGATCGCCACTGCAGACTGGCCAGCCCGGTGAGACGAAACTCGACTACCTCAGGACCGTCGCGCTCGCTGTCGTCGACAACGCGGCACAGGTGAACGACCCGATCGGGATCGCGACCATCGACAAGGGTGGAACCACGGACTGGGAATCGCCCGGAACCACCCCGGAAGCGTACGATTCGGTCCGGGATCGACTCCACGAACTGCGTGTGACCCGGAACCGCGGCGAACGGGCGCTGGTCCGTGCCGACACCGGACAGTCGAGTCCGGGCCGGCAGGGTCCGGCAGCGGCACAGCGAAAGCGGTCCCGACTGGCCGGGGACGACTCCGCGTACGGTCGGACGTTACGGTCGTTCTACGGCGATTCGGAGAGCTACGTCCAGCGCATGGCAGACGATCAACTGTTCGAGACGGTTCGGACGCGGTTGGCTCGCGTCCCGGGTTCGACGTGGACGCTCCTGTTCACCGACGATACCGACCGTGGACAGTTGCGAGAGACCGTCAAGTTCGCACGCAGGGAGTCCGCAGGCGTTCTCGTCTTTCTGGCGCCGGAGGCGCTGTTTGAGCGGACCAGTCTCGCCGATCTCGAAGGGACATACGACGAATACGTCGAATTTGAGGAATTCCGGCGTGAATTGAGCGGAATGGAGGGCGTGACGGCATTCGAGGTCAGTCCCGCCGACCGTATCGAAGCCGTTCTTGACGCCGGCCGGCGGCGGTGAGCGCAACCGATCGGAGACTACCTCAGCCCATCGTCCGGATCGACGCAGAGCGACAGTCTTACCACCGACCCGCCTGCGAAGTAAGGCGATGACAACCGAGGTGCTGTCGCGACGCGTCGATCCGACGCTCACCGCGGTCGGCGTCGTCGCACTCGGCTATCTCGCGACCCTCGTCGCGTTACCGTCCGGGCCCAGCGGCCCGGTCTTGTTGGCCGTCGTAGCGAGTGCACTGCTCGTGCTGGCCGGTACGGAACTGGCCACCGACGCGACGGTGCGATCGGTCGGGGCATTCTTGCTCGTCTCCCTCTCGCTCACCGCGATGACGTGGGTGCTGTCGACCGTCGTGGAGACGCTCGCGACCACAATGGTACTGCTCGCGGGTGGGATTACACTCTGTAGTTACGGCCTCCACCGGTACGAACTGGTCGCGCTTGGACTGGTAGGGGATCCCGATGAGCGCTGACACTCCCACGGACCTCTCGGAAACGCCGTCGGACCCCCCGGAAGAGAGCCTCGCTGCCGAAGTGGAGGTGCTACGGGAGGAAAACCGCCGCCTCCGGGAGGAGTTCGCACGTGCGCGGCGGACGCAGTATCGCCGCACAGCGCTCATGCTGGCCGGGATTGGTGTGTTGGCCGGGATTGCCGGCGTTCTCTTCGCCGATGCGCGAACCGTCCTGTTCGCACTTAGCGGAACTGGCGTCTTCTTTGGCGTGCTCGTCTACTACCTCTCTCCGGAGCAGTTCATTTCGGCCGACGTCGGCCGGCGCGTCTACGAGGCCCTGGCGCAGAACGAAGCCGCTGCCGTCTCCGAGCTGGGGCTCCAGAACGACCGCGTGTACGTCTCGGTCGGCGACGCCATCGAGGATGCTCGGCTGTTCGTGCCCCAGCGCGACGAGTACGAACTCCCGGCTGCCGACGCTCTCGCTGATACGTTCGTCGTCCCGGACGAGCAGGCGGCCCGGGGGGTCGCCCTCGAACCGACGGGCGGACCGTTGGCTGCCGACTTTCGACAGGCCGCCACCGGAGATGTCGACGACACTCCAGAGATCGCCACGGCACTGTCGAATGCACTCGTTGAGCAGTTCGAACTTGTCGAGAGCGCCGATGCCGATGTTGATCCCGACGCAGGACGGGCCACCGTCGGTGTCACCGAGAGCGTGTACGGCCCCGTCGACCGGTTCGATCATCCCGTGACGTCGCTTCTCGCCGTAGGACTCGCCAGCGCACTCGATACGGCCGTGACGACCGAAGTCTCGACGGGTGACGACCGGGTCGACTATCTCGTCACCTGCCAGTGGGAATCCGACGGGTGACGTTCGGGACTGATCACACCGTTGCTACAATCGCTCCGAGACGTTCCGGAACTGAGATGACTGTACTCCTGCGCTATTCCGAATCAGCGTCGTCACGGCTCCCACCGTCGCCGACGGCCCGGTTCGCCGCATGTTCGACCGTCTCCTGCCCGGGCGGCTGAATCGAGTCGAGTATCGAGTCGATCACGTCCGCGGGCGTCATGTCGCTGAGCTCCGCGTCCGTACTGAGGACGACGCGGTGGACGAGAATTTGCCGTGCCAGCGCTTTCACGTCGTCCGGAATGACGTAGTCGCGTCCCTCGACCGCGGCACGAGCTTTCGTCGTATTGAGGAACGCGATCGAGGCTCGGGGTGATGCCCCGTATTCGAGGTCGGGACTCGCGCGCGTCGCTTCGACGATGTCGAGTACGTACTCTTGGACAGTCTCGTCGATATACACCTCCGAAACCGTCTCCCGCGCCGAGAGGACTTCGTCGGTCGTGACGACCTGTTCGATACGGTCCGGGCCCAAATCGGGGTCGTCGTCGAACCGTTCCAACAGTGTACTCTCGTCCTCCCGGTCGGGCACGTCGACGGTCAGTTTCAGCTGGAAGCGGTCACGCTGTGCCTCGGGCAACTCGAAGGTGCCCTCCATCTCGATCGGGTTCTGTGTCGCGATGACCATGAACGGTTCCGGGAGATCCAGTGTCTCCCCCTCGATGGAGACGTGCCGTTCCTGCATCGCCTCGAGGAGCGCACTCTGGGTCTTCGGAGTCGCACGGTTGATTTCGTCCGCGACGACGAGGTTTGCGAAGACGGGTCCCTTTCGGAGTTCGAATTCGCCGGTTTGCTCGCGATAGACGGAGGTGCCGGTGATGTCCGCGGGTAGAATGTCCGGCGTCATTTGGATACGATTGTATCCGAGACCGGTCGCCGTAGCAAAGAGATTCGCGACCGTCGTCTTGGCGACACCCGGAACACCTTCAAGGAGGATGTGACCACGGGTAAGCAGCGAGATCGTGAGACTCTCGACGACCGTCTCGTTGCCGATGAGGACCTTCCCGATCTCCTCCGAGACCGTATCGTACAGGGCGGCGGGATCAGTCATTGTCACCGCGTTGCTCCCGCCGACGTATAATCGCTTTCGTCACACGCTGGACGCGCCGATCACTCCACTCCGGATGACGATCGGTTAGGAAAGCGCTGAGTTCGTCCTCGTCAAGCTGACCGACGCTGTCCCCGTCTGTCGCTGTCTCGCCCATGGACAGCCAGTCCGGAAGGGACCGGTCAGAGAGGCGCACTCCGATGGCGACACAGCCGAGAGCGAGCAACCCCAACCCGAATTGTAGTAGCGGCGTCGATCGGACGACCAGTAGTGCGTACACGAGCGGCGGCAGTGGATGTCCGTGAGAGTAGTCGAGGAGCACGCGGTCGCCACTCTCGACAAGGTTCCGTGCGAACCGGTCATTTCCCGTCCGTTCGAACATCGCGTTCGTAAACACGCTCGCGTCACTGACGACGACGACTCGCCCCTGACTGACGGGCTCAGTCACTGCTACGGGACGTTCACGGACGCGCTCACTGTCGTCGAGTTGACTGTTATTATTTGAATCAATATATGCGAATCCAGATGAATTAATCAGGAACTCACCTTTCCAAGCGTCATCCGTATTCAAGTTATCACGGGACGCCGATCCGGTCGTCGCAGTGGTAGTCGTGAGATTAATCACAGTTCCATAATTGAGGGTGAGTTGATCAACACCGGTTGTCACGTTGTGATCAAGGACCTCGGTAGCAATAGGGAGTGCTGGATCGCGGTAATGCTCCTGTTCGTCTCGGAGTAGTCGCCCATCAAGACGCGCAGTGAGACCGAGATTGACCAGCAAGTCGTTCGTTTGATTGGCCTCGGCCGCAATCACCAGAGTACCGCCCCGTTGCACAAACTGTCGAACGCGTGCGCTCTCAGCTGCCCGATACTGATCTTGCGGGGCCAAAATGAACGCGGTACTGTCAGCTGTTGCATCTTCGTACGCAGTCGTAGTATGTGCCAGTGTGACCGTACTTTCCTCACTTGCAATTGTTCTGAGCTCGCTCGCCCCATCCCAGTTTCCATTATACGGGCCATATGGGGTAGCAGACGTAACTGTTGCACCGAGAATTGCGAGATTAATCGCAAAAAGTACCACGAGTAGAACCAGTCGTGGATAGTTGTGGTCCGGCATCTAGATCAGTCCCGGCGGAAGGATTTCGAGGATTCGTTTGACGACTATAGCTGAAAAACCGATTAGTCCGAGGAAGATTGGCCACTTCAGTCGTGATCGCCATTGTGGGGTTATGTTGAACGGTGCAGATAGCTCTACGAGTACCAAAAAACCAATGAGCGAAATGACAAAGTAGAGATCCATAGATAGGGCACCCAGGACCGCAAGAAGTACCAAAGTAGATAGCATCCAGGCAATTTGCCCGTAAAGAAATTGCTGTCGCCTGCGTGTAACCATCTACCTGTTTTTGCGTACCCCATCGTTAGAATGTATCGACATTCCTCAGACAATACAGGCAAATACTTGCCAAGCCAAGCCAACTTTCAGAATAAGAAATGTCTGCACAAGGGTCTCACTCTATCTGCTTTCTCGGGTTGCCGACGATTACCGAATGGATTCATAGTGAGGGGTTTGGGAGGACGCGGCGACCGCTCATTGTACTTGCAAGAGAGTTCGCTACGCGGGACTACGATGTCACAGTTGTTTCACCAAAACCAACTCCAACCACATTCCAACAACATGACATAGATCACATTGGGATCCCATCAAACGCAGATCTCACGAAAGACCCTCTCGAAAGGGGGAGTGCATATCTGGATGCCCTTCGCAAAACCGACAGCGATGTATATTACGTACATGGCCAGAGTGGGTTCCTTCCGCTAATCTGGAAGTATACGCAACTCACTGATGCCGAATATATTTTCCACATGACGGACATGAATGTGTATCCCGATCAGAACGATAGTCGGCTCGGTGAAGTCAGAGACATTTTCGATACTGCAATCGACGATGCGACAACTCTTGTTGCGCAAACTCAGAAACATCAGGAGGCACTACAGTCTCAATACGGTCGTGAAGCGACCGTACTCTGGGACTGCTACGATCTCCCGGCAAAGGAAACCCTCACATCACCAGGAGAGCGGAAATACTTCCTCTGGGTCAACCGCCTACAACCCAGCCAGAAGCCGATGCGATTTCTTGATCTCGCTGACCAGCATCCTGATCTTCAATTCCGGATGTATGGGCCGATAGAAGACACGAATGAGTTCCACAATGAGGTCAAAGAGCGCGCTCAGGCTACCGAAAACGTCAACTTCGTTGGCTTTGTCCCGGTTGACGAACTCCCAGCGCTGTACAGTGGGGCAATTGCTGTTGTAAGTACTGCCGAAAGGATGGGATTTCCAGCGCCGCTTGTTCAGGCGTGGGCATATGGTACACCAACACTCTCACGACACAACGCTGTAGGGCAGATTCCATACCGTGGAGATGCGCATACCTCCACAGGTAGCTTTGAGGAATTGAACACAATGATTACCCAATTTTCTGAGCGTATGCCTCTGGTGGATCGATACGAGAGTACTCGACAAACAGTAAAGTCACACTATGCGCCAGACGCCCTTATTCCAGATTATGAAGATCAGATCCAGCAGAGTCTGTCGAATTAACCTTGCCAGAATACGTTGACTATTAGTGGCTGGTTCTCTACGTTACCGATATGACTGGGGTTCGTTCCAATATGCAAGAACGTGGAAGTGGGGGGTCGGTGTGGATTGGGCTATTGTCAGGCACACTCCTATCGATCGTGATGTGGGGGAGTATACTTCTCGTAGCATCCGTTCTATTCTCAGGTTAGTAACGCCATCATCAGAGGTCTTGTACGCTGACTTTCAGCAGATTTCGACTTCTTCAGTAACGCACCGATCATCAACCACGGGTATTCATGTTGATCAGGTAACCCACAGATCTATTGCCCTCGAATTTTGATATTTTGATATTTCAACTGTAATAGTATCTCCACAAGGCCCCTGGGAGCGATTTGAGCAACTGCTGAATCAGACGGTAATCCAAAACATCAGAATTATTTTGATTTGTAGAAATCGAACTGCTGGAACTCTGAAATCGAACCGCGATGGTTGCCGCCGTGCTGGGCATACTTTCCGGAGACATTTCCGCGGTGCTGTCGGAGTCGGTTCCAGAGCGTACTCTGGCTGCCCGATGCGACGCCGACCGTCCCGATGCGAGTCAGTCGCCACTGGGACGGCGGTCCATCGAAATCAGTTCCTAGCGAGAAGAAAAAATACACCCCCCGGCCAGGAAAGGACATCGTGCCGTCGCACTCTCGAAGGAAATACGGCCCGTCGATTGCTCTGGCCAGTTCTTCGAGCGTGCGGTAGACGGCCGAAAGCGTCTCTGAACGCTCCGCATACGGCGAAAGAGACATCTGGAATTGCTACTCCGCGTCGGCGTGTTTGGCGATCTTGTCACGGTCGGCGACCGCATCGAGCGCGTCGACGTCGAGTTGTTCGGCGGCTTCGACGCGAACCGGCTCGGGGACTGCCGCGAGTGAACACGTTCCGGCGGGATCGAACTGGCTGGACGGGCCCAGCTGGTGCTGCCGTTCGATTCTGCGGATCTTGCCCCGCCGCAGAAAGAACCGGTACTGGTCATCGTTTTCGCTCGATTTGTGGTGGCGAATACTGAGGCGGTGGGCGACGAGAGAGGCAGACTGCTCAGCGCCGCTCTCATCGGACTCACTCGCGGCCGAGGGGGATTCATCCTCTCGGACAGAACTCTCGTACTTGTGGGGCTGTGCTGGACCTGCGAGCGGCGTCTCGTCTCCATAAAGAGACCGAGGCCGGGTACCCCGCCCCACCGTGGGCGGGGGTGAAGGCCGACACCCACGGCAGCTTTTAACACCGTAGAGTCGCACATTCGCCATACAGCGATGGATTACTCGCACCGCTTTCAAGCGTACC
>NZ_FOCX01000112.1 GCF_900110215.1 Halorientalis persicus | reverse complement strand
ATCGGGATCTTCATGTAGATTCCGCCGGGCAAGTCGTCCGGATAGACGACCCCTTCGCAGACGCGACCAGGATGTTCTCCCTCCTTCTCGTACACCATTTCACCGATCTCTTGCATGATCTGGTCGCGATATTCGTACTCGTGAAGCAGTGCGTGGAAGTTGTATGCGTACCGTTCTGCGAGCCGAGAGAGGGGGATGACGCCTGACAGGTCCCCCTTTCGAATCTCGTCGTGTCGGACTAACCCTGTCGAAACGAACGCTGTTGCGACCGCTAATTCCCCTGGATCGTCGAACATCGGGATGTATTTGTCGGGCTTATTCTTCCCGAACAGCCCCTTGCCCAGTTCTCGCACCATCCGTCGGACTGGCTTGTCGGACTCGATGTCGTCTCGTTCGAGGAGCAATGCGTATCCTCTGTCCATCAGGAGATGGCGCTGTCGGTCGCTGTACCGCTTGGGGAAGGCTCCAACGCGGTACGCGCCAATGTCTGTTTCGGCGGGGTTTGTGCTGTAGGACGGTGTCTCGTTTTCGTCGGTCATGTGTGGAGATGGTGGGTGTGTTAGTGGCTACTGTTCGGCTGCGAGGTCGTTGTCGGTGACTGGTGCTTGGGCTTCGGTTCGGTAGTCGAAGCTCGGGGAGTCAATCGGCGTCACGACTTGGCCCACGTCGCCGTGGAGCGAGAAGGGGAGTCGCGTGAATCGTGAACGGTCGGTTGTACACTTCTCGTCGATGGGGATCTCGTATTTTGTTGTGAGTATGTCGACGATGTACTCTCGTGACTGAGTATCGTAGCGGTGGTCTGAGTCGGCTGTCGGCCCGAACACGTGGCAACCTTGCCCCGAGTATTGCACAACTGGATCAGCCATATTGAGTTGCTCCACCATGATGTCGTGGACCTGAAAGCCCAGTTCGAGCGCGCGATCAATGTCTCTGAATGCGTAGTCGTAGCCGGCGGGCTCGGCATCGATGATCCCAGCTGCATCCCGGATCTCTGCCTCTGTTTTCGTCGCTGTGTTGGTGACTGCCTCGGTCGCACGCTCAAGTGCGACGTCTTTGGCGTCGATGTCGATGAACAAGAGCCACGAGGAATTGGTGTAGTCCGTGGCAACATAGGCGGCGTTGGGGACCGGTTCAGCCTCGTCTACAACGTCGGGATCGGCTAGCCGGTTCCCGTGGTTCATTTCTTTGAGTGGGTCGTTCCGTGCCGGTGATTGCAGGAAGGAGAGAACGTCACTGTCGTCTTCCCAGAATGTTGGGGCGGCTTTCGTCCGCCGCCGAATGAAGTCTGTTGCTGGCCGGTCGTCGCTAAC
>NZ_FOCX01000009.1 GCF_900110215.1 Halorientalis persicus | reverse complement strand
CGACCACCCAGTGAAGTTCACCAACGAGGGCGTCCAACTCGACCATCAACCGCAGAACAACTACGAGTGGTACGTCAAAATCCCGCACCACGACGACTACCACCTCTGGATCCCCACCGCCGCAAACCCCGAGCAACGCCCGTGGCTGGAAGCGTTGCACGCGGGTGACGCCGAGATGGGTGAGTGTCGGCTACTGGAACGCGACGGCAAGTGGTATCTGCACGTCACCGCGACCCGCGATCTCGAGAAGCGGTCGGCGTCTGACCCTACAGACCGGACGCCGGTCGGGGTGGACATCGGGGATGCTGCCTTGGCTACGGTGTGTCACCGTGACGAGCGCGGCACCCCGACCGCTCCCGATATCTACAGCGACGAGGCATCGCAGGTACGGTACCTCCGCAAGACGTACTTCTCGGCCACCCACCGCCTCCAGCGGCGCGAGAGCGAACGGATTGCGGAGGAGTATGGTGACAGTCTCTGGGAGCGCATCGACCACATCATCCACCGTGTCTCGCGGCAGGTGGTTGAACGCGCCCAACAGGTCGATTATCCCGTGCTGGTACTGGAGAATCTCCGGTACATCCGCGAGAACTTGGACTACGACGCGTTCATGAACCGCCGACTGCACGGGTGGGCGTTCGCCAAACTCCACGCACAAATCCAGTACAAGGCCGAAGAAGTCGGGGTTCCCGTCGCAACGGTGAATCCCCGGAACACGTCCAGAGAGTGCCACGTCTGTGGCGAGACAGGGACACGGCCACAGCAGGCGACGTTCCGATGCACGAACGACGAGTGTTGGGTCGGAGAGTATCAGGCGGACGTAAATGCCGCGCTCAACATCGCAGACCGCTACCGTAGCGGAGAGAGCCAGCCCCAAACCGACCAAGATTCCGGTCAGAAGACGGCTGGCGATGACTCGGCTACGGATGGGGCCTCATTGACCGGGCCACAAGACAGCCACTCCGAGGGCGAAACCCGCCTGGCGACGAGTGGAACGCATACGTCTTGAAACCTCGAAGTGCCAGTAGCCTGGCCCGAAATCCCATGTGGGGATTCCACGGCGTTTAAGCCGTGGAGGAGGTCAACGATCATGTACTCGACCTCTCCTTGTTCGAACCGGAGATTGAGGGGCATAGGTACGACACCAGCTTTCATGGCCCCGTAGAATCCGAAAATGAACGCCGGGACGTTGGGCATGTAGATTGCCATGTGATCTCCAGGCCCTAGCCCGTGGGCTGTGAGGACGTTTACAAATTGACTCGCGCGATCGTCGATTTCGCTCCAGGTGAACGTCTGGTCTTCGAAGAACAGTGCTGGGGCGTCAGGTTGGCTGCGAGCTTGGAGCTCTAGTTCCGTCGCGAAGTTCATGGGTGCTATTGTCAAACAATCTCCATAGTTCTTTCTGTCGGTAGTATCGGAAGCGGTGTCTGGGGTAGAGCGACGTGTTGTGGAGTATGGCGAAGACGCTGAGCACAATCTGGTTGAACTGGCGGTACTTCGATGGGGGATCGTTGTCAGAAGCACCTGGTTCGGTATCTGAATAGACCGGATTACGCTCGATGTGCTTTCGATTTTCCCACGGTTTTCGCTCGTACTTGCAGTCGAGATGTTCGAGCAGCCGGTCGGACCACGGCCCGCGGTCCCCTCGCACCAGCGGGCGACTGCGACATCGTTCGCGGATGTCCTCCAGAAACAGCAATACAGTGAGGCCTGATCGACCAGGCGAGATGTTGCCGGCTAGAATCTCTAACGCATCGGTTCGACTGCCGCACGAGCTGAGTCCTGTCACCCTTGCACGGCCGGCCAAACGGATGGGTGGTTCACACACTCCGGTCTCCAATCGCGAGTGGCCACGTGTCGCTGTCGCTGTCGAGCGCTGCCAGAACCTCGTCCACGGCACGGTATGTGCCATCGACGCTTTCGACATCTCCCTGTTGCTGGAGGTGTTCGAGGTGGGCGTACGCCTCGCCTGCGCCGACGAGGATGTGGAACCCGTCAAGTCCGCCGAAGAGTTCAGTGCAGACTGTCCAGACGTCTGCAGGCCCGATACGGTCCAGAATCGACAGGATTCGACCCGCACGCTGTTCGTGGTGTGCGATGATCTGGCGAGCACGATTCGACGGATTTGCGATCGGTGTCCGGTGTCCTGGCCACCCGCAGTCGTATTCGGCCGCCTCGAGGTAACGGAGGGACGAGAGGTACTGGTCGAGCGGTTGGTCCAACCGGGCGTCCGTCCCGCCGATATTTGGTGTGTAGTTCGGTAAGAGCGTGTCTCCCGTGATGATTTCCCGTCGTCCCGTGGCGTCGGTCGTGCTTCTCCCGAGCGCAAAACAGACGGACCCTGCAGTGTGGCCCGGTGTATGGCGAACTTCGAGAATCTGATCGCCAATAGTGAATGTCTCACCGTCTCCGAACGTCGTCACCGACGAAACCGAGGGGTACTCGGCGACTTCCGCTCGTTCCCGATGTGCAAACAGCTGTTGGCGTTTCGCTGCTGGTACACCCCACGATTCGAGACGCGACTGTTGCGTACTCGTGTACGACTCCCATACTTCCTCGTCGGCCCTAGCCAACGGTGCATCACACTCGTGGATACGTACCGTGGCCCCGCTCGTCTCCTGGAGTACTCCCGCGAGGCCCGAGTGATCGGGATGCCAATGCGTAAGGAATATTTCGTCGATGTCGGCGACCGTTACCTCGTGGTTCTCGAGGGCAGCCCGGAGGGCCGACTCCCGAGACTGTTCTCCCGTATCGATAAGCACTGTCTCAGTAGCAGTATCGAACAAATAGACGTTGTTGGCGCCTTCGAGTTCGTCGTTCTCTAAGGAAATTCGCTCCATTTGCTATGAGGGTATTGCTTGGGTAATGTGAACGTTACCATGCGAGGCCGAGGCGAGACGAACAGGGCTGGGAGCAGGTCGCCGGACCTGCGACTTTCGCCAGTTATCGGACCACACTGGTGTCCAGTTTCACGCGTTCATCGATCGTGCCGACGTCGCTGTGAGTGACTCAAGATAAAACTCTAACTGGAGGCCGCTTTGTTACGGTAACCTGGGAGCTGCCCTTCTCGCTCACCGCTTGCTCGGTTTGCTTCTTGGGGGCTTCGTGTTCTGTGTTTCCCCGTTAGGGCGGGGTCTTCGCGTGCAAAAATTAAAGGTTGTTACTTGTCCTTTGGGGAGTATGTCATACGAGACACTGACGTACGAACGCGATGCTGGGGTCGCCGAAATAACACTCGATCAGCCTGAGAAGCACAATCCGTTGAGTAACGCCGCCGCCCTGGAACTCACTGCAGCCCTCGAGCGAGCGCACGATGACAACGACACGACCGTCGTCGTGCTGACGGGGGCTGGTGAGTCGTTCAGTGCAGGTGGTGATATCGAGGAGTTCCGCGACCAGATGGACAAACGGGCAACCGAGTTGTTCGAAGAGGGTCGGGCTTCGGCGGAACTGTTCCAGCTGTTGGCGAGGTACGAAAAGCCCATCGTCGGAGCCATTACCGGCAGCGCATTTGGCGGCGGGTGTGGCCTCGTCGCTGCCTGCGACCTGGCATATGCATCCGAACGCGCACAGTTCGGCACGACTGAAATCACGCTCGGGTTGTTCCCGATGGTCATCCTTCCGGCACTCAGAACGGCGCTGGGCGATCAGAAAACGCTCGAACTGGCGCTCACCGGCAGGCGAATCGAGGCGGACGAGGCCGAGGACATCGGTCTCGTCACGGAAACGGTCGCCGACGGGACCGTCCTCGATCGGGCCCGTGAGACAGCACGCGAACTCGCTGGCCGGAGCCCGCTCGCGCTCACCCTGGGCCTCCACGCGTTCAATGAAACCACTGACATGCCTGCCGAGCGGGCTATCGAGACGTTGAACGCATATCGGGTCCTCTTCTACAAGAGCCACGACCTCAAGGAAGGTGCCGAGGCGTTCCTCGAGGACCGAGATCCGGAGTGGAAAGGGGTGTAGAATGCATCGAGAACTATATAGACGCAAGCTAGTGGGTTAGCCGAACGAGTCGCTCGGTCGGTGTCTCACCCTTGGTCGCACACCGAGGCATGCACTCCGTCGGCATCGACATCGACGGTACACACGCCCTCTGTGTCGAGGTAGTGGAGGTAGGCTGCCGCGACCAGTGTCAGGAACGGTAGTGTCGTCTCGCCAGCGTTGAGCGTTTCTTCGGCCAATTCACGGGCGGTCGTCTCACCACGGGCGCGTACGCCGTCGCGGAGTTTCCGTTCCGTTTGCCGGTCTTTCTGGATACAGTCGGCGATGCGTTCGGTGGGGGCAGACAGTTCAGGGCCGTGGCCCGGCACGAGGCGGTTGAGGTCCAACGTCTGCAGTCGCGAGAGCGACTTTTTGTACGCGCCGACGTCCCAGTATAGCGGTGCGTACATGAAATGACCATTCTCGGAGATTATATCGCCCGAGAACAACGTCCCTGATTCGCGGTGATACAACGACATGTGCTGGACCGAGTGTCCTGGTGTATGGACCACTTCACACTCGTAATCACCCAGACGGACGGTGTCACCGTCGGAGACGGTGCGCTCGATGGTCACGTCGGAATACGGCTCCTCCAGCGGGAAGAATACGTCGTAGAATGCCTTCTGCTGCTGCAGTAGAGAATCGGGAAGTCCCGCAGAGAGTCGCTGCATATCTTGCCGGGCCTCTCGGAGGTACGACTCGACATCGTTTAGGATGGCCGGCGTTCCATCGTACACGACGTGCGGAAGGTCGGCCAGTTCCGGAACGGTGACGGAGCCGCCGAAGTGGTCGACGTGCGGATGGGTGAGGACGACGCGCTCGATACCGGTGAGGTCGCCCTCGCGAATAGCCTGTTCGACCGATGCACGCTGGGACATGTGGCCTGTGTCGATGAGCGTGTCTCCAATCCGAACGGCGTTCACTGTACCCGCGGCCGGCTGTTGGAACTCGAATCGCTCGTACTCCATCGTAATTGGTGACACTCCCGGCCCATATCAATCACTCGGCCAGCCTGTGACGTACAGAGACGGGACAACCGACGAGCGTGACCAGTTTCTGTGGTGTTCGCAGACGTACTCTGTGGGGCATTCACGTTCGCCTCGATATTAAGGTGGTACCCAGCCGGTTCGGCCCCACCGCCGAAGCTCGAATGGGACGAACCCTCGTTACAGGAAAAACTATATGTGATTAACGTTTTGTTGTTAACAATCACCATGATGGAGACACAGCTGACCTAGGATACAATCGTAGACCGGGCGGTCTCGCTGTACCCCCAGCGCGAGATCGTGACGAAAACGCTCGACGGGTCACTGCACCGGTATACGTACGCCGACGCCTACGACCGTATGTGTCAGTTGGCGCACGCGCTGGACGACCTCGGCCTCGAACGGGGCGACCGGATCGCCTCGGTGGCGATGAACAACTACCGGCACCTGGAACTGTACTTCGGCCCGGCCTGCAGCGGGCGCAGTCTTCACATGTGTAACCCGCGCCTCCCGGACGACCACTTCCAGTATATCATCAACGACGCGGCGGACAGCGTCGTCTTCCTCGACCCGCCGTTCGTCGAGAAGGTCGCACAGAACGCCGACGAGTTCGAGTCGGTCGAACAGTACGTCGTCCTTTCCGATGAGGTACCGGAGGGAACGCCACTCGAGCCGGTCGTCGCCTACGAGGACCTGCTGGCTGACCAGCCCACGGAGTACGACTGGCCCGCCCTCGACGAAGACGAGGAGTGTGGAATGTGTTACACGTCGGGGACGACGGGCAAACCCAAGGGCGTCGAGTATTCTCACCGCGGCGTGTATCTTCACTCGATGGCCTCCGGGCTCGCCGATGGTAACGGCATCAGCGAGTCCGACGTCGTGATGCCGGTCGTCCCGATGTTCCACGCCAACGGCTGGGGCGTCCCGTACGCAGCGACCCTGTTCGGCGCGACGCAGGTTCTCCCGGGCGTCCACACGGATCCCGAGCCGCTCGCGCGACTCATCGACGACGAGGACGTGACGATGTCGGCGGCCGTCCCGACGATCTGGCTGGGGATGGCAGAGTTCCTCGAGGAGAACCCCGAGGTCGACATCTCGAGCATCGACCGCCTCACCGTGGGCGGATCCGCGCCTCCGGAGTCGCTCATCCGGAAGTACGACGAGGAGTACGACGCACCGATCCTCCAGGGCTGGGGAATGACCGAGATGTCGCCGCTCGGATCGCTTTCGATTCTCCGCCGCGAACTGGCGGAGGCTGATCCCGACGAACAGTACGCCTACCGCGCGAAGGCCGGGATCCCCGTTCCTGGCATCCAGACCCGCATTCGCGACGAGGACGGTAACGAAGTCCCTCGCGACGGGGAGACGTTCGGCGAACTCGAGGTGCGCGGTCCGTGGGTCACAGACAGCTATCACAACCGACCGGAAGCGAACGCGGAATCGTTCACCGACGACGGCTGGTTCAAGACGGGCGATATCGCGACGATGGACGACTTGGGGTACATCGACCTCGTCGACCGTGACAAGGACGTCATCAAGTCCGGCGGCGAGTGGATCTCGTCCGTCGACCTCGAGAACGCCCTGATGGCCCACGAAGCCGTGAGCGAAGCGACGGTCATCGCCGTCGACCACGAGAAGTGGCAGGAGCGGCCGATGGCGTGTGTCGTCCTCCGGGAGGGAGCGGACGCGACGCCGGCGGAACTGGAGGCCCACCTCGCCGAATCGTTCCCGGACTGGTGGCTCCCGGACGAATACATGTTCCTGGACCAAATTCCCCAAACCAGCACGGGGAAGTTCGACAAGAAAGTACTGCGAGAGCGGTTCGACGACGTCGTACTGGAAGCCACGGAGGACGAGTAGAGACAATGAGGGTCGGGCCCTAGTGGCGCTCGAACGGTGGCGACGGTCGCGGTTTGTCGAACGCGCAACTCACTGAGGGGCGAACGCGTCGATCAGGTCCTCGACGGCGTCTCGACTGGCTGTAAACGGGGGCCACAGAATAGGAAGATCTGCACCGGCTTCGTAGTATGGAGCGAGGCGTTCCCGGCAGGTCTCAGGGGTTCCATAGACGGCGAACTCATCGACGAGTTCGTCTGTGATGGCGTCAGCAGCCGCCTCCCGGTCGCCGGAGCGCCATCGCTCGTGGGCTTCGTTGGCGGGCTCTCCGAACCCGTGGTCATGTAGGAGGCGATTGTACCCCATCGCCATCTCCTGTGCGAGCAGGTCTTTGACGCGCTGTTTGGCGACCGCAGGTTCGTCTGCGACCGCTGCGGGGATCCACGGCGCTATCGTTGGGGCGGGCCGTCCAGCATCCTCGGCAGTCGACGTGAGTGCGTCGGCGTACTGTTCAAGTTTCGAAAACGGAGTGAAAACCGGCATCCACCCGTCGGCGAACTCACCAGTGAGGCGGCGGTTCTGTTCCCCCATTGCCGCGTTGAAAACCGGGAGCGTGTCCGATCGGGCGTCAAACCCGACCGAATACGGCCCGACATCGAACACGTCGCCATGGTACTCGACCGTGTCGCCGTCGACGACTTGCCGGATAATCTCGATCGCTTCGCGTGCTCGTCGCAACGGCTGCTCGAACTCGAGGCCATGCCACTCCGTGACGATCGGTGGGGAACTCACGCCGACCCCGAGTATCGCCCGCCCGTCGGATATCGCATCGAGCGTAACGCCGCTCATCCCCAGGAGACTCGGTGATCTGGAGAAGACGTTCGCGATTCCCGTTCCGAGTCGGATGGCCTCCGTCTCGCGCGCAATCGCGCTGAGGACTGCAATCGAGTTCGTCCCGGACGTTTCGCCTTTCCACACCGAGTGATACCCCCGTCGCTCGGCGTGTCGGGCAAACGCTATCATCTCGTCGATGCTGAAGCCTGCCAGTTCGTCGGGAATGACGAGTCCAACCTGTGGCATTGTCTGGCTATTACGACAGACGTACAAAGCAATTTGGTTAACGCACAAGACTTCACGGGGATTCCCTTGTTTGGTCACACATCGCTCGAATCCCCGACTCACCGTCGGTGGAGGGAGCTCGTCCGCGCCCGACAATTATAGAACGGGCCCCCAGAGTCCTCCCAGCACGCGTTTCCGACACTACCGGTTTGGGAGCAATCTGTAACCCCCGTGAGCGACCAGTTACTCCGCTAGGAACGCCACGTCCCATGACGGGAGTGGTCCCCTCCGGAATACGTTCACTCCGCCGAAAGGCGAACGATTGCATCACCTGTGACAACGCTATCACCTTCCTCGACAACCACCTCCGCGATGTCGCCGGCTCGTGAGGCGACCACGTCGTTTTCCATTTTCATCGACTCGAGAACGCACACACGCTCACCGGCGGTAATCGTATCACCCTCCTCGACATCAACCGAGAGGACAGTTCCATCCATCCCGGCCGTGATAACGTTCTCATCGTCGCTGTCGATCGCCCCGGCTCCCGCCGACGAGGACGAGGAGCTTTCGTTGTCCGGGCTCTCGTCGGCTGCTCCATCACGAGACGTCGCGTCACGCCCCGTCGATCCGCCGGTCCGGTCGACCGTTACCGATGCCCCCGCCTGGGTGCGAGTGCCCCCGGCGATTCTGACGTCGAACTGTTTGCCGCCGACCGTAACTGTCAGCGTCCGTGCCGGGTCGTCGGTCTCGGTCGTGTCCTGCCCCCACCGTTCAACTGCACGCTCGAGCCGTTCGCCGTCGAGTTCCTCGTCGAGGTAGGTCGTCGTGTGCATGCCGTCAACGAACGGATCGTCGCTGAGCATGAGCCTGTGGAAGGGAATGGTAGTGGGGATACCAGCGAGGTCAAATTCGGCAAGTGCGCGTCGAGACCGCTGGATGCACTCCCTGCGATCCGATGCACGGACGATGAGCTTTCCGATCATCGAGTCGTATTCGCCGCTGATTTCGTCGCCCTCACGGATGGAATCGTCGACACGCACGCCAATTCGACCCGGGGGATCGTACTGCGTGATGGTCCCTGTAGCCGGGTCGAAGTCGGCGGCGATGTCTTCGGCATTGATTCGGAACTCCATCGCGTGGCCGTCAACGTCGACCTCGTCTTGAGCGAAGGTCAGCTCCTCGCCGGCGGCGACTTTGAGCTGCCATTTCACGATGTCGATGCCCGTCAACTCCTCTGTGACAGTGTGTTCGACCTGGATGCGCGTGTTGACCTCGAGGAAGTAGAAGTCCGTATCAGGACCGAGTTTGTCATCGGGGTCCCGAGTGGGGTTTTCATCGACGAGGAACTCGACGGTTCCCGCGTTCGTGTAGCCCGCCTCGTGGACACCTTGGCGGGCAGCCTCACCGATTTGCTCTCGGAGGTCGTCGGTCAAGGCAGGACTTGGTCCTTCCTCGATGATTTTCTGGTGACGGCGCTGTAACGAACAGTCTCGCTCCCCGAGATGTCGGACGTTCTCATAGTCATCGGCGAGGATCTGCACTTCGACGTGGCGCGGTGTTTCAAGATATCGCTCCAGATAGACCGAATCGTTATCGAAGTATGCTTCTCCTTCACGTTGTGCACTCGTCAGTTGTGCTTCGATTTCGTCTTCGCCCCGAACGATCTTCATGCCGCGGCCGCCCCCACCTCCTTCGGCCTTGATCGCTATCGGGTAGCCGTGTTCGTCGGCGAACGCCCGGACCTCTTCAGGGGTCTGGACGGGCTCAATCGTTCCCGGAACGATTGGCACATCAGCTGCGTCCATCAGTTGTCGGGCCTCGGTCTTCTCCCCGAGCCGAGTCATAGCCTCGGCCGAAGGGCCGATCCACGTGATACCATCAGTCTCTGCTACCTGTCGAGCGAACGCAGCGTTCTCGGCGAGGAAGCCGTAGCCGGGATGGATTGCGTCGGCGTCGGCCTCCTGAGCCGCGTCAATGATGGCGTCTCCATCGAGATACGACTCCGCAGCACGTGCTGGTCCGACCCGGTAGGATTCATCGGCGTACCGAACGTGTCCCGCGTCTTCATCGGCTTCACTGTAGATAGCCACTGGCGTCACATCGAGTTCCCGACATGCGGCCATGACGCGCACCGCGATTTCCCCTCTGTTGGCAACGAGAACTTTCTCGAACATTACGGGTCATCAGACTGGCCACCCACATTTAGTTTTTCTTCCGGCAACGGTGCCGTCCGATCCGAATCCGGCGATGGATTATTATGCTCGACTTCAGTGCGTTCTCTATGGACATCGAAGGTGAGTTCTCGGAGACCACCGACCAGGAACTGGAGGCGATGGCGACTGCACTCTCGAAACACTTCGGCAGCGACGTTTCTCTCGTTGAGGAGGGGAGCGGCCGCGTCGTCGCCTCGAAAGACCGTATTGGTCTCCCCCGGCGCCAGTCACCTGATACCGTCGAGCCCGCGACCGAACGCGAATGCGAGGTTCTCGAAGAGATCGAGACGATCCTCAAGGGTGGCCCCGAGCGCGGACACGAAAAGCTCGAACAGATAGGCAAGCTGTTCGTCCGGGAACGTATCGACCGGCTGTTCGACGAGATCCTGTTCGAGGACGGAACGTTCGCCAATTACGAAGCCGAAGAGAACCTCGCGACTGACGCCATTGTTACCGGGGCGGGGGTGATCAATGACCGAAAGGTGTTCTTCGCCGCCAACGACTACACGGTCAAGGCAGGGACGATCGCCGACAAATCGATCGAGAAGCTCGTCCGGATGCAAGAACATGCAATCGAGGCGAAGGCGCCAATCGTCTATCTTATCGACTCGAGCGGGGGCAGGATCGACG
Organism: Halorientalis persicus; assembly: GCF_900110215.1. Classification (GTDB taxonomy): domain Archaea; phylum Halobacteriota; class Halobacteria; order Halobacteriales; family Haloarculaceae; genus Halorientalis; species Halorientalis persica. The sequence goes on along the minus strand of NZ_FOCX01000009.1, from coordinate 150,179 downwards.
TTCAATCCACGTTCTACGCCGATCGGTATCACGGCGGCAAACAGTTCTACAACCAGTGTATCATGTCCGGCCGTGTTCCACAGATTGCCATCATGTATGGGCCGAATTTCGCCGGAACTGCCTATCAGCCCGTCTTCAGTGACTATCTCATCATGGTCAGGGACATCAGTGCGATGGCCATCGCAAGCCCCAGGATGGTCGAGATGGTCACCGGAACGGAGACGTCGATCGACGACCTTGGAAGTCCCGACATGCACGCCCGCCATACCGGCAGCGTCGACATCGTCGTCGACGACGAGGCCGAGGCGGCAGGAACGGTCCACGATCTCCTCGAGTACCTTCCACAAAATTACAGCCAGCAACCCCCACAAGTAAGCGGCCGCAGACCCGCCGAGGACCCCACAGCTGTAGACACGATCATCCCGGACGAACCGAACGCCCCCTACGACGTCCACCGACTCATCGACCACCTCGTTGACGAGGAGTCGTTCTTGGAATTGAAGCCTGAGTTCGCGCCAGAGATGATAACGGGACTCGCCCGCATCGACGGAAGGCCGATTGGCGTGATAGCGAACCAGCCAGAGGTTAAGTCTGGCGCCATCTATCCTGACTCCAGCCTGAAAGGCGCTGGATTCATCTGGCAGTGTGACGCCTACAATATCCCGTTGCTGTATCTCTGTGACTCGCCCGGATATATGGTTGGAGAGCAGATCGAGCGGGAGGGGATCCTCCAGAAGGGACGGAAACTGGTGTATGCCACGTCCTGTGCCACGGTGCCGAAGGTCTCGGTGTTCGTGCGGAAAGGGTACGGTGCGGCGACCTACGCGATGGCGAGTCCGGCATTCGACACTGATTCGACACTCGCGCTCCCGAGCAGCGAAATCGCCGTGATGGGGCCGAAGGCAGCGGTCAACGCGGTTTACGCGAACAAGTTAGCTGACATCGACGACCCGGAGCAGCGAGCACAACGGGAGAAAGAACTGCGAGAAGAGTACCGCGAGGACATCGACATCCACAAACTCGCCTCTGAGATGGTCGTCGACGAACTCGTCCCGCCACGAGACCTCCGCGCAGAAATCGCCAATCGATTCGAGATGTACGATGGAAAGGAGAAGCATCGCCCGGACCGAAAACACGGCGCGATGCTGTTCTGAACAGCCACCGTCCACTGTCGGGTTCGTCTCCGCTGTCGACACCCCCCCAGAGTCTTTAAGCCGTCACATCCCAACACGGTTAGCAGCATGATACGCATCGGATACCCTTCCGGCTACTGGGGCGACGATCAGGCAGCACCATCGCGGATGCTCGAGTCGGCGGCCGATCTCGACTATCTCGCGATGGACTACCTCGCGGAGATCACGATGGCCATCCTCAAACGCCAGCAGGAACGGGACGAGACCCTGGGATACGCTCGGGACTTTCCAGCACTGGTCGAAAAGTTACTCGAGGACCTCGTGGACCAGGACGTGACGCTACTGGCGAACGCGGGCGGCGTCAACCCGGAGTCGTGTAAGGATGCCGTAATGGAGGTCGCAGCGAACGCTGACGCCGACGTATCTGTGGCGGCCGTGGCCGGCGACGAAATCCTCGAACGCATCCCGGGCCTCCGCGAACAGGGTATCGAATTCGACAACATGGATTCCGGACGGTCGTTCGAGACGGTCGCAGACGATCTCGTTGCTGCCAACGCTTACCTCGGGTCGTTTCCAATTGCGGAGGCACTCGACGAGGGGGCAGATATCGTCGTGACAGGACGGTGTATCGACGCCGCCCTGGCAATGGGACCGATGATTCACGAATTCGGATGGGACCCCGATCAGTACGACAATCTGGCGAGCGGGTTGGTCGCTGGGCACCTCCTCGAGTGCGGTGCGCAGGTGACTGGCGGTGTCTTCCTCGATGACTGGGAGGATGTCGATTTCATGGAGATGGGGTACCCGATCGTCGAGATGGACGCGGACGGCGAATTCGTCGTGACCAAGCCCGACGGGACGGGGGGACTCGTGAACGAAGCGACTGTTAAAGAACAACTCGTGTACGAGATCAAGGATCCGAACGCCTATCACACGCCCGACGTCACGGCCGACTTCACGACGCCACAGCTCAACCAGGTCGGCGAGAACCGCGTCCGGGTAACTGGATGTGAGGGAACGGCACCGCCGGAATCGCTTAAAGTGAGTGCGCTCTATCGCGACGGATACAAAGCGCAACTGCTGCTTACCTACTCGTGGCCAGATGCACTGAACAAGGCAGAGCGAGCCGACGACGTGATTCGCGGGCGACTCGACCGTGCGGATGTGGCCCTCAGCGAAATCCGGACGGAGTACGTCGGATACAACGGTTGTCATGACGGAATCAGCCCCCGTCCGGAGGATCCAAACGAGATCGTCCTCCGAATCGCCGTAAAAGCCGATGGGAAGGAGGCGATCGATTCGTTCGGGAAAACTGCGATTCCGATCGCGATCGCAGGGCCGCCGAACGTCACGCCGCTCGTGTCGGGGAGACCGGACCCCGAGCCCGTCCTCTCGTTTTGGCCCTGTACCATTCCTCGCGACGCCGTCGAACCAACACTCACTGTCGAGTCGACGGGGGTGAACTGACATGCTCGAATTACGCGAGATCGCACATGCACGCTCGGGTGACAAAGGCAACATCGCCAACATCGGCGTAATCGCCAAGGAGCCGGAATATTATCCGATCATCGAGGAACACGTCACGGCAGCGCGGGTCAAGGATCACTTCGGGGACTTGTGTGAAGGCGAGGTCGAACGATACCCGATGCAAAACATCCATGCATTCAATTTCGTTCTCCACGAAGCGCTTGGAGGTGGTGGCGTGGGATCGTTGTACCTCGACAATCAGGGAAAGACCTACAGCGGCGCCATCCTCCGGATGGAACTGGACGTCAGTATCGACACCGACGACTGACACCCGTCCGGTTGGCCAGTCGTAGGACCCGCTTCCGCACCGTTGTCACATCGGAACCGCCGTCCGCAGCGACCCCGAATATTTAATTTGGCGTGGGAACCCAACATGGTATGGGCACGCAAATACATCCCAAGTACGACGAGTCTGCATCACTCGTCGTCGACGGCACGATTCGCATCGCCGAGTACTTCCGCCAACCAGATCTCACCGATGACCGGTTCGACGACGAGGGCTACTTCTCCACTGGCGACTTCTCCCGGAGCGAAGACGACAGGTTCGTCAGTTTCTTCCTCCAAAAGAAGGACGTGATTATCCGCGGTGGGTACACGATATCGGCGACGGAGGTCGAGAACGTCGTTCTCGAGCATCCAGACGTCGCCGACGCGGCCATCGTCGGGATGCCGAACGAGGACCTCGGCGAACGCATCTGCCTGATAGCCGTTCCTGTCGAAGGATGTGACCTCTCTCTCGAGGACATCACCGACGCTTTGGAGGCCGACCTGGCCAACTCCAAACACCCCGAACACATCGAAATCGTCGAGACGATGCCGCGAAACTTCGTCGGAAAGATCCGGAAGACGGAACTCTGTGAGGATATTCCGGAAATCACCGACGCGGACACCGATGGAGGTGAGGTCTGAATGGCTCCCGACACACCAATCGACCGTGTTGCGGTCGTGGGGGCGGGAACGATGGGTCACGGTATCGCCCAGATGTTCGCCCAGGCTGGGTACGATGTCGTCCTCAACGACGTCGACGAGGAGATTCTGTCGACGGCACTCGAGAAGATCGAGGGAAGTCTCAGGAAACTCGACGAGTACGAGCCAGACACGGTTCTGGAGCGACTCGAAACCACGACGGACGACGAGGTCGCGTTCGCCAGTGCGGATCTCGTCGTCGAGGCCGTCCCGGAAAACATTGACCTGAAGGTGGACGTGTTCGGTACCGCCGACGAGCTGGCGCCGGCCGACGCGATCCTCGCAACGAACACCAGCACGCTCCCGATTACGGAAATCGCCGAAGCGACAGAGCGGCCCGAACGAGTCGTCGGGATGCACTTCTCGAGTCCTGTACAGATGATGCCGATTCTCGAAATCATCCGTGGAGAGGAGACGTCGGACGCGGTGTTCGAGACGGCGCAGGCGGTCGGCGAAGACATCGGAAAAACGCCCGTCCTCGTCGAGAAGGATGTCCCGGGCTTCCTCATCAACCGGATCAACATGCGGTTCTGGACCGAGGCGATCCGCCAGGTCGACGCAGGCATCCACGACACGGAAACGATCGATGCCGCGATTCGTAGACTCGGCTTCCCGATGGGACCGTTCGAGGTACTCGACTTCGCCGGCATCGACGTCTTCGAGATGGCGGCGCGGTCGATGCGGGAGCGCGGCGTGGCCCTGCACATCCCCGACCTCCTCACCGAGACGGTGGAAGCGGACCGATACGGCATGAAGACGGGCGAGGGGTTCTACGAGTACCCCGAGGCCGGCGAGTATTCCCGGGTCGACATCCCAAGTGAACCGCAGTACGACTTCGACCCCAAGGAAGTGATCGCGCCGGCAGTCAACGAGGCCGCGTGGCTGCTCGATAACGACGTCACGACCAAATCCGAGATCGACACGGCTGTCCAGATCGGAATGAACTGGCCACGAGGCCTCCTGACGTTCGCTGACGAGTACGGTATCGATAGGCTCGTCGAGACGCTCGAGGAGCTCCACGAGCGGACGGGCTGGGAGGAGTACGAACCTCACCCGTCCCTCCGCGAAATGGTCGAGAACGACGAGGTTGGACTCGCCTCTGGGAGCGGATTCTACGAGTACGAGTACGAACGCAAGACGTTTGATACCGTCATCTACGAGCGTCGGGAATACACCGCGTGGATCACGCTGAACCGTCCGGACAGCTTGAACGCGTTGGACGAACGGACGTGGACGGGATTGAACGACGCACTGGAACTGGCGGCGTCTGACGACGACGTGCGAGCCACGGTGCTTCGGGGTGCCGGCCGGGCGTTCTGTGCGGGCGACGATATCGCCGAGATTCTGAGCTGGGATTCGACCGACGACGCGTCCGCGATGGTCGAGACGGTTATGAAACCAGCCATCGAGACGATCCGTGAACACCCGCAGCCGTTGATCGCTGCCGTCGACGGCGTTGCCAACGGTGGGGGCTGCGAACTGGTGTTGTTATGCGACCTCGCGATTGCGGCCACGGACAGCGACTTCGCGTTGCCGGAAGCGCGGATCGGCGCGCTCCCGCCGATAGGGCTCACGTACGGGCGGACGAGTCTCGGGAAGAAGGACATCATGGAGTTGGCACTCACGAGCGATCAGGTGTCCGCGAGTCGCGCCCAAGAGATGGGACTCGTCAACTACGCCGTGGATAGCTCGCAGGTCGAGGACGTCACGCGAGAATTGGCTCGGGCGACGACTGGGTCGAGTCCGGGATCCATCGAAGCGATCGTCGACCTCTGGGTCGACATGGAGGACGAACTCCTCGACGAGTGGGTCGACGACGCACTGGAGACGCTGGTAGCACGCACGCAGTCGGCTGAAGCGAAAGAGGGGCTCCAGGCGTTCCTTGACAAAGAATCGCCACCGTGGGAGCGCTGATCGGGCTCGCAGTCCCTGCAGCCAAATAGTAGTATCTTTTCACAAGATTTGGTGTCGAATGTCCGAAACGGTGCAGGACACACCCGAACTCACCGCCTCTCTCCCTGGCGGTCGTGCCTCGCGATACCTGTGCCGGCTCCGGTCACACCTTTTGACCGGGCTCGCGGAGTACCGTCACCATGGGTGGTTGGCGGCCCGCTCCCGTGGCGACCAGCCGCCGGGAATTGGCGGAACCCGTGTGTGAACTGTCTACACGGCCGATACGAAACGATGGGGTTCCTGCCGGGCAGACTCCGGTGGTCTATGGCACGAAGCGGAGGCGATTCACGCCCGGCGGGAACACCGGGATTCTCTCGGTGAATCAGGATAGCCCTGCCAAGCCACCTTTTTTATTCCATGCATGGTTAGCAAAGGCATGACACGAACGGAGGTTGAGACAGGGAACGACGCTATCCGATATGAAATCGATGGGTACACGGCGTATGTGACCTTCTCGCGACCGGACGCGTACAACGCACTCACGCCGGCGATGATGCGTGCGGGGGCGCGCGCTATCAAGGAAGCGGACAATCGCGATGCGGTACGCGGGATTGTTGTGACTGGCAACGGCGAGGCGTTCTGTTCCGGTGCGGACTTAGGCGAGACTATTCCGCGGTGGACGGAGGATACGACCAACGTCCACCCTGCGGAGGATGACCTCCAGCTCCGCAGGACACTGATTACGACGCCCATCGTCGCAGCAGTGAACGGTGACTGTCTCGCGGGTGGGATGGAATTCCTCCAAGCGACGGATATTCGCGTCGCCGCGGAGAGCGCCCGGTTCGGATTGACCGAGGCCAGGTGGGGTGTTTCCCCAGTCTCGGGCTCGCACGTTCGCCTCCCGCGGCAACTCCCGTACGCCAAGGCGATGGAGTACCTGTTGACAGCTGATATCTTCCCTGCCGACCACGCCTTGGAGGCGGGGCTGGTCAACGAGGTTGTTCCTGACGGGGAGGTCGTCTCGCGCGCCGAGGAAATCGTCGACCAAATCGCACAGAACAGTCCTCATGCGATCCGGAAGACCAAAGAATCCGTCCTCCGCTGTCTGGGCAAGCCGCTCGACGACGCCTTCAGACTCGAATCCGAAATCGGCCGTGAGGTCTTCGCCCATGAGGACGCGGTCGAAGGACCGAGGGCGTTCATGAACGATAGCGAACCGTCGTTCCGTCCGGACGAATGATGTATCGGACCCAACGTTGATTAGGGTCCCTTGATACCGGTACCCATGGGACTCGATATCGACTGGTCTGAAGAGCCGGTTCCAAACCTCAGCCAATGGGACAGCTACGAAACCGCACGCGAGGAGTTTGAGTGGCGGATTCCGGAGACGTACAACGCCGGCGCGGATGTCCTCACCCATGAGGACGACGACCGGACCGCACTCGTCCAGCTGGGTCCCTCGGGCGAAGTGGAACGGTGGACCTACGCGGCTCTCGAACGACGGGCGAACAGCCTGGCGAATGCCCTCCGTGCTCGTGGCGTTGAACGCGGGGACCGCGTGGCCGTGGTCTCGCCACAGCGTGTCGAGACGCCGCTTGTCCACGTCGCCGCCTATAAACTCGGTGCTGTCGCCGTCCCACTCTCGGTCCTGTACGGCCCTGATGCGCTGGAATTCCGGTTCGACGACAGCGGGGCCGAAATCGTCTTCGCTGCCGAGGACGCTATTGACGCGGTCGAAACAGCCGTCGAGAGAGGTGACGCCGTCGACTGTGTCGTTGGCATTGATACCGCCCCACCTACCGTCGATGGCGTCGAAGGGGAACGGTTCGAGGATCTCACCGGGAGTAGCCAGTTCGAAGCCGTCGATACTGCCCCATCAGACCCAGCAGTCCTCATATACACGTCCGGGACGACCGGTCGCCCGAAGGGCGTCCTCCAGGGCCACGAGTACCTGCTCGGCCACCTCCCGTGTGTCCAGATGGCAACCACGTTCCCTTGGCACGAGGACGTCGACCCCGTGTTCTATACCCCGGCAGACTGGGCGTGGGTCGGTGGACTCTACGACGTTCTATTGCCCGCGTGGCACTACGGGGCCACGGCTGTCGGCTACGAGTTCGCCGAATTCGAGCCTGAGACGACGTTCCAGATCATCGAGAATCACGACGTCACGTACCCGTTGTTGACCCCGACGATGCTCAAGATGATGGCACAGGTTGACCACTCGTTCGACCTGGATCAGGTCGTGTCGGTCGTTACCGGTGGCGAACCGGTTCCACAGGAACTCCACCGGTTCGTCGACGATACCTTCGACGTGACGCTTCACGAACTGTACGGACAGACGGAGGCGAATCTCGTGGTCTCAAACTGTGCCGAGTGGTTCGATCCCAAACCAGGGAGCATGGGGCGACCAGTCCCGGGCCACAACGTGGAGATCATCGATGAAGATGGGAACCAGATGCCAGATGACGAACCGGGGACAATCGCTGTGCGCAGCCCCGACCCAGTCATGTTCCGGGAGTACTGGAACGAACCCGACAAGACTGATGCATCGTTCATTGGCGAGTGGATGGATACCGACGACCTTGGAGCCCGCGATGCTGACGGCTACATCTGGTTCAAGGCCCGCGCTGACGACGTCATTATCACTGCCGGGTACCGTGTCGGTCCCGCAGAGGTCGAAGACACTCTCATCGAACACGACGCCGTGGCCAACGCCGCTGTCATCGGCGTCGACGACGAGACCCGGGGACAGCGCGTCAAAGCGTACATCGAACCCGCTCCGGGCGTAGAGCACTCCGATGCGGTTGCAGACTCGATCGCAACCCAGGTCCGCGACGACCTCGCCAAGTACCAGTATCCCCGCGAGATCGAGTTCATCGACGAGTTACCGACGACCACGACCGGCAAAGTCCAGCGCCACCGCCTAGAGCAGCGAGAGGACGAGTGAGGGCCAGTGACGGTTCGCCCGTCATCTCCGATACTCAGCACCGTTACGTCAGGGGCGAGTGGCTCGGAGTCAAGCTCCGAGGGGTGAAGCCAGCACTCGGACGTGTTCTGTTCGTTCGATATAATGTTCGATCGCCTCGCTGGATCCCTGTCGTAGTTCAGATGTAGTACGACTGTTCCCAGAACAACCCATCAGTAAAGCTATTGGTGTGGATGGACGCCTTGAGACGTGGATTGGAGTTCCAACGTCGAACCGTGGCAGGGAATGACGAAACGTGACGTCTATGACCTCATCAGCCAGATAGCATCGGTGAACGGAACGTGACACGCGTCCTCGGCGGGCGCCCAACCTGACGCGCAGTAACCGACGGCGATAGGGAGCGACTCCGATTGCTGCCGAGCGCTGGGAGGGGGTCCCGGCCGATCGCTCGGGTCTGCCGTTGCAACGCCGATCACTCAGAACTCGTTGCAGACCGGGATGCCGATGGTCTCGTAGTCGCCCATTCCCTCGACCATCGCCGGGACTTCCTCAAGGGCGACGGTCTCCGTGACGATCCTGCCGGGGTCGATCTTGCCGCGGTCCATCATGCAGAAGATATTGCAGTACAGCGACGGCGCCGCGTCGCTCGCGAACGGCGCCGCGATGGTCGACACTGAGTTCCCGGACGAGAAAGCCGCTGAGACCTGAGGGACGACGGTGCAGGACAGACGGAGCCGCGCAGTTCCGGTCGACGTGAAACTCGGCGGCCCACTCCGGCCCAGCACGGACGCAAGCAGACTACCGTCGACGGGTCGTGCACACCGCTGAATCGAACTACGTCCAGTATCGATCAGGAGTGACTCTGTGTTGGGTCGCGCGGCCTGCTCAGCCAGTTACGCCACCGCAGTGATTGCCACTAGTGGTCCGTCAACCGTGGATTGATGAGTTTAGTAGGCTATTTACCCCGTTCATAGAACTCGAACGAACTGCAATCTGTCAGGACCGAAGTGATGGATACAATGGGCGTATCGATCACAAAAGATTTATTCAGCAGTCCGTGGTAATAAATGCCATATGTCGGGACACGATGCTGACCTCACATTTCCGACCTGTTGTACATACTGTCCGCATCTGCAGACATTCAAAGCGTCGTGTACGCACGATCTTAGGCAATCACTCATTCGGGACCTCACGGCTGATCAGCCCTGCCCCGTGTATTCACGAGAGAAAACTACCGGCATGCAGCAGCTTATAGAGAGCCAATAATTCTCTTCCACGCCAACAGAGTCCCATCGAAAGTCGCCCAATCCGATGGGCCACGAACCGCGTGTCCCAAAGCGGGTCAGATCACCGCAGCCAGATCCTCGAACAGTTCTTCCTCGCGATCCGCAAGCCTCTGTGCGTGTTCGCTGGCCTCAATGAGATGTTCCGCTCGTTCGTCCTCGTCGTCAGTCTCGCTGACGACCCTCAGCTCCTCGCCCAGGACTGTCCAGTCGTCCGCGATACGGTGCATGCGCTCGCCGAACCGGGGATCGAAGTCGGCTTCCGTTCCGAGGGTATCGAGGAAGTCGGCATAGAGCCGGCGGAACGCGCCACCGCCCGTCCCGCGGCGTTCAATGTTCTGGTACGCGAACCGTGCCATCCACTGCACGTCGTCGAACGCGGTCCACTCGGGCAGTTCGTCCGCGAACGCCCGGATTGCATCCACGCCACCGCTACCGAACCCCCGGCCACCCTCCAGCATCGTTTTCGTCGCTGACTCGACGGCGTCGCGGGTCGCATCTTCGACGGCTGTCCGTTCGTTCGGATCGTCGACGGCGAGCCAGCGACGGTCGAGGGGCCCGAACCCGTACTCCGAACTCCACGCGGCGTCGAACTCGGTTCTTGTGACCAACTGGGGCTCCGGGAACTCGCTGTCCGAAATCGTCACGGTGTCGGCATCGATTCCGGCGACGACGATCGTGTGCGGACCGAAGTGCGTGTCACTCCCAAAGTACGGCAGGTAGTAGAGGTCGACGAAACACAGGACCGGCCCCGACTCGAGACGTGTCTCTAGCGCCTGCCAGGCGGCGTCGCGAGGCTGGCCGTCCCTGTGGGAGACGGTGAGACCGAGATGGTCGAAGAACGCTGGTTCGAGACCTGCATTCCGGCCAATAATCATCCGTGATGTGGGCCCCTCCTCGTGGTAGCCGAAGCCGATGCCCGCTCCCAGTCCAAAACAGGCGGGTTCGTCGAACCCCCAGTCGTAGTAGTCGGCGAGGTTCCGAAGTGATGCTGACCCGCAGTGGTCACCGGGGGAGTGATGATACGCTGTGAGCATATCCAATCGTAATACGCGACCCAACAAACCGATACCGGAACTCTCCGCTACTGCCTCTGCCTGTGAACCGCCTCTGGGTCAAGCCCCGAGCCACTCGCCATGCTTATCTGTAGAACGAACCGTTCGACATCCTCCACACGGATGAACGGTAGTTGATGATTCGACCACAACAAGTGCTGAAGAGGAGTTGTATCTTCTTCTCTGTTGAATAGCGGTGTTGACCCGGACGGTCAGAATTTGAGCCGGCTTGTCATCGGTTGCCGCTATTGGTCTCAAGAACGGTATCGTCTCACGCTGACTCAGAGACCGCTATTCAACACGGCCCTAATATCTCAATTGATATTTACAGGGTGAATACTATCCTATGGGTATATCAAGAGTATCGTATATGAGAATACAACCGTCAGCCGGCAGCCTTCCCGATTTCATCAGAGCGACTGGTGGGGTTCTCCTAGTCGGCTATTTTGTACTCTTCGCGGCGTTCAACGGAGTCTCCATCGACTCCGTCACATCTCCCGAGTTCTTCGCCGGCACCGTCACTACGGTCCCGTGGATCGTGACGATACTCTACGGCGGGACAAGACTCGGTGAGAGCCAGTTACCCGTCAACCGGTTCCCTCGGGTCGGAAAGTGGTTCTTCGTCGGCATCGTGGGATTTCTGCTGTTGAACGTAATACTGATTCTCGTCTGGCCGGCTGATAGCCTGTATGACAACCTCTTGTGGGGGTGGTTCGCTGCTAGCGTCGGTGGTGTGGGCGGATTGGGTGTCGGGTACTTCGAGGCCCACGGTATCCACAAGGCGGTCGTCGCCGAACGGAACCGCGTCAAGCGAGAGGAGGCGGAAAGGCACAACGAGCGCCTCGAGGAATTCGCCGGTATCGTCTCACACGACCTGCGGAACCCGCTGAACGTCGCCAGTGGCCGGGCGGAAATCATCAAAACACGGTTAGCGTCCGGCGATACACCCGACGTTAGCGATGTCGAAGAGATCCTCAATGCCCACGAGCGCATGGAGGCGATAATCGAACAAACGCTGACACTGGCGCGAGACGGGCGCGTCATCAGCGACACCGAATCGGTCTCCCTCGCCTCCTGTGTGCAAGAGTGCTGGCAGACCGTCGATACTGGGAACGCGTCCCTCCAGGTTGAGGGGTCGGCCACGATCGAGGCCGACGGGGACCGGATCAGGCACCTGTTCGAGAACCTCTTCCGGAACAGTGTCGAGCACGGCGGACAGGATGTGACCATCCGTGTTGGGACGCACGACGCCGGGTTCTACGTCGCCGATGACGGGCCCGGCATCCCTCCCGAAAAGCGCGAGCAGGTCCTCGATGCCGGCTACTCGACCGCAGACGGCGGGAGCGGCCTTGGCCTCGCGATCGCCGATCGGATCGCCGAGGCACACGGTTGGCAACTCACGCTCGCCGAGAGCGAGACAGGCGGGTTAAAGGTAGCGTTCCACGACGTTGTACAGCACCAGCCGTCCAAGGGTACGACGGGGGCCAGCGACGAATCGCCCACAACGACGTAGGCGGTCGTCGCCGTCCGTCTAGCGCCCAAGCCGCCCAGCCGTGTTTGGGATAGTCGCACTCGAAGCGCGTCGCTATCTCATCTTGGCTATTTTCGATAACTAGGGGCGGGCGTGAGGGCAAGAAAACAGGCTTTCACAATTGTCCAGCCGCCGAGGGAGGCACAGGGTAATCGACCCCCTGGTCAGCGAGGTGTTTCCCGTGATGGAGGAATAACACACCGGGTCCGCGATGCGGTCGTCGGTGGCGGCATCGACAGTCCCGTCAACAACGCTGGCGGTGTACTTGCGGGTGCTGCACTCGTCTCCTCCCGCAATGGAAACCGCTCCAGCGACAGCCCCAAAATGCACCGTGTCAGCGACTGGATAGCCCGCTACTGCCCCGCGACCGCCGACCGCCCAGATGCCCCTCAATCAGCTGCAGCCTCTCCGTCCCCTTCGATCTTCACGAGTTCATCGACCGGCGGAATCTCGGCGTCCTGCTCGGTGAGGATCTCGACCCGACGGGTCAGCTTGTTCCGCGAGTACTCTACGACAGGGACGGGGTTGGTCGCCTCGCCCTGTGAAGTGTGGCGCACGATCCCGGCGACCAGCGGCATCAGGTCCTGTAAGGTGTTCTGGACGACTTCGGCGTCGACGCCCCCCTCATGGATCAGGTTCCGGACCTCCTGCATCCCGAACCCGACGTGGCGGCCCTCGTCGCTCCGGATGCGCGTGATACCCTCGACAAGCCCCTCCATGTGTGGGAACTCCCGGACCGCCACTTCGTCGGAGCCCTGATCTGAAAAGGCCGACTGGATGCCGTAGTACCCGGTCTGGGCCAGCACACTCTCGACGACGAGGTGGTAGTGGCAGTAGGCTTTCGCCCGGTTCTCCGGCGTATCCTCCTCTAGCAACCGCTCCATCGCAGCCTCGTTCCGGTCGAACAGCTCGACGTAATCGTCGTTGAAAAAGCGCTGGTCTGTCGGCCGGGTCACGTCGAAACCCAGCTCCTCCTCGACGGGATTGACGACTTCACGCCAGTAGCGATCGAAAAATTGCGTGTGCTTGGCTTCCTCGTAAATCTGGCTGGAGACGAACATCTGCTTGTTGATGTCCTCTAAGACCATCCCCAGTGGCATCAGGTCCTCCGTGACGGCTTCCTCACCTGCACCGAACAGCGCCAGTGTTGTCCGGAGGCCGTCAAACTCCGCCTCGGTCGGCTCGTCCTCGATGAACTTCCGACGATCGGCTTCGATGTCCTCCTGTGGGATGTCCTCGTAGGGGTCCCAGTGGCGGTAGACAGCGTTCTTGAAGTACCCCTGGGCGAACGATTCCGGATCGAGTCGCATGTCGCGGCTAGTGTCCTCCACCTGTGTCATGGTGTATCAACTCATACCCCTATACTCGGAGAAATGCTCTTCGCCCCAGTGGATAGGTTCTTTATGAACTTGTGAGCGACGGTACGGACTCCCGTTGGGTCGTATCGTACCCGGCAGGGACGACCTCGGTCACGAACTGGCTCTCGACGGCCTGCAGGTGTTCGGCGACGGTCCCGGCCGAGCAGTCGAGTTCTGCGGCGATCTCCTCGCAGGTCACTTCGCGGGGAATCTTGTAGTATCCCTTCTCGACGGCTTTGCGGGCGACTTCCTGTTTCCGCTGGGTGAGTCCGGAGAACAGCGTGTTGCTGTCGGGGTTGTAGGTCCCGATCCGGAGTAAGTCGACCGACATGCCCTCGGGGATTTGGTCGATCAACTCCCGTAACGCGTCGTGCTCAGCGATGAGTGTCACTTTCAGGCTCGACTGTGAGGGTTCGACGTACTCCAGCGGATACTCCGGCAGGACCGCGAACTCCTCCAGCAGCGTCAACAGCGAGTCCACCAGGTCGCCGGGGTGATAGTGACAGCGGAGCATCTTCCGGTCGTCGGCCTCCGTGAACTGGTAGTCGATCAGGTCGTCGTCTGTCTCCTCGACGGCCTCGATAATGCCCTCGGTCGGCCCGTTCAGTTCGTGGAGCAACACGACCGTCCCGTCGGCCAACAGCGCCACGTTTCTGATCCCGACGGTCGTGACGCCTCGCTCGCGGAACACGGCCTCTATCTCGTGGAACCACCCCCGATCCGGTGTCAGGACGAACGTCCCGTACCTCATAGTCTACCATGGGAAATTCCGAGTGATAATGTTTCTCATTCAAGGCCCGATCTGTCACTATCAGGGTGGGATAACTCGGGGACTGTCGGCAAACGCTCGTCGTCATCAACCGCGGGGCCGATCATTCCGTCCATCTTAGATGTCCGCAAACCGAATTCGTTGATGGACGGACTATATTTCTTCTGTCTCTGTAAGGTATCAACCCAGCTGTCGGACGTCTCGGTAAAACTCGGCCTCTCGTGAGGCTTGCCGACGAATACGCGCTTCTAAGTGATTAAGTACTGTTTGCCGTTCGTCGGGACTGTCCAACTCGCTCGCTTCTTGAAAGATTTCCCCGATCTCCGTCCACACGTCTGCAATCGCCTCCATTTGTACGGCGGCGTCCTCAAGGCCGGTAGCACTCTCCTGTGCGTCGAGAAACGAGGCGTACAGCTTCCGGAAGAGTCCGCCGCCAGTGCCACGTCGTTCGATATTCTGGTAGGCAAACCGGAGTACCCAGGCAGTATCGTCGAGTGACGACCAGTTCTCAATATCATCTGCCATCGCTCGAATCCCCTCGACTCCGTGGGTTCCGTACGGCATCGGCTCCCGGTCGAAATCTCCGGTGTCGAGCATGAACTCCGCCGTCTCCTGAATTGCGCTCCCAGCAGCTGTTTCGATCGACGTTCCGAGTGTCGGTTCATCGACAACGAGATAGCGATGTTCCAAGGGCAGCATATCTTTGGAGCTCCATGCCTCTCGAAGACTGGAAACGGGGAGTCGCTGGATCTCGTCGAACTCATTGTCGGCAACGAATGCGACATCGTCCGCTTCGTCGTATCCGACAAGCAGCAGTGAGTGTGGCGCGAAGTGTGTGTCAGTCTTGTAGTAATCGAGGTAATAGAGATCGACGAAGAGCATCACTGGATCACCGGATTCGAGGTGAGTCGTGACGGCGTCCCATGCGGTACTCCAGTCGTCGCCTTCCGTGTGGGTATGGGGGATTTTCAGGTTCTCGAAAAACGCTTCTTCGAGCCACATTGGGCGTCCGAAGAAGGCTCGCCACGGATTCATCGGCAACTCAAGGTACGTAAATCCGAGGCCGGATGCGAGGCCGAAACAGACGGGTTCGTCCAGATTCCAACCGTAGAACGTCGCGAGGTTGCGAAGTGAGGTTGACCCGCAATGTTCGCCCGGCTGATGGTAGAACTCGTTTAGTTTCATTGCTCGATGAATGAGGTGATGTTTTCGCTATCTGTCCATGCTGATTCGCCATCGTGATCGCCGGTCTTGTAGATCCCTCGTGCTGACGCGATTTCTGTGTCGTTTTTGTCACGGACATCGACCTCAGCGACTGCGACCGAGTCGCCGTTTCTGATGACCTCTGCCTCAGCAATGAGATCGGTGGTAGCTGGGTTCAGGTAGTCGATCCGCATATCTATAGTAGGCGTCACGGTATGGTTGAGCGAGACGACGGCGGCTCCGCCTACGGTGTCAGCGAGCGCGAATGCCACGCCACCGTGGGCGATGAGATGGCCAGGGTTTGAGGAGAGTTCATTTGTGAGTTCCAGTTGCCCTTTTGCATATCCCTCCTCAGCGTCGATTACGTCGATCCCAAGGTGTCTTGCGAAAGGGATGTGTTCCATGATATCGGTGATATCCATCATAGTACACTTACAGATGTCGTGTCGAAGGATCACTCCGACGAATCTGGGCTCGTAGTCGGTTCCGGGCTTGGGTTTTGTGAACGCGCGCTTGTTTGGGTAATCGAGAAGCCATTACGATACCACTCTTGTGCGCTCTAATAAAGAGTACCCCCGCCGTACGTTTGGTGTTAATTAAAGGTCAATCCGGAGGGACCGCTCCGTCCAGCCTCACGACTCTACGGCCGGCGGGTCTTCAAGCGGGTCGCGATCCTCGCGACGGCCGAAGGCGTCCTCGATGTACGGTTCGAGTTCCGCTTCCTTCTCGGCGACGTGGTCGGTGTCGCGCTCGTGGAACTCCGCCATCACCTCGTCGGCGAACAGTTCCAGGGACTCGCAGATGTGTTCGTGGCGGTTGTCACCGCCCTCCTGGACGAAGATGACCTGATCCACGCCGGCGTCCTCTAACTCCCGGAGGTGATCGCGGATCTGGTCTGGCGTACCGATGGCGCCGTCGCCCTGATTGCCCTCGAGGATGGCATCCGCGCCGACCTCCTGGAACCGCTCCCAGACGTTCGTTTCGCCGGGGCGGTGGTCGCCAGCGCCGTAGTAGTGGGCTAGCGCGTACTGGAAGAAGGCGAAGCCCTCTGCGCCGCGCTCGTAGGCCACCTGTTCGTCCTCGTGACAGGAGAAGCCTGTGACGATGGCGAAGTTCGGGTTGACGGTGTGCCCGATGGGTGTACACTCCTCCTTTAGTGTCTCGTAGTAGAGATCCACCCACTCGCTCGCCTTCTCGGGCGAGGCGAAGTCGAAGCTCAGTACGCCCAGTCCGAGCCGGGCGGCCTGCTCGATGGTCGAGCGGCCGGAACAGGCGACCCACAGCGGCGGATGGGGGTCCTGGACGGGTTTGGGGACGACATTGCGTGGCGGCATCTCGAAGTGCTCGCCGTCGTGACCCGGGTACGGCTCCATCGTCAGCATGTCGCTCACCTCGGCGACGGTCTCGCGCCACATGTCCTCTTTCTCCCCGCGGTCGATGCCGAACCCGCCCAGTTCCATGTTCGAGGAGGACTCGCCGGTGCCAAACTCCAGGCGGCCGTCCGAGACGAGATCGAGCGTCGCGACCTGTTCGGCCACTCTGGCCGGGTGATTGTAGTTCGGCGGCATGAGCTTGATGCCGTGGCCCAGCCGGATCTGCTCGGTCCGCTGGGCGGCCGCCGCGAGGAACACCTCCGGCGCCGAGGAGTGGGAGTACTCCTCGAGGAAGTGATGTTCGACCTCCCAGACGTAGTCGTAGCCCAACTCGTCCGCGAGTTCGATCTGCTCTAAGGCGTCCTCGTAGAGGCGCTGTTCGTCGCCATCGTGCCACGGTCGTGGCAGCTGGTGTTCGTAGAAGGTCCCAAATTTCATGGCTGTGTGTCTGGTCCCGGGACCGCCGACGCCGAGTCGACCGACGACGATGTCCCGTGAGTTGCTACCACTCCCCTTTCACCACGTCTCCGGCAAAGGGTTGTGCGTCAATACCGAGGCCGCTTATACGCCCCGTCACTCAAAAGCCCCCTCAGATACCGTGCGGTGGACTCATGTGTCGCTCGGTGGAGTGTGTAAACAGTTATCACGGGACGGCGACCGTCCCGGATCAGGGGGAGCCACAGATTATGACAGGATCTACCACACCGGACCTCGAAACGGTCGTCGACCAACCCGACGAACAGTTCAGGAAGAACCTCGGCCCGGCGCTCGACGGGGTGGACGACGAGGACGACCTCGGGGAGTTGCTCGTCACGCAACCCACGGCGTTCGAGCGCCTCACCGAGCGGATGGCCACGTTCGACGAGATCACGGCCTTCGCGAACGACGACCCGGAGACGGTCGAGCAGTACCTCACCGTTCTGTGGGACGGTATGGGGCTAATCGCCGAGAACATCTCCGCCGTCGGCGACGCCGTCACGGTCGATACGGTCGTCAACTGGGCGGCGACCGACTCGCCGATCGCCTTTCACGCCGACACCGACCCCGAGACGAGTTCGATCTCCGGCGGCCCCGGACTCGCCGACGACCCTGAAATTACCTTTGAGGGACAGACCGAGGTGCTGTTCCGGATGCTCGGGGACGACGAGTTCAACGGACAGTTGGCGTTCGTTCAGAATCGGTTCGACATCATCGGGCCGCTCGAACGCTCCCGGGAGTTCAACGACATGATGGAGGCCGTCAGCGAGGAGATGGAGGCGTTGGCCTGATGGCCCGCAACCAGTTCGGGGGCGCGACCCCGCCGGGCCCGAGCGTGGTCGAGCGACTGGGTCAGGCCCGCCGGATGCTCACCGAGGACGTGACGGGCGTGTTGACCAGCGCTCGCGAGGAGTACGGGTCGGTGGTCGACCTGACGATGCCCAGCGGCGACCCCGGCGTCCTGCTGGCCGACCCCGACGCCATCCAGCACGTCCTCGAGGGCAACGCCGACAACTACCGCCGGGCGTCGGTCTACCGCGAGGAGCTCTCTGAGCTGTTCGGCGACGGCCTCCTCACCAGCGAGGGCGACCTCTGGCACCGCCAGCACCGCCTGATCCGGCCCATGTTCGGCTCGGGGAGCGTCCGGTCCTTTACCGACCTGATCGTCCAGGAGACCGACGCCATGCTCGACCGGTGGATCACGGGGGACGAGATCGACCTTTTACCGGAGATGGAGCGGGTCACCCTCTCGATCATCGGTAAGGCGATGTTCAGCGCGGATGTCGAGCGCCACGCCGCGGAGATCAGGGATGCCCTTCAGGTCCTCCGCCGGGGATTCCAGCGCGAGGTCGGCGTGATCCCGACCTTCCCCGAGTGGGTTCCCTCGCCCCACAACCGCCGGATGCAGCGCGCCATCGACGACATCGACGCCGTCGTCCACGAGTTGATCGAAGCCCGGCGCGGGCGGGCCGACGAGTACGACGACCTGCTGTCGAAACTCCTCGGGACCCGGACCGACGACGGCGAGCGGATGGACGACGAGCAGATCCGCGACGAACTGGTCACCTTCCTGCTGGCCGGCCACGAGACGACGGCGGCGGCGCTGACCTGGACCTGGTACCTGCTCGCGAACAATCCGGGCGTCCACGAGCGCCTCCACGATCGCGTCGCCGACGCCGACCCGACCGACGTGGTTGGGTTCTCGGCGGGCGCGGCCGGGTCCGAGTCCTTCGTCAAACAGTGCGTGCAGGAGGCGATGCGGATCTACCCGCCCGTACCGGTCATCACCCGTGAGGCGATCGACCGCGACGAGATCGCCGGTTACGAGGTGCCCGCGGGCGCAGAGGTGGTCCTCAGCCAGTTCGTTGTCCACCGCGACCCGGACCTGTGGGAAGACCCACTGGCCTACCGACCCGAGCGGTTCGCGCCCGGCGCTGCCGACGACCGGCCAGCCTACAGCTACTTCCCTTTCGGTGGCGGCCAGCGGATCTGTATCGGTCGGCTGTTCGCCCTCGCAGAGGCCCAGTTGATCCTCGCCCGCGTCGTCTCGGACGTGCGGCTGACACTGCGCTCGCCGATCCACGATACGCCCGCCGTGGATTCGGCGGTGACGATGGTCCCCGACGAACTCGTCGCCATGGACGTCACCAACTGGGAGTGACCCGAGAGGACTCAGACGTTGAATTTACACCGTTTTGGGGTCAGGACAAGACCGAACCAGATCCCCGAGATCCGAACGCCGTCCGTAGAGAACCCATCGGTACTTGAACGTTGGGAGTCGGTCGGTAGATGTATGCCGGTTGCGTCGTCCCATGTCGGTTTCCTCTCCGGCCTACTCGCTCCCTCCGGTCGCTCCTTGAGGCCGGAGGCTCCACCTTGAATTACGCTGAAGCCATGAGGTCTGCGTGTCCCTCGAACCCAAACGGACACGTCGTGACTCCTCCTTGCGGATTGTCTCTTCGCTCTTGCCACATTCAGGGCACTCCTGACTCATCCACGTCCCCATTCTTCCTCAACCTCGATTCCGTATTCCTCATACACGTCATCGAGGCTGTTCATGGACCGACGGAACGCACGGAGGGTGTTCGTCTTCTCGTTCACCCCACGTTTCTCAGCGATTTCCACGACGAGGGTGGATCCAGAGGGAGGAAGTCAACCGTGCTGCAGTCTATCCAGTAACGTATCGAACCCATTGGTGGATTATTCTGTCAGGTGCCATCTATGAGGCCAACAATAATATAACATCCACTGTTAGCTTGGCGTATGCCAGGAGGCACTGACCAGACACTGCGGCCGTTCCTGTGGCGTGCGGAGAATCTCTACCCTGACACGGAGATCGTCTCCCGTACACACGAGGGAATCGAACGCTACACCTACGACGAGTACAGCGACCGAACGGCACAGCTGGCCCACGCCCTGACCGACGCGGGCATGGGCGAGGGCGACCGGATCGCGACCTTCTGCTGGAACCACCACCGCCACTTCGAGACCTACTTCGGGATCCCGACGCTGGGCGCGCAACTCCACACGATCAACCCGCTCCTGCCCGACGAGCACATCCAGTTCATCGTCGAGAACGCGGAGGACAAGGCCATCTTCGTCGACCCGTCGCTGGCCGAGAAACTGGCGGGGGCCTACGACGCCGACTCCTTCGCCGGCGTCGAGCAGTTCGTGATCATGAGCGACTCGGTCCCGGACCTGCCCTTCGACGCCGTCGACTACGAGTCGTTCATCGAGGGCCACGACACCGAGTACGACTGGCCCGTCGTCGATCAGGACCAGCCCGCCGGGATGTGTTACACCTCCGGTACCACGGGCAAGCCCAAGGGCGTCGAGTACACCCAGCAGATGCTCTGGGGCCACACGATGGCGACCATGACGCCCCAGGGCCTGGGCGTCGAGGACGACGACGTGGTGATGCCCGTCGTCCCGATGTTCCACGTCAACGCGTGGGGGATGCCGTTCTCGACGACCGCAGCCGGCGCGAAACACGTCTACCCCGGCCCCTCACCCGAACCTGAAGACCTCGCCCGGTTGATCGAGGAGGAGGGCGTCACGATCACGGCTGGCGTCCCGACCGTGTGGCTCGGCCTGCAGGAGTACATGCAGGCCGGCAACGAGGTCGACCTCTCGGAACTCGAAACTGTGATCATCGGCGGCTCCGCCGCCCCGAAAGCCATGATCGAGTGGTTCGACCAGTACGACGTCTCCGTGACCCACGCCTGGGGCATGACGGAGATGTCGCCGATCGGCTCGGTCGCCCACCTCAAGTCCGGGCTGGCCGAGGAGCTCACCTACGAGGAACAGATCGACCGCCGGGCCAAGCAGGGCCTGATCGTCCCCGGCCTCGAGTTCAAGGTGATCGACGACGAGGGGGAGGAGGTCCCGTGGAACGGCGAGGACTTCGGCGAACTGTACGTCCGCGGCCCGTGGGTCACCCAGGAGTACTTCGAGCGCCCCGAGGCAAACGAGGCCGACTTCGAGGGCAACTGGCTCAAGACCGGTGACGTGGTGAGCGTCGACGAGGACGGCTACATCAAGATCGTCGACCGCGCCAAAGACGTCATCAAGTCCGGCGGGGAGTGGATCTCCTCCGTGGAGCTCGAAAACGCGATCATGGCCCACGACGACGTGGCCGAGGCCGCCGTCGTCGGCGTCCCCCACGAGCGCTGGCAGGAGCGACCCGTTGCCTTCATCGTCCCGACGGAGGGGACCGACGCCGACGCGCTCGCCGACGAGTTGCGCGAGATGATCTCCGCGGACTACCCCAAGTGGTGGCTCCCGGACGACTTTATCCAGATCAACGAGGTGCCCAAGACCGCCACCGGGAAGTTCTCGAAGAAGGACCTCCGCGAAGAGTACGTTGACGAGGATTTGGTCGAAGGGCAGGTGCCCGAAGAGGCCGCACCCGACAAGGAGTAGTACTCCACCGTCACGAACCACCGCTTTCCTTTCGCCTACTGGTCACGGAGGTAGCCAGTTCGGGCCAGGAACACTCTCGGTTCTCACACGAGACCGAAGAGAAATGCGAGTGCCGTCAGGACAAGCACGGTACCGAACAGTGTCTCATAGCCGGCCACTTTCGCCTCCTCCGGCATATACCGATAGAACCGCGGAGCGACGATAGCCCCGAGTGCCGTTCCAGAGCCGAAAAGCACGACGAGCCGCCAGTCAATCCCCTGAAGTTCCGCATACCAGAAGACGCCGCTGATCGCGTTGCCGAGGATGACGAACACGCTGGTGCCGACGACCACCCGTGCGGAGAGACCCAGCAGGGACAGCCCAGGAAGAAGCACCGGCGTCCCGCTAATTCCGAACAGTGCCGTCGCGATTCCGGCAACGACACCGACCGCAATTGCCAACACTGCACGCACTCGCCTGTCTCCCTCCTGCTCCATGCTCAGGCCATCCCCACGGAGGATGGAAACCCCGGCGATAACGAGGAGAAACAGGCCGAACGCCCGTTCGAGCGTGGCATTCGCGAACAACCCCGCGAGTTGCGTCCCGAGATACGTCCCGCCAATCGTTCCGACCACCACGACCGAACCGAGACGCCAGGCGACGTTCCCGTCCCGGAAGTGCCCGATACTGCCGAACAGCGTCGTCGGGATGATGGTGGCGATACTCGTCGGGACGGCCACCTTGTACGGGACGCCGAATCCGACGATCAATACCGGCAGATACACCGCTCCACCCCCACCGCCGAACAGGGTGACCAACGCCCCGATAAGGAATCCGACAACCGGTAACGCCATAAGTCCGACATCCATACGGTCTGCTTCCACTGGTGGCCGCCTGATAGTTCCGATGGTGCAGGCTCGGGTCGAAAATCACGAATATTATCTGGCTCGCCAATCAATTCATAGTGATGACATCGCAGTCCTGGAACCGTGCAGACATGCCGAACCAGTCCGGTCGCACAGCCGTTGTCACGGGAGCGAACAGTGGCCTCGGATTCGAGGCGACGAAGGCCCTTGCTCAGAAGGGCGCACACGTCGTGATGGCGTGTCGAAGCCTCGATCGCGCGCGCTCGGCCCGCGACGAAATCCGTGACGCCGTCGACGGCGCCTCCCTAGAGGTGATGGAACTCGACCTGGGGGATCTCGGGTCCGTCCGGTCGTTCGCCGAGCGGTTCCGTGCCGAGCAGTCCGCACTCCACATGCTCTGTAACAACGCCGGCGTCATGGCGATCCCGCGGCGCGAAACCGCCGACGGGTTCGAGATGCAGTTCGGCGTCAACCATCTCGGGCACTTCGCCCTCACGGGATTGCTGCTCGACCAGCTCGAGCAAACCCCGGGTGAAACGCGTGTCGTCACGCAGAGCAGCGGCGTCCACGAGCGCGGCGACATCGGTTTCGACGACCTGCAGTCCGAATCGGAATACGACAAGTGGGGCGCCTACGCCCAGAGCAAGCTCGCCAACCTGTTGTTCGCCTACGAACTCGACAGACGATTCCGGGCGGCGAACGCGAGCGTGACGAGCGTCGGCTGTCACCCCGGCTACGCCGCGACGAACCTCCAGCGACGGGGACCGGAGATGGAGGGGTCGACGCTCCGCCTGTGGCTCATGAAGATCGCCAACCGCGTCGTCGCGCAATCTCCCGCGCAGGGAGCGCTTCCACTGTTATATGCGGCAACAGCACCCGATGTGGACGGGGGCGACTACATCGGCCCCGGCGGATTCATGGGTATGCGCGGTGCGCCAGAGAAACAACGTTCGAGCGACCGCTCGTACGACACCGACCGCGCCCGGCGCCTCTGGGAGATTTCACAGGAGCTCACCGGCGTCTCGTTCGATCTGCCCGCCCCCGAGTGACGCGTGGTGTCTCGCGGCGGCTTCGACCGGCAGGGTGCACACGGCTTGAAATGCATCTGATATCGCTGGCGGGACAGCCGGTGGTCGGTCTCCGATCCGGCAGTCCGCAGGTCGTCGGTTTCAGCCTGAGTGTTTCGCGGCGAGCACGTCGACTTCCTCGATCTGCGGGTCGTCGACGAGGAGGTCGTCAGCGTTGGCCATCAGTTGCTCGGCGATCTCGCCGTCGAGGTGTGCCTGCCGGCCGTCCTCGTCGGGGAAGGTGTCGAAGATGCCGAAGCGAGTCTCGTCGAGGCGGAGCGCGAACCAGGTCGTCGTGTTGGGTTCGGCTTCGGCCATCGGCAGCGCCGACTCGAGGAACTCGGCAACCTCCTCGGCTTTCCCCTCTTTGGCCTCGAACTGTGCCAGCAGCGCGTAGTCGGAGTCGCTCATGGAAGCATGACATAGTTGGTTTCGAGTCGGATAAGGTTCGGAGCACCGGCAAGGCGCTCGCCGGCGGGCGTGTGCCGTCGATGCACCGGGTGGCGCTCGTCGGCAGGGGGTGTCGCCTCAGCGGGTGGCGTCCCCGGCGGCGTCTTCGCGGAGGACCGTAATTTGATTCAGTGTCTCAACTGCTGACAGTGGGAGGTCACAGAATTCCTGTCGTGTCACGTCGGCTTAGACCGCTATCGCTGCACCGCTCATCGGGTCTTGTGAACGACACCGGCGACGTTGTTGGATCACTCCGCTCGGGCCAGCACCGCGAGGGCCTCACTGCCGCCAGTCGTGAGTGGCGTTCCGTGCCCGATACACGCCACGTCGAACGGCGGCGCCTCCTCGGACAGCCGGACGATACTCTCGCGGACGTCGCTGGTATCGTAACTCAGCGCCCAGCCCGATGCCTCGAGTGCACCGCCGGACTCGGACACTAGGTCGCCCAACAACCCGACACCCAGCTCCGCGCTCACATACGCGACGTGGCCCGGCGTATGGCCAGGCGTGTGGTAGGCGGTGAACGTCCCGATCGTCTCGCCGTCGTCGACGGTCTCGATGTCGAGTGCAGGATGGGTCATGAAGAGGCCGACAAGCCGCTGGAACGCGCCCTTGTGGTTCGTGAGCGGGGGCCTTCGACGGTTCCCCAGGATATCCGCGTCGAATGCCCCGGCATAGACTGTGGCGTCCAGTTCGGGGGTGAGCGATGCGAGGGTCCCGACGTGGTCGAGATCGTAGTGCGTCAGCAACACGCGTCCGATGTCACTGACCGCCACTCCGATTTCATCGAGCCCCTCGCGAAGCGAGTCCTCATCCCACGGCGTCCCGGCATCGACCAGCGTCGGGACATCATCGTCGACAAAATAGGCGTTGACGCCACGTAACTCAAACTGCCACACGTCCTCGGTCAGTGCTGTCACCATACCCAACAGTACGGCTCACGAGAATTTGAACGCTTGCATCTCAATACTCAGGTACTACCCAATCCACTAATCGACCCTTGACTATCGTGTCGGACCACGGTAATGCCACCCGGGCGTTCAAATCCCTCGACCCCTCAAGTACATGACGCTGGCGCACGTCCCCCGTCCATGGATAACGCTGACCGCCCAGTAGCAGTGGTCGTCGGGTCGACCAGAAACATCGGGCGTACCATCGCCGAGCGCCTCTCCGCCGACGGCTACCACGTCGTCGTGACCTCGAGACATGGGGAAGATGCCGAGCGGGTCGCTGCCGACCTCCCCGGAGAGGGCACCGGGTTCGAAGTCGACGTCACCGAACCCGCCGAGGTCGAGGGGCTCTTTGAGCACGTGGACGCGACGCTCGGCCGTCTCGACGCGCTCGTGAATAACGTTGCCTACACGGCGAACGAATCCATCCTTGACTGCGACCTCGAGACGTGGGAGCGGACGATACAGACGAACCTCCGGAGCTACTTCCTCACGACGAAACACGCCGCCACCCTAATGGACGACGGCGGTGCGATCGTAAACGTGACAGTATCGAGCACGCGCGGCCTGCCAGAGAAGTTCTCGTACATGACCTCGAAAGGCGGCGTCACGTACCTCACGAGAGCCGCCGCGCTCGATCTCATCGGCGAGGGGATTCGCGTGAATGCGGTCGGGAGCGGCCTCGTCGGCACGCCTGTCGGCTACGAGGAGATGGCGGGCCGCCCGGACGAGATCGATCGCATCCCCGCCGGGCATCCCGGCGATCCCGAGGACGTCGCTGCGGCCGTCTCGTTTCTCGTCTCTGATGACGCCGACTACGTCGTCGGCGCCAAGCTGGACGTCGACGGCGGCCTGGAAGCCTCCCTCTGACTACTCGCGGGTGACGCATTCGACGCGCTCGGTGGTGTCGTGAATCGCCGCGGTAACTATCTTGATACACTGAGAGAATCCCGCCCTTCCCGTGAGTGGCGAGTGTTCCGCTGGTCGGGACCGAGGAGGAACAGGTTGGGAAGGAATCACTCCCGGGCAACTACTCGACGGTCAGGCGAGCGTTGAGCGAGCTCGGTCCAGGATCTCCGTAAGCACGAGTTGTGGCCCCGAGTTTCCAATGTGCTCGACGTGGGTTCTCGCATCGCCTAACCGTCGGTCGAAACGATGGCGGATGTCGTTTGCATCAACGCGACGAACTGGAATGTGCGCTGTAGACCTGAATACTGGTGTCCCAGTGAGCAATGCTTCGCTACCGTTCTAGTTTTCAGTAGTATTTGGCAGTATCCGGGTAGAACCGGTGAGACTACTCGATTTGCTCTTGGCCGTCGACGAGGACCCGCTCGGCTAGATAGTCTTGGAGCTCCTCGTTGACCGTTGTCAACACGTCGTCGTCATCAAGAACGATCCACCGCGTCCGTGCGCCGTCGATTGTCGAGAGCAAATAACTGGCTGTCCGATTCGGATCGACGTCCTGGAAGACGCCGTCTTCGATGCCGCGCTCGATGATTCCCGCGAGGAGGGCCGTGAGTTCTTCGTTATTGGCCCGGAGCTGGGCCCGATACGCGTCACTATAGGGTGCTTGCGAACGCAGCTCCAGCATCGCCGTCTGGAACTCCTTGTAGTCGTCCGGGCCGAAGACCAGTTTCTCCAGAATCGTGGTCAACTGTGCCGCCGGGTTCTCATCGTCGCGTAGCTGGACTTTTTCGTGGAAACTCTCGAGGAGGTATTCGAGGAAGGCGACGAGCAGGTCCTGCTTCGTGTCGTAGTAGTAGTGGAGGGTCGCTTTGCTTTTTCCCGTCTCCTCGGCGATTGCCTTCATGGTGAGGTCAGCATATCCGTGCTCGCAGAGGGCCCGGTACGTCGCCTGCATGATCGCTTCGTGGGCCGCTTCGGTGTCGCCATCGCCCATCTTAACTAACTAGTTAGTCAGGATGTTCCAAAGGCATTACGGTTATGAGACGTTATCGAAGAGCTGATCGACCGAGTGCATCGACCCGACTGCAATCTCGCCAGCCTTCTGTTCGAGGAACAGCGTCGACGACGGCGACCGCTATAGGCTGTTCAGGGCGAGTGCCTCGGGGTTCGACCCCGAGGGTGAAGCCCGTCACCACGTTGAATTTGCCACGTCATGTATAGTGGTTTACCGACCGTGACGCGGGTTAAAGGCCTTAATCCGAAGCGGTCGTGTCGACTGGAAATGCGACACCTCTCAAAATCCGCTACTGGCGGTGCGACGGGAGTTGTCGGGTGGAGTGGAGCCACCGACCCTCACGGACCTGGTTGGTTCGGGTGTGACTTCCAGCCGACTCCTAGACTGAGAAGGTGGAGGGGAATTAGATTTACTTGTGGGAGCGGTGTGGTCCCAAGACGGTGAAGCCTCAGGGCTTGTCCCAGAGGTACTTCACTGTTCGATTCAGTGAGACACATCGAATTTGCGCTGCTGCCCGAGGTCGAGGAACCGCAACTCGACGTGGATCACGTCGTCTTCGCGGGTGACGTACTCAAGGTATAGAGGCGTCGAGAGGTGCCGGTTGGCCGTGCTCTTCGCGACGCCGAGGTCGGCCGCGAGTGCCGACGCCCTCGCGCGCCCGGGCGTTTCAGCGCCTCGACGACATCGAAGATGGTCGCGACGGTCCGGACCGTCCCCCCGCATCGTCGCCTTCGTCCGTGCTACGTGGCAGAATATCACACAATACATATCGTTCGATCTTCCGGAACGACGGCTGCCGACCAAACGCTTAACCACCGGCGTCGGTCACTACGCGCCATGACACGACCTGAAGCGGTGGCGAGCGAATTCGTCGCCGACCTTTCCTACGCGGACCTCCCCAAGAGCGTCGTCAAGACCGTCGAGCGGGCGTTCCTCGACACTGTGGGCGTGACGCTGGCAGGAGCCGTCGAGGGGGCTGGACGGACCGTGGCCTCGGCCGCGGAGATCACGCTCGGAGACGCCGCGGCCGGGACGCTGCTGGGCGTCACCACCGATGAGTCGCCGGCCGAGGCGGCGTTGCGGGTCGGGACCGCCAGTCACGCGCTGGACTACGACGACCTCTCGTGGGCGATGGACGGTCACCCAAGCGTGACGCTCGTACCGCCGCTGCTCGCGGTCGCCGAAATGGCCGACGCCAACGGCCGCGACCTGATCACCGCCTTCGTCGCGGGCTTCGAGACCGAGTGCGCCGTCGCGGGGCCGGTCAGTCCAGCTCACTACGAGGCCGGATGGCACGCCACGGCCACGTTCGGGACCTTCGGAGCCGCGGCCGCAGTCGCGCACCTGCTGGACCAGGACGCCGCGGCCATCGAACGCGCGCTGACCGCGGCCGCCTCGATGCCAGCGGGCCTCAAACGCAACTTCGGCTCGGAGACCAAACCCCTCCACGCGGGACTGTGTTCGCGGGCCGGCGTCACGGCGGCGCGACTCGCCCACGAGGGACTGACCGCCGACGACGCCGCGATCAGCGGCGAACGCGGATTCTGGGACCTGTACGGGCCCGACGAGCGCGGGACCTTCTCGATCGGCGAACGCTTTCGCCTCCGTGAGGAGGGAATCCACGTCAAGGCCTTCCCTTGCTGTTATTTCACCCACACGGCCATCGCAGCCACCCAGGCGCTGACTGCGGACCTGGCCCCCGACGCTGTCGATCGCATCGAGGTCGCGGCCGCCCGGGGCGCTGCCGACGCGCTCCACCACGCGGACCCCGATACCGGGCTTGAGGCGAAGTTCTCCATGGAGTACTGCGTCGCGAGCGGCGTCGTCCGCGACCGGGTCGGGCTGGCGGCGTTCCGCGACGACGCCATCGACGACCCCGGCGTCCAGCGCGTCCGCGAGCGGGTCGCCTTCGACGTCGACGAGTCGCTGCCCTACGACTCTCACGCGTCGGTGGTCCGGGTCGATACCACCGACGGGACGCGCGAGCGCCGCCAGGAGGACCCGCCGGGGACTCACGAGAACCCCCTTTCCGACGGGGAACTGCGGACGAAGTTCGCGGAGTGTGCCGGCGTTGTGCTGACTGAAACCGCCGTCGACACGCTCTACGATCGGCTCTCCTCGCTCCGGACCGCCGAGGACGCGACCGCGGCAGTGACCGTCGACGGACAGTAGTCCGTGCCTTTAATATCTGCTCTCATACAGGTTTAAGTGGTCAGATGGTACAGCGAGACACGGTACGGCTCACCGACCAGCAACGGCTGGTCCGGGACTCGATACGGGACATCTGCGACGACTTCGAGGCGTCGTACTGGCGCGAGAAGGACGCCGCCGGGGAGTACCCACAGGAGTTCGTCGACGAACTGGCCGACGGAGGCTGGTTCGGGGCGCTGATCCCCGAAGAGTACGACGGGGCCGGTATGGGGACCGAGGAGGTCATCGTCATGATGGAGGAGATCGCCGCCAGCGGCGGCGGGTTCAGCGCCGCGCAGGCGGTCCACGGCGCAATCTACAACACCCCACCGCTGGTCAACTACGGGAGCGAGTCCCTCAGGGAGGAACTCCTGCCGAAACTTGCCAGCGGCGAGGAGGTGATCCAGTCGTTCGGCCTCACCGAACCGAACGCGGGGTCTGACTCCACATCGATAGCGACCCGCGCCGAGCGCGACGGCGACGAGTACGTCGTCAACGGCCAGAAAATCTGGATATCGCGGGTCGACGCCAGCGACTACATCCTCCTGATGGCCCGGACGACGCCCAAAGGAGAGGTCGAGAAGCGCACCAGGGGCATCTCGATGTTCCTGATCGACTTGGAGGAGGCCTTCGACCGGGGCGGGCTGACGATCGAACGGATCGACAAGACCGCCAGCAACTTCGTCCACTCCTACGAGATGTGGTTCGAGGACCTCCGCTTGCCGGCGGACCGCCTCGTCGGCGAGGCAGACGAGGGCTTCTATCAGATGCTCGACGGCCTCAACGAGGAGCGGCTGGTCATCGCTGCCGAGTGCGTCGGCCTCGGCGAGGCAGCACTCGAAGCGGGCGTCGATTACGCCGCCGAGCGGGAGGTGTTCGGCCGCTCCATCGGGAAGAACCAAGCGATCCAGCACCCGCTAGCGGAGGCCTACGCCCGGGTCCAGGCCGCCAAACAGACGACGTACAGCGCGGCCACAGCCAGCGAACGGGACGGCGACGCAAAGGCCGTCGGGGCGCGGGCGAACGTCTCAAAGTACCTCGCAGCCGACGCGGCCTTCGAGGCCGCCGACGCGGCGGTCCAGGCCCACGGCGGCTTCGGCGTCGCCCGCGAGTACGATGTCGAGCGGTATTTCCGGGAGGCGCGGCTGACGCGGCTGGTCCCGATCACCCAGCAGCTCGTGCTCAACTACATTGGCGAGAACGTACTCGATCTGCCCCGCTCGTACTGATAGACGACACCGAGAGACCAATGACAGACACCGACGATACCACGAACGGCGAACAGGACAGACGACTGGTCCAGGGCTGGCAGGGCCGATTCTTCGAGGACTTCAGCGTCGGCGACGTATACAAACACCCCTACGGGCGGACGGTGACCGAGACGGACAACGTCTGGTTCACCAACCTGACGATGAACCTCAACCCGATGCACTTCAACGAGGCCTACGCTAGCGAGACGGAGTTCGGCGAGCGCCTCGTCGATGGCACATTCGTCATCGCGCTCGCGGTCGGCATGAGCGTCGTCGACGTCTCGGCCAACGCCACGGCGAACCTCGGCTACGATAACATCCGCCACCACGCGCCCGTCTTCCACGGCGACACAATCTTCGCCGAGAGCGAGGTGATCGACACGCGCGAGTCCGAGTCCCGCGATCACGTCGGTATCGTCACCACCGAACTCCGCGCGTACAACCAGGACGACGACCTCGTCCTCTCGCTTGAGCGGACGCCCATGGTATTGAAACGTGAGTCCGCCAACCCTTCCGCCGCACAGCCGACGGGGTGGCCCGACGGCGTCGGCACCCAACCGGAGGACCTGAAGTGAGTCACCTCTCCCGCACCGAGGGCGACCTCCCGACCGTCGACGCCGCGACCGCGGCCGTACGGATCGCGGCCGACGCCACCCTGCTGACGAGCGGGTTCGGCAGCGTCGGTTACCCCAAGGCCGTCCCGCTGGCGCTGGCGGACTCTGACCGGGACCTCGCGCTCACCGTCGTCAGCGGCGGGAGCGTCGGCGAGGAGATCGACGTGGCTCTCGTGGAGGCCGACGCCATCGCCAGGCGGTTCCCCTACCAGGCGCGCCCGCAGGTCCGCGATGCGCTCAACGACGGGCGAATCGCCTTCGCCGACCGCCACATCTCGACGCTCGCCGACGACGTGGGCTTCGGCGACCTCGCCGAGGCCGACGTGGCCGTCGTCGAGGCCGTCGCCGTCGGCGAGGACTGGCTGATCCCCTCCACGTCGCTCGGGCACACGCCGGCCTGGGTCGACCACGCCGACGAACTGATCGTCGAACTGAACCGTTCACAGCCGCTGGACCTGGCGGCGTTTCACGACGTGTATCGGCCGGGGCTCCCGCCGGATCGCGATCCGGTCCCGCTTTCGAGCCCCGGCGAGCGGATCGGGGGGTCCCGGATCGAGTTCGATCCAGATTCCCTGACTGCGGTGGTCGAGACGGATCACCGCGACGAGCCCTACGAGTTCCGCGATCCGACGGAGACTGACCGGGCGATCGCGGACAACCTCCGGGCGTTCCTCGAAACGGAGGTCGAGCGCTCACCGATCCACGGTGATTCGGTGCGCCTCCAGTTCGGCGTCGGCAGTCTCGGCAACGCCCTGATGAGCGCGTTCGGCGACGCGGACTTCGGCGACCGGGACCTGATCTACTACGGCGAAGTGATCCAGGACGGCCTGCTCGACCTGCTCGATGCGGGCCAGCTCAAGTGTGCGAGTGCTACGTCGCTGGCACTCTCGGCCGAGGGCCAGGACCGCCTGTTCGCCGACGCCGACCGGTACGCCGAGGACGTTGTCCTGCGACCCGCAGACGTGTCCAACAGCCCCGCGCTGATCGACCGGTTCGGTGTGATCGCGGTCAACAGCGCTCTGGAAGTGGACCTGTACGGGCACACCAACTCCACGCATGTCGACGGCTCGATCGCGCTCAACGGGATCGGCGGGAGCGCCGACTTCACCCGCAACGCCGCGCTGTCGGTGATCGCACTTCCCTCAACGGCAGCCAGCGGCGACGTCTCGCGGATCGTCCCGATGGTGCCCCACGTCGACCACACCGAACACGACGTCGACGCCGTCGTCACCGAACGCGGTGTCGCGGACCTCCGGGGGACCAGCCCCCGCGAGCGCGCTCGTCTTCTAGTCGACGAGTGTGCACACCCCGACTACGGAGACCGCCTGGAGTCGTATCTCGACCGCGCGCTGACGGGCGGCGGGCACGAACCCCACGACCTCGATACCGCCTTCTTCTGGGACGGGTGAGGTCCCGCCGGCTCCGGGCGTGCCAGCGGGAAAAGAGCTAACCCGGTGTGGTGGATCGAAGCGCCAGTTGACGCCGTCGCAATCGACGTAGTGGAACGAATACATCCCCAGTTCGCTTCACTGGATATCGAGCCGAGCGCTCTCGGCGTCGTCCAACCCATCGCTGAGACTGATCTGCAGTTCCGTGGGGGCGACGACGTCGTCGTACGCCGTTTCGTCGACGAGCGACTCGAGTTCGAACCACAGGTCACATTTTGTCGTTCTGCTCGTGGACTGCGAGGACGGGCGTTGTTACACGCCGGAGGACTCGTTCCGTCGTACTTCCGAGGAGATACCGCTGGACGCCACGGCGCCCATGGGTCCCCATCACGATAAGGTCGATGTCCTGCTCGTTTACGTATGCGAGAATCTCCTCGTCGGGGATCCCGCGTCGGACCGCCGTGACGATGTCGACGCCTCGTTCACCTGCCGTCGTTTGGATGTCCTCGATCGCGTGTTCGCCGACCGCCTCAAACCGATCGAAGAGTCGGTGGACATCGGCGTCGAGACTCACCTCATCGAGACTCGCGTCCGTTGCGAGTTCGGCGATCGCCGCATCGTCGACGACATACAGGACGTGAATCGTCGCATCGGTAAGTCCGGCAATCGTGCATGCCTCCTCGAGCGCTCGGCGCGCTAGGTCGCTGCCATCCGTCGGAACCAAAATCCGTGAATACGCCGAGCCATTCTTTCTGCTCGCTCCATCGTCGTCGGTGTGAGTATCAGTCATAGCCCCCCTCGTGAAAAGATCGACCGCCACCCACACTCGGCTGCCGTGAACTCAGTGATGAGCTCCTGTACGCTGACGAAGAGTCGTTCGTCCTCTGTCTGGTCGGCCGAAAGCGACTCGCTCAGAAGGTCCATAAATGCTTCTACCTCGTCTATGGCCGTTGAGGGGTCGTCGTACTCAGCGACGACGAAATCGTGGCGGTTGACCGATGCTTTCTCCTCGATAGTCGAGGCGCGAAGCTGAATGGGTCCCGTATCTTCCTTTGACTGGGAGTGGAGGCCAACGAGGATGCGCTTCGAATCAGTTACATCGTACACGTAGACTTTCGCCCCGTCGAGATCACCTCCGGACGCTGGTGACCATCCAGCAGGGAGACTGACTGACTGGTTAGTCATAATCGAATATTGGGACAGACCAGACTTAGGTGTTCTGACAGTGGCCCCTCCCCGGAGCGAACGCCGGGATTTCCTGCTGGTAGAATGATCTGGGTTAATCATCCGTCGCCGTTGATTCGGACGCGTCAATGTCAGGCCCGCGCTCTGTGAGGTCGGCCTCTCGCCAGGTCCCGCGCTGATACCACAGGTAGGCGATCACGGCCCCAGCGATGTTCGAGATGGCGAACGCCAGCCAAATGCCGGTCTCACCGATCGCCCCGGCCGCAACCCAAGCGATGGGTAAGCGGATCACGCCGAGCATCACCACAGAAATCGCTGCGGCGGTCAGGGTCTTCCCGGCCCCCCGGAAGCTCCCCGTGTACGCTCGCATTACACCGATGAAGCCGAAGGTGAGCGCGACGTAGCGCAAGAACTCTTCGGTCACACCGACGACAGCGGGATCCGTCGTGAACACGCTCGCAATCGGTGCTGCACCAACCCACACGAGGATGCCCGCTCCGGAGAGAACGCCAAAGAGGACTTTCGCTGCCAGGCCGGCCGCCTGCTCGGCACGGTCGGGTTTGTCCGCGCCGATGTTCTGTCCGGTCATCGTCTCGACCCCGCGGGCCACCGCGACCGCCGGCAGGAAAATCACCGAAAATACGCGCGTCCCGATCCCGAAAGCGGCGACGACCGTCGTCGGGAACATCCCCACGATGAACAACAGCAGGTTGATCGAGAGTGCACGACCCGTGCCTTCGATAGATGCAGGGAGCCCGATCCGAACCAGCCGCCGGAGATACGTGAGATCGGGTGCCATATCGCGCAGATTGATCTGCACACCACGAGTGCCCTGGAACATGATCGCGAGTCCGACCAGCATCGCGAGCCCACGTGAGAATACGGTCGCGATTGCAGCACCCTCGATCCCGAGCTCAGGTAACGGCCCCCAGCCGAAGATCATGAATGGGTCCAGGACGATATTGAGGACCACCGAGCCGAACATCACGAGCATCGGAGTGATCGTATCCCCGTAGCCCCGCATGAGCGCGATGAAAACAAAAAAGCCGAACATGAAGGGCAGCCCCAGTGAGATGACCTCCATGTAGCTGGTGGCCATTGGGAGGACAGCCGGAGATGCACCGAGCAGTCCAAGCAACTCCTCGACGAGGACGTATCCGACCGCGCCGAGGAGAATCGACGCGAGAATCGCGAACGTAATCGTCTGCGAGGCCGCGTATTCGGCCTCGGCTTCTTCCTCGGCCCCGGTATGCTGTGCGACGAGGACGCTACCAGCGACGGAAAGACCCATTCCCAGCGAAATGAGCAAGAACACCATCGGGAATGCGAAGCTGATCGCCGCCAGTGCATTCGTGCTGTATTGGCCGAGCCAGAACGTGTCCGCGAGATTGTATGCGGTCTGGAAGAGGTTCGTGATGACGATTGGGAGCGACAGGAAGAACAGAGGCTTCCCAATGCCCCCCGACGTGAGATCGAACTCCTCGTGCCCCTTGAACAGAGAACTCACCCGTTCTCGAACGCTCATCACGGCCACCTCCGGGTGAACTGCGACCAGGTGCCCAACGTTGTACGGCTGCCGGTCAGTGCTGGGATGAGGGTAGTAGGCCCGTCACCAGCTAGAGCTAATCGGGGACCGTGGAATCGAGATATCGACAGATTCCAACGTCCCGGTCTGCGGTGAGCAGCAACTGTGGAGGTCATCAGGTGTTCTCAGTATTGACTAACTGGTTAGTCAGTGAAAGGCCTTCGGATTTCGGACACAGCGATAGCGGATGTACCGATTGGGACAAGACGAAAGCACCATCCGTCGTTCTGGAAGAACCCACGGGTGATGGACTCGATTTCGTCAGGGACGTCGCCGGAATCGACCTTCCCTGATTGCGTGTTGTTGATATCGACAGGGAAGTCGTCGATTGAGACGTTGTCGACTCTCTGTTGTTGACTCACGGTTGTTACCCCTGAGGACTCTCAATGGAGCCCTCGCCCTCTCTGGGTGCGAAAAACACCACTCGAGGCAACACGCTAGGGGGGAGTAGATACTCTGTTCGTTGTTGCGCTTTTTAACGTTTGACATACTCCTCCGCGTGAACGCGGGGGAATCCCGAGCGGTGGGAGTTTCAGGTGTGCAGTCCAGTCACCGGACCACTAGACCTTTCGGGCACGGGTAGTCCCACGGTATCGGACTGGTGGACTGCTGGCCATGCCAAGTGGCCGTTACCCCTATCCTCAGCCATGTACGGCGTCCCGGTGTTGTTTTTGCCACGGGGACCCCAGCAGGCGTCGGCAGACTTGGGGGTACCTTTTGAGTCGCTGTGAGCAGTCGGCACAGAGGCACACCCTACGAGGATGTGACGTTCACCGCCTGCTCTTTCGGATACTGTCGTCCGAGAAGCGGAGCTTCTCGTGATCACTGAAATCTTCGATTTCCGAACGACCTCGTTACGTGGGCGGACAGGCCGCCTCCGAAGGACGGGTCGGAATCCGCTCCGTTCCGACTGATTCCTACTCACAAGTTGGGCGGCCTATCACTTAAACGTCACCGTGGGAAACTCAGGGCAGGCGGTTGAACGGTGGTCTGTTTCCCGAAGTGACGGCGCGTATCCACGCCGTGAACGGCGTGGTATTTCGCCTGTTCAGTCTATAAATTAGCTGAATAGCAGGCGCTAAGCCCCCTTCCTCAAGGAGCAACGCAGGGAGCGGAGCGACCGAGTAGCGCAGTAGGGAGGGGATACAGCGCCTGCTATTCAGCTCAAGGAGCCGCCGAAGGCGGCGAGTAGGCAGGGGTAGTTCACACTCGGAGCCGCGTTCTGAGGATTGCACCATCCTCCGGAGAATCACTCGCGAAGTTGCAGATATAGAGATCATTACTGGATGGCCTAAACAGTACATCTGACGGGAATACAAGTCCGTCATCGCTGGTAGCTAACACCGTCGTGTCGCCATCCTCAGTGACTCGAAGGATTCGATTCTGACTGTTCGCAGCGACGTAGATAGCACCGTCTTGAGCCGTGATGCCATCCGCGCCGAAGACGGCCTCCCCCTCGAAGAATGTCGTCGCGTTACCGGCACTGCCGTCTGATTGGACAGGTACTTCTATCAGTCGGCCGGTCTGGTTCGCTGCTCGCGTTACAGCGACATAGATTGTTCCGTCGGCGGTGCGGGTAATTCCATTAGCCCCGAAGCTCTCAGTACTTAATCGGTTATCGTCGAGCCACGTCTCGCGAGTGCCATCTTTGCTCACTGCATAGACCAGACCATTACTCGACTCTGTGACCAACACCCGGTCCTCATCGCTGTCATAGAGGATGTCATTGGGGAACCCACTTATCTGGACGAGTTGATTCGCCTCACTGTCTGGTGGGATAGTCCAGACGCCAGCACGGTCGTCTTGAGTTGCAACAGCCACAAAGACTGTTCCATCAGGTCCGACTTCAACACCTATAGCCTCTGGGAGCGTCCCGACCTGCTCTGTGTCGTCGATCGTCAACCCGGTATCACTGAGGCGCTCTGCTGGCAACCGTCGGACTTCACCAGTAGTGATACCGAAGTAGAGCGCCCCGTCGCTATCGAAAGCGAGGTTCTCTGGAACTCGCTCGCCGGGAATCGACACAACTGTCTGTACAGTGTCCGTTGCAGTCGGCGATTGCGTC
The DNA here is from genome assembly GCF_900110215.1 of Halorientalis persicus. Taxonomy (GTDB): domain Archaea; phylum Halobacteriota; class Halobacteria; order Halobacteriales; family Haloarculaceae; genus Halorientalis; species Halorientalis persica. Next base: position 112,753 of record NZ_FOCX01000009.1, on the reverse strand, counting down.
TCTGATGGTGTCCCCGTCACCTCGGTCGGCGGTGCGGTCGTCGTCGAGGTCGAGTCAGACTCCGCACAGCCAGCTACTCCGAGTGTGATAGCGACGCTAGACGCTAACAGTCGACGGCGTGTCAATCGATTCGAAGACACATTGGTGGTTAAGGACCTTATGCTATTGAGCTCTTTCATAGTAATTATTTCTAGCGACTACTATAGCCCGACTCTCAAAAAAATAGAAATAAAAGGCCGAAGTTGTACGCGCGGTCAAGGCGACTGCCCCGGGGCTTGACCCCGGGGTGCGTTCACTGTAGCAGCCTATTTGTCTGACTGTTCAGCAACCGTACGTGGGGCTGGCTCTGAAGTCCAAAGCTCTTCAATCACATCAGACAAGCGACCGAGAACAATCAGTGTTGGTGGCAACGTTGCGATGGCCGCCACGAGCGTCAGGAAGATGACGCCAACAGTAAGAAAGCCAAAGTCCGAGAGCATCGGGAAGGGTGACAGCGTTAGCGCTGAGAACCCAAATATCGTCGTAAGACCAGAAACGCTAATGGCTTTACCAACGCGTGCTCCAGCCGTCTCAACAGCATCGAGACGTGACACACCAGCCTGCTTGACTTCCTCGAAGTATCGCTCCATGACGATGATCGTATACTCTGCGCCGATGCCGACAGTCATCGCACCAAGCGATGCGCCTAATGGCGATACTGGAATCGAGAGTACGGCCATGTATAGGTTCTGCCAGCCGATCACGAACAGCATCGGAACCAGTGGAGCAACGGCACGGAGCAGATTCCGGTAATAGAGCAATAGGGCTGCAAAGACAAGCACAACCCCAAGCCCTGTGGTGAAGTTCCGCTGTTCGATCTGGGAGATGATTGCTGGAGTCGCAGCTGCTGCTTGGCCAGTGATCTCAGCCTCAACTCCAGCAGGTGGTTGACTCAGATCTGTTGCTGTGTCAACATTATCGAGGAGGTCCAGTTGCTCCTGGGTGTTCATATTCTGGGCACCGATAACTGTGATGTGGGCATACCCGTCGTTGTAGAAGCGCTGTTTATCCTCTGCTGGAATCCGGGCTAGGGTTCGGTCGACACCACCCTTAGTTTTGGGCAGTGTTCCGTTATTGTATTCCTTGATCGTCGTTGCTGGCGTCTCCATTCCTGTGATCAAGGGTTTCCCGACAGCCACAGCGCGATAGCGCTCCATCCAACGTAATGTCTCTGGATCTTGAAGTTGGTCGCCACTCACCAGGACACTATACTGAACACTGCTGCCACCACCAGTTTCTGACCGGAACTGCTGCAGATCAGTCAGAGCAGGGAGATCCTGTGGAATGAACTCCTCGGTATCAGCCAGCGTCTCCAGATCAGACCCCGCATAGAAGCCACCCGTTGTGAGGATAAGTGCAATACCAAGGACAGCAAAGGGATGCGACGCCATAATTCGAGAGATTCGTCCAAGGGTTTGTCCCATCGTGCCAATATCAGACTGCGTGGTTGACGCAGTGTCGTGGGCTTGCTGGTCTTTAGCATCTGGCGATGCTGCTGTGTCTGACGAACCCTCATCCGGCTTCCGCCACCGTGTATATAGCGTTAGAAGTGGTAGTAGTATTAGTATCGCAGCTATAAATGTGAGGAGTACACCAAGTATGGCAGTCTGGGCGAACCAGACAAAGGCTGGCGTTCCAAGCGTCGAGAACCATGTCGCCCCAAACCCGAGGGCAGCTGCGATAACAGCGATCAGAACCGGTGGTCCGATACCACTCAACGCCTTTGGTAGTGCTTTTTTTGGTGGAGCGTTGCTGAGTTCCTCTTCATACCGTTCATGGAACTGGACTGAATAGTCAATCCCCAATCCGATAAGAATCGGGAACACAGCGCTTGTCAGCGTCGAGTTCGGGACGCCAGCATACCCCATCGCTCCGAACGTCCAGATGACGCCAGTAAAGACAGCAACAATTGGAAGGAGACGTAGTCGAACCCCGCGGAACAAGAAAAACAGAGCAATAATCATTAGACCAACCGCCAGCCCCAAGAGTTGTTGTGTACTCTGCTGGATTAGCGACGATAGCTGTGCCGAGAAGGCTGGTTGGCCTGTGATCGTGACTTCGATATCACTCGGGAACTGCGCCCAATCACGCGCTTCTGTGGCCTTCGTGTAGACTGGCCGGGTTTCTTGCTGGCTTAGATCCGAGCTGAGAACGGTGGTTACAATCGTGGAGTCAGAGGTCCCAACGACTGCCCTGATTTTTGCCTCCGAATCCGGAATGCGTCCATACTCACGACGAACGCGATCAGCAGGACTGACAACCTGCTCTACGTTCTCAGTCTGTGACAGCCGCCGATCATAGCGATCGATCGCCCGCATTGTTGCAGGCTCTGAAACCTCACCTCTGACTAGTGTTGCAACACTCCCACGATCAAATGTCTCCTGATAGGTATCGAGTGTCGGATTACTGCCAACGAAGGCTTCGGTGCCAGTAACATTTTCAATCTGTGCAGCGCCAGTGATGGCAATTCCAACCAATCCAATAGCGAAGAGAAGCGTGAGGACTGGCCGGGCTTGAATGGTCTTTCCCAACTTTCGGAAGAGATCGCGAAGGTCCCACATCGTTGGTTCTACTATCTCCGTTTATAGACGACAAATCCACCAGCGAGAATAATCCCACCCGCAAGGAGGCCAACTGGGAGGAACGGAATCCCACCGGATGATTCCTTGACAGGCACACCTACAGAGAGTGAGCCTGTAAAGCGTGTATCGCCATCCTGTTCGTCATATCGAACCTCAATCGAGGAACTGTATGACTTGTTGAGTGCATCGTCTGTAGCGCTGACTTGGAATGTTGCAGACACAGTTTCGTTCGGTTCAACCCTTCCAAGGTAGGCACCATCATCAGATGCCGAAAGTGGGTCACTCGTGAATAGTTTCGCATTTGCATTCTTGACAGGCTCAGACCCAGTGTAACGCAGGCTCACAGTGAGTGTGCCGCTTCCTCCAGATGCAACTGAGGTGTTAACTCCTACAACCTTGAACCGATCGCGTTCTGGTTCGATCTGGAGCGATTTTCGGATTGGCGTCGAAGTTGTGAGCACATCACCATCGGCGTTTTCGTACTCAACTGTGTAGCTAAACGACTGGGTACTTGGCTCGACAGATGGAGGAATATCTACAGTAAATGAGATAGGCACTGCGTCGCCGGGACCGAGATCACCGACTGCAGACTCACCGTTTGTGATAGTGATCCCCTGTTTTTGATTCATCTGGACAACGGCGTTATGGACAGTACTATCACCCTCGTTAACTAGCTCCCCTTGGATTTGTGCTTCTGGCTCGTCAACGCGGAAATCCGTCGTGGACAGGTTCTGAAGGGTGAATTTACGCTCCGATTGAATAGTTATCCCCGTCTGTAGCTGATCCGATGTTTCAGTAATTCCGTTGTCATTCTCGTATTCGGCAGTTACTACAATTGGGTATGTACCAGCCGAGACATCGGTGCTGGCTCCCATCTCAGTCGAGAGGCGGCGTGTCTCATTTGGCGCAAGCGAGGACAGAAACACGGATGTGGTCTGTGAGGGGCTAGCCCCCGTCCCGAAGTAGACCCCGGATGTCTGTGTCGATAGTGTAACGCGTGTATCGGTCGCTTCTCTGGTTCCAGTGTTTTTGAGCGAAAACGCAAATTCACCATTGTCGCCTGCATGGATAGCATTGGTATCAGTGTCGACGATGCTGAACTGAGGTTTATCTTCTATTGTAATTGTGATGTATTGTATGTCATCGTCTTCTGATTCTGTACGTTCTGTATCACGATACGGTCCATATGTAATCGCACGAGTGTGCTCATACGAAACCTCGACAGGAATCCGATATGTACCTGGCTTCGCATCGCCGATCTCAAGTTGGTATTGTAATGATGCGGTCCCACCACTAGCTAACCTGCTGACAGTCTGAGACCCCGTTTTGATATCAATCGGCGCATCAATGCGATCCTCTAAGACTTCAATCCGCATGTTACGCGCCGTTTGGACTTCCTGTTCGTATTCTGGTTGTCCACCTTTGCGGATTTCCCCATCATTGGTGACACTCAGTGACAGAGTCTGTGAGGAGCTAGCCTCGAATGTCGCATCAGGCGATGAAATACTGATCTCTGGCTCGCCTGTTACGAGATTTTCAGCTGCTACTACTGGAAGTGGTACTGTAGCCAGTGCAACCAGCACTGCAACAATAATAATCATATGCCGGGACGATACATATGAGTATGGTAACGTACGTGACATTTGTTTCAAGAAGTCGGTGACTTAGTTGTGCTGCATCAACGAAAATCCGTTTGACAGCTGATCGTGACGATGCGAGTTTAGTTGCCTTTCTAAGTCTATGTTACTGTAGAATGCTGGCTTAGTGATGGCCATTGGCTATAACAGGACTAACGAACGCTTGGTTGATTAAAAATTTTTATATTCAGCTTCGCGAACTGGTGACCGGAATCTTCACAATCTCGTTCCTCAACTACAATAGTATGGTTTCGGAAGATCTCTTTGCTGATCCGCCAACGGATACACAAGAAGAGATACTGCAGGCTGCATTTGAAGTTTTACAGGAAGAGGGATATTCTGGACTCTCTATCAAGCGTATTGCAGATGAAGTTGGTTTGCAGAAGGCATCTGTCTATCATCACTACTCAGACAAAGACGATCTACTATTATCATTTGTTGAGTATGTTCTTGACATGATCGAATCAGACCTAATTCAAACATCAGATATAGATCCAAAAACGCACTTAGAAGCCATCTTAGATAGCATATTATTAGGTGAACGTGCTTCTTCATCTGCTGTTGAAATTAACCCCCCATCTGATGATCTACTTAGAGTTTTCATTCAGGTTCGGGCACAAGCAACTCATGATCCGGACTACAGAGATCGAATTTTAGCGATTGATAACCGTCATGAGGAGCACTTAGCAACGATTATTCAGCGCGGGATTGATGAAGGTGAGTTCAGAGACGTAGATCCAAATCATGTCGCTACGACACTGAGTACGTTTATTCTCGGTACATTTTCTCGACGTGCAACAAGAACCCAACCAGACCTAACACCAGTTCACCAGAGTATCCATTCCTATCTTGAAAACGGTGTATATAATTGAGCAAAGATAGCAATCGGCGATCCGAAGAACATTCGTGCTGATGAAGACTGGGGTAGACCCTAATATCCCAACGTGGGAATCCCACGGCTTCACAGTAGGCCGTGTGAGGATGTCACAGAGCGGCTAGCAGCCGCCGTAGGTTTCGACGGCGCCAGTCAGTCCATACTCGTGAGGACGTCCTCGACGAGATGGTCAATCGTTTCGGGATCGTTCCGCTCGGCCCGGACCATGACCATCTCGGCACCGAGCTCGTCAAACGTCTCCAGCCCATCGAGCACCTCCTCGGGAGTGCCAACGAGCCCCCGGTGATCGTCACGGGGTGTCGGGTCAGCAGCCGCGGTCTCCCGCTGGAGGCGCTCGTAGGCGTCATGCGCTGCCTCGGCCGAGTCACGAATGACTGCCGTCTGCAGGACGGTCTTTTCGATCGCGTCGAAATCCGTGCCGAACCGCTCGCAGTATTCCGCAAGGATCCCGAGCTTCCGCTCGAAGGCATCAGGACTCACTCCCGGGACGTTCCACCGGTCGGCGAGGTCGGCAACAGCCTTCAGGAGCAGATCCTCGCCACCCCCGCCGACCAGTACGTCGGGTCCACCATCCTGTACGGGCTTGGGTTCCAGATACAGGTCCTCGACGCTGTGCCTGTCCGTCTCGTGGCTCAGTGGGGAGGACTTGCGCCACATTGCCTGGACGAGCGAGACAGTGTCCCGGAGATCGTGGACGCGTCGTTCCGGATCGGGGTACTCGAAGCCGTAGGCGTCGTACTCCTCTTCGAACCAGCCGGCACCGATCCCGAATACCGCCCGCCCGTCGCTGGCGTGGTCGAGCGTCGTCAGCTGGCGGCCAAGCATGGCCGGGTTCCGGTAGTGGGGACTAGTAACCAGCGCGCCCATCTCCATCCGGTCAGTCTCCCGAGCGACGGCCGGGAGGGTCGTGTACGCGTCGAAGTAGGGTTCGTCGCGCTGTCCAACGAAGGGCAACTGCCAGAGGTGGTCCATCGTCGAAAACCAATCGAAGCCGGCCTCATCGAGCCGTCGCGCCAGCGATATCGCCGATTCAAACGCCGACGCATCGCTTTCGGGAAAGTGAAACGACGCACAGTGATAGCCGAGTCGCATACAAACAATGCGGACGAGTACCCCAAAAAATCCCCTGATAGAATCGCCACGGATTCTATCGAAAAACCCGAGATGACAGTCTTTTTCGGCATCCAAGACATAAGACCGGTGTTATGTCTGATACGATGCGTGCCGTAATCGTTCCGGAAGCGGGCGGGGACTTCGAACTCGTCGAACGTGACGTTCCCGACCCCGGCCCAGACGAGGTCAGGATCGCCGTTGAAGCCTGTGGAATCTGTCACAGCGACGTCTTCGCCAAGGAAGGAACGTATCCAGGAATCAGCTTTCCCCACGTCCCCGGTCACGAGATCGCCGGTTGCGTCGATGCGACGGGTGAGGGCGTCACCACCTGGGCCGAGGGCGACCGAGTCGGCGCAGGCTGGCACGGCGGCCACTGTTTCACCTGCGAGCCCTGCCGCCGCGGGAACTTTCTCCAGTGTGAGAACGGCGAGATAACGGGCATCACGTTCGACGGCGGGTACGCCGAGTACGTGACCGTTCCGAGCGAGGCCGTCGCAGCGGTGCCCGAGGAGCTTGATGCAGCCGACGCCGCGCCGCTGCTCTGTGCCGGCGTCACGACGTTCAACGCCCTGCGGAACAGCGACGCCCGACCGGGCGACCTCGTGGCCGTCCAGGGCGTGGGAGGTCTTGGCCACCTCGGACTCCAGTACGCCCACGCCGCCGGCTACGAAACCGTCGCGATCTCACAGAGCCCCGATAAGGAGGACCTCGCGCGCTCGCTTGGTGCAGACCACTTCGTGAACGCCGCCGAGACTGACCCCGCCGAGCGGTTACAAGCCCTCGGCGGCGCACAGGTCGTCCTCGCCACGGCCCCCTCCAGCGACGCCATCTCATCGGTGGTCGACGGCGTCGGCATCGACGGCTCCGTAGTCGTGGTCGGCGTTCCCGGTGGCCCTATCGAGGTAGACGCCAACACGCTTGTCCAGACCCGCGGCGGCGTTGAAGGGTGGGCCTCCGGCCACGCCCGTGACTCCCAAGACACCCTGGAATTCAGTGCGCTGCGCGACGTGTCCCCCGAAATCGAGACCTATCCGCTGGACCAGGTCGCGGCGGCCTACGAGCGCATGGTCGAGAATGAGGCGCGGTTCCGGGTCGTCCTAGAACCCTGAGCGAACGCTGCCGACAAACACTGCCGCAATAGTCGAGACCGTGTTTCCACCGGTCAACCGCAAGAGTTCGGCGTGGAACACATTCATAATCGGAACGCTACAACACCACCCCGTATGAGTAGTAAGTTAGGCGGCTTGACGTTCGAGCGCCTCGGACATGCTTCGGTTCGAATCGAAACCGACGACGGTCGCGTCCTCTACATCGACCCCTGGAGCGACGTTCTCGACGACGAACCCCACGACGGGGATGTCGTGTTCAGCACTCACGACGACCCCGACCACTACGACCCCGACGGGATCGACGCCGTCGCCAGTCCCAACGCCACGGTTGTCGCCTACGAGACCATCGACACTACAGCACTCGATAGGGACGTCATCGAACTCCCGTACGGCGAGTCGGTTACAGTTGGTGGCATCGATGTCGAGGCGGTCCCCGCATACAATGCGGCGGACGGGCCGCACGTCGACGAGGACGGCGCCCCGTTCCACGCCGAAAGTGAAGTCGTCGGCCTCCTACTCGACATCGACGGCACGACCATCTACTTCACGAGCGACACTGACTTTCTTCCAGAACACGAGGGGATTCAGGCTGACGTGTTCATCCCACCGATTGGTGGACACTTCACGATGGACCGCCACGAGGCCGCCGAGTTCGCCGTATCGGTCGACCCAGATCTTGTCTTACCCGTCCACTACGACACGTTCGAGGCCATCGAAACCGACGCCGAGGCGTTCGTCGACGACCTCGAAACACGAGAGATCACCGTCGATCTGTTCTGAGTTCCGCAGGCCATTCTTGGGCAGGCGGTCCCTGTCACTCCTCAGTCTTGGCTGGCTACAGGGAGCGGTTCGTACGGTTCCTCGAGGGACTCAATCTCCGAGTTCGAGAGACCGAGGTCGGTCGCCCCAACGGCATCTTCGAGGTACTCGATCCTGGTGGTACCGATAATCGTAACGTCGATCGTGTTCTGCCGGAGGAACCATGCGAGATCTATCCGTGCCATCGTCACCCCCGCCTCCGCAGCGAGTTCCCCAAGCTGTTCGTCGATCATGTCGCCACCACCCTGGAGATGGGGCATGTCATGGAAGTAGGATATGGTCTCACCGCACGTTGCCCCGTCCAACTGTTCGTGCTGGCGGGCCGGGGCGCCGCGTGCGAGCGGACTCCACGGAGTGGGGCCCAATGGCCTCCTTTTTCGCCAGCGGGAAATATCGCATCCTCTCGGTGGAGCCCGTTGTAGTGGTGCTCTTGGTCGCGAACCGTTCAAGACCGGGTGTGTCCCTGCTGTGTAGCACGTCTACGAACTGGTAGGTCCACATCGCCGATGCAGCCAGGTGCGAAGCGTCTGTTCGATTGGCGTCTGTAGTCCCTAACGATACTTGGTAGAGGTCAATTGCGTCCACCCAGCAGCTCAAGGCTGTATGAGCGTTCATGTTTGATCGCCCTGTACGAGTGCCTGCTGGAGGTTCGGATGTTCTTCGCGGTCGTCATCCGATAGCATTCATCTGTAGCCGTCGATACCTTCGGAAGATCGGGGGTGAGTTGTCCGAGTGACGAAAACCGGGACCTGTAATTAGAGAGAGTCAAAACCCCAAATATTCGCTTCTACAGATAAGCGTCCGCCAGTAACTACCGAAGATTGACTCGCATTCGCCGGTAGAGTAATCGTTCGCTGTGTCGAAGAAGTTCGTCCGGCTCTGGTGAATCGCTGGACCGCGTCGGCCTGGACCGTTAGAACTAGGAGTAAGAAGCGGGAAACCGGCGATGTCCATGTCGAAGATCTCCCGCTTCACGAGCAAAGTCGTTCAGTTGGCTAAAAATGCTGTTGGTGGGCAAGGCGAAGTCGCCGCCCCCGAAGGGGGTGGCGGCTTCGCCGAGTCTGCGGTGCTGTCGCTGCACTTTCTGCGGGTTTACCTGGAGAAATCCTACCGAGAAGCACTTGATTTGCTGAGCGAGATGCCACATATTCTCGGGGAGATCGGCCTCGAAGCGGCCGATCTCCCACATTACTCAACGCTAGTGAAGTGGTTTGACAGGATCAAGACAGCACTCTGGCGAGTGCTGCTGCGCCATTCGGCGCAGCTGCACGACCCGAGTGGACACGCCGCCATCGACGCGACGTTCTTCGACCGCGAAAACGCCAGCAAACACTACTGCCGCCGGACGAATTACCGGGTTCAAACGCTCAAAACAACAGCTCTCGTGGACACAGACAGTCACGCGATTCTGGACGTTCACTGTACGACCGAGAAAACGCACGACACACAGCTCGGCTGGCAGGTCGCCCGCCGTAACGCGGGCGACCTTGCCAGCCTCGCCGCCGACAAAGGCTACGACTGGATGGATTCGCGCGAAAAACTCCGCGAAGAGGGCGTAAGACCGCTGATCAAACATCGTGAGTTCCGGCCCATCGACCACGCGCACAACGCGCGGATCGATGGGCCTCGATACCGCCAACGAGCGATGTGTGAGACCGTTTTCTCGACGATCAAGCGCACGCTCGGCGACACCGTGCGTGCGCGAACTTGGTACGGTGAATTTCGAGAACTCGTCTTGATGTGTGCAGTTTACAACATCACGCAGGCAGTGAACCAGTGAAATCAAGTTCCGTCTGGCGATTCACCACGGCCGACCGTTGCGAACGGCCGGTTCCCCCTGAAACTGATCACGACGCCGAGATTGCGACCACTGCAGTTGTGCCCTGGCCGACTGAGGGCTTTCTCGGCTTCGAGAGGGTCGCTGATCCGGGGCGGCGCATCGTATTCGATTGGCGGTCGCCCGTACGAATCGTCAGCGAGGTGGTGTCGAACAGCGTCTTTGAGGTCTTGGACACTGCTGGAACGATCGATCGCGAGCGGGACTTGGTTGACCATCGCTCCAATCGCGAGGACACAAGAAAAAGAGATCATAAGACGGATGGCTAACAAATTAGTGAATCTAGTTAATGAATGCGACTGCTGATCTTACGACGCAACAACAACGGGCTTTGGAGTTGATCCAGGAGCGGGGCGAAATCACCCAGAGCGAACTTTGGAAAGCGCTAGACGCCAACAGTCGGGCAGGCAGTCGCCTTGCGACTGCGCTTGCCGAGAAGGGATTAATCGAACGAACCGAAACCACGCGAAATGGGCGACGGACCTATCTTCTATCGCCAACGGATGCCCAGACAGCAAACACTGACGAGTCACCCGACGAGGATTCTCAGACTCGACAATCGGCAACCGAGGAGGTATCTCAACCTGCGTCCAGTGCAGCTGGGGACTCACAATCGGACTCCCAACAGGACCGCGCTCTCGAATTGATCAAGGATCGCAGAGCCCTCTATCAGAGCGAGTTGTGGAAGGAACTCGACGTGAGTAGTCGGACTGGAAGTCGGATCGCCAGCAAACTCGAAGAAAAGGGAGAGATTCGACGTGAAGCGACTGTCCACAACGGGAACCGAACGTATCTGCTCCGCCCTGCAAAGAAGGATCTTGACTTTTCGCTGTTGATGGCTGGCGACAAGATATCACCGTTGGTGGGTAATGACGGAGAGATCGACCCGATCACATCGGATGAACTCTCTGAATGGATATTCCAGTTGGTTCAAAATCAGTAGCGCTGTTCTGTCGGTGTAGGCAATATAGAGAGTGTATGCAGCAGGAAACGCAACTCATCGCTCAGTAGGTCTGGATGTGGGCGACGGTGTCCTCGTACTCACTCCCGTCCAGATCCTGTAAGAGATTTCCATCAGCGGTGTAGGCTATCTCATCCCGTTCGACGGCGAGTGCCACATAGGCAGCGTCGTACGCCGTGATGTCCACAGCATTCGTGATCTCCGCGATGGGGCCGACCGACCCGAACGCGACAAGTTCGATACCGTAGTTGTCCAGCGAGTGTGCGGCCTCGCGAAGGCGCTCACCATCGTAGTGGCCGCTGTAGTTGAGTGCATTGACGGCCTCGAAGGGCATGAGCGCCGGTGCGCACAGGTCGTGTTTGCCGTTGAGGAAATCGTCACGAAGTGTTCGGGCTTGCTCGTGATGCTGTTCGGGAATGTACCACTTCACGACAGTGCTAGTGTCGACGACGATGTCCGCCATCAGGTCTGTTCCTCTCCGTATCGGGTGTCGCGGAACTCACGGATCTGTTCTGCCGTGTTGGTCGTCGCCACCTCGTCGGCGTCGACGGCACTGCTCAGTCGCTCGCTGGTCGCAACTGCGTGGGCGATATTTCGCGATTCCAGACTGTGTAGTTCCTCCTCGATGTGGTCACGGAGGACTGCACTCCAGTTCACCTCGTCGTGTTCTTCCATCCGTGCTTTCACCTCGTCGGGCACACGGAAACTGACACTCCCCATGGTGTATTACATGTGCTATTGTAGTATAAGTACTACGCCGTGTCCAGCGCGCCCGTCAACGAAAGGTTAGTGTTGAGCGATCTGGGGGAGGTCTGGCTGTTCCATGGCTTCGACTTGTTCCCGGAACCAGCCAGGCATCCGATCTCGAGTTTGGTTGAAGAGGTCCTCAAAACTTGTGTCGGCTACGTACGTTGCGCCCCAGTCGTCTGGGGACCGGACAACTCGTCCACAGGCTTGCATGACGGTCGCGAGCGTTGTCCCGTAGTACCATGCCCAGTCGCCGTTCTCGTTGACTCGTTTGTCGACGGTGGGGTCCATCGTATTCGGGTATGGCGCTTTGCAGAGGACTTGCCACCGAGCGAGATCGTCCTTGAGATCGAGCGCTTCCTCCATCTTGACACTCAGGAAGACGTCGGGGTCGCTGGACCGTTTCCAATCAGCGAGCGCGGGGTCTCGGTCGGCGCTATCGTGATCTCTGAGCCGGGATGTGCCGGCGATATATGTAAGATAATCATACAGTCTCTGTTGAATTCCATACGAGTGGCAGTGGATCAGCCCCTTTTCGTCCGGGTGTTTAGCCATGACCCTCGCGATGGCTTCGGCAATGTCTGGAATTGTCTCGTCGCGCTCGTCCATCGTCATCTTCCCCTGCATGATATCGTATAGGGGCCGGTGTTCGAGGGGGAACGTGTGATCGATATCGACCAGCGCGACTCGATCGGGGTCGAGTCCGACTTCCCGGCAGAATGACCGACGGCTGAGAATCGTTGCTGACAGCAGGGCGAATTTGTTGCCTCGGTCCCACAGTGTGTGGTAGAGCAGGCGTTCGGGGTTGATCGGCTTGACCGTCACGGCGCCGTCGTCTCCCTGACTGACGTGCCACTGCGTTTCCGTCTCGGAGTTGTGGTACTCGTTGAGGAACCACGAGAGGTCTCGCAGGAGGCGCTCGGTTTCGTTCAGCTGGGCCCCTTCGTCGGGATTGAGGTTCGGTTTTCCTTTCAGGTCAATCCTTGTCTGCTCCAGTTCGGCGTTAATGTGGCCGGCGAACTGGGCGGCGTCGGTGATGCTGTTGATCGAGGGGGTTGGAATCCGATTCCAGTTCGGCACGGTATCGGGACCGAGCGTGATGGAGCCGTACATCTCGGCCCACTTGGGGAGGCCGTGGGCTTCGTCGATCACGATCACGTCTCGGTCCTCGAAGATGCCAGTGATAGCAGACTCGAGAAACAGGGCGAGCGTCATCGCGGCAAAGCGGCCAGTCTCTGCCACTTCCCGATCCTCGTAGTAGGGACAGCGGTGCTTGATGTCACAATCGAAGCTACTCTGCAGGTTGCAGGGGGCTTCGTGAACGGGGACACCGTCGGAAACGTCGGGATGAATGCAGTCGTAGTTGCCTTTCCCCTTCAGGACGTCAAAATCTGAGAGTAACTCGTCTTCGGCGACGTCGTCGATCTGGGACACCTGGGGCGTGGTGTAATAGGCATCTGTGGCGGCATCATCACTGTCAACTTCCGAAGCGTGATCTGCACACCCGGCGATGGCGCGGGCCAAGAGACTCTTCCCACTGCCTGTCGGGGCTCGGATCAGGACCACGTCATTGCCGTCCTGGTACGCCTTCTTGATTTGGGTGAGTGACTGCTTCTGATAGCCGCGATAACTCGGCGCGGGAAACTCCTGGTGGATACGACCCGGCTCCATCTGATTATTGTAGCTGATTATCCCGGTGTCTGTCAATCTGTCGGTAGCTGTTCTTGAGCTTCTATTTTGTCGATGAGGGGGCTCTTGATACAAAATTTGAGAACCCAACCGTCATGATCAAGGTCTTCCGTCTAGTAACTTGCAGTATGGATAATTGGTCCCGAAGAGCGGTTTTGTCTGGTACTGCTGTCGCTATCAGCTCGGTTGCTGGCTGTCTTGGTGGATCTGGTGAGAATGCTACGCCAGCACCGGACGGTGTTGCGCCGTCTGCTGCTCCGCGGCCGTCTCGTGGCCCCGAGGACGCGTCTGTTACTGTCGAACTCTACACCGATTACGAGTGCCCGCACTGCCACGATTTCCACAGTGGCACCGAACAACAGCTAGTCGACGAGTTTGTCCGATCGTCGTCCGATCCGAACGTGCAGTTCCAGTTCTATGACTACCCAATCCCAGTCGGTAACAACTCATGGTTGGCTGCGATGGCGGGCGTTACAGCTGGTGTCGAAGCGGGGGCATCTGCCCACGTGTCGTATCGCGACCAGATGTTCGAGTCCCAGAACGCGTCAACGGACCTGATCCGGACGACACTCGAAGAGACGGCAGGCGTTTCAGATTCGGTCTGGGAGGATGTCCAAAACCAGTACTATCGAAAACCAGTCGAAGCGGACAAAGAGCGCGGGAATTCTCATGGTATCTCTGGAACGCCGGGTGTCGTTGTCAACGGGACGGTCGTATCGCCGCCAGAGGGTGACCGTACGTATCAGGATGCGATTCGGGCGGAAATCCAGAGCCAACTCTAGAAATCAGCGATCGATACCTGCCGGTCCAGTTCCTCTTTTCGCCGGCGCTCGTACGCTTCCTTCGCTTCGTCTTCGATATCGATGCACTTGACGGTGAGAGGGGTTTCGTCGTCGTACTCGAGTTCAGCGGCGATTGCGAGGGGGGCGGTTCCAGCGCAGGGGACCATGACCGTGTCCCCGGAAGTGGTTAACTGCGAGAGGTAGCTCCGGTACGGTGCGAGGGGTTTCGCTGTCCCCCAGTCGAAGTTCTCTCGTTGCCGGCCGCAGGGAATGTTGAGTCGGAGGTTGCTTCCGACCGGGTGGTCAGCCGGGATCGGACAGGCTTGTTTCCAGGCAAACAGGACGGAATACCCGCCGTTGGTGAGATACATTCCGGCTGTGGATTTGTCCGGTTCACCATCTTGGGTCAGCTCCGTCACCTGCCCGGTTCGGATTCTCGACTCCCCCCACGTGTCTTGAATGTAGTCCCAGAGCCGAGGGAGTAGCCAATCGTCGACGTCGGCAATGAGAACACCGCCGGGTTCGAGACACCCGTGGACAGCGTCGATGAGGGCGGAGGTAGTGAGGGACGTGTCATGGTCGTCGTGATGGTCGTCCGACTCGGAAAACGAATGTGTCGGGTATTCCACGCCAAATTGTCCATTCCGCATCGGCCTCGCCCACGCATCGTCCAGGTGGATGAGCGATACGCTGTTGTTGGGACGAGAATGGAGTGTTTCGAGGGCATCTGCTAGTCGGTAGGTGATCGAAACCATCTGACTTGGTTAGTTCTCGAAGTCTCAATGTGGGAGCGTGCTACTCGTTTGCGACCGGATCGGTACTGGCTGTGTAGTCTTCAAGCAGATCGAGGGCAGCGGTTGTGTGGAACCCGCCGACGTGGTCGATGTTCCACAGCCCGGATTGTCGTATTTCTCCGGCCGCCGCGTGGTTGCCGAGCCAGCCGTCTGGAATCTGCTGATCGCCACGCAATCGCGACTGGCTCACGAGAGCGATCGTATTCTTCTCGATGAAGGCCCGGTCCGATTTTGGGCCCGGCTCGCCGGGAATATCGACGACCAGGAACGGCAGCCGGCGGATGTACGCACTCACTGCGAGTTCGAGCGGGTGTTCCTGTTCTCGCAGTTCCGTTGTTTCGATCGGGATTCCATCTCGGTGGGGCGTGCCCCAGTGGGAAAACTGCTCGTGTAGTCCGTCCCGTTCGATGAGGGCCCGCCCGACGTGTCGCCGCCAGACAGATCCACGGTGGTTGCCGCCATTCGGGTGTTCTGCCCGCTCCGTGTTCCCTCGGTGCTGTCGCAGACGGGACCAAAGTCCGTTGCTCGAACCAGCACTCACGCCAACGGTTCCGATCCGAACAAGCCGCCACTGAGATGGTGGTTGGGAAAAGTCCGTCGTCGGATCGAAGAAAAAGTAGATGCCAGCGTCTGGCCAGTCTTGGTTTCCCGTGGCGTTTTCGAGATAGAATGGCCCACCACAGTTGTCCTGCAGCGTAGCTAAAATGGACTGGAGCCGGCTGTGTGCTGTGTTGCGACCGGTGTATGCGGAACTGAGCATGGGCTCGTGTGCTGTGATGACCGATCAGGAGAGCCGTTCATCAAGTTCGTCAGCGAGGACGTCGACGGCGACTTCGCGAAGCGACGAGCTGGTTGTGTGGTAGGGATATTTGTCGCTCCCTCGCAGGACATCTTTCGGCCAGATCCGCTCGTGGACGTACGGCATCCCGCTTGTAGTCAGTGCAACCGTTGGTTCGTCGTCGACGAACACTGCGCTCACGATGAGCGAGTTGGCGACACCCCGTGTGGAAATCTCTTCTGTGGCAGCATGGTCCTGCAAGCCTTCAACCACTTCGGAAAGATACTCTTCAAACTCCTCTTGCGGGTCTGCTTCGATTCGGACTTCAGTCATTGGTCGAACAGCGGGACGAAGTGTTCATCCCCATCTTCGACCCACAGGTCTCCGATGGTTCCGTCGCGCTTTACTCCTGGCTCGAATTGTACCGGCTCGGATTCTTCACCAGACATCGTCACAGCTCCTGCTGACCCACAAGATCGGCCACCTGCTCGTCGGTGTACTTCGAGAGGTCGAACATTTGACCGGCGAGGGGTTCCTGGAAAAGCCTGCGCTGGCACTCCTTGCAGCTGATGAATAGTGCCCGAGTGGCACTGCCGTAGTCCGTCCGAGACATTGCCGGAGACCCGCCCATATGGTCACCGCGTGTCGCGAGACGTGTGAATTCGAGACTGCCACAGAAGGGACACTCGTCCCCGATGCCATCGAATTCGGCGGTCCGAATACGAGGGAGCGCTTTTGTGGTGCCGTCCGGTTCTTCGAGAGTGTGTTTAGTGATATTACGGTGGATCTCGTCACCACTCTTTCCCGTCTCTATTTTTAACGTCATAAGTCGGTTCCACAGCTACCGCCCCAAGTTGTACGAACAGGACACTTGGGAGGTACCTATGGGCCGGTGGAAAATGGCACAGACTACCCTGTTGAGGGTGTACGCGAGGCAGAAAACCCGTTAGTCGTCGGTGTCGCTCCCGTTCTTCTGGAGCGTTTCCATCTTGACCCGAGCGTTTCCGTCCTCGTCGACCGTGAACGCATCGGAGTCCTCGACGTCGAAATCGAGGTCGTCTGGGTCAGTCATTATCAGGGTGTTCTCGTTCAAGGGTTAAATACTCTTCCCGTAGGATGTATTTGCCGATCAGCAGGGCTGCACCGGATATCCCGGCAAAAACGAGCCCACTGACGTAGATGTGGTTTGGAAGGACTACCAATACTGCTCCGCCTAACATGTAGAGTACTCCGATCACTAAACTGGTGAGACACCGCTCGACCCATTTTGAATTCGCGATTACTACTTTCCGGTTGTCTCTGATTGCGTCGCTATATCCATGAAGCATTGTATCTTGGTGAACCGCCTCGGGGTCAAGCACCGAGGCTTCTTCCCGTGGATTAGTCGGACACGCCTCGGATACCATCGGTCTGGTTACCTCGACCGGTATCAGAGGTCACGGTCGGGCCGTCCACAGACCCCGATGCCTGCCGTCGCAACTCCCATTTCCGCACTTGCGGGAGTGTGTTGAGAGCAGGCACATTTCTATCGTCTTGCGTTCTCAGCCACTTCTGCGCGACACTTACACCAGCACCACGGTCGGCGTGGTCTTGATGCTCGCACTCACAGCACTTGAACCGCTTTCCGTTACGATTCGCCCGTTCTGTGTGTCCACACAGCGGGCATTGCTGGCTGGTGTACTCCGGGTCAACATCATCTGAAGGGATTCCTTTCCATGCGGCTTTGTAGCTGATGAAATCCCGAAGTTTGGCGAACGGGAGCGAGTGCAGACGGCGGTTCATGCGAGGCCCGTACTCGATGTCGTCTCGTATATCTTTGAGGTCTTCAAAGATAATCACGGGACTGTCGAACCGCTGAATCCACTCTACCACCCGCCGTGACACCGTGTGGAGTTGGTCGTGAACGAACCGTTGCTCCTTGTCGCGGAACACGTCATTGAATGCGGTCTGTTCGGCTTTCTGCATCCGCTTCCGCATCGTGAAGTAGCGGTGTCGCTCTTCTTTGATTTCTGGGTAGTCAATGACGATGGAATCTTCGATACCGCTCTCAGTCAGTGCCGCCAGTGCAACGCAGCCTTCGTTAATATCGACCCCGACAACGGTTTCTGTCGCCGTTTTTGCATCAACTTCGGCGGTTTCGTTTGTGACCGTGACGTGCAACTCTTCGCGTCCCTTTCGGCAAAGTGCTTCGGCAGTGCCGACGTGCCAGTCACCATCGTTAATTGCCTGTCTAAGCAGGTCGAATTAGTCTTGTGTGCCACGAAGTTTGCCTTTGACGTGGTTATACGGTTTCGTTGAAATACGGAACCGGACCGCTTCGTCTTCGAGAAAAAGGTTGTAGCCTTCGCTGTAGTTCATCCGCAATGGGAAAGTCTCGTGTTTGTACCACGGGCGTCCCCAATCGTCGTTGTCGTAGTAGTTGTCGAGTGCGTCAAAAGCTTTGTCGATGACGCGCTGTGCGGTGTTTTGCACGAGGTCGGCGTTCTGTTCGACAACATCTTCGATTTCGTTCCAGCCCCACCCGTCATAATTGAGGCGTAGCACCTCGTTGAAGACACGGCGACACTCCAATCGAGCGTCGTGAAGCAGGCTCTCGTTGCCACTCTGCACGTCCAGCGGGAACACGAGTGTCTTGGTGAGAGCCTGTGTCTGCGTCATTCTTGGTCGGTTTCGGTGGGGTCTGAGATACGGACAACTTTCACGTCAGCCCCACGCCACCGCTTTGGAACGGTGACGTGAGCGCTGTTGCCGAACTCTTTGACTTCGCCGTCAAGGACTTCTTCGCCGTCGATTTCAAACCGATTCCCCATACAAAAGTATATATTTTGAATATACTTGAACGCAACGGGGTTTGGTCACTGGAGCGTACGGCCTTCACCCTCGGGGTCAAGCCCCGAGGCACTCGGCCTGCTCCGCCTGTAGACGCTGTCGCAAAGCCCGTTGACGTGGCTGACGAGTTCGTCGAAGTCGTCCTGCTACATCAGGTGTTGCTCGTTGTTTGCGACTGCTTCTTCGACCGTCGCCACGACCTCGTCGATAGTGTCGTAGGAACGTCGTGTTCCTGCAGTGCTAACTCGAACGATTCTCGGATGTCCTTAAAGTTGACCGGCTGATCTTCCATGGTCCGCTCTACTGGCCAGCTCTCAACACCGGGCTTTAGACTGCCTAAGCAGGAGATAGGGTCATTTCCCGGAGTTCGATATGCTCTTTGCCGGCGGCGTGGTACGCGTCCCGGTGCGCCTCTGCGGTTTCACGGTCGTAGAAGATCGCATCTTCGGAGCTGGGTTCGGGGCTGTGGGATTCAGGAATGTCTTCGGGATTGTCCGACTCATCGATCAGAATGAGCTTGTTGACGGGCAAGAACGGCTGATCGGCCTTTGTCCCGATCGGTTCGGTATTGATCAGCACGTAGTACGTTCCGGCGAAACGGTCTGTCTCTGAATTTTCTGACATGGTAACCTCTACTTCGATCGCGGGTCCGCAATCCGCTGGTAGCTGCTCACTGTTGAGGCTCCCATTCCGGTGGGAGAGCCCCATCGTATAGTGGGAGTGCTTCTAGTGTCAACCTGACATATAGTGTCTGGAGCGTATGATACGGAACGTGGGAGATATCGTCGATCGGCGGGAGTTCGACTGCCAGCGATTCCAGGAGATCGCCATTGTTGTTCCCGACAACTCCAAACCCATCATAATGCTCCGCGAAGTCACCAAGATGGTCGTACACTTCCACGAGCGAGAGCATCCCGGCCATCTCCGAGACACCCACTGCTTCGCGGACTGCAACAGTAGCAGCGGCGTCCCGAAGTGCTCTGTTGTCCGGCTCTTGGACTCGCTTGCGAACGAACTGGGCTAAACAGTCGCCCCGTTCCGAGAAGGGAAGAGTTCGGATCGCGTCTTTGGGTGTCTCAACTGTCTCGTATTCCGTTGGCTGTACCGTCATTGTTCAATCCTATTGCCTTGACACAACCCGGCTACTCGGCACTGAGAAGCCGATCGTTTGCGCTCTTCTTCACATCCTCGTTTTCGTACAGCAGCTGCCCCGTCTCATCGGAATGGACATGGGCGAGAGAAAACAGAAGAACGTGGTCGCGATCGTCGTCGAATTCCACCTGGATCTTGGGGAATCCCTGACCACGTTCGAATTCGATATCGTCGACGGGAGTTTCGCCGTCCACCCATGCTGGCAGGTCGCGATCCTGCCAGTAGAGGGCGTAGGCTTTCTCCCAGTCGTCAGAGTCCTCGAAGATTTCGTGCAGTAGCCAGACAGTCTGCAGGTCGCCGAAGTGGGTGTCGTTGACCGTCGTGGTGAGACGTGCCTGGTTGTCCTGCGTGGAGATAGAGAACGAACTGTAGTCTGACCGTTCTTTTTGATGGAATCGCGCGGCGATCACACTGGACTGGGCTTTCTCTGGGAGCGGATTCGGAAGCGCCGCCGGATATATTTCGGCCACCTCGTAGTAGAGTGAGTAGGGATCTGGGTCTGAGTCGGTTGATGGAGCTTGATCGGTTAGGTTTCTGAAGTGAGAGATGAGAGTGGAGTTGGCGGGATTCTGGTTTTCCAACCAGTCAAGGCAGGCCTTGAGGGAGTCTTCACTGGGTTCTTCGTCTTCGATGATACTGCTAATCGTGGACTGATGCTCCGGTGGCAGTGGTTGGGAGTTGGCCATAGAATTACTCTCCGCCGGTGATCTCGCTGATCGTTTCGTCGTGTTCGCCGGCGTCGATTTCTGTCATGATGTCGTTGGCGAGCTTTGCACAGTGTTCGTCGATTTTGTTTAGCTCGGTTTTGACGTGTTTGTCGGTGATCGTGCCGATGTGGTAGCCGTCAGAATCGTGCAGTTCGGCCGTGACACCGATGCAGTCCGGGACGGGGTAGAGGACTTGGATGCGGGGGCCGTTCTCGTTCTCGTCCAGTGGGCGCTCCCAGACCCGGCACCAGATACCGCCGCCAGTGTGGATCAACTTCCCGGGCCCCCACCCATCGGGTCCGTCTTGGACCTCTTCGAACCCTTCAGGCGGTTCTGGGAGAGTGATACCGCGCTGTTGCTGCCTGCAGAACGCTTCTATCTCGTCAGTATCGCCACTGAACGTGAACGGTTCTCCACGACTGGGCGAGATGGTGATATATCCGTCGCCGTCTTCTATGCCGACCTCGACGTGTTCGCTCCCGTACACTGGCGCTGAGTCTGGTAACTCGAACTGATCGCTGCTGTCAGATTCTGGCATCACCATCGCCGCAAAGCCACAACTCAGAGAGATTGCATCGAACAGCCGTACTCGGGCTTCTCCCGATTCCGGTCACTCACGGCTGCTTGCCTCGACCAGTTCTCGTTCCATGGTTTGGAATACGTTGCAGTGTGCCGATCCGTATCTCCCCGACAGACTCCGCATGGGGCGCGGGCTTCGACACAACAACCAGGATACTCGATTTCACACGACGGGCAGACGGTACCGAACTCATCCTCGAATGCTGGAGGAATCTCTTCAGACAGCATCGGAGCGAGGATCCCACCGGAAGTCGTCAACTGGACCGCGACACCCGAAAAGCGGTTTGCTCTGTTGTCTCGATTGACCCATACCGAATTGGAGGACTCCATGTTTCGTGGGGCGATGAGAGTGCAGTCCTCGCACTCCCAGCCGTTGACCGTCACGGTGGACATTCGTTCTTCGAGTGCATCTTGGAGCCTGCTATCGTAGACTGCCGATACTGGCAGCTCGAACTCTCCGTGAGTGGGGCCGATGTTTTGCTCACACTCCGGACACACGCACCCTGATTTGTGGTTGCGTTCCTTCGGGCGGATTTCGAGTGTCGGGGTTTCGTCGCCCTCGTCGACGACGCCGAAGTCGGACAGCGATTCGCTCGCCATGATCACCACTCCCCGGCGTCGATCACGGCCTGTCGTGCTTCTGGATGGGCTAGGAGTTCTCGGAGCGTGTGTCCAAGGACTTCCCAGACGTACGTTCCGAGAGCGTTTTCTTCCCTGAGCATATCCGTGAGAAACTGGTCAGAGGGAATTGGCGACTGGTAATGAGACAGGTAAGCACGGGCCTCCGTTGCACCGATTTCCTCGTACATCCACATCTGCCCCGTAAGTGAGAAATTCCCGAGTTGGGGAGCGAATATCGAAACGAGGTCGTCTGCAAGTTTGTCCCGATCGGTGTCTTCGTCCGAACGGATTTCGACTGCATTTGCCGTTGCACAGAGCGACCCGACCATCATCAGGGGGTCAACGTGAAGCGGATCAGGCGGTGACTGCGACTCGAGCATTACTTCCGGGAAGTCGTCCTGCACACCGAGTTCGCACCGAACCGTCTCACGAAGCACTCCGGTGGTCAGGTCCGGAAGCACGTCTCTCACTGGCCCGTCGGCGTGGTCGGTGAGCTGATCCGTTGCGATGGCGGCACGGAGTGGGTGTTTGGACGCGCAGTACTCGATCAAGAACGTCTGCTCTGTGAGTGTCGAAGGGAGTTGGCTACTACCGTTGGTCTGGGCGTTGGCCGTCTGCTCTAGTACCGCTTCTCCGACCTCGTCATCGGGGACCGCTGGGGGGAAGTCCCCTGGTTCGATATCGAGACGGGCTTCGATCTGGCCGACAGCATTGCTGAGGAAGGCCCGTGCGTTGAACGGTTCACCAGTGTCGAGATTTGTTGTCTTGTAGAAAATTGGGATAGCCGTGCTACTCTGCATCGTGATCCTCCTCCAGTGAGATTGTCTTCTCGACCGTCACTCCCGCGAGAGACCGATCGCCGTCCCACTCAAGGGACTGGTCGTCCCACGCGTCTGTCCGGAGGAGGTTGAATTCGCCGACGTCTTCTGGTGGAACCCACGCTTCTCCGGTAATTTTGATGTGCTGGGACTCCCGAGAGACAGCGACTGTTGCACAGCCGTGATCGCAGTCGATATCTTTGAACTGCCTGTTGATCCGCTCGATCGTGTTGACAACGTCGGTCAGCCGGTCGATCTCTTCCGTGAGAGTACTGACAGCTTCTGTGACATCATCGAAATACCGCCCGTTGTCATCTTGATCAGCGTGTTCTGGGTTTTCCAAGTCCATTCTGGGACGGTAGCCGGGCCTCAACTCTCGGCGAGAGTGTTGGACTCGACCTGTTCGATGTTGCTTTCCTGGAGGTCGACTTTGCAGACGAGGGCGGGTTCTTGACCGTCTCGCCCTGGCGTCCCGGTCTTGATCGTAATGATCTCGCCTATGATCCCGAGCCGTTGCAGCTGGCCTTCAGGGATGGCAAACGTGTATTCCTCACCGGGATCAAGATCGATTCCCAATTCCACGAACAGGTCGGCACCCGACTCGTTTAGGAGCTCGACGTCGACGAGGGGCGGCCACTGCATATGGTCAAAAATATGGTTTCGAACAGCGACAGCGCGGGGCGTGAACTCATCGCCAACCTCGTCTGTGCGGGGATTGACCGTCTCGTGAGCCCGTGATGACCTGGACATGACTGCTCAGTCCAATCGCAGTGCCACAACCGTTTGAGCGCCCACGCCTTCCATCAGTCCGGGGCGAACAGGAAATCCGACTGATAGTTGTTCGTTTCCCAGCCGATCTCATCGCCGATTTTTTCGACGAGCCGGCCAGCTCTCCCCGGTTCAACGTTGAATACGGTTTCGAGGGCCCCATCATCTAGCCGGTAGACTCGCCACCGAGGCGCTGAAAATCGATACTCGAACCCATCGGCATCGACACCGAGTGGTTCGGTCTCGTCTGGAATCCCCCGCTTTGCTAACTCTTTTGGGTCTAGCCGGCGCTCTTCGTGCGGTGCCGACGAGCTGTCTCCCGTTTGCTCTCTTTCGTCCGCTGTCTGTTCAGTTCCCCAGGCGCTCATATCTATCACTATGAATTACTCTCACTTTAACTTACCTAATTATTCTGTTAGTTTTCGGTGTAAACGAACCGCGTAGTATGCTGGGTTTCACCGGATTTAGTCCAGTCCTGACGCTCGCACCCAATAGAAATATATAATTTCTGTTTGGATTCAGAATCCGACGAGCAGGCTGGCGAGTTCGTCCAGTTTCGGGGTGAGATTCGCCGCGTCGTAGACGGTCGTCGTCCGGGCGTACTTATCTTCGAGTTGGGCAGCAGATGCCGGCGCGTTGCCGTGGGCTTTGTCTGTCGCAATCGTGAGCGAGCAAATGGGAGTGAGAGTGTTGTCGACGATCGACCCGACGGCGTCTACGTCGTCGGGCTTGTCGTCGGTGATGTTGATGATGAGCGGCTCGTACTGCTGTTCCTGCACGAGCGTTGTGCCCAGTTCGAGCGCATCTGAGAGTGGCGTCCCGCCACCAACATCTGATTCAGTTAGCGTCTCGCCGACGAACTTTGTATCGACAGAGAACGGCTTGACGAGCCTAGCATCGTCTCGGATGAAGTCGATAACGGCCACGTCGATGTCCAGTGACTCGGCGGCCGCAGCGAGTTGGGCGACAGCTTGACTCGCGGCTTCGATTTTCCCGTCGCGCTGCATCGAGTACGACCGGTCGAGAATGATCACGAGGGCGTATCGCTTCTCACGGCCGGGGAGGTCTCGCTTGAACACGGACGGATCGCCGTATGAAAGTTTGTATCCCTGACTGGTATCGTAGGCCCCGCTGGTGAGGCCGCTGCGGGAGTTAGTTTGCCGATCGAGACTGAGAGCCTTCGCGAGCGTATCTGCTATCGACTGGGCGTCCTGTTCGATGGCATCCCACTCGGTAGTGGGTTCACTGTCTTCGGTGATTCCGGGAAGGATAGAGAGTTCATCGAGCGAGCCTGGGCCGCCCTCGGTCGTGGTACTGGCCTGATCGAGTTTGGTATCCAGACGCCCGAGTTCACGTTCGAGTTCGTCGTCGGCAAACTCGGGTGGTTCGGCGTCGGCTTCTGCCCGTTTGGCTTCGGCAGATTCCGTTTCAGGGCTACTGTCGCCGTTGGCGGCGATCTCGGTGTGTTTCGGTGTCGGCTGGGATTCAGCATCCGACTGGTCGCCGGCATCGTCCTGATCAGCTGCCGAAGCAGGGGACGACGGTTGCGAGGGAGAGTCGTTTCCGTCACTGCCGGTTTCTTCGTTGGATCGTTGGTCGGCCTGCTTGCCACCGCTGGCTGGGTCGTCCTGGCTATCGTCGCTCTGGCTGGCTTGTTCTTCGCTGGCGTCGGGATCTGCTCCATCATCGCCGTCCGTAACGTCTGCATCAACGGGATTCTCGTCGCTGCTTTCTGAGTTACTGCCTTCGTCTTCAGATCTGGCCGGCTCGGTGTCGGATTCTTCGGCGGTGTCGTCATTTTCGTCCTCGTCTTGTCCTGCTGAGGCGAACTCCCCGAGCCGAGATTGGCTTGGCCGTCCCGTCGACGGCGAAGGGCTGTCGGGGCTGGATGGCTCATCTTCGGTCCTGGCTGAATCATCACCAGCGTCGGTACCGTCTGCACTGTCTGAGCCCCTGTCACTGTCGTTGTCCGCCTGACTACCGCCTGACTGGTCACTGCGACTTTCGGAGGTGTTATCGTCTGGGGCAGAGTCAGGCGACTGATCTGGGGACGTTTCGGTATCGGAAGGCGATGGAGTTGGGCCCTCAGACTGATCTTGGCTGGATGACTCCGAGTTGTGTGCTTGTTCGGAGGTGCTGTCGGGCTGGGATTCGCTCGTATCCGGGCGCTGTTGGTGTTCGCTTGGATCTATGTCCACTGCGTCGGCATCCGGCTCATCTCCGATCGACGGGCGATCCAGTACGTCTTGACCGGGTGTGGACTGGTCATTGTGATCGCTATTGAGGTCGGAGGACTCGCTGTCTTGGCCTCCCCGCCCGGATTGGTCGGATTGACTCTCTCCGTTGGACTGATCTCCGCCGCCAGCGTTGTCAGAACCAGATTGGTCTGGTTGCGAGTGCTGGTCTATGATGGGCCGGAGTGTGTCGTGCCACGTTGAGAGGAGGCGCTTGGCGCGGGCGAGAGAGGCTGTCTTGTCGTGGTGGTCGGAAACATCGTCTGGATTAGCGCTCCGGATCGTGAGTACATCTACGGCCAATGAGCGGAGGGCCTGATCAACCTTGAAGAAGGCTTCGCGGTCGGTATCCGACTCGAATGTGACCGTTTGGTTGTTGGGGTTGGTGAGGGAGTAGAGCAGGTTCCCTGTCGGTGGGGAGTAGATTGCGTATTCGTAGAGAGCAGAGGTGACGGCATCCCACCAGCTGTAGGTTAGTGACTTGCCGTCTGGAATCCTGTCAGTGGTGTCGGTGATGTCCTTCCGGAGAATGTGGAGTCGATCTCGGATAGCGGGGCCGAAGTTTTCGCCGGTGATGGCTTCGTTTTCGATGGCGCCGTCCTCGACGATGTTGAACAGCTCGTGGACGTGGTCGGTGTACTGGTCTTCGACCCCGTCGTCGATGAGATCCGCGACCGCGCCGTTGGCGGTTTTTAGCGCGTGGAGCAGTTCGTGCGTAGCCGCACCGAACTGGCGATAGCGATCGGCGGCTAACTGCGTTGTGCAGGGGAGGTCTGACAGTGGAGCCGGCTGACTGGAGATTACGACTAGGTAATCGCCGTCGGACTGGTTGATGAGTTGCTGTGCCTGGACAGAAGCGTCGTCAAGGGGAGAACTACTGGACTCGAGAACCGCATCCTCACTGACTGGCATGATCAGAGCCGTGTCGATAGCCGGCGTGAGGTGGACGTCGATCGATGCCGAAACCGATGGAGGCAGTGCGCCGTTGAGGTAGCGTTTGAGTCGCTTTCGTCGTGACTCACTGCCCCGTATCGCATCTGGATCGGTCGTGTTGATGCCCGCTTCCGAGAGTTGTGACTGGGGCTGGTGGATCGGTTGGTGTGACATGGTTGTAGTGCCCGGAACCGCTATCTCATTCCCACTGCGATACCACAACGACGAAGTGAACTACCCCGGCCTACTCGCCGCCTTCGGCGGCTCCTTGAGGCAGGGGCTTCCTGCTTCCACGACGCGCTTTGCAGGAACAACCGCAGTTCCCGCAGGGAGCGCAGTCTCCACAGGCGTTCCTTCGGAGTGACCCACTCCTAGGTCGGTGAGTCCGCGAGAAAGAATGTTGCACGCCGCGTTTGCGTCTCTGTCGGCCTTGAAGCCACAGGCAGGACAGGAATGTTCACGTACCCACAGCGGTTTCTCGGTTTCGACGCCACACTGAGCGCATTCTTTGGTGGTGCCGTCGGGGTCAACCTCCACGAAGTGCGTGCCTTCCCGTTCACACTTGTATTCGAGCATATCAGTGAAGGTATTCCACGCCGCCGACGCTGTGTTACGGCTGTTGCGGGGTGATTCGAGCATCCCTTTCACGTCAAGGTCTTCGACGGCCACCAGGTCGTACGCCCGAGCGTAGTAGTTCGAGAGTTTGTGCAGGAAATCACGCCGCTTGCGCTTGATTTGGAGGTGACACGCAGCGACACGCCGACGTTGGGTCTCCCAGTTGTTCGACCCATGCTCTTTCCGGGAGAGTTTCCCTTGCTCTCGTTCGAGCCTGTCGCGTTCTTCTGAGAGGTCGAGTGATTCGACCGCTGTGCCGTCTGTATCGTGGGCATACGTCAGAATACCCACGTCAATCCCAACCATCTCGTCGGTGTCGATGTCCTCCAGCGGTGGCTTGGCTGGCGGTTCTGTGTTCATTTCGATACCGAAGATAGCGAACCACTCGCCGGTTTTCTCTTTTTTGAGCGTGACTTCCTTGACTGTGGCATCGTCGGGGAGCGGTCGATGGAGTTCGATGGGTATATCTGCGAGTTTCGACAGCGACAGCACAGTCTGACCACTCTTCTTGTCGAGTTCGAAGCCAGACTGATTGTAGGTGAAACTGCGGAACTCCCGAGGTGACTTCCACCGAAGTTCACCGACGTTGTAGCCCTGTGCTTTGAGCTTCCCGAGTGCGTTGATATTCTTGGCGACCCGCATGACGGTGGGCTGGAGCACTTTCGAGTACACGTCGGTAAGCGCGTCCCACCAGTCTTTGAGGTCTGGAAGCTCGTCACGAATCTTCCGGACACGCTGTTTGACGGTGCCCTCGTCGTCGAGAATCTGATTAAAACGGTACAGAGCGTGGTTGTAGAGCTGTCTACAGGTATCGCGGTGGTAGTCCAGCGTCTCTCGCTGGTCTTCTGTGGGCGTGAGGCGATACCTGTAGTTGTAATTCATTCCACGCACGCCGAGAGAGACGTGACAGACGTATCAATCCTTGCCGTCCGGAGTGAAAGTAGTCTCCCCGTGGGCCTGTGATCCGGTAACAAGCAGGTGTCTGAGAGACGATGACGGCGGTGTATCCCCTCCCTACTGCGCTGCTTGTCCGCTTGCGCGGACTGCGCTGCTCGTTGAGGAAGGGGGATTACCGCCTGCATTCAGCTAAGGGGGGTTTGACCGGGTATTCACGAGAGACGGATCATCATGTTCCAATGCTGTTCGCCAGCATTTCAGCACTGCCCAAGTGACGACATCCACTGGTTCAACCTCGATACATGACGGGACTGTTGTGTTCGCATCGGGGGGTTCGTGAAAGTGTTTTTCTGGTGCGTTTGGCTCGGGGTGACGGTCGAACCGGAGGTCGACACCATCCGTCTCGGTGTAGTGAAAGTTGTAGCAGTCGCGTTCGGTCCAGACAATATCAAATCGACCGGACGGGCTTGAGCCGAATCCTTCGCCGACTGTGACATTGAGTTCGGGTTGAGGGTCAAGCCGACCGCTAAGAGCGTGGTGGGTAACCAGCGGTTCGTTCGCAAGGAAAATGTCGCGGATTCGCTGTAATGCTTCGTAGTCGACCGGCCCTGTATCTCCTGTGAGATAGGACATAGTTCACACGACCACTTGTTGGGCGTCGTAGAAGCTGATCGCCGCTTTTGCGAGATAGAGATTTTTCTGGGCGGTCTGCCACGTTGTGTGGTCTTCCCATCCCTCGTGGTCGTCCGGATCAAGTTGCTGGGCGAGTTCTGCAGGGGATTCAACCCCGTGTTTCGTTCTAATTTTGTTGACGGTCTGTTTCAGGCCCTGAAGCGTCTCAATCAGTTCTTCTTTCGAGTACTCTTCGTGCAGTTTCAGCACCTGCTGGTAGATATACATCTGGTCGTTCCGCTTGTAGAGTGCGCCCTGAGCGCCATCGATTTTTTCAACCAGACCAATTTCAGCGAGTTCCGTGAGTTCGTCACGCACCACTGGCTGACTAGCGTTTGCTTTCTCCGCGATATCTGACGCCGGTGTGGGTTCAGTCGTGCGCTTGACGATTTCCTTGATCCGCTCTCGTGTTGTCGTCTCCGCCTTCCATTCGGCAACTGCTGCCTCATTGACGTCGTCGTATTCTTCAATTGGGTTGTGATTCATGTATAACTCGTATTCTAGCCTGATCTGGCATGATCTGCGGTTTCATCACCGCCGCTGTCACCCATCGTAGTGTAACATATAGTCCGAGGTCCGAATATATCTTTCGCAGAGTTCAGATGTTGTCAAATCGGTGTTTGGTCACTGTTACAGGTATCGGTTCAGCTCGTCGTAAGTTGCTTCGTGGGATTGGTTTGGCTCTGAGACGGCCCGCAGTTCGTTCTTGACGGCCGCCTTCGGCGTGGCTCCGTAGTCGATATTCTTGCAGAGTAGCGTCAGGTTCCGCGTTGACAGCGTTGGGTAACTGCTTTCATCGCGAGTGGCGTGAGCGAACTTAACGATCTTGGTAAGCGTGTCCCGATCGACGATGGTACGCGGCGAGTTCACCTGCTGGTCCAGCGTGTCCACTTCTTGTTCCACCGACTGGATATACGGCACTTGGTAGGTAAGGAATCGACCGCGGGTAGCGGCGTTCATCGGTTCGGAGTCACGATACTCGACTGTCGGCGGGTTCATCGTGATGACGACACGAGCCGCCGGGTGCGGTTCGATGAGTTCGCCGTGGGCCTTGATCAGCAGCGAGCCTTCGTTGAAGTAGCGATGCAGTGCGATTGCCGCGCCGGCCTGCATCACGGGGAACTCGTTGAGGACGACCGTACCGCCGTTGATGAGCGTCTGCTTGACGGCGGCGTTCCGTGGCTTGATCACACCGTTTTCGTCGGGAGTGAGCGGGCCAAACAGGTCTTCGGGTGTGGTGGCCGCGTCGACGTCGATTGAGACGTAGGCTCGGTTGGTCTGATGGTGGATGTATTTCAGGAGGTAGTTCTTCCCTGACCCACGGGGCCCGATCAACCGGAGTGCGGTGTGGTCGTGGAGCGCCTTCGCGACGAGTTCATCGACCGGGACCTGCAGTTCGGGCTCGACCGGGACAGCTGGCGCGACGACGTCGCCGTTTTCGTCGACCGGGAGCGCACCTGGGCCTGCGTCGGGGTGCGTTTCAGCCTTCGGAACCTGCGGGTGGTGTTCGTCATCGAGGACTTGGAGTCCGCAGGCCACGGGATCGGAATCATTCGCGCCGATGTCGCTCACGTATTGATGATCCTCGGGTGCTTCGCCGCTCGTGAGGGCTTTGGGGTCTCCGACCGTCTGCTCGGTTCGCTCGATTTGTGTGATCGACGCCGCGCCCGATCCACTGCCATCCAGGTCGTCTTTGTAGCTCTGGAGGGCTTTTTGAGCGAGTGTATCCCCGACGGGCAGTTCCATTTCGGCCGAGTGGACGATCTGCTTGGCCTCTTCGTCGGTGACAGTGAGAGCTTGGTTGTTAGCGGTAGTGATGATCTTCTCTGCCTTGGCTTCCGTTAGCGTCGTGTGGACACCGCTTAGTGCGTCAGCGTCGGCAGTCGCGAGGTCGTGAAACGACGTGTACCCAGCGTTGGTAAGCGAGTCTGCGATGCTGCCGGTGACCAGACTGATCTGTTCGAGATGGGCGTCGGGCGCTGCGACATCGAGATGGTTGTTGATCTCGGTCTTGAATTCAGCTGGCGACCGCGCTGCAAGGTCTTCGAGTGAGTGGTAGCCGAGGTCTGCGATGATCGGAGCCAACTCACTGGGGATCGGATCCAGATCGAAGAAGACCGCTTTCCCTTCGAATGCCTCCGTGATTGGATCCGGCTCGGGTTCTGAGATAGTTCCGACATCTGTGACGAGGGTCTGCCCATCGTCTGTCTGGGTGGTACTGATTTCATCAGCCGTGTCGACAGTGATCGACGCGACGTCGGTACTCTCGATATCGAGGATGGACTCGGCCCGAACTGCGATCCGCTGCACGGGAACTGAGCCACCTTCTTCTTCGAGTAGCCGTTTGGCGATGTGAGCGATTTGGGTACTGATCGTACTGCCGGACGCTGCGCTGGATGCCATTGTGATTACCTCACTACTCTCGCAGGATCACAACGAGACAGGGGACAGCGACCGGAAAATCAAACGATCAGTGTGGC
The DNA here is from genome assembly GCF_900110215.1 of Halorientalis persicus. Taxonomy (GTDB): domain Archaea; phylum Halobacteriota; class Halobacteria; order Halobacteriales; family Haloarculaceae; genus Halorientalis; species Halorientalis persica. The sequence goes on along the minus strand of NZ_FOCX01000009.1, from coordinate 81,666 downwards.
GTTGAGACTGGCGAGAACTCTTGACTTCCGCATTTCGGGCAGATGCTCATGTCGTCCGGCTCTTCGTTTCCACATTCGACGCACTCTTTCATCGCAGTTTGTCGAAGAGACGAACCGCAAAAACGCTAGGCTGTCCGGGCGTTGTAGCCGCCACCAAAATGTTGAGAAGCGCCGCTATAGATCGCGGGGCTGGACGGTCTTTCGGTCGTTTTCTTCGGCACGGCGGGCGGCATCTTCAAGGACTTCTTCGACCTCGTCGTTGAGAGCCTCGTAGAAGTCGCCGGCCACGTTTTTGTCGTCGAGCGCTTCCTTCACAGTCGATTTAACCACAAGATCAGCCATTGCGTTTGGCTACTCAGAGGCCTGGAGTATAAAAGTACCCGCTAAACGTGCTACAGAGAGGGTCTGCGACTAGTGCTGGAGGGGAGGTTCGTGTGTTGTTTCTTCGTGGCGTGCTGCTTCGGCTTCGCGAAGCAGGGCGTCAGCGAGGGCTTCAGCGCGGCTTGGCGGCAGATGTTGGAGATCAGAATCCCCGAGCCCCACAGTAACGTTCCCACCTTCGGAGTTGACCTGGAAGGGACAGGCCGCAACGAGGTCTGCCTCTTCCAGATCGCCTACCCACCCACAGGTAACGCAACAGACCGGATCTCCTGGAAACGGTTCCAAGATTTGGCCGCAGTCAGGGCAACCGTATCGAGACATGACTATGCTTTGACCGCGATTTTCGAGCGGGCCGTCGTCTTGAGCTCCTCGATACCGTTGACTTCCCCGACTGCAGGATGGCGGTACACTTCATCAGTCGCTTTCAGAACTGCCCGGATCTCGTCTGCGAACGAGGCCCCGCTGGACACGTCAGCCAACACGGCAACTCCATCAGACACCTCGTATTCCACGGTCGCGGTGTAGGGCGCACCGTGTTCTTGTCGCGCGAAGAACCGCACGTCTACCTCGATGCTGTTCGGAACAGCGGCTGACTGCCCCGAAGTCTGCACTTGCTTGATCTCGGGGGCGTCCGAGTCTTTAGCTGCATCTTGGCCCTGAACTGCAGCCGTGACCTCGGAGTTATCGCGTCCAGGGCTGGCTTCAGACATTGGAACCACCAGTTTGTGGCCGGTCTGAATCCATTCTGAGGGTGTTTTTCTCGCGATTCGTTGGTGAGTGGGTGGGGTTCGTCATTGCTTCCACTATCCACTATATGTCTACATACTAATAAGTATTTGGTATGGTATTACCAGATAAGATATGGTACAAAGAGATAGACTGCAGTGGCGTAGTTAGCATATTGCTATGGTAGTGATCTGATATTACAGGTGATCGAGGCGAGTGTCCCGGGGGCTTGACCCCCGAGGCGATTCACCGCAGACTTTCGGAGAGGGTGAGCTGGAACTTCCGATCGACCGCCATGAAGACATCGGGGCGGTTCGGGCCACGCTGGAAGAGATACAGAGCGTCGCGGGACCAGCCGTCGGCGGCGGTCGCGATTCCGTGGGAATTCCATCCGAACTCGATGAGGATCCCGCCCGGTTTCACGAGCGGGGCGAGGGCTTCGCGAGCGGCGGCGTAGTCGCTTGCGTGCCAGCCCTCGTAGACCTTTGCTGCCTCGTCGCTGTCGAAGGGGGGATCAAATATTACACTGCCGAAGGATTTGGGGGCGAAGAATTGATCGAGTGTGACGACGTCTTCTGTGTAGTCGGTCTCGATGTTCGGGTTGATGTCGTTCGTGACGATCTCGCCGTCTGGGTGGGTGAGACGTGTTTTCCCAGCTGTGGCATTGAGAACCCGGCCTTGGAGATGGGACTGAACGCGTTTTCGGACTGGCCGACAGTCGAACGTCCAGCGGCCGAGGTACGTGGGTGAGCCGTCGCGCTCGCGACCGCCGACTGGAACGACGTGGACAGGATACTGCGACGAGGGATCGCTTTCTCCCGCTAGGTGTTCGCTGATCGTCTGCTGGACAGCGCCTTTCCCCCGTTCGACGTTGGTGACAACAGTTGATGTGTAGACGCCACGGTTAGCTGCCTGTTCGCTCGGTGTTTTGTCGCCGAGAACGACGGCTTCGTAGTCTTCGCGAGCTGTTTCGCTGATGGCTTGGAGGCACTGTTCCTGCGTGGGAAACGGAGAGGGGCCACTGTCGTCTGGTATCGCAGCCATATCACTCCTCCATCGGATGCAGTTCGACGATCGTGTGGATGATCCCGTCGTAGAGGTGGATGTACTCTTCGTCACGCGATTCGAGGACGTTGATGATCAGGTTGTTCGTGCCGATCTCGACGAGCTGATACCACTCTTCGAAGGCCCAGTCGGGCAGGTCGTCCACAGTGTCTGCTTCCGGTGTTTCTTCAGCTTCGTGTTTGAGGTTCTTTGCGAGTTGGTTGTACTCTTCCAGGAGCGTTTCCTGCTTATCGTCTGGAAGACTTTTGCAGATTTCTTCCTCGCTGACGTTGAGATAGTTCTGGAATTGGTCAACTGATTCGACGAGTTTCTTCTCTCCTTTCCTGATCGTCATCTCATCTCAACTGCTGGACCTCAACATACCAAGATGCGAGGGGGGAATGCTCCCGACACTGGATTTTTGTCATTGGCTGCACACGCCTCGGTCATGGACGAGTTACTCGATGTATTCGAACTCGACCTGAGCGAGCTGTTGGAGGGCGGACTCCAATTGTTTGTTTCGGCCCTGTTGCTCGTTGTTGGCGTCGTGTTGATGATAGCCGAACTACTTGTTGACGGGACGTTCATCTGGGGTGCGGTGCTGACCGTCCTTGGCATCGTTGCTGGGCTGTTCGCCGTCGTGAGTTTTTTCGATGTCTTCTTTTGATCTCACCATCTCGGTGATCCGGCAACGCGAGAATTTCAGTTTTGATCGGCAGCGCCGAGTCGCTGTTGGACGCGGTTTTCGATCTGCTGTGCTCCAGCCGCCGAAATATCAGCTTCGTTGACGCCGGGGATATCGAGGACATCATCGAGAGATTCGGCCAGCGTCTGCTGGTCGTTCGGCAGGACCTGCTCGTCTTCGTCTTCGTCGTTGGCGTGTTCGAGGTCCCACTGTTCGACAGCCGTCTGAATCTGCTGGGCCGGATACTGTAGGATCTGGCCAGCGAGTTCTTGCAGTTCGTGGAAGCGGTTGGATCCGTACGACCCGGAGTAGTTTTTCAGGAGCGCGAGTTTTAGCGACAGTTGCAGGTTCCACAGCGTTGGTTCCGTTTCGGGATGAGCGAGGGCGGTTGCTCTGTCCGCGGCATCCTCGGCGTAGCTGGCGGGGATACCGAGACACTGGTAGAACTCGTCAACTTCGAACGGGAGGTCAGTGAAGTCGATGGCGACCAGTCGGGCTCGAATGATGTTCTGGTTGACCTGCGTGCTGAGGTCTTCCAGTTTGCTGAAGATCCGCTCGTGCCACTCGATGAGGGGGACGCGGTCATTTTTCCGCTCGTGGCTTTCGGACATCACGTCTCCGATGTGCTTGCGGTTGAATGTCGGCCCGGGGAGCGGAATCGTCACATCGACGGAGGGGATGTAGATAACCGGTTTGGCGGAGATCGTCTGGGTGCCCCGAAAGTCGTAGGCTGTCCGGTCGCCGTAGTAGATGGAGAATTCGCCGTCAGAATCCAGATCGGCGTCGTCCGTATCGGCGTCTTCGATTGCCTGCTCAACGGGGTTGTTCGCGATGGTCAGTTCCCCGCGTTCGAGTGTAATGTCGCTCTCGTCAGGCTGGGAGATGTTGTACTTGAGACTGGGGTAGATGGTGGTTATCCGAGCCGAGCCGCCCCAGTCGAAGTGGGAAATCCAGCCGAAAGCGTCGTCGAATCCCCGTTTCTGCGCAGCGGCGATTTTCCGGTTCAGGAACTCCTGCATGTCGCCGGCGTCGTAGCCGGTCGACGCGATTTGCCATCGGAACTTGACGTCGAAGCCAAGCGCCCGAAGCGCGAGCCGTCGCCGGTCGATGATGTCCTGGTGGTCGTCGACGCGGATTCGCGTCGGGGGAGATGCGTCGGCAGCGATCTGTTCGAGAGACTTGCCGACGGCGTCTTCGAGGTCTTCGGCTGGGAAGCCGTGAACATCCCGAATAGCTTCCACATTGATCTCGACTTCGCCGTCCCCAGCGAGGGAGGCGAATTCGTTTTCGGCGAAGAGGGTTCCGTATCCCGCTTTGGGGAGAACCTGAATTGCCTGTTTGAATGGGCGATCAGTGCCGGAATCCAGAAACCGATCCCCGACGGGCGTGAGGTCGTCGGGATAGTCGCTCTCGGTTGTGAGCCCGCGGTACGGAATGACGCCTTCGTTCTTGATGAGGCTCTGGACGGTAACGATACGATCGTGGTCTGCCGACCCAGATCCCCCGCTCGTGTTGGGGGTATCCGTGGTCGACGACGTGCTGGTGTCGTTGCTACTACTCATGGTTTTGACCGTGTCTGGTTGGAACGCCGCTATGTCGGTCGCAGTGCCACAACGAGACGGGAGAAAACCGCAGAGAGAACGCCGGAGTGCGGGATTCGCACCCGCGATCCAAAGTGTATAGTCGGGCTCGGATCGGCTAGGCAGGCTCCGGTTGGACCGCCAGCAGAAGAAAAGATCGTGCCGTCTAGGTGTCCTGGATACGCGGCGCGATCATGTTGACGCAGGTGCCGTTGTTGCCGGCGAAGTCGTGCGAGAGGATGACGGGGAACTCTTCGCCGAGTTCCATCGAGACGATGGTCTGCTTGGTGATCGGCTTGGCGATGTCTTTCAGGTACTCCAGCGAGAACAGCGAGTTGGCCTCACCGGGTTCGTAGAGTGCGAGGTCGCGATCTTCCTCGAATTCCTTGCTGATCGAGTCGGTGTCGCCCTCTGCGGTGAGGGTGAAGTGACCACTGTTCGGATCAGCTTGCAGCTGGACGTGGTCAGAGACCATGTCGGCGGCCGTGAGCCCCTGCTTGAGTTCTTTGCCTTTCATCTTGGCGTACATCGGGAGTTCGAGAGCAGGGAGTTCGGGTTCCTGCCGGATCGAATCGGGGTCGATCAGCGCCATCGTCCCGTCGATGTTGCCGACACTCACCCGGAGTTTCCGCTTGGCGGCATCGAGTTCGAGATGGATGAGATCGCTCTTGTTCTCTGCGAGACCGACGAGTTCGTCCAGACGGTCCAGATTAATACCGAGGACGCCACCGTCGGTTTCGAGCATCTGGAACGCGTCGACCGAGAGTCCAGCGTCGACCATCCCGACGTTGGCCGGATCGACTGCGATGGTTCGGATACCGTCGTTGGAGACGTGGATCTTGGCCTCGTCGACGAGAGGATCCAGCTTCGAGATGAACGACTGCATGTCGTTGACCTCGATTGCGGCACTGAACTGCCCGACTTTCCCGCCGGGGACGCCCGGGCGGTTGTCGTTGGGGACGTCCGGGATCGCGTCGTCGTCCTCGCTACTGGCTTCGTCGTCGCCAGTAGCGTTTTCGTCGGCGTCTTCGCCCTCGGCGTCTGCGTCTTCGCCATCGTCGCTGTCGACCGCGTCGTCGCTGTCGACCGCGTCGTCGCTGTCCTCTGCACCCGCCTCTGAATCGTCCTCGACGTCGGCGTCGGCTTTGTCGTCTTCTTCGACGGCGGCTTCTTCTTCGCTGGGATCAGCCTCGTCGACGCCGTCCTCGCTGTCGTCTTCGACTTCGGGTTCGAACTCCCCGCGAGCCTTCTGCCGCAGGGTGTCGACATCTCCCGTGGCCTTGTACCCGGTTTCCTCGGCCACGTGGCTCCGAAGGTCGTTGTGGTCCATTTCGTCGATATCGTCGGTTCCACTGTCGTCACTGGCGGTTTGTGCTTTCGACATGGTTGAATCAGTGCAAGCGGATCTGCTCACCGTTTCCCGCTCACTCCCCTCGCAGAACCACAACACGGTGCGGTAGAGGCGAAAAAGGGCTCGGAAAGTTAGTGGTCAATCGACTGTGAATATATAAATAAACAAGTTTCTAGTATTCCTATATATTCTGTCCGTGTATGGATAAATAAACGCGATCCGTCAGATATATGAACCGGAGTCTGTCCATAGCAGGCCAAACAGTGAGGTTCTCACCACCTCCAGAATATATCGCAGAGCCGAGGGCTGAAGTCATCTCTCTTCTGTCGCGAGTACTCTGCTGCCCTCTCAGACCGACTGCGTCTCGGCGGGGAACTGGACAGCAGATGTGAGAAAATTTTTTCGGCTACGAGTCAAGATATCCCGTAATTCTAAGTAGAGATGCACCGATTTGTTCGGCATGCCCCGCGACACTGGCATCCAGTTGGTAAAGTATGCCGATCGAAAGATAGGCGATTCACTGCGGACTGTGGCTGTCCTCTTCGCAGACGACTGTGAAGTCCTCTATCTCCGTGACGATTTGCAAGAGTCATACAGCCCATCCCAGTACAAGCAGATTGCCGGATCGTTCAGAGTCGATATCAATGCGGAAATCCACAGGACAGACAAATCCCCGCTTGAGGCAAAGGAGGCACTCATTCACTACCATCGAGAGGCATACGTCTTTCAATTTCCCCACGAGGACTGCCATAGCATTCTACTGAGTGTCGAGTCAAGCGTCGGACCACAACTGGCCACCTTCATCGAAGGCTGCAAAAATCAGGTTTGACAAGGAGAATACATCATCGGCTGAACTATCCTCGTCGAAACGAAGGGATAGAAAAACAGCGCAAGTTCCCCGCCTCACCGTGGGTGGGATGAAGCGCATCACTCCGGCATGTGTTCCGTCTCTTCGATACACCATTCGTCTTTTGCTAAGACTGATAGTAATATTCAATGCAGAAAATATAACTAAAATGTTAGGAGGACAATTCCAGCCGGTGAGGCACTTTTCATCGTGAAACCTGGCGATAAGAAACATTGAGTGGTGGTTTCTTCGGCGTTTTGGCGTGTGTTCGAGCTAAAATTCGGCCGAATATCACGGCTAGATAGTATTACAGTAAGTATTAGCTAAAGATGGATGATTGGACACACCATTCGTCTTTAGCTAAGACTCACACCTCGGTTGTGTAGCGGTAGCGAGCGTCTCTTGCAGTATTGGTCGTTGCTGGTGGATCTTCTGCGCGTCTTCGATCAGCCGCTCCAACAGCGGCGGTGGTGAGTAGCCGAGGTACTCACCGAGTTCGTGGAGGATGAGCTGGGCGTGCGACCGAAAGGTCGCCGCCCAGCGTTCCGGCGGGAACACGATCTCATCGTCGGCTTGCTCGGTGACCAGATCCAACAGCTCACGGCTCACTAACAGCGACAGCAACGCCGCGTACAGCAGAATTTTCACCACATCTGGGTTGCTTGTGTCGAATTCGTCCAGTTCGTACTGCGTCTTCAGCTCACGGAACAACGTTTCTACCTCCCATCGACACCGATACAGCGTTGCTAGATCCGCCGGGAGGAACTCCTCTCTTGGCAGATTCGTGATGTAGAGATGGTAGTCGTCGGCGTCCTCGTTGCGGACGCCGACGACGCGGAACCGCTTCGTGTCCAGCGACCGAGTTCCCTCGTACTGACCTCGCTTGAACTCCGCTTCGACCTCTACGTCGATGTACTTCCGTGTGAGATCACCGACCACATCCTGGATCTGCTCGCCTTCCAAGGGAATGGCGCGGCCGCGCCATTCCCGTAATTCCGCCGTTATCACCGGATTTGCGTTCTGCTTCAGCCGACTCACGAAGTAGCCGTTGTTCTCGTCAATCAACGCGAAGCGGCGGTACTTGAAGTACGCTAGGTCGAGCAGAACTAGCCGTCCTTGCAGCCACGAACCAGTCTTGAACAGCGTGCTGTCGTGCGTTTTCTCGTCGGTCACGTCGATCCGTTCAATCGTCTGCTCAGTCGCATTGTGGAGCAGGTGGAGCTTCGCTCCAGCCTGCTCCTCGTGACGGGCTTGGAACTCATCAGAGAGGAACTCGTGCAACCGCAGCACTGTTCCATCAGCGATCATCACATCACTGAATCGGTCGATGTCAACCTCAACAACGTCGGGAACAGCGACCTCGTCGAGACCGTGCTCGACGAGGTCGCGGAGGTACTCCGCGAGCGTCGGCGTCAACCGCTGATAGAACCCACCCGGTGAGATCGGCTCGTCAGCTGTCGAGTTGTAGCTGCGTCGAAACCCTGCGAGTGTTCGGCTTTCGCCTGCGGCGAAGCCGAACACGAATGCCAAGACGAAGGCGGGAATCTGGAGCTTGCGGTCGCGTTCGACCACGCCGAGTTCCTCGGCGTGCTCTTCGAGGAACTCGGAGGGAAACAGTGTAGTGAGCCGACGCATAATGCGAGATGAGGAAGTCTGGTTGTACACAGACTCGACTTCCTCATTCCTCTCGAAAAGAAGCCTCGATAAGCTACCGCCGTACAGCGATTCATCTCCTAACTAAAGACGGATGCCGTCTCATTAACTGCAAATTCGTCGAGTAGATCCTGAACGAGAAACAGGGACTAGGCGGTCTCAAGACCAAGCCACAACACGGTTATTATCCCGATCATAATCGATCACGTCGAGGTTATCCATCTTCGGCAAATGGATGTGATGCAGTTCTATTTCGATCTGGTCGATGCTGGTCTCGTCAATGGCAGCCTCGTTTTCTTCCCATTTGACGACTGCCTCCGCGAGGTCTTCAAGATCGATAGGGACGCTTAAGACGGCAAGGACAGATAGCGTCGTCCGGCGTCGCCTCACCGCCATCAATCGATGATAGTCGTCCTCAGTTAACGACTCTGTCCCTACGTAGGTCTCCAAATTGTACTGTTGAGTCTGGTTCATAGTGATTCCATCTTCAGCGAACCGGCCTCAACCGGTCTACTCTGTCAAGGGGCACCACTGCCAGTAGTACTATTGCCTACAATGTAAGGTATCCGCGACGGGAACTGGAGTCAGTTGCTATCCACTTCTACCCGGTTCGGTATCGGAAGTCTACAACTCATGTCCTGGTGAAATTAGGTGGCGTCTTTCAACCACTCTCCGACGACGGAGTCTTCATATTCGTTGGGATGCTTCCGGAGCACAATGGCAAACAATGCACTGACGGGCGCACTCCGGGAGACACTCGCCCTCTTTGACAACCCAGTGGCGCCGCGGACGACCTCGGAGATCGCCAATGAACTCGACCTGGGCCGCCGGAGCACCTACGATCGTCTCGAGCGGCTGGTCGACCAGGGTCGTTTGCGGACGAAGAAGGTGGGCGCAAACGCCCGTGTCTGGTGGCAACCTCCGTCTGATGACGACGGTACTGGTGGAGACAAACACCCACAGTTTCATTCCCTCGTGGACGCCGTCGAGGAGTATGCCATCTTTCTGCTCGATCCCGACGGGTACGTCAGGACGTGGAATTCCGGGGCCGAGGAAATCAAGGGCTACGTCGAGGAAGAAATCGTCGGCGAGCACTTCTCGACGTTTTACCCGGAGGAAGATCGCGAGGCCCGCGTTCCTGAGCGGAACCTCGCGCAGGCCGCCCGCGACGGCTCCGTCGTGGACGAGGGATGGCGCATACGCGCTGACGGAACGCAATTCTGGGCGAACGTGACGATCACGGCGATCTACGACGACGAAGGCGAACTGGAGGGCTTCGCAAAGGTCACCCGGGATATGACCGATCGCCGCGAAAGAGAACGGCAGCTCCGTCGCGAGCGGGACCTGGTCGAGCGCATCCTCGAGACGGTTCCCGTCGGTCTCGGCATCGTTACCGCCGAGGGTGAACTCGTCCAGACGAGCACACGGGCGAAGGTAATCCTCGGCGGACACGACGCCAAGGAAGGCTCACGGATCAAAGACCGCCAGCTCTACGACGCAGATGGCGACCCGGTTCCCCCGGAAGAGCGGCCCTCCGCGCAGGTGTTCGCGACCGGCGAGTCTGTACACGAGTGGCAGTGTCAGATCGAAGACCCCGACGGGGGGCGCCGCTGGCTGACGGTGAATGCCGCCCCGCTGAAGGGTGAGGACGATGAGGTCGAGCGTGTTGTCGTGGCAGGCGAGGATATCACCCAACTCAAGGCGCAAGCCCGACAGCTCGGACGCCAGCGTGACGAACTGGAAAGCGAACTGGGAGAGATTTTCGAGCGAATCGACGACGGCTTCTTTGCGCTGGACAAGAACCTCTGTTTCGTCCATCTCAACGACCAAGCGGTAGACGCGTTCGACCGTGCCGCCAGCGAGTTCATTGGCGAGCACGTCTGGGACGCACTCGAACCCAGTCTGAAGGCCGAGGCTGCCTTTGAGGCGGCCCTGGAAACGGATGAGTCGGTGACGTTCGAGGAGTATTCTGAACCAATGGAGACATGGTTCGAGACTCACGTCTACCCCTCCGAGACAGGCCTGTCGGTGTACTTCCGGGACGTCACCGAGCGCAAGCACCGTCGGCAGGAACTCGAACGCTATCGCAGCGTCGTGGAGACAATGAGCGAGGGAGTGTATATCGTTGACGACGACGGCTACTTCAGTCTCGTCAACGACCAGTATGCGTCGATGGTCGCCCGGTCGAAAGATGCCCTCCAGGGTGCCCACGTCTCAGCGGTGATCGACGACGAGTCGACGCTGGAGCAGGCGAGACGCCTTGAGGCGGAGCTGATCGACGGGGAGAGAGACTCGGCGACGCTCGAAACCGAACTGCAGCGGCCGGACGGGGAACCGTGGATCGGTGAGGCGACCTTCACGGTGATGGCGACCGACAGCGGTCACGAGCGCATCGGCGTTGTGCGGGACGTTACACGGCGAAGGGAACGCGAGCGGAGACTCGAACAGTACGAGCAACTCGTCGAGACTGTCTGGGACGGCGTATACGCGCTCGATGAGAACGATCACTTTGTGCTCGTAAACGAGGCGTTCTGTGACCTCGTCGGTTACGACCGCGAGGAGATTCTCGGAGAACACCCGACGCTCATAAACAGCGAGGCGGTGAACGAGACCGCAAACGAACTGGAATCGGAGGTCCTCACCGGCGATCGAGAAGTGGGCGTCCTTGAATTTGAGGTCGAGACTGCGGACGGTGACACCGTGCCCGTGGAATCCCGATTCGGTCCATTCGAGTATGAGGACGGACGCGTCGGTCGTTGTGGGGTGGTCCGTGACGTCAGCGGGCGCAAGGAACGCAAGCGTGAACTCAAACGCCGCATCCGCCAGCAAAGAATGGTTGCCACCCTCGGGCAAGACGCCCTCGACATTGAGAACCTCGACGGGTTGTTTTCAGAGGCAGCAGAGATGATCGCCGAGGCGCTCGACCACGAGTACTGCAAAGTGCTCGACCTCGACGGCGACACCGACGAACTCCTCCTCCGGCAGGGCGTCGGCTGGGACGACGGCATCGTCGGGTCGGCGACGGTGTCCGCCGTCGAGGCCGATTCCCAGGCGGCCTATACGCTAGAGAGTCGCGACCCGGTGATCGTCGAGGACCTGACGACGGAGACCCGGTTTTCCGGGCCCGATCTGCTGACGGACCACGACGTCAAAAGCGGCATCAGTGTCGTCATCGGCCCGTCCGACGACCCGTGGGGCATACTCGGGACTCACGACACCACGGCGAAGGAGTTCTCTGACCAAGACGTCGACTTCGTCCAGGCTGTCGCGACCATCCTCGCGACGGCCATCGAACGCCGCCAGCACGAACGCCGGCTCGTCCGCAACAATGAGGAACTCGCCGCCCACGACAGTTTGAACGCAGTCGTACGCGATATCACGGAAGCTGTCATTGAGCAGTCCACACGCGAGGAGATCGAGGCGACTGTCTGCGAGCGCCTGGCCGAGTCAGAGTCCTACCAGTTCGCCTGGATTGCCGACGTGGATCCCCAGACGATGGCGCTCGATTCCCACGTCGAAGCTGGCGTAGAGGGCTACCTCGAGGAGGTCCCCACCTCGATGGACCCGGACGAGCCGTCGGGACAGGGGCCAGGTGGCAAGGCAATTCGGACACGGGAGATACAGACGATCCAGAACGCGTTGACCGACCCCGACTTCGAGCCCTGGCGGGAGCAGGCGAAAACGTATGGCTACCGGTCAATGGCCGCTATTCCAATTCTCCACAATGGCACGCTCTACGGGCTGCTCGGCCTCTACGCAGACCGACCAACTGCATTCGAAGGCCACGAAAAGGAAGTGATCGGCCAGCTCGGCGAGATCGTCGGCCACGCCATCGCTTCCGCCGAGCGCAAGCAGGCGCTGATGAGCGACGAACTCGTCGAACTCGACTTCCACATGGATGGAATTCTCGACGAACTGGACGTGTCGATGCCGGCCAACGAACGAATCACGCTCGACCACGCGGTCCCTCTGGGCGGCGACGAGTTCCTCGTCTACGGGACGGCGACACCAGGTGCCGTCGAGACCGTCCGCGATGTCGTCGACGTACTCGACTACTGGGAGTCGGTCGAGTTTCGCGATGATGGTGATCCGTTGCGCTTCGAACTCCAGATGAGCGATCCACCGGTGTTATCGACGGTTGCCTCTCTTGGTGGCTACGTCGAAGAGGCCATCGTCGCGGATGGCGACTTCAAACTCCGGATTCACCTGGCACCGACCGTCGACGTACACCGTGTCATCGACGTCGTCGAAACGGCGTATCAGACCGCTGAGATGCGCCGGCGACGCCAGATTACGCGCGCCGCCGCCGACCCACAACGGATACAGCGCAAACTGTTGGCTGACCTGACTGAGAAACAGCGGGCCGCGCTTGAGGCCGCCTATCATGCGGGGTTCTTCGGCTGGCCGCGGGACGTTTCTGGTGAGGAACTCGCCGACTCGCTGGGGGTAGCACCACCGACGTTCCATCAACACCTGAGAAAGGCCGAGGCGAAAGCCTTTGGCTCGTTGCTAGCGGCCGAGACACCGTCTTAGCGTACGTACTGACCGTGAGCTTTGCAACGGATACTCAGAACAGAGTGATCAGCTATTCGGCGGAGCCTCGGCCCATGAAAATGGCCCGACCGTCCTGATACAGTGTAATCCTATATCCCTCATATGTGAACTCAACCATCCCCTGTGCCTCGGCAGGCGGTGGTGACGAATACAGGCTATCTATTAAGCCATCAACCCACGAATACAGCGGATCCAGTTCGTCCTGCTCGACGCCTTTCAGTTCCGCAACAATGGTCACAAGTTCCTGTACCGGACTTTGCTCTGCCTTATCGAAGATGCTCCGATGGTATACATCTGCCTGTTCCTCACTGACATTGTCTGAATCAGCCATATACGGCCAAATGTTCTGGCCGATAAAACTCTTATTTGGTAAACGTTGAACCGATAACTGCGAAACCATTGCATCTTGGCTCCCGTCGTTATGGCCGCAGCCTTTACTGACCGACTCTGTGCCAAGAACCGGACGCGAGGGTAGCCATCGATCCACTGGCCATATATCAAGGAACATTTACAGATTTCCATTATTCAAGATTACATTGGTTATTGCAGGCGCATTTCAACTTCCCATCGGGTATGTAAATGCATTAAATCAATTTAGAGCAGGGTCCCAGGGTGATAAAATATCTTGAATACGGCTTATCCGTATCCCTCTGCTTCTCCACCTATGGGAGAGAAACTCACCCTGGGACCAGTCATGGTGGACCAAATTCTAAACGCTCTCAGCGACGTAACCCGTCGCCGTATTCTACTACTGATTGCACAGGATAATCCCCGCAGCAGAGAGGAGTTTATACCGGATACTGTAGACGATGAGGGCGAGACAGAGTACATGATCTCTCTACATCACGTGCATTTTCCGTTTCTCGATGATGCTGGGTTCATCAACTGGGGTCGGGAAGCAGACACCATCGAAAGAGGCGACAATTTCGAGTATCTCAAACCGTTCCTCAGAGTCATCGTGGAGCATCAGGGTCCAGGAGAAGCAGGTTCAGTACCTCACAAAGCTGGTTAGCATCCGTCTTTAGCTAAGAGAAGAACCACGTGACAGCGGCGGCTTATCGAGGCTACTTTTCGAGAGGAATGAGGAGGCGACGAGTGTGTACAACGACACCTCCTCATCTCGGATTATGCGTCAGCTCACTACACTGTTTCCCTCCGAGTTTCTCGAAGAGCACGCCGAGGAACTCGGCGTGGTCGAGCGAAAAGGCAAGCTCCAGATCCCTGTCCTCGTGTGGGCGCTCGTGTTCGGCTTCGCCGCAGGCGAGAGCCGAACACTCGCTGGCTTCAGACGCAGCTACAACTCCACAGCTGACGAGCCGATCTCGCCCGGCGGCTTCTATCACCGGTTGACGCCGACGCTCGCAGAGTACCTCCGCGACCTCGTCGAGCGCGGCCTCGACGAGGTCGCTGTCCCTGACGCTGTTGACGCTGAAATCGACCGATTCAGGGACGTGATGATCGCTGATGGAACCGTGTTGCGGCTGCACGAGTTCCTCTCTGACGAGTTCCAGGCCCGCCACGAGGAGCAGGCTGGAGCGAAGCTCCACCTGCTCCATAATGCCACCGAACAGACGATTGAACGCATCGACGTTACCGACGAGAAAACGCACGATAGCACGTTGTTCAAGACGGGTTCGTGGCTGTGCGACCGACTCATTCTGTTCGATCTGGCGTACTTCAAGTACCGCCGGTTTGCGTTGATCGACGAGAACGACGGCTACTTCGTGAGTCGGCTGAAGAAGAGCGCGAATCCGGTGATAACGGAGGAGTTACGGGAATGGCGCGGGCGCGCCATTCCCTTGGAAGACGAGCAGATTCACGATGTGGTCGATGACCTCTCGCGGCAGTACGTTGACGTTGAGGTCGAAGCGGAGTTCAAGCGGGGTCAGTACGAGGGAACTCAGTCGCAGGACACGAAGCGGTTCCGCGTCGTCGGCGTCCGCGACGAGGACGCCGACGACTACCACTTGTACATCACGAACCTCCCGAGAGAGGAGTTCTTGCCGTCGGACTTAGCGACGCTGTATCGATGCCGGTGGGAGGTAGAGGTACTGTTCTGGGAGCTGAAGACGCAGTACGAATTAGATGAATTCGACACGACCAACCCTGTTGTCGTGGAAATTTTGCTGTACGCGGCGTTGCTGTCACTACTGGTGAGCCGTGAGCTGTTGGATCTAGTCACCGAGCAGGCCGACGATGAGATCGTGTTTCCGCCGGAACGCTGGGCGGCGACCTTCCGGTCGCACGCCCAGCTCCTCCTCCACAAACTCGGTGAGTACCTCGGCTATTCGCCTCAGCCGCTGTTGGAGCGACTGATCGAAGACGCACAGAAGATCCACAAACAACGACCGATCTTACAAGAGACGCTCGCTACTGCTACGCAACCGAGGTGTGAGGCTTAGCTAAAGATGAATGTTGGACACACTTTCCGCACCCTGCTGCTTCGTACATGACGCTTCTATGGCAGGCTCTAGAGAGGAAATCCGTATTCGGCTTGGCTCAACCACGTAGTCAGATTCACAATACGAGCCCTGTATCTTGCACAGTATCAGAGAAGTCCAATGAATTTGATAACTGAACATCGGCGGTGAGAACCCACACGTTCAGGCTTGAAGCGACAGTTAGTCCTCAGCAGTTTGTATGAAGTTCGATCAGGCCATATTGTGGTGGGGGTCGTCAACATCTGTATCGGTACCACTTTCCTCTGCTTCGTCCGCGAGGAGCGTCCGGCCACTGATCCGACCTTCTTTCTTGCTTTTTCGTTCCCGCCGCCGAAGCGCCCGGGAGGTGTCGCTGTAGTCGGGATTACTGGCCATGGCCCAACTACCGGACTCTTGGGTTTGCGGTTTACTCCAGTTACTCCCTGATGATTTGAACGAGCGGACGGAGTTGCCGCCAAAGCCGGTCGGGGCAGTGGGCGTATCAGCGTCCCCAGCCTCAACCCGACGGACGGTTGTATTGGAGGTCGCAACGACGGCGACACGACCTGTCGTGTGTGTTCGTTCGGCGGGACCGCCTGACTCACTAGTTGTCGTGGCGCCAAGCTCGGACGTTACGAAGTTTTCCAGTTCGATCACGTCGCCTTTCTTGTACCGCTCACCCTCAACCAGACCAGAAGCGTCCTCTTCGCGACCGATATCGAAGCCGGTGGCACGGCCGCCTGAGAATGAGGGCGCTCCGGCATCACTCTCTTTCGAGCCGTTGAACAGCGTCACTTTGGACCGGCCGCCCCACTGGTCCTGAATGACGAGTACCTGATGTTGGGTGTCGGGATCATTTGGCTCGAACGCGCCGACGACCTCGCCACGTACCTTTGGCGACCCGTCGGAGGGGCTTTTGCCCCACTTGTCCTGCGAAGAGAGCCCTTCCAGTGGGACGACGGTGTCGGGAATCCGGAGCGATCCGCGCCGTTCTGAGAGGATCATGGCCCCGCGCTGGGGATCGATTCCGGACTGGGCCATCTCGTAGAGGATCTGGCCAGCTTGGTCTTCCTCCAACGAGGGGAACTGCTCGGTGAGCAATTCAGCGGTGGACTGCAGTTCGGCGGGGTCGATCTGTGCCGACACTGGGTCCGGTTCGGGATCGACCACATCTGCGACTGGCTCGATCCAGTCGTCGGTATCCCAGTCTGGCTCGGGCTCAACCAGCCGTTCTTCGCGCTCGGCGCGGTTGGTGCGAGTATCGTCGACGATTTCATCGCGAGCGGCGACCGCTCGGTCGTGGTCGGCGTCGGCCACGGTGGCAGCTGTTGCCCGGCGTTTGAGTTCGAGTTTCTGCTTGCCAAGTGCTTCTTCCTGCTTGGCGCGCGTCCAGGAGGGCTTATCGATGTCGCTCGGGAGAGCCCCAGCGAGACTCTCAGTCTCCGGTTTGAGCATCTCTTCGACGTCGGGAGCAGCGAACACCTGTTCGGCATCGTCAATTCCGAGACCGTAGCCGGATTCCCCAAACGAGGGGTCCTGTGCCGCCATGCGATCGGCGGGGCTACCGCCGCCCCGGTCTTGCTCCTGTTCGCGAGAAATGACGAGTTCGACGTTAGGGTCTTGGGGTTCGAGCGGCTCGTCCGAGAGCATATTCTCTCGGTAGTCGCGACGGGCGGTCTTGGCAGTCCCAGCATCACGGTCGGGAGCGGGGGCGTGCCCCGTGTTCGATATCTCAATCTCGCCCCCGTTCTCCCGTGACCTGGCAGCTTGGTGTTTGTCCCAGCCTTCAGCGTAGGGGGAGTCTACGTCTTCTGGACTGTGGCCACTCCGCTCGGCGGCGTCTGTGTCGTCTTCTGCCGCTGCTTCAGCAATGTCGGCTTGTGCGTCAGCACGGAACTCCGCCCGATCAAGTTGGGCTTGCTCGTCGTCTTCGTCTGGCGCGTCTCCGTCCCGATCTGGTGCATCGCTACGGCTCCCGTCGACAGTACTTGTAGAGGACCGAGATCGGGATTTGTGTGCCATGGCGAGTACTACTCCGTTTCCGTCTCCGTTTCGTCGTCCAGTCGGTCGTCAAACCGGAGAGCGTCGGGAATCTCGACGTCGACATCGGGGCTTCCATCGCTCTCGTCGTCGATCGTGTCCATCTGTTCTGGCCGGACGAGATTCCCACACTCGGGACACTTGTACTGCTTGATATCACTGTTTCCAGCGGGCGTACTCGTTGGTTTGGCGATCCAGCGCGAGCCACTGGACTCCTCTCGCATCTGCTGTTCGCGACGTTGTTGATCCCGACGAGTCCGATCTGATGCCGGGTCGGTGCGTTCGGTAGCTGCTGTTTGGGATGGATTGTAGCCACTGCCGCTCTGGGTCTGTCCTCGTTGGGCAGATGGCGAGCCGGGCTCGAACCCGCAGTAGGGACACTTCGATAGAGGGGTTCCCATTAGTCACCAACCTCCGTTGCGGCGGGATCGCGGTCAGCTGCAACTGGTGCATCGCTGTCGGGCGTCACTTCGGCGTCGGAGAACGGATCGTTCTCTGGCCGAAGCCGGCTAACATCGAGTCCATCGCGAACAGAGCTGGCCAAGTCATTGTAGGTTGCTTGCATCGTTTCGGCGTCTTGTTTGCGGGGTTTGACGACGTTTCGCCACTGGTTCTGTCCGGCGGCCGCTGTGACGGTATCGGCACAGTCCGAGAGGTACTTTGGCTTGAGACAGCCGATCAAGAAGAGATTGATCGGATACTCGTCTGCGATTTCCTCGGTGTGTTCGTAGAGATCGGCAATCTGGTTCCCGTTGCCGGACGTGAAATACCGAACCGCGTAGAAGGCAGCCATTGAGGCATCGAGGCGGTCAAATGCTTTGTAGCAAATCCGCCGTTCTGGGGCTGTTTTTCCTTTGACCAACGGGATAATGTCGATGTCCAGCCCGGCGTCGGTGATCCGGTTCGCCATCCAGAGAGTGCCGTCCATGCACTCGAGGATTCGTTCGGCCCGTTCCTCGGCTGGCAGGTCCTCGTAGTCAGAAACGTCCGTGGGAATGTGGTAATCGGGTTGGAAGGCTTCGACCGTCTCGAATTCGGACTGCCACGACGTGAGCGTGAGTTTCCGATCAGCCATGGTCGTCGTTGTAATGACGATCGGCTTGGAACCGAAGTACGTGTCTGCTGTCTCCCCCCGCTTGACGAGTGTTTCGGCGTCGTTGAGCGTACACATTACTGCTGTCGGCTGAACTGCATCGACGAACTCGTGATGGGACCACTGCGGTTCGACGCGCGCTACGGGACCAGTCAGGGGAGGAGCCATCTAGTATCGGAGTTGAGACACTAGCGTATTAAAAGAAACCCCGCGTTACAGACGTTCTACCAGCGGAAAATACGATTCAGGTTTGTTCGCTGTCGTCAGTGCTTGCACCTTCTTCATGGTCAGTGAACATCCGGTCAAGACCGTCAAGAGCGGCGGTATATCGGTAGAGATCCTCACGCTCCGAGCGTGCATGGTAGTACCCGTCTGGCGTTTTGTCAATATAGTCGGTGTCGAAGAGACGCTTGAGCGTCACTTTCGCTGTGCTGTGTGGGATATCGAGTTCATCGCGGATTTCCTGGGGACTGTATCCATACTCGTCATTGCGATAGAGGAAGCCGACGATGTCGGATTTTGTCGTTCCCGGTGTCAAGTCTACGTCCGGGTCGTGTGATTCGAGATGGACGGGCATGTAACCCCGAGTAACCGGTTGAAACTGTTAAATATATCGGGCAGTCGCTACCGACTCGGATCGGGGTCGTCGTTGATCGGCGAGCCGAGTTCGTCGCGAGTGCCGATTCGGATCCAGTCCACAGTCCCATCGAAGCCGATTGGCGTGGTGTCCATCGGCGTCCTGCTGGTGAGCCGATCGGTGAGTTCCTGGACCAGCTCGTCCCGGTGGAGTTGCCGGCGTGACCAGGAACCGTGCCCAGACGCGAGTGTCGAAAAGCGAACGTACTGGGTTCCTGGCGGCACTTCGTCGCTGAACAGCGTGATATCGAGATACTGGAGGACCAGATTTGCGTTCGCTTCTGGCGAGGTGTACTGGATGACGACGTCGTCGCGAGCGGTCATCTCGACAAGCCATGCATCGATCAGCCGTTCAATTGCATCATCGTCGCGCAGGTTCGGCACGCAGAGCGGTTCGAGTTGGGCAAGAGGGTCGTGGGGAGGGACGGGGCGGCTGCCGGTCAGCGTCTCGATGTGCTTGTCTATGGCCGGCGCGAGATGCTGGTGGGGCCTGACCTTCGCCGCGTCGCCACTGGCTGTGTCCTCTCCCCCTCCCGTGTCCGTTCGCGAACTGGAGAGGACCGACTTGATGACCTGACCGGGGCGAGTATTGTTTGGTGAGAACATGGTTCTGTCGCTCACTCCCCTCGCAGATCCACAATTTGATCTGCGTCACTCATCGAGTGCGGGATGGTGGATTTGATCGCTCTCGTCGATTTGTGACCGGACTCGGCGGATCGTCCGTGCCGAGATCGAAGCGAGCGCGGCGATTTCTGTATCGTCGGCTGACGGACTTGTAGCGAGAGAGATGCAGCTAGCAGCAAGCGAGGCGGCGGGATCGGTGAATGCAGACGAGTTGTCGAGTTGGGCGGCGAGTTCTGTCGCCGCAGATTCGGTTTCCATCGAGATGCCGAGTCCCGTTGCCAGTCGCGGAATGAGATTTTGCGGGTGTCGTGGCGGAATCGGCAGTGAGAGGTCTCGCACGAGACGTGAGTAGACAGTCTGGGCGTCCTGCTTTGGGACGGATGTTGCCCGGGCAACTTCATCGAAGAGCCGGGAGATTTTGTTGAGCCGGCAGGTAGCGTAGACACAGGCGGCAGCGACAGATTCTACAGACCGCCCGTTGACGAACTGTTCGGACTGTGCCCTGTCGAAGAGGTCAATTGCTTGGTCCCGGGTTTCCGTCGTGAGGCCAAGAGCGCCGATCAAACGGTCGATTTCCCGAGTGGCGATTGTTCGCGACCGCTCCTGTTCGGACTGATAGTAGGCGCGGCGTTGTTCCCGACGGAGCCGAACCAGCCGCTTTCGCTTGCGGCTGTCGAGTGGCGATCCTGTGGCGTCGAAGTTGTCCCCGATCTCGGTGAGTGTTTGCTCTCGGTGGGCAGCCGTCGGCTGTTTGGCTCGCTGTGTTGTGCTGGACTGGGGCCCACTGTGGTCATATAGTGCGCGGATCTCTGTCGTGATGGGTTGGTCCTCGATGATGAGACCACAGACTCGACAGTACTGTTCCGATCCGTCGGTGTGGACAGGGCCGCCGCAGTCAGGACAGGCCTCAGTCGCGGGCTGGTGGTCAGTGGGCGAATCTGGGAGAAAGTCAGACATGGAGAAGTCGCCTCTCCCGCATAGCCACAAACACATCGTCGGGTTGAGGTTTGATGTTGGGTCTGTTCAGCCGATAAACAGTGGTGTTCGCAGACCTCACACAACCATGTAAAAAAGATCGGTGAAACCCAGCCGGGTATTGTATGTTACCAGCACAGCTCTTGGTCAAACAGGGCCACGCGACCAATCAGCCTTTTTCGTCGTGGACGACGATCCAGTTGTCGCAGTCGACATTGGCGCAGGAGGTCACCCGACGAATCTCGCCTTCGTGGATCGGATCTGTTTCTTTCTCTGTGCCGCATTCGCCACATTCGACCATAATACGCTCTCTAGGCATTGGTTTTCATATCGAAGACGGGGTGTGTTCTAGGGTGTGGAGTGGGTCGCTGCGATGTGGGTCGTGGCAGATTAGGTCGCTGCAAATTGGGTCGCTGTACGGTGGCTGGAGAGTAAGGGGTTCGCCTTTGGACGGAGGGGGCCAGAGACGACTGCGTGCTCCCATGACACGTGGCCATATTCAATTCTCAAACCTCAGAACACCTAATCTTGTCGTCACCGGTATTGTGGTCGTGGTGTGGTTGCTGGGCGGCCGCGGTGCGGCCCCTGGATCCCCCGAACCAGGCTGTGCCGTCGGTGAGGGGGATGGACCGCGTCCGGCGCGCGCCAGCGCGCCGTAGCGTACTTTTGCGGTGCGGCTCCTGTGCGGTCCAACTCGGGGGAAACGAAAACGGAGGTGTGTTTCCCCGAGTGGGGGACAATCCGCGCGTGAGAGCGATAGCGGACACGCGTGCTGGTTGCTGTCGGCCGCTTGATCCAGCGCGCGAGGGAGCGAACAAACGCGCGCTGGATTCGGTGATTCATTGGAGATGGGGCAGTGGTCAGATTCCAGAGTGGGCGTCCAGCTCTGCCGGCTCGTCTGCCGGCGTGGTTTCGACCGGCGTTTCTGTCTGAGTCTCGCTTTCATCGGCGCTCTGGTCGCGTTGGTCCAGCATCTGCACGGTGAGCGCGCCGTTGATGACGAGCGAGAGGCAGTGCGTGACCGCAGTCTTGAACAGGCGGTTCCAGGTGTGCTCGTCTGTTGGCTGGATCGTTTCCGGGAGTGCATCACGATCGAGAGCCGCGAACAGCTTTGGGTGCCCGACCGCTGTGGCGTCAAAAACGAACGACTCCCACGCCTGATAACAGTTGAAAAACCCACGCGTCAGGGCCGACAGCGCTTTCTCCCACGGCAGTTCGGTAGCCATCGGGAGCCCGTTGACCTCGACGATTTGCTCTGGAGAGCACGCATCGCGAGCGGTCGAGAGGAACTCGTCGGCGAGTTCGTTGAACATATACTCGCGGGCCTGGTCCAGATCAAACGAGCGCCCTTCGAGTGTCTCGTCGAGCAAACTGAACGCGACAGGATCGACCGAATACTGGTCGATCGGAGTGTAGGCGTCGATGGCAGTGAGTTGTTGGCCGAGGACTCCACTGGGGACAGGAGCGTTGGGAGTTCGCGATGCCGAGAACGTCCACGTCGGTGCTGATCTACTCATACTGCTCACTTCAGTGGCGTATCCACAACTGGCCGAGGACGAGGGAGTCAGCCCGCGTGGACAGTGGTTTCGTCCCCCATGTCATGGTTGAGTCAAGGGCGAATCATTCCGTCGATCGTATCCGCAACGAGTTCCAACCCCTCACGCGTCAGTTCTCCAGACGGGAGATTATCTCGAATCGATGAGAGCGGGATTGTGTAAATCGCCCACGGCATCATGTAACTCGTCTTCCGTAACTCGACGCCGTCAACGAACTCGTGCGGAAGCCGCGTCACGTCGTGCGAATAATCGTTCTGTGTACTGAGACACACAACCGTCGCTTCCTGTTCGACGTACGGCCGGTCAACATCAGAAATCACGATCACCGGGCGCGGATTCGTGTGCGCGCCGGTCGGGTCTTGAGCAAATACCAGACTGCCTTGCGGATAGTAATATGACATAAAGGTAGCTCGTGAACAAGTGGTCGAGTGTTACGCCTCGTCGTTTTCAGCTGCGACCCATTCCTCCGGTGTGGGTTCTTCGCGTGGTGTATCCCGTTCCTGCAGGCGGTCGGTCGGGATTTCCGTTTTCGCACTCGCACCGGTTTGCTCGACGTCGTCCGGATCGATCCCAGCTTCAGGGTACCGAGACAGCATCGTGTCGAGTGAGACGAGGCTTTGCGCGAACCGGCGGAGGTCCTCACGGTGGTCGAGGCCGTGGTAGAGCCCGTCGCTCGTTTTCCCGATGAGCCCCTCGCCATGGAGTCGGGAGAGTGTCCCCGACACGGTTCCGCGCGGCAGGTCGAGTTCGTCTTGGATCTCTGCGGGTGTGAAGCCGAGATTCGTGTTCAGGTACAGTAGTTTGATGATTTTGGCTTTGTTCGTCTCTGGTCGGATCGTGATTGGGTCGTCGGGGTCGTGTTTGCGAAGATCGATCGGCATTTTGAGTGTACGCGTTTGTACGCATTTGTAGCGGATAAGCATACTGGTCAACTACTCCCCTGTACTGACCGTTCACCGAGCAGCCCGAACGGGCGTTTGCGAACCAGCCCAGAACACCCGTCGCTGCAGCCCCATCCCGACGATTTTTGTCAGGGCGCACTCGAGGCGGTACTCGTTGCGCCTGCGGATTCGTCGGTCTCCGGGTTCGAGACAATTGACAACGGCCGGCTCCGCGTGCCGGCCCGCTGCATTGACGATCTCAGCGACTTCTTGATCGTCCGCAAGCCCGGTGAGTAACAGGCAGTCGCGTGAGAGCGCCCGTCGCCACTACGGCGGTCGGATCGCGGCCAGGCGGTGGCTGGCTGGACGCCTACCAGTCGAGGTAGTCCTGTTCCCACTCGCGCCGGACCTCGATCTCGCGGCGGCCGCGCTGGGTGAGCGTATAGACGTTGGTGCGGCGGTCTTTCGAGCCCTTCTTGACCAGTCCTTTGTCGACGAGCGTATCGAGATTGGGGTAGAGGCGGCCGTGGTGGATCTCTGACTCGTAGTAGTCGTCCATCTCGTCTTTGAGCGCGAGGCCGTGGGGATCGTCCATGCCGGCGATCACGTACAGGAGATCGCGCTGAAACCCAGTCAGATCGTGCATATCAGCCCAGAATAGCCAGCCCACTGTCTTGGATGTATTGTGAGACGCTCATCTGTAGCAGTGAATACTTCCTTGTGAGTGGAGTTCGTAACTGGCTCCAAGATGGTCAGCAGAGAGAGCGTGGACGAGGTCTTTCTGCCTGACAAGGAGGATTGTCTGGAGTATCTCCGTGAGCAGCGATGGCCGGATGAGGTGACGTGTCCGCACTGCGAGAGTGCGGACACGATCAAGAACGCTCTTGGGTAGAGGATTGTTGGTGAGAGTCCAGCGGTAGCTGGAAGTCACAGCGGGCAAGGGTGACGCGACCGCGTCACCCGACGAACGATGTTCCCAATCAAGACGTTCGTCTCGGAGCGTCGAGCCGCGAACCTGTTACAGCAGGTTCGCTGGCGTAACGGCGTCTATTGCCCACGCTGCCGTGCCGAATCTGTGATTCGGTACGGCAGCTATCGCGTGTTTCAGCGGTATCTGTGTAAGGATTGCGACCGCACGTTCAATGATCAGACCGGCACCGTCTTCGAACACTCAGCGGTGGCACTCAGAAAATGGTTCCTCGCGGTCTACACCTATATCCGCTTCAACACGAGTCTTCGGCAGTTAGACGTAGAACTCGATGTTTCGTACAAGACGATCTACCGGCGCGTCCAGCGCTTCCTGCGAGCGCTGGACGCGCCTCAGTTCGATCTCGAAGGGCCGGTTGAGATCGACGAGTTCTACGTGAAGGCAGGACACAAAGGCCGCGAGCGCGACGGCCCGTCGCGCTCGCGTGCGCTGTCCACGCGTGGATGTGGAACGTACACCGAGGACAAGCCACCCGTGTTCATTCTCGCGGATCGTGGCAGCGGTGATCGGTACGTGATCCCGGCGAAAGCCGCTACCGAATCGACGATTCGACTCCTGCTGGCCGACCGCCAGCAGGAGTCGCTCACCGTCTATACCGACGGCTTTCGGGCGTATGAACCGCTAGACGAGGACGACGCATTCACTCGTGAATACGTCGTCCACGGCGACGGCGAGTACGCCGATGGAGACGTTCATGTGAACACCTGCGAGAGCCACGCGTCGCTGGCGCGACGGTGGCTCTCGCCGCATCGAGGCGTCTCCAAAGACAGACTCACACCGTATCTCCGAGCGTTTCAGCTTCACCGTGAAGTGCTTCGAAAACCGGGTGAAGAAGCGCTCAAAACCATCCTCGAAACTGCACTGTGACTCACCAACAATCTATGTCACAAGAGCGAGGAATCTATTCCGACCCAGTAGCATCCGACTCGGTGAGCCGATAGAGCCGCTGTCGCGCGTCTGCGAAGTAAATATCGTCCTCGACGACGCCGGCGGATTCGAGTTCGTTTAATGCATAGCGTACCGTCCGTGGAGACAAGAGGGATTTTTCTGCGATCTGTTTCTGGGTCAGTTCGCCGTTGTACTCGAGGACCTTGTAGACGAGCTTGGCACTCGGCGCCAGATCGGACACGCCCTCAGTATCGCATGTCGACATATCGAGCAGGTCCATTTGGCGTAGGATGCCTGTTTGAAAATAGTCTGCGATACGTGACCTCCCCTACGTGAGTTCGTTTTATTGGGAGGAGAGACTGATGGCTAAGAGAAGATTTTATCGCCTCCCCCAACGAGGGCTAATTGGATTGTGAGGGATTTAGACGAAGAGGAACTCTTCGCGCACATCGACTCGGGACAATTCATCGATCACTATGTCGACCGGTTCGTTCAGGATGTCGAGACGGACCGTATCTCTATATATGAGTTCGACAGGATGCTTCTCGCGGAGGGCGGCGAAGGGAACATTCCTGGAGAAGTGATCTGGGGAGCTATTCGTGATTTTTCGAAGCACATCGGGATGCTCTCTGATATCCCAGACGACGCCGAGGCAATACGAGACATTCAGCGATATCTCCAGCACCTCAATGCGAATCCGAATGAACAGGCGGTTAGTGCCTTCTTCACATATCTTCAGGAGAACTACAAGTCTATCACGACTATTTCCGAGAACGCGCTCATCGAAATCCCCGATCCGACCGCTCCGAAGATCGGTGACTACCCGGTTGTCGACGTGATTCTCTACGCGCATCCCGATGGAACAGTAATGAAAACGGTCGAAGCGACACTCTACAGCGCGAGTTTCTCCGTCGACGATCCGGACGCGGTGTTCGACCACGTCAGCCAAAAAACCCCGTCGAGAGACGTCGAGCAATACGCCGATGACGTCTATCAGGCGACCGTTGAGGAGTTCCGAACCCGACTGACGGCAAATCTGATCGATGATCTGGATGGAGAAACGCTCACCGAAGCAGGCTATACAGAACTAAAGGAAGAACCGATCCCCGAAGACGTGAATCGACTCCACGCGGGAAAGACTGCCAGCTACTGGCAGAAAGAGATTTGGAACGTCGGCGGAGTCGACGCTACAACGGGCTTTGCCCGAATATGGTTCCTCCCAGACGAAGAGGTCGGCGTCGTTGGCCCATCCGCGGGTGATTTCGACACAGACACTGCGATCTCTCGAATAAAAGCTGAATTGCAGTAGTGACATTCCTCAACCGACGGTCTATCAAGCGTAGAGAAACCAGATAATTTATAATGTATTTTATTTGCCTGGAGAAGCGAGGAAGAGTATGTCCGCCTCAGAGCTAATCGAGCGAATGAGCGAACACACCCCAGAGGGCGTGACTACCCACGATCAGCGGCAATTAGATGTCTTCGAGACGGACTCTTCGTGACGGAGAATCGAACGGAGCAGTCGCTAGCTCTCCGATCGATACACCCTGATCCAGAATGGACTTCTGCGTCCTCCAAGGCGACATTGCCCAACAAGAGGCGGACACACTGGTGAACGCTGCCGGGACCTCACTCAAGATGGGAAGTGGCGTTGCCGGCACGTTACTCGACGCAGCAAACGGGCCACTCGAGCGCGACGCAGTCGCTTGTGGACCAGTCGAACTGGGGACGGTTGTCACAGATGCGTACGATCTCGATGCCGACTACGTGATCCACGCAGCTGCGATGTCCCATTCAGGCCCGCACCCAATCGCAACTGCCAAGAGTCTCCGTGAGGCCACGCAAAATTCCCTCGAAACGGCCGATGAACTCGGCTGCGAATCGCTGGTACTGCCATTGCTTGGCTGTGGCTCCGGCGGGTTCCACACGAACGAAGGCGCATCCCTCATCTGCGACGAGATCTGGGCGTACGAACCGACGACACTCGAACACGTTCGTGTTATCGCCTACTCGAACCGAGAGCGAGACATAATACGGCAACTCGTGAGCGACCAGCAGCACCCCGAGACGGTCGACTGAGTGGAGTTCCAAACTCGTTCTTGTGGGTCCGCTACTCTAACGGAGGGAAGGTAGTATCAACAACTGACAGAAGGGGCATGACCGATATAGAGTGTATATGTTTTATTGTGAATGGCTTATTCATATTTTTGTGAATGAGCGTCAACCGTCGTGAACTTTTTATTAGCACTGTCAACTAGTGGAATGGTTGGGGTTGCTGGTTGTAGCGGAGATGTGTCTCAAGAAGATGATATTCAGGACTCGGATGGTGACGGGGTGATCGATAGTGAAGACTATGCTCCAAGCGACCCAGAAGTACAAAAAAAGTCTGATGTTCAATCCGGTGGAGGATCTTCGTCTCAAGAAGTGAACACACCTACGGAAGCAGATACACCTACGGAAGTAGATACACCTACAGAAAAGCCAAACAACACGCAACTTGCTGAACAAGCTGCTGCGGCTTATGAAAAGGGACTAAATGACAGTAATTCGGCAGATGAAACAGGTGATAGAGCAGTCAATTTCTTCGAGAGCGATGACTATATCGCGGCAGCAGAACAATATGAGGAAGCTGCTGACGTTGCTATGAACGCCAAAAATCATTTTTCTTCTGCAGCAGATTTCGCTGACGAAACATCAAATAAACAAGGCGCAGTGAATTTAGCAGAAGAGGCAAGCAGAAGGTCAGAGTTAGCAAGCCAAATTGCTTCTGAGTCTGCTAAATGGTCAAGAGATGCAAAAAAATATGGGGAAAATAGTGACGAGGTTGACGAGCATCGACAGAGAGTAGAAGATCTGCAAACAAGAGCGGAAAATTATGATATTGGAACGCTGAATGAATTTAAAATTGCATTAGGAATTACTTAGACGCGGGATTCCCTCTATACAAGATACGCGCGTTGTATCCATCACTTCGGTTCTGACAGATAGCAGTTCGTTCGAGTTCCATGAACTGGGCGAACAGCCTATCGAACTCATCAATCCACGATTGACGGACCACTCAACTATCGGGGAAGTTGTCTAGCTAGCTCTAGTGGTGTGGAGTGGGTAGCGGCAAAGTGGGTAGCGGCAAGGTGGGTAGCGGCAAAATGGGTAGCGGCAAAATGGGTCGCTGCGGAGTGGGTCGCTGTACGGTGGCTGGGGGACGGAGGACACACCACCGTGTCTGGAATTGGCAGCTGTCGGCTACACCCGTCCCCAGTGGCTACTCCCAACTTTCCACACTCACTATTCGGGCTCCATTCATTGGTACTGTCGTGGGGCCGTGCAGTGCGGTGTGGTCGCGGTGCTGTTGCGGTTGCGGTGCGGCCCCGGATCCCCCCGAACCTTGCTGTGCGGTTGGTTCGGGGGGATGGACCGCTCCCGGCGCGCGCCAGCGCGCCGTAGCGTACTTTTGCGGTGCGGGCCCTGTGCGGTCCAAACTCGGGGGGAAACGAAAACGGAGGTGCGTTTCCCCGAGTGGGTGATATCCGCGTGTGAGAGCGCCAGCGAACGCGCGTGCTGGTTGTTGGCGGCTGTTGCCGGATGCTGTGGCGGAGGCGCGCGCGAGGGGGCGAACTACCGCGCGCGCCGGCTGTTGCTGTCGCTGTGCGGGTGCCGTACTGCGGTCCTGTCCCCCTGCTGGGCTGGCTGCTCACTCGCCGCTCACCCGCGAGAAGCCGTATTTAGTCGGGTCCAGATCGGCTGGTTCATCGACGCCGGCGACGGCTGCCGCGACTCGATGGCGAACCAAGAGTGGCAGCTCGTCCCAGTCGCACATCCCGACTCGATCCCAGGTGCGGCTGGGGGCGAGTCGGTGGTCGTGCGTCGCGTGGGAGACGACAGGCGACCACTCGGCATCGCTGTGGACGACGCGAACGCGATAGCGGTCTTCGCGATCGTCACTACTGTCAGTGACGACGACGATCTGCTTGTCCAGCGTGATTGGGATGTCGCCGTCGGGTTCGCTTTCGTCGGTCTCGCTGTTCGCTGTAGTACTCTCTTCAGGGTGGTTGTCTGGCGATTCGACCAGGTGTCCCCACTTCGTCCTGCCTCGGTCTGCGCCCATGGTTCTGGTTCCTTCGCCACTCCACAATGTGTGGGCGGCCCGGCGAACCAGTCAGCAAAAAAAGACCGCGGGGGCGAGACCCAGATCAGGCTTCGGCAGCCTGTCCGGAGTCGTTGAAGGTGCCGCGAGCCTTCTGTTCGAGTTCGTGGTAGTCGCCCGACGCCTTGTACTCGGTCTCTTTGGAGACGTACATCCGGAGTTCGTTGATGTCCATCTCGGCGATCTCGTCCTGCTCCTCGTCGGCACTGTCTTCGACACTGGCTTCTTCGGTTTCGGCCTCACCGAAGACGCTCTCGACGGCCTGCTCGACGCCGTTGCGGATCTGCTCGTGGAGCTGTTCGATGTCCTCGTAGGTGGCCATGGCTTCCTCGCCGGCCTCACCGTCGTGAGGATCGAACGCTTCGAGACGATCGAGGCTTGCGTTGGCTGCTTCGAGGACCCACTGCTCACGCTCGGCTTTGGAGACTTCCTGAACGGTCTCGGGCTTGATGGAGACGTTCATCCCTCCGTTGTCGAGTTCGTACGCACTGGGCTTGCCGACCATCGCGACGTAGGCCGGAGCGTCGAGATCCTGCAGGGCCGACTGCGCCTCTTCCTGGTACTGCCCCGCGTAGGCGTAGAGGCTGTCGTCGCCCGTGTGGACTTTAGCCTGCAGGTAGCCGTCGTCGTTGATCTCTTGAACGTCAGTGAGCGTGCCGACGACGACGACGCGACCTGCGTACTTGCCTGAGACGAGCGTCTGCAGGCGGGGATCGTAGTCACCGTCACCGCGCTTTTCGACGAGGAACGATTCGTTCAGTTCGCTGGCGAACACGCGCTTGGAAACCTGCCGCTGCTGCTGGTTGTTCGTCATTGTTGGAATTGAATGTTGGAACCGCGACCGCACCGCGACTGCTTTGCGAACGATACCGTGGATGCCAGAACGCTCTCTGTTTAGGCGCTCAGTCTCTCTCGCGTCTCCGCAACGGCGCTGGCGTCGACCGATTCGATGGACATCCAGCTCTCGACGAGTTCGTAGTCTCCGAGCGAGGACGTCTCCACTTCGAGGTAGCGACCGACGACCTGGTCTTTGGCGTAGTCCTCGACAGCGCCGATGTCGAATGCGTCCGAAGCCATTTCGATGGCCTCATCGAGCGAGAGCCCGATGAGTTCGGCCGTCTGCTCGTCGTTGAACAGCAGTTCGACGGCTTCGTCGCCGTTGAGCGAGAGGATGGCCTTGAGTCGGAGCTCGAACTCACCGTTCACTTCGCCGTGTTCATTGCACCGGCCGTTCCGGACCTTGTGCGAGCAGTCCTCGCGGGGACAGCGCTTGATCAGGCCTTCCTGGACCCGCGTGACGATGCCCGACTGGACGGTCGTGTCGTCCACGTCGATGTTGGTGTCGGGCTGATGCGTGACCTCGGTGTAGGAGTTGAGCTTGACGCTGAACCGGTCAGCGGGCTCGTAGTAGTCAGCGGCGACGTTCTGGATCTCGTACACCTCACCTTTCTCCAGTTCCGGGACAGAGTCAGCGGCCTTCGCCCAGGTGGAGAACTTGATGACACCGCTTTCGTCCCCGATGAGCCCGGTCTGGGCGATGGCATCGGAGTTGGCGTCCCAGAGCTGGAGAACGACGCCTTCGATGTCGTGCCACTCGCCATTTTCGACATCGCGCCACTCGCCGGTGTTGATCTCGGCGATGGTATCGATCTCGACTTCGTCGGAACTACTACCGTCGCTTTCGCTGCCGGCGCTGGGACTGGGTGCCGAATCGTCCTGCTCGATGCCGAACTTGTCTTCGAGCGCTCCCACGACGCCGCGGATAACCTCGTCGGCGGGGAGTTTGAAGCCGTTGAACTCGTCGATCTTGTCCTGAATCGCCTCGTCGGTGAGGGCGTCCTGGTCGTTGTCACTGAACTGTTCGCGAACGTCGTCGATGGTAACTTCACTCATGGGTAGTTGAATCGATGGAACCGCGTGACTGCTGGTTTGCGAGCGATGCGACTTTCCGAGCCTGCCTACCGAATCCGACTGTATCTCTCGCTTCCATGGCAACCTCACAATCCGTGCGGTCGCGGGGAGTGCGACCGACGGCGCTGCGAGGACTGCCCGACATGATCGTCTGCTCCGTTCGCATCCCCACAACGGGGCTGCGGGCGCGGCCATGCTGACCGCTCGCGGAAGCGACGATTCCCGACATAGTCGTCTGGTTCTCCCGCATACCCCCAATGGGGCTGTGGCGCGGTCCTGCTGACCGCTCGCGGAAGCGACGATTCCCGACATGATCGTCTGGTTCCCTCGCATCCCCTCAACGGGGCTGCGGGCGCGGCCCTGCTGACCGCTCACGGAAGCGACGATTCCCGACATGATCGTCTGGTTCCCTCGCATCTCCTCAACGGGGCTGTGCGCTCCCACTAGACGATGGAGAAGACGGCCGACTGCTCGTTACCACGACGGCGATCCGATCGCCGTCGGCGAACCGATCCTGGGCCTCGTTGACGATAGCGAGTCCGCGCTCGTCGGGATTCTCTGGGACGACAAAGCCAGAACTGTTGGTGCAAAGACGCTTCGTAGTTGCGACCAACGCCAGTAGTTTGTCCGCCCGCTGCATCACCGCCCGTTGGCGTAGCCAGTGGGGCATCTCTCCACCGTGTTCTGTCGTGACCGAGACGTCGACGTTGTGGATGTCGCCCCAGTGGTGGGCGGCATTCTCCGGGCCAGAGCCACCGGGCACGAGGATCTCGTCGGGATTGAGCCGTACCAAGTGGCTGTCGACGGTCGCGAACAGCTTGTCGTAGTTCTTGCAGTCGGTCTCGGGACAGTCTCGAACCCCGAGCGTCGGCGGCTCGACCGACGCCAGCATCGTGTTGTTGATGTACTGCGAGCCGACGACGCCGACAGTGCAGCCAGTACTCCTAGATCGTGGGATGTGCGTTGTCATTCTGAATACCTCGGCCAGAACGGGAGCCTCAATCGGGCGAGAGACCGCGACAGTACCGCTACTAGATCACTAGCACTAGTCGAGTGTCTAAGTGTAGATTCAAGCGCAAAGCTATGGCCTCAAACCGATAGACGGACCCACTTCAGTACTCGCACGGTGAGGGTTGAACCACTACTAAGCAGTACTACAGGGTGTTATAGAACGGTTGCCACACTCATCTTCTGACTTCCCGAATCGTTCAGTACAGAGGCTGTACTGACTCGATGGAAATTCTGCTATCCCATGAGAGCGTGAAACAAGTATGGGGCGCAAGAGACCGACATTCGCTCCGTGCCTCAGAGCACGTTGTACTGACTGGTCCACGTGCGTAAGAAGCCGAGAACTGGGCGTGACAGCCCGGGTGCCGCGCGTCGCGGCACCCGGGAAAGCCCGTATAGGTGAGTCTCTGTTTCACGCACTGGCGTCCCGGAGCGACAATCCATGTTCCTTGGAATTGACGTTCACAAGCGGTACGCACAGGTGGCAGTAATGGATGAAGCTGGTGAGATCGTCGAAGAGGTTCGCGTCGAAAACGCGAACCTCGACGACCTCGCCCAGCGCTATGCTGGAGCCGAAGCTGCGATCGAGGCGACCAGCAATTACTACCACATCCACGATACGCTGTCGGAGCATTTGGATGTGACTGTTGCCAGTCCTGGCAAACTGAAGCTGATCGCTAATGCAGACACGAAGACTGATCGCGTTGACGCAAAAGAGTTAGCGCGGATGGTGCGGCTGAATTCAGTGCCGGAAAGCTACGTTCCGACTGATGAAATCAGGGAAGCCCGCGCACTCGTGCGCGGGCGACAAAAGCTGGTTCAGAGCCGCACCGAGTACGCGAACAAGATCCACGGGTTGCTGGCCGATCAGGGCCTCACGCGAAAGGTGAAGCCGCTGAGTGTTGAGGGACGAGAGTTCCTGCGGGAACTCTCGCTCCCGGCACCATGGGACGAATTGTTGGCTTCGTATCTCACGATGATCGAGACGCTGACCGAAGAGATTGACCGACTTGAAGCCGCGATCGAAGACCGCGCTGGGTCTCTGCCAGAGACCCAGCGCTTGATGACGATTCCCGGCGTGAGCTACTACTCAGCACTGATGATATACGCCGAATTAGGCGATATCAGCCGGTTTGATGGGGACAAAGCAGTGGTGAGTTACGCTGGGCTGAACCCGGTGATCCGCAAGTCTGGCGACTCGCGGTTCGAGGGTGGTATCTCGAAACAAGGGTCAGGACGGTTACGGTGGATTCTCGTTCAGTGTGCAAGAACAGCTGTCCATACCTGTGATGATGAGTACCTACGTCGGTTCTACGACCGGTTAGCAGGAAGGAAAAGTTCGAACGAGGCGATTGTCGCAACCGCGCGGAAGTTGCTGGTGTCAATCTACCATATGCTTGACCGAAAGGAGGTGTATGATCCCCCAGGTGTGAGCGCCTGAGCGCCGCCGAGCAGGCGGCGCTCATGGCTGGTTCGCGGACCGCACCAGCCACAGCTACCGCACACGATGTCTCCGCCTGTCAGCTGTTGAAAGTGGTGCCCGGTTACCGTCTGTCGGTTTTCTCGTTCAATAGGTCGGACGTCTATGAAGTCCAAAACACTATGCGACCAACGGTGGTTAGATCAGGTAGCAGAATTTCCATAGGTGAGCGATCCAACCACCCATGATCGGAAGGCAACTCCATGCGAGATCTGTTCCCTGTATTCAGCAGCATAATTTGAAAATCAATGTAGACTAGTACGACCTCTAGTAACAGACTGCTAGGCGAACGGTACACCGATAAACCCTGAGGCGAGGACTCAGCAGTCGTATTCTCGCACCCTCTCGGCAGACCCAGACGCCCGCAAAAAGGACACACGGCCAACTCTTGCGTGACTTCAGTGTCGAGTTCCACCAGTGCCAGGTTGATGTGTGCGCAGGCGGCTGACTCCAGCGCCAGCATGTATAACTGGGCCAGCTATGTCTCAATGATGTCGAGGTCGGTCCCGTCAGCCATCGGATGGTACCTAGGTGGAAGACTTGATGTGAATTCAATCATTAGTCAGGGGGTATGACCGACACTAACCAGCCCTCCCCTCGGATATACACTGCGGGGGCGATGCGTGAA
Organism: Halorientalis persicus; assembly: GCF_900110215.1. Lineage (GTDB taxonomy): Archaea > Halobacteriota > Halobacteria > Halobacteriales > Haloarculaceae > Halorientalis > Halorientalis persica. Next base: position 47,573 of record NZ_FOCX01000009.1, on the reverse strand, counting down.
GATGGTGAACATGCGGAATGGCGGCGTAGCGTACAGGGACAGTTCGACGACATTACATTCTACCATCCGGAAGGGTTCAGTCACGAGCATAGCGGGTTCCGAGTCGGTGGTGCGGTATCAGAAGATATAGCAGCAATTCGCGCCGCTGATGGCCTTGTGGCCTACATTACAGAGACACCGCAAGTCGGAACAACAACCGAAGTTCTCCACGCCGTCCATACTGGCACACCAACACTGGTCCTCTTCAATTACGATACGGACGAGTCGGGGTTAATTGATGGGAAAATCTCCTCAGACGATGACGATTACGAGTTTCAGGAGCTCAGATATCCGACTGAAGTGGACCCGATTCAGGTGAGAGGGCACGCCACTGACCACTGGTTCCTCGTGAACTACCTCGTGGGCGATAGCAAGCCCCAGAGTACACAACCAGGCGAAGTGGAGGGACATCTACCCGGCGAGATTCAGCGATGGCCTGGCGTTCGCGAAGCGACGGTGATGGCGATTCCCGATGAAGAGGACCTTCAGAGAGCGGTGTATAACTGGATCGAATCGGAATTTGGCGTTGACGCTGCCTCCTCACTAAATTAAATCCGGAGTGACATAACATCTCTGTGTATCGAATCTCAACGCCAGACCGGTAGTAAAAGATCTGTATCGACCGATTCTAGCAGCACGGATTCCACCCCTACGTGCCGGAATCGTGCCCTGTATTCACCTATGGAAACGCTGCTACCTACACAAACCACCGTTTGAAATAAAATAGTTCTGCCGTCCCGGGATCTGCTTCTTTCCCAGCCGATAGGCGGCCCAAATCGTCATGCGGTGCGGTTGCTGTCTGGCAATAGCAGCTGCTAACGGTGGGCCTCGGCCGGCCACTGAGGGTCGCCCGGTCGGCGACCCTCAGTTCCCTCGTCTCTGCGATCACTCAACGGTCATCACTGCCGGGGGAGACGATCTTGTGACTCGGGACGCCAGCACGTGAAGCAGAGCTTCACCTATTCGGGCTTTCTCGGATGCCGCGCCGCGCGGCATCCGAGCTGTAGCGCCCATGACTCGGCTTCTTTCGCGCATGGACCAGTCAGCACGACGTGCTCTATGGCACGGAATACAGGTCGGTCTCTTGCGTCCCATGCTTACTTCACGTTCTCCAGGGATAGCAGCGTTTCCATCGAGTCAGCACAGGGCACAAATTCCCGGCTGAGCCCCAGAACAGCCTGAGTTTGTCTCCCCTGCTGGCTGGAGGCTGATCACCATGAGTACCGACGAGCAACGCGGCGACCCATCGCCAAAACGTTCTGACTACCCAGATAATGACATTAAATGTGAACATCGAAACGCCCAACAGTCCGGCGCGATTTTCGCCGGACAGCAGTGGCTCGAAACCCGCCCAGTCATGTAGGAGGGGGAACAGCGATGACCGCTGCCGAGACAACGTTCAGGGCCGAGAAGCAGGCAGATCTCGCCCGTCGCGCCGCCCGTGAGTTCGATTCGATCCCCCTTCGGAAGCAGGTCCGGGACGACATCCAGGACGACCCCCAGCTGGGCCATCTGTTGGACGCCGTCGCTCACCTGCGGTGTGCTGTCCACGAGCGTGAGCAGGAGACCGGCACCGAGTCAATGCTGTACCGTGAACTGGAGACCGCCCAGAACGGAGTTACCGGCTACGCCGAAGACTCCCGGATCAGCGAGATCATCGCGCAAGCCTGCGCGACCGTGATCGAAGACGGCGCCGAGTGGGGCCGGAGCGATTCGCTCGATCAAGAGCATATCGACGAGGCCGTCACCGAGGCCCGCCAGTGGCTCAGCCAGCACACCGACATCGCCGGGCGGTTGGACCTGCTCGATCTGGTTCCAGATCCGCCAGAGTGTGACGGGTCCAGCCGGGTACGCGTGACCTTCATCCCACAGACCTGGCACAAGGGCCGTCTCGTTCCGGCCGAGAAGCGCGAACATTTCGTCGTCCCAGCCGAGGATGCGACTGACGAAAGCGGAAGTCTGTACGACGACGGGTCCTGCAAAGCCAAACAGCTCTGGGCACACGACAACGCGCCCGAGCAGGCCAGAGACTGGGAGGGGCCGTTCACTGTCACACTCGATTGGGTCTGACAATTCTGCCGCCATCTGTTTGTTCTCCCCCGGTTGGGTGGAGGATTTCGTTCATGGCCACCGACTCAGCAGAGGCGACCGACGAACAGATCGAGATCAATCCAGTTGAGTGTGAGTTCTACCGGGCCTGTACGGAACCGGCCCAGTACGAGTTCGAGGCACTCGTTTTCGAAGTCGGCGTCACGCAGGTCCGGGCGTGTCCCGGCTGTACTGCAGAGTTCCTCGCTCCCGAGCGGAATCGCCACGTCGCCGAGGTTCGAAAGCTCGACCCCGCCGAGCGGTGGGAAGCCGATGGCGCGTGAGCGTACGCGTGGCCGGTTCGTCCTCGTGGGCTGTGGCGATGCGAAAACTGACGAGCCTGCTGAAGCTCGCGACCTGTATACATCGTCATACTTTGTACTCAAACGTCGCTACGCCGAGGCTGCCGTCCCGTGGTCCAGAACAGCCGACAGGCGGGCGAACACCTGGGCTGTTCTCTCCGCCGAACACGGGATTTTGCCCGCCCGGATGGAGACAGCACCGTACGACACGACGATCGACGACCTTCGCGACGTGCCCATCGACGGCGAGCCGCGAATCGAATTACCATCAGGCGATGCCATCACGACGAAACTGGATCGGTGGGCCCGCCGGGTCCACTCTGGGTTGGCCGACTGGCTTCGTCGACCGTTCCGTGCCGATCAAGAAGAGTCGCCCTGCCGGGAGCGGGTCGTCCTCGCTGGGGGCGACTACGTCGACGCGCGTCTCTTGTAGTTATCCTCGGTTACTATATTCGTGACAATAGCAAAAAAATAGTGCTCCCAATCGGGCAAATGCAAACTTTTCCGGCCGTATAAAGCGCGTCTCGTTGGACTGATCAAAGTCTGTATCGGCTTTATCTGTCACTATCACAATCAAGCATCGGCTGGCTGCAATACCGTACAAAATATGATTCAGAGATCAGTAGTTTGTGCGGACCAAGATGCTCATCGTTTCCTTCTTTACTACTTATAAGACCAATGTTGACGAAAAAGGCTAAATATAATCAGAAACCTATACAGTTACGAAAATATAAATTGATTACACTTCAGGCCAGCAATCTTGTTAACGGCTAATGGTTATTATTTTCGTGCTCTTTTGATAGTTGGAGAGCATCATAGGTGCAATCAGTAATCTTTTTAGAATAGTCACTATGATGTTCAAAATGATTACAATCGCCATGTTCTGCTGTATCTTGTCCGTAAGTACCCAACATCGGTGACGGAGCACCTTCAATTACCCCTCTACTCCAAACTTTTCCAAGGGCGTGATCCTTGGAATTGCCGTCGTGGCCCGAATTATTTAGAATTTGAGATTGTATCTCGTCGCATACGTCTGCTGATAAATAGCCATGCAGGGCCTCATGAACTGCGTTGTGGCCGAACCCGTAACTCGCATCAGAGTAACGGAAGTTATCTTCAGATATAAACGCGTTAGCTCTATCGGTCCATGCGCTCCCCGTTGAATAGGCAACCCAGTCTGAACAGCTCAGGACCCACAGATATTGTTCGTGCCCGTATATGGTTTCTTCATCAATTGTTTCGTTGGCGTCTTCTTCCTTATTATTACAGGAGATGTTTGTGTTTGAGTCAATTTTCCAAACTCCGGTCGATATACCAGTGTTTTGGTATACTTTTTCTAGAGCATCACGGACAGCATTATATGCTGCGTCCCATCTTTCCTTGTCGGTCCCGTTCTCCTTCATGACGTTGACAACTAAATCTGCAGGACCAATTCCGTCTTGGAACCTTTCGTACGTGACATAATCCCAACTCATTGTGATACCTCCATTCTATTAGCTGCTTTGTGAGCGGTAACCTGACCATGATTTCTTATAATGATCCTCGGTGTGACTGTTGCCTCAACCGACTCATAATTATATACGACAGGTTTCTTGTCAGTATTTTCTGGTACCTTTTCTGGAGGGATAGAAAGTTCCTTCCGTAGCTCTTCGACATTTGCATCGGTTTTTTCCTTTTGGCGAACTGATATTTCCACAGTCAGGGGATTAAGTTCCACTTCGATCTTATCTCCTTCTGGTGGTTCCTGGGCTAGCTCTTTCATGATATCACCATGATTAATATTTCCGAAATCAGCCTGTCCCAACTTCACCCCCTGTCTTGGGTGTAGAGAATTCCCTAAGGTGGTAGGGAGAAACTCAGCATTGGACACTACGCTTCGATTCTTGATTCCGGAGAACATCTTTTCATGTAGTTCATGACTAGGAACCCATCCGTTGGCCATCTGGAGATCACCTAGCGATTTATCTTGTACCCGGTCAGAATACAGAATTACCCTGTCTTCATTGACCTCATATTTCGGTGGGGTACACTCATTGATGATTTTGGGCTCACCGTCCGCCGAATTAATAGTAAAATCCACTCCGAAATCCTGAAATTTTCCTCTCCCGGTTTCCTGTTGATTCTTAATGGCTTCTTTTGCCGGAGCTGCTGAACCAGCACCGGACATCAAAACAGCTCCCGTACCGAGACAGGAAGCATCCTTTAGTATTTGCCTGCGAGACCGCGATGAATTATTGTCATCTGCTCCCCCTTTTCTTTTAGTATTTCTGCTTGGCATACAGGTAATTCAAAATGCGGGTCCCTAATAAACATTGCTACTCCCCCACATATCTGTGGTTTGATCAGATTAATACAATGAATGAATTATTTGAGTGATTGTCCGCAAGGTTAGATTACCATGTTATCCTAATCTATCAGATTCGGTAGCACCTGTTCTAATTATATTTGGAAAAGTCAACCTTCATATCTGCCTGAACCAACTCACCATTCTCCTTAATACACGGCAGATCCTTATTTTGATCAAATTTATAGTTTTGATTCGAATCTCTGAACGCTACCACCCGAATATTATACTCCGAATTTAATTCTTTATCTAGTTTAATCTTCAAACCATCTTGGTTAATTTCCTCGTTACCAGAGCTATTCTGTATCCCAACACCAAGAATCGATCCGTTGATCATGGCGACAAATAGTGTTGAGTTGGAACTATTTGCCACATACCCAACTAATATTTCGTCATTATCCCATGCATTTGCTGATTCAGGTCTAACAAACGAAACACCTTCCACCCCACACCTAATACCGTCAGAAGTATTCACACTATAGTTTCCGTCAAATTGCTTACTTGATTGGCCATCGTTTGCTGGCAGAAAAATACACCCTGAAATGATGACAAGGGTGATTAACGAAAGTTCTAACTTTCCCATGGTTGTCTTTTCTATTATTAATGTTAAAAATTTTGTGCTAGCATTTTCCCTCTAATAAAGTTTCCAAGAAGGATGAATTTCTTCATCTACCCATTGGTTGTGAGATCTCACCTAAAAAGGTATAAATTGAGAGATACCGTTGGGAGTTAGAATGACCACAGAGCATTAGCCTCAGGCGTCCCCCTCCAGTCTAAGGCAATAGTCGCTTCTTCTCCTTCGAACCCAGTAGGTACATATCTCTCAAGCCAAGCACCACGCGTTTTTCTTGGAGGACTTTCGGGGGAGTAATCTGGTTTAACGCGGTCAGGGTACTGGACTGCAGAGTCTCCATACCCCCGTCATCGTAGGACTCGCCCGAAATTTAGATTCGCCAATCGTTGTTAGTGAGATATCGCTCGTACGTCGTAGTGTTCGTCGCAGTAAAGAGGATTGCCACAAAAGGTCGGGTCTCCGGAAGGTACTCAGCATCCGGATGGCGCTTGACCTTTGTTGGAGAAATATCGAACTTCAATAAGGAGACAGTAGCTTCGAGTTCAAGCGGGAAATCCTATGATTCAGTTATCTGATCCTGTTCACCGGTATCATCCGCTGAAGGATCTGAGTCTTGATTCGTGGAATCATCAGACCCAAAGTTACCAATACAGCCAACCGTTAGCATTGGCAATATAGCATGAATAGTTCGACGGCGCCTACTTCTGTGTTTTTTAGAAGGGCAAAAACGGTATTGGACTTTTCATCCCTGAAGAACGCGCCTCGAGCTTGGGGCTCGGTCAATGATCTGAGTTAGCTAATCGCAGGTGAGAATAATGCCAGACACAGAAACGTCCATCCCGAACTCGGGGCCAGACTACTCCGGGCCGGAACACGATCCGCTTCCGTGTGAAACGAGGACTGTTCATCGAGGGTGCCGGTACTGGTAGCCTCTTGCTCACGTAGAAAGCGACAACTTCTATCAGCGGAGACACCCGGTCGTTTGTCTCTTCCCAGTCGGGCGAGGGATGACCCACCAGACACGCTCGGTTCCGGCACAGACAGCATCGTTCCAGCACTGACATCGTCCCACCTGCGGGTGCCCAATCCACGCTGACGGCGAGCCCTTCACTGCCCCCCTCGGCCTCCGGTTCGCCGAGCACGTCACTGTCGATCCGGTTCCTCGCGAGACGGCTGCGGCGATCTACAAGGCACACCACTCCTACATGGATTCGTTGCCGTCGGTGAATATCGTTCACCACAGCGTCCGCTTCCAGGGGAATCTCGTCGGGGCAATCACCTACCGATACCCCCTGATCTCGAAAAAGCGGATTCGCTACCGGACTGGCGGCCAGCTGGCACCCCAACCTGTGACCATCGAGGAGGACCTCCCTCGGGAACTCCGACCGACTGCCCGGCGGATCCTCGACGAGATCGACCCCAACCAGATCGTCGACGACGAGGTCGTCGCCGGCGACACGCTCGTCGAGGCCGCCCGGATCTGTCTCGGTGTTCGGATGCCCAACCTCGCCTCGGCGGCGCTCGCGCGGTCCCAGGAACGGTTCGTCGCTGACACCGCTGACCGGGAGGGGACGCGGTTCCTTCTGACGTGGGTACGTGCCGACTACGACGGCGCCATGATCCGAGCCCTCCGAGACAAGGGCTGGACCTGTACTGGGTTCGCCGAACCGAGCGAGGCCAGCAACCGCGAGGACAAGGCGATAAGGAAGCGCTGGAAGTGGCGGTTTCTCTGTCCCATCGAACAGGTGAAAGAGCAATCCACGCTCGACTCCTGGACATGACCCAACAGACCGACCTAACTGCCTTCTCGACCGAGGCAGAATCCAACGACAGCATCCGTGCAGTCGCAGATTATCGCGTCGACGACGCCCACGCCTACGATGCGGATCCTGATACGTCAGCGACCCTGTGTGGCTCGCCGATTCCGTCCGGACGCTTCCACGTCGTCCTCGATCCAAGCCACTACGACAAGAGCTGCCCTCGCGAAGAGCCGCTCACACCGGGCGTGTACCTCTGGTACAATGCCAACGCCGAGTTCCAAGACGCCCCGAGCGAAGTCGCCGCCTCGGATGCACAGCTCCGCGAAGCGGTGGAAGCGGCCTGGGACGCGATCACAACGGTATGCGACGACATAGAGCCCGTCGTCGGCTTCCACTCTGGTGTTCGCTGGTCGTCGCTGAACATCCACATGGCTGATCGAGAGCGGGGCGACAAGCGGCGCGTCCACTGTGGTTACGACGGTGTGGCTTGTCCCGACCGCGACCGGGAGACGACCCTCCAGCACGGCTTTGCGTCGATTCGTCTGTTCGGAACACCTGTGGATTCGCTGATTTGTACGCCAGATCCCCGTCTCGGCTTGGATAGAATTGACTCTATTTTAACATCAATCGGCTGATAGGAGTGGTCTGCTAAATACAGACAAAGCACTTACCGGAACCGCCGGAGATCTTAATCATGAAGCGGCGGCAGTTCCTTCGTATTACTGCGGGTGGGGGAATCGGCATTCTGGCGGGCTGTTCCTCTACGGACAGTAAGGAGTATGCGACAATGCAGGAATTCAGCTTCGTAAACACAGAATCTACAGAGGTCACAGTAGAATTACGAATAGAACGCACTGATACCGATGAAGTAGTCCATACGGAGACCCGCGAATTGACGGTTGACCCTGATTGGATTATGGTCGATTGTGTCTGGCCAGATGCACCAGTAACAGTAATGGCCCGTCATGAAGATGGGGAGTGGAATAGTTTCAATACAGAAGATAAAGACGGCTGTGTAAGTGTCATAGCTGAAGTAGGGGACCAGGAAACATCATTTTACGCGCATAACGCTGAGTGTCCGATTGATAGCTCGAGTTGCCATACTGATTAGTCCGCATACGCACTGAGCGGTTAGAGATCGCGTGTGGTTACTGCTTGACAGTCGGTCAGTGCAGAGACTGCGCTTCACAGATGTTGAGCGCCTCTCACAAGAGACACTCGATAATCCGTGGGTCACTCCACCACGTATTTCGCGAGTGTTGTCTCTAGGGTTGTGTCGTCCCGGCTATTTAGGCAGTAAACTGGTAGTGGTTCCTCAGAGCCACGCCATACGATACGTAAAATATCTCCCTCAGTGAGCGGACGATCTGCAACGGTAACATCACTGACTGTAAACTCATCGCTAGGTGTGACCGGGAACGCACCAGCGGTAGTTGCGAGCGGATATGTTTCGGTAGTATCACCAGTGTCTGCTGAAGCGAGTAGCATAAGAGAATCTGTCCATTTCGTGGTTAGAGTATCTCCCTCGATGTAGTGCACTGATGCCGACTCCGTTGTCTCATTATATGTGGTGTTGAATTCGGCGACGGGGCCGTTCTATGATAAACCGTCACTACACGGTCCTGGAAAGGCACCAGTAGTGACTGACGCGGTGACGACCAGAACCAGACAGGCACCCATTCCTACGAGTATTTTCGCCCCACTAAGTCTCGTCCGTAGTGCTGGCCAATCTACCATTTATTGGTAACTATAACTTTGTATATGTATATATTTGGCCGCTACTGGTTCTCCTCTCTGCACACTGAAGGTAAATATGCATCTACACTGAGCAGGCTATTCATTCCAGCAGTCTTGAAATGAACTACTCTAGAGACTGTTCTCTCACGCCCTTAACTGCAGTGTAAACATCCAAACACTACTGCGGAACACTACTAGCGTAGTGCTGAGTCTCAATCCAGTGCGCCGAGATGGGTTGCTGCCTCACGTGCAATCTTGTCAACGGTATCGGCCGCAAGATGCCCTTCTTTCTCTTGGATATCGGCGTGTTTGATTGTAACGAGGACCCACGGGTTGACGTAACTGGCACGGGGGAGCCCACCACTCGTGAAATCTGCAGATCCGAGTGGGATTGCATCAGACCGACGTGTCGTCGTTACAACTGCATAGACGGCTTCTTCCTCACGAAATGGGGGATCAGAGGTGCTCAGGCAGACATACGGGCGATAGTCGTGTGGGCCCAGAAGATCTGGCCCCTTTACGACAGTCCCTCTGGCATACGACTGGTCGGTCATCCGTCGGTCTCACCGTAATAATCATCCGTCGTTGACGTGGAACTCGCAGCCCCCTGTGCCGCGTATGAGGCAAGTCGGTCGTCTGCTGCGATTGCCCAGTAGCGCCCTCGATGTCGCACCAGTCCGCGTTCTTCTAACCGAGACAGAACAACACCGACGCTTCCCCGGGGGATATCCGTTGCGTCGTGTATTTCGGTCTGGGTAAACGCCTGATCGTCATTGGTCGCCAAAAAGGTGAGAATCGTGTGGGGCTGTGTTCCCTCTTGGATATCAAGGGCATCTCCGGCCCCGTTCTCAAATCGATCAATGTTGATTGGCATGTGTAATAGACTGTTGTAAGATGTAATAAGTCGTTTGGTGAGTGGCCATTCTGCACGCTTGTTGGCTGGCAAATCCAATTACACCACCTCAACTAGGTAGGGAGGTTGTCTGGGCCTAATGGTACAGAGTAGGTCGCAGCACACTGGGTCGCCGCAAGTTGGGTAGCGGCAAATTGGGTAGCGGCAGATTGGGTCGCTGTACCGCGGTTGGAGGACAGAGGACCCACCACCGTGTCCGGAGTTGGCACTGCGGGACTGCAGTGGCTCCTTACCGGCCACTCACAACTCCCAGAGACAACACACTCAGACTCCTATCGGTGCTGTCGTGGGGCCGTGCGGGGCTGTGTGGTGCGGTTGCGGTGCTGTTGCGGTGCGGTCACGGATCCCCCCGAACCCGGCTGTGCCGTTGGTGAGGGGGGATGGACCGCGTCCGGCGCGCGCCAGCGCGCCGTAGCGTACTTTGCGGTGCGGTCGCGTTGCAGTGCCCTCGCCTGCGCTCCTGGCGTGTTCCGGCCACCGAACGGCTGGATGGCTGTCTAGCGAAGGGTACGGAAAGTGGGTGAGGGACGCGGCAGGCCCAGTGAAGCGCCCACAGGCGGCGGTTGCCCCGCCGGGCTGTGAGCGAGAACCTCCACGTAGCCGTCGCGTCAGGCGTTCGGTGTGGCGGACTGTCCGGCGCAGACAGGCGTTGGCATCGCTTCGCTCTCCAGATCGGAGAGGTGTGAGTGCTAGCGAAGGCGACATCGGGAGAGGAAAGCTCCCGACGCGGCCGGTGCCAGCGGGATCGGAAGATCGAGACGAGGACTGTCGGTGAGTCAGTCGGGCAGCTGACTGCGACATCTCCTCTCGATCCTCCACTTCCCCCGCAGCTCCCCAACTCGAATCGCGTTTGGCACGAGGGAACATGGAGTGCATGGAAACAGGACCGAGTTGTCTACGCGTTTGAGGGGGAGTAGCTACGAGCGAAGTGCCTGCTCACCGGAGCTTTGCATCGGGCGTCGCGTAGCCAGCGTCGTCGTGGGCCGTGTCGAGCGCGAGATCGTCGCGTTGCTCGGCGTCGACGGCACGGTCGTCGAGGTGGTTGTCGCGCGAGTCGTTCAGCATAAAACAGCGCGGAGCCCCCTTCCTCAACGAGCAGCGCAGAGAGACCGCAGTCTCTCAAGCAGCGCAGTAGGGAGGGGAGGAGCGCGTCACATCCCTCGACAATCACAGTTCTCTGCACTCGGCCAACTCCCCACTACGTAATAAAAGAATTTAATTACATAGAAATCGTTGAAACGAGTATGGAGGTGCGTCGCACACTGCCGGTCAAACTCGACGTGGCCGACAGCGACAGAGACGCACTTCTCGACACGATCTCCCAATACAAACACATCGCCAACGAGACCAGCGACCACTGCTGGAACGAGAACGATTACAAGCAAACAGCGAAGTACGCTGTCAAAGACGAGCTGTACCACGACCTGAAAGCAGACCACGACCTTACCGCGAATCTCGTCCAGCAAGCCATCTTCCAGGCCGTCGAAGCCATCAAGTCTGGTGTCGAACGCCTCAAAAAGAACGAGGACACCAGCCAACCCGAGTTCACTGCCGACACTGCGCGGTACGACAAACGCGCCGCCACCTTCCACGACGACCACGTCTCCCTGTCCACCGTGGATGGACGCATCGAGGCTGACTACGTGCTGCCTGAAGACGGGACAGATACGCCGTTCGAGGAGTACCTCAACGGTGACGACTGGGAGTTTCGTACCAGTACACTTCACTATAAGCCGTTCGAGGGCGAGTTCTGGCTCCACATCGGCTTCAAGCGAATCGAAGACGACAGCGACAGCGAGCAAGCCAACGCTGATGTCCCCGAGAACAGAACAGTCCTCGGGATCGACCTCGGCGTCGAAACTCTCGCTGTCGCGTCAACAGGGCGGTTCTGGACGGGTGACGAACTCGACCACTGGCACCGCGAATTCCAACAGCGCCGGGCTGATCTCCAGCAAACTGGCACGCAGGAAGCCCACCGCACGCTCCAGCGCGTCAGCAGGAAAGAAACGGCGTACTACAAGCAGTATCTCCACATCGTCGCCAACGAGATCGTCGAGGAGGCGGTCGAACACGACTGTTCGGTGATCGCCTTCGAGGACTTGACGGATATCCGTAAGCGGGCAAAAGGAGCAACGTGGCACCACCGCTGGAGGTTCAACCGTCTCTACGAGTACGTTGAGTACAAGGCCAGCGCCTACGGAATCGGGGTTGAAGAACTAGAGCGCAGTCCGCAGGCGACGACGGTGCCAGCCTACTACACCTCACAACGATGCAGCAGTTGTGGGTTCACCCACAAGGATAACCGCCCTACGCAAGAACACTTCGAGTGCCAGAAGTGTGGCTACGAGAATCACGCCGACTACAACGCTGCGAAGAACGTGGCAGTGCGCTGCTGCCGGCGGCTACTCCGTCGTAACCAGACTGGCGGCGACGGAGGCGCATCTGTAAACATAGCGCTGAATGGCGGGACGATGACCGTGAACGTGTAAGCACCGAAAGCCCCTTCGACGGGGAGACGGGCCTCTCCGTGCCACCCCTCGGTGGCCTGAACGGGAGTCCACGTCAAAGCCCCACCCTCCACGAGCGAACCCCCTGCGGGTGAGCGAAGTAGGGTGGGGTAGTTTACACGTGCAAGTAGCCGCAGGCCTCGCACTGGGCGGCCGTCGTCGGCCGGCCGTTCACGTCGGTTTCGGCCTCTTCGACCGGGCCGCCACACACTTCGCATTCGGTGACGCCGTCGACTGCGCCCGACCCGTCGGCTCGAAGCGGGTGGTCGAAGCGGCCGACAGTCTGCGGTGCGCGGTCGCTCATCGCTGCCCCCCGTCTTCGAGAGCCTGCAGGCCAGCCGAGACGGCGTCCAGCACCTCGCGTTCGGAGAGGGTCCCCTCGTGGACCGTCTCCATCACCGTCCGTTTCACGCGCCGCTGAGCGGCGTCTGTCTGGGCCGCAGAATCAGCCGCCATCTGGCTTCGCAGTTCGTCCAGCGCGATTGCAGCGAACGGCACGACCACCCTACGGACGGACTCACGGTCCGTCGGGTCGATATCGTGCGTTTCCGGGTTGATCGACTCGCCGAAGTAGCGGTCACGAATCTCCGAACTGCACAGCGTGTGTTCGGAGATGTCCGCTTCGCCCGGCGTGATGGCCGCGTGAGCGGACTCGAAGTTGCCGAACCACGTCGGGAACTTCATCCGGAGGTCGTGGATCAGCGCGTCCACTGCCTCCAACTCCGACATGCTCTCGGTGCGCTCGGTACCGTCGTCGTCGTACGCTCTGTTCATCAGCGCCGCCGCGAGGTAGTCCACGACGCGAGCGGGCCGGACCTCCTTCCCGCGGTGGGTGAACGTTCCGAGGTCCACGAGTGCGCCCACTGGAACGTCGTCGAGTCGGTCCGGAGCGCGCTGCAGTGCGTCTCGGTAGTCAGCGGTGCGATGCTGTCCGTCGGGAGTCTGCGTGCCAGACATGTCCGTATTGCCTCACTCCCCTCGCCGCGCCACAACGCGCTTGAGAGGGGCCCCTCTTCCGGGAAGCGCAGACGATTGGCGAGCCGACGCGGTCTGGGACTGCCCGAGCGACAGCGAGGGCAGTGGAGCGCAGCCCGCGCTCGACCGAGCGAACTCGTGAGCGAGGGACGTAGCGCGTGGCTGCCACCGTTCCAGTCGGTGCCGAGGATCAGAGCGAAAAAAGCGAGCGGCGGTAGTCGCTACCGACTCGGATCGGGATCGTCTGTGATCGGCGATCCGAGTTCGTCACGGGTGCCGATTTCCAGCCAGTCGAACGTCCCGTCGTAGGAGACTGGCGTTGTGTTCATCGGCGTCCAGCTGGTCAGCCGATCGGTGAGTTCCTGGACCAGCTCGTGCCGGTGGAGTTGCCGGCGAGTCCACGAGCTATGGCCAGAAGCGAGTCGGGAAAAGCGGACGTACTGGGTTCCTGGCGGCACTTCGTCGCTGAACAGCGTGATATCGAGATACTGGATGAGTACGTTGCCGTTGGCTCTGGGCGACGTGTACTGGATGACGACGTCGTCGCGAGCGGTCATCTCGACCAACCACGCGTCCACGAGCTGTTCGACCGCTGCCGTGTCTTTGTTGTTCGGGACGGGAACCGGGCCGAGTTGTCCGAGGGGATCTAGGTGTGGGCCCTCGGTAGTCCGGTCGATCTCCGCGATGCGTTCTTCGACTGCTGGGTCAAGCTGCTGCTGATGTCTGGACATTGCTATGAGTGAGTCTTGGCTGGTGGTCACCGAGCGAACGAGACGTTTCACGGGGGGCGATGACGAGAACAGTGGCTCAGGCTCGTCCCCAAGCGCGGCTGCAGGGCGCACCGCAGTCGACACAGCGCCGATCGGGCGGACAGCCGTCGCCGTTGTCGTAGTCGCGACGGACGTGCCCGTTGCTGCACTCGTACTTCGCCATCTAGATCCCCTCCAGGTCGATGTCTGCGACCGCCAGTTCAACCTGCCGCTGAGACTGCTGGACGTACCGCTGCTGGGCGACGCGGTCGGCCGTGTCGGTGGTGGTGCTGTCGGTACTGTCGGCACTGCTAACGGAGATGGAACGATCGCCAGTCATGTCCGGATTGCCTCACTCCCTTCGCGGAGCCTCAACGCGCTTGGCGAGAGCAGACTCGCAGGATAGCACAAAGCGCTAACATGGTGGCGGTGGTCTGGGACTCCCCGGAGCGCCTGTGGCGCGGAGGGGAGTGGAGCGCAGCCCGCGCTCGACCGAGCGAACTCGTGAGCGAGGGACGAAGCGCGTGGCTGCCACCGCTCCAGCCGATGGCGAGGATCAGGGCGAAAAAAGACACACCGGCCCGGGACGTTAGTTGCTGCCTGAAGAGGAGATTCCGAGGGAGAGCCGATCTTGGATCGTAGCGACCAGCGAGTGCCACAGCCGGACACTCGAAGGCTTGGTGGACACGTCCGAGTCGTCTGGCCGACAGTACGGCGGTTTGGGGCCAGTTCGCTCGGCTAGGAGTGCTTGTGTCGGCACGTTACGTTCCCGTTGCGAAGGCGTGTACTCGATCTCATCCGGTTGTTCGTCTTCCGTTTCCAGACAACTCGCCAACGTGTCGAACATGGCTCACCCCCATCGCAGTACCGCAACTGGCTGCGAGTCCCTTCCCTCGGAGTGAGCGATGGCGACAGCTCCGTGAGGCGGGATCGCGCGCAGCGACCGGGGGGAGCGAGCACGATGGACCGCTCGCGAACGAACGTGAGCGCAGCGCTCCGGTCACGCCCCAGTGGCGAACGATTGTGATAGCGAGAGAGCGGACAGCCGACTTGGACTGAGGGAAAGCTCGCTCGCTTGCGGGCTGAGCGAGCGAGCAGGCCGAAGTGGAGCGTGCCCCAGAGCCCCGGGACTGTCAGGGGTGAGCGGATCTTAGATCCGCGAAGGGGGGAAGGGGAGCGCTGCTGCGCTCCCCCGAAGCCCCCTTGGGGGGTGACCCCCCGGCGGGACCGTTACGGAACATGGCACTCCATCGCTGTCGCCCAGTGCCTTCCGAGTGTAGCATAAAAAAAGACCGCCGGGAGTGCCGGCGTCGTCAGTCAGCCGTTCCGGGCGATGGCGACTCCGCCTTCGGTGCGGCCGTCTCGTCCGTGTCACCGTCGCGTTCGCGCACTTCGACCTCGTCCTGTTCGAGGAACCAGTCCGGGCACGACGCCGCGTCGAACCGGTAGGTCTCAGGCCCGCTGTGTTCGCCACCGCTGAAGTCACCGATTTCGTCCGGGTCTGCCTCGATGCCGATGAACTCCTGGGGCGCGTTGTGGTAGCCACGTTCGCGCTTTTCGACCTGCGCCTTCAGGGCGTCCTCGTCGGTGACGGCACAGCCGTCAGCCGGCCCGTTGCTGGCCTCCACGTCCGGCGTGTTCGTCACCAGTTCACCGTCACCCTGTTCGAGGATGTGCATCCGGCTTTCCGTCCAGAGGTCCTGGTTCTTGATGAACCCGAGTGCGACCTTCCCACCGCCGAAGGCGTTCACCCGAGCGTCCTCGACGATGACCTCCGCGCCGACCCGCGGCGGCGTGTACTCGGGGTCGTCCTGCCGGTGGTTGCGCCCGTGGACGGCCTGCTTCCAGACCGTGCACTTGATCGTCTGCGTGCCGTCGTCGATTTTCAGGACCTGGTACTGATTGTTCTGGAAGGGTTCGTACGCGTCCACGACCTCGCCCTGGACCGTGACGGCCATCGTGTCGTACCGGGCCATCCACGGTTCGATCGAGTCGATGGGGCGAATGCCGTACTCGCCTTCCCGGTAGCGCCCGACGACGATCTCGATGGCGGTGGTGATGTGATGGCCACGCTGGAACGCCCGAGCGACCGCGCGACCGACCGTCTTCTTGTCAGCCGCCATGCCGATGTCGTCGCACGCTTTCTCGATGGCCTCGTTGACCTGCGCGAGTTCCTCCTGAGAGAGCGTCCGGCGCGGGTCCGAGTCAGCCTCTTGGCCGTCCCGGTCGTGGAGACCAGAGTACTCGAAGGAGCCACCAGCCTTCGCTCGCCCCTCGAAGTCCTCCTGCCAGGCATCCGCGTAGGCGCTCATCGCTTCCCGGTTCTGCTCGGCGCGATTGCCCTGCCGGTCCTCGAAGTCGCGAGCCCGTTCGCGCTCCTCGGGGAGTTCCGACTCCTGGCCGACCGTGGACTGGACACCGTTGACCCGCGCTTCCCACTGCTCGCGCGTCTCGCCGGGGCGACGACCGAACGCATCGACTTCGCTGGGTGAGGTGGCTCGGAAGTCATCGTCGGCTTTGGCCTCCTGCAGCCACGTCGCCACGAAGACTTCACCGTCGTCTTCAGCGCCCTCGATCATGTTGTCCATGTGGAGTTCGCCCAGCACCGACATGCTGCCCGGAGACTCGTGCATGACCTGGATCGGTGCGTAGTTAAGTTCCTCGTAGATTTCCCGATCCGTGATCGCATTCGGGTTGGTATCCGTAACTTTCTGCGTCTTGCCGTCTGGGCCGGTAAGCTGTTTGCGGTTCATAGTAGTCAACTCTGGAATTCCGTCACTCCAATCGCCTCAACCTCAACTACGCGCTTCATCTCTGGACAGAATTCCATTTTAGCCTGTAGGATGGACTATGACGGGCGAGAGAAGCCGCCAGCCGGCCTGATCCGGCAGGGCCGACTCCCGAATGGCGATCCGCGCCGCGGCACAGGGTTGGGTCGTGAGCGCTGGATGGCTGTCCCAGCGTCAGATCATGCTAACGGTTCAGTGTCCCACTATGGGATGCTTTGGGACAGCCGACGTGTGCAACAAATGGGGTTCCTGTGGGGCAGGCCGACGGCCTCGGGGAGTCTCGTGTGGCGAGGGAGAGAGACGCAGGGAACGGCCAGCTTCGCGCCAGAGGCATCCACCGCAGGGCGGGGCGGAGCGGGGCGGCGCGCGGCGCGCCAGCGCCGCGCAACTCCAGGCCCGTCGCATCGCGAGACCATCCGCTCCCGGGAGATCAGGCTCATGGGCCTATGCCCCCGCGCCCCGTCCGCCATCGGGCCAGTCAGCCGTCGCGGTCCACGTGTCCGAGACGCGTCTGGCTGGGGGCCCTGCTGTAGCCGGCCAAGACAGAGAGGGGATCGCGCGCAACGACCGGAGGGAGTGAGCACGATGGAGCGCAGTCCGCGCTCGACCGAGCGAACCTGAGAGCGAGGGACGAAGCGCGTGGCTGCCACCGCTCCAGTCGATGGCTGGCCTCCCAGCAAAAAAGAGACGAGGTGGCGAGAGGGCTACGCTTCGGCGAGTTGGGAGGGATGGACGCATCGGATCCCGCCCAGGTCTGCCTGCTCGGCATCCGCCGTTCCGACCCACTCGCAGTCCGTGCACTCCAGCTCGGGGGAGTGGCCATCGTCCGGCGCGTCTGCCTTCGACGTCTGTTCCAGCGTCCCGACTGCCCGACAGGAGGGACACCGTTCCCGACCAGTCACTGTCACTGGCTGGAGATCGAGGTGACGAACGATCGTCGGATCCTCTGGTTGGTACCGCAGGTAGTCTTTCTCGTCGGCGAAGATTGGGAACCGCTCGTCGTTGCTGCAGGTCTCGTCCTTGTGTGCTTCCGAACAGAATCCCAGTTCGCCATCGACCGCCGAGCCTTCGAAGTCGGCGGGACAGACGACGGTGAATTTCGCGCTCTTCTCGCAACCTTCCGTTTCGCAGGGTTCGTTCATGTTAGTCGAGGATTTGACCGCAGTTCATGCATTCCCGGCACGTGTCTCGAGTTTTGGCGTCGGGAAGTTTGAACCGGCGCTTGGGCAACTCCACGATATCTGGATTGTCACAGCAAGTCTTGTTTTCGTTCATGGGTCTACGCACCTCGCCCGGACTCAATTTGGCTGACGGCTGATTCGATTTCCTGCTCTTTCGCCCGCCGCTTCCGTTGGTGGGCGAGTTGGCGAGCCACCGCATCCGCCGTGTCGGTCGTCGCTTCCGTTTCACTGTCAGTACTCGGAACGCTAACCTGTCTGTCTCCGTTCATAGTTCACACCTGTAGGCGCGTCGCCTCGCGCCGCACCGAGCCCCCTTGGGGGCGAGGTGACGCGCCGTCGGGATGGGTCCCAACCAGAGCGCGCGCCAAACGACGCCGGCGCCGAGCGACCATCGGGATAAGCCCGCTCGTGTCCGGCCCGGACTGGCGGCCCGTGTCCAGTGCGACTGTCGGTGAGGCAAACGCGCGTCAGCGCGGCACACTCGCCGGCACCAAGCACTGGAACGCGAAAGCCGCCGAGGGGCGCAACCGACGGGCTTACCCGATGGCGCACCGGGAGGGTGCGAGCGACGGCGCCAAGGAGGACGCGAGCGCTCGGGCCGTGGAGAGCGAGAGCCGATCGGGTGCCGAAGCCGGGGGCCACTCGAACGGCGCGTTTCTCTCACATCTCAGAGGGTTTCAACTGGCCGAACAGTCCACTGTTGGCGGTCCCGTGTTGCGGGATGTCGCGACTGGCTGGTCCCCACTCGGAAGCGTAGGCGGGGACCACCCGTTTGTTTCGGCTGGCCAAGACTATCACCTGGTGGACACACGGGCGAGCGCCGAGGGCGTTGCCCCGGCGACGAAAGCACCGCGGAGCTGGCGAGGGAGCCTGCGACCGAGTCCAGACCGCGGCGCGCAGCGAGCCGCGGCGACCCGTCGGCGCGAGGGCGTGGGCGGTCTCCATCACCACCGCCCTCGACGCGGTCGTCGAACTCGGAGTGATACCGAAGCCTGTCCCCCTGGGGGCCGCCCCGATCGTAGTGTCGGTCCCAGTGTTGCTCCTACCACTGGGGAGTCTCGTCGTGATCGTCCTGGCGGTCCGTCCCAGTGTAGTCCCATCTCCATGCCCAGCGTCTCGGTCCGACCGCGCCTGTGAGTGATCCGCTGCTGTTTGTCTCCACACTCTGTCCCGCACACACGAGTCCCCGTTTTTTCTCACGTTTCTGAGACTGGCTCTGTCCCCAGTGCCACCACCCATCCTCGAGCCAGTCTGCTGTCGCGCCCGGCCTGGGTCCCCACCCTACCGAGCGATGGGTGACCACCCTCGACGACCTCCTGCAACCCCTGCCTGTCTGAGCGTGCTGGCTGCCACGCGCCTGTGTCAGCATCCTGAGTATCCACCAGTACGATCTCCCCCTCACACCCCCCGCTCTTCTCGGCCGGTTGCACACCCGCCTGTCACCGCCTGTCTTGTCACCCCCTCCTTCTACCCGCATCCGGACCCTTTCTTTCGGACGCAAATCGGGGGGTGTTTGAGAGTTTAACCGGACCTAAAACCGTTAGCTTTCCTTAGACGCAATCTAAGACTGTTATTTGCGTCTGGAGGTAATATTATCCTGTTTTCTCAAAACGCAAAATTGCGTTTTTCTTGGATCTTGCCGGTGTAATATACCCGTTTTCGCCCCGAAGTCAGATTATTATAATAATATATCTGTCTGTTCCGGGGTGAAATACCACTAATATGGCTGTTTTCGGGAACGTAAGCGTGCTGAAAGTGGTGATTTGGGGAACTGTCGTGTAATTTCACTCGTAATTCGGCTGTTTTCGGGAACGTAAGCGTGCTGAAAGTGGCGATTTGGGGGACTGTCGTGTAATCCCACTCGTAATTCGGCTGTTTTCGGGAACGTAAGCGTGCTGAGCGTGGAGAACTGTGTTAGTATTTGGATTTGAACACCTGCACTGCGTGTTTTTGCGTGTCTGGGCGGCACAAACAAAGATATTTCTACCTGCCACAAGTGAAATAATGGTGAAAATGGATTCTATAGCCGACATGGACCGTCTGTATCAATATTTCACCTCCACACCGATGGATTCATTACCTACACTTCCTACAAGAGCATTTTTGAGAGGAAATATGTTTTTTACAGTTCTGAAACGGGTGTTTATCCGGTCTCCGGCTAAAGAGAGTCGGTCTCAGATTCGGGTTTCAGATTTTCGAGATATTCTGACGACGCTGGGTCTAACATTCTGTGTCAGTGGATGTGAGATCTGGGTCTTGTGACGATCGGGTGGCTGGAACTCCCTCGTAGCAGTATGTCTGTTATAGCTGTGACCGAATGGGAGGGTGAAGTGAGAGTTAGGAATCCTCTGTGTTATAATCACATTTTCGACAGAATCTGTGGTAGTTGTTCCGTACTCGTAGAAGGGTTATTTCCACCTATAATCTGTTGTTAGAACACATAATATACTGCCTGTTCTGATTAGATGAAAGCCGTTGGTTTGATTTAACCAAGAGTTTAGTCACGTCGAGACAACTTCGGAACATAAGATCGTCGCCAGCAGATATCTCAGTTCCATTCGGTTCTGGAGCTAAACTGGATAATCGAATGGAGAGATACGCCCATACTGTTCTCTGAATGCGGGCATAATAGAAGCGCACAAAAGACGAAAAATTAGGACGGTCCATAGAATCATTGTTCTAATTAAAGACATAATGTGAACTATGGCGACAGCGTTAATATAAAATCGTTATACTAGAATAATAGTCGGTAATTGAGTCTGAATTGGCGCTCAGTGCGACGCCATACCACCGGGCCTGACCACACTGGCTCTTTGAGCGCGACGGTGAAAGCATAGTAAGAGAGTTGATATAAGATCAGTTTCCGGTAGCATGGCGATATCTGCCCTGCTCAAATAAGTATAAAATAAATAAAGATCATTTCTAACATTAACAAATTGGCAGTAAGACAAATTAATATCTTGATTCGGGCGATCCCTGCACCACTCTCTTCAGCTGTGTCTGCCTACCACACTGTTGATATGAGGTGCAGACTATATTCATTACAATTTCTAATTGTTCTTAGTTGGTATCGGTAATATGGATATCATCAGCTAAAGTAGAATTTAGGGAGTAGGCAGTATGAATAAGCGGTTGTGTGCGAGAACCGCCGCTGAGAAATTAATCCCGAGATCTACACACGTTCTGATGGGGTGTGCGAGCAACTGTGCAAACCCGGTGAAATAGTCCACCACTATTCTGCCTATATCTTATACTATAACTCAATACATTGAATTGCGTATTCGCAGTGTAATCGACTTGTATAGTAGAATCATTTTGCTATTTCTTTTGTGTATGTATCTATGAACCTGACCGGCGTGAGAGCGGATAGGAGTCTGATTTGTGAGCATGATCGACAGTTGGACTTGTCTGATTGTGCTGGGACGAACGCTGAGAGACCCACCGCCGTGAATGGCTGAGTGGCCCATGTATCTGATAATCTATGTTTGTGCCACGGGTGCTTTCTCTATTTGATACGCTAGTTCCAACTATTCACTCAGACAATATCGATTATAATATTTTTACTTCTCTGTCAGAGATATATGGATAAATTATCGATGATCCAGCTATGATCGTACCCACTCCGCGTGGCTAAGTTTGTTACTGATTGCGTGGGTTGTGGTGATTATTGGCGGAAGACAGGGGCTATTTTTACCGGGAAACCCAATGGAGAAGGTGCGCTATTCCGGGAAAATTAACGCCGGACTACGACGAATTTCGCTCGTCAATCTCTTGGTACAGTTCTTTATCGAAGTCGATAGAACTGTAGATATTGTAGTCACACGTCTCTTGGCCGATGCAAAATAGCTGCATCGTGTCGTTGTCACAGTGCATTGGGAGCGGGGTGTTGCCGGCGATCGTGTTGGAGAGTTCGTACCGAGTTTGGTATTCTGTCGTGGCTTCGTCGTACCACGGGAACTGTGAGAAGATGTCTTTGATGTCTTGGACGAGCTTCTCGTCATCGGCGTCGTAATATTGTGGTAGCCAGCTGCAAAGACGGACGAAACTGAACAGCCACTTGCGGACTGGAGGCTGCTGGTGAAGTTTGTCTCGCAGGTTCTGAAAGCAGGGAAGTTCAAAGAGATCGCTGATTTCGTCGACGTGGACCTCTTTGTACTGACTGGATGTCTCGTCGATGTAGTAGGCGTCTGTCTCGGTGCCTGTCGTGACCCGTTCCCAGGTCGGCATAGACTCAATCACAGCGTCAAGGCTCTCATGGAGTGCTTCAGGGCTTGTTATCCGGCGGAGCCGTTTCTTCTCCCAGTCACGTTCAGGCTCGTACTCTGAAAGGATCTCGTACAGCGCGGAGAGGGTGAAGGTTTGCCCGGTCTGATAGCTGTCAGCGTCTCCGATTGCGTTTTCAATGGTGCGCGCGAACTGCGTGTCGGGGTCCCAGTCGTTGTAGATCCGCTGGTTTTGTCCGGTCCGGACCCACTTTTCAAGTTCCTTGACCATCCCGTACTCGCCATTGAGGAACCATTCTTGTTGTTCGTCGCCGAGCGTGTCTTCTATCGAGAACAACAGGGCAAAGAAGTCGTCTTTGAGCCGTTCGCGAAGCTTGTATTCTGCGTGTACCGCCGGGACGTACAGGTGGTTATCTTTGGTGTGGGTCAGCAGATCGCCTTCTTTCTCTCCTGTGTCGGCGTTGTATCGGGCCCCGACACTGCCATCACTTCGGTAGACGAGACACTGTGGGGAGGCAGAGGCCACGGGTATTTCGAGGTATAATCGGCCTCCAAACTCATCCATTTCCCGTACGTCCGTGCAAATCCGACTTGGGATCGGTCCGTCTTCTGGCTCTGGTTTACTGTAGAGAACCTCTGCGAGTTCCTGTAGAATGATGTCCTGGTCGTTGTGTTCCCGGATCATCCGCGTCAGGCGTGTGATGTAGTAATCACGAATATCCGTGAGCAGTTTGCTGTTCTTCTCCGGGACGCCCTTGTACTTCTCCTGGTTCGTGATGATATAGCTCGCGAGTGTGGCTGTAGTGGCGAGGACGGCAGGATCCCGGAATGGGGGCTCTCCCGTTACTTTCCGATCAAGCCCGCGATCAATCGCAATCGTCCCAAACCGATCAATCAGCCCATGCAGGTCCAATGAGGCCCCATCAGAATCACCACTGCCGGATTCTGATTGAGGTTGATCGATTTGAGAGATACTGTGACGCTCTTGTAGAACGTCAAGCCCTCGATCATAGAGCGTCCGATGGGCAGATCCCGTGTATTCGACTGGGAGAGCAGCCGTTCGGTATGCAGCTAATAGGCTCTCCGTTGCGTCCATCGTATATTTCTCTCCGACGTCGTGTTTGGATTGCTCCGAGCTCATGAGTTCGTAGTCGTGTTGTCTTTGGTGTGAGCGGTGCTGCTACTATCGCTCCCCCCGCTATTGGACTCCTGAAGTACCTCATCAGCCCCGTCTGGTGTCATTGCACCCGACCCGTCCGCGTCGGGGTCTGCCCCATCGCTTTCTGTGGACTTGGTGCTGTCACCCCCACCACCGTGTCCACCCCGATGAGTTGTGTCCAGGAACTCTGGAGTCGCCTCTTCCCGGAAGTCAAAATCCGGTGATGAAATGGGAGTTACAATCCGCGATACCTCCGAATGGAGGGAGTAAGGCAGCCGCATGACACGCGAACGATCTGGCGTCACTTCCGCGTCAATCGGGATCCCGAACTCTTCTTCGATGAGCGTCGCGATCACAGTGCGGGCTTTTGTGTCGTATTGGTGGGCGCTATCTGCATCGAGACCGACGACGTGACACCCCTGCCCAGAGTACCGCACTTCCACGACACTGGCGTTGAATTGAGTCTCAAGGATGCCTTTGACCGTGAATCCATACTCTAGCGACTGGCGAATATCCTGAAACGCGTAGTGCTTGCCGGCGGGTGGTTCGTCGACGATACCCGCCTTCCGACGAAGCTCATCATCGCGAAGGCTGGTAGCCTTCTCGCCGTATGCGTCCGCTGCACGCTCGGCTGCGACATCTTTGGCGTCGATATCGATGAACAACTGCCACGGCCCCTCGTGGAGTGTCGCGCTGTAGTAGACTGCCGCTGAAACAGGGTCACTATCAATACCCGGGACAGCGGGATCAACCAGCTGCGCGTCGGCATCTATCCGTTGAAGCGGATCATATCTGGCCGGGTACTGGATGAAATTCAGTAGCTCGGAGAACAACGGGAAATGTTTATGCTGGAGTGAGCCGTCCTCATCTGTGGCCCAGGTACTCCGGCGGATGAAGTCCCGATCGGGCATTCCACTCCCCGAGACTGGATGTTCGTCTCTGAACGCAATCGCGTATTCAGTCGGTGTGTGTGGTCCAATGTAATTGGGCAGTTTTTCGCGATATTCCGGGAACTCGTCGATATAATATGACCGGATGTCAGCAGGGTCGCTCGACTCCCACGTCATTCGTAGTCCTCCAGGTCGAAGCCCTTGAACGCGTTTGATTTGAGAGACTTGATATCAGTGATTCCAGCAGCGTGAATCCGATTCTCGTCGTCGTCGAAAAGCGCCCAATCGCGAATTTGATAAATATGGTCAACCGACTCCAATTCGCCGTAGTCTTTCTCTCTGAACTCTGGAACCTTGGATTTGAGCGCTCGGAGGACTGTCTCTGCTGCATCTTTGTCAGGAACGGCCCACAGGGCGGGCACGTTCTGTGTAACCATTGTATTCCAGTCGTCACGGATCGATTGATAATCGTTTGAATCCGTTTCCACCTCAGCCACGTGTTTGACGTTCCCGTTCTCACCGTATCCAACGACGTCAATGACCTCGTCGGCCCCTTCTGGCTGATGGTATGTTTCCACAGACTCAACAGCATCTTTCTCCTCCAAGAGGTAGTATTTCACACGCTTAACGCCGACTCGGTGGGCAACGTTCTCTCCAACGTCACCTTCTGTATTTGTGGGCTTTGTTACCGACTCGACTCTCTGCCACCCATCGTCAGTGAGATCGTAGTACTTTGCACGGTAGGTATCATCTTCACGCAGATACCCCATCTTCTTGAAGGCCTCAATCTGTGGGTTAGTGAACCTCTGTACGAGATTGTTCATACTGTCAAGGAGATGGTATCCCTCTAGTTTCGGATGGTCTTTATCTGCTAACGCATGGGCAACCGCTTCGAGAAACTCCCTATCGTCTTCGTTCAATCCTTTCGCAGCTTCTGCTTCTTTGATCCTCTCTCTTGTGTACTCTTCAAACACCGACTCTGTGTCGGTGAAAGAGACAGATTCGCTCTGCCCATCGTCACTGTCGGTCTCGGCAGCCCCAGTGTCTCTTTCGTAATCGAGCCCCTCACCTATCTCGCGGTCTTCGTCTTCGCTCAACTCATGCTCTTCGTCGGCAGTCTCGGCGCTACTTTCGTCTTCGGTGGTTCCATATCCATCCTGGGGTTCAACAGGCATATCGTCGGGATCAACCGACGCGGTTTCCCACCACGGACCGGCATTGATACCCGTGGGTTTTGGTGCGCGTTGAAGCTCTGACAGTGGGATATCACTCGCTGCTGTGGTGAGTTGGCGTGTGATTTCTGCCCATTGTTCACTGGGGATTTCCCTGACTGATTTGACGTCGTGTTCGTAGAAGATGCCGCTCAGGATCGTCTGGGCTTCTTCTACGTCTTCGATATCGCAGCAACCGAATGCACGCTTCCAGCGCCCTGCTGTGTGGTAGGAATGGCAGATTTCACACCGATACTCTCCGGGCTCGTGGTATGTGACCCGGTTCGGGAGCTCATCGACGTTGTGGTCCTGGTGGTCGGGGAAATCATCTTCAGCGACGAATTCCTCTTCAATCGGATCGAGGCCGATCCGTCGCCGTTGGTCGTTCAACTTCTGGACGTGTTGAGCAAACTCGTATTTATCGTCGTACTTGGCGTTGATGTACCCGCCGACGTGGATTGCCGCCATCTGCGAGTCGAACTGGCAACACTGGGCTGCTAATGTTGGTTTGCTTGGAGCGAACCGCGATCCACAGATCGTACACTCATAGAATTCGTCGTCGGTGAGTGTGATGTGGGCCGGGAGATCGGTGACTGAATTTAATCCCTGCTCATCAGCCTGCTCTTCGTCCGCATCGGTGTCGTTCTTGCCGGATTCGATCTCTGATTCCTGTGCGGGTTCTTCCGGGTCTGGTTCTGACCCTTCGGCAGCGCCCTCCGCGGCTGCTTTTGCTTCGTGTTGGGATTCTGCGTCAGAGTTTGACTCGTTGGGAGGGTCTACAGTGGCTGCTCCGGAGGCACCCGTTGGCTGTGACGCTCCATTTTCGGTAAGATCGGTCTTAGACCCGTTTCCGTCGTTGGGAGGTTTTTCATCCTCACCCGTGTCTGTTTCCGACTCTGTGGCGAGACCGACACTGCCAGGAATGGTTTTTGCACCGTTGTCGGAGTTGCTGTCGTCTTGCGTTCCTTCAGTAGTTGGACCTGCCGCCACTGGGCCTGTGTTTTGATCGTCTTCTGCGTCGGACTTGCTGTCGTTAAAGACACTGTCTCCAACGCTTTCGGTCGTATTGTGGCTGCCTCGATCAGAGAAGCTTTCAAGATCGTCAATATGTCCGTTGAGGTTGTCGCTATCCTCTGTGCCCTGCTGTTGGGCTCCCGATGCTCGGCTCTCTCCGTCTACAGACGCACCGGTATCCTCCTGCTGTGAACCGTCTTGTTTGGACTGATATCGAACTTCGCCGTCGTAGTAGGCGGTGTCGACGACTTCCGGGCGGTCAACGGCGTGTTGTTTGAGCGTTGCCTCGTATCGGTTGTCGTAGTCGTCCTCGAAGCGGTCGCGTTCTCGTTCCGTGAGCGGCGCAGACGATTCGGGATGCCCGCTCGGAATATCAAGCGCCCGGACACTGAACGGCGTGGGCACTTGCCCGTGGAACTTCGAGGCCGGCAGGGATGCAATCCATTCACCCGGCGGCAGTTGTTGGAGTTTGTTCTGCATCTCCTCGGGCGGTTTTGTGTCCGTCGCGAGGATCTCGGAGACGTTGATCTCCTTCTCGATGTTGCCGAAAATCTTGGTGTGGATGTCGTTGAACAGTTCCTCGTAGGCCCGTTCGGATTCTTCTTTGACCTGTCCCGGATACTGCATCACGAACTCGAGGCTCATCCCGAACGACCGGGATTCGGGGATCAAGTCTTCCCGGACCAGCCGGGTTGCTGTGATAGGCGCAGCCTCTTCGATGATGAGGTTGACAATCTTGTCGTACTCGTTTTGCTGTTCCATGTTCCGCTTCTGGACGGCATCCCAGAGAACAGATAGCAGGAGCGACGAGAAGGCGTGCTTGCCTTCTTCGAGCCGCCCGAGGTCGAACAGCACCACGGCGTCGTCGTCCTCGATGACTTTCCTGAAATCGAAGATAGCAGCGTCATCTGCGTAATCGCCTTTGTCGTGGTCCCACTCGGCGACGTGGTTCATCGCCCGCCAGAGCTGGGGGTCCTGCATGACCTTCTCGAATCGATTCAACACCGCCGACATGGAGTTCTGGAAGGACTGGTCGGTCTTGGCAAACTGGCGAGTGAGCACCTTTTCGATGTCACGGTCGCTGTTGGGGGCTTTAGGAACCTCCTTGTGTTCGGTCATCCGCTTGGCTACCAGGTACAATTCTTTGAGTGTGAACGCGTCGTCGGTCGGATCCGGCATCGGGTTGCCCTCCTCGTCCTCGCCGTTCAGATTATTGTCCTTGTCGAACAGCGCGGTGATCAGGAAGGCAATGATGTCTTTCGCTGCGTAGGCCGCTTCGTACTCCTCGCGACCCATGACCATCGCCATTACTTCGTGGAACTGCCGGACCTTGCTCTGGATTGCGTCCTCGCGAGCGCGCCCGGCCGCCAGCTGTGGCCGAATATCGAAGAAGGAGATTGCCGGAATCAGATCGGGCGCTTTGAAGTGGTACACCGAGTCCAGGTTCTCGTGTTTCTTGTAGTAGGCCTGGAGGAACTCGCCGGCGAGACCGTCGCCTTTGGGGTCGATCAAGATCGTCGGCCCAGCCACGTTTTCGTCGAGGTGGAGCATATCGTTCTCCACGGCAATCGACTTCCCGGCCCCCGTCCGGGCAAACCGGGCGATGTGCTGGGTGAGTTTTCCGGGGGGAAGGCGAGCGGTCTCTTCTTCGGGGTATCCCTGCTGGTCGATCGGATAGCCGACCGGGAGGCCCTCGCGATACTCGTCCAACAGCTGTGGGTTCGGCCGTGGAAGCGGGTTTTCCGATTTCTGCCGCTCGATTGTGTTGCGGTAGACTTCCGCTGCAAGTGATTCTTCTGGTGGGATTGTGAACAGCGGCAGGAGTTCTGCCGGGCCAACCACAAAGTGGGGATAGTATCGCTTCCCGGTGATGAGCTTCTTGACCATCCCCTCCTCACCGCGGCCAGTGTTCACTCTCCGTTCTAGAAGGCTCTTGTACTCGGTAATCGAGTCCGTGTTGTTCCGACCCCACGATGAATCCGGGGTCAGCACTTCTGAATCGAGCCGGTAGAATGCACCGCTCAGATCGTTGAGGGCTCGACTGATCGTCTGGAGTGTTTCTTCGGCGTACTTCTGGGTCCGCTTTTCTTCATCGGTCGTGTTGTCAGCGGATGCGATATCGGATTTCCCGCTGATTACACCCGGCGCGGCCGTCGTGAGCGGCATCACCGCCCGAATGTTTGCCTCCCACGTTTCCTTGGGCGTCTTGGCTTCCATCAGCTCCAGCCGGCGCTGCTCGTTCGGTTTGAGTTCACGATCTTCTGCGGACTTTGAGTCGCCCTGATGGACGACCATGTTCCAGAACTTGTTGAGCCACGCTTCGGTGTTGTCCTCGACGTCGACCTTCCGCTTGTGCATTTGGGACTTCCAGTCCTCTTTGCGGTTGATCGTCACCTGGAAGGCCAGCGGCTCTTTGGATTTCGAGAGTTCGTTGAGGATCGGCCCCAGCATCGAATCGGGATCGGGCAGGTTGAAGTCGCTGTCAGCGGTTTCCTGCCCCATCATCGTGCCACGGTTGGCCTTCGACGCCGGGGACCGGGTGTCGGACCCGAGCGTGGTCATCCAGTCGTTGCGCCATTCGGCCTCGCCACGCCAGCGCGCTGCGACGGAGGACGTTCCCTCTGGGGCAGGCCGCACTAGCACGAGATCGTCGTCAACTGCAACAGGCCCCGGAGCGGTAACTTTTGATTCGTTCTCATCAGGCGCGATGGACTCGTCGTGCAGGAGAACGACATCCCCGTTCTGGAGCGGAATCGTGTTGTCGATGTGGCGGAGCGGCGTGCCGTCCTCCGTGTATTCGATTTCGTCACCGAGCCATTCGATCTCGCGAACGTCCTCGCCGTGGAGTTCGTCGTCCTGTTTGCTGCCGTCCGTCCTGTCTTCGGAGTCGTTGGATCCAGTGTGGGATTTGGGCCGGATTTTCCCGCCGTCGCTCCGGACATCTGGATCGTCGTCTGCGTCAGAATCCGTGTCGTCGGTAGAGGCGGTGTCGTCTGTGCTGTCGTCGCCGTCCTCGTCGTCACCACTCACAGGATAGGTACCACCAGTGGCGTCTTCACTAGAGGGTGTCTCTTCTTCGGCAAGTTCCTCTTTATCTCCGAAGATCCCCAACATCGGGTTCGGATCGTCGGGGTCATTGGAGTCTTTTTCAACGGACTCTGAGGGATTTGGCTCAGTATCCTCGCTTTCACTGTCGTCCTCTGGTGGTTCAGACCCGTTTTTGGCTGTCTGTTCGGCTCTGTCACTGCTCTCCGCTGTGCCCTCGGTCGGAGGTTCTGCGGGTTCGCTAGTGCTATCCCCGTCTGTTTCTACAGGTTTGGCGTGGTCTCCATTCGTCTTAGCAGATGCTTCTTCAGATGAGTTGGCTGATGTGTCTGTAGATTCGTCTTCAGGCTGGGTTTTAGACTCGGGTGCGGGTTGGGCTTCAGATTGGTCAGCGTCTGTTTTGACTTGGACATCCGTCTCATCTGGCTCGACCTCACCGTCTTCACCGACCGTATAGTCGACGTGATAGTGTTCCGATGCCTCGGCGTGAACGTCAGCGACGAATGAGTCCCCTGTCGTTGCAGAGCCCAGGTCGTCGGGGTCAGCTGGCCCTCCACCAGCGGCCGATCGCTCGTCGGTGAATTGCTTGTCAACGTCGTCTGCTGCCACAGGCAGATCCGTCTTCCCGGTCGAAACCGTGATATCGTCGTAGTCGGGCCGAAGGTTCCCTGCCTTCAGGTGTTCGACGAATTTCGGGACCGGGAGATACACCTGCTTGCTCAGTTTGCGCTCGACGTCGATGTTCACCCGCTCGATCTCGAAGGAGTTCGGGTAAATCTCTTCCAGCCGGTCTTTGAGGGCTGCGATACCGGCATCCGCACCGTAGTAGATCTCGATTGGACGCCCTTCGCCTTCCGTGAGTGCCAGGAATTCAATCGTCGGATCATCCGAGTCGGACGATAGCTTGGGGAGGTGCCACGACCCTGATCCGGACTTCATGTCCAACAGGGCCCGCAGGTGCGTGATTGCGTTCCCCTCGTCAAATTCCTCAGTTGAGGGAGTGACGCGAATGAATTCCTTCGTCCGGAAACCGATATCTGCGCCGCTGTTGTGGGGCTCGAATTTGATCGTGTTTGGATTTGAGGCCATGTGTGCTGTGTCGTAGTGTGGGAGAGGGTCGAGATTGAGTGCCGTTGCTCGTCAGTCGTCGTTGTAGGCGTTTGCCGGTGCGTTGTCCGGGTCCGGCGTCCCGAGGCTCTTGTCGAGACCGTCGCGAAGCCGGCGAACGGCTTCGTCGGGGAGTGAGTCTGCAATCGCGGTGATCTTCTGCTGGGAGTGGTGATAGACTGCTTCCTGTATGTCGGTGCCTTGGTCGATCTCTTCGAGGATTTCGATCATCTCTTCGGTACTCATCATCTCCATCAACAGAGCGAGTTCGTCCGAATCCTCGAACTCATCGTGCATGATGTCCGCAGTACTCAAGTCGATGTTCTGCTCGAAGTCGTTGTACTTGCGCTTGAGCAACCGCCGTCGGATGTTCCGCACGAGGTCCGACTCCGCTGCGGAGTCTCTCCCGGGCAGGTCTGCGATTTCGTCTTCGGCCTTGTCGAAGTCGACAACCGCGTGTTCGGCCGGGTCCGAGAGGATGTTCATCGGGTACGGCTCGCCGTTGACCAGCGCCAGTGCCTGCGAGTAGTCGTGATTCTTCCCCGTGTTCGCGTTGTCGATGAAGTCAATCATCTGGGGATTCAGGTTGAACTGATCGGCGTGGTCGCGGATTTCGTCCAGCCGGAGGAACACCTTGATGAACGTGTTGTTGAGGATCGGCTGTTCCTCGTGGTCCTCGCCAAAGAAGTCCGCCACTTCCTGCGTGAGGTATCGCAGTGACGTGTCGTAGTGCCGGGCGTGGCGGTTCCTGGTCTTCAGGAACTCTAGGCTCTCGGCGTCGGACATCAGGTAGTGTGCCTCGTCGATCAGGAAGATGACGTTCTTGGGCGTCTCCTTCGCGCGCTCGTACACGAGCGAGAACACGAGCTTCATCATCAGGCCGCCACCGCTGTTCTGGCTGCCCTCGATGTTCTTCAGGTCCAGGTAGATGACGTCGTTGTCGAAGTTGAAGTCCGTCTCCTCGGTCAAGTTCTCGTACTGACCCTTCCGGAACGGGCGAAGCAGGTTGAGCAGGTCTTCCGCTGCTCGCTTGATCTTGTCTGTGTTGCCCGTCTCCCCGATAAGGAAGTCCTCGGGCGACTGCTGCATATCCTTCAGGACCTCGATCACCGTGTTGACCGTCGGGGAATCGTTGTGGTGGGTCTCGATAGAGTGGCTAATCCCTTTCCGGGAGTAGGACTCGACGACCGCGTCGTTGAGGAACGGACGGAGTTTGCCGAGTGACTGCCCTTGCGTCTGGGCGAAACTCTCGAAGAACTCCATCACCTCCTTGATCTTTGTCGACAGCGGGTCGTCACCCTCGGTCTGCTCGGCGGCAACCCGCCCGGATGGCGGCTTGATTTCGAGGGGGTTCAGACCACGCGACCCGCCGATCTCGATCCGCTCTGCGTTGAGGGCTTCGGCCAGCCCGTCGAACCCGGACATGGGATCCAGAATTACGACCCGCGTGTCCTGTTGGGCCAGCTTCGACCGGAGCGCCCACAGTTTGTTCGAGTAGGACTTCCCGGACCCGGAGTCGCCAATCACGACCCAGTTGTAGTTGGTCTCGGACTCGAATGGGTCTTTGATGATCGGCGAGCCGTTGAACGTGTGATACCCCATCTCGATGCCGCTGTCTTCGATCAGCACTGACTGGTTGGCAGACGAGAGTGCTGCCCCAACGCCCTGCCCAAGCCAGATCTTGTATGGGTCGTATGCAGAGGAATCGCGGTACTTGTCGTATGAGAGGGGCGCGACCGACTCCATCGCCCGGACCTGTTGTCCGTAACAGGTGCGGAGGTTCAGATTTGCCGGTTTGTCTTCGAGCGAGTGGCGGAGTTGCTGTTCCTGCTCTTCGACCTCGTCGAGCGTGTCCCCGATAATCGAGAAGTAGGTCGTCACTCGGAAGGGGCGCTCGCCGGCGTTGATCTGTTCCCGGAACGACCCCAGCCGTTCGGCTTCGGACATATCGTCAGATGCGCCGAACTGGTCGCCACCCTCGCTGTTGAGGATCGCGTCGGTCTGGAGGCTCTCGGCCCGCCTTTCAGCGTCTTTGGCTGCTCGCTTTTTCGACACCGGGTTGAAGTGCATCGCCATGTCGAACTGCAGATCCGGACGCTTGAGGACCGGATCGAACGCACCGTCGGCAATCACGTCCGGCGTGTTGTACCCGTGGAGCGTCTTTCGGACGTTGTTCCCCACGATGACGTGGTCGGTCTTCCGCTGGATCGGCGGCGGGACGATCGTCGTCTTGTGGAGTTCTTCAGTGTCTTCGAGGATCCTGACGCCACTGTCGGGATCAAACTCCGCATCGGCATCGTCAAATGGATCATCCGGCTCCTCCACTTCGGCGTCGTCGTCTGCTTCCCCGTCGCTGTCTTCATCATCGTCGTCCGGATCCGGGTCTCTGGTGAGGTCGGAGAGATCGTCCGGGCCAGTCACATCGGTCGTTCGTCGTGACCACAGCACGAATCCGATAATGACGACTCCTGCAAGGAGGACCGCGTAGACAATCGCGCCGGTTATCGGGATAGCACACGACCCGCTACTACAGCTGCCACTCGTCGCTGGAATCCAGCCAAACAGGATGTTCCAGACCTTTGCGGGGACCCCGACCGGGAGGGTTTGGAGCAGTGTCATGCTACTTCCTCCATGTCAGGGTCAAGTTCACCCTCTTCATGCGGTCGGGCTTCGACGTGGGCCTGCTCCGAGATGTGATCCGAAACATCCGCGTACTGGGGCTCCTGTCCCGTCCAGAAACGGTGCTGTAGTTCGACCCATTCCTCGACTTCTAACGGCTCGCCACTCCAAGACGGAACTTGGTCGATCAACTGCGTGTCGATGGTTTCGAGGCGTTCCCGTAGTGTTTGCATCATCTTTCGGTCGCGTTCGAGCGTGTCAGAAACCTCCTTCTGGTGGGCGATTCCCTGGAAGAAGATGCCGATGAAGGGGACCTCAGTGAGCTTTTCCAGCGGGGTCTTCTCCCCGGTCTGGGACTTGATAATGTCGGACGTGTCGACGTGGGTGATGAGATAGTACTCTCGCATCCCCTGTCCGGTCTCGTTCAGCCCACGGGGGCGGTTCTCGATTTCAGACTGCAGGACTGCTTGCTGGACAGGGGCGTTTTCGAGGTCTTCGCTCTGGAGCCGGTCTTTGAGGTTTTCGCCGTAGTCCTCGACCGGGTAGGAGGTCGAAGTCACGTACAGCTGGAAGGGGAACCGGCCGTTGTTGTTGGCCCATTCCGCAATCGTTTGTCGGATTCGGGCGCGCTTGCGGGGAGAGACAAAGCCCATGTTGCCGGGCTCGAGTTTGTACCCGCCGACGAGCGCGCCGTCAGTCCGCTTGATGACGTGGAAGTCGGGATACCACCGCTCGATATTGGTGAACTCCTGGGTATCCTCGTCAGTGACGAAATAGCCCATGAGCCCGTCGTTGGCTTCGACGGCGGCTTCTTCCTCTGAGTCAACCTGCTCCGGTTGGGTCTTGTAATACCAGAGAGTCTTGACCCACTGGAAGCCGTTCATCTGATCGGGGCTGGCCCAGACGATCGTCCCGCCGATGAACATCCCGACAAAGGCGAGGAGGAACCCACCGACACCGAGTCCCAGCATCGTCCCCAGTAACAGCAGGGCAAATGCTGGACCGCCGACGATGTACCCGTCTTGGCGATCGACGTTGATGTACGCGAGCGTGTCTGGGCGTTCGAGCGTCTCGACGACAAATCGTGAGTGGGGGCTATTCGCGGGCATTAGTTGTAGTGGGTGGGTGGATCACTTGTCGAGTTGAGACTGCGATAGACGCCGACACCCGCTGAAACGGGGGCACCGGCCGATTCTGGTGACGGGAAACTGGGTGACTGTGCATCGATTCAGGATCCCTCGTTGTCGGTGGAGTCGTTCGGATCAGCGATGTCCGTGAGCCACTCTGTGCCGCCGCCGTCGCCGTCGTTGGAACTGGACCCGTCCTTCGACGGCGGGCTGGAGTTGTTGGGTGAGAAGTCCTGGAGCGGGTGGCTGCCCCCCGACGTGTCCGGTGACCCATCTGCAGTGTTGGGACTGCCGGTGTCGGAATCTTTCATCGCTCCTCCGCCACCCGGCGGTGGTCCATCCGGATCGTCGCCGTCGTCTAATCGGGCAGGACCATCCCTGCCCATGTCGTCGGGCTGGCGGATCTCGTTCTCCGTGGCCTGGTATTCGCCAGTGTCAAGAGTTTCGTCGGGCGTCGACCGGCCTGCGTCGGGAACGTCGTGCGTGCCAGTCCGACTAAGCGTGTCTTGTGCGTTGCCTTTGGTGATCCGATCGCGAACGCTCGCTTCGTTCCATTCTGGCCCATCCGACGCGGGGTAATCGGCACTGGGCAGTTGTTTTCTACCTTCACCTTCGGGGAGACTGTTCTCCGGAGGAACGCTCTCGAACGGGTCATTATCGATCGCTTCTTCACCGTATGATTTTCCCCTACTGGCGAGACTCTTGTATTGGCTGCCTGTCTCTTTGATGCTCCCTGCTTTCTGACTCGCCTTCCAGTGGGCCTTATCTGCTACATCTGTGGCTTTGCCTTTGACAGCGCCGCCGACGTCGACGTTGTCCATCCGTTCTTTGGCGGCGTCGAAGTTGTCTTCGGGCCGGGCGGCGACGTTGGCTGACTTCCCAACGGCTCCTTTTGCGGCGCTCCCAGCGCCCACTGCCGTGCCTTTTGCTTTCGACGCGGCCGCGCCTTTCGCTGCAGAGGCTTTCGCAGCTACCCGGTTATGTTGCGGGTCAGACACCGTTGAAGCAGCCTGATTCAATGCGCCGATACTGGCGATTGAAGAGATACTACTCATCATGAAGATAGGGACAACAAACCCAACTAGAAGGGGGAGCGTGAGTACCATTGGCTCAACGATTGTCGAAGTCACAGCTGATTCACCAATGCTATAACTATCACTGCTGAGAAACGTGGCAGTAAGAGAAACTCCTAGAGCGGTTGGGATCGGAATTGTAGCAAAAATAAAGAGATACTTGAAGGCTTTCTTTGAGATCCCCTTTGCGACCGGAACCCCACCGAAATAGCACGCAACAAGGATTGGCAGGGCATACATCAGGAAGTAGACCCCGAAGATTCGAAGAACATGGAGTATGACAACAAGCAATAGGAGACCAACGCCGACAACTCCAACAATCAATCCAGCAAACGCGCTCCCGCTGACTACTTGCCCAAAGTTGTTACTAAATAGATTAGACCACTCGGCAGAACTTATGAGCAAATAAGATGTTATTTCGCTACTGAAATGGAGCAAATAACCAAATGCCCACCAGCTTGCCCACATAGCGATGACTCCAGTGATAAGCCCATTTGCAGCTTTCTTCTTGTCGTAATTACTGAATAGACCCCATGGTTCGCCAGCTTTCCGCGCGTACCATGAGCCCACTAGAATCAGCAGACCTAGTGGAATCAGGTGGGGATCTTGCCCCCACCGTGACTGATAGATGACTTGCCAGACACCGTTTGTAGGTTCGCCAATGACATACCCATTATCGACTTGAGGCTTGGGGACGTAGGTGACAAAATCAATTACAGTGCTAATCGCATTACCAAGGACTGTACCTATGCCATTGACTATCGCTTCAATGGCCCCAGTGATACCCTTAGTAACGACGTCTAGCAGCCCCATCCAAATCACTCACTGGTCACGGGATCAATTTCTTCAAGCGAACCTGGGCACTCTTTGTACCTTTCAGCGATATCTTCATCCTGCCAATCGCCCGCCTCTGCACTTCGGGTATACTCGGTTTCCACCGAAAGATCGGGGAGTTCTTTCGACATTACCGTAATTTCGACAGTTCCACTAGTGTTAATACAAGTCTCAAATCCGTAGGGGTCTCCATTAGAGAGCGCGTTGAAAGTCCCCCCTGGATTAATAGTAGTCTCATCGTCTGCTGTCACATCATTATGCATGTGCGACATTAGGTTAGAAGAACTCCTGTCTGCGGGGGCGTCTACTTGAAAATCATCTCTAACTTCACTGCCAATAAAGGTCATATTTGTAACTGTCACTGCAGTATTTCCGGTATTCTCGATTGTCACCCAGATCTGACGGTTGTTTTCGATAGCCGCATCTTTCTTGGACTCTGGAATACGTTTGAATTCGGACGGATCAGGCGAGTCCTGGCTAATTGCGCCAACTTCTGTAATCGTGAGCTCGGGGTAGAAGGTAATCGTCTCCTCATCGATGACGTTCCCACCGCTCACCGCCAGGACTGAATATTCGCCGGGCTCGTAGCCTTCGTATGAGAGAGACACTTGCCCGACGCCAGCACCAACGCTGGTACTCGATAGTTCCGAGTCCTCCTGGTCAACCAACCGTACTCGGTTGGTTTCTGCACTGGTGTTGAGCGAGACAACGAGATCGTACCCGTTGGTTTCGAGGGTGTTGATGGCGTTTCCGTCCACCAGTCCGTTGGATCCGTTGTCTCCGGTACTGTTCCCACCCGGGCCAGTGTCGCTACAGCCGGCGAGAGCAGTCGTTGCACCAGCGGCGATCGTGAGCAGAGCGTTACGTCGGGTCAGCATCGACTGTTCTTCGGTCATGGATTCGCTGTGGTTGCTCGTCCGCAATTCCGCTGTCGTCTGTGATGCCGTCTTCTCGTCCGTTTCAGCGCCGTTCTGCGATGGGGGGTTGGTATCGTGCATGGTTGCTATCGTTTGAGGATTTCACGGGGTGGCCAGGTGCTGATCCCCGGCACTTTGTCCATCAGCCAAAACGTCAGGAGGAACGGGATGGCTAGCATGATCACCCGTGAGATAATGCCAGCAATTCCGTCAGCTGTGCTAATCGATGACCGTGCCGGTGCGTCGGTACTGGCTGAGAGTTGTGGATCGTCGGTCGCCCACCAGTCAGCGGGGACGTACGTGATTCGGGGGTTTGTCGAACTCGGGGTTCGGATTACCGCCTGCCCGCTCGCGTTGGTGTCGTACTGCTCGCCCATGTACTCGAGATAGGCGTCCGTCCCAGCTGTCCGAATGGGATCGCCACTCGCGTCCGTCACTGTCACCGCAAACAGTGCGTGGGAATTGTTGAACTCCAGTAGTTCTGTCTCTATCTCGGGGCGTGTCACGTTCGCTTTCCGCTCAACCGGCAGGTCGTCGTTTGAGAGGTTTATCCCGTGGACGAGTCCGAGTGCCCGGATTTCACTCGGATCGTAGCTGTTGACACGGGCGACGACAGTCTGGGGCTGTGTGTAGTTGGTGTCCTTCGGGACCGGCGAGACACTCACGTTCTCCGGGATTGCCGGGCTCGGAGACTGGTACTCTGCCCGCCCGATCGTGTCTATGATGGAGACGTTGATCGGGCTTGGATCAACGTCTGGTCCGCCCTTGTAGGGGAATGCGTAGGTTCGGGCGGGGTGCAGGCTCGAATTGATGATGTTCTCGTTGCCCTGCCCCTTGATCCGAAGCGTGTCCCATGTGTCGTCCCGTGCGGTGTAGAACCGATACAGGGTGTTGATTCGGGTTTCACCCGGCAGATCGATACCTGCCCACGGCATTTGGGCAGCGAAGCTGACGCCCATCTTCTGCCGTTGGGATGGAAATTCAAACGCATACGCGGTTGCTCGTGGCGTGTTGTAGACCGTCACTTCTTCAGTATCAGACACGACTTTCTCTGAATCGATGTGGTTCTCCTGAACGGTCTCCCAGAAGCCGGGACCATTCTCTTGCTCCTGCCACTCTTGGATCTCCTTCAGCATCGTCACTCGAACCTCAGCGGCGAATGAAATCCGCTGCTGGGATCCCGCTCGCCCTGACGCGCTGAAGTTGATCGTGGGCGTGTGCGACCCGTCGCCCGTTCCGATGACGTACTCACTGGAACAGATATCTTCACGGTCTGGGTCACCGCCCTGTACGACACAGGTGGATTCGATCTCGTGGCGCTGGAGTTTGAAGATGGCCCGGCGGTCTGATCCAAGACTGTCGGGACCGGGCACGCGCACCCGGTAATCGACCGTTCCGAGGACTTCGCCTTCGGGATCGATATACTGGACCGTTTCATCTGGCCCCTTCAGCAGGTGCGTCGAGGGTTGGAGTGCGAACATCGTGGCGTGGGCGTCCTGGATCCATCCACGGTCGCCTTCCTCGAACTCCGAACCCGGGATTCCGACAGATCGGTCCTTCTCTTTCGCATTGAGAAGCGGGACGTTCTTGACTGCAGTTATATCCGCTTCCTCGGGCAGAGGGTGCCAGTATGAGGTCGTCAAGTTTGCCGGGAAATCATGGTGATCGTGTCGATTCCACGTGATCGGGGTTCGTGGGGGCAGTTGGTGAATGTAATCTGTCCCGTTCCAGAGTGCCTGTTCTAATGTTCGATTGCTACCTCCGTCTGAAATGTTGTTCAGCGTGCTTTCCGAGACGAATTGGTCACTGTCTAGCGACCACAGTCGGGCGGTTTCGTTGTCGGTAAGCCCGTTACCCTCTTCCTCGTGGTCGTCCGGATCGGGGTGTCCAACCACGGGCCCAACCACGATGAGAGAGATGCAACTCACGAACAGCAGCAACCTACTGGCGTCTCGGAGGGCTCTCTCGTTCATGGAGGGCGGAGGGGCACTGTGGGGTGTGGTGGAACTGGAGTGAAGACCGATTAGATTGTTTTGGGGGTCAGCCTCAGCTGAACGGGACCGGGTTAATGCAGCCGAGGATGTTTAGCTGGTTGATCCCAACCGAAATGGCAATCGCACCGATGAAGAGCATCCCAAAGCTGCCGAATGCTTTCTTCCGTGCGCGCTTGAGGTTCTCTTCCTGATCCTGTGAGAGGAACGAGAACGACATCCCCAACGTCGTGCCGAAGAATGTCACCGCCACGCCGAGGGCGCCGATTGAAAACGCGAGTTGGAAGAACGTATTCATGAGTCCCGCTAGTGCTTGCCCACCACCACTGTTCTCAGCGCCACTACACAGTGGCCCACCACCACTCTGGGCAAGAGCGGGGCCTGCATAGAGGTGCACCAGCAGGATCCCAGCTATGATCTTCTCACCGAACGCCACAGTTAGCCGATCGGCCTTTGCGCGGAGGATCGCCATTAGCGAGCGAAGGCGGAAAGGTGATTCAGGGGCGATACGCTCAATCGCTTGGTTGTGCATTTTCATGGGTGATTTGAGAGTTGACGAATTCGCGGTAATCGTTGATGCCCATCAGCTCCTCGTTGACAACATCTAGAGAAATGTTATCGAACGGGGCGGGCGGATCTTGGAAGGCAGTGCGTGCGCGTTTGGGATTGATCCCATCACGCCGCATCTCGCGTCGAATCATCTCAGTTAACAATCCAGCAATCGTTAGCCGTTCACAACTGTGGACATACACCCACAGATGTGTCGGGATCTGCGAGCGAATGTTTCGTCGCTCTATTGTTGCCATTGATAATCGAACCGGCCTCTTGGAGTTGAGAATCGTTCATTACTGAAGAGGTCTGCTGTATGGCGATTCTTCGACATCCGACAACCAGCCGGTCCAACTAATCCCTATTAAATGTTGTCCTTGATTATCAGAGTTTACATTCAGTCGGTATAGTATTTGCCGGTAAAAGATTATGAGCTGTCACAGGCCGATTGAATTCACATTTGTAGATCCATAATACCACGAAAGTTACTAGACAAATAACGGAAACCGGCAAATGTAATACTAGTATCTTGTGGCCGAATCTCGCGCGCGGTTTGCCATGGTTTGGCATATTTTGTAGCATACGGTTCTTGATATGCCGGACAGTTTAAATAGGACCTTCTGCCGAAGTATTCGCACAATGTCGGATTCAGATTCGAGCGATCATGAGCGCAGAGTCCTCACCGGCCACCCACAGCACCCGGTCTTTGACACTGCTCTCTCGTGCGTTCATCACTTCCTTATCCGGGTGCGAGTTGCTCTTTTGTCTGCAATTGCGTTTGCCGTGTTCTCCGTTGGGCTCGTCTGGGGGGCACGGGTCGCCCCAGGGATGATGGGTGTTCCCTACCCCGGTATTGCGTATATC
This sequence comes from Halorientalis persicus, assembly GCF_900110215.1. Taxonomy (GTDB): domain Archaea; phylum Halobacteriota; class Halobacteria; order Halobacteriales; family Haloarculaceae; genus Halorientalis; species Halorientalis persica. The sequence goes on along the minus strand of NZ_FOCX01000009.1, from coordinate 6,992 downwards.
GGATCTCTGGTTGTGGGGATGGTGCTGTCGCTGACTTGGTTGGGAGTGATGTACGCGCGCAAACCCTGGTATTGGGCTACGGGAGATGCGAGGTCTGGCTACCGTTTCAGGGCTGGCGTCCTACTGGGCGGGCTCGTTCTGATGCCGTGGTTTGTCCAGCCGCTGCTCTCGGTCCCAAGCGTGTTAACTCAGTTCATGTTTGCCCCGATTGAGTCGCGAGCGACCGACCCACTGGCAGGTCTGTTGCTACTCGGCGTTCCCATGCTGAAGGCATGGCGAGAAGATCCCATGGCTGTCAGCGGGTCGTCGTTTTTCGAGAGGTTCAATTACAATTCTGTGTGGGACCTCCACATCGCGGACGGAAACCGCGTCAAAGAGAGTCGACTTCGGCGGGCGAGGGGCGGCAATTCGTCACAAGATGATGCAGGCTCCCATAAGGACCCGAGCGAGGGGGGGCGGCGGAGAGACCGCAACTCAGACGATGAGAACGATGGTAGTGAAGAAGACCTGATCGATCAGGTTCCAGAGTCAGTTAAGGAGGAAATCCTCGAGCAAGCCCAGGAAGGAGAAGAGAGTTCTCGCTCCTCTGATGACGATACTGATGCTGATGCTGGTTCTGCTGACGAGAGTGATAACTCGGCATCGGATCAGGGGGGCGTCTGGAGCCAGTTGGAGTTCCAGTGGCGGGCGGGGAACAATGTTGATGTCACGTTTGATGACATTGGTGGGATGGAGAGCAAGATTGAGGAACTGGAGCGGCAGCTAATCCGACCGGCAGAGAGTGACCGTGAACGGTACGAGAAACTGGGCGTGACGTTACCGAATATACTGCTTTACGGCCCGCCTGGAACTGGGAAGTCCTACCTCGCTGAAGCAGTCATTGGAGAGTTGGAAACGCCGTATCTGCTCACCTCTGGCGGTGATATCACTAGTAGGTGGGTCAACGCATCCTCCTCGCGTGTTTCGTCACTGTTTAACGAGGCTGAATTGCTCGCTAAAGAATACGGCATGGCAGTTGTGTTCATCGATGAGATTGACGCCGTTTTGCCCGATCGTCGGAACACGCAGGGGGGCAATCAACACCAGGAGGACAAGAAGGTCGTCGACGAGTTCCTAAAGCACCTCGATGATTGCACGGACAAGAACATCGTCGTGATCGGAACGACGAACTACCGGGATGATCTCGACGATGCGGCGATACGGTCTGGTCGGATGGACCTGCAGCTGGAAGTGCCCCTCCCCGAGAAGGAAGCTCGAACGAAGGTGCTTCGGGCTCAGTTAGAGAGTCGGGCGTATGCAGATATCCCGGCGAAGGAACTGGCGACGATGGCTGAGTACCTCGATGGCGCGACAGCAGCAGACCTGACGAGAATTGTGGAGGATGCCGCGCTTTCCGCTGCCAACAACGGCTATGAGCAGATCGAGGCGAAGCATCTCTGGGCTGCCATCGACGACACTGTTAACGATTGAGCGTGTCTGCCTGTCTTGGTTGTGGCTCTCCGAGAACTGTAAATTGCTGGTTTCAAGGCCCAGTAGCGGTGAATTCTCCATTGCGTTTTTGTATCCCCGTTTCAAAATGCGGCCAGTACGATGGACAGACGGCATTTCCTCGTTACTCTCGGGACGGTCGCTATTGCTGGTTGTTCCTCATCAAGCGGTTCTGACCAGACGCCGAATCAAGACCCGACGCAAACAGCAACACCGACATTCGCCGCACCGACAGAAGAAGGGACTGCTAAATCTCCTAGCCAGATTGATCCATTCGCGCTCGACACGATCTCGGCTGTACTTGGTCCGTTGGACGGGGACGAGACCGTGCGGTCGTATGCTGTCGGGGGGTTCGGCGTCGGCGGTCCCGTGTATGTTGGCGTCTCTGGAACGGTCCCAGATCGTGATGATGGACTCCTCGCACGCACACGCGTAGAGCTTTCCCGGAATGGATCCCAAGTGGGGAGTGCAAAAGTCCGGGAGATTTCATCAGCAGCTTCGTCTAAGAATACGTCACAGAATGGATCCGTCCCCGTCCAAACTGCGGTCCGGTTCCCCAATACTGGCTCTTGGAAACGGGGGACTTACAGCGCTGATGTGGTCTTCGAGAAAGGGAAAACCGGAGAGATGCGCCAAGCGACGACGTCTTTCAATATGGTCGCCCCGCTGGAAGGGGATGACGCAACGCTTGTGAATGCCGATATTCCGGACTCAGTGAAACCCCAAGAGCAGTTTGACTACTCACTCACCCTTCGAAACACATCTGACCGGTCGAGTTCGGTCCTTTCGACTCTCGATGTCCGGCAAGCAGGTGGCGACTGGATACAGTTGAACGATTTCTTGTTGCGGCTTAATATCCCTGCACAGACCGAACGAACAGCCCATTTCAACGACGTATCCTACCAAGTTGGTGGCGACCTGGAGTTCCGGCTGAACGCCATTGACGAAACCTACACGATTCCACTTTCCGAGTGAGTCACAGCATCTTCCACAAGTTAGCGCATAGTGCCAATATGAGAAGGTATCTCAAATCAGATATCGCAACCAGTCGGGACATACTTTTTTCCGGTTTTCCGTGGATTTGTGCCCTGTTCCTGGGCGATATCCCCTGTACATGGAGCGTGAAACAATGCCAGTTGATTGGGACGACGTCAGCTACGTTATCAGTTCGCAGTATCGAATCGGTGCGTTAGAACGGCTGTCGGAGGGACCAACGACACCGTCTCGGATAGCGGCTGATACGGACAAAGGGATCGCCCATATCTCCCGAGCCCTCCAGGGGCTCCGTGAGCGGGGACTAGTCGAATTATTAGTTTCAGAGGATCGACGGAAGGGGCGCGTTTACGGAATCACAGAACAGGGTGAACAGGTTTGGGAAGAGATTGAGTCCGAGGAACTGGCCACAACCGGTTAGTTTTCGTGTTCGTCGCAATTTTGACCTACATCTCCCCAATTGAGAGAACCTTCGTAGTCCTCGCCGTCGGCTATTACTGCTTCCTGCTGGGCCAGTAGTGGGAATCGAGCCTTGTCGTGGCTGACGGTCTGGAACACACACCGCTTCTGGAGGTACGGCGCGATGTCTGTGAGGAATTGTTCTGGGTCGGCGTAATCCTGCGACGGAATACCATCAACTCTCCGGCAGGCCCTCAACTGGCAGAACAGGGGCTTGGATTCGATTTGAGAAAGATACCTAAGCAGACTATCGAGTTTTCTGGACGGGGCCGGCGAGTGGGACTAGAGATACTCTTCTACGAGGCTGTCGAGACGGTCTCGAAGCGCGCCGTCCCCACTGACCGTCCCGTCCTCTTGGATCCGGTACGATGTCCCCAGCTTTTCGACTGCCAAAACTGGACCGGCTTGAGTGTGTTCGACCTCGACAGTTGCCGATTCTGCCAGCCGATCCCGGAGTGCTTTAAACCCATTTGTCAGATCCCACTTCTGAGGTTCCTTTTCAGCTATGTCCTCTGCATCCCCCTTCACCGTGTCTTCTCCGTTGTCTTGACTTTCCCCGTTGGTATTTTCTCTGTTGGCACTGCCCCTGCCGCCACTTTCGGTCGATTCGCCCTTGCTTGATACCGGTTCAACGTCTACGTGGTCGGGTGTTTCGACGATTTTGAGGCGATTCGGCGGGAAACTGTAGTGGTTAATGTCCAGTGACTTAAGTTGAACTGGGCTTTCGACCGGGCGGATATTGGTATCGCTTTCCTCGATTGCAGGAAGAAATGCGACAACTACAACCGGTGATTCAGGGTCGTAGTCAGGGTTGTCTTCGGCGATCGATACCCACCTGTCGTTGTCTTCGTCGTAGTATGCGTTCCATTCTTCGCACGTTGCCGGCGGCGAGTTGATGACGACAGCTGTATCTGGGTCCTGGCTATTGTCTTCTCGATCAACTACTTTCACTCCTGGTTCGCGGAGTATCTCGACCCGGTCAACACCATCAGGGAGGTCTTCGGGCTCAGACTGTGTTTCTTCCGTAGGCCCACCATCTACTGCAGTTGGCTTCCCATCTTTAGAAGATCTCATGATATCTAACAGATACACTGTGCTATTATACCTTTTTGCCAGAGTCCATTACACTCCAACTTGGAGCCATCTTCTCTCTCAATCCGAGATTGAGGACAGTGTGAGCTGAGTTTTGTCTTCGGCCAACGGTTCTGGAGCCTCTTGACCCGCTTCTGAAGTGATGCTGTCCTCTGCTTGGGAATCATGGCTCTGGTCTTCGAATGAGGGGACAGTTGGTTCGTCGCCGTCTCCGAGATGGAATGCTCCACAGTGGTCGCATTGCTTGACGCCGGCGACGTCGACGGCGCCTGCATCCCAGTCGTGGCCGTCTCCTACCGAACAGAACTCGGTCTCCTTCGGATCGCCTTCGGTGATCCACGTGCCGCGGAACTGGGACTCAAGCATATCGAGTTCCCGGTAGTCGCGACGGGTCCCTTGGGCGGTCGCCGGACACTCTTCGCGGTGGGCGACCGGATCGTCGATCATCGAGTGGCAGTGCGTGCAGAACTGCGCCGGCGAACAGTCGTTGTTTTGGCTTTGCTTCAGATCCGCTTAGGCATCGGTGAGGCTCGTGCCTTCTAGATTGTGGGACCGCTCGCAGGACTGCTCACAGTTCGCGCAGAGATTGAACCCGGTCTGCTCGTCGTCGAGCCGGGCTTCGTAGCCGGCGGTGCCGCTATTCCCGTGTCCCCAGAGGGCGTACTCTTTGGGGAACCGGCCACGGCGGGCGGCCTCGACCGTGTGGGATTCGAGCCACTCGAAGTAGCGGAATACCTCGGGGAAGAACAGCTTGATCTCACGGAGTTCTTCGCGAGAACGCGAGAAGGCCCCACAGAGACAATCGCCGCTGACGTGGAGTTTCTCGTTGACCGGATTCGTCGGAATCTCGTGTTCGTCCTGGTACTCGGCGACCTCGGCGTCGGTGAACGAGACGATTGGGGATATCCAGATCCCGAGGTCGTCTTCCTGGATTCCCTTCCCGTCGATGTTCTCCATCCGGCGCTGACTTTCGTGTTCGCGAACGCCGGAGATCAGGAGCGGATCGCCGTCGACGATATCCGAAAGGAACCGCTGGAGGGGTTTCGATTTGAGATTCCGGAACATCTGGTTGTGAACAGCTGGACCCGGCATTCCGAAATTGTAGACCAGGTTGTGGTACTCTTCCTTTTTGAGGCGATACTGGCTGCCGACGACATGGCACGGCAGGCCGATCTCGTTGGCCCAGTTTCGGACCCATTGCCGACTTTGAGGGATACCAATACCCGTATCGATATCAGATCCACCGGAGACGAGTGCGAAGACTTGGTCATACGATTGCGATGATGCCTTCTTAAAGACAGATTTTGGAGAGTGGTATTGCGGTTGCATTCCTACCACGGCTGCTGGTCCTCAACACATCCGGAATCCAGGGTTCACATCCACCACTTTCTGAAAAACGACCGATCTGGGGGGTTGGTACTGGTTACCAGAAATCTTTGATTGGTGTCGTGAACTCTGTTACTCCACCCCAGCTCTTATTTTCAGATACGCTTCGCGGCCATCGACCGGACATCATCTGGCTGGATCTCATCAAACGAGCTATCTTCTTCAATGGTCTCAAGTACGGCTTCAACTGGTTCGTTAAACTGGAATAGAAGATGGACGCCGGACTTGTAGCCGCTGCTGGTTCGTTCACTTTCCAAGACACCATAGGTAGCTGCTTTGTTGATGTGACTATTGACTGTTTCTTGAGTGTAGATTTCTCGATCGGACATCTTACAGATTCTCTTGTATGCACGATATACTACGGGACTCGGTGCAGTCCCCTCGTTCACATCTGCTACTAGCGCAGCTGCGTACAGTGCTAGTTTCTTTTGCAGGGACATTCCCCCAACGATCTCAAGGACTCGGTTTTTCACAACTGAGTCATTTGCAGCCTGGACGTGTTCTTCCCGAACCTCTGTATCACCGTTTCGGTTCGCAATTTCTCCAGCGTCTCGTAGTAGGTCAATTGCGCGTCGTGCGTCCCCTTCATTTTGAGCCCCATATGCAGCGACGAGTTCTATGACCCCATCACTCAGGCTATCCTCCTTGAATGCGTCTCGACGCCGATCAAGAATTTCGACTAACTCGTTCGCATCGTAATCTGAGAAGTGAACCCCATTTGGATTGTACGAACTGTCCGTTCGACTGCCCAGATTCTCCCGAAACTTGGGGTAGTTTGTGACGATTACAGTAGAAATCAATGTGTCAACGTGCTGCTCAGCCATGGCTCGACTGAGACTATATAAGAGCCGCGAGTACGCCGGTTCATCTTCTCTTTTGTTACCAGTCAGAGCGTCAATCTCGTCGAGGATAAACACAAGCGAGTCGAAGTGTTGGTCAACAATCTCGTAAAGACGAACGTATTTAGCGTCTGTTGAGACACCCTTTCGGGGGATGTCCCACACGACACCTGCTTTCTGTGCAGTCTGGTAGCCAAGTTTCCAGACAGCACGATCGAGCGTGTGCGATTCCATCGTCTTGAAATTGACCGCGACAAAGTCGAAGTTGATGCCCTTCTGCTTTGCGCGTTCTTTGACTTTGTTCGCGACGGCTTTCACGGTCAGCGTTTTCCCAGTTCCACTGGGTCCATAGAGTAGAAGATCAGGCGGACGCTCTCCATCAAGTGTATCGCGAAAGGCACGGGCTTCTGCGGCTAGCTGTTCGTCTCGACCGTAGATCCGATCCTGATCAACGATAGTATTTGGATCAATGAGATCCTTGTTCTTGAAGACAGTCTTAGCATCACCATCTAGAATGTTGTCGACGACTGAGGAATCTGCTTCAGTTGATCCGGTATCATCCTCTTGGGCATGAGATGACTCGGAACTGTTATCCATTATATCCAACCTTGTGTACCATTCCCTAATAACCTTTGTCGAAATGAAAGGGGGTGAATCTAAATGAAGGGGGGTGTGTAGAAATGAGAACACCACCATCGAAATGAATTGCTCTCCTGCTAGTATCACTCTCAACCA
>NZ_FOCX01000042.1 GCF_900110215.1 Halorientalis persicus | reverse complement strand
TTTTTTTTTGAGTAGAATATCAATTCCTTTGTCTGCTGTGGCTTTTGTGAGATGAGTATCAAATCCCTGATTTCTGAAATGATGGGCTAATACCTGTTCAAATCGTTCCCCTTTCACAGTATAATTCACATTCTTTGAAATTATATGTCTTTCCCTAAGATACTCCTGAGTGGAATATAGTGATGAGCCGGTCAGTAAGCATCTTCACTGAGCAGGCGCTGCAGGCCCCGGCGTTCTTGAAATCAACCACCTTGGAAACTGTTCTATGACACCCTCACGTTGGGCAAGTTAGAGGGGATTCAGTGAGGTTTTTAGATGGTTCTTCCCGCATTTGAGACACCTGACAGTCTCTCCTGCATGTTCAAGTTTAAAGATTCGTGGCCACAGTTCGGGCACTGTCCATCAAGTTCAGAGGCGGTGATTTTCCTTGATTCAGAGTTTGATAATTCATCCGAGTTATTACCAAGAGTCGTGAATGACTAAGCAAGATCTTGTGAAGAATTCTCTTCTCTCTGGGTAGGAGGGCTATGGTATATCGTTTGCAGGAGTTGAGTATCAACCTCTACGTCAGATTGAATAGTGACCGTTTCGCTATTTTCTTCAATAACATTGACTTCTTTGAGGGTGTTTATCGCAGCCCCAATGCGATTCTGGATTCGGTCTCCACGGCGTTGGTACCCGAACAGTCTAGATGTTTCCAGCCCGAGGTCATCACGTGTCATCTTCCCTCCTTCTTCTAACAGTAGTGCCACTGATTTCGCAACTTCTTCAATCGGAACTTCGTCAATAGTCCGTGTTGCTGCATCAGTATTGACCCGAACAGAGAAGTCTAAATGATCGGATTCGGGCCAGAGATATCCATCTTTCTCGAATACCTCGCTAGACTTCTTCAATTTTCTCAGGATGCTTTCAAAGGTTTGGCGAACGTTTTTACCGAGTCTAGACTCGGACCAGACATCGAGAGCAGTGCGAAATGCCGTCTCCCGCTCAATCGGCCCATATTGGATGACAACGTCTTTCAATGAATTCCGAAGTGCTGATTCTTGCCCCTGTTTATTTGGTGAGTATCGATCTGAGTGACTTAGCTCAGGGGTCTGATACTCTGTGATCGCTTCATGATCGGTTTTCGAATCAATATCTATCGCTTCTGGTTCGTACGAGGGGACTTCAGTCACGTCAAACGTACTTGATTCCCCGTGCAGGAGAGATTCTACTTTTTCTTCAATTTTCTTGAGCTGTTGTTCTTGGTTGGACGTCCAGTCCGGTGACCAGATCCGATGGATCGTCCATCCAAGGCTTTCAAGGACCATTTGTCGGGTGCGGTCTCGGTCTCGGGCAGTCTTCGAGGAGTGGTACGCGGCCCCGTCACATTCGATGCCGAGTATGAATTTGCCTGGCTGCTCTGGGTGCTTGATTGCTAGGTCGATGCTGTAACTGGAGCTCTGTACCTGTGAGACGACATCGTAGCCTTCTGCCTCAAGTGCGTCGTAGACTGCTTTTTCGAACTGTGAATCGAAATCCAGCGAATCTGTGACCTGATCGTTGCGAACGAGCGCCTGTTCACCTTTGCGTGCATATTCGAGGTAGTTTTTGAAGTGTTTGGCACCGGTGCTGTTCGATCCAGAGAGGTCAATGTCGCCGGGGAGCATAGAGCAGACGACTGTAATCTGTTCTTTTGCCCGCGTGACTGCGACGTTGAGTCGTCGTTCTCCACCGCTTTTGTTGAGTGGGCCGAAGTTCGTCGAGATCGTGCCATCCTGAGCTGGCCCGTATCCGACACTGAAGATCATGCGGTCACGTTCGTCACCTTGCACCATTTCGAGGTTCTTGATGAAGAATTCGTCTAGCACGTCGTCTTGACTGACGAACGCATCAAGCACCGGACTTTCTTCGCGCCGTTCAGCAAGTGCGTCTCGGATGGCTTGTTCTTGTGCACTGCTGAACGCAACGACACCGAGACTCTTGTCACTCCGCTCTTCTGCGTGTTCCTCAATCAGGTCGATGACACGCTGAGCTTCGACCTGGTTTTGTCTCGACCCACCCCGGTCGTACACACCATCTTCGACATATTCGAAGGAAACGCCGGTTTCGACATCGGGATCGTTCTCTGGGAACGTCCGGAGACTGTTGTTGTAGTAGTGGTAGTTCGAGAATTGGATGAGTTCCTCTGTCCGGCTTCGGTAGTGCCACCGGAGGTTCTTTTCGGGGAGTACCGATGCGGTTTCTTCGAGAATACTGTCGAGGTCTTCGCGCACATCTTCCGTAGTTTCCACATCGGATTGGAAGAACGACGTCGGTGGGAGTTGTTTCGTGTCACCCGCGATGATTGCCTGGTCTGCCCGGATAAGGCTACTCACGGCGTCTTGTGGCATAATCTGTGACGCCTCGTCGAACACGACGGTATCGAACTGGATCGAATCCGCTTTGAGGTACTGTGCGACCGACAGCGGACTCATCATAAAGCACGGCGTCAGTTTCGTTATGAACGACCCCGCTTCGTCAAACAGCTCGCGAAGCGGTTTGTGCTTGCGTTGCTTTTCGGTTTCTCGACGCACAAGCACCTGCTCTGCGCTAGACGCGTGCTCCAAGTTTAGTGAGGGGCGGCGTTTCGTGACCTCGTGTTGGACTTCGATTTTTGCCAGTTCCTGCTGTTCTTTGTCCAAACGACGGAAGTCCTCGACGTATCGCTCCATTTCGTCAGCGTTGAACGAACCAAGATCCGTCCGCTCGTACACGCTGTTGAGCCATTTCGTGTAGAATCGCTTCTTGAAAGCAGGGACGAGATAGCCGCTCTTGTAGTCCCCTTGGAGGAACCGCTCAACATATTCTTCACAGATAGTCTCACGGACAGTGTCCAGTTGAGAGCCGAACTTGACACGGCGCTGTAAGTCAGGGACACCGTCGTGAAGTTCCTGAAGCGTCTCCGATAGTTCAGGTAACGGTGTCTGATGGAGCGGATTTCCGTTAATCCGCATCTTCTCTACGTCCATCGAATTCTCGAAGAACGTGGCAGCGTCGTCGTAATCCGCGAGCACGTCGTGAGTCCGCTCCAGCAGAGAGTCAACGCTTGGAAGTGAACCACCAATGAGGGACTTGACTATTGGGTCCGTGAAAGCGGACTCGTACTCATCGAGTTCAGCAACCCAACTTTGGGCCTGAGTTAGCGTCTCCCAATCTGTCTCGTCGCCCTGATAGAGCGGCCCGAGACGCTGTATGATGCCCCGGAATTCATCTCTCCGGTCCCCGAGGTGCTGTACTTCGGCCAACTTGCGTGTGTCTTCGAGGAGTTGGTCGTGACTCGGATCATAGTCGTCTCGAGTGTGGTTCGTTATCTTTCGTTTGAGTGACCGATAGCTCGGTTTGACCACTTTCAACATTCCGTATGCGGCGAGTTCGTTGTTCAGGTCTGCGCCGTTTGCAGAGAAGAAGCTTCGCTGGTAGTGATCTGAGAGGTCGTCGATGAGTGACTCGCGTTCTTGTTCGAGGTCCGCGAGTTCCTGAAACCGCCCACCTTCTTCGCCAAACGATCCATCGAAGAATGCCTCCTGCCACGCGATATTCGGTCGGTCCGAGACGTGCTGTAGCAGTTGCTTCACTTCACGGAATTCTGCAAGCGATGCCGGTCGAACCCCTAGTTCGGTCGCAAGATCGTCGGAAATGTCTTCGAGTTCTTCGATGGCGTCGACTTGCCACTGTAGTGACTGCCGCATCGAGTCACCAGTATCAACGCCCCACTGTCGGAGCGTGGTATGTCGCCACGGGCTGGTTTCGTATGTCTCGATTTCTTCGTCGAAGCGTGCCAGGGTTTCTAGCTCATCGACAGCGGTTTCGAATGTTTCTTGCTTCACACTCAGTGGCTGTGCGATGCCGATGTCGACTCGAGGAGCGTCTGCGTGGTCACTTACGATCCCGAACGCCTGGTAGGCCGTTAGATTCCATCCCTCAAGGGTATAGAACAGTTGTTGTCTGTACTGGTTGATCGTGTCTCGCCGTTCCTGGAGCTTCCGAAGTCGTTTGGCACGATCGTCGGCGGGCTTGATCTTCGAGGCCTTGAGTTCGGTTTCGAGGCTTCCGAGAACGTCCGTATTAGTCGCTTTCTCGCCGTGGACTTCGAGACAGAAGCGCCCGAGACCAACATCGTCGAGCCGGTTTTTCACCACGTCGAGCGCTGCCTGCTTTTCACTCACGAACAGGACGCGCTCACCAGCAGCTAATTTCTCTGCGATGATGTTCGCAATTGTCTGGCTCTTCCCCGTCCCAGGCGGTCCTTGGAGGACGAAGCTTTTGCCTCGTTTTGCTGCTTCAATTGCCTCTTGTTGACTGGAATCGGCTTCGAGAACTTGATACGTGTCGATAGGGTCGACGACATCGTCGAGTTCTGCGGCTCTCGGCGTCGTGATGTTGCCTTCAGCTTCTTGGAGTGGTTCCATCTCGCCGTTGAGCGCCCGAATGATCGAATTGTTCTTGATCGCGCTTCTATTGCGCTCTAAGTCTGAGTAGAGGCTGAATTTAGTGAAGTCGAAGATCCCCAGCACGACATCGGGTTGAATCGTCCACCGCTCGAAGCCACGCAGCGTTTCGTGCACTGCTTCGAACGCTGCGTCGATCTCGGCAAGTGATAGCGCCTCGTCGGCAGGCAGGCTAATCTCTCGCTCGGCTGCGAGTTTCTTGCGTAGCGCTGGGTTAAGTCGAAGTCCATCCGCTTTCGGTTTGAGAACGTAGTCGTGTTTCTCCGCATCCTGAATGGTCTTCTCTTCCAGTTCGACAGGGGCGAGGAACAGCGGTGAGCGATTCGCGTCGTCACTGTAGTCGACACTGTACCAGCGCAACATTCCGAGCGACAGGTATAGCGAATCGACCCCGCGTTCCCGGAGGTGTTGCTTGTTATTGAGCGCGATTTGAGACAGTGAGTTCGCAGCTTCGTCCGGCGACCGGGTCGGCAGTAATTCGTTTGCTGCGATGTCAAACTGCTTGTTTTCCTCCTTCTCGTCCTCGTCTTCTACTGGTCGTTTCCGAATGTAGAGTTCCCCATCGTCGTCGATCTCCTCAGCGATAGTCGTCGGGTTTGAGTCTTCGAACGGAAGCGACTTCGTCTTCGTCGGCTTGAACGAGACGAGTTTGTTCCGGCGGGTCAGGTCCAGTAGCTGGGATTTCCATTCGTCGATCTTTTTGTCCAGTGAGTCACCGTTTGCCGCAGACTCCTCACGAACTGACTTTTCCTCCTCAAACTCAGTAATTGGGTCAACGTCTTGCTTCCAGAAGATAGTTTGATCAAGCACGGCGCTGTCTCTCTCAGTACCCGGATCTGACTCTTGATCGTTGTCATTTTCTGCTGTTGTCTCGCCACCGTCGGCAGGGTTGGTCGTGTCAGATTTCCTGTCTTCTTCGTCTGCCTCAGACTCGGATTGTGATTGGTGTTGTTCAGTGGTTGCGGGATCGGGGTTTGAGGGGAATTCCTGGAGAAGCGCCATCGCTTCGTCCAGTTCATCGTCAGATGAGACCGCAATTGGAAGTGGAGTTTCAGAGTGAGGTGCGACCGGGAGATGGATTTCTTTGCCGGGCTGGATAACTTGTTGTTCGATTAGTACTGCGGCATCCTCGTCATTCAAGCGCTCGGTTTGTGCGTACTGATACTCGGTAACGGTCTCTCCGTTGCCGAACGCTTGGCGATACTCCGACATCGTATGATGATTCCGATCGCCCTGTTGTTGACCATAGCTTGGACTGTCTTCGGCGAATCCGTCGCCGAATACCACGTCTTCAACTTCGGCTCGCCAGCGGTTTATCGGCTCGTCACCGTCGACGTGATATGTGGTCTGTTTGGATTCGATGAGCCGTTCGAGAAGCGATGCGAAGGTTTGAAAGAGTTCGTAATGTTCTGCAAGTGCGTTCGGTTTCACGCCTGCTACTCCTTCATTCCGCCCCTCCTCCTCGTCCGGTTCTTCACTATCATCCAGTTGGTCGACCCCCGCAGCTCGTCGTGCATCGCCGATCGAGTCGAAGTAGTTGTAGACGACGGTTGCGCTGAACGGTGCGTACTCATTCACGTCGTTTACTGACGGTGATTTCCCCAGTTTCGTTGCGACCTCCCGCAGGCCAGACAGGACATCATCTCGAGTATACTTGCCATTCTGTGAGCCGTGAGGTTCGAACCCTGCTTCTCGAACTGCGTCGGTCCACGAGCCGAAGGCATCTTCGAACTGATTAACGGGATAGGCGCCCCGATTCGTCATCTCGATTTTCGTTGGTACGTCACCCTGCTCTCTTTTCAGACGGCGAATCTCGTCGAGTAGTTCATCAGAAGTTGGGTGCTCCTGAGTAGAGGTATCCTCGGTATCGGAATCCGATTCCGGCTGTACGCTTCCCTCATCAGAAGATGAGTCGCCATTTACAAGGGTTTCTGCTTCGTCACTGGCCCAGATGAGGCTATCACTGTCTCGGAAATAATAGTCTGTGAGTTCAGATTGGAGATATTCGTGAACGTTACGCCCTGATGAAAACGCCCACTTTTGCTGTAGTGTGTCGTTCTTTGTTGGTTGGAGCCGGACGATATCTTCGATTCGGTTGCGCTCTGTCGATGATAGCGCCTCTGCACTGCTCGATGGTGCTTTTTCCCCAGATGTATCAGTCTCTCTCTGATCGCCAACTGGATCTGTAGATTCGGCCGTATCCCCTTCATCACTGATCACATCCCTCTCTTCTCTATGTTTCCAAGCGTATTCCTCCCATTCTCCCAGAATAGTCTCCACATCACCGGCGTTGGCCTGAACAGCGTCGTGGAGTGCCTTCAAATCGGCTCGGTTGATGATCTCTTTGTCCCAGTCGTACTCTCCGTCAGCGTCAAGCAAGTCGATGAACTCTGTGCCTTCATCCAGAAGCGTGCTGATAACACTACTGTCCAGTGATCCCGAAATTGCAAATCCGGGTAGCTTATCGAAACGGTGGCCGAGTGAACAGAAGCCTGCTGCTTGCTCTATCAGTTGCTTACCGTCTTCTCGTGGAACAGCTGTGGCTTCTGTCGGGGACACGCCGACAACGTTGTAAAAAATCGCATGTTTGGGCGTATCAGTAGGATTTCGAAGCACACGCCCGATGCGCTGAACGAGTTCTTGATTGACACCACCAGTGGACATATTGATTGCCACTGAGGCGTGCTGCATATCGACGCCTTCACCTAGCAGGTCACCGGTACCGATGAGGACGCCCGAACTTTCTGGTTCGTCGAATTTATCGATCGTTTTACGCTGTTCTTCCCTGCTCTGTGAACCGGAGACGAGATACACCGAGGAAGGGTTTGCGACGATATCGGTAAGTCGGGATTCCAACTCCTCTACTTGTGCGTTGCTGTCTGCAAGTACGACGACCTTTTCCGTCGTATGATGTTCGACGACGAGGTCGATTACGGCATCCAGCATCGGCGAAAGGTTCCACTGCTTCGTCCGCCGTGAGAACAACCGGGTGACTAAGTCTCGGAACGCCTCGTCCTGTTGCTTTAGTGAACTACCCTCGTTCGTGTGTGAGAACCGACGGATATCCTCGTATGTCTCGAGTCGGCGGTCAGTCTCAAGTGATAGCTCGCCCTGCTGTATGCGGTTCTGGAAGTCATGAAACGACCGCTCCGCTCGTTCTGCGGTTTTCTTCAGGTCATCACCCACGACGTCGTATGGAGCATAATGAACCTCCCAGTCGAAAGAGGGAATCACACCGTCAGTTCTCGCGTCTGTAATCGTGTATCGTTTGATCTCTGGGCCGATGCTGTTTGAGAGACGTTCCTTGATACGTTCGCTGTCACTACCTGCGTCGTCGACGGAACCGGACATTGCCAGCACGTCGCCATCAAATTCGTCAAGGAGTGATCCCCACTCGCTACCAGTTGCGTAATGGTGTGCTTCATCGAGGAGGACAAGGTCGTAGGACACTCGGTCTTCGTTGACGAGAGATTGCGGAGTTCGGAAGTGAATCGTTCCCCATTCAAGTGTGATATCGTTACTTCCCGCCGTGCGCTCTTGGGGAATATTGAGGTGCTTCTCGAACTCGCGACGCCATTGTTCGAGGATGAGATCGCTGTGGGCCACGATGAGTACATCATCACTGCCGTTCGAATCTGGAGGATTGGCGATTTCACCGAGTGACTGATCGTCAGGATGTAACTCACCGTACTGAAGTGCGATTGCACCCAGCCCGAGAACGGTTTTCCCGGTCGCAGTTGCCATATCTACATACCCCCGCTTGTCATGTTCCAACCACTTTTGCAGGGCATCTCGCTGATGTTCCCACAGCGGGGTCATCATCTGGGGTTCATCCAAGAGCGAAAGCAGGCCCTGTGATGCGCTATTCTCGAATTCGCTCAATAGCAGATCGACGTGCGACGCGATAGTCGCATTGTTGAACAGCTGTGTCGTAATGTCAGAAACTGTCGCACCTGACAGATCAAATGAGACACTCATATCCTCCCCAACGTGGCGAGTGAGAAGTTTCTCAATTACTGCCTCAGTCGCTTTTTCGACATCGTCGATTCCGAGGTCAGTTGTTGAGATATCATAGCTGAGCTCGTTGAGTTGGTATGCGAGAAGACCCAGTTTCTCATCGCTAACTCGTTCCTCCAGCACCGCAGGTAGATCGGCGTAGCGACCGGCTGTTTTCTTCAATCCTCGCCGGTAGTAGGTTCCCAACTCCTGGCCAAAGTTGTCTTTCGAGAGTGAGAGATCGCTGATTTGAATACCGGATCGAAGATCCTTCGCGGTCTCGTCAATATACGGGGACCACTCTGTTTTGGGACGTTTTACGAGGAACTTGTCGTAATAGTTCTCACCTGTTGACTGAATTCCTAGTGCCCGATCATCTGCGATATCATCAATATTCCGTCCCATAATGCAATGCGAAGACGCTTGTTCAGATATGATAACCCGTCACGAGTTATGTAGATTTCGCTGACAGCAGTAAGGGCCGCCTAATCCTGCTTTCTAATTTCTAGATACAATATATGAAATCTACGGACCGATATACTGTCAATTTTATAATTACACTTCTGTAAGCCCCGCTACTATTATGCGGATTCCGACAGACGGCATGGGTAGCGCAGTATCTCATATGTATATGGCCCACATCACAGCGACAACCGGACCCCAGTCGCCCTGCCGTTGGAGGATATTTGATGAGTGAGCAGCGGACCTACCACGGAACACTAATCGAAGTCTCGTTCGGCTCAGATCAGGTTCAGCGAACCGTTCTGGAGCAGTATCGACAGCTGGTCGCGGATCACGACCCAGAGGATGTGCTGGTGGTAGCTGGGTCGCCGACGAGTATGACGACGTTCGAGGCGATGCTCGAACCCGAACTCACCGGAGCCGCCATGCCGAGAGTTACGTCGCTGATCGTGCACGCGACGGACGTGATCAATCGCACGGACGACCGCGCGATTCTGTCCGATGCGATGCGGCGTGAACTCGTGCATCGCTTCCTGGACGACAGAGACTGGGAGAGTGACTACCTCCGACGGGCTGCCGAGCAGGATTCGTTCGAGGCTGATTTCGCACAGCTCATGGAGACGGCTGTGTGGCAGGGGATTGAGTTCGATACCACGCCGGAACTGCGAGCGGTGACCGCTGCGGTCGACGAGTTCCACGCGTGGCTCGGCGAACACGATCACTTGGAGCGTGTCCTGTGCAAGCAGGTCTTGGAGGAAGTCGTCAGGGATGTATTTGACAGCTTCTGGTCCAGCCTCGTCGCTGTGTTCTCGTGCTGATTCAAGAATATCAGCGCGGTACCCGGCTCCTTTCGCGTTAAGGATTTCCTGTGGCGAGACGTCGAATGCCTCCACAAACTCGGAGTACGACGTGACTTTTCGTTTGCTTCCGTGGAGTATGGTCATGCTGCTCAGCTCCTCTGCAGGCGACAAATGGGAGAGAGGCTGACCTGAGTGGGTGTCAAATGAAGTCTGCCACACGTTGAGTTTGGACGTGTGGCTTGAATGAGACGTCTTCCCCAAGCCCGAGTTCCGCCATTCGGTTAGTCATCTGGGTGAGTCCGCCCTTGGCAGCATCCTCTGTGTCTCCAATCGAAAAAATGAGCTCCTGCCAGAACGCGAATACTGTGGCAGAGAATGTTTCTGGGCAGTATACAAGCCTAGAGAATTTTTCTGGTTCGTATTTCACATCTCCCAGTCCAAGACCGATAGCAAATGCATTCAAATTCAATTCCCCGGAGAATTTTTGATAGGCAACGTAATCGTCTGTCGACAGATTGGCTAAAGCATCGGGCAGTTCCCAGTGTTTCCAGACTTCTGGATGCTCCGAGATGTTGTCGCCTTTCTCTGCATCGATTGAGTTGTATGCGAACCAGTCCAGGAGCAGAGACTCATCAAGAGAGTTCTCGAGAGGGAACGACTGGAATAGATCAAACGCAGGTTGGGGATGCTCCATGGCTCAGCTGTTTTGCTTGGCGGCTTGTTCAACTTTCCCGATTTGATAATAGTACCAGTACATCACTGCGAAGACAATCCCGGTTGCGATGACGACTGCCAATGCAAAATCCATCATTGACGAGAGTCCTGCAGCGATCACGGTCAGACCAACTACGGAGGCAACTCCTCTTTTGAGGGTGCTTCCTGTTCCTGGAGATCGGGTACCGGAGTGTAGTTCTGCACCACAGGAATCACAGAAGTTTGAGGAATCACGGACTTTCGTCCCGCATTCTGGGCAGTAGTTTGGCATATAGAACGTGTTGAATCCGCCACACAAAATGATTTTGACCTTTTCGACTCGGCGTTTGTCGTCACCGCTTGTTGATTTCGAGAATCGTCTGAGCGACGCGTTCGGCTGTGACTGGGCTCCCGTGGAGGTCGACGAACAGTTCGGCCGCCGTGGCGACGTACGGCGTCGGCAGCCGATCCGCAATCTCGTAGTAGGGATGGTCGTCGGGTGTGTCGGCGTCGCGCAGGTGCGTGTCGGTGAGGATACCGTTCGCGAGGGCTGGATCACTGAATCGTGTGTAGGTCTTTGGGAGGGCGTTGCCGGCGACTTGCCAGACCAATTCCTGTATCTCCGGCTCCAGCAGTTCGTACAGGCCAGTGACAGTGTTCGTCGTTGCGTCGTCCATCTCCGGCGTCTCAACGAGTACGAGCCCGATAGAGTCGCTGTACGGCGACTCGTCCTCGCCGGGATACTTGAACAGTCGGATCTCTGGCTGGTCTTCACGGACGATTGCAGCGACTTTGGCCCGGCGCTCGGGCAGTTCTTCGGCGCAGTGTCTGCAACAGATGCCGTTGAGGCCGACAGCGCCGACGCCAGCGGGACTTTCGACTGGAAGACCGCAGATACCACAGGCGTCGGTGATGCCGCCCAGAGGCGGCACTGCGGGCGGTGTTTCGGGCATGGTACAACTGGATTCGGTCGTCTGGATGTTAGTCTGCATGATTCGAAGGAGAAGGAACGTCGTGTCCCGACGAGTCACGGGACGTCGACTGGCTCGGTGTGGAGGCGCTTGAGGCGGTGCGGGCTCATATCTAGCGCCTGCTGCAGGTCGCTATTCGTGAAGTACGGCCAGGCGTGGTCGATCACGCGCTTGAGACCGCGGTCGCCTTCTGCACGGATGTCGCCCGGCTTGATGTCGAGTTTCGTGTGGGCGATCTTGCTCACGGCTGACTCGGAGACGGCAAGCCGATCAGCCATGTAGCGTGGCGACTGGCCCAGGAAGTATGATTTCACGAGAGCCGTTTTGCGCTGCTTCCACCACTCTCGTTCAGCATCGAGGTGGACGAGCGGATTGCAGGTACTGCCGTTCAGGTCGGCCGATTTCTGGTGGCGACTTCCAGAGAACAGACAGCCACACTCGCCGTCTACGAAGATATCGCTGTAGGCGGCGCGGTCGTCGTATCGTGGATTGACGGCGACTGGCGTGGTCGGTTCGACGAGAGTTGGTGGTATCCGCCAACTCCCCACGGAGACGAGAAACGGTTCCGGGTCGCCATGATGTCCGTACAGCGGCGAGTCGACAAGCCGGAAATACGGTTTATCTGCGTCGAGCGTGTCCAGATACTCTCGAAGCGAGACAAGCCGCTCGAGTGGATGGGGCTCGCGCTTGTCGTTTGCTGTTGGCTCCTGTGTGCTGTTCGGTTGCCGGGGCTCCCGTGTGGAATTGGGCCCGTCTGGCTGTCTTCGCGGCGGTTTCTGCGACTGATCCGGGATGGAGATTGAATCGAGCTTGGAGTCGACAACCGGCGGCAGCTGTTTCTCGTCGTCCGCGAGAAGAAATGTGTAGCTCAGTGTCTCGTCGGTCATTGGTGTCACTGGCAGAGCCGACTCCTAGTTTCCATCGAATTCCGTGGCGATCTGGGGCAACTCCGTTTGGAGGCCGTCGACTGTCTCGAACGGATACGATGTCTCCCGCCGGTAGTAGCCGTCGTCTTGTGTCCACTTTTCGAGGTGGAAGAACGCGTCTCCGTTGCTGGTCGTCAGTTCTTTGACGATGAGGTAGCCGTTTCTGTGGCGGTGGGAAAAGACCGCGACGATGTTGCCGGAGATACGATCTGGGCAGTTTCGGATACTTGTTTCGAGGAATCCGGGCGTTGCTTCGATTTGGACTGTGCCTGTGGCGGAATGAGAGCACTCACACATCGCCGTTGCTGGGAGCGAGAAAGAGAGTTGTCTGGGACTGCTGCTCAGCGATTCTGTGGGAGAACGTAGGTATATCAGTTAGACGACGATTCTACCGACTCGGTGAATGCAGCCAGAGATGTGGGTGATCCCGGACCACTCTGCGTGAACAAGTGGCCGTCAGCGACTGTTGGTCCCTGGTTGAGGCCCATGACATCGTCCAATTTCCACTGCCGTTCTGGTTTGGATCGATTGATAGCATGGATTGTTGTTCGGTTCCGCACATAGACTGTACTCTCTGTGACGACTGGCTGCGCGGTGAACTGACTTCCAATGTAGTTCCATTTCTTCTCGCCGGTTGTGCGGTCGAGTGCGTACAGGTACCCATCCTGTGTTGGGAGGAACACAGTATCGTCGGTGACTGCGGGTTTTTGCGATCCAGGGTCTTGTGTGAACGCCCACTGCTCTTCTCCGGTAGCTGGGTCAAGGGCTCTTAGTCCATTCCTGTTGGCAACAAAAAGGTGATCTGGGCCGGCGACCGGACTGTAGTAGTAAGGATGGTAGTTTTGAGAGTCACCCGTTAGTTTCCAGTCAATTTCTCCAGTGGATGCATCGAGAGCTAGGAGATCAGCAGGGAAGCCATCTGACCCTGCTCCAACGGTAGTGAGGAAGACCCGACTGTGGGCAACCGTAGGATGATTCCACTCGACTGATTGGTTTGTATCTAGTTGCTTTTCTCTAAAGTACCAGTTGACACTCCCATCTGACGCGTCGAGAGACACGAAAAGAGGGTCTTTTAGTCCACCGTTGGGGTCATTCTGCCAGTATTCTTCTTTCACTGGTATGTATACTGACCCGTCTTTGACGACTGGGGGATGCATTAAGATGTGCCGATGATTGGTGAGCGATTGGGTCCATTTCTCGTCTCCTGAATCCGCATCGAGGGCATATACAGCCACATTCTCATCAGCAGATACTGAGAAGTAAACGGTGGAACCACTGATGACTGGAGAACCAAAAGCACCAGCGATGGCTTTGTTCCACTTTCGCTTACCGCTACGCGCATCAATTGCGAAGATGCTCCCTTCGTTCTGGCTACCGAATGACCGTCGCTGAGTGATGCAATAAACGGTGTTGTTAGCGACAACGGGAGTGCCGCCTAGCTCGTTTGGGAGGTTTGCTTCCCATTTCATGGATGGTTTCGACGTGATGCTTTTTTCTGAGGGGGCGGCACCTGTCCGAGCGGCGTCGTAATCTGGCGCTGACCACCCGCCAATTGGTTGCTTGGTTTTGTCTCCATTCTGATCAGTACTACTGGTAGGGGTCTGCGTGGAATTATCGGTAATGGCGTTGGTGTTGCATCCAGCAATGGTAGTCATGACGCCAATAGCGAGCGACCCCTGAAGGAACTGCCGTCGTGACTGGTCTGAATCCGTCATGTTACTGATTCACCTTTGCCGAAGGCAAAAAACACCTTTTCACTGACACGCTTCGAGTGAGTATTTTGTCGGAAGACATTTTTTGAACTGATCATGGTTCATTGAGACTGGTGTAGGCGAGGAGCGATGGCGCCGTGGCAGGCGGGCTTTCAGCGAACAGCCAGCCGTCGACGATGCTTGGTCCGTGCCGGCCGCCGCCGATATCGCTCATTTCCCACTGGAGGGCTGGTTCGGATCGATTGATCGCGTTGATGATCGAGCCGTTGCGGAGGTAGGCTGTCTCGTTTGTGACGACGGGGCCACTTGTGAATCGGTCACCGGTGTAGGCCCATTGCCGGTCACCGGTTGTGCTGTCGAGTGCGGACAGCAGTCCCGACTTTGTCGCGACGTAGACTGTGTTTCCAGCGACTGCGGGCCGGTGGAACTGGCCGTTGTGATCGACGGTCCACTCTGTGTTGCCTGTCGCCGGATCAAGCGCCAGCAGTCTGGTCTGGCTACTGAGGAAAAGAAAACTAGAGCCGGCGACCGGAGCGTGATGGAGGAAACCGCCATCAGACACGGTGAACTCCCACTCTACGTCCCCTGTTGCCGCGTCCAGCGCGAGCAAGTCCGGTGTAGATTTCGACTCTGCTCCACTGCGACGCTGGGCGAGATACACACGACCGTGGGCGACAGATGGCGGATGATACTTGACCGGGATTTCTTGCCAGAACTCTGTCCCCGAGAGCCATTCGACACTCCCGTCAGCAGTATCGAGCGAAGCGAATCGGGGCGTCGTCCTGGTGGTTTCCGTGGTGGCTCGGACTGGCACATACACGGACTCGTTTGCGACAGTCGGCTGGCACTGGGCGATCTGCTTTGGGCCAGACAGTGACTGGATCCACTGTTCTTTCCCCGATTTGGTGTCGTGAGCAAGGACAGCCGTCCAGCCGTCGATGGCCGTGGTCAAAAACAGCGTTGAGCCGGCCACTGTTGGTGGCGATACTGTCCCGGGGAATCCTCGGGTCCACTCCTGTTCGCCGTCGCCTGTGCCCGCTTTGACGGCGATGATGTCGCTTTCTGGCTGGACGCCGCGCGATTGCTGTTCCGTATGGCAGAAAATCGTGCCGCCAGAAACGATTGGTTTGCTCCCGAGAGTGCCCGGGAGAGGGACTTCCCACATCTGGGCTGGTTTGCTCGTGACGCTGTCTTCGGCCGGCGCCGCGTTTGTCTGTGCTGCATCGTGGTTGGGAGCGGGCCACCCGGTGAACTCTGGTGTGGCGTCCTGATCTCGGTCTCTGCGAGCGGCGGTGAACTGCGGTGCGTCGGCGTTTGCCGAGGAGTCGTTACAACCGGCGACTGCGACGGCCCCGCCGACTAGCGCCGTCCGAAGGAAGCGACGTCGGGACTGCGACTCCTCGGTCATACCGCTTTCACTCCCCGTTCTAGAATTTGGAGGACGCTATCGCGGTTCGGAGAGCGGTTCGAGACGAGTGAGGGGGACTCAATCACCGGCAACGTCGGCCACTGTCGGACTGCCAGTTTATCAGTATTTTGTTAATACCGACTAGAAATGTCTGAAAAGATCGTGGTGCGGCTCAGTCGTCGTCGGCGGCACCGGGATGGCCTTGTCCCGACGGAGTGTCGGCACTCTCGAAGTCGAACAACGTCGGGTCCTGATCGCGGAGGGCGGCCTCGCACAAGGCCGTCGCGAGATTGACGGGGACAGCGTTGCCGATCTGCTTGGTGACCTCTGTCTTGGTCCCAGAGAACTCGTAGTCGTTTGGGAAGCCGGTCGCTGCGGCCAACTCCGCTGGCTTGAGCAGGCGATACTTGATGTCCAGTCCGAACGGATAGAATTCGGGCAGACAGAGCGAGAAGCGGTCTTTCGTCGTGACGGTCGGGAGTGGTTCCGTGATCGAGTTTGGCGATCCGTTGCCGTAGTACTCGTCGATGAACGGCATCGCGAGGTACGGATCAGAGCCTGTCGCGGTGATCGTCGGCAGCGGATCGGTGATGCTGTGCGTTCGAGGGGCTTGTCCCGCCCGCTCGCTGTAGTAGGGAACGAGATACGGCGAGAGAAGGTGGCCGTCGTGGTTCTTCGCCGTGACCGTGTGCAGCGGGCGCTCGGTCGGCCGGTATGCGGGATTCGAGTGGAGGCCACGATGCGCGCCGTTCCGTGGCAGGATGAGCGGTTCTGGATCGACCAGCTGGATCGCCCCGCGGGCGGCGATGGTGGGGACCGTTCCCTCTGTCACGTCTCGTGGGACGTAGTTCGAGTGCTGGCCGAGCAGGTGTGGCGTCGTCAGCGGGAAGGGAGCAGCGTTTTCCGAGTTCTCCTGTGACGCGACTTCGGGCGGATGGAGCGTGACGCCACGCGTGGATTTCACGAGGAACGGCTCGTCTTTCGTGGGGGCGATGTCGTCGACGAGGTGGGCAGGAACGATATCGTCCTGCATCTGTCGGACGTCGTCTTTCCCGATCGTCTCGATGGCATCGGCGAACGGCTCGAGCCGGTCGTCGCAGTATCGCCGAACGCCCTCGGCGATCCGCTGGAGAGTGTTGTTGACGAGGGGTTTTTTCCCTTCGCCGCGGAGTCCACGGCTCCAGATGCTTTTGCCGCGGTCGCTCCAGTCGATGATCTCGGCGGCCGACCGCCATTCGTCGGTTCCCGGCACGTCGCCGTCTTCGGAGTGCGTCGGCTCGGGGAATCGTGGCTGGCCGTTGCGACGGGCGATGATGAACAAGCGCCGCCGCGAGGTGGCGTCGCCGTAGTCGGCGGCGTTTAACACGCTCCAGTCAACAGCGTAGCCGAGACTGTGGAGTGCGTCGATCCACGCGTCGAATGTTTCGCCGTCGCGACTGGGGGTGCCATCGGCCTGGATGGACCCCCACCGCTCAAACTCAGGCACGTTCTCAACAAGGACGGTCGCTGGCCGTAGTTTCTGGACCCATGTGAGGAAATCCCATGCCGGCTCTCGTTTCTGCTGGTCGACGGGCTTGCCGCCGCGGGCGGTACTCCAGTGTGTGCATTCGATGCCCCCGGTGAGGATTCGCACGTCGGGATCTTGTTCGTCGAAGACCTCACGTGGATTCACCGCCTGCACGTCAGAGTGGTAGTGCCGTGCCCACGGATGGTTCTCCTCGTGCGTTGAAATGGCGGTGTCCCAGTGATTGATCGCGACGAGGTCGATTGTGTCTTCGAGGACGGCTTCAGTCGGCCGATTCAGGTGTTCGGCCACCTCTGTGAGCGCTTCGACGAGGCCCCAGGAGAGGCCGCCGGCACCAGCGAACAGGTCGACCGCCCGGATCGTCTCGGAATGGCTACTCATCGTGCCCACCGCCGTGTTTGATGTCGTCGGCACACTCGTCGCAGTAGTCGGTGCCGTCGATCTGCTGAGTTGCCTCTGCGCCGCACTCGCACGGTGGTGCGATCCCGGCGAGTTCTTGAACGGTTGCGTCGGCCGGTTCGCCGACGGCTGGGGCCTCTTCTCGGTGGATATCTCCGAAAACCATACTCTACCGCTCCCGGTGGCGAAAAACGAGAGAGTCAGCAGTGTGGCAAGGGAGAAGAATCGAGAGGGGGGCTAGTACAGCTGGGACTCGTACTTGGTCGTCGCAACCGTGTAGGCGACGACGAGAAGCCCAAAGCCACAGAGACTGATCGCGAAAACTGTTTCTTGTGAAGAGGGAATGGCGTATATCGGCGAGAGATATCCAAGGAGAGCGACAACGCCGAGGCCGACGCCGATAGTGAGTGCCATCGCGCCGGACTCCGCGTCCATGAACGAGTGTATTCGCGCGAAGAGGAACAGATACCAGTTGTTGCAAATACGATTTCTTTATTCAGTTTGCGGCGTGATTTTTCGTGCCGATTCTTCCGTCTCGAATGAGTTATCTCACCCGGTGACCTTCGTCTTTTTCTCTGAGTTCTGACACTGATTCGAGCGGGGTTCGACGGGCTTCACTCGCAGTTCACCGAAGCCGTACTTCGAGTGACTGCCGACCCGGAGGATGCCGCTCTTCGCGGTCTCCACCGGCCGGTCGCCCTCGTAGGTGACCACCTGCCCGTGGTCCACGGTCTGGAGCTTGTTCACCTCGCGTTGCTCCAGAACCTTCTCCTCGCGTTCACGGAGATCACGGCGGCCCTCCTTCCACCACCACGGCACGTCCTGGTCGTGAGCGTTCGGGTACTCCGACTCCAGCACGAACGGCGTCACGAGTTCGAGGATGAACGGCTCACCGTCTTCAAGACCCGAGTAGTCCAACGCCTCCAGGTCTACGACCTGCGTGTCTTTCAGCCCCGTGATGCCGTAGCCGTAGTTGCGCTTCCCGCCGAACTGGAGGCCGTCCAGGGCGCTCTCATCGAGCGGGAGGATGTCGTCCCGGTCGGCGTGAAGGTACGCGTTGATGTACCACTTCGTCGTCTGCTGTTGCTTCCGCGCGTCGTCGGGCTTCCCCATGATGGTCTCGTGGGACAGCGCCGGGTGGCCGCTCTGCACGCGGATGTCGTGGGTGTTCAGCGCGTCTCGCGGCCGGGAATCGAGAAGCCACGAGTGCGACGCCTGCCGCATCAGGAACAGGTCGTCGTAGCTCTCCACATCCGGGAGACCACTCCCGAGGTACGGCCGGATGCCGCTCTGCGAGTGCTCCTCGGGGAACGTCCCGAACTGCCCGGGCACAAAGACGCCGTGACTCGCGTTCAGGTGGCGGTGGACGTCGTGCGGGAGTTGCTGACCGAGCGCGTGCATGATGGCGTTCCCCGAGACGTAGTACGGGTGTCCGATGTAGTCCATCTCCAGCTCCCACTGGACTTGCTGGATGCGCGTCATCGGTCGAATGCCTCCCGGAAGTCCTCGATGTACTGGAGCGCGGTAGACCACGCGCCGATCCGGCGGAGGTTCGCGTCCAGCACCATGTCGTACTTGTCGTGAGCGGCATCGAGCGGGTGCGCGGTCAGCCGGTTCCACGTCGAAGCCCACGACCGCCACGGCCGACTCCCGAGACGGGACGACGGCCGCCCGCCTGCGCTCTCGTCGATTCGAAGCGCGAAGTCGTCGCCTGCGTAGACGGTGCGGTGGGGCACGATCTCCCCGGCACGGTCCACGACCAGGAGGAGATCGGCGAACTCGTGGCCGTCGCGGTAGTTGTCGAGTAGGGCCGCCACGAGCAGGGTGTGGTACTTCAGGCTCGTGTACGGGTAGTAGACGCTCTCGTTGAACGCCGAGACGACATCGCTCTCCAGCCACGCCCTATGCATGGTCTCTGGGTCGTCTTCCGTCAGGAGTGCTCTCACGGCGGTCTCGACACCGTTGCGCGTGAAATCTTGTGGATCGTACCGACTCTCGCCCTCGATGAGCGACAGCCGGTAGAGCGTCTCGTGGTTCTCGACGGTCTGCTCAGGCTGGCCGCTGGGCCGACTCAGCGCCGACGCATCACCGTCCGAGCCGTGGGATACCGTCTGGTTCACAGGAACGCTCGCGAACGTCTCCGGCGCGTAGTCGTGCGGCTGACCGTTCATCTTGTGGGCGTCGTGGCGGTACGCGGCGACCATCGCGTCGTCGCTCATGGTCCCTCCTCGATGCGCTCATCGAGCGCCTCCACGAACGCCGGGCGGTACTCCTCGGTCCACTGGTCGTCCTTTTCGTCCATCTTGTTCGTGTTGCTCTTTCCGCGGTCGAAGACGCGCTTCAGCTCGCGCTCGCTGTAGAGCGGGTTGATGAGGTGGCAATCGACGATCCCCGCGCCGAAGTTCCGAGCGCCACCGAGCTGGTGCATGAAGTCCGTCTTGTGTGCATCGAGGAAGTCGACGCCCTCGGCCAGCAGGCCGACGAACTCAGGTTTCACCTCTCGGAAGGAGAGGTGCCAGCAACCGTCCAGATTCGCCACAGCGTCTACCTCGGCGTTCCGGAGTGGTTCCCGGTTGTCGTCGGCGTTTCGGGAGACGACGTTCCGGTTGAGCCGGCGGTAGTGACCCTCAGCCTGCCCACGCGTGTAGTCCACACTGGATCGGACGGGATTGAACTTGATCGGCCGCCGCATCACCTTCCCGGGGACGCCACCGAAGCCGCCGAAGAGGTCGAAGACCACGCAACCGTCGTCTTCCTTCGGGTCGTCGGTACACGCGCCCTTCTCGTGGTAGCCGTCGTCGAGGTCGCGCTCGTAGACGTCCTCCTTCATGAAATTCGCGTTGGCCTCACCGGGGTGGCAGGCGGTGCCGTCGAACTCGTGGACGACTTCCTCCATCCCGTGGCGGAGCCAACCCGAGAGCGGGAACGCGGGGATGATGCCGCCGATCTGATTCTGCGGATCGTCATCCTGGTAGTTCCCGTTACTGGCGTGGTGTCTGTCGGTCATGATGCTGTCGCCGACCACCAACAGGTCGGTCTGAATCCGTACGAACACGTCGCGGTCGATATCTTCAATCATGGATTTGCGTGGGTTAGCGTGCCTTAAGCGTCGCTTCAACCACCTCGGCCGGGGGGTACGAAACGCCGCCAACGCGATACTCAGTGTGGTTCTCACCGTCCTCGGTGCGGACGATGCGAGCCGTCACGCGGGCGTCACTGGTCTGCATTGTTGTCCTCCCTCGCTGCGTGCGCCTGTTCAAGTAGATCGACGGCCAGCGCCTCTGCCTGTTCAGCCGAGAGATGCACCAGAGTCCCGACAGATTCGTCGTCGTCCGTACTCACTTCGAACCCGAGCGGGATGCCGCCACGACCGACGACGTGGGTTTGGATGATGCCGTTCGGATTGTCGCACAGCGCATCAAGTTCGGCGTTCACAAGGCCCGAGCGGACGTGTGCGAGATCCCGTGTCGTCTCGTACGCCCATCGCTCGCTGTCGTCACGGTCGGTCAGCTCCAGTAGGCGATTCTGTTGGGCAGTGATCTCCGAATCGGGGACGTCTCCGGCAGCTGCTCTGGCGACTGCGGCGGCCACTTGGAGAAACTCGCGGCGCTGCATCAAGCCGTCACCACCTCGAAGCCCTTCCGGCCAGAAATATAGCAGTCGGCGCACGGGAAGCCGTCGGAGAGCTTCGCGCATTCGTCGCAGGTGTCTTCTTCAGTCGTTTCGACCGTCGTACCGAGGCTTTCTTGCCCCAGCGCCGCGTTTGTTGACATGGGTTCTTCATTCACCGTGGGGAACCCGGCCCGCGTGTCACAGCACGCGGGCGTTCCTTCGACCGCTACGCCCTGAGGGCCGGGCTTCCACATCACTGATTACTATTTACAGTCACTTATAGATTACTGTTCACAGTCACTATGACTATAAACAGTAATTAAGTAACTGCACGCAGTAATAGGTACTATGGCAGACGCCAGCCAACGAGCGGGTATGGTAGACGACCAGTACCGTGGACTCCTCACCGAGCGTGAGCGTGAAATCATCAAGGGGGAGGCAGACGTTTCCGACAACTACCGCTACCGGGTGGTGAGTCGCGTCCGAACCAAGATCGAGAACGTGGGTGAGGACGTGGAGATACTGGCGAAGAACCGCGACGATCTGCTCGAAGAGCTTCGAGATGAAGTCTGTGAGGGGGAGAAGTGATAGCAGAGAATCTGCCTTTCAAATGGTCATATTCTCACCAATCAGTATATAGCGAGGGGGAGAATCTGAACATCTGGATGTGACACAACGAATTCATCCTTCTCGACGGAGCGTCCCGATATATCTGAAGCCATTTTTGAAAATCGCATCCGCTGCTGCTTTTCTTGTGTTTTCTTCTGCCGAGGGTTATCAGTTGAACCGGAAACCAACTGAGAGAAGTTGATGAGTTCGACCGAATCTCCCTTGTTGAATTTTGTTTGTACCTTCCCCAAAATGAGATAGTCGTTGTCGACGCTTGGGAAATCCATCGGAAGATTTTGGAAATTTTCCTTATCTGGAATGAGGACGAATTCTATATCAGAGCCGTCTGAGATAACAGCGCGATAGATGTCGTCTTCTCTCGAAAAGACAGATACCAACCGTTGCATCCCTTGAACTGCAGTACTCATCCCTTTGGTTTCGTCGCGCAAGGAATCAAGTTCTTCTTGATCTTCTTCACTCAACAGATCAAGGCCAGATAACTCATCAAGACCCTGTTGAATTTGTTGTATATCCTCTGCAAAATCAAGCATATCAGCTATCTCTTTCAGAGGTGTCCGCTTTAGTCCTCCGTGGATTGCTACAACGCTCTTGTGTAGAGGATTGTTGGTCAGTTTTCAGCAGTAGCTGGAGTTCACAGCAGGCAAGGGTGGCGCGACCGCGCCACCCGACGAACAATGATGCCAATCAATGTGTTCGTCTCGGAGCGTCGAGCCGCGAATCTGCTGGCACAGATTCGCTGGCGTGACGGCGTCTATTGCCCGCGCTGCCGTGCCGAATCCGTGATTCGGTACGGCAGCTATCGGGTGTTTCAACGGTATCTGGAGGGTGTCATAGAACTCTTGTCACACCGTGATGATCGTGCTCCCCGGATTGTCTCCGCGTTTGTAGTTGGTGATAGCGACGACGAGGCGAAGGC